>NZ_BONF01000035.1 GCF_016862575.1 Catellatospora bangladeshensis | reverse complement strand
AAAGCTGAGAGCGGGAAGAATCCCCCGCCTTCAGGCGGGGGAGCAGTCAATCGGGCAGGAGCTTGGCCACGTCGGGTGCGTACACGGTCATCCAGTGCGGGTGCAGCCGGTAGTAGACGACCTCGCGCTCCCAGTCGAACGCGTCGGCGCCGTAGAAGTCCTTGAAGTACGCCAGCAGCTCGGGCCAGTCCGCCGCCGGTGCGCCGCCCTCCGGGTTGAGGATCTCGACCGTGCCGTGGGTGAACACGCCGAGATCCTCGCCGCGCATGTGCGCCGCGCTGGCGGCCGGGCGGGCGGCCAGGTGCCGGGCCTTGGCGGCGGTGCGTGCCGTGCCGAAGTGCCACCGCCCGTGCAGAAAGTGCCCGTCCACGCCGCTGATCCGCGGCTCGCCCTTGGCGGTCACCGTGGACAGGGCGAGCGTGCACATGCCGGTCAGGATCCGGGTCAGCTGCACCGCGCCGATCGTGCGCGCGGTGAAGATCGATTGCAGGTGGGCGGTGGAGCGGGACAGCGAGGCGTCGAGCAGGGCCTGGAGTTCGTCGAGTTCGGATGCCGTTTCACGCATCGGCCCACCGTAACCAGCCGCGGGCCGGAACCCCGGCAGGCTCAGGCCGGGGTGAGGATCAGCCAGGCGAAGCCGACCGTGCCGCGGTAGCCGCCGAGATACTCGTCGCGCCGCCGGTCGGCGAACGCGCGGGCCTCCGGGGTGCCGAGCCGCTCGATCCCGGCCCGCCAGTCGGACTCGAAGTCGTCCCACTCGCCGATCGTGGACACCGCGACGTGCAGCGGGCGGAACCCGGCCGCGACGCACAGCGTTGCCAGCCCCGCCAGGTCGGGCAGGTCGCCGAAGGTCTCCCGGATCGCGGCGGTCGGCTCGGCCTCGTAGCAGCCCTCGCCGAACAGCAGCAGGCCGCCGGACTTGGTCAGCCGGTGCAGCACGGCCAGGGCCTGCTCGGTGCCGCCCCAGATGTGGCTCGCGCCGACGTTGAGCACCAGCTCCGCCGGGGTCTCCCAGGTGGTGGCGTCCGCCGTGTGGAAGGTGACCTGCTCGGTCAGGCCGAGCACGCGGGCGCGTTCGTCCGCATGGGGCTTGTCCTGCGGCTCGCGCTCCACACCGTCGCCGCTGATGGCGTACGCGTCGCTAAGGCGCAGCAGCAGTTCCCCGTTGCCGCAGCCGAGGTCGAGAGCACGCCAGCCGGGGTCGGCCGGGGCCAGCCGCCGGATCAGGTCGGCGGCGCGCAGCTCGCCGAGTGGCGCGTTGAAGGTGAGCCCGGCGGCTGCCGCCGCGAAGAACGGCTTGAGATCCTGGTCGGTCACCGGTTCACGCTACCGGCCGCCGAATATGCGCGTGCGCGGCGGCGGGTCCGCGTGCATCATGTGACGATGCTGATCAACTGGAAGGGCGGCCTCCGCCCCGCACGATGAGCGCCCGCGAGTGGCGGCTGCCGGAGGCGGCCGTGGACGGGCAGACCTACTTCGCACACGCGCTGTCGCTGGCGGCGCTGCACGGGCCGGGCCCCTGGCCGGACGGCGGCGCGCCGCTGCCAGACGCGCGGCCCCGCGATCCCCACCGATTCACCATGTCCGACACGGTCCTCGACGGCGTCCGCACCCAGCACGCCGGCGTCGGTGCGGACGCGGGCGCCGCCGAGCTGACCGAGATCCTGCGGGCGGCGCTCGACGGTTCGCCGTCCGCCGACCTGCTGCGGCGGCTGCACGACGTGTCCGCCCGGGTCGACCCGCTCGCCGTGGCCGACGGCCTCACCCAGGACCTCGCCGGCCGGCCGCCGGACCGGGTGCGGGAACTCGGCCGATGGCTCGCCGAGAACGGCGTCCGCCGCGGGCCGGTCGCGCTCGGGATCGTGCTGATCGGCCTCGCCGGTGAGAAGCGCGACGCCGACCTGCTGCTCCGGCTGGGTGCGCTGGAGACCCTGACGCTGTACGCCGTGGTCGCGCTGTTGCGCACGCAGCCCCACCCCGATCGCGCCGTGTACGTGCTCGCGCGGCGGGTCGGCGGCTGGGGCCGGATCCACGCGGTGCAACGGCTGAGGTCCACCCGCCGTCCGGAGATCAAGGCGTGGCTGCTGCGCGAGGGGTACCGCAACTCGATCATGGACGAGTACCTCGCCTATACCGCCGCCACGACCGGGGATCTCGCGGGCGCGCTCGCCGCGGACGAGATCGACGACGAGCTGCTGCGGGGCGCCGGTGGCATCCTGTATGCGCTGTGCCTGGGCGGCCCGGCGGAGGGCATGGACGATTATCCCGACGGCGCCGTGGCGGTCGAGCGGTATCTGCGGCATGTCGCCGCACGCCCGCCGGACCTGGTGCGGACGGCGATCACCGCCACCCTGCGCGACCACGCCGCGTCGGCGGGCGATGCCTGGTCGCCCGCCGACGCGGCACGGTTGCACGATCTGGCCGCGGAACTGTGCGCCCGGCCGGACTGGCGGGCCGTGGTCGTCGCGGCGCTGAGCGGCGAGGATCCGGCGGTGTTCCAGGTGGCGCTGTGGCCCGCGCGCCTGCTCGGCATCCCGTTCGTGACGCAGGTGATGGCGCAGCTCAGGCGCGGACCGTATGACTCACGCCTGTGGTACCAGCTGGTCACCGGCGCCGGGGACATCGACGAGGTGCTGCGGCTGGCCGAGGAGCTGCTGCCGCTGGCCGACCTGGCGACCGGGCCCGCGCTCGACCTCCTGTTCGGCTCGGCCGAGCCGGAGGACGCCCTGGACATGATCGTGAGCCGGCTGGACGGTCACCCCGGAAAGGGTTGGCCGCTGATCCGGGCGGCGCTGGCGAACCGTTCGATCCGCAACCGGAACATGGCGCTGAACGCCCTGGAGGCGTGGCCGGTGGACCTGATCACCCCGGAGATGGCGCGGGCGTTGGCGACGGCGGCCGGCTGCGAGCCCGACCGCGAGGTCCGCCGCCGGATGAACACCCTGCGGCGCGGTTGGCCGTCAGGCCTGGCCCGTAGGTAGGCGTGCACCGTCGTGCTCGGAGCTCCGTCCCCAGCGGTGTTCCGAGCACGACGGCATCGGTCACCAGGGCAGGCGGCCGTTGCGGGGCACGGGCGACGACGGGTCCCACAGGTAGCCCCACAGCTCGCCGGACGGGCCGTCGGCGGGCAGGGTGGCCAGCTCGACGCTGATCCGGGCGCCCTCCTCGGCGGTGCGGAAGCCGCTGTTGCCGTTCAGGTCGGTGGCGCAGTAGCCGGGGTTCGCAGCGTTGACCTTGATGGGCGTGCCCGCCAGCTCCTTGGCGTACATCGCGGTGACCATGTTCAGCGCGGCCTTCGAGGCGGGGTAGCCGAGCGAGGTCAGCGCGAACAGCGGGCTGTCCGGATCGGTCACCGAGCCGATCGAGCCGACCTCGCTGCTCACGTGCACGATGCGCGCTGCCGGGGCGCGGCGTAGCAGCGGCAGCATCGCGTTGGTCACCGCGATGACACCGAACACGTTGACCTCGAAGACCGCCCGCACGTCGGCGACGGCCGCCTGGCTCGGCGCCCAGCCCGCCGCACCGTCGCTGCCGGGGGCGCGGACGATGCCCGCGTTGTTGACCAGGATGTCGAGCCGCCCGAACGTCTCCGCGACGTGCTCTGCGGCCTGCCGGACCGACGCGGCGTCGGTCACCTCCAGCGGCACGAACCTGGCGTCCGCGCCGCCCTCCCGCAGCGCCGACTCGGCCCGCCGTCCCGCCTCGGGGTCGCGGGCGCCGATCAGGACGGTGTGGCCCAGCTCGCCGAGCAGCCGTGCGGTCTGGTAGCCGATGCCCTTGTTAGCGCCGGTGACCAGCGCGACGGTGGTTTCCTCAGTCATACCCTCACCGTGCCGTGGCCGCCGCGGTCCCGGGAGAGAACCGGTCAGCCTGGTATCGCCGATACCACCCGGGCGGGGTGCGGTCTCGCGGGCCGTCGGGCAGGCTGGTGGGTATGCACGAGCGCCACCGCACCGAACTGGCCGCCTTCCTGCGCAGCAGGCGGGAGCGGCTGCGGCCGGCCGACGTCGGTCTGCCCGAGGGCGGGGTGCCGGGCGCGGGGCGGCGGCGCACGCCGGGCCTGCGCCGGCAGGAGGTGGCGCAGCTGGCCGGGATGTCGATCGACTACTACATCCGGCTGGAGCAGGGCCGGGGCCCGCAGCCGTCGCGGCAGGTGCTGGCCGCGCTCACCCGCGCGCTGATGCTGACCGCCGACGAGCGGGAGTACCTGTTCCGGCTGGCGGGGGAGAACCCGCCCGCGACGACCGGCCCCAGCCGCACCCTGCTGCCCGCGATGCGGGCGCTGCTCGACGCGATGCCGCTGGTCCCGGCGTACATCGTGGACGCGAAGTACGACGTGCTGGCGTGGAACGTGCTGGCCGTGCACTTCATCGGCGACCTGTCGGCGTATCCGGAGCGCGACCGCAACATGATCCGGTGGATGTTCCGGTCGGATCGGCTGCGCGAGCCCGGCGCGGAGTCGCTGCGGTTCGTGCGGGCCACGGTCGCCGACCTGCGCGCCGCGTACGGCCGCTACCCGGGCGACGCCGGGATCGAGTCCCTGGTCACCGAGCTGCTGGGCACGTCTCCGGCGTTCGCGCGGATGTGGGCCGAGCACGACGTGCAGGTACGGCGCGGCGTACGCAAGACCGTGGTGCACCCTGTCGCCGGGCCGCTGGAGTTCGAGTGCCAGCTGCTGCACATCTCCGACAGCGACCAGCGCATGATCGTGTACTGCGCCGACCCGGGCTCGCCGACCGAGGCCGCCTTCCGCGCCCTGGCGGCGGAGGCCGCCACCCGCCAGGCATGATCGCCGTTTCGTGTCAGTAGGTGGGCTCTGACCAGAGCTTTCGACACGAGATCGCGATCATGGCGTTTGATCCACGCGGCCGCGGGAAGGACTCACCATGCCGGGCTCATCGCAGCACCCCACCGTCCAGATTCGCGAGTTCACCGTCAGCGGCCCTGATGCCGGACCCTATGCGCTGGTCGAAGGCCCGGACGGGTGCCTGTGGTGCACGCTCGTACATCAGGACAGGGTCGTCCGGCGCAGCCCCGACGGGCGGCTCACCGAGTTCGCCGTGGGCCGGGGCCCGATGGTGATCACCTCCGGTCCGGACGGCGCGCTGTGGTTCACCGAGGGCCGGGCGCACCGGATCGGCCGCCTCAGCGTCGACGGTGTGACCACGTCCTTCACCCCGCCGACGGCGGACGGCGGGCCGTTCGGCATCGCCGCCGGAGCCGACGGGGCGGTCTGGTTCACGCTCACCACGGCCGGCCGGATCGGCCGGATCACGCCGGACGGCACGATCACCGAGTTCCCGGCGCTCGGCGACTTCCCGTCCGCGATCACCGCCGGTCCGGACGGCGCCATGTGGTACACGCTGAACGCAGCCAACGCCATCGGCCGGATCGCGGCCGACGGCGCAGCCAGGGTGTATCCGCTTCCCACGGCGAGCGCCGGGCCGGTCGGCATCACGCTTGGAC
Source organism: Catellatospora bangladeshensis (assembly GCF_016862575.1). GTDB lineage: Bacteria > Actinomycetota > Actinomycetes > Mycobacteriales > Micromonosporaceae > Catellatospora > Catellatospora bangladeshensis. The sequence goes on along the minus strand of NZ_BONF01000035.1, from coordinate 12,437 downwards.
CGGACGGGGCGCTCTGGTTCGTCGAGATCGGCGCGGGCCAGGTGGGCCGGATTACGGTCGACGGCGACATCGCCGAGTTTCCGCTGCCCGATCGGCAGGCGCGGCCTCATGCGATTACGGCGGGCCCCGACGGTGCGCTGTGGTTCACCGAGTGGGGGACCGGCCGGGTCGGCCGGATCACGCTCGGCGGCGCGATCGACTCGTTCCCGCTCTCGCGACCCGATGGGGAACCCCACGGCATCGCGGTCCACGACGGTGCACTGTGGTGTGCGATGGAGACCGGCGCGCTGGCCCGGATCGGGATCGTCTGACGGCATGCATGTTCGAGCCCTCGGCTGGATCGGGCCGAGGGCTCGATGCGCGGCGTGGGAGCCGCGCGGGGAAAGGTGTTACGGGCTGACGGAGTACGAACCGCCGAAGGCCTGACGGCCGCCCGCGCAGGTCGCGTAGGAGTAGCCGCCGACGGAGACCCAGGAGCCGTACGCGGTCGAGCCGCCGAGGCAGCTGGTCCGGGCCTGGACCTTCCAGTTGCTCGGGTAGCCGGAGCAGCCGCCCGCGCGGAAGGTGGAGTAGCTGGTGTTGCCCGAGTTGCACCCCGCGGCGGCGGCCGGGGCGGCGGTGGCGGCGACGAAGCTGGCGGCCATGAGACCGCTCACGGCGGCGATGCGGGCCACGGACTTGATGGTGCGCAATGTTCCTCCTGCTGGGACGTGTACAGGATGGCGATTGCGGATCAACTTACTTCGACCGATCGATAAACACAAGAGATTGAGTCGATTTCTTGCACGCAATCTGTGCAACTACTTGCACGATTCCTCCGCCAACTTGCGCGGCGCTGCGTGTTCGGCCAGGGGGCCACATGGAAAGATCGCTGTCTCGTGTCCGAAGGTCTGGTTGGACCTCAGGTTGGGACACGAGACAGCGATCTTGACTACCCGGCGCGAGACTCCGCGCCCCGCTTAGGCGGTACGGTCCGAGTGCCGGTCGCGGTCGCGGACCAGGCGCAGGCGGATCTTGGTGATGCTGCGCTCGGCGACCTCGACCACCTCGCCGGTGAAGCCGGGCGCCTTCACGACGTCGCCGGGCTCGGTCGGGATGCGGCCCAGCCGGTCCAGCAGCAGCCCTGCGACGGTGGTGTAGTCCACCTCGCCCAGCCGGTCCACGTCGATGCCGAGGTCGGGCAGGTCGTGCAGCGGGAACGAGCCGGGCACCAGGAACACGTCGTCTGCCTCGCGGACCACGGCGACGACGTCCCGGTCGGTCTCGTCGTAGATCTCACCGACGACCTCCTCCACCAGGTCCTCCATGGTGAGGATGCCGTCGATCGAGCCGTGCTCGTCCACCACCAGGGCGAACTGCTCGCGCTGCGAGCGCAGCTGGCGCATCGCGTCCGACACCGACAGCGTCTCCGGCAGGAAGATCGCGGGCCGGGCGCGCTCGCCGACCTCGCCCTCGGCGTCGAGCAGGTCGCGCAGGTGCACCACGCCGACGACGGTGTCCAGGTCGCCGTCACGGACCACCGGAGCCCGGCTGTGACCGGAGTTCGCCAGCTCGCGCAGGCCCTCCTCGACGGTCAGGTCGGCGGCCAGGGCGAACACCTCGCGCCGGGGGATCAGGATCTCCCGGATGTCCCGTTCGGTGATCTCGAACGCACCGGAGATGATCTCCCGCTGCTGGGCGCTGAAGCCGCGCTGCGCGACGACCAGGTCGCGGATCTCCTCGGCGGAGATCTCCTCGCGCCCGGCCCGGGGGTCGACGCCCGCGATTCTGACGATCATGTCGGTGGCCTTGCCGAGCAGCCAGACGATGGGCCGCGACGCGGTGGCCATCCAGTCCAGCGGCCGGGCCGCGAGCAGCGCCCAGCCCTCGGCGCGCTGCATCGCGATGCGCTTGGGTGCCAGCTCGCCCAGCACCAGGGTGAGGAACGTCAGGACGAGCGTGACGATGATGATCGCGACGACCTCGGCGGCCGAGCCGAGGAACGCCAGCGCGGGCACGAGCGGCTGCGCCAGCGAGGTGGCGGCGAAGGCGGACGCCAGGAAGCCGGCCAGGGTGATGCCGATCTGGATGGTGGCCAGGAACCGGTTCGGGTCCCGGGAGAGGCGGGCGAGCACCCGGCCGCCGGAGGAGGAGCGCTCGAGCCGCTGGATCTGCGACTCGCGGAGCGAGATGAGTGCCATCTCGCTGCCCGACAGGGCTCCGTTGATCAACATCAGGACAAGCACCAGCAGGATCTGGGTGCCGTAGGCGCCCACAGGCGTTCACTCCTCGGAGTTCAAAGTTGAACCAACACCGTATCGGGTCGTCCTGCCCCCGGCGCACGGGGCGGTAAACACAAAGCTCCGTTCATGCAGCAGAACCGCATGAACGGAGCTTTGCTCGCGAAAGGCGTCAGGACTCCGGGCGCTCGGTCTTGTCGCCCGACCACAGGGTGTGGAACACGCCGTCGGCGTCGACCCGCTGGTAGGTGTGCGCGCCGAACAGGTCGCGCAGGCCCTGGGTCAGCGCGGCGGGCAGGCGCTCGCGGCGCAGGCCGTCGTAGTACGCCAGCGAGGACGAGAACACCGGGGCGGGGATGCCCAGCTGCGCGGCGGTGGCCACGACCCGGCGCCAGGCCGGCACGGCCGCCCCGATCGCCTCGGTGAAGGCGGGGGCGAACAGCAGGTTGGCGGGCGGGTTGTCGCCGCGGTACGCCTCGGTGATGTCGCGCAGCAGCGAGGCGCGGATGATGCAGCCGGCCCGCCACAGCGACGCGATCGCGGCCAGGTCCAGCTCCCAGCCGTACTCCTTGGCCGCCGCGACCAGCATGTCCAGGCCCTGGGCGTAGCTGACCAGCTTCGACGCGTACAGCGCCTGGCGCACGTCCTCGACGAAGGTGTCCGGCAGGTCCAGCTTCACCTCGTGGCCGGGCAGCAGGCTCTGCGCCACGGGGCGCTGTGCGGCCTGCGACGACAGGGCGCGGGCGAACACCGACTCGGCGATGCCGGTGACCGGCGAGCCCAGCTCCAGCGCGGCGATGACGGTCCAGCCGCCGGTGCCCTTCATGCCCGCGGCGTCGACCACGACGTCCACGAACGGCTTGCCGGTCTTCGCGTCGACGTGCCCGAGCACCTCGGCGGTGATCTCGATCAGGAAGGACGACAGGTCGCCCTTGTTCCACTCGGCGAAGATCTTCGACTGCTCGGCCGGCTCGATGCCCGCGCCGGAGCGCAGCAGGTCGAACGCCTCGCCGATGACCTGCATGTCGGCGTACTCGATGCCGTTGTGGACCATCTTGACGAAGTGGCCGGCGCCGTCGGTGCCGATCCAGGAGCAGCAGGGCTCGCCGTCGACGTGGGCGGAGATCTTCTCCAGCATGGGCCCGAGCGACTCGTACGACTTCTTCGACCCGCCCGGCATGATCGACGGGCCCTTGAGCGCGCCCTCCTCGCCGCCGGACACGCCCACGCCGACGAAGTGCAGGCCCTTCTCGGCCAGCGCGGCCTCGCGGCGGCGGGTGTCGGTGTAGTGGGAGTTGCCCGCGTCGATGATGATGTCGTCGGCGTCGAGCAGCGGCACCAGGTCGTCGATCACGGCGTCGACCGGCTTGCCGGCCTTGACCATGATCAGGACGCGGCGCGGCTTCTCCAGCGAGTCGACCAGCTCCTGCAGCGTCTCCGCCGGGACGAAGTCGCCCTCGTGGCCGTGCTCGGCGATCAGCGCGTCGGTGCGGGCGCGGCTGCGGTTGTGCACCGCGACGGTGTAGCCGTTGCGGGCCAGGTTGCGGGCGAGGTTGGCGCCCATCACCGCCAGCCCCGTGACACCGATCTGTGCTGCCATGATGTGACTCCTGGTCGTGAAAGCCCGATGTGAAACGGCCGCGCCGCTGCGTCCCTTGTCACTCATACCCCACCACGTCGAGCGCCCTCGCGCACGCTCGGGGCGGCGGTGTCCTATTGATCGAGAAGCCGTGCCTGGTGATCGCCGGGCGGCTCCCGATCTCATCCTGCCCGACGGCCGGGCGCGCCGAGCCGACGTGACGGAACTGCGCCGCACGGCGTGCCCCCACGTGATGGACTGAGTCGACTATTGTGCGCGCCATGACTGAGCAGCACAGCACCTCGAAAACCGGTCGGAGCCTGAACCGGATCGCCGTTCCCGCCGTGGCCGCAGTGGCGGGGGTGCTGCTGGGCGGCGGTGTCGTCGCGCTGATCGGCGGCTCCGGGACGGCCGACCCGTTCACGGTGGACGGCACCGTGACGGTCACCGGGGTGAAGGTGGTCGGCGAGTTGTGCCCTGACCTGCCCGACGACAAGATCCACGTGCTCAGTGAGACCGGGGTGATCATCGCGGTGGGGCAGCTCAAGAAGGAGCCTGCCAGCCGCCAGCTGCAGAACACCAGCTGCGCCTACCCCTTCACCGTCGCCGAGGTGCCGGGCGGGCACGCCGCGTACGGTGTCGTGCTACCCGGGATGAACGAGCCGCCGCGCCTGTACTCGGCCGACGTGCTGCGCGAGCAGGCTTCGCTGCAGCTGACCGGGACCTTCCGCATCGGCCTGTAGAACCGGTCAGATCCTGATCCGGGCGGCCAGCGGCAGGTGGTCGCTGCCGGTGCGGGGCAGCGACCAGGCGCGCACGACCGTCGCGGCGCGGGCCATGACGTGGTCGATCCGGGCGACCGGGGCGGCGGCGGGCCAGCTGAAGGCGAAGTCGGAGCGGTCGGTGTGCACCTGCTCGGTGACCGGGCCCAGGCCACGGTCGTCGACCGTGCCGTTGAGGTCGCCGATCAGGATCAGCCGGTCCAGCGGCTCGGCGGCCAGCGCCGCGCCCAGCTTGGCGGCGCTCTCGTCGCGGATCGTCGAGCCGAACCCGTCGGTGGGCCGCAGCCGCAGCGACGGCAGGTGCGCGACGTACACGGCGACGTCGCCGCGCGGGGTGTGCACGGTGGCCCGCATGCCCCGGCTCCAGTCGGCGACGATCGCCCGGGGCCGGATCTCGACCAGCCGCACGTCGCTGACCGGGTAGCGGGACCACAGCCCGACGGTGCCCTCCAGAGCCGTGTGCGGCAGCTCGCGGCCGAGCACGGTGGCGTACGCGTCCAGCGCGGCCGGGGTGACCTCCTCCAGCGCGACCAAATCCGGCCCGGCCGCGAGCAGCGCCCGCGCGGTGCCCGCCGGGTCGGGGTTCTCGTCGCTGACGTTGTGCTGCACGACGGTGAGGTCGTGCGGGGCGGCCGGGTCGGGCGGCAGCACCCCGCCGAACCCGTGCAGCCACGCGGCGGCGGGCAGCGCGGCGGCGGCCAGCGCGACCCTGGATCGGCGCAGCAGCGCCAGCCCGGCCAGCACCGGCACGGCCAGGCCGAGCCAGGGCAGCAGCGACTCCAGCAGGCTGCCCAGGTGCGCGAACACGTTCGGGACGGCGCGGTGGAACAGCAGCAGGCAGGCGACCAGCACGGACAGCGCGGCGAGCAGCCGGCCGCGGCGGCGGCCTGGCCGCAGGGTACGCGGTGGCACGGCCGGGCGCAGCGCTGTGGGCTGCGGGTCCGGCGCGGTCACGGTGGCCGGCATCAGTCGCGCAGGCTCGCGATGTGGCGCATCTTGTTGGTCGCGTCGAGGGCGGCGACCTTGTACGACTCGGCCAGCGTCGGGTAGTTGAACACCGCGTCGACCAGGTAGTCGACGGTGCCGCCGCAGCCCATCACGGACTGGCCGATGTGGAGCAGCTCGGTGGCGCCGGTGCCGAAGACGTGCACGCCGAGCAGCTTACGGTCCTCCGGGGAGACCAGGATCTTCAACATGCCGTGCGAGTCGCCGATGATCTGGCCCCGGGCCAGCTCGCGGTAGCGGGAGACGCCGACCTCGAACGGCACCCGCTGGTCGGTCAGCTCGTCCTCGGTACGCCCGACGTAGCTGATCTCGGGGATGGTGTAGATGCCGATGGGCTGCAGCGCGGACATGGTGCCCACGGGCTCGCCGCAGGCGTGGTGGGCGGCCAGGCGGCCCTGCTCCATCGAGGTCGCGGCCAGCGCGGGGAAGCCGATGATGTCGCCGACGGCGTAGATGTGCGGCACGGCGGTGCGGAAGTACTCGTCGACGGGGATCCGGCCCCGGTCGTCGGCCTGCAGCCCGGCGGCGGCCAGGTCGAGGGTGTCGCCCATGCCCTGGCGGCCGGCGGAGTACATGACGGTGTCGGCGGCGATGGTCTTGCCGCTGTCCAGCACCGCGATCGCGCCCCGGGCGTGCTTCTCGACCCGGGCCACGGCCTCGCTGAACCGGAACGTGACGGCCAGGTCGCGCAGGTGGTACTTGAGCGCCTCGACGACCTCCAGGTCGCAGAAGTCGAGCATGCGGGCGCGCTTCTCGACGACGGTGACCTTGGTGCCCAGTGCGGCGAACATGGAGGCGTACTCGATGCCGATGACGCCCGCGCCGACGACGACCATCGAGCGGGGGACCCGGTCGAGCTTGAGGATGCCGTCGGAGTCGACGATGGTCAGGTCGTCGAACTCGACCGTGGCGGGGCGGGCCGGGCGGCTGCCCGCGGCGATCACGATGTGGTCGGCGGTGACGGTGAAGTCGCGGCCGCGCTCGCCGGTGACGTGCACGGTGTGCGGGTCGAGGAAGCGGGCGGTGCCGCTGTGCAGGCGTACGCCGTTGCGCGCGAGCTGGCCGCGGACCACGTCCACCTCGCGGCTGATCACGTGGTGGGTGCGCGCGGTGAGGTCGGCGACGGTGATGTCCTCTTTGAGCCGGTAGCTCTGGCCGTACAGCTCGCGCTGGCTCAGGCCGGTCAGGTAGACCACGGCCTCACGCAGCGTCTTCGACGGGATGGTGCCCGTGTTGACGCTGACTCCGCCGATCATGTCGCCGCGCTCGATCACCGCGACGCGGCGGCCCAGCTTGGCGGCGGCGATGGCGGCCTTCTGCCCGCCGGGGCCGGAACCGATGACGAGGACGTCCGCATCACGCATGGGGCATACCCTGACACGGCTTCGTTAACGGCGGTGACCCCCGAACGGTCCGGGCGGCGCTCGATGTGGGCCGATCTTCGCGCCGGAGGTGGATCACCGGGCTGGGCGTGAGTTGGTAGGGTCGCCGACGTGCGCAGGAGCGTCTCGACGGTCATCCTCGACCAGTTCCACCACCCCACGCAGGTGATCGTCGGCGGATTCGCGACGGCGGTCCTGGTGGGGACCGGGCTGTTGTCGCTGCCGCTGGCCACCGAGTCGGGCGAGTCCGCGCGGTTCCTGGACGCGCTGTTCACGGCGACCTCGGCGGTATGCCTGACCGGGCTGGTGCTGGTGGACAGCGAGACGCACTGGTCGATCGCCGGCGAGCTGATCATCATGGTCCTCGTGCAGGCCGGCGGCCTGGGCATCATGACGATGGCGACGCTGTTCGCGGTCGCCCTGTCGGGCCGGATGGGGCTGCGGGCTCGCATGCTGGTCCAGGTCGAGACGAAGACGCTGCAGATGACCGACCTGCGCCGGGTGGTCCGCAACGTGCTCATCCTCAGCCTCGGCACGGAGCTGCTGCTCACGCTGCTGCTGGGGGCCCGTTTCATGATCGCGTATGGGGAGTCGTTCGGCCGCTCGCTCTACCTCGGCGCGTTCCACTCGATCTCGGCGTTCAACAACGCCGGGTTCGCGCTGTGGCCGGACAGCGTGGTGCGGTTCAACACCGACCCGTGGATCTGCCTGACCCTGGCCGCCGGGGTGATCATCGGCGGGCTTGGCTTCCCGGTGCTGTTCGAGCTGCGCCACGGCTGGCGGCGGCCGAGCCGGTGGTCGGTGCTCACCCGGATCACGCTCACGCTGACCGTCGTGCTGCTGGTGATCGGCACGGTCCTGCTGCTGGCCACGGAGGGGCGCAACCCGCGCACGCTCGGCCCGATGTCGGGCGCCGACCAGCTGCTCAACGCGTTCTTCGGCGCGGTGATGCCGCGCAGCGGCGGGTTCAACTCGATCGACATCGCGGCGATGTACCCGTCGAGCTGGCTGGCCTACGACGCGCTGATGTTCATCGGCGGCGGCAGCGCGGGCACCGCGGGCGGCATCAAGGTCACCACGTTCGGGCTGCTGGCGTACGTGATCTGGGCCGAGCTGCGGGGCGAGCCGTCGGTGAACGTCGGCCGGCGCCGGGTGCCGGTGCAGCTGCAGCGCCAGGCGCTGACCATCGCCCTGGTCGGCGTGGGCACGGTCGCCGCGTCGACGTACCTGCTGCTCGTGCTCAACCCGCACCGGCTGGATCAGGTGCTGTTCGAGGCGATCTCCGCGTTCGCCACGGTGGGCGTGTCCACCGGCATCACGCCGCAGCTCGACGCCGCCAGCCACGCGCTGCTGGCGATCCTGATGTTCGTGGGCCGGGTCGGCCCGCTGACCCTGGGCACCGCGCTGGCGCTGCGCGCCAAGACCCGTCATTACGAACTACCCGAGGAGCGCCTCCTTGTCGGCTGAGAAGAACGATCCCGTGGTCGTCATCGGGCTGGGCCGGTTCGGCAGCTCGCTGGCGATCGAGCTGATGCGCCGGGGCACCGAGGTGCTGGCGATCGACAACCGGCCCAAGCTGGTGCAGAGCCTGTCCGGCCAGCTCACCCACGTGGTGGCGGCCGACTCGACGGACATCGAGGCGCTGCGCCAGCTCGGCGTGGGCGAGTTCAGCCGGGGCGTGGTGGCCATCGGCAGCGACCTGGAGGCCAGCATCCTCACCACGTCGCTGCTGGTCGAGCTGGAGGTCGCCGACATCTGGGCGAAGGCGGTCAGCCGCCAGCACGGCCGGATCCTGGAGCGCATCGGCGCCAAGCACATCGTGCTGCCCGAGCACGACATGGGCGAGCGGGTCGCGCACCTGGTGTCCGGGCGGATGCTCGACTACATGGAGATCGACTCCAACTTCGCGCTGGTCAAGACGCGCCCGCCGCACGAGTACGTGGGCGTGCCGCTGGGGGAGACCCGGCTGCGGCGCAAGCACGGGGTGACCATCGTGTGCGTGAAGGCGCCCGGTCAGGAGTTCACCTACGCCGACGCGCAGACCGTGCTGCAGTACGGCGACATCATCGTGGTCGCGGGGCCGGTGGACCGGGTGGAGCGCTTCGCCGAGCTGCCCTGACCCGTTCTGATCATCCGGGGCCCGGGAACGGAGGAGGATGAGGAGCAGCGGCACCTGGCCGCCGCTCGGCCCCGGGAGGCTTGCCGATGAGCGCCGACGTCTCCGTGCCCGCTCCGCACTCGCACGACGATCCGCACGCGCTGAAACGGATCATCACCCGGCCCATGCTGATCTTCTTCATCCTGGGCGACATCCTCGGCGCCGGGATCTACTCGCTGACCGGCCAGGTCGGGGCGAAGGTGGGCGGGGCGATCTGGGCGTCGTTCCTGGTCGCGTTCGTGCTGGCGTTTCTGACCGCGTTCGCGTACATGGAGCTGGTCACGAAGTATCCGCAGGCGGCGGGCGGTGCGCTGTACTGCGACCGGGCGTACCGGATCAAGTTCCTGAGCTTCCTGGTCACCTTCGCGATCATGGCGTCCGGGGTGACCTCGGCCAGCTTCGCCGCGACCCGTATCGGCGGGCGGTACTTCACCGGCCTGACCGGGGTGGTGAACCCGCCCATGGTGCTGATCGGCATCCTGGCGATCCTGCTGGTGGCGGCGATCAACTACTGGGGCATCTCCGAGTCGATCAAGGTGAACATCGTCATCACCTGCATCGAGCTGTCCGGCCTGCTGTTCATCATCGGGGTGGGCGCCAGCGTGCTGGCCAAGGGCTCGGGCGACCCTGCCGCCGCGTTCGACTTCGCCGGGACCGGATTCGGCGTGTTCACCGGGATCATGGCCGGAGCGGCGACCGCCTTCTACGCCTTCCTGGGCTTCGAGGACTCGGTGAACCTCGCCGAGGAGACCACCGACCCGCCGCGCAACTTCCCGCCCGCGATGATCACCGGCCTGCTCGCCGCCGGGGTCATCTACCTGCTGGTGGCGTTCACGGCGGCCATGGTGGTGCCGCTGGACGTGCTGACGAAGTCGAGCGGGCCGCTGCTGGAGGTGGTGCGCATCGGCGCGCCCGACCTGCCCGTCTCGCGGATCTTCTCGGCCATCTCCATGATCGCGGTGTCCAACACCATGCTGATCAACATGCTGATGGCGTCCCGGCTGCTGTACGGCATGGCGCGGCGCGACGTGCTGCCCCGGCCCTTCGCGGTGCTGTCGCCGCGGCGTACCCCCTGGATCGCGATCCTGTTCACCACGGCCCTGTCGATCCTGCTGCTGGTTACCGTCAACGACCTGACCAACCTGTCCGACACCACCGTGCTGCTGCTCACCGCGGTGTTCATGCTGGTCAACATCGCCGCGCTGGTGCTGCGCCGCGACCACGTCGCGCACCGCCACTTCCACGCCCCGACGATCGTCCCGGTGCTCGGCGCGATCGTGTCGGCGGTGTTCCTGCTGCCGTTCGTCCGCGAGGCGAACATCTACCTGCTGGCGTTCTGGCTGCTGCTGGGCGGTGTCGCGCTGTGGGCGCTGAACCGGCTGGTGATCCGGCACCTGCCCCCGCGCGACGGCAGCGCGGCCGGCCCGCCGCCGCTGGAGGACTCCGTCTGAAGCGCAAGTTTTCCTCAAGGCTGCGCCGTACGTATTCCGCGCGGGCGCGCGAACCCCTCACCGTGGGTACACCGACGGAACACGCCCCGCCGTACCTGGGGGGCCGGGCGTGTTCCGCCGCACCAACGACGCTGACGACGGGAGAAACCATGCGGGCCACCCTCGACCTGCTGCCCGCCGCCGCCGCGTGCGCGCCGGTCACCCGGCTCGACCGGGCCCGGCTGGAGGACGCGTTCGAGCTGGCCTGCCTGGTCCGGGCGACCTCGCCGGCGGCGAACGGGGGGGTGCGGACGGTCCATCCCCGCCGGGCGGCGCTGCCGGCGGGGATGGTCGAGTTCAACGGCGAGGCCGCCGCCCGCCGCATGGGCCAGCTCATGCGCGCGCTGCACCTGCCCTTCGCGCACGACGTCGCCGAGGCGGGCCTGCGCCGCCGCTACCGCCTGCACCGGGTCAGCGTGCCCGGCGCGCACCGCGACGCGTACGCCGAGCTGAGCGCGGCGGCCTGGCGGCAGGGCCGGGCCAGCGTGCTCAGCACCGCGGCCGTCGGCACCTCCGCGCCCGCGCACGCCGAGCGGCTGCGCCTGGCCGGGGCCGCGTGGCGGGCCGTGCTGCTGTCGGCCGGCCGCCACATGCGCAAGCACATCCTCGGGGTACGCGTCAGCGAGCCGGACCTGGCCACCGTGCTGGTCCGCGGGGCGCACCTGCTCGGCGCGCAGGCGACGCTCTCCCCGCAGGCGGGCAGCCTCCTGCTGAGCGTGCCCGGCGCCGCCGCGCACCGCATCCTGCAGGGGGCGGGCGCGCTGCCCGCCTGACCGGGTAGTTTCTGGCGCGTGGTCCGGCGGCGTGTCTTCCCGGCCGCCGCGCTGGCCGTGGCGGTCCTGCTCGGCGTGGGCGGGTGCACCGAGCCCACACCCGAGCCGGTGCGCCTGAGCATCGCCACCGGCAGCCAGACGGGCGTGTACTACGTGTTCGGCAAGGCGTACGCGGCGATCGTCGAGCGCGAGCTGCCGTACGTGGAGACCAACGTCCTGATCACCACGGCCTCGGCGCAGAACGTGGAGCTGGTCGGCGACGGCCGGGCGCAGCTCGGCTTCACCCAGGCCGACATCCTGCCGTCCACCGGCAACAAGGTCATGGCCGTGGCCCGGGTGTACGACGACCTGCTGCACCTGGTGACCCGTGCGGACGGGCCGGTGCGCGACCTCGCCGATCTGAAGGGACGGCGGGTGTCGGTGGGCGCGCCCGGCTCGGGCACGGCCATCACGGCGAACCGGCTGCTGGACGTCGCGGAGCTGGCCGGCGACCGGGTCGAGGTGCACCAGCTCGGCCTGGACGCCTCGGCGGCGGCGCTGCGCAAGGGCGAGATCGATGCGTTCTTCTTCTCCGGCGGCCCGCCGGTCCGGGCGGTCGAGCAGCTCGTCGCCGACCTGCCGATCCGGCTCGTGGAGCTGGGCGGCTGGACCGACGCGCTGCGGGTGCGCTACAGCGAGGTCTACGTCAGCCGCGACGTGCCGTACTCCGTCTACGGCCTCGACCCGATCAGCACCGTCGCCGACCCGAACTACCTCGTCGTCCCGGCGGGCATGGACGAGGACCTGGTCTTCGAGCTGACCCGGATGCTCATGGAGCACCGCGACGAACTCGGCGTGGCCCACCCCGCGGCCGGCCGCATGAACCCGCAGTCCGCCATCGCCACCGCCCCGCTCCCACTCCACCCCGGCGCCGCCCGCTACTACCAGTCGATCAAGCCCTAACCCACCCCCGCCGACCGGGCCGCAGTTTCAGGGAAACCACGCGACCAACAGCCCGACGGACCGCAGTTTCCCCGAAACTGCACGACCAACCGAACGGGCTGCAGTTT
>NZ_BONF01000034.1 GCF_016862575.1 Catellatospora bangladeshensis | reverse complement strand
CCCCGGAACTGCACCCGCCCGAGCGGCGGCGGCCGGGTTCAGTCCGGGGTGTCGAGGGCGCGGAACCAGAGGCGGGCGTCGAGGCCGCGGTCGTCGGCGCGGGACATGGTCAGCCGGCCGCCGGAGGCGTCCACCAGCACGGCGACGATGGCCAGGCCGAGGCCGGAGCCGTCGATGTTCTGCGCGTTCGGGGCCCGCCAGAAGCGCTCGGTGGCCTGGGCGAGCTGCTCGTCGGTCATGCCGGGCCCGTCGTCGCGCACGTGCACGGCCACACCGCCGTCGGCGGCCCGCACCGACACCTCGACCCGGCCGCCGGGGCCGGTGAACTTCACCGCGTTGTCGATCAGCGCGTCCAGGGCCTGGTCGAGGGCGGTCGGCACGGCCTGCATCAGCACGACGGCCCGGTCGGCGCGCAGGGTCAGGGTCGTGCCGGTGCGGCGGGCCAGCGGCTCCCAGGCGGCGACCCGGGCCTGGGCCACGGCGACGGCGTCGACGGTGACGGGGCGGTGCTGGCCGCGTTCGGCGCGGGCGAGGGTGAGCAGGCCGTCGAGCACGGTGGCCAGCCGGTCGGTCTCCTCCAGCGCGATCCGGTGCTCGGTGCGGCCGTCCTCGTCGGCGAGGCTGGGCCCCAGCTCCTCTACGCGCAGCCGCAGCGCGGTCAGCGGGTTGCGCAGCTGGTGGCTGGCGTGGGCGACGAACGCGCGCTGGCGTTCCATCGCGTCCGCGACGGCGTACGCCATGTCGTTGAAGCTGCGGGTGAGGCGGCGCAGCTCGGGCGGCCCGGCCTGGTCGGAGATGCGGGTGCCGCTGTCCCCGGCGGCGACCTCGTGCGTCATCGCGTCCAGCACGGTGACCGGCCGCAGCACCCAGTTGGCCAGGCTGCGCGCGGTCAGCACGGCGGCCAGCGCGGCGAGCAGCCCGATGCCGCCCAGCGCCAGCCACCAGAAGGTGACCGCGTCGCGCACCCGGCCGGCGGGCGACACGATGACGACCATGCCGAGGACCTCGCCGTTGTCGTTGACCGGCACGGCGACCACGATCGGCTCGCCGCTCCACGGCAGCACCGACTCGGCCGAGCTGTACTGCTGCCCGGCGAACGCGGCGCGCATCGCGGCGTCCCGGCGTTCCGCGTCGAGCCGGTATCCGGCCGAGCTGGTGAAGACGTTGCGGTCCCGGTCGAGCACGGCCGCGCCGATGCCGTACAGCTCGTCGTAGCGGGTCAGCTCGTCGCGGACGGTGCCGACGCTGTCGGTGCGCAGGCCGGGGCGGGCCAGCGCGGCGAAGCGGGTGGCGTCGGCGAGCCGGTCGGCGCGGACCAGGTCGGACTCTCGGCTGGCCAGGGTGACCGCGAGCGGGATCTCCAGGGCGAGCAGGACCAGGGTCATCAGCAGCAGGTAGCTGGCGGCGAGGCGGCGGCGCACGGGCGGCTACTCGGTGCGCAGGCGGTAGCCGACGCCGCGGACGGACTCGATCAGGCGGGGGTCGCCGAGCTTGCCGCGCAGCGAGCCGACGTGGACCTCGACGGTGTGCTTGGCGACCCAGGTGGTCTGCCAGGCGTCGAGCAGGATGCGGTCGCGGGTGATCACCACGCCGGGGTGCCGGGCCAGCGACAGCAGGATGTCGAACTCCTTGCGGGTGAGCGCGACCTCGGCGTCGTCGAGGGTGACGGTGCGGGCGGGCACGTCGATGCGCAGCCGCCCGGCCACGATCACCATCAGCTCGGGGGAGGCGTACGCGGCGCGGCGCAGCACCGCCTCGATCCGCGCCTGCAGCTCGACCATGGAGAACGGCTTGACCACGTAGTCGTCCGCGCCGACGCGCAGCCCGGTGACCCGGTCGCGCTCCTCGCCGCGGGCGGTGACCGCGATGATGCCCAGCTGGGGGCTGCGCGCCCGCAGCTGGCGGCACACGTCCAGGCCGTCGCCGTCGGGCAGCGACAGGTCGAGCAGGGCGAGGTCGCAGGGGGCGGCGGACAGGGCGGCGGCCGCCGTGGCGGCGTGCTCGACCTCGTACCCGCGGCGGGTCAGCGCGGCGGTCATCGCCGTGGCCACCCGCAGGTCGTCCTCGACCAGCAGGATGCGCATGCCGTGCCTCCCCTCCGTGCCTCGCGGCATTCGATGATGCGTCATGGCCGCACGTGGGCACCAGCGGCCCCGGGAGCATCGACGGATGCCTTGACTTGGATCACTGCCGGTGGTTGACTCGGGTCTGCCTTTAAGAAAGTTTCCTAATCATTAGGACCCGCGGCGGCACGCTCGCGCCGCCGCGTCACGGCACGCCGGCCGGCTGGGGGAGAAGGCCGCCTGCGTGCCGCCGGTCACCGCCCGCGTCCGTCGGTGGGACGAGGGCGGTGACCGGCGCAGCTGCCGGGCGGCCGGGCGTATCCGGCGTGCCACCCCGCCCGCCGCCCGGCAGCTCACCGGCCGCCCTCGTGAACCGGTCAGGATTCGAGAAGCGCAGCTCACGCCACCCTGGTTAGGGTGAGTCGCCGTGAGCACCGTCACCCTGCGCGCGGAAATGTGACCGGCGCCCGCCGCCGTTGCAACCGTACGTCGTACGGTACGTGTACCGTTGCGGCGACCGTGCCGACGTTGCAGAGCCGCAGGTGCAGCTCGAAGCCATGGATGGAGACACGATGAGCAAATCCCCGAGGATGCACGACGCCGACAGCCATGACCTGATCCGCGTGCACGGCGCGCGCGAGAACAACCTCAAGGACGTCAGCGTCGAGCTGCCCAAGCGCCGCCTGACGGTGTTCACCGGCGTCTCCGGCTCGGGCAAGAGCTCGCTGGTGTTCGACACCATCGCCGCCGAGTCGCAGCGGCTGATCAACGAGACGTACAGCGCCTTCGTGCAGGGCTTCATGCCGACGCTGGCCCGGCCCGAGGTCGACGTGCTGGAGGGCCTGACCACCGCGATCATCGTGGACCAGGAGCGGATGGGCGCCAACCCGCGCTCCACCGTCGGCACGGCCACCGACGCCAACGCGATGCTGCGCATCCTGTTCAGCCGGTTCGGCACGCCGCACATCGGCTCGGCCCAGGCGTTCTCCTTCAACGTCGCCTCCATCAGCGGCGCGGGCGCGGTCACCGTCGAGAAGGGCGGCGTCACCACCAAGGAGAAGCGCACCTTCAGCATCACCGGCGGCATGTGCGCGCGGTGCGAGGGCATGGGCCGGGTCAACGACTTCGACCTGACCGCGCTCTACGACGAGGACAAGTCGCTCAACGAGGGCGCGCTGACCATCCCCGGCTACACCATGGACGGCTGGTACGGCCGGATCTTCACCGGCTGCGGCTTCTTCGACCCGGACAAGCCGATCAAGAAGTTCACCAAGAAGGAACTGCACGACCTGCTCTACAAAGAGCCGACGAAGATCAAGATCGAGGGGATCAACCTCACCTACGAGGGCATCATCCCGAAGATGCAGAAGTCGATCCTGTCCAAGGACGTCGACGCGATGCAGCCGCACATCCGCGCCTTCGTGGAACGGGCCATCACCTTCCAGACCTGCCCCGACTGTGACGGCACCCGGCTGAGCGAGGCCGCCCGCTCCTCGAAGATCAAGGGCGTCAGCATCGCCGACGCCTGCCAGATGCAGATCAGCGACCTGGCCGAGTGGGTGCGCGGGCTCGACGAGCCGTCCGCCGCACCGCTGCTGGCGACGCTGACCCGCACGCTCGATTCGTTCGTGGAGATCGGCCTGGGCTACCTGAGCCTGGATCGGTCGGCGGGCAGCCTGTCCGGCGGCGAGGCGCAGCGCACCAAGATGATCCGCCACCTCGGCTCCTCGCTCACCGACGTCACGTACGTCTTCGACGAGCCGACCATCGGCCTGCACCCGCACGACATCCAGCGCATGAACGAGCTGCTCCTGCAGCTGCGCGACAAGGGCAACACGGTGCTGGTCGTCGAGCACAAGCCGGAGGCCATCGCCATCGCCGACCACGTCGTCGACCTCGGCCCCGGCGCGGGCGCGGGCGGTGGCGAGGTCGTCTACGAGGGCACCGTCGCGGGCCTGCGCGCCAGCGGCACCCTCACCGGCCGCCACCTCGACTACCGCGCCCAGCTCAAGCCCTCGGTCCGCAAGGCCAAGGGCAAGCTGGAGGTACGCGGCGCCGCCACCCACAACCTGCGCGACGTGGACGTCGACATCCCGCTCGGCGTGCTGACCGTGGTGACCGGCGTGGCCGGCTCCGGCAAGAGCTCGCTGATCCACGGCTCGGTGGCCACCCGCGACGGCGTCGTCTCCGTCGACCAGGGCGCCATCCGCGGCTCGCGGCGCAGCAACCCGGCCACCTACACCGGGCTGCTGGAGCCGATCCGCAAGGCGTTCGCCAAGGCCAACGGCGTCAAGCCCGCCCTGTTCAGCGCCAACTCCGAGGGCGCCTGCCCGACCTGCAACGGCGCCGGTGTCATCTACACCGACCTCGCGATGATGGCCGGGGTCGCCACCACCTGCGAGGAGTGCGAGGGCAAGCGCTTCCAGGCGGCCGTGCTGGAGTACCGGCTCGGCGGCCGGGACATCAGCGAGGTGCTCGCGATGCCGGTGACCGAGGCCGAGGAGTTCTTCCGCACCGGGGAGTCGAAGGTCGCCGCCGCGCACGCGATCCTCGACCGGCTCGCCGACGTCGGCCTCGGCTACCTGACCCTGGGCCAGCCGCTCACCACGCTGTCCGGCGGCGAGCGCCAGCGGCTCAAGCTCGCCACCAACATGGCCGACAAGGGCGGGGTGTACGTGCTCGACGAGCCGACCACCGGCCTGCACCTGGCCGACGTGGAGAACCTGCTCGGCCTGCTGGACCGGCTGGTCGACGCGGGCAAGTCGGTGATCGTGATCGAGCACCACCAGGCGGTCATGGCGCACGCCGACTGGATCATCGACCTCGGTCCGGGCGCGGGCCACGACGGCGGCCGGATCGTCTTCGAGGGCACGCCCGCCGAGCTGGTGAAGAACAAGAAGACGCTGACCGGGCAGCACCTGGCGCAGTACGTCGGCGCCTGACCGGCACGGTTCACGGCGGGATCTCGCACTGCGCGGGGTCCCGCCGCTGCCGTACGGTACGGCTGTGACTCACAACCCGGTGCGGTACGCGGTGGTCGGGCGCGGCTGGCGTGCGCAGTTCTTCTTCAAGCTCGCCGAGCTGATGCCCGAGCGGTTCACGGTGACCGGCGTGATGACGCGCTCGCCCGAGGCCGCCGCCGAGGTGGCCGGCCGCTGGCGGCTGCCCGTCACCCAGGACCTGGACGCCCTGCTGCGCACCGGCGACCCCGAGTACGTGATCACCTCCGTGCCGTGGGGCGTCAACCCCGGCCTGGTCGAGGCGCTGTGCGAGCGCGGCGTGCCCGTGCTGTCCGAGACGCCGCCCGCACCGGACCTGGCCGGGCTGCGCCGCCTCTGGGAGCAGGTGGGCGGGGCCGAGCGCGTCCAGGTCGCCGAGCAGTACCTGCTGCTGCCCGACCACGCGGCCCGGCTGGCGGTGCTGCGTACCGGCGTCATCGGGGAGCCCACCTCGGCGCAGGTGTCGTCCACCCACGGCTACCACGCGGTGTCGATGCTGCGGGGCATGCTGGGCGTCGGCCTGGGCCCGGCGAGCGTGCACGCGCGCACCTTCACCGCGCCGCTGGCCGACCCGCTGACCCCGGCGGGCTGGCGCGACGACGCGACCCCGCGTCCGGCGACGACGACGCTGGCCACCGTCGACTTCGGCGGCGGGCGCAGCGGCCTGTACGACTTCACCGACAACCAGTGGTGGAACCCGCTGCGCAGCCGCCGCATCGTGGTGCGCGGCAGCCTCGGCGAGCTGGCCGACGACCGGATCGTGCGCCTGCAGGGGACCCGCACGTTCGTCGAGTCGCAGCTGCGCCGCCGCCAGACCGGGCGCGATCTCAACCTGGAGGGCTTCGACCTGGACCACGTCGGATTCGACGGCGAGGTGGTCTACACCAACCCGTACGCGGGCGCGCGGCTGTCCGATGAGGAGATCGCCATCGCGACCATCCTGGAGGCCACCGGCCTGTGGGCGCGCGAGCAGGGTCCGGCGCCGTACCCGCTCGCCGCGGCGTGCCAGGACCACGCGATCAGCCTCGCCATCGACGAGTCCGCCCGCACCGGCGCGCTCGTCGAGGTCGGGGCGGAGCCCTGGCAGGACTGAACGCCCGATTCGCGCCTTTAAGGAGGCTGTGGTGGGTGTTAACAGCATGTGTGGGTATCGGCTCACCCTGCGGTAACACGCTGAGTGGTGGAGTGGTTCCTCGCGGGTCACCGTGATCGTCACGGTGACCGGGAGAGGAGCTCCGAGATGACCTGCCCAGCCCCGCGTCCCCGGCTGCCCTGGCGAGCCGGTGTCGGTGCCGCCGCCGCCCTCGCGGTCGCGGTGCCGGCGTACACGGCCTTCGCGCCTGATGCGTCGGCCGCCGGCGCGCTGACCACTGCGGACGGTTACCTGGCCGAGCCGGTGTCGCCGTTCGACGACGGCCATCCGGCGATCACCGGGCTCGACCCCGCGCTGCGCGACGCCGTCCGGAAGGCCGCCGTCGAAGCCCGAGCCGACGGCGTGACCCTCGTGATCAACTCTGGCTGGCGCAGCCGAGACCACCAGGAGCACCTGCTGAAGGAGGCCGTCGCGGAGCACGGGCCGGAGCAGGCGCGCCGCCTGGTAAACACCCCCGACCGGTCCACCCACGTCACCGGCGACGCCGTCGACGTGGGACCGGTCGAGGCCGACCGGTGGCTCCAGCGGCATGGCGGCGCGTACGGGCTGTGCCAGATCTACGCCAACGAGATCTGGCACTTCGAACTGCGGTCGCAGCCCTGCCCGCCCATGCTGCCCGACGCGTCCGCCGGCTGACCGTCAGGCGGGAAACTTCTCGCCGGTCAGCTGCGCGCACGCGGCCAGCAGCCGGTCCTGCACGCTCACGTCGTAGGCGGCCGGGTTGGCGCGCAGATCCCGCCGCCGCTTGAGGTAGCGCCCGCTGAACCCGACCTCGGCCGGGTCGGCGGTGGCCAGCCAGACCTGCGTCTCGGCGCCCTCCGCCAGGCTGTCGGGCGCGTTCGGCCCGCCCATCCGCGTCTTGATCCAGCCGGGGTCCACCGCGTTGCTCAGCACCGCCGGGAACAGCCGGGCCACCGCGAACGCCAGCGTCACGTCGTGCAGCTTCGAGTCGCTGTACGCCTGCATGCCCTGCCACGGCTTGCGCTCGAACTGCAGGTCGGCGAAGTCGGCCCGGCCGCCCGACTCCAGCCCCGACGTCAGGTAGATCAGCCGCTCCGGCAGCGGCAGCAGCGCGGTGAGCAGGTACGGCGCGAGCACGTTCACGGCGAGGATGCGCTCGATGCCGTCCTCGGTCTCCACGCGCTCGCTGCTGCTGCCGACCCCGACGTTGTGCACGACCACGTCGTAGGGGCCGTGCGCGGCGGCGGCCGCGGCCAGCGACCTGGTCTGCGCCAGGGACGACACGTCCCCGGCGACCACGGCCGCGGCGGTGGGGACCGCGTCGCGCACCTGCGCCGCGCGCTGCTCGTCGCGGGCGTGCAGCACCACCCGGTGCCCGGCCGCGAGCAGGTCGCGCGCCGTCTGCAGCCCGATGCCGTCGGCGGATCCGGTGACGAAGACGCTTTTCATCCGACCTCCTGATGATCTCCGCCCACCCTACGCCGCGCCGATCCAGCAGGCCGGGACCGGCCGAGTGCGCGGCCGGTCCCGGTGTCCGTGCTGCCTACGCGCAGCCGGTGAACTCCAGGATCACCTGCCGGTTGCGGGCGGCGAGCTGCGGCACGAGGTCGCCGCTGCCGTCGCGGTCGGCGACGAAGCCGGGGAAGTCCATGCCCGCCCCGAACGTCGTGACGGCGTCGGCGGCGACACCGTGTCCCACCAGGATCCGCTTGACCGCCTCGGCACGGTCGCGGGACAGCTGCCGCTTGTTCTCGGTGTTGCGGTTCTCGCCGGCCGAGGACGTGGTGCCGGTCAGCTTGACCTGATACCCCTTCGCGAGCGCGGTGTCGGCGTAGGCCTTCAGCTCGGCGGCCGCATCGGTTTCGCTGACGAACTCGGCCTTGTTGGGCCGGAACTTCACTCGCCCGGCGTCGCGGATGCTGACGCTGTCGCAGCCCTTCGGCGGGTTCGGCGGCGGCGGGATGGTCACGGCCCCCACCGCCGGGAGCCCGTCCGGTGCGGCCGTCTGCTGTGCGGTGACATAGGACTCGACACACCGGGCACCGCTCCGCTCGCCGATCTCACGCCAGATCGCCAGCAGGTTGTCCCGGCGGGCCGTGTCGAGCGACCGCTGCGGCTCGGCGGTCGTGCCGATGCCGACCAGGACCAGCGCCTTGCCCTCCAGCTTCGGCAGCTGGCCCTCCTTCTCCAGGAAGTCGACCAGCTCCACCGGGTCGGCGTCGATCATGCCGTCCTGGCGGAAGTCCAGCGGCGCCAGCGTCTGCAGGCCCGAGTCGATCAGGACGACCGTGCCCTGGCCGGCCGCCGCCTCGCTGGCTCGGGCGACCGCCTCCAGCGGGTTGGCCTCGGGCTGCTCCGCCTTCACCGCGCTGATCGCCTTGCCGATGGCCAGCTGGAAGTTCTCCAGGTCCTTGTGCCAGCGCACCGTGTTCTGCGCACCGCTGCCGAACTTGGCGTCGCCGGTCGGCTTGGGGTCGCCGTCGACCCGGAACACGCTGATCCGGTCACCTTCGTACGCGGTGCGCTGCAGCAGGGTCTGCACGTCGGCGGGCAGCACCGGCGCGGGCTGGTTGGCCCGCGCCCCGACCGCGAGCGCCAGCTCGCCGCCCTGCTCCAGACACCCCGGCAGTGCCGCGAAGGTCATCTCCGGCGGGCAGCAGGCCTCGGAGCAGGCGGCCGCGGGCAGGGCGGTGGCGAGCAGGACGCCCAGCGACGCGGCGCGGGCCAGGGCGCGCCCCCGCCGGGTGCGATCAGACAGCCGCATCCGAGTTCCTCTCCGCGGGCCGGGTGGAGCACCCCGGAATGGGCTGCCCGAGCAGGTACTGCAGCTGCTCGGGATCATGCAGCCGCTGGGCGATCTGGGTGCGCACGTGCGTCTTCAGTACGCAGGCCAGCGCCCGGCGCTGCCCGCGGTGCCCGTCGGCGACCGTGGCCTCGGCCTCCAGCCGCTCGTCGAGGGTGCGCTGGCGGGCGAGCAGCTTGGTGGCGCGGCGGGAGATCCGGCGCAGCCGCCGGGTCTTGCGCCGCAGGTTGCGGCGGGCGGCGCGGTAGGCGCTGGTGTACGGGTGACGCGCCAGGTACGCGCCGACCATCGCCAGGACGCCGGTGGTGACGTAGACGATGAGGAAGACCATCGCCTTGACGGCCGTCGAGGTGTCGTCCTCGACGATCCCGAAGCCGCCGAAGTTGAGCAGCGAGGTGCTGGCGCCGTCGTCGTCCTCGACGGTCAGCCGCAGCCAGTAGGCGCCGGCGCCGAGCAGCGCCCATACGAGCACGCAGACGACGACGATCCACAGGTCCCCGCCGGGGTGGTGGCGCGCGACGAAGTCGCGGAACGTCTCGCCTGCCTTGTGCATCAGGTACACCGCCATGAGGGTGACCGCGAGCACCGCGACGTAGAGCAGCTCGGGCAGGGTGCCCAGGATCAGGGCGAGCACCTGGTAGAACGCGACGAAGTCGGCGAGCGCGGCCAGCGCCAGTACTCCCCAGTGGGCCAGGTCGCCGGCCGAGAGCCCGTCGACGCGGCCGGGTCCGTAGCCGCGCCGCGGGTTGCGGCGGGGGACGCGGGCGGCCGCGGCGGGGTCGTGCGGGGTGAGCGCGGTGCCGGGCGGGGTGTGCGCCATGGCGAGGTGGGCCTGCCCGGACTGCTTGGCCTGCGCGGGCACGACGGTGCTGTTGGGGCGGGATGCCGGGTCGACCGCCTCGCGGTGGGCCTTGTCGTACATCTGCCGGGCGGTCTCCTGCTCGGCGGTGGCGTCGTCGACCAGCCGCTGCCGCGCGGCGGCGGCCGGCGCGATGCGGGCCAGCTCGTCCTTGGTGAGCTGGACCTGCCGCTTGTACTCCAGGTCGATGTCGTGGTCCCAGCCGGCGGCCTTGGCGTCGATGGCGGGGTCGAGCACGCCGCCGAGGCCCTCATCCAGGGCCGGCATCTTGGCGAGGTCGCTCTCCACCTCCCTGAGCAGGGCGTCCTGGTTCGGCGGCGGAAGCGAGCCGTAGTATCCGGCCGCGGCGCCGGGGTCTGCGTGGTAGCGGGCCATGGGTCGGTCAGCTCCTGTCCGAGGGGGTCTTCGCGGGGTGGTCGGCTCCGTCCGGGAACGGCGGAGGGTTGGCCATGTCGCCGAGCCGGGCGTCGATCTCGTCGCCGTACTCGTGGGACCGGCACAGCGACTGCCGGTACACGTTGATGCGCTCGGACACGTGCCGCCAGGCGAGGTCGGCCCGGGACTGGGCCTGCTCCATGCCGAGCCGGATCCGGACCTCCAGGTCCTTGATCTCGATCTCGAGGCGGTCGCCGCGCAGACGGGTCTGGTCGAAGCGGTCCCGCGCGGTCTTCAGCTGGGCGCGATGGTGGGCGAGCGCACGGTTGCGGCTGAGCACGTCGTCGGGCACGCCCGGGGCGCGTGACTCCCGCAGCTTCTCCTGGCGCAGCTTCTCGTCGCCGAACTCGGCCTGCGCGGCCTCGACCGCGAGCCGCTGCTCGGGCAGGGCTTCGTGGCACTGCTGCAGCTCGGTCTTCGCGGCGGCGGCGCGGCGCAGCGCGGGGCCGAACTCCTCCTGGAACGCGACGCGCTCCTGCTGGTACATCTTCAGCGCGAGGTTCTCCAGGCCCCGCCAGTAGGCGGTCTTGAGGTCCTCTGAGGCGACGTCGGGCCGCCCGAGCCGCCCGTCCCACCAGCCGTGGAAGCGGTCCCGGCGCCGTTTGAAGCCGCGGTACGGCGTCGCGGGCAGCGGCCGGCTGCGGTCCGCGCGCTCCAGGGAGCTGCCGGGGGCGGACGTGTCGCGTCGGGACATCACCACCTCCCCGGGTACGGGTGCGCCGGGTGAACAGGACTCGTCGACGTGGTGGCTGCTCGCCACAGGAAGACAGCGTCCGATGCGGATGGAGTACGCATCGCTCCTCATCGGGTCAGGGGTGTCAGGGGAGGCCGGGTGGTCCGGCCGGTCTTGCACCGCATCTCTGACGGACAGCGGGCCGGCTTGACATGCAGCCGTCCGGCTGCCTATCGTGAGGAAAGGCAGCCGGATGGCTGCATGTGGGGACGGGGATGGACGAGGTCTTCAAGGCGCTGGCGGATCCGAGCCGCCGGGCGCTGCTGGACAGCCTGGAGGCGCGCGGCGGGCAGACCCTGCGCGAGCTGTGCGCGGGGCTGGACATGGCGCGGCAGTCGGTGAGCAAGCACCTCGCGGTGCTGGAGGCGGCGAACCTGGTCACCACCGTGTGGCGGGGCCGGGAGAAGCTGCACTTCCTCAACGCCGAGCCGATCAACGCCATCGCCGACCGCTGGATCGACCGCTACCACCGCGGGCGGGTGCAGGCGCTCGCGGACCTCAAGACGGCATTGGAGCAGCAACCCATGGACGAATTCGTCTACACGACCTTCATCCGCACCACACCCGAGAAGCTCTGGCAGGCGATCACCGACCCGGCGTTCACCAGCCGGTACTGGGAGGTCACCTTCGACACGGACTGGCAGCCCGGCTCGGCCATGACCTGGGAGCGGCACGGCGTGGTCATGGCCGACCCGGCGCAGGTGGTGCTGACGGCCGAGCCCTACACGCGGCTGTCCTACACCTGGCACACCTTCACGCCGGAGTTCGCCAAGTCGGTGGACCTGGCCGAGGACCTGCGGGCGCAGCTGGCCGCGGAGCAGCGGTCGAAGGTCACCTTCGACCTGGAGCAGGTCGGCGACCTGGTGAAGCTGACCGTGGTGCACGACGGCTTCGCGCCCGGCAGCGTCCTGCCCGGCATGGTCAGCCAGGGCTGGCCGCACCTGCTGTCGGACCTCAAGACGCTCCTGGAGACGGGCCGCACCATGGCCGAGGCCGGCTGACGCCAGGCGGTATGCGAACGCTCTTCGCGATCCATTCCGCCGTCAGCCTAAAGAGCGCCACAATCCGACAATGCGATCCGCGTATGCGCAGGCCATGCCTACATTGGACGTCCCATTCATTCACTGAAGGAACGCCATGCGCATTCTTCACATCGTCGCCACGCCACGTGGTTCCGAATCACATTCACTTCGTGTTTCGGACGCCTTTCTCAAGGGCCTGGCCGCGCAGGAGGGCGACGTCGAGCTCGACGTGATCGACCTCTACCGGCACGAGCTGCCGCCGGTTGCCGGCGACAACATCGAGGCGAAGTACTCGCTGATGGTCGGGCGCCCGATCGACCGGAACCACCAGGAGTCGTGGCGGCAGGTGGAGTCGCTGATCGAGCAGTTCCTTGCCGCCGACATGTACCTGATCACGGCTCCGATGTGGAACTTCGGCGTGCCGTACGCGCTGAAGTACTACATCGACTGCATCGTGCAGCCGGGCTACCTGTTCCGCTACGACGAGACCGGCCAGGTCGTGCCGCTGGTGAACGGCAGGCGCATGGTGTGCGTCACCGCGCGGGGCGCCGACTACTCGGCGGGCAGCTTCCTGGCGCCGTACGACTTCCAGGAGCCGTACCTGCGGGCGATCTTCGGGTTCGTCGGCGTCACCGACATCCGGTTCATCCACGCCCAGCCCATGGACATCACCCCGCACCAGCGCGAGGCCGCCCTGAGCGAGGCCATCGGGCGGGCGCGGGACCTGGGCGAGGGCTTCCGGACCGGCCCGGCGGCCGTGCCGGCGTGATCGCCCCGTGATCGAGGTCCCGCCACGCTGTTCCGGGGTGTGGCGGGACCTCGATCACGAGCAGCGGGGGTGGCGCACGACCGGGACGGCGGGATTCGCGCGCCCCGGCTACCGTCCGGTGCGTGAACGGGAGCACGAGGGACTGGGCGTCGCTGTCCGCGCAGGAGCGCGCGGAAGCCGTGGCACTGGCCGCGCAAGGGCGGCCGTTTCCCGATCCGGCCGTGGCAGCTGCGATCGCCGACCGGGTACGTCGCCTGGACCGGCGCGACCGGTACACCCGGGAGCTGCTGCTAGGTGTGGCGATGACCGCGTTTTACGGCTTCTGCCTGGCCATGTACATCGCGGGCGGCTCGGTCCATGGCGCCCCGGGCTGGATGTTCCTGCTGGTGCTGCCGGCGGTGCCCGGGATTGTGATCATGACCGGGGAGTACACGCCGAGAGTGTTCCGGGGCGGCCTGCCGCCGCACGCCCAGACGCCGAACCTGCGGCTGCTGCTGGATCGGGCCGGGCCGCTCCCCGCGGCGCCGCTGACGATTCCGCGCCGACATGGGCTGCGGGCCTGGTGGCCGCTGCTCATCCCGGCTGTCGCCGTGGTCGGCTGGCTGACCTGGTCTCACCTCGGCATCCCGGCCGACCTCGGCCGGGGACTGCTCAACTTCGCCGTGGCCGCGCTGTTCTGGCTGGTGGTGTTCGCAGCGCGGGCGGTGACTCGCCGTCTGCGCGGTGCACCCGGGAACGTCTCCGCCCCGGCCGCTCCGATCACGCTCGACGCGGACGGACTGCACATGCGCCGCCTGGGCGAGCCCGTGCAGTGGTCCGATGTGTACGCCGTCGAGCTGGTCGGGCCGACGCCCGAGCAGCCCGACAGCCCGCTCGCGGTGCGCTGGAGCGTACGCGGCCGCGACCCGATCACCGTCCCCGCCGCCGACATGGCCCTGCCGCCGGAGACCGCCATCCGCGCCAGCTGGGCGTACCAGCCCGGCCTGGCGGCCCGGCAGCAGGAGGAGGCGCGATGAGACAGCAGCTGACGCCGGGCGTCCTCATCGCGATCAGCGCGGTCATGCTGGTGATGGGCGTGATCCTGATGCGTTTGCATGTGCGGGGGATGGGCGTCGACCGGACCGGGTGCGGACCGATGTTCGGGTTCACCGTGGGGGTGGTGGGGGTGCTGGCGGGCGTGGCCTGGTCGCTGCTGCGCTGAAGCAGGTCAACTCCGCGCGAGCAGCATGGCGCGCGGCAGGTTCTCGCCCGGCTGGGTCTTGCGGATGGTCTGGGTGTGTACGTCGAAGCCGGCGGCCTCCAGGAAACCGGCCATCCGCCCCGGCGTGCGCATGTGGTACTCCAGGTGGATCGTGTGCCCGAACGCCTCGGTGCGCACGATGTGCTCGTCCAGGTTCATGAAGATCAGCAGCAGGTGCCCGCCCGGCCGCAGCGCCCGCTTGAATTCGGCGAACAGGGCCGGGAGCACGTCGTCCGGGATGTGGATCACGGAGTAGACGGCGCTGATCCCGGCGAGCGAGCCGTCGGGCACGCCGAGGTCGGTCATGCTGCGCTCGTCCAGGCGCAGGTGCGGGTACTCGCTGCGGCCCTGGGCGAGCATGCCGGGGGAGACGTCGACGCCCCGGACGTCGAGGCCGAGGCTGTGCAGGTAGTTCGTGCTCATGCCGCCGCCGCAGCCCGCGTCGACCACCTCGCCGCCGCCGTCGGCCTGCACCAGCGCCGCGAACGCCGACATCATCGCGCGCTCGATGGGGATGGCCTCGTACTCGTCCCTGAAGCGCTCGGTGTAGTCGGCGGCGAAGGCGTCGTAGGACTGGCGGGTGGTGGTCACGAAGGCGGGCTCGGTCATGGGCGGAGCCTAGTCGCGCCCTAGCGCGGCGGCTGCCCCGGATCTTGACATGTATTGATCATTTAACTATGGTCCGTGCATGCCACCCATGCGTGAGCCCACCTACCTGATCCTCACCGCACTGGCCTCCGGGCCGCGGTACGGATACGCCATCATCCAGGACGTCGGCGAGCTGTCCGGGGGCCGGACGTCGCTGCTGCCCGGCACCCTCTACACCGCGCTGGACCGGCTCGCCGCCGAAGGGCTCGTCGAGCTGGACCGCGAGGAGACCGTCGACGGCCGCCTGCGCCGCTACTACCGGCTCACCCCCGGCGGAGTCACCGCGCTGGAGGCCGAGACCGCCCGCATGCGCCGGCTCACCACCGCGGCCGAGACCCGGCTGCGCACCCTGCGACCCCAGACGGCCTGACCGGCCATGTCCGAGAGGCAGACCATGCCGGTGACCTCCGACCCGCTGGCACGCCGCTACCGGCGGCTGCTGCTGTGCTACCCCCGCGCCTACCGCCGCGCGCGCGGCGAGGAGCTGCTCGCGACGCTGCTCGAAGCGGCGCCGCCCGGCCGGGCCCGGCCCACGGCCCGCGAGGCCGCCAACCTGATCGGCCACGGCCTGCGCGCCCGGCTCGGCCGGCCGAGGAGCCGCTCCGTGGTCACCTGGGCCGTGTTCACCGCCGTCATCTGCGGGCTGTTCACCGCGGCGCTGGCCACCCGCCTCGCCTGGGAGACGTCGCCGCCGATGCCGGACCGCGCGGAGGCCGCCGCGATCCTGGCCGACGTGCTGCCCGGACAGCAGTTCGCGCCCGGCGAGATCTATCCGGCGGAGACCCTGTTCGCGATCTACGGCGAGCCGCTGAGCCTGAACTCCGTCAACGACCTGCTGTTCGGCGACGGCGGTGAGTATGCGCTGACGGCGACCGGGGCCTCCCGCACCGGCTTCCCGTCCCTGCCACTCGACCAGACCGCGGCGGTGGCCGAGCAGCGGCTGCGCGACGGCGGCTGGACCGTGTACCCGGCGACGCACAACGACATGTACGGGTGTGCCGGCCCGCCGTGCGATCCGGCCACGATCCCGCAGGACACCAGGCTGTTCGCCAAGCGCGGGAACACGACGCTGGAGCTGGAGCTCTACCCCCAGCAGCACGCCGACAGCACCTACCTGGCGGTCAGCCTGAGCCGGACGACCCCGGCCGCCGTGTGGCCCGCCGCCGTCGTCGGAGGGCTGCTCGGCGCGGCCATGGGCTGGCTGCTGTTCGGCTGGGCGAGCCGCCGCACGCAGGCCCCGCATCCGGTGCGCGTCCCGGTCAACGTCCTGTTCGGCGTGACGATGGGGTTGTGGTGGCTGCCGGTGCTCTTCACGGTGCCGTTCATGGTGGAACACCACCTCGGCGAGCCGCATCCGCGCTGGCATCCGCTGTGGGAGTGGCTGGGCCAGCCGGTGTTCTCGCTGTTCCTGGTGGCGGGCTGCGCCAGCGCCCTGCTCGGGCTCGCGCTCGCGCTGCTGCCCTCGCGGCGTACGCAGCCGCAGCGCGTCGCCACGACCTGACCGATCGGCATGCCCGCCGTCCCGCAGGTGGGAGGGCGGGCATGCCGGCACCGCTCAACCGGTGACCACCTGCAGGAACGGTGGGCGGGTGGAGTTGGTGCGGCTGTTGAGGACCGTCGCGCGGCCGGGGGCGGCCTGCCACAGCGCGATCGTGGCGGTCCGGTCGCCCGCGTGCTGGGCCTGCACGAACGCGGTCACGTCCAGCGGGATCCAGTCGGCGACCTGGCACAGCGGCGCGGTCGACAGCAGGCTGCCGAGCGCGGGGGCGGTGTTCCAGGTGACGCCGCCCTCGGTCCAGCCGTCGGCGCTGACGGCGTACGCGGACACGGTCGTGTGGGTGCCGGCCGAGTCGGAGGTGTTGCCGCTGACCCAGAGCACGGCGCGTTTCGGCGCGGCGGGCAGCGAGGTCAGGTCGAATTTGAGGTACGCGCGGCGGGCATACCCGGCGGCGTCGTTCTTGACCACCAGTGTGCTGTCCGCGCCGTAGTTGACGGTGGCGTAGCCGCCGTCGCGGACGTAGGCGTCGGCGGTGGGGGACAGCGACAGGTGCTGCCCGCCGGTGACCGCGGCCCCGCTGCCGAAGGTGATGGTACGGCTGCCGCCCAGCGCCCCGCCGACCTCGGCCACCAGCGTGATCGGGCTGAGCCCGGTGACGCTGATCCGCCCGTCGCCGGAGGCCGTGCCGTAGCCGCTGCGGGCGATGGTCACGGTGATCGTGGTGGCGGCCCGGGTCGGGTCGGCCACGGTGACCCTGAGCTGCCCGCCTGACTCCCGCATCAGCACCGAGCAGGGTGCGCTGACCGTGATCGGCCCGGCGGTGCCCGCGGTGAAGAAGTTCGCGGCGGTCACACCGGTCGCGGTGTCGCTGATCGCCTGCACGTTCGCGGTGTTGGCAAGCACGGTCACGGTCGGCGCGGCGGCCCGCGCCGCGGTGGTGGCCGTGTCGGCGCCCGGCAGCAGGATGTAACGGTAGGACCCCGCGGTCGGGTCGACGCCGTGGTCGACGTAGAGCGTCAGGTACTTGCGGCTGAGGATCTCGGTGGTGCCGCCCGTGTTGATCTGCGACCAGCTCCCGGAGCGGTTCTCGCGCAGCGCCTTGACCGTCGCACCGCCGGGGAACACGATGCCGGCGAACGAGTTGTGCGCCCAGCTCACCCCGGTCAGCGTCGCCGACCAGCCGATCGTGGTCGGCTGCGCGGTCCCGTTCACGGTCAGCGGCTGGACGCCGGTGCCGGCGCCGAGGTTGCGGTTGTCCACGATGGTCTCGACGGGCGTGCCGTCGGTGCAGCTGATGCCCGCGCCGAGGCAGACGATGCCGTCGTCGAGGCAGAACCACGACTTCCTCGCCTGCAGGGTCGACTGCAGGCCACGGGTGTCCTGCCCGAGCGCGGCGAACACGCCGTCGCTCGCACCGCCCACCCAGCTCGTGCCCGGGTCGGGCGCGCCCCACGTCCCGCCCGCGCCGTCGGCCAGCGCCTTCTTCGACGTGGTGGTGCCCGGCAGCCGGTACGGGTCCACGGTCGGCCAGAACGCGTCCGAGTACTGCCCGTTGCCCCAGGTGGAGCCCCAGTGGTAGAGCATCCCGTTGTTGGTGTGCCAGCCCTTGAGGTGCTCGCCGTTGCCGGTCTCGTAGTACGTGGTGCGCTTGGAGCACATCGCGATCGCCGCGGCCCAGCCCGCGCGGCGGTGCACCGCCTGGTCCTGCGCGGCGAACAGCCGGTGCTCGACCGGCTCGGGGGCCGCGGTGATCGCGGCGTTGTCGCGCACCGCCAGGCAGGCGGCCAGCGAGGGCAGGCTCAGCACCGGGTCGTCGGCGAGGTTGCCCCAGTACTCGCGCTGGATCCAGCCCTTGGCCATGGCCCGCCAGGCAGTCGCCTCGGCGGGCGAGGCGGCGTCGGCCATGCGTACGAAGCTCGCGGTGATGCCGTGCCCGCGTACGTGGTCGTCGCCCTGGACGCCGAGCGCGTCGCCGACGGACAGGCCGCGGCTGACCCCGCGCCCGCTGACGCAGTCCATGATCAGGCCGTTGTAGACGAACGGCGCCCAGGAGCGGGTCATCGCGTCGAACGCGATCTGCCGGCGCGGGTCGGTCACCGCCCAGGTCGATCCGGCCAGCAGCCCGAACAGCCCGGCCAGGCCCGACAGCAGCGCCGCGCCGTAGGTGCCCGCGTACGGCACGACGGTGTGCTGGATGAAGGAGCCGTCCTCGTAGTAGCCGTCGCCGGTGCGCACGTACTCGAAGATGGGGGACAGCCCGTCGCGGGCGGCGGCGATCTTCGCGGCGTTCCTGCCGACGATGCCCCGGCGGGCGATGACCAGGCACACGTCGGACCGGTTCGCCCCGGTGCTCGCCCCGCCGTTGAGCAGCGGCGCGACGGCCGGGGTGAAGGTGTCCACGGCGGCGAGCCAGTTGCCGATCTGCGTCGCGGTGAGGTGGTCGTAGAGCAGGGCCATGACGTCCAGCAGCGTCTGCGGGGTGCCGATGTTCCAGTCCCACCAGTTGCCGAACCAGGTGGTGGACGGCTTGTAGACGGCCGCGTGCAGCTGGTCCAGCCCGGCGATGATCTCGCCGCGCAGGGTGGTGTTCCCGGTCAGGCCGGTGCCCGGCAGCGCCCAGGCCAGGGCCATCGCGCGCAGCCGCGAGTAGCTCGCGGTGAGCGAGGACGAGACGTTCAGCGGCAGGTCGGGCCAGAGGGCCGCGGCGCCGGGCGTCATGGCGGCCCGGCGCTGCGCGGCGACCTCGCCGATGACGGCCAGCCGGGAGGCGAAGGGTTCGCTCGCCGGGTCGTATCCGGTGCCGGTGATGGAGTCGCGGTAGCGCAGGCGCAGGGTGTCGAACTCGTCGGCGGCGTGCGCGGGCATCGCCAGGGCGGGAATGGTGAGCGTGCCGAGGGCGGTGGCGCCACCTGCCTGCAGCAGGCGACGGCGGGACAGGGTCATTGTCGCGGTCCTTTACGGCAGAGCTGCATCGATCTTTCGTAAACGGTTCCCCCCGCTGAGTGCACAGAACATAGTGCAGGCGTCGGCGATCACACAAGCCGTGTGGCGTAACCGTTCTCTATCCTCCGCCGGGAGACGCCGGGCGGCGGGCGGGATCACGAGCGCCTACCATGCGGCCATGCCCCGTACGGTCCTGCTGCCGCGCCCCCGACAGGCGGGCACCTCCGCGACGCCCGTGTCCGATGTGCTGCGCCGCCGCCTCGCGCCACCGGTGCTGGACCCGTACGCCTGGCCCGCCGCGCTCCTGGTGACCCTGCTCGCCGGCCTGCTGCGGCTGAACAACCTGGCCAAGCCGCCGGGCAAGATCTTCGACGAGACCTACTACGCCACCGACGCCCACTGGCTGTGGGAAAAGGGCTTCGAGTGGAACGAGAAGGACAACACCGCCGGCTACGTGGTGCACCCGCCCCTCGGCAAGTGGATCATCGGGCTCGGCGAGCAGGTCCTCGGCTACCACGAGGCGGGCTGGCGCCTGGCCGCCGCCGTCTTCGGCACCGTCTCGGTGCTGATGTTCACCCGCATCGCGATGCGCCTGTTCGGCTCGATGATGCTGGGCTGCGCGGCCGGCGTCCTGATGGCCTTCGACGGCATGCACTTCGTGCTGTCGCGCACCGCGCTGCTCGACATCTTCCTGATGTTCTTCGTGCTCGCCGCGTTCGGCGCGCTGCTGCGCGACCGGGACCAGCGCCGGGCCAGGTGGCTGCGGTTCGTCGAGAGCGGCGGCGACCCGGCCGGGCGCGGACGCGGCAGCCGCCCGCCGCACGCGGTGCCGTGGTGGCGGCTGGCCACCGCCGCGCTGCTGGGCTGCGCGCTGGCGGTCAAGTGGTCGGCGCTGGCGTTCGTGCCGGTGTTCGTCGTACTGATCCTGTGGTGGGAGGTCGGCGCGCGGCGCAGCGTCGGGGTCCGCAACCCGATCCGCGACACCTTGCTCGACGAGATCGGCTGGCTGCTGGCGGGGCTGCCGATCATGCTGGCCGTGTACCTGTCGTCGTGGAGCGGCTGGCTGGCCGGCGACGGCGGCTACGCCCGGCACTGGCTGCGCGACAGCGGTCAGGACGAGCCGCCCGTCTGGGG
Organism: Catellatospora bangladeshensis; assembly: GCF_016862575.1. GTDB lineage: Bacteria > Actinomycetota > Actinomycetes > Mycobacteriales > Micromonosporaceae > Catellatospora > Catellatospora bangladeshensis. Next base: position 108,160 of record NZ_BONF01000034.1, on the reverse strand, counting down.
CGCGCTGCGCAACCTCATGCAGTACCACGAGCTGGCGTACGGCTCGCACCAGGCGATCACGACGGCCACCAACCCGCACGCCTACCAGTCGGCGGGGGAGTGGGCGCCGATCCAGTGGCTGCTGCTGGGCCGCCCGGTGCTGTTCTACCGCAACGGCGACGCGCTGTGCGGGGCCGACAAGTGCATGGCCGACGTGCTGCTGCTGGGCACGCCGCTGCTGTGGTGGAGCTTCCTGCCCGCGCTGGGCGCGGCGCTCTGGTTCGGCATCGCCCGCCGCGACTGGCGGGCCGCGGCGATCCTGGCGATGGCGGGCGCGGCGCTGATCCCGTGGTTCTTCTACCCCCAGCGCACGATGTTCTACTTCTACGCCATGCCCGCCGAGCCGTTCCTGATCCTGGCCGTGGTGTTCGTGCTCGGCGCGATCATGACGAACCCGCCGGGCCGGCCGCCGGACGAGAACCGGCGGCTGGCCGGGGCGGTCATCGCGGGCGCGTACGTGCTGCTGGTGGTGCTCGCGTTCGCGTGGTTCCATCCGCTGTACACGGGCGAGTCGATCCCGTACGACGACTGGGGCAGGCGCCTGCTGCTAGGCGACCGCTGGACCTGACGCCGCGGCTTCGCGGGCGAGCCGCTGCCGCAGCTCCGGCAGCGGCTGCGGCATGCCCAGGTGGTATCCCTGGGCGAAGCCCACCCCGAGTTCGGTCAGCGCCGCGAGCTGCTCGCCGTTCTCCACGCCCTCGGCGGTCACCCGCATGCCGAGGCCGTGGCCGAGGTCGGTGAGCAGCTTGACCACCGCGTGGTCGCGGGAGTTGTGCAGCATGCCGCCCACGAACCCCTGGTCGATCTTCATGCCCTGCACCGTGAGCGAGGACAGGTAGCGCAGGTTGGTGGAGCCCGCGCCCATGTCGTCGAGGGTGAGCAGGACCCCGTGCCGGGTCAGCCGCTCCAGCCGTGCGCGGGCCGCCGACAGCGCCTCCAGCTCGGCGTCCTCCGGCAGCTCGATCCGCAGCCGGTGCGCCGCCAGGCCGGTCTCGTGCAGCGCGGCGAGCACCGTGTCGTCGAAGGCAGTGGCCAGGGTGGACGTGGAGAGGTTCACGTTGACCTGGTCGGGCGCGGCGGCATGGCCCAGCGAGGCGATCAGGCCGGTCAGGTCGGTGCAGGCACGCCGCAGCACCCACTCGTCGAGCTGCGGCATCAGCCCGGCCTCGTGCACCGCCGGCAGGAAGCGCCCCGGGCTGAGCAGGCCGTGCTCGGGATGCTGCCAGCGGATCAGCGCCTCGATCGACTGGACGCGGTGGTCGCTCAGCCGCACGATCGGCTGGTAGTACAGCCGCAGCTCGCCCTGTTCGAGCGCGGTGGCCAGCCGGTCGCGGCCCGCGGCCGCCGACGGGCGGGCCGGCGTCGCGCAGGGTTCCGCCTCGAGTTCGACGCGGTTGCCGCCGGCCTGCTTGGCCCGATACATCAGCGCGTCGGCCGTGTCGACGAGGGCCTGCGGATCGGCGCACCGTGCGGTCACCGCAACGCCGATGCTGGCCCGCATGCGGGGCACGGCGTCCGCGCGGCCGTCACGGGCGGTGATGGCCAGCAGGCACCTACGGCCGAGGTCTTCGGCGACGGCGGCGGGGTCGCCGTCGCGGGGGAACCGCGAGAGCACGGCGAACTCGTCGCCGCCGAGGCGGGCGGCCACCTCGCCGGGCCGGGTCGCCTCGCGCAGCCGGCGCCCGACCTGGGCCAGGGCGGCGTCGCCCTGGCGGTGCCCGAGCCGGTCGTTGATGCGTTTCATGCCGTCCAGGTCGATGAACGCCACCGCGACCTCGTCGCCGTCCTGCTCGGTGGCGGCGCAGGCGGCCATCAGCAGGTCGAGGAACTTGGCGCGGTTGATCAGGCCGGTGAGGTCGTCGTAGTGGGCGCGCTCGGCGAACTGCGTGGCGACGACGTCGAACAGCCGGACCGCCGGGATCACGCCGAGGCCGCCGCCCTCCAGGTCGACCAGTACGTCGTCATAGCGGTGCTCGCGAGGGCGGGCGTGTACCTGCTCCGAGGCGGCGACGGCGGTGGTCCGTCCGGGCAGCCGCAGGGGGTGCCAGTAGGCGAGGGCGGCGGCGGGCACGTCGGCGCCCGCCCGCCCGGCCGCCGCCGCGGCGTCGAAGCGGTGGCGCATCACCAGGCCCAGCCGGTCACCGTGGGCGACGGCGACCGAGGTCGCCTGCGGGTCGGGCCGCAGGATCGCGGCGAGGCGGTCGCAGCCGGCTTTCGCGTCGATCACCGCGAGTTCGCGGGCCAGCATGTCGAGTGGGGAAGCGTGGGGCACGGTCCCTCCTCAGGTTCGGGGTCGTATCCCAGGCTAACGACTTCTGGAAAAGGTTTTCCCTGGTCAGCGTCCCGCCGTCCGGCTTTCGCCGCGTATCCATGCAGGTCGCCGCATCGACGGTCAACCGTCTCCGACGTACCGCGCTCGATGTCCGTTTTCTAGCGCGTATCCGATGTGAGCCGCGGCATTGGTGGTGCTGTTCACCAATAAGCGGTATCTGAGCGGAAGGCACTGTCTTGTGCTTCATTCGCGACCGGGCCGCAGGGGTGCCAGGACGAGCTGCAAGCGCCGGGCGGTCTGTCGTCGCCGCCGGGCGCCGCATAAGCTATCGTGCCGGTCGGAAATATAGGAATGGCGTGCCGGGCTGAGCGAGGAGACCGTCCCATGACCCAGTTCCATTGGTTCCTGCCCACCTCGGGTGACGGTCACGAGGTCGGGTCCGCGACGGTCGCCGCCGGGGCGGCCCGGCACACCCGCACCGCGTCCATCGGCTACCTCGCCGACGTGGCCCGCGCCGCCGAGCGTTCCGGCTTCACGGCCGCGCTCACCCCGGTCGGCGCGGCCTGCCCGGACCCGTGGATCGTGTGCGCGGCCGTGGCCCAGCACACCGAGCGGCTGAAACTGCTCGTCGCGTTCCGCACCGGCTTCGCGCTGCCCACGCTGATCGCCCAGCAGGCCGAGGCGTTCCAGGCGATGTCCGGCGGGCGGCTCGCGCTCAACGCGGTGACCGGCGGCGACGGGGCTGAGCAGCGCGCGTACGGGGACTTCCTCGACCACGGCGAGCGCTACGACCGCACGGCGGACTGCCTGGAGGTCATCCGGCGCTGCTGGGCCGGGGAGAAGTTCGACTACCGGGGCAGCCACTACCGGGTCGAGGCGGGCGGCCTGGCGGGCCCGCTGGACCCCGCGCCGCCGATCTACTTCGGCGGTGCGTCACCGGCCGCCGAGCAGGTCGCCGCGCGCCTGTCGGACGTGTACCTGATGTGGGGCGAGCCGCCCGCGGCGATCGGCGAGCGGGTGACCCGGATGCGGGCGCTGGCCGCCGCAGCGGGCCGCAGCCTGCGGCTGGGCCTGCGCATCCACGTCATCGCCCGGCCGACCGCCGACGAGGCGTGGGCGGAGGCGGACCGGCTGCTGTCGGGAATGGATCCGGCGCGCATCGCCGCCGCCCAGCAGCGGTTCGCGAAGATGGAGTCGGTGGGCCAGGCGCGCATGGCCGCGCTGCACGGCGGCCGGGCCGACAGCCTGGTCGTCGCGCCGAACCTGTGGGCGGGCGTGGGCCTGGTCCGCGAGGGCGCGGGCACCGCGCTGGTGGGCAGCTACGCCGAGGTCGCCGAGCGGCTCAGCGAGTACGCCGCGCTGGGCGTGGACGAGTTCATCCTGTCCGCGTGGCCGCACCTGGAGGAGGCGCGCCGGGTCGGCGAGCACGTGCTGCCGCTGGTGCGCTGAAGACGCTTCGCGTGTGCGGCCCGCATCAGCGGCTCGGCGTACTACTCTCGGCGTGTGGCCAGGTATTTCGACGTGCACCCGGACAACCCGCAACCCCGTGCGATCCGTCAGGTCGTCGACATCGTGCGCGAGGGCGGGCTGATCGCCTACCCCACCGACTCCTGTTTCGCCTTCGGCTGCAAGCTCGGCGACAAGGCCGGGCTCGACCGCATCCGCGACATCCGGAAGCTGGACGAGCGGCACCACTTCACCCTGGTCTGCCGCGACTTCGCGCAGCTGGGCCAGTTCGTCAAGGTGGACAACTCGGTGTTCCGGCTGGTCAAGGCGGCTACGCCGGGCCGGTACACGTTCATCCTGCCGGCGCTGCGGGAGGTGCCCCGGCGCATGCTGCACCCGAAGAAGCACACCGTCGGGGTGCGCATCCCGGACCACCCGGTCGCGCTCGCGCTGCTGGAGGAGCTGGGCGAGCCGCTGGTCTCCAGCACCCTGCTGCTGCCCGGCGACGAGGAGCCGATGACGCAGGGCTGGGAGATCAAGGAACGCCTCGACCACCAGGTCGACGCGGTGATCGACTCGGGCGAGTGCGGCACCGAGCCCACCACGGTGGTCGACCTGTCCGAGGGCGAGCCGGAGATCCTGCGCGTCGGGGCCGGGGACCCGTCCCGTTTCGAATAGCGCCCACCGTATGCGCATGTGACGATTCACCGACCGGGGAACCACGGCCCGGATCGCCACTCCGGTGAATTCCGCGTGAATCACGGGTCCAACGTGGACGGTCGGTGTCGGATGGTTTACCGTGCCTTCGCGCGGCGCCGCCGACACGCCACATGACCAGGCACTACATCAGCTCGCGTCTATGGTTGTAGGCCGCCCGTGAGAGTTTGTTCACGACATTTTTGCACGCCGAGGGCCCTACATCGTCTTGCGGTGCCCGGACGGCTCGCCTAGCATGGCTCCCTGTTGCACTGAAACATCTCAATATTCAAGGCTGCCTCAGGGACGGGGGTTGAGATGGCGCAGGACGGTTCGGTGTTCGCCACCCACAATGCCGACTTCGTGGTCGAGAGCGGGGCGGACCATCGTAAGAAAGCAATCAGCAATCCTTATATCCATCGCCTGCAAAGGCGTCACTTCCTCCTGTTCGACGTCCTTCCGTTCTTCGGGATGGCGGCCGCGATCGCGTTCCTCTGGGTCCACCCGTTCGGTGTCGTCGAGCTGTTGCTGCTGTTCGGTATGTGGCTGCTCACCGGCATCGGCGTGACCGTCGGCTACCACCGCCTGTTCACCCACCGCACCTTCCGGGCCAAGCCTTGGGTGGCCGCGGCGCTGGCGATCCTCGGCTCGATGGCCGGGCAGGGCGGCATGGTCTCCTGGGTGGCGCTGCACCGCCGCCACCACGAGTGCAGCGACCGCGAGGGCGACCCGCACTCGCCCAACCTGTCCGGCGGCGGGTTCACGGGCCGGCTGCGCGGCCTGATGCACTCGCACTTTCTGTGGATGCGCCGCCACGAGTACCCGAACATCGTCCACTACGCACCGGACCTGCTGAAGAACAAGCCGCTGATCCGCGTCGCGCGGCTGTACTACTACTGGGTCGTGCTTGGCCTGGTCCTGCCGGGCGTCATCGGCGGCCTGGTCTTCATGAGCTGGCAGGGCGCGGTCAGCGGCCTGCTCTGGGGCGGCCTGGCGCGGATCTTCATCCTGGAGCACATCGTCTGGGCGATCAACTCCTTCCTGCACATGTTCGGCACCAAGGCCTACGAATCCCGCGAGAACAGCCGCAACGGCGGCGTGTTCGCCCTGCTCACCCTCGGCGAGTCCTGGCACAACAACCACCACGCGTTCCCCGACTCGCCCTCGTTCGGCCTGGACTGGTATCGGCTGGACCCCGGCTACTGGGTGATCCGGATGCTCGCCGTGGCCGGGCTGGCCACCGATCTGAAACTGCCCACCAAGGACCGGCGGGTGGCCAAGCGCCTCGACCGCCGTGCCGCCTCCGCCAACGCCGCAGCGTAAGGAACCCGCAGATGACCACAAGCGACATCGCCAGCCTGACCCAGGACGACCTCACCGCGTGGTGCCGCCAGGCCGTGGCGGAGCTGCTGGAGATCCCGGTGGCCGACGTGGACCCCGCCGCCGACTTCGACCGGCTCGGCCTCGACTCGGCGCTGGCCGTGTCGCTGCTGATCGACATCGAGGAGCGCTACGGCGTCGACCTGCCGCCCGAGGCGCTGTTCGAGAACCCGACCCTCAACGCCGTGAGCGCCTACCTGCACACGGCCATCCAGCAGCAACGCGAGCAGTGACCGTGGCGGTGCAGACCCAGGCGCAGCGCGCCGACGAGGCGGCGGCCGCGATCCGGCACCACTACGACGTCGGCAACGACTTCTACCGGCTCTGGCTGGACGACTCGCTGAGCTACTCCTGCGCGCTGTGGGACGGCCCGGACGACACGCTGGAGCGGGCGCAGGAACGCAAGCTGCGCCACCACCTCGACGCGGTGCGCGCGCCCCGGGCCCGCAACGTGCTCGACATCGGCTGCGGCTGGGGCGCGATCCTGGACCGGCTGGCCGCCACGCACGGCGTCGCTCGCTCGGTCGGGCTGACCCTCAGCGAGGAGCAGGCGGCGTACGTGCGGGCGCAGGGCCTGCCCGGCGTCGAGGTCCGCATCGAGAACTGGATGCACCACCAGCCGGCCGAGAAGTACGACGGCATCATCTCGATCGGCGCGTTCGAGCACTTCGCCCGGCCAGACGAGTCCCCTGCCGAGAAGGCGCGGATCTACCGCGAGTTCTTCGAGCGCTGCCGCGGCTGGCTGCACGACGACGGCGCCCTGTCGCTGCAGACCATCGCGTACGCCAACATGTCGCCCTCGGATGCGAGCAGCTTCATCCAGCAGGAGATCTTCCCCAACGCCGACCTGCCCACGTTCGCCGAGATCGCGCAGGCCGCCGAGGGCGTGTTCGAGATCGAGTCGGTGAGCAACGGGCGGCTGGACTACGCGCGCACGCTGGAGGAGTGGGGGCGGCGGCTGCGCGCCAACCGCGAGCTGGCCGTCGAGGTGGCCGGGCCGGAGACGGTCGCCCGGTACACGCGCTATCTCAAGCTGTCCGCGCTCGGCTTCCGGATGGGCAAGCTGTGCCTGCTGCGCCTGGTGTTCCGGCCGTACAGCGGCAGGCTGTTCGACGCGCGAGGAGTGACGCCACGATGAGCGTGCAGGCGGCCCAGGCCCGGTTCAACCCGTTCAGCGCCGAGTTCCGGCGCGACCCGTATCCGGCGTACCGGCAGCTGCGCGAAACGAAACCGGTGCATCGGACGATGGGTATGTGGGTGCTGACCCGGCACGCCGAGGTGCGCGAGGTGCTGCACGACCGCACCTTCGGCGCCGGGCTCATCCCGAGCCTGGTCCGCCAGCACGCCGCCCGCTTCGGCTACGACGACGTCGGCCAGCTCGAACGGCTGGGCGAGAAGTCGCTGGTCTTCACCGACAACCCGGAGCACGCCCGGCTGCGCGGCATCGTCAACCGGGTCTTCACCGCCCCCGCCGTGGCGCAGCTGCGCCCGCGCATCGCCGCCCGCGCGGCGGAGCTGATCGACGGGGTATGGCGAAACGGCGGCGGGGACTTCGTCGCCGACGTCGCCGCCCGGCTGCCCGTCGACGTCATGTGCGACTGGATGGGACTGCCGGACGGCCTGCGCGCCCAGGTCGGGCAGTGGACCCACGACGTGCGCTTCCTGCTCGAACCAGGCCTGATGAAGAGCGAGGACTTCGCGCACGTCCGCGAGGTCGTCGCCACCTTCGCCAAGGCCCTGGACGAGGTGGTCGCCGCCCGCCGCGCCGAGCCCGGCGACGACCTGATCAGCCGGCTGCTCGCCACGACCACCGCGGGCGGTGACCGGCTCACCGACGAGGAGCTGGTGTTCGTCTGCGTCATGTGCTTCGTCGCGGGCAACGAGACCACCAAGTCGCTGATCGGCAACGCGCTGCTGGCCCTGCTGCAGCACCCGGACCAGGATGAGCTGCTGCGCCGCGAGCCGGAGCTGGTGCCGCGCATGGTCGACGAGGCGCTGCGCTACGACTGCCCGCTGCAGCAGACCAAGCGCCTGGCCACCCGCGAGGTCGAACTCGGCGGCCAGCGCATCGCACCGGGTGACCAGGTGCTGGTGTGCCTGGGCGCGGCCAACCGCGACCCGGAGGTGTTCGCCCGGCCCGACGAGTTCGACATCACCCGCGACGCCCGGCGGCACCTGGCCTTCGGCCACGGCATGCATGGCTGCCTGGGCGGCCTGCTGGCCGAGGCGCAGGCCGCCGTCGTGTTCGAGACCCTCTACCGGCGTCCGGAGCACCTCGAACTCGCCTCCGGCGACCTCGACTGGCAGGACCAGAGCTTCATCATCCGCGGCCTGAAGGCGCTGCCCGTCACCGTGCGGGGCGGCCGATGAAGGGCTGGCTGCGTTACGAGCCGTCCGATGCGCCCGTCGCGCTGCTGTGCCTGCCCCACGCGGGTGGCGGCGCCGGGTCGTTCAGCCGCTGGCTGGGGTTGTTCCCGCCGTCGGTGCTGCCGGTGCGGGCACAGCTGCCGGGCCGGGAGGACCTGGCCGCGCTGCCCGCGCTGCGTACCGTCGAGGCGGCGGTGGCCGGGCTGGCCGCACAGCTGCGCGCGGAACTCGACCGGCCGCTGGCCCTCTACGGGCACAGCATGGGCGCGATCATCGCGTTCGAGCTGGCCCGGCACCTGACCGCGGCGGGCACCCCGCCGGTGCACCTGTTCCTGTCCGGACGCCGCGCGCCGCAGCTGCCCGCCCGCCGCCCGCAGATCCACCGCCTGCCCGACGACGAGTTCGCCGCCGCGCTGGAGACCTCCGGCGGCACCCTCAGCGGCGGGGGCAGCAGATCCTTCCTGCGGTACGCCGTCCCGCTGATCAAAGCGGACCTGGAGCTGACCGAGGAGTACGTGTTCGGGCCGCAGCCCCGGCTCGGCTGCCCGGTCGACGCGTTCGTCGGCACCGAGGACCCCGTGGTCGACGCCGACGAGGTGCACGCCTGGGGTGAGCACACCGACGGCCCGTTCCGGGTCCACACGTTCTCCGGCGACCACTTCTTCCACCAGCAGCACCGGGTCGCGATCGCGGCGACGATCGCCGAAGGGATCCGTGCGCGTGCCACCGTTGTTTCCTGAGATCCTGGCCGCCCGCGCGGCGCGGACGCCGGACCGCCGGGCGTACGTCTTCCTCGGCGAGGACGAGACCGAGGCGGCCGCGCTCACCTACGCCGAGCTGCACCGGCGGGCGCTGGCGGTGGCCGAGCGGCTGACCGGGCTGTGCGCGCCGGGCGACCGGGCGCTGCTGCTGTTCCCGCCGGGGCTGGACTTCGTCGTCGGATACTTCGGCTGCCTGCTGGCCAGGGTGATCGCCGTGCCGGTCAACCGGCCGCGCAAGCACCGCATCCAGGACGCCACGCTCAGCGTCATCGCCGACTGCGCGCCCGCCGTGGTGCTCACCGACAGCACCCTGGCCGAATCGGCCCGCCGCAACCTGCCGGAGCTGGCCGCGTCGGCGGCCTGGCTGGAGGTGGACCGGCTGGACCCGGCCCCGGGCGGCGGCTTCGAGCCGATCGCGTGCGACGCCGGGGACATCGCGTTCCTGCAGTACACGTCCGGTTCGACGGCCGCGCCCAAGGGCGTGATGGTGAGCCACGGCAACCTGATCGCCAACCAGGAGCACATGACGCGCGCCTTCGGCCACGACGCGGACTCCACCGTCGTCGGCTGGGCGCCGCTCTACCACGACCAGGGCCTGATCGGGAACGTGCTCAACCCGCTCTACGTCGGCTCGACCAGCGTGCTGATGTCGCCGCTGGTGTTCATCCGGTGGCCGCTGCGCTGGCTGACGGCCGTCTCCCGATACCGCGCGCACACCAGCGGCGGCCCGAACTTCGCCTACGACGCGTGCGTCGCCCGCGCCCAGAAGCAGGGCCTGCCGGACGTGGACCTGAGCGGCTGGCGGATCGCGTTCAACGGCGCGGAGCCGGTGCGGCACGACACCCTGCGGCGGTTCACCGAGACGTTCGCGCCGGTCGGTTTCCGCGCGCAGGCGCACTTCCCCTGCTACGGGCTCGCCGAGGCCACGCTGATGGTCGCCGGTGCGGGTCCGGGACGCGGTGCGCGGACGTGCGAGGCCGACGTGGACGCCCTCGCCGCCCGCCGCTACGAGCCCGCCGAGCCCGGTCGCGGCCAGACGCTCGTCGGGTCGGGCACCGTCGCGCCGGGGCAGCGGGTGCGCATCGTCGACCCGGAGACCGGGCGGCCGTGCGGCGACGGCGACATCGGCGAGATCTGGGTCAGCGGCGGCAACGTCACCCAGGGGTACTGGCGCAACGAGGCGGCCACGGCGGCGACGTTCCACGGCCGGCTCGCGGGTGACGAGGACGCGTATCTGCGTACCGGAGACCTGGGTTTCCTGCTCGAAGGCGAGCTGTACGTGGTGGGCCGGCTCAAGGACATGATCATCATTCGGGGTCGCAACCTCTACCCGCAGGACATCGAATTCACCGTCCAGGCCGCGCACGAGGCGCTGCAGGAGGGCGGCTGTGCGGCGTTCTCGGTCCCCGGGCCGGACGGGGAGCGGCTGGTCGTGGTTCAAGAGGTCCGGCGCGAGCAGCTGTGGGAAGCTGACCGGATGGATGTCGTCTCGTCGATCCGTGCCGCGGTGACCCGCGAGCACGACGTGGCGCTGGGCGACATCGTGCTGACCAAGCCCGTCCAGCTGCAGAAGACCAGCAGCGGCAAGATCATGCGGGCCGCGGCCCGGCGCCGCTACCTCGACGCCGACTTCGACCTGTGGGCGCCGCGCGCGCCCGCCCCGGCCTGACCCTGCAAACCCGCCCCTCGACCTGCCCGGAGGACCGATGGAACCGATCGACGACCGCCCTGTCGCCACCTTGGAGATCATGCGCGAGGTCATCAAGGCCTCGCCGTTCAACGCGCTGCTCGGCGCGGAGATCCTGGAGTGCGGCAAGGGGATCGCCGAGCTGCAGCTGCCGATCCGCCCCGAGCTGACCCAGCACCACGGCTTCGCGCACGGCGCGGTGGTCGGGTGCGTGGCCGACAACGCGTGCGCCTGGGCCGCGGCCTCGGTCGTCGGCGACGTGGTGACCGCGGAGTACAAGCTGCACCTGCTCGCCCCCGCGATCGGGGACAGGCTGGTCGGGCGCGGCCGGGTGATCCGGGCGTCGTCGCGGCTGGTGATCGCCAGCTCCGATGTGTACGCGGTCAAGGACGGCAAGGAGCGCCACGTCGCGACGATGCTGGCCACCATCATGCCGGTGGGCAGGCCGCCACGCGCCAAGGGGTGACCGTGCGCGAGCGCCCGCCACGCCGCTGCAACGGCATGGCGGGCGCTTGTGTGTGTCAGGCGTACAGGTCGATCCGGCCGAAGTTGATCGGGCGGTCGGCCACGGTGTGCCAGGTGTCGTCGTCCGCGCTCCAGCTGTGCGAGATGATCGCGCCGTCGGCGCGGGCGGTGCGGATGAACATCCAGCCCGCCCCGGCGCCGTCGGCCTCGGTCCAGCGGCCGGTCTGCGGGTCGAGGTAGAAGCGGGTGTCCGGGAAGTCGTGGCCCGCGGCAGGCACGCCGTGCGGCGACGACGTGCTGTCCATGACCCGGATCGCCCACTCGCGGTAGCTCGGGTGCGTGTCGTCGACGAGGTGGCTGCCGGTGCCGATGATCGCCATGTGGCCGCTGCCGCCGGACGAGCCGTCGTCGTACCGGATCGCCATGATGTCCCCGGCCTCCAGGTTGAAGTACGGGAAGACGTGCAGCTCGAAGCCCCGGATGTCGGGGATGTCGTCGGTCCGGTCGAGATCGGCGGCGAACGCGTCGTGGAACTCCGCGCTGTCGGGGAAGCTGTCGCCGAACTCGGCGGTGAACCACGAGCTGGTCGCCCAGGCGAACCGGTGCGACATGAGCCGCCGCACGAACGTGGCGCACTGGCTCACGTTGAGGTACGTGGTCGGCTGGTTCGGGGTGCCGAGCGTGACGCGGCTCGGCGTGCCGTAGTAGTTGTAGGCGCGCTCGGCCGGCCAGCCGATCGCGTCGAGGTTGGTGATCAGTTCGGTCGCGGTGGCGGCGAGCTGGCTGCCCTGGACGGAATCGGCCTGTGGGCCGCCGGCCGCGGCCGGGGTCAGGGTGAGGGCGAGCGATGCGACGACGGTGGTCGCCGTGATCGCGAGCCGCCTGGTGGTGTTCCGCACTTCCATTCCTTCGCGGTATGCCCTTTCGGGAGCGCCACGGTGGCGCGTGAAAGGAATTCTGGAAGGTGCGCGGCCGTGAAGTCTCTTGAATATCCGCAGCTCCGCCGATCGTTCTTCGATGACGGATGTATTACAGCGTCGTCCCTGGACAGTGCGGATGCCGGCGCGCTGTGAACGAGGCCACGGCGGTTGTGTGCACTATTACCATTCGGTGCCGGCGGCGGGTGCGGGAAGTGTCCGGGAGACGACTTCCCGACCCGCCGGGCGTCAATTCGGTTGCGTCAGGCAGCGGTGGTCTTGCGGCCCGCGGTGCGGATCCAGCCGTACGCGGTGTGCCGCGGCACGCCGTAGTGGTCGGCGATGACGCTGGCGCTGCTGCCGGCCTGGCGCAGCACCTCGGCGAAGTCGTCCGGCAGCCGCCGGTAGGTCCGGCTGCCCGCGCCGGTGCCCGCGCCGTTGCCGGACGCCTCGGGCGCGACCGCCTTGCGGGTGGCCTTCGCCGGTGCCGCACTGCGGGCCGTGGCCTTCGCCGGAGCGGCCTTGGCAGTGGTGGCCTTCGCCGGGCTGTCCGCCGTCCGGGCGGTGCGGCGCGCCGACGCCTTCGCGGCGCTCGCCTTGGTGACGGCGGCCATCGCGGCGTCGGCCTTCGCCCGCCCCTCGGCCGCCGCCCCGGCCGCCGGGGCCCGCCTGGCCGGAGCCCGGCCTGCCTTGGCGGGGGCGGCCTCGGAACGGGCCGCCTTGGCTGCCTTCGCCGGGGCCCGGCCGGTCGTCGTGGCCTTGGCCGGAGCCGCGCTCGCGGGTGCCTGCGCGGTGCCCGTCTGCGTGGCCTCAGCCGCTGCGGACTGCGCCTTCGCCGTCCGCCCTGCCGGGGCCGGTGCGGGCGCCGCCGCCGAGCCGCCGGTCGCGGCGATGACGGTCTGCACCAGCTGGTTGAGGTCCAGGACGGGGAGGTCGCCCGGGCGCAGGCCGCCCCCGCTGCCGGGCTGCAGGCGCAGCTCGCGTACGGTCGCCGCGCCGTCCACCAGGTCGAGGCGGACGGTGGTGACGGCGAGCTCCGGGTCGTCGGGGGTGATCGTGACGGTGTACGAAGTCATGTTGCGGCCTCCAAGCCTGACTCCGCTGGTGCGGTTACCCCGTCGTATACGCCGGTCCAGCGTGATCGTGTCCGCTCAAGCTACTCCAGGGAAACTTGTCGGCCAAACGAGGTATGCCGTGCTCACGCAGTGGTGAGCACGACCGGACCGTCGGTGGTCACCGCGATGGTGTGTTCGGCATGCGCGGCGCGGCTGCCGTCGGCCGTGCGGATGGTCCAGCCGTCGGCGGCGGTCACGGAGTCGTCGCTGCCGCTCTCCACCAGCATCGGCTCGATCGCGATGACCAGGCCCTCCCGCAGCACCAGACCGCGTCCCGGCCGGCCAGTGTTCGGCACCGACGGGTCCTCGTGCATCCGGGTGCCGATGCCGTGCCCGCCCATGCCCTCGGGCAGGCCGTAACCGGCGGCGCGGGCGGCGGTCTCGACGGCGTGGGAGATGTCGCCGATCCGGTTGCCCGGCACGGCCGCGGCGATGCCCGCGGCGAGCGCCCGCTCCGCGGTCTCCTTAAGAGCGCGGGCGTGCTCGTCGATCGCGCCGACGCCGACGGTGACCGCCGCGTCGGCGTGGTATCCGTCGAGGTGGGCGCCGCAGTCGACGGAGAGCAGGTCGCCCTCCGCGAGCACGTGGCGGCCGGGGATGCCGTGCACGATGTGGTCGTTCACCGACAGGCACACCACGGCGGGGTAGGGCATGGGCGCCCAGCGCGGGTGGTAGCCGAGGAACGAGGGCTTGGCGCCTTCGGCTGCGATCAGGTCGGCGGCCAGCAGGTTGAGTTCGTCGAGGCGTACCCCCGGCCGGGCGGCGGCGGAGACGGCGGACAGGGTGCGGGCGACGATGCGGCCGGACTCGCGCATGGCGGCGATCTCGGCGGCGGTTCTCAGGATGACCATGGGTGGTATTTTAATACCATGATTAGAATCGGTGCCATGGTACGCACACCGCTGACCGAGGAGGAGCGCCGCCGCGGGCTGGCGCTGGGCCGCACGCTGCAACGCGCCCGCGGCGACCGCAGTGCCGCCGAGGTGGCGCTGCTGGCGGGCATCTCGCTGGACACCCTGCGCAAGATCGAGCAGGGCGTCATCGCGACCCCCGCCTTCTTCACCGTTGCCAACCTGGCCCGCGTCCTCGACCTCGACCTCAACGACCTGGCTGCGGAGCTGGCCATCCCGGTCTGAGCCGCGCCTGGCTCACCAGTGGCCGCGGTGCAGGCGCAGCAGGAAGACGAAGAAGACGCGCAGCGCGCCCGCCGCCAGCGCGATCATCAGCGCGACCAGAGCGTACTGCGCGGTCTTGCCGTCCTCGGGGGTCCACGCGCCCGCAGCGCTGCCCAGATACCAGCCGCCGCCGATGAGGAATGCTGTCAGCAGGGCGACCTCGATCGCGACGGCACGACCAGGGCGCGCCAGGCCCACCGGCAGATCCTGCTCGGGTACGGGCTGCTCGGCGGGCACGGGCGGGGCCGGGCGGTGCGGCGACACGGCCACCAGCGGCGCGCCCTGCCGGCGGCCCCGCATCCGGGCCCAGGCGCTGGACATGCGGAAGGTCGACGTGTCCAGCGCGTGCGGGTTCACCCGGTTGCCCAGCGCGCTGAACAGCTCCGCCGCCTCGCGGTGCCGCCCCACCAGCGAGGCCGCAGCGGTGAGGTAGCCCAGCGCGCTCACCCACCCGTGCACCGGCTGGAAGTCGGGGTGCCCCGCCGACCGGGCGATCGCCCAGAGCACGCGGTCGACGTACTCCTGATCCCGCAGCACTCGGCTGCTGCGTACCTCGCCGGTGTGCTCGAAGTGCGCCTCCGCGATGATCGCCGCGTTGAGCGAGCCGCCGGGTGCCTGCTCGGCGCACTCGCGGGCGAAAGCGTGCATCGCGGCGAGAGACCCGCCCCACTTGGGACACAGCTGCTGCAGCAGCTGTGTCTGGGCCATGTACGGGTGCGGACGGGCCTGCGCCGCCCACTCGTACCGGGCCCGGGTCTGCTTGATGCCCAGCCCCAGGCCGCGGGATATGCGCACCCGCTCGGTCCAGGCCGCCACATTGCCCGGCTGCTCCTTGGTCACCTGCGAAAGCAGCGCGTCGGCACGATGCAGGTGCTCGTGGAAGACGACGAACTCAGCCCGGGTGACCAGCGCGGCCCGTGCGGCGCTGCGTGCCTGCCAACCCTGGCGGACGAGGCGGGCTCCCAGCAGCGTGCCCTGCAACGGCGAGAAGCTCTGCTGCTGCAGGAACGTCTCGACGCCTTTGGTGCCCGCGACGAGCCCCACTGAGATCGACGGGTCGTGCTCCGCGGGCAGCTGCTCGAAGTACGACTCCACCGCGGCCCAGTCGCGGGCCTTGAGTGCCTGGCTCAGCGGCGCCATGTCCGGGTAGCACGCGAGCAGGTCGGACGTCGGTCGCGCGGGGGCATGCGGCATCGGGAGGGTCAGCACGGCGAAGATCGTATGCGGAGGATCAGGCGCACGGAATACGCCGGTGGAATGACGTGGGGGCGGCCCGATCGGGCCGCCCCCACGGTGAGCGCAGCACTCAGACCAGCGCGGGCTCCCGCTCCGGCAGCTCGGCGACCACCGGCTCCTCCGCGACGGCCGCGGCGGGCCGCTCGGGTCGGCGGGCGTGGCGGGGGAGCAGGAATGCCAGGCCGAACGCGGCCACGGTCAGCGCGATGGCGACCAGGGTGACCCGCTCGGAGGCCAGCAGGAACCCGGCCGCCTGGCCGGTCGTGCCCGCCGCGGCGAAGAACACCGTGCCCAGCACCGCGACCCCCAGCGAGGCGCCGAGCTGCTGGATCGACTCCAGGATGCCCGAGGCCGAACCCACCTCGTGGTCGGCGATCTCACCCATGATCACGTCGAACAGCGGCACGAAGATCATTCCCATGCCCAGGCCGTACACCAGCAGCGGCAGCGCCAGCGTCCAGCCGCCGACGCCCAGGCCGTACTGGGTGAACACGGCGTAGAGCAGGATCAGGCCCACGGTCATCAGGGTCAGGCCCAGGTGCAGGATGCGCCGGCCGAGCTTCGCCATGGCCCCGGCGCTGAAGCCGGAGCCGAGGAACGCGCCGATCGCCCACGCCGACATGGTCACGCTCGCCCGCAGCGGGCTGTGGCCGAGGCCGAGCTGGAGGAACAGGCCGACCGCGAGCGAGAAGCCGACGATGGCACCGAAGAAGACCAGGACGAACAGCGCACCCGAGGTGTACGAGCGCTTGCCGAACACGCTCAGCTCCACCAGCGGCGTACGGCCCGCGCCGCGACGGCGCTGCTGGTGGGCGGTGAACAGCGCGAGCACCACCACCGAGGCGGCCAGCATGACCCAGATCCAGGCCGGCCAGCCCAGCTCGCGGCCCTGCATCAGCGGGAACACCAGCAGGAACATGCCCACCGCGGCGAGCACCGCCCCGGTCGCGTCCAGCCGCCGCGGCCGCATCACGCCGCGCCCGGCGGGGAGCGTACGCAGCCCGGCGATCAGCGCGAACGCGCCGAGCGGCAGGTTGATCGCGAACACCATGCGCCAGCCGGTGCCGAGCACGTCCGCGTCGACGAGCAGGCCGGACACCACCGGGCCGAGGATGGTGGACAGGCCGATGGCCGGGCCGAACACCCCGAACGCCTTGCCGACCTCCGCTGGGCCGAACAGGTCCCGGATCAGCCCGAAGCCCTGCGGGATCATCACGGCGCCGAACAGGCCCTGCACGATGCGGGCCGCGATGAGCGACTCGGGCGACCAGGCCGCAGCGCACAGCGCGGACGCGGCGACGAAGCCGACGACCCCGACGAGCAGGACCCGGCGGCGGCCGAACATGTCGCCCAGGCGCCCGCCGGTGAGCAGGCCCACGGCCAGGGCGAGGGTGTATCCGGCGGCGATCCACTGCAGATCGACGTAGGTGCCGTGCAGGTCGGCCAGGATGGCGGGGGCGGCGACGTTGACGACCGTCGAGTCGAGCAGGTTCATGAGGGTCGCGGCGAGGATCGCCATGAGGCCGAGCCAGCGGCGGCCGTTGCTGATGTTCTCCATGCCGTAGACCCTGTCAGGCCATTAGGAACGGTACGTTCCTAATGCGTACGGCAGAATCGAAAACATGTTGGAGACCTCGGCCCGCCTGCTCAAACTGCTGTCCCTGCTGCAGACCCCGCGCGAATGGTCCGGCACCGAGCTGGCCGGGCGCCTGGAGGTGAGCACCCGGACCGTGCGCAACGACGTCGACCGGCTGCGCAACCTCGGCTATCCGGTACACGCCACCCGTGGCGCCGTCGGCGGCTACCGGCTGGGCGCCGGGGCGAACCTGCCCCCGCTGCTGCTCGACGACGAGGAGGCGGTGGCGGTCGCGGTCGGGCTGCGCACCGCGGCGGCCGGTTCCATCGCCGGGGTGGAGGACACCTCGCTGCGGGCGCTGGCCAAAGTGGAGCAGGTGCTGCCCGTGCGGCTGCGGCGGCGGGTGAACGCGCTGCAGACGTACACCGTGGCGGTGCCGGCCCGGCGGCGCGGGCCGGAGGTGGACCCGCAGGTGCTCACCACCCTGGCGGCGGCCTGCCGCGACCACGAGCGGGTCCGGTTCGACTACCGCGCCCACGACGGCACCGCGACCCGCCGCGAGGCCGAGCCCTACCGCCTGGTCAACTGGGGGCGTAAGTGGTACCTGGTCGCCTACGACGTGCAGCGCGGCGACTGGCGCACGTTCCGGGTGGACCGGATCGAGCCGCGTACGCCCGGCGGGCCCCGGTTCGCACCGCGCCCGCTGCCCGCCGAGGACCTCGCCGCCTACGTCTCCCGTGGTGTGTCCACCGCGACCTGGCACTACCGGGCGCGCATCGTGGTGCACGCGCCCGCCGAGGTCATCGCGCAGCGGCTGCCCGCCACGGCCGGTTCGGTCGAGGTGATCGACGAGCACACGTGCGCGGTCACCACCGGCGCGGACACCGCCGAGACCATGGCGATGTGGATCGGCTTGCTCGACGCCGACTTCACCGTGCACGACGCGCCCGAGCTGTCCGCCGCCCTGCGCCGCCTCGCCGACCGCTACCAGCGCGCCGCCGGCTGACCTGCCTTGTGGATCGAAGCCCCGCCACGCTGCCGAAACGGCGTGGCGGAGCTTCGATCAAGGCGTGCCGAGGCTCAGCTCGCGGCCGGGCCAGCGGTCGCGGAGCCAGCGGTCGTGGCTGGCGACGACGATCGCGCCGGGGCCGGTGCCCAGGGCCTCCTCCAGCTCGTCGGCGAGCCGGGGCGACAGGTGGTTGGTGGGCTCGTCGAGCAGCAGCAGCTCGGGCGGGTCGGCGACCAGCAGGGCCAGGGCCAGCCGGCGTCGCTGCCCGACGGACAGGTCCCCGACTGCGGTGCCGAGGTCGCGCGGGGCGAGCAGGCCCAGTGACCGCAGCGGCACCGCCTCCGCCCGTACGGGGCCGAGCACCTGCTCGTAGGTGTCCTGTGCGGTCCGGTCCGGACGGTCGAACACGGTGTCCTGGGCCAGCAGGCCCACCGTCAGGCCGCGGCGGCGGCGCACCTCACCCGCCGCGTCCAGCCGTCCGGCCAGGACCGCGAGCAGCGTGGACTTGCCCGCCCCGTTCGGGCCGGTGACCAGCAGCCGGTCGGCCGCCGACACGTCGAGCCGGTCCAGGGCCAGCCGGCCGGGCACCCGTACCTCACGCAGCGACAGCAGGGTGCCGTCGGCGGCCACGGCCGCCAGCGGGGCCTGGAACCGCAGCGGCTGCGGTGGCTTGCGCACCTGGTCACGTTCCAGCTCGTCGAGGCGGCGGGCGGCGTGGCGGACCCGGCGGGAGATCTGGTTCTGCACCCGGCCGGTGGTGTGCCCGTAGCCCATCTTCTCGTTGTCGCGGCGCGCACGGCCGGGCGCGACCTGGTGTGCGGTCACCGACACGGCGCGGCGCAGCTCGGCCAGCTCCTCCTGCTCCTCCTCGAACCGGCGCTGCCAGCGTTCCCGCTCGGCGACCCGTTCGGCCTGGTAGGCGCTGTAGTTGCCGCCGAAGCGCAGCGGGCCGTCGACGGCCGGGTCGAGGTCGACCAGGTCGGTGCAGACCGCGTCGAGGAACGCCCGGTCGTGGCTGGCCACCACGACCACCCCGGGCAGGCCGCGCAGCTGCTCCTCCAGGAACGCCGCCGCGGCGTCGTCGAGGTGGTTGGTGGGCTCGTCGAGCAGCAGCGCCGACGGGCGCCGCACCAGCAGCGCGGCCAGCGCGAGGCGGCCGCGCTGGCCGCCGGACAGCGAACCCAGCGTGCGGTCGTGCGGGATCGCGCCCAGGCCGAGTCCGGTCAGGACCAGCCCGGCCCGCCGGTCGGCGTCCCAGGCGTCGTGCTCCTGGGCATGGTCGAGACGCTCGCCGTATGCGGCCAGCAGCTCGCCGTAGCCGGGGGAGTCCGGTGCGGCGTCGGCGAGCTCCCCGGTGAGCCGGTCGAGTTCGGCCAGGTCGTGCCGGGCCTCGCGCAGCGCGTCGGCGAGCACGTCGGCGATCGTCGCCGCCGCGTCGAACGGCATCTCCTGGTGCAGGAAGCCGAGGTCGGCCGGGCGGGTGACGCTGCCGGAGTCGGGTTCGTCCGTGCCGGCGAGCAGCCGCAGCAGGGTGGACTTGCCGGCGCCGTTCTCGCCGATCAGGCCGATCCGGCGGCCGGGCGCGACGGTGAGGGAGACGCCGTCGAGCACGCGGCGGGTGCCGAGCGTACGGACGAGGTCGTGCGCGAGCAGGGGAGCATGAGACATGGGACACCACCGACGAGGTCGATTCGATCACCCGCCGGGCGGTGCCTCGGTCGCGGGTGCGGGATGGCGTCAGTGGCTCACATCGCCGACCAAGATACGCCGCGTCTGCCGCGACCTGCAAACGGATAGCGCGGATCACCCCCGCTCCCTAGGGTCGGCGGAGACGGAGGAGGCGCGGATGGTGTCGGGTTACCTGTGGATCGACGAGTCGGCCCCGGACCACGCGCGCTCGGCCGCGGCCGGTGGGCTGGTGCGCATGCCGTCGCCCCGGCCGCCGTGGCTGGTGGTGTACACGGCGCCCGACCGTGTGCTGGTGAATCGCTGGCCGGGCCGGTTGTGGCAGGTGGAGATCGTGCCCCCGGAGCCGGAGCCGGAGGTGGCGGCGCTGGCCGAGATCACGGCGAGGATCGTGCCGGGCGCCGGATACACCCATGCGAGCTGCGTCGAGGTGGTGGCCGAGGTGTCCCCGGCGCTGCCGTTCGGCGCGCACGGCGCCGCGGTGGCGCGGGTCGTCGAGGCCGGGCAGGCCCTGGACGAGCCGACGGCGCACCGGCTGGCCGCGGCCCGGAGCCCCGAGGCCGGGCATGCGTACACGGCCGCGTGGCGGCGGTGGTCGGAACAGCCACGCGGGTGGGGGCTGCACTCACCCGTCGGATCCGGGCTCGGGCTGCTGGGCACGGTGCTCCAGGCCAGTGCCCGGCTGCGCGGCGGGCCGGGAGCGTGGGTGGTGGACGGCGACGGCGAGCACGTGGTGGCCGAGCCGTGGGACTCCGCCTTCGGTGCGCTGCGCGAGGCGGCGCTCGCCTACGGTGCGCCGCAGCTCGTGGACGGAGCCGCCCGCGAGCTGCTGGCGGCGCCGTGGGACACGGTGTACGGCCCGCTGCGCTGACACCGCGCCCGTCCGCTCAGTCGCCGGCGTCCACGCTGGTGGTCTCGTCGAACGCCAGCCGCGGGGTGCGGCCGGGCAGCCCGTGCTCCGGGTCGGCCGCCCCCAGCCGCAGCACGATGTACGCGTGCCCGAGCTGGGACAGGATCCGGCGCATCATGGCCCGGGTGCCGTCGATCTCGACGACCTGGCTGAACGGCAGCACGGCGAGCCCCTGCGCGGTCGCGTGCAGCCATACCGCCGACAGGGCCTGCCCGGCGCGCAGCCACGCGGCCCGGTCGTCGTCGTCGCCGAACAGCACGACGTAGGTGGAGGCCTTGTCGTGCCCGCCGCCGACCTCCAGGGTGCCGCGGGTGCCGAAGTCGCGCTCGCCGACGTCGGTCTCGGGCCGCCGGTCGGGGATGACCTCGGGCGGAAGCCCCGCCCCCGCGGGACGGTCCGGCCCGGTCCAGCGCGCCGTCTCGGCCTGCCAGGCGGGTTCGGCGGCGGCCGCGTCCTCGGCGCGCGACACGGCGACCACCAGGTCGGTGACCTGGTCGGGGTTGAGCCGGTGCAGGTGCACGCCGTACTGCCCGGCGATCTCGCGCAGCTCGTCGACCTGCTCGGCGGTGACCGCGACGCCGACGGTGGGCCGCCGGTCGGTGTGCCGCAGCCGCAGCGCCTGCATCAGCCGCATCGCCTCGGGCGTGACCGGTGCCCCGGCCGCCGAGGTCAGCACGGCCAGCAGGCCGGGATCGGCGGGGTCGGGCAGCATTCGCACGTCGACGTCATGCCCGGCGGCGCGCAGCGCGACCTCCGCGTGGTGCAGCGCGGCGCCGCAGCTGACGGTCAGCATCCGGCCGTCGGGGTCGGTGCCGGGCAGCGCGCGCGAGGGGTCGGTGCGCAGTTCGAGCCGGTCGGGGTGGACCGACCAGTGCCACGGCTGGGTGTTGTGGATCGACGGTGCGCGCCCGGCCGCCTCCGCGGCCTGCGCGTACGCGGCGCCCGGTGCGCCGTGCGATGTGGTCATCGGTCCCTCCGTACGTTGTGGCTCCAGTGCACGCGACGGCGGCTCCTGTCGCCAGGAGCGAAGTGCCCGCCGCGACCGGGACTTCCGACCTCCTAACCGGTAGATCAACCCGGCGGATGCGGCGTGACGTGCCCGGGTTCGATCAGGACCGGCGGCGCCGCCGGACGGGCCGCGTCCCGAGCCCGCCTGACACCGGCAGCCCCCATGGTCGTCACCTCCCACCGGGAACGGCTTGACCCTCACGAAGGGTAACCACCGGCGGGGCGCGCGTCATCCGTCCGGCGCTCCGGGCGCCGGGGTCCGGCCGGGTCGCTACTGTTGCCGTATGCGCTGTTCAGCGCGGTGCCCGGCGGTGGGGACCCCGCGATGAGAACGGACATCAGGCGCTATTTCACCCGGCTGCCCTGGTCTCCGGGCACATCGCGGCCGTCGACCGTGCGCGACCGGTTCGCCCGCGTCGGCCCGCGGCTCACCCTGCTCATCGTGGTGCTGGCGGCGCTGCTGCCGCTGCTGGGCCTGCTGGCCGAGCGGGAGCAGCGCGCTGCCGGGGTCCGCGGGGCGCGGGCCGAGGCGCAGCAACTGGCCGAGGTGATCGCGCACGACGTCGGCGAGGACGCGGCAGGCGGGCAGGAGACGGACCCGGCCCGGCTGCGGCAGCACCTGGAAGAGCTGCGGGCCCACGTGGGCGGGGACATCGAGATCGTCGACCTGCGGCGCAACGTGCTGGCGGCGACCATGCCCGAGGCGCAGTCGCGGCAGCTCGGCGCGGACGCCGGAGGCCAGATCGCGGCCACCATCCGCGACGGCCTGCCCCGCGTGATCAGCCACGACGCCGGCCAGGAGGTGCTCAGCCTGGTGGTCGTGCCGATCCGGACCGATGCCGGCATCGTCGGCGCGGTGCTGCTGGACTACACCGACCTCACCCATGACCTGCTCGACTCGGGCGCGACCGCCCGGCGGAACACGATCATCGCCGCGCTGGGCGGCATGGCCGTCGCGCTGGCGCTCGGCTGGGCGCTGTCCCGGGGCCTGGTGCACGATCTGCGGCGGCTGACCGCGGTGGCGCACCGCTACGCCGAGGGCGAGTACGACGTGCGGGCGGAGGTGTCCTCCCGAGGTGAGGTGCGCGAGCTGGCCGCCGCGTTCAACACGATGGCGGAGCGCATCGCCGAGCGCCGCGCGGTCCTCACCGACCTGGCCACCACCGACGCGCTCACCGGCCTGCACAACCGGCGCGCGTTCCGCACCAGCCTGGCCCGCGACCTGGCCCGTGCCGAACGCGGCGGCGACGCGCTGGCCCTGTTGATCATGGATCTCGACCACTTCAAGGCGATCAACGACGAGTACGGGCACCTCGGCGGCGACGCGGTGCTGCGCCACGTGGGCGCGGTGCTGCAGCGGGAGCTGCGGGCCGACGACGTGGCCGCCCGGCTCGGCGGAGAGGAGTTCGGCGTGCTGCTGCCCGGCGCCGGACACGAGGCGGCGATGGCCATCGCCGAGCGGCTGCGCCAGGCGATCGCGCGCATGGCCACCGTGTACCAGGAGCGGTCGGTGGCGGTCACCGCGAGTTTCGGGGTGGTCGCCTATCCCGAGCACGGGCGGACCGCCGGGGAGCTGGTCGAGCGCGCCGACGGGGCGCTCTACGACGCCAAACGCGCCGGCCGGAACCGCGTGTGCGCGCCGGAGCCGGGCTAACGCAGGTGTCAAAGCCGGACGCCGCGGGTAAAGGGCTGGACCGAGGGCACTCGTAGCGGAGCGGAGCGTGGTGGGCGCTGCCGGCAGGTTCGACGTCGACGCGGTGGTGGTGGGCACCGGCCCGAACGGGCTCGCCGCCGCGGTGACGCTCGCCCGGGCGGGGCTGCGCGTGATCGCGTACGAGGCCGGTGACACCGTCGGGGGCGGCGCCCGCACCGAGGAGCTGACCCTGCCCGGCTTCTGGCACGACCCCTGCTCGGCGGTGCACCCGCTGGGCGCGGGCTCGCCCGTGTTCCGGGCCTGGCCGCTGGAGCGCCACGGGCTGCACTGGGTGGAGCCCGACGTGGCGCTGGCGCACCCGTTCCCCGACGGCACGGCGGCGACGCTCGCCCGCTCCGTCGCGGCTACGGCCGCCTCCCTCGGGATGGACGGGCCCACGTACCGGCGGCTGGTCGGGCCGTTCCTGGGCCGCTGGGACGAGCTGTCGGTGGACGTGATGCGCCCGCCGCTGGCGGTCCCGCCCCGCCACCCGCTGCTGCTGGCCCGGTTCGGGCTGCCCGGGGCGCTGCCGGCGGCGCTGCTGGCGCACCGGTTCCGCGGCCGGCACGCGCGGGCGCTGGTCTCCGGGCTGGCCGCGCACGTGCCCACGCCGCTGCGCACGGTTGGGACCGGTGGCGTCGCGCTGATGTTCGCGCTGGCCGCGCACGCCGTGAGCTGGCCGATGGTCCGGGGCGGGTCGCAGCGGCTGTCCGACGCGCTCGCGGCGTACCTGCGTGAACTCGGCGGGAAGGTGGTGACCGGCTGCCCGGTGAGCCATCTCGACGAGCTGCCCCGGGCGCGGGCGTACCTGCTGGACGTGGTGCCGCGGCACCTGGCCGCGCTGGCGGCGGGGATGCTGCCGGAGGGCTACCGGCGGCGGCTGCGCGCCCTGCAACCCGGCCCGGCCGTATTCAAGATCGACTACGCGCTGTCCGGCCCGGTGCCGTGGACCGCGCCCGCCTGCCGCGAGGCGGGCACCGTGCACCTCGGGCCGAGCATGGCCGACATCGACGCCTCACTGTGCGCCGTGCGCGCGGGCAGGACCGCGGACCACCCCTTCCTGATCACCGCGCAGCCCGGCCGCTGGGACCCCGGCCGCGCCCCCGCCGGGCAGCAGGTGTTCTGGGCGTACGCGCACGTGCCGAACGGCTGGGACGGCGACCTCACCGCCGCGATCGAGGCGCAGCTGGAACGGTTCGCCCCCGGCTTCCGGGACCTGGTGCTCGCCCGCGCGGTCGCCGGGCCCGCCGAGGTGCAGCGGCGCAACCCGAACTACCTCGGCGGCGACATCGCCGGTGGCCGGTGCGACGGCCTGCACCTGCTGCTGCGGCCGACGCTCGCGCCCGTGCCGTACGCCACCGCCCACCCCGCCGTGTTCCTGTGCTCGTCGGCGACCCCGCCCGGCCCCGGCGTGCACGGCATGTGCGGCTACCACGCCGCCCGGGTGGCGCTGCGGCGCGTGTTCGGCATCCGGGCCCCGGCGGACGGCTGAGCCATGGACTGGTTCACCGCACAGGACCAGTGGTGGGGCCGGATGGTCTTCCAGCGCGGCCTCGCCGCGATCTACCTGGTCGCGTTCCTGGTGGCGGTGAACCAGTTCCGGGCGCTGCTGGGCGACCACGGGCTCACCCCGGTGCCGCGCTTCCTGGCCCGGATCCCGTGGCGGCAGGCGCCGAGCGTCTTCTACCTGCACTACTCCGACCGCTTCCTGGCGGTGGTGGCGTGGACCGGGGTGGCCGTGTCGGCGGCCCTACTGGCCGGGGCGGGCGACCACGTTCCACTGTGGCTCGCGATGGCGCTCTGGCTGCTGCTGTGGGCGCTGTACCTGTCGATCGTCAACGTCGGCCAGCTCTGGTACGCCTTCGGCTGGGAGAGCCTGCTGGTCGAGGCCGGATTCCTCGCCGTGTTCCTGGGCAACGCCTCGGTCGGGGCGCCGGTGGCGGTGATGTGGCTGCTGCGGTGGCTGCTGTTCCGGCTGGAGTTCGGCGCCGGACTGATCAAGATGCGCGGCGACCGGTGCTGGCGCGACCTGACCTGCCTCTACTACCACCACCAGACCCAGCCGATGCCCGGCCCGCTGAGCCGCCTGTTCCACCTGCTGCCCCGCCCGCTGCACCGGGCCGAGGTGCTGGCCAACCATTTCACGCAGCTGGTGGTGCCGTTCGGGCTGTTCCTGCCGCAGCCCGTGGCGAGCGTGGCCGCCACGATCATCCTGGTCACCCAGCTGTGGCTGGTCGCCTCCGGCAACTTCTCCTGGCTCAACTGGATGGCGATCATCCTGGCCGCGTCGGTGATCGACTACTCGCCGCTGCTCGGTGCGGCCCCGGCCGCCGGTCCCGGGCCGGTCTGGTTCGTGGCCCTCGTCGCGGCCGTCGTGGTGCTGGTGCTGGTGCTCAGCTACCGCCCGGCGCGCAACCTGTTCTCCCGGCACCAGCTGATGAACACCAGCTTCGACTCGCTGCGCCTGGTCAACACCTACGGCGCGTTCGGCAGCGTGACCAAGGTCCGGCACGAGATCGTCATCGAGGGCACCCGCGACCGCCTCCCCGGCCCCGACACCGTCTGGCAGGAGTACGGCTTCAAGGGCAAACCCGGCGACCCCCGCCGGCTGCCACCCCAGGTCGCGCCGTACCACCTGCGCCTGGACTGGCTGATGTGGTTCGCCGCGATGTCGCCGCTGCACGCCCACCCGTGGCTGCTCACGCTGCTCGGGCGGCTGCTGGCCGACGACCGGCCGGTGCTGCGCCTGCTGCGCCACAACCCGTTCCCCGACGCGCCCCCGACCTACGTGCGGGCGCTGCTGTACCGCTACCGCTTCACCGACCGGGCCGAGCGGCGGGCCACCGGCGACCGCTGGCACCGCACCCTCGTCGACGAGTTCGTGCCGCCCGTCGCGCTGGAACACATGCCCGCCGAGCGACGGCGGCACCGCCCCGGGTGATCACGCGTGTCCTGCGCCACCGAATGCACGGGCGGCGGCGGATTGACTCCATTCGCGACCATGGGCGAATGACGCTGACCGATGGAGTGCTGTGGCAGGCCCAAGACCAGGGCCGGAACTGGCGACGCTGGATCCTGCGGGCCACCGTGACCGCGCTCGTCGCCGTGGGCGGCCTGCTGGCGGCCGTAACCGGCTGGCCGGTCCACGGCTCGGTGGTGGCGGGCGGCGCAGTGCTCGTCGGGCTGCTCGGGTTCGGTTACTGGCTAGGGGACCGCCGGAAGGTGATCGAGATCCGGTCGGTCAGCGGCACGGCGCCGGAGCTTCGCCTGCGTACGGTAACCGGCCGCGTGGACCAGGTCGCCGTGGCAGATGTCGGGAACATCCGTCTTCTCACCAGGATCTCACCCTACGATCCGGACATCGCCTTCCGGTCCTACCGGACGACCCTCACCCTCGAACTGCGCGGCGGGCGATCCTACCGGTGCCGGCGCATCAGTGAATTCACCACCACGGGCCCCGTCGAGGGCGCCAAGGAGCACTGGCAGTCGCTGTTTCCGGCGGCGCGGGTGACCGCCGAGGCACGTTTCGACGGCTCCGGCACCGGCGACTGACGACCTAACCGGGCGGCGACCCGAGTGCCCCGCCCTCAACCAGGCGTCGGCACGCGTCGCGGTCGTACGGCAGGCCCGCGTCGCGCATCTCCAGGCCGACGGTCCCGTCGCCGGGAACCCACAGGTCCGCGTTCTGGACGAGCGCGCCGAGGTAGCGGCGCTGCACCGGGGACAGCTCGCCGGTGGTCCCGGCGGGAAACAGGGCGCGCAGCAGCGGGCCCCAGTCCTCGCGGACGGTGTACGGGCTCGCGACCGGCGCGATGGCCAGCGCCACCGGCAGCAGGCGGTCCGCGTCGTGGACCCGTTCGAGCACGGCCTGCACGAGGGCGAACCGGATGCGCCCGCGCAGCTGCGGCGGCCGGTGCGCGAACCAGGTGTCGGTCGCGGCGGGGTCGGCCAGCGCGGCGAGCAGCTCGGCGGTGGCGGCCGGGTCGTCGGCGAGCATGGGCGCGAGCGCCGCACACGCGCGCACGCCGGGATGCGGATCGTCCAGGTAGGCGCGTGGTTCGAGGGCGAGGTCGCCCATGGCCAGCACCAGCGCGGCGCGCTCGTCCGGCCCGGCTGCCGCGGCGAGCGTGTCGAGGCGCTGCTCCAGCAGCCGACCCTGCCTCGTGGCGTCCAGCACCTTGCCGCAGGCGCCGACGGCATGGGTTGCCGCTGCGCGTACCCCCGGATCGGGGTCGGCCAGCGCGGTCGTGGCCGCGGTGAGCAGCGTGGGGACCACGTCGCGGCAGCCCTGGATCGCGCGGCCGTACACGGCGTTGCCGAGGATCTCGTCGCCGTAGATCGCCTCCTCGTCGTCGGCGCCGAAGGCCGCCGCCAGCGCGGCGTTCACGTCGAAGCCGGCGGGCGGGGCCAGCTCGTCGAGGTCTTTGCGGACCAGGCCGGCCTCGGCGACGGCGGCGAGGAAGCGGATCAGCTCCGCCCGCAGTTCGGCATCCTCGGTGCCGGCCAGCCGCGGGTCGCCGGCCAGTCCGGCGATCGCGACGGCGGCCGGTGGTGTCGCCGTCCACGGCGTCCCCTGGTGAAGCACTGCCGACCAGAGGTGGTTCAGCGCCGCGCTGCGGCCCGCCGGGTCGCGCTCGGCGAGCGCGGCCAGGTGCGCCGGGGTGTCGTCCGCCCGGCCGTAGGCGTGCAGCAGCGTGGCGAACTGTCCGTTGTCGATGCCGGTCACCCCGGCAACCTACTCCCGGGCGCCGGCGGGGCGGCGCGTCAGCGGCTGACAGGCGTCACGGCAGCTTGTCGAGGGCGCCTGGGTTGCGGGCGGTCCACTCGAACAGCGGCTGCATGGCGTCGATCAGCTCGGTGCCCCGGGCCGTGGGCGCGTAGAGGATCTGCACCGGCGTGCTGGGGATCACCTGGCGTTCGAGCAGGCCGACCTGTTCCAGCTCGCGCAGGCGCTGGGTGAGGACCCGGTCGGAGATGCCGTGCACGAAGGCGCGGTACTGCCCGAAGCGGCGGGCGCCGCGCTGCCCGGCGAGCAGGACCATGCCGACCCAGCGGCGTCCGAGCAGCTCCAGCACGGGCTGGAACGAGCGGCAGGCGGCGTCGCTGGGGTGGTCGAGGTGCAGGCCGGGGGAGTGCTGAGCCGTGGTCACTAACCTATAGTAAGTAGCTAACCAGCGGTTTGCCCAGCGCCGGGGCCGACGACAAGCTGGGGCGGTGAGTCAAACACGATCAACGGAGAGCCCGCTGCTGGCGGAGCTGCGCTGGATCCACGACATGCTGCGCCGCGATCTGGCGACTGTGCGCCGGCTGGCCGACGAGGCCGCCGCCGGGGCGCCCGCCGCCGCGCTGCAGGAGGGTCTCCGGCGGCTGCAGTCCAGCGGCCCCCTGTTCCAGCTCAAGGCCAACTGCCTGTCCTACTGCCAGGTGGTGCACCACCACCACAGCCTGGAGAGCGCGCTGCTGTTTCCCGCGGTGCGCCGCTCTGCGCCCCATTTGAAGGAGACCGTCGACCGCCTGGAGGCCGACCACCGGCTGGTCTCCGGGCTGCTCGACCAGGTCGAGGGCGCGGCCCGCGCCTTGGGCGGCGACGACCGGGCGGTACGCGAGAAGCTGGTGGCGGCGCTGCGCACGCTCTCCGATCACCTGCTGGAGCACCTGGCGTTCGAGGAGGAGTCGCTGGCGCCCGTGCTGGCGACCTGGAAGAGGTGGCCGCACCATGGCTGAGCAGCTGCGTTTCGGTGTCGCGGTGACCCCCGGCGCGCACGACCCGGCGGCGATGACCGAGCTGGCCCAGGCCGCCGACCGGGCCGGGCTGGACCTGATCGCGGTGCAGGACCACCCGTACCAGCCGGGGCACCTGGACACCTGGACCGCGCTCACCCACCTGGGCGCCCGCACCGAGCGGATCGGGCTGCTCACCGACGTGGCCGACCTGGCGCTGCGCCCGGCCCCGATGCTGGCCAAGGCCGCCGCCTCGCTGGACGTGCTGACCAGCGGCCGGGTCGAGCTGGGCGTCGGCTCCGGCGGCTTCCCGGACGCGGTCGCCGGGATGGGCGGCCACGCCGTACGCGGCGGGCAGGCCGTCGAGTTCACCGCCGAGGCGCTGGCGCTGCTGCGCGCGGCGCTGGACGCGGACGGCCCGATCGGGCTGGACGGGCGGCACCACCGCGTCGGCGGATACCAGCCCGGCCCGGTCCCGCCGCACCGCGTGCCGGTGTGGGTGGGCGCGCAGGGACCGCGCATGCTCGGCCTGATCGGCGAGCTGGCCGACGGCTGGATCTGCCCGCTGAACATCTACGTGCCGCCGGAGGAGGTGCCCGCCAAGCAGGCCCTCATCGACCGGGCCGCCGTCGCCGCGGGCAGGGGGACCGGTGACGTGCGCCGCCTGTACAACGTGCTGGGCCTGATCGGCGGCGGCCACCGCGGCAAGGGCCTGTTCGGCCCGGCCGAGGTCTGGGCGCAGACTCTGGCCGGATGGGCACGCGAGCTGCGCTTCGACACGTTCGTGTTCTGGCCCGCGATGTCCGAACTGGACCAGCTCCAGCGGTTCACGGAGGAGGTCGTGCCCCGGGTGCGGGAGCTGGTGCGCGGCTGAGCGCCGCCGGGCGGTCCGGTCCATCCGGAGTGGACCGGATCGCTCGTTCCGGGTCGGCCCGACGACGCGACCGTCCCGGATGCACGGACGAAAAGACCACCTGAACCGACGCTGCCGCCCGGCCGCCCGCGCGTGATTGCATTCGCGCAGACCTATGGGGCGGGAGTCGTGCATGCGTAGACAGCTGGGTGCGGTGCTGGTCGGGGTGCTGGTCGCGGTCGGGTTGCCCGCCGCCACGGCGGCCGACGCCGCCGACGTCACCTACACCGCGTACACCTGGGGCGGCAACAGCCTCGGCCAGCTCGGCAACGGCACCACCACGTCGCGGCTCACGGCCGGCCCGGTCACCGCCGTCACCGACCTCGTGCAGCTCGCCGGGGGACGGGACCACGTCGTCGCGCTCGACGCGTCCGGCCGGGTGTGGACCTGGGGAGGCAACGCGTTCGGGCAGCTCGGCCTCGGCGACCTGACCAACCGGTCCACGCCCGTGATCGTGCCGGGCCTGCCCGTCATCGTCGAGGTCGCGTCCGGCCACGACCACTCCCTGGCCCGCACCGCCTCGGGCGCCGTCTACACGTGGGGCCTGAACACCACCGGCCAGCTCGGCGACGGGTCCACCACCAACCGGCGCTCGCCGGTGCTGGTGTCGGGCCTGACCGACGCGGTGCGCATCGCCGCCGGGCGGGACATGAGCTACGCCATCCGCGCCAACGGCTGGGCGGCGGCCTGGGGCCTCAACGACACCGGCGCGCTCGGCGACGGCACCACGACCAACCGCAGCACTCCGGTCCGGGTGGGTTCGCTGACCGGCGTCGAGTCGATCGCGGGCGGCCGCAACCACGGCCTGGCGAAACTGTCCGACGGCTCGCTGTGGGCCTGGGGCTGGAACGAGTACGGCCAGGTCGGCGACGGCACCCTCACCGACCGGACGTCACCCGTCCAGATCATCGCGTCGGGGATCACCGAGGTCATCGGCGGCGCGCACCATTCTTACGCGCTGCGCGCCGACGGGCAGGTGCTGTCCTGGGGCCGCAACTACCGCTCCGAGCTGGGCGACGGCACCACCACCGACCGCACCCGGCCGGTCTCCGTCATCGGGGTGACCTCCGCGGTGTCCATCGCGTCCGGACGTGACCACGGCATCGCCGCGATGGCGAACGGCACCGTCATGACGTGGGGCTACAACGCCAGCGGCCAGCTCGGCGACGGCACCACCACCAGCCGGACCCGCGCGGTCACCGCGACCGGCCTGACCGGGGTGACCGTGGCGGGAGGCGGCGGCCAGGCGTACTCGGCGGTGCTGGTCCCGAACGGGCCGCCTCCGCCGGACCAGGAGCCCACCGCCGCGTTCAGCTTCTCCTGCACCGCGCTGGCCTGCACGTTCAACGGCAGCGGCTCGTCCGACCCGGACGGTGTCGTGACGGGATACGCCTGGACGTTCGGCGACGGCGCCACGGGCAGCAGCGCGAGCACCTCGCACACCTACGACGCGGCGGGCAGCTACCCGGTGACGCTCACCGTGACCGACGACGACGGGCTCACCGGCAGCCTGACCCGCACGGTCACCGTCACGGCGACGCCGCCGACCGGCAACGTGGCCTTCCGGGCGGCGGTGGGCAGCGACGCCAACACGATGACCCCGACGGTGACCGTGCCCGCGAGCGTGCAGGCGGGGGACACGCTGGTGCTGTTCCTGTCCGGCAACCGCGCCGCGACCACCACCACCCCGGCCGGGTGGACCCTGCTCGGCACCCGCAGCGACGGCACCGACCTGCGGTCCTGGGTGTTCACCCGCACCGCGGCCGCCGGGACGGCCGGGTCGGCGGTGAGCACCACGCTCGACGCCTTCACCAAGGCCAGCCTGGTGCTGGTCGCGTACTCCGGCGCCGGTCCGGTCACCGTCACCGGGTCGCTGGAGGACACGGCCACCAAGACCACGCACCCGACCGCGGCGGTGGCCGTGGCCGCGGGCGGCTCGACGGTGGTCAGCTACTGGGTGCAGAAGCTCAGCTCGACCGGGTCGTGGACCGTGCCCGGCACGGTCACCCCGCGCACCTCGACCACCGGCAGCGGCGGCGGGCTGCTGTCCACCGTCGCGGGCGACAGCGGCGGCGTGGCCGCTGGAACGTGGCCCGGAGTGACCGCGACCAGCAGCGTCGCCTCGGCCCGTGCCATCGGCTGGAGCGTGGTCGTCCCGCCCGCCTGACGGTGGGCGTCGGGGCAGTAGGCGGCCCGCCGATGGCGCGTCGCGCAGTCGAGGGCTTCGTCGCGGTGGGCACCACTCGCGTCTGGGATGATCAGCGCATCCGGCGGGAAGGAGCCGTTCAATGGGACGAATGGCCGATGGAACGCCGATCCCGGTGCGGTGCGAGGGGACCGTGCTGGTGCACGAGGACGACACCGGTACGTGTGCCGAACCGGACTGCCCGGGGACCGACGAGCGCCACCGTGGCCTCATCGACGCCTGCCGGCTCGATGCATGCGTTCATTGCCCCTCGGGACCGGGTTGGATCGACAACCTCTAGCTCATCCGGCGCGGGCAGCCGCCGGCACCGGATGAGGTGGTCAACCTCCGTGCTTGGCGGCGTACCTCAGGAACAGCACGTCGTTGGCGAACCTGCGCTCCTCCAGCAGGTCCAGCTCGGCACGGACGTCGGCGGGGAAGAAGGGGTTGCCGCCGCCGACGATCGCCGGGCCGACGAACAGCTGGTACTCGTCGACCAGCCCGGCGCGGATCGCCTGCGCGGCGAGGGTCGGGCCGTCGATGGTGAGATCGCGGTCGGACTCGGCCTTGAGCGCGCGCACCGCGTCCGGGTCGAAGGTCCGCTCGATCCGGGTGCGCCGGGTGGACGGCTCGGCGAGCGTGGTCGAGTACACGATCTTGTCGACGGCCTGCCAGATCTTCGCGTACTCCAGGATGTGCGGCGGCTGGTCCGGCTCGGCGTCGGCGGTCTCCCAGTACGACATGACCTCGTACATCTTGCGTCCGACCAGGTAGGTGCCGAAGGCGCGGGCGCGTTCGTTGATGAAGGCGTGCGTCTCGGGCTCCGGCGCGCCCCAGCCGAAGTTGCCGTCGCGGTCGCTGACGAAACCGTCAAGCGACGTGATCATGGAATAGATCAGCTTGCCCATCCCAGAATGATGTCAGCCGCCTGTGACAGCCTGCGAGAGGCGGTACACCGAGACATGGTCGCGCGAGTCGGCGGTGAACGGCGTCCCGGCCCAGTCGGCGTGCCGTGACTCCAGCTCGAACCCGGCGAGCTGCGCCATCAGGTCCAGCTCGGCCGGCCAGACGTAGCGGTGCGGGCTGCGGAACACGCGGGCCTGGCGGCCCTCGCTGAACCGGAAGTGGTGCGACACGACCTGCTGTCGCAGCACGTCGTACGTGTCCAGCCCGATGTACCCGGGCTCGCTGCCGAAGATCATGCCGGGCTGGCCCGGGGGCAGGCGGCGCAGGTCGGGCACCCACAGCTCGATCACGAATCGGCCGCCGGGGACCAGGTGGCGGGCGGCGTTGCGGAAGCAGGCGACCTGCTCGGCCTGGGTGAGCAGGTTCGAGATCCCGTTGTAGACGAGGTAGACCAGGGTGAACCGGCCCGGTGCGACGGCGGTGGCCATGTCGCCGTGCACCACGGGCAGCGCCGTCTCGTCCGCTTTGGTGCGGAGCTGCTCGATCATCGGCTGGCACAGCTCGATGCCGGAGACGGGCACGCCACGCGCGGCCAGCGGGAGGGCCACCCGCCCGGTGCCGACGGCGAACTCCAGCGCGGCACCGTCACCGGCCAGCGCGGCCAGGCGGTCCACGGTGGGCTCCAGCACCTCGGGCGCGAACATGCCGGTGCCCGGGGTGTCGTAGCGCTGCGCGGCCTCGGCGTCCCATACGTCCTCATGTCGCATGCTCGCGATCATCGATGCGCAGGTCAGGGCTGTCCACCGGTTTACTTACCGTAAACAATATGAGCTATTCGATAGTACAAAGTTAACAGTGGTCTTCCTAGATTCCAGGCATGGCCAACAGATCCACTTTGATCACTACCGTGCTTGCCGCGACAGGGCTTGCCGCGGCCCTGCTCGTCGCGCCGACCGCGATGGCCGGCAGCACCGCCCCCGCTGCCGCACCCGTGCACGCCGACCGCGGCATGGTCGCCGAGCTCGCCCGCACCCTGGGCGTCAGCCCGGAGCAGGCGCTGTCCCGGCTCGGCCGCGAGGCCGCGTTCGCCCGCACCGAGGACGGCCTGCGCCGGGTCCTCGGCGACGGCTTCGGCGGCGCGTACCTCAACACCGACGCCTCCCAGCTCACCGTCGCGGTGACCCGCCGCGCCGACAGCGCCCGGGTCCGGGCCGCCGGTGCTGTCCCGGTCGTCGTCGAGCGCAGCGAGGCCGGGCTCGCCGCGGCGGCCGCCCGCCTCGACCGCCGCGCCGCCGCCGCGCCCAAGCAGGTGCCCGGCTGGTACCCGGACGTGCGCACCAACAAGGTCGTCGTCATGTACCACGACGGCGCCCTCGACGCGGCCCGCACCTGGGCCGCCGCCGCCGGCCTCGACGCCGCGAGCGTGCGCTACGAGGTCAGCACCGAGCAGCCGCGCCCGCTGATCGACATCATCGGCGGCAACGCGTACTACATCGGCAGCGGCACCCGCTGCTCGGTCGGCTTCGCGGTCACCGGCGGCTTCGTCACCGCCGGGCACTGCGGCAGCACCGGCGCGAGCACCACCCAGCCCAGCGGCAGCTTCGCCGGGTCCAGCTTCCCGGGCAACGACTACGCCTGGGTCCGCACCGCCGCCGGGAACACGCCCCGCGCGCTGGTCAACCGCTACTCGGGCACGGTGCCCGTGGCCGGTTCGCAGGCGGCCGGGGTCGGCGCGTCGGTGTGCCGCTCGGGCTCGACCACGGGCTGGCACTGCGGCACCATCAACGCTCTCAACAGCTCGGTGACCTACTCCCAGGGCACCGTGTCCGGTCTGATCCGGACCAACGTCTGCGCCGAGCCCGGCGACTCCGGCGGCTCGCTCATCGCCGGTGACCAGGCGCAGGGTGTCACCTCGGGCGGCTCGGGCAACTGCAGCTCCGGCGGCACCACCTACTTCCAGCCGGTCAACGAGATCCTGCAGACCTACGGCCTGACCCTGACCGTCAGCGGCGGCACCCCGCCGAGCACCGGCCCCACCCCGACCGCGGGCCCGACCGGCCCGCCGCCGGGCTGCGGCGGGCTGCCCGGTTGGAGCGCCACCACGGCGTACGCGCCCGGCGCGACCGTCTCCTACAACGGCCGCCGCTACGAGGCCACCTGGTGGTCCACCGGCGCCGAGCCCGGCGCGGCCGGGTCCTGGGCCGTCTGGGCCGACAAGGGCTCCTGCTAGCAAGCGTTCCTCCCCATCAGGTGGCCTGGGCGTCCTGGAGAAACGCCCAGGCCACCACCCCCCGCACACCCCTTCCTAAGGAGTCCGTCCTCGTGAAGTCCATCGGCATACGGATCACGCTCGCGGCCACCGCCGCGGCCGTGGGCCTCGCCCTGGTGATCCCGGGCGTGTCCGGCGCCATCGACAGTCCCGCCGCCGCACCCGCCCCGGCCGCCGACCCGGCCGTGCTCGCGGCGGCCGCCGCCGACCGCGCCGCGAACAGCGGCTACGACGCCCTCGCCAAGGGCCCCGACGAATCCTTCCTGCGCCGCGACGTCGTGTCCGGCTCGGGTGGCTTCCAGTACGTGTCCTACGAGCGCACCTACCGCGGCCTGCCCGTGCTCGGCGGCGACGCCGTCGTGGTCACCGACGCCAAGGGCGCCGTGCGCGACACCGCCTCCGCGCTCGGCCGCGGCGTCACCCTCACCACGACCACCCCGAAGATCACCGCGGCGCGCGCCGAGACCGTCGCGCGCAAGCAGCTCGACAAGGTCCGGCAGCTCACCCCGGCGCAGCTCGCCGTGCACGCGGGCGAGCGCGGCGACCGGCTCGCGTACGCCGTCGTGCTCGAAGGCGTCAAGGCCGGTGCGCCCAGCCGCCTGCACGTCGTCGTCGACGCGCACACGGCCGCCGTGCTCGACGTGCGCGACGACGTGCGCATGGGCACCGGCAACGGCTACTACAACGGCCAGGTCAGCATCACCACCAGCGGCTCCGGCAGCTCCTGGTCGATGACCGACAACACCCGGCCCGGCATCCGCTGCGGCGGCCAGAACGGCGCCGCGTACACCGGCACCGACGACAACTGGGGCAACGGCTCCGGCACGAACCTGGAGACCGCCTGCGTCGACGCGCTCTATGCCGTGCAGCGCGAGTGGGACATGCTCAGCTCCTGGCTCGGCCGCAACGGCATCAACGGCAGCGGCGGCGGCTTCCCCGCCCGGGTCGGCCTCGCCGAGGTCAACGCGTACTGGAACGGCAGCTACACCAACTTCGGCCGCAACCAGGCGGGCACCGGCCAGGCCACCCCGATCGACGTCGTCGCGCACGAGTACGGCCACGCGATCTTCCAGACCACCCCCGGTGGCGCCGGATCCGGCAACGAGAACGGCGGCATCAACGAGTCCACGGGCGACATCTTCGGCGCGCTCACCGAGGCGTACGCCAACAACCCCAACGACCCGCCGGACTACCTCGTCGGCGAGGAGGTCAACCTCGTCGGGCAGGGCCCGATCCGCAACATGTACAACCCGCAGGCGCTCGGCGACCCGAACTGCTACAGCTCGGCCATCCCGAACACCGAGGTGCACGCCGCGGCCGGCCCGAACAACCACTGGTTCTACCTGACCGCGATCGGCTCGGCCGGGGGCGGCGGCAACCCGGCCAGCCCGACCTGCAACGGCTCGACGGTCACCGGCATCGGCATCCAGAAGGCGGGCCAGATCTACATGGCCGCGCTCAACCTGAAGACGTCGAGCTGGCGCTACGTCAACGTGCGCACGGCGACGCTGCGCGCGGCCGTGAACCTGTTCGGCGCGTCGTCGGCGGAGTGCCGCACGGTGAAGGCGGCCTGGGACGCGGTCAGCGTGCCCGCGCAGTCCGGTGAGGCCCAGTGCAGCATTGCGCCGGGCAACGACTTCTCGCTGACGGTCAGCCCCGGCAGCGGTACGGTGCAGCGCGGCAGCAGCGTCAGCACGACCGTCAGCACCGCCACCACCTCCGGCAGCGCGCAGACGGTCAGCCTGACCGCGAGCGGCCTGCCGTCCGGGGTGACGGCCAGCTTCAGCCCGTCGTCGGTCACCTCCGGCGGGTCCAGCACGCTGACGCTGACCGCGAGCGCTTCGGCGGCGACCGGCTCGGCGGCGGTCACCGTCACCGGCACCGGGCCGAACGCCACGCACACGGCGACGTACACCGTCACGGTCACCACCGTGCCCGGTGGCGACGACTTCGCCGTGTCGCTGTCGCCGGCCTCCGCGACCGTCGCGGCCGGCGGCTCCACCAGCGCGAGCGTGGGCACCACGACCACCTCGGGCAGCGCGCAGACGGTGAACCTGTCGGTGACCGGCGCGCCGACCGGGGTGACCGCGTCGGTCAGCCCGTCGTCGGTGACCTCGGGCGCCGGGGCGACGCTGTCGGTCGCCGTCGGGGCGAGCGCGGCGCCGGGGACGTACACGCTGACGGTGACGGGTGCGGGCAGCTCCGCGACGCGTACCGCCACCTTCACTCTGACCGTGACCGGCGGTGGTGGCGGCTGCGGCAGCCTGCCCGCATGGAGCTCCACCACCGCGTATGTGCCAGACGACCTCGTCTCGCACAACGGGCGGCGGTGGAAGGCGACCTGGTGGTCGACCGGTGCCGAGCCGGGAGCGCCCGGGTCCTGGGCGGTCTGGTCAGACCAGGGCGCCTGCTGAGGTAAGGGGGAAGAGGGCGGCTGCCGTCACGGGGCAGCCGCCCTCGCTATGCGTCTGGGGGTGGGTCAACTGCGAGCGCGCTGGGTCGGCGTCCGTCAAATGCCCAGCACTTATAGCTGCATCGGTCGAACACGGTTTCGGCCAGGAAACAGCCGATCGGCGCGATGTCTGCCGCGGCGTGCAGCCCGGTGAAGGTCGCGTAGCGCCAGCGGCAGTTCTCCAGGCGACATTCTTGAACACGGCGCTGGTCCACTGCGTGCAACCAGGGCGCAGCCTTAATCGCGCAGCGGTCCACTGTCACTCAGTCGAGCCTCGATGACAATAGGTCGGCGTCGACGAACCCCGAGCGCGCCCGTGACGCGGGTGAGCTGCGCGCGTGACCAGACCTTGCCGGTGATCAGCTGCTCTGTAGTCGTGCGCGTCGTCCGGTTCGGTCAGGCGGTCCAGAGTGTGAAGTAGCGCAGGAAACGACATCAACGGCCCGCCGTCGGACCAGGTTGTCGATGAAGTTTGACGGCAGAGCGCGAGGGTTCGGGCCGCGAGCTGTAACTGCTGTACTGATCAATCCCGATAGCACAACGTGGTACCCGCCCGCCACTGCCCCATGTGCCTGTTTTGCGCTGCACCAACACCGCTGATGGATACAATTCCGGCAGAACGTCTCGGGCGCGCCAGTAGGAAACATGACGCAATCCGGGCGGCACAAATCTTGGAGCGCGATGTTGGAAGTCGTCTACGGAATCGTAATTCTGGGGATAATCCCTTGCATCCTCTTTGCGCTGTTTGTGATCGCTCTGCTGCTTCCAGGTGGTGCGAAGAACCACGAGTCGAAAGTGTCGGGATGGGCAGGATTCTGGGCAGGCTTGGTCGTATTTGCACTGTATGTCGTTACGGTGGCAGGACGCATACAGCTGCCACAATTTCAGGTTGGCGGCTTTCCGTCGTTCCATCTCGGCGGGTTCGCTCTCGGGCTAATTACCGGTTACGCGCTGCCTCACATTATGTGGATAGTGCGTCCTACAAGGCTCTTGGGAATCCTGACGCTGATAATATCTGCCACGACCCTTATAGCCTTATTCAACTACTTGTTCTACACGGGTGTGCGTGGATTCGTCATCTACTTCACATTGAGTGTTTTACTGGGAGGACTACTACACTTGGTTTTTCATCCCGGCGTTATTCGCGCCATCACGTCCTCCTAGCACGACAGTGCCGCTCCGTGTCCTGGGCTGCCCTCCCTAAGGCCGAAGCCCACCTCTGCACCGCGCTTGCCTCGGGTTGAAGCCAGCGATCAATTCCGCACGTTCACGGCACCGGCGAAGGCCGTCGATCACCATGGCGCCGCCGCAGCCTACCGTTCGCCCGACGGCGGCACCGGCGGGCCGTGCTGCGCTCGCTGCAATCTTGCCGTTATCCGGGCCAGGTGCTCGCCGTATGCCGGGTCTGCGGTCTGGTAGGTGGCCCGCCACGGAAGTCGACCCACCAGCGGTCGGTGGCGCGTGGATGCTCGATCTCCGCCACCCGGATTGCCCGCAGGACGGCGGGCCGGTAGACCAGCCGAGCCCGCCGAGATACCTGGTCTTGATGTGCGAACATACCGGGCTGTGCCGGTCGTGGGCGTACCCGACGACGATCATCGTCTCGCCCATGCCCGCGAACCCGATCACATAGAGCTTCGCCCCGGCGGGGAAGATCTTCTGGCTGCGCAGGTGTCCCTACGGGCCGTCCGGGCGGTACGGGTAGGGCGGCAGCGTCGCGGTCAGGCACCACTCCGGAGGCCACTGCTCGTTGGTCACCCGGATACCTCGCCATCAAGATCCCGATCAGGCAACCGCGTTCAGCGGGCCGAGGTGCGTCCGTGCTGGTCAGAACTGTTAGTGCATATCGTGGTCTGTTCGACACGGCGAACGCTGCTGCTCGGTCCTCATGGTGGCAGGGCCTGTGGCCACGGTTGGCTCGGCGGCATCACAGCCGAAAAGGACGATCACTTCGCTGGTTGCAAATTGATGACAAGCACTAATCTAGGGCCTGCCGCGATTCTCCACAGGCCGGTGTCGTCCGGTCTGAACAGGCATACGTCAAAGGGAGCCCCATGGACACCGTCATGCTGTTGACCCTGGTGATGATCCTCGGCGGGCCGGTGTTCTGGTGGGTGCTGCGCAGGACGGCGACCTTCAACTCGGCGCCCGGGGCCAATGCCAGCTCACTCGTGATGCTGGTGAGCCTGCTGCTGTTCATCGTGGCCGGACTGATCATGTTCTTCACCGGCGTCGACAGCACGGCCGGCACCGTCGGCCGGGCGCTGTGGCTGTTCGCGGGCCTGCTCGCGATCTGGGCCACCGGAAAGTGGAGCTTCGCCCTGCCCGCGATCGTCGACCGCTGGTCGGCCCGGCACGAGGCGATGCTGCGGGCACAGGCCGAGGCGGGCAACCCGCAGGCTGCGTACGCCCTCGGCCTGGGCTTCAAGATGCGGCGCGACCATGACGGGGCGCGGCGGTGGCTGCAGCAGGCGGCCGAGGCGGGGCTGACCAGCGCCCAGTGGGACCTGGGCCGCCTGGTCGAGGAGACCGATGGCCTGGCGGCCGCGAAGCCGTGGTTCATGGCCGCCGCCGCGAACGGCCACCCCGGCGCGCAGCGCCTGCTCGCGGCTGGCGGGCCGTACGACGTCGCGAACGGGTGACGGCCCGGCCGGGACGGCATCGCCGGTGACCTGGGAGCGCCCGCAGCGCATGCCTCCTGAGCTGGTGTGACATCCGTTTTTCGGGTTGTGGCGGAGCTGTGGAGATGTCGGGCCGTTAGCGTGCTGACCGCCGCTGACGGCCGTCGCCGCACCTACCGTCGCTGGGCATGCGGACAGTGGATGTGCTCGTGGTGGGTGCGGGTCTGGCCGGGCTGCACACGGCCCGGCTGCTCGCCGGACGCGAGCTGACGGTGATGGTGGTGGACCGGCGCAGGTCCCTGGCGGCGGGCATCCGTACGACGGGGATCTTCGTGCGGCGTACCCTCGACGACTTCGACCTGCCCGGCCACCTGCTCGGGCCCGGTGTCCGCGACGTGCTGCTCTACCCGCCGTCGCGGCGAGCGCCGGTGCATCTGGCCAGCGACCGCGACGAGTACCGGGTGGCCGACATGGCGGCCGTCTACGAGCACGCACACCGCGCGGCGGAGGCGGCCGGGGTGCAGGTGCTGCTGGGCGTGCGCTATGACGGGACGGCTGGGGGAGTAGTGCGGCTGGAGGGTGCGGAGCCGGTGGCGGCCCGGTTCGTCGTCGGCGCGGACGGGGCCCGCTCGCGGGTGGCCCGTGACCTGGGGCTGGACGTCAACCGGCGGTTTCTGGTGGGCGCCGAGCTGGTTCACCCCATCGCGTCCGGCACGACGTCGCCGGCGTTTCACTGCGTGCTGGACCCGAGGGTCGCGCCCGGCTACCTGGGTTGGGTCATCGACGACGGCGAGCACGCACACGTCGGGGTCGCGGGTCACCCGGAGGCAATGCGCAGCGGCGTACGCCACCTGCTGGAGCAGTTCGCCGAGACCGCACCCGGACGGGCCGCGCCGGTCGGCCCGGTCGAGCGCCGGGGTGGCCCGATCCCGGTGGGCGGGGTGCTGCGGCGGCTGGC
Source organism: Catellatospora bangladeshensis (assembly GCF_016862575.1). Taxonomy (GTDB): domain Bacteria; phylum Actinomycetota; class Actinomycetes; order Mycobacteriales; family Micromonosporaceae; genus Catellatospora; species Catellatospora bangladeshensis. The sequence goes on along the minus strand of NZ_BONF01000034.1, from coordinate 66,697 downwards.
CTGCCCGGGTGGGCTGCTGGTCGGCGACGCGGCCGGTGCGGTGTCGCCGCTGACGGCGGGTGGGCTCGACCCGTGCCTGCGGATGTCGGAGCTGGCCGCGGCGGTCACGGCCGACTACCTGCGCACCGGCGACGAGCAGGTGCTGCGCCGGTATGACGGCAACGCGCTGCGCGCCCGGTTCCGGGGGCGGCTGCTGCTGCGCCGCCTGTCCACGGGCATCCGTTCCGTGGCGGCGGCGGAGGCCGCGGTGGCGTTCCTGCGAACGGGCGCCGGGCGGGCCGCGGCGGCGCGGATCATGTTCGGTGACGGCTCGTTCCCGGACATGCACCCGCGGCTGGTCGGCGCGGCGGCCCCGAGCTGACTGCAGCGCCGCTACCAGCGGAAACGGCGGGGCGGAAAGTCTCCCGAAAATAATCCGGGCGACGTGTCGATCTGCGGGAGGCCTGTTCGACCTCGGGGTGAGAGGGTCGAAAGACGGCCCCGAACGGCAAGGAGAACCGAGATGGCGAAGTACATGCTGATCATGCGCGCGACGGACGAGTCGCTCGCGAAGATGATGGAGACCCCGTTCGAGGAGATGCTGGAGACGGTCGGCCGCTTCAACGAGGAGCTGATCCGGGCCGGTGTGCTGGTCGCCGCCGAGGGCCTGGACGACGCGGGCCAGGGTGTGGTGGTCGACTACAGCGGCGAGACGCCGGTGGTGACCGACGGCCCGTACGGCGAGACGAAGGAGCTGTTCGGCGGCTTCTACCTGATCGACGTGGCCACCAAGGAGGAGGCCGTGGAGTGGGCCAAGCGGATGCCCGCGACGGCCGGCTCGAAGTGCGAGATCCGCCGGGTGCCGACCATCGACGAGTTCCCGCAGGACAACGAGTGGATCATCCGGGAGCGGGCGTGGCGCGAGCGGACCGGTCAGCTCTGATGGACGCCGCCACCGACGGCCCGCTGATCGCCGAGTCGGCGCGGCGGGCCGTCGAGGCCGTCTGGCGCATCGAGTCCGCCCGGATCGTGGCGGCGCTGGCCCGCTACACCGGTGACTTCGCGCTGGCCGAGGACGTCGCGCAGGAGGCGGTGGCCGAGGCGCTGGTGTCCTGGTCGCGCGACGGTGCGCCCCGGGACGCGGTGGGCTGGCTGCTGGCCACCGCGCGGCGGCGGGCGATCGACGTGTTCCGGCGGCGGTCGGCCCGCGACGAGCGGTACGCGATGCTGGCCCGCGGGCTCGGCGAGGGTGAGCACAGCGCGGGCGTGACGGTGCCCGCCGACCGGTCGGGGGAGCTGTGGGACCCGGACCGGATCGACGACGACATCCTCTCGCTGATCTTCATCGCGTGCCATCCGGTGCTGGCGCCGGAGGCGCGGGTGGCGCTGACGCTGCGCGCGGTCGGCGGACTGTCCAGCGAGGAGATCGCGCGGGCGTTCCTGGTGCCGGTGCCCACCGTGCAGGCGCGGATCACCCGGGCCAAGAAGACGATCGCCGCGGCGCACGTGCCGTTCGAGCTGCCCGCCGCCGAGCAGCGGCGTGAGCGGCTCGGCAGTGTGCTGAGCGTGCTCTATGTGATCTTCACGGAGGGTTCGACGGCGACGGCCGGGGACAGCCTGCTGCGCCGGGATCTGGCGTATGAGGCGATCCGGCTGGCCCGGACCCTGGCCGCGCTGCTGCCGGCCGAGCCGGAGGTGTCGGGGCTGCTGGCGCTGTGCGAGCTGACGGCCGCCCGGTTCCCCGCCCGGACCGGGCCCGACGGGGAGCCGGTGCTGCTGGAGGACCAGGACCGGCGGCTGTGGGACCGGTCGGCGATCCGCCGTGGGCTGGCCGCGCTGGGCCGCGCCTCGGCGGCCGGGCGCGGGTTGGGGCCGTACGGGCTGCAGGCGGCGATCGCCGCGTGCCACGCGTCGGCGCCGTCGGTCGCCGACACCGACTGGGAGCGCATCGTGCTGCTGTACGAGGCGCTGGGCCGGGTGGCGCCGTCGCCGGTGGTCGAGCTGAACCGGGCCGTGGCCGTCGCGATGGCCGCGGGGCCCGGCCCGGCGCTGGAGATCGTCGACGAGCTGGTGGTGACCGGCCGGCTGCCGGGGTCTTACCTGGTGCCGAGCGTGCGCGGGGAGCTGCTGGCCAGGCTCGGGCGCACCGCCGAGGCGCGCGCCGAGCTGGAGCTGGCGGCACGCCTGTGCGGCAACCTGCGTGAACGCTCGGTGCTGCTGCGCAAGTCCGCCGCGCTGGGCTGACCGGCTCGGGCTGCTCTCCCCGATGACCGCGCCGCACATGGCGCTGGGCACGCTTCCCCGCATGGCGCCGGAGCAGTTCGGCGACGCCGATCCGGGTCCTGTCCGTCAGACGTGAGGTGCCGGGCCCACTGGACCGGCTGATTGCCAAGCTGCTCGCGAAGGATCCCGGCGCCCGGCCGAGCGGGGCCGCCGCCGTGGCCCGGGTGTGCGCAGTCATTCAGGCCGAACGCGTCTCCGGCAGCAGGGGAGGCCGGAGCTAGCCTCAGGAGGAATACATGAACGAGACGCAGCGTCTCGAGCGGCTCCTCGACGAGCAGCTGGACGATACGCCGATCATCATCAACGAGGACGGCACGATCCAGCCCGCTTCCGATCCGAACGCCCGCGGTCTCGCGATGGTAGACGTGCAGGGCGACTACCGAGCGGACATGTGAGATGTCCAATGTCGACTTCGTCATCCCGCGCAGGCTGCTGATCCTGGGCGAGGACCTGCGGGGCAGGAACCGGTGGGCGGTCGAGCAGGCCCGGCTCGCGAACGCGTTCCCGCAGTTCCGGTGGGCCGCGTCCGGCAACACCTATCAGGTGCACGGCAAGCTCACCACGAACCTGCGGCGGCAGTACGCGATCTACGTCGCGCTGCCGTCGGACTACCCCCACCGGCTGCCCAAGATCTTCCCGAACGGCTGGGCGATCGAGAGCTGCCCGCACGCCTACGTCGAGGGCAACATGTGCATCATGCGGCCCGACCAGTGGCGGCCCATCTACTCGGTGGCGGTGGCGGTGGCCAAGGCCGCGATCTGGCTGAACAAGTACGAGGTGTACCGGCACAACGGCTACTGGCCCGGAACCGAACAGGGGCACTGATCGACGATGGAGAAGCTCGACACGGCACGGATCGCGCACCTGCTCGAGGACTCGCCGGTCAACCAGCTGGCGGTCACCGTGGTCGGTCTCGGCAGCGGCGGGGCGACCCTGCTCCAGCCGCTGGCGATGGCCGGCATCGCCCGCTGGCACCTGTTCGACCCGGACGTCCTGGAGCCGGTCAACCTGGTGAAGCACCCCGGCCGCCGCGCCGACCTGGGCAGGCCCAAGGTCGACGTGCTGCACGACTGGATCATGGACCGCAACCCGGCGGCCGTGGTCGACGCGCACGCCGCCGACGTGCAGCAGTCGGACGCCTTCGAGGCGGCGGCCGCCGGGTCGCACCTGGTCATCTGCGCGGTGGACAACCCCGCCGTGCGCAGCTGGATCAACGCCGAGTGCGTACGGCTGCGGCGGCCCTGCCTGACCGGTTCGGTGATGCGCACGGGCGTGGGCGGCCAGATCTACCTGTACGCGCCGGGCGCCACCGGCTGCTTCGCGTGCATGCAGATGGTCGCCGACGCGAACCAGCTGAACCTGGAGAACGCGCTCGACCTCACCAGCGAGGAGCGGCGGGAGCGCTACGGCATCGGCAACGCCGACTTCGTGACCTCCGGCCTGCCCGTCGACATCGCGATCGTGGCGGGACTGCACGCGCACATGGCCTGGAGCGTGCTCATGGGCGGCAGGTCGTCGTACGTGCCGCGGCTGTCGTTCAACTGGCTGACCGTGGGGATCCGGCCGGAGAAGGACGTCTTCGCGCACCACTACGCGACGACCCGGGTCCTCGTGAAGCCCCAGCGCAGCTGCTACCTCGACTGCGGCGGCACGCCGGAGGACGCCACGCCGGAGGGCGCGGCATGAGCGAGCTGATCCTGGAGTTCTACGAGGACGTGCTGGAGCGTGTCCGCGACGAGATCGGGGCCAGCCCCGACTACGAGGTCGGCGGCAAGTTCGTCGGGTGGATCGAGGGCGACTTCGACGCCTCGTCGCGCAGTTGGCGGCGCGAGCTGGCGAAGCTGCGGATCGTCGTCGGCGGCTTCATCGACGACGGCCCGCTCGCGGACCGGTCGGCGGTGCACCACTACTCCGACAACGAGTACCAGTTCCGGGTGTACCAGCGGCTGATCCAGGAGCATCCGGACGTGGAGTTCCTGGGGCTCTGGCACAGCCACCACCCCAACGGGTACGCCGAGCTGAGCGGCGGCGACCACCACACCGGCCACGCGCTGGTCAACGACGGCCGATACGCCCACGACCTGGTGCTGTCGTCGCTGGCGCTGGACGAGCACGGTCTGACCCGGCAGGGTCACCACCTCTTCCTGCGCGGGCACCGGCAGATGCTGCGGATCTCCCCGCGGTCGGTGCAGCTGCGCAAGGGCACCAGCCCGATCAGCGCGGCGCTGGGCAGGGCCACCGAGGCGGTGCTCGCGGCGGGCCGGCCCGCCGCGCAGCCCACGGAGGGCGACCGGCAGGCGGCCATCGCGTTCGACAACAGGTGGCTGGCCGGCTTCCCGTGGCTCAAGCCGGTCCTGCGGCGGGAGATGGTGGTATGGGCCGGCGAGACCGTCGTGGCCGGTGAGCGGGTCAAAGCCGTCTACGCGTACGAGGACGGATACGGGGCGCCCCCGGCGGCGGTGCTGTCCGCCCAGCAGAGCGGACTCACCCTGAAGGCGGTGCTGGCCGAGCCGGGGGCCAGGGCGCGGCGCCTGCACGACGCGCTCGGCGCGCTGTCGGAAGCGCTGCGCCACTGGCAGGGGGACGAGGGCTCCTCGCGCATCGAGCAGGCGCCGTCCGCGGAAACCGGTGAGCGGCCCGGCACGGTGCTGGCGGGCGACGCGGTCTGACAGGGCGGACCTGCGTCACGTGCGTGGCCGGCCCCGGCGCCTGGGCCGGGGGCGGCCACGCACGCACCGCTCAGCTGCCGGGATCACCGCACCCTGCTCCAGCGCGAGCGCGTCGGCGGGCTTGAGCCCGTGCCCGGCGGGACGGGCGGTCACGCGGGCTGGGCAGGCTCCGGCAGTTCGGGCAGACCCTGGTCGTTGAGGGGCCAGAACGGGTTGTACGCGACCTCCCAGGCGTGCCCATCCGGGTCTGCGAAGTAGCCCGAGTAGCCGCCCCACTCGACCTTCTGCGCGGGCTTGAGCAGCTCCGCTCCGGCCGCCAGGGCGACGGCGAGCGCTTCGTCCACCTCGGATTCCGAGCCCACGTTGATGGCGCAGGTGCTGCCCCGGAAGCCGGTGACGTCCTGCGCCGGCAGGAGCGCGTCGGCGGCCAGCTCCGCGGTGGGATAGAGGGCCAGCAGCGCGCCGCCCGTCCGGAAGAAGCTGATCTCGCCGGACGAGCGGGCGGACAGCGGCCAGCCGAGCGCTTGGTAGAACGCGGTCGAGCGGCCGAGGTCGGTCACGCCGAGCGTCACGATGCTGAGGCGCGCGGGAACGGTCATCGGGGGAGTATCCCATCACCCGTGATCGAAGTACTGCCCCCGGCCGGGACGACCTCGGCCAGCGGTCACAGGAGCTTGTACGCCCACTTGACCGTGGACCACGTCGACCTGGGACGGGCCACCGTGCCGTCCCGGCGCTCGACGACCGGCTGAAGGTGGTCCAGCCACAGTGTCTCGCCCTTGCGCACGAACAACGCCTGCTCAAGCTCGATGAAGTAGCAGCTGTTGTTGACCATGATCTCGCTGATCATGAGGTCCCGCGGTGCCACGATTCGTTCGTCGAACAGCTGCATGGCGAAAATGGTCGCATGTCTTGCCTCGCTACGCGGGTGGTGTTTTCTCGGGGAACGTCTCGTGGATCGCGGTGTCCAGCGAGCGGCCCGTCACCGGTTCCACGAACAGCGGGCTGAGCAGCAGATCGCCGAAGTGGGCCGGGTTGATCCCGGACTCCTTACGGGCGAGCGCCTGCTGCACGGCCCCGAGCCGCATGGACACCCGGACCAGCCAGCCCGGCAGGCGGCGTACCGGCCGGGGACGCCCCGCGGCCGACGCGATCCGGCTGATCATGTCGTGCCAGGTGAGGTTCTCGTCGGCGATGGGGATGTCCTCGCCGCTGCCCCGTTCGAGCGCGTCCACAGCGACCTCGGCGACGTTCCGCGCCGAGGTCGCGGCGGTCCCGCCGGTCGGCGCGGCAAGCGGCGCTCGCGACCTGGCCCAGCCGTCCAGCGGACCGGCCCAGTTCGGCAGCCGGTCACCGGCCCGGCCGAACACGAACGGCAGCTCCAGGATCGCGACAGGCAGCCCGGGGCCGGCGGCCTCGCGTGCCTCGCGCGCCTGCTCCAGGCGGCAGCAGATGTAGACGTGGCGGTCGGCCAGGCGCCACTGCGGGTGCAGCCGGTCGAAGTACGTGTAGTACGAGCCCATGACGACGCCGCGAGTCAGCCCTTCCTCGCGCGCGGCACTGAACAGGCGTACCAGCGGATCGACCATGTCCCGCCGGAAGGCGGGGTGGATCGGCTTGCGCAGTGGCCGCTGCTCGTCAGTGCGGGCGGCGTAAACCACACCGTCCAGGCCCGCCAGCAGCGGACGGAGCTGCTCGACCGGCGCCGTCTCCACGTCGAGCACGTGGTCGACGCCCGGCCGGGCGGTGCGCGCCACGGTCGAGACGGTGTGCCCGCGCTCGCTGAGCACGTCCGCCACATGTGCGCCGATCAGGCCGCTGCCGCCGATCACAAGGATTCTCACGACGGCAATCGTCCACTGTGGAGGAGGATCATTGTCAAGTGCATCGGTGCGTCAGCAACCCGGGCCCTGGTGGCCGATGCCGCCGAGGTGGCCGTTCGGGCATCCTGCCTGACATGTCCTTTGACAAGGTCGTCACTGCGGTGGCCGCTCTTGATCCCGCTCCGCGACACCGGCGTTGGCGTAGCCTCTCGTACTGCGTGATCGACGCGGTCTGGTCGATCGCCAGCCGGTATGACGAGGTTGTGGAACCGCTTGTGCGCCGGGTGGCGAATGCCAACGGTGACGAGCGGCCAGTGGTCGGTGCTGCCGAGCCTCTGCCGCCCGATCCGCTGCCTCTGCCGGTTCTGCTGACCCGTTATTCCACCGCGGCGGCCTTGCGTCAGGTCACCAACGGGCAGCTCACCTCGGCCAGGGGAGGCATCCCGAAGGCGGACGCTGTCCTCAGGTATGCCCGGAAACTCGTGGACCACGACGTCTGCGATCTCGCCGCAGTAGCCGAGATGATGGCCGATCAGGCCCGCTGGGACAGCGTGGAGCGGGCGCTGGCCGATGTCCCAGGCGACGGTCAGCACGGCGTGCGGCGGGGTTACCTGTGGATGCTCTGCGGGCGCGACGACGTGATCAAGCCAGACCGGATGGTCCTTCGCTGGCTCGCGCGGCACGGCTGCCACGTCGATGCCAGGGAAGCTCGTCATCTGGTGACCCGGGTGGCGGATGAGCTCACGGTGCTGCTCCACCGGCCGGTGACCCCGTGGATGGTCGATCACGCCGTGTGGAACGCGGAGCGCACCGGCACGGACGGTGCCGGGGACCGTCCGGCCGTCATGTTCGCCGTCAGCGGCCTTCCGCCTTTGAAGAACGAGGCGAAGTCGCTGTTCGCTGCAGAACATCGGCAGCGTGATCGGGTGGTGCGCCTACTGGAAGCAGCCGCCGCAGCGGCGGAGCGGGCCGGCTGGACCTGCGTTCAGGACGAGGTCGAACTCGATGTGACGGTGCGCTCGCCGACACGGCCGCCCGGCGATGCGACCAACTTCCTGGGTGGCATCGCGGATGTTCTGCAGGGCAGGAAGCTCAGTCAAGGGGTCGATCTCACCCACCTTGGCGAGTTGGCGGGATTCTCCCTGTACCACGACGACAGCCAGATTCAGGAGATCACCTACCGCGTCGTGGTCGACAGCGCCTCGTCGTACGTGGTGCGAGTGACGACGCGCTGAACGTCGCGGCCAGGCGAACCTGCGCTGTCACGGCCGAAGCGCCCGTCATGCTGTTCTGCCAGCATGACGGGCGCTTCGTTCATCGGTGGTGTGGCTGGTCAGGCGCCGTCAGAGCTTGGCGGCGGCGCCGAGGGTGCCGGTGCCGGACTCGTAGGACACCAGCAGGGTCGCCCCGGCAGGCAGGGCCGCGCCGAGCGTCAGCCGCACGGTGGCCTTGGCGTTGCGGCCGAGCGTGACCACGTCGGAGGCCAGGACCTGCGAGCCGTCCCAGATGAAGATCCGGGCGGTGCCGGCGGCCTTCGACTTGAGCTCGACGTCGACCGAGCCGGTGCGCTTGGTCACCTTCTCGATCCGCAGGGTCTTGGCGTCCAGCTCGGTCCAGCCACCGGGCGCGACCCCGTCGGCGGCCGACTGCAGGATCGTCTGCGGCGAGTTCACACTGCGCGCGGCCGTGTCCGGCATGATCGGCGCCTGCGGCGCGGAGGCCAGGCCGGGCAGGCCGGGCAGCGTCGCCACGCCCCAGCGGTACGGGTCGGCCCGTACGCCGCTGAAGGTGGACCAGCCGATCCGGGACTGGGTCGACAGGTCCTGCGTGTCCGAGTCGTTGACCAGGATGTTCAGGCCCATCTTGGCGGGGTCCACGTTGTCCGGCAGGACGCTGAACGGGACCTTCACCTCGACCCGGTAACCGGTGTACGGGCTGCTGACGTGCGAGGCGACCTGCAGGCCGGGTGCGGTCGCGGGACCGCCCTGGCGGTTGTCGCGCTCGCGGGCGAAGCACGGCGGGTTGCCGTTGGCCGGGTCGTCGGTGATCGGGAAGACCGCCACGTTGAACACCGTGGAGGTGTTCGCCGAGCCGTTGCGGGGGTCGATGCCGATCTCGACGCTGTCGGCGCGGCGCGGACGCTTGCAGTCGATGCCCAGCAGCGGCTTGCCCATCACGTCGTCGGTGATGTCCACCAGGAAGTAGAGGGCGTCGTCGGTGTAGGTCACCCGGGCGGTGCCGGACAGGTCGGCGGCGGTGACCGCGGAGCCCTCCCAGCGGGTGGAGATGTCGATGACCTCACCTGTGTACTCGCCGGCGCCAGCCGTGCCGTCCACCGCCGGAGCGGTCGCGGCCTTGGGCACGGTGGTGACGGGCACCAGGTTGAACACGCCGTTCTCGGTGGCGCTGCCGCCGTTGAACCCGGTGGCGATGCGCACCTGGTACGCGCCGTCGTTGGGGGCCCGGTTGGCGGTCGGCAGGGACGCGTCGGAGTTGGTGACGGTGAACGACACCGACGTCGTGGCGCCCGCCGCCAGGTCGCTGTAGGAGCGCGACGGCTCCGCGACGGTGAACCCTGCGGGCAGCTGCAGCGCGACCGTGCCCGACTGGGCGGCGTTGCTGTAGTTCTTCAGGTCGACCCGCACGGTGCGGGTGCCGCCACTGGGGATGGGCAGGATCGAGGGGATCAGGGCGTCCAGGGACTGGACGTTGTTCTCCACGGTCCACTCGCGGAAGTTGCCGACCTCCGGCAGGGGCTCCAGCGTGCCGCGCACCGGCGCGGTGGCCTGCACCAGGCCGGTGTTGCTGCCGGAACCGGCGTTGTCGGTGGTCATGGTGGCCTTGACCCGGAAGCGCCGGCCGACGGTGAGGTCGGCGGCCGGGGTCACGGTGAAGGTGGCGACCTTCTCCTGGCCGGCCTTCAGCTTGGCGTACGTGTGGCCGCCGGTGACGGACCAGCCGGCCGGGACCTCCAGGTCCACCTTCGCGCCGGTGAGCGTGTCACCGGCCCGGACGTTCACGTCGACCTGGAACGGGACGCCCGACAGGACCTCCCAACCCGGCCGTACGTGCAGCTCGGTGCCGAGCGGCAGGCCGCCCTGCGCGCGGATGCTCGTGCCCTGCAGCGCCGCGGTGCCGCCGGCGGTCGGGTCCGGGTACGGCGTCCGGCTGTCGATCATGGTGATGCGGTTGCAGCCGATGCTCGCCGGGTTGGTGGTGGCGTCGGCGCTGTTGCCCCAGCCCTGCGAGACGTACTCGCGGCGGGCCCAGACGTTGACCTGGTTCCACCGGGTGCCCTCGTGGCGGGCCGACTCGTAGCCGGTCCAGGTGCCGAAGACGACGTTGGTGGGCTCGGCCGGGGTGAACGGCGAGGTCTCGCAGGCCTGGCCGCTCGCGCCGGTGCCGCTGCCACCGGCCTGGAACAGGCGGGCGACGCGGTGCGGCCGCAGGCCCTCCTGCGTGATCTGCTCCGGGAACGCGGTCGGGTCGGCCGCGGCGTAGAACGCCTCGACCGCCAGCATCGCGGCCTCCTGGTGGTTGCCGTGGTTGCCCTGGGTCGCCGACGGGTTCATCGTGATGATGACCTCGGGCTTGGTGGTGCGCAGCACGCGCACGATGCGCGACAGCGACTCGTGGTAGCCCCAGATCTGCTCCGACAGCGGCGCGCTGGCGGTGTAGTAGAAGTCGAGGGCGTCGAGGTTGTAGATGTTCTCGACCCCGGCCCAGCCGACGGCCTTGCGCTCTTCCGCTTCGCGCAGGATGCCGAGGTCGGGGCCTTCCTCGAGGCCGACGGCGTTGCCGCCGCCCTCGCCGCGGGTCATCGTGATGACCCCGGCCTTGATGTCGTGCGTCTCGTTCCAGTACCCGAACATGCCGAGCTGGCCGGCTTCGTCATCGGGGTGCGCCCCGATGAACATCACGTCGAGGTCGATGGGGGAGGGGTTGTGCGGTGCTCTCTGGCCGGCGTAGACCGGGCCGGCCAGGCCTAGGGCGAGCAGGCCGCTGACGGCGAACATGGCTTTGGTGCGCCATTGCATGGGCGGTTACCTCTTCGGTACGGAGCCAACAGTTAATTCTCATAAGAAATTTACGAGAATCAGTGACTGCCACGCAGGGGTGGCCCGTCCGTCCAGATGGGACAGACGCGAGTGGTACCTGTGCCTAGAAGTGCGGAGACTGGGGGCGTCTCTGCGGCGATACGCTAGAGATCCGTTCGAATCGGAGTCAAGACTTCGCGTCGTACTTTTTTCGCGATGATAAAAATCGGGCGACGGTGCGTCGGCTGATGTGCACTGTTTGTGAGCCTTTGCGCGCCGCAGACCCCTGCCACTACGCTCCTTTCGCGACAGTGGCCGGTCCCTGAAGCTCCTGCACTGGCAGGGCGCGTGCGGGTGGCGCCGCGGTCGTGATCTTTTCGTTACTTGACGCAGGACTTTCTTATCTCTAGAAAGAAACGGTGATCGCCGTGGAGAAGGTGCCGACGAGCCCGGTCAGCCGGGAACGTTCGCGTGAAATCAAGCGGCAGTCGGTTATATCGGCTGCTCGGGAGGCTCGGGTGCTGTCCCGGGTCGACCTGGCCGAGCGCACCGGGCTGCCGCCGGCGACTCTCACCGCCCTCGTGAGGAACCTCATCGCAGAGGGCTACCTGATCGAGCGCGGCCCGGGCGCCAGCACCAACGGCCGGCCGCGCACGATGCTGGAGTTCAACCCGCGGGCCGAGCTCGTGGCCGCGGTGTCCCTGGAGGCACCGCGCATCAGCTGCGAGATCGCCGACAGCAACGGCGTGGTCATCGCCCACCGCACGGCGCGGATGGGCGGCGACGTGGTGGAGACGGTCTGCCAGTTCGTTCTCGAACTGGTCGCCGGCAGCAGGCCCTCCCTGTGCGGGGTGGCCATCGCGGTGCCGGGCGTCTCCGCCGACGGAGCCGTCCGGCTCGCGCCCTCGGTGGGCCTGGTCGAGGCCCTGCCGATCGGGCAGTCCGTGCAGCGCAACCTCGGGGTTCCCGTCGTCGTGGACAACGACGTCAACCTCATGGCCGCGGGCGAGCAGGTGGCCGGCGCCGGCAAGGACGTCGACGACCTGCTGCTCCTGCATGTCGCCGACGGCATCGGCGCCGGGCTGATCCTCGACGGGAAGGTGCGCCGCGGCAAGAGCGGCGCGGCCGGCGAAGTCGGGTTCATGCCCCTGTTCGCCGCGGCCGATCGATCCTACGGGGGGGTCGGCCCGTTCGAGGCGCTCTGGTCGGCGAACGCCATCGCCGAGCGGCTCGTCTCGCTCAACCCGGGCCGGCGGCCGGAGTCGCCCGTACGCGAGCTGGTAGAGCTCGCGGCACGGTCGGCGGCGGCCAGGTCATATCTGGACGAGGTGCTCGACGCCTGGGCCAGGCTGATCATCTCCTGCGCGTGTGTCGTCGATCCGGGCCGGGTGCTGCTCAGCGGCGCCGCGGCCGAGCTCGACGACGCGGCCCTGGCTCAGCTGCAGGGTCTGGTCACCGCGAAGGTCCCCGCACCCACCGAGGTGCGCCGGGCCGTGCTCGGCGGCCAGGCGGTGCTGCACGGCGCGATCAGCTACGCCCTTTCCGCGGCGGTGCGCCAGTCCGCAACCAACTGAATCCCATCCACTGCTGCCTCGGCAGCTCCCCTCGTGGAGGTTTACATGAAGCGTCGTACGGCACTCGCCGTCGCGTTCACCGTGGTCGCCGTCGGCCTGGCCGGCTGCGGAGGCGGCGAGCCGGAGGCGTCGCCCTCCGGTGCCGCGGCGGAGAAGTTCACCGTCTACAGCGCCCGGGACAAGAAGGTCACCGACTTCGTGGTCGAGAAGTTCACGGCCAAGTACCCGGAGTACAAGAACAAGGTCGAGGTCCTGAACATGGGCGCCCAGGAGGTGCTCGAGCGGGTCCGCGCCGAGAAGAGCAACCCGCAGGGTTCGGTGTGGTGGGGCGGCACCCAGCAGGGTCTGTCCGCCGGTGCCGGCGAGGACCTGCTGGAGGCGTGGCAGCCAGCCTTCGCCGGGCAGATGGACGCCCGGTACAAGGACGCGCAGGGCCGCTGGTTCGGGGAGATCCTGCTGCCCGAGGTCATCATGTACAACAACAAGGCGCTCACCCCCGACCAGGCGCCGAAGGACTGGGACGACCTGATCCAGCCGCAGTGGAAAGACAAGATCATCATCCGTGACGTGGCCGCCTCGGGCACCATGCGATCGATCTACTCCTCCATGATCCAGCGGCTGTCGAAGGACGGCTCCAACCCGCAGCCCGGCTACGACTGGCTGAAGAAGCTCGACGCCAACACCGTCGAGTACGCGGCCAACCCGACCGACCTGTACCTGAAGATGTCCCGCGAGCAGGGTGTCGTCAGCGCCTGGAACCTGCAGGACATCCTGCTGCAGTCGGAGCAGTCGAAGATGCCGTTCGGCTACGTGATGCCGGCCTCCGGCGCCCCCGTGCTGGTCGACGGCGTCGCGCTGGTCAAGGGCGGCAACAGTACCGGCGGCAAGCTGTTCCTGGAGTTCCTGTACGACAACGCGCTGCGCGCGGAGCTGGCCAAGGACTTCTTCCAGATCCCGGCCGTGGCGATCTCCGGCGAGCCGGAGTGGCTGACCAAGCTCGGCCTCAAGCCGATGGACGTCGACTGGGCCGTCATCGGCACCAACGAGACCGCCTGGATCAACCACTGGAACGCCGAGATCAAGAACAAGGGCTGACCGGTTCAACACCCCCCGCTGGACCGCTGCCGTCCCCCCACGGCGGCGGTCCAGCCCCGCTCGGCAGGAGACCACCCCCATGATCGACGTCAAGCTGAGATCGGTGAGCAAGCGCTTCTCCCGTGGCGGCGACGCCGCCGCGGTCGACGACGTCAGCCTCACCATCGCCGCCGGCGAGTTCTTCACCCTGCTCGGGCCGAGCGGGTGCGGCAAGACCACCACCCTGCGCATGGTCGCCGGTTTCGCGTTCCCCACCGCGGGCCAGATCCACTTCGGTGACCAGGATGTGACCAGGCTGGCGCCCAACAAGCGCGACGCCGGCATGGTGTTCCAGAACTACGCCCTGTTCCCGCACATGACCGTGGCGCAGAACGTCGCCTACGGCCTCAAGGTGCGCAAGATCGGCCGGGCCGCGTCCGCCGAGCGGATCGAGCAGGCCCTGGCCCAGGTGCACCTGGCCGGCTACGGCACGCGGCGCATCGACCAGCTGTCCGGCGGCCAGCAGCAGCGCGTCGCGCTGGCCCGCGCGCTGGTCATCCGCCCCCGCATCCTACTGCTCGACGAGCCGCTGTCCAACCTCGACGCCAAGCTGCGCGAGGAGACCCGCTCCGAGATCCGCCGCATCCAGCGCGAGGCCGGCACCACCGCGCTGTACGTCACGCACGACCAGGCCGAGGCGATGGCCATGTCGGACCGGATCGCGGTCATGTACGGCGGCAAGGTGCAGCAGGTCGGCACCCCGCACGAGGTGTACCACCGCCCCGCCAACGCGTTCGTGGCCCGCTTCATCGGGCGCAGCAACGTGCTGGAGCTGCCGGTGGCCGAGGCCTCCGCCGACGGGCTGGAGCTGCGGCTGCCCAGCGGCGCCCGGATCGGCATCGGCGCGCCCGAGGGCCACGGCCTCAAGTCTGGCGACACCGCGCTGGTGTCGGCCCGGCCCGAGCAGGTCCGGCTGGCCGGCCCGACGGCCGACGGCGCGCTGCCCGGCAAGGTGACCGGCATCGAGTTCACCGGCATGGCGACCAACCTGACCGTCGACGTCGCGGGCGACGAGCTGATGGTGTCGGTGGTCGACGCCCCCGACGGCATCAAGATCGACGACCAGGTCGGCCTGCTGCTCGCGCCGCACCGGCTGTGGGTGGTCAAGCCGTGAGCGCGCTCGCCGTGAACCTGAACCGCAGGCTCAGGGAGGGCGCGGGCTCGGCGTGGTTCCCGTACCTGCTCGTGGCGCCCCTGGCGCTGGTGCTGTGGGGATACGTCGTGCAGCCGATGCTGGCGACGTTCGTGGAGAGCGTCAGCGAGGACGGCACCGCCAACTACGCCGTGTTCTTCTCCTCGTCCGGGGTGGCCCGCGCGTCGCTGTTCACCTCCCTGTTCATCTCGCTGGCCAGCGTGCTGCTGTGCGGGGTGGTCGGGGTCGGCATGGCGTTCCTGCTCAAGCGGTTCGCCTTCCCCGGGCGGCGCCTGATCGAGGCGTTCATCCTGGTCCCGGCCGCGCTGCCGCCGCTGATCGGCGCGATCGCGTTCCAGCTGCTGTACAGCGACATCGGCATCCTGCCGCGGGCGCTGCAGCAGTTGTTCGGCGCCGAGCGGCCGGTGCTCGCTTTCGACGACATCGCGGGCGTGCTGGTGGTGCACACGTTCACCATGTACCCGTTCTTCTACCTGGCGGCGTCGGCGGCCCTGGCCGGCATGGACCCGTCGGTCGAGGAGGCCGCCTACAACCTGGGCGCCGGACGGCTGCGGGTATGGCGCACCGTGCTGCTGCCCATGCTCACCCCGGCCATGGTGTCGGCGTCGCTGCTGGTGTTCATGACGTCGCTGGCCTCGTACACCGCGCCGCTGCTGTTCGGGGTCAGCCAGACCATGACCATGCAGATCTACATCAACCGCACCAACGGCGACCTGCCGATGGCCTCGACCTATGCGTCCGTGCTGGGCATCGTGTCGATCCTGTTCCTGCTGCTGATGCGGTGGTACGAGGGGCGGCGCAGCTACCGGTCGCAGTCCAAGGGCGTGGCCCACCAGCGGCGCGAGATCCTCAACCCGTTCGGGCGCTGGCTGGCGCTGGCCGCCTCGATCCTGGCCACGCTGGTCCTGCTCGCCCCGGTCGCGACGATCGCGCTGGTGGCGTTCTCCGAGGACGGGTCGTGGACCAGCGAGGTGATCCCCAGCGCGTACACGGTGGAGAACTTCATCACGATCTTCACCGACCCGAAGTCGCTGCAGCCGATCCTCAACTCGGTGCAGATGAGCCTCATCGCCACCGTCGGCTGCGTGGTCATCGGCGTGCTCATCGCCTACGCCGTGCGGCGGCTGAACTTCCGCGGCCGGGCCCTGCTGGACATGGCCGTGATGATCTCGTGGGCGCTGCCCGGCACCGTGGTCGCGATCAACCTGATCTCGGCGTTCAGCACCGGCAGCACGTTCAGCCTCGGCCAGGCCCTGATCGGCACCTTCTGGATCATCCCGCTGGCGTACTTCGTGCGCTTCCTGCCGATGGTGTTCCGGTCCAGCTCGGCGGCGCTGGCGGTGGTCGACCCCACGCTGGAGGAGGCGGCCCGCAACCTGGGCGCGAGCTGGTGGCGCGCCTTCCGCACGATCACGCTGCGGCTGATGCTGCCCGGCGTCATCGTCGGCGCGCTGCTGGCGTTCGTGCACGGCGTCGGCGAGTTCGTGGCCTCGGTGCTCATCTACACCTCGTCCACGGTCCCCATCTCGGTGGCGATCAACAACCGGATGTACTCCTTCGAGCTGGGCACCGCCGCCGCGTACGGCATGCTCCAGATCGTCCTGATCTTCGTGGTGATGTGGTTCTCCAGCAGGCTGGAGAACGGCGGACGGCAGGCGGAGCAATGGACGAACTGATCACGGCCTGGGAGCGCGGGGGCGGGCTGCTGCCCGTCACCCGCCTGCCCGGCCACGAGCTGGCCCGCGTCGCGGCCGCCGCCGACTTCGCCGTGCTGCCGGTCGGCGCGGTCGAGTGGCACGGCCCGCACCTGCCGCTGGGCACGGACCTCATCCTCGCCGACGGGTTCGCCGCCGAGCTGGCCGGTTCGCCGCTGAAAGCCGTCACGTTCCCGGCCGTGCCGTACGCCGCGTGCCCCGGACAGACCCGGCCGTGGCCGGGCACCATCGCGATCCGGCCCGAGGTCGCCCTCGGCTACCTGTGCGACGTCATCGAAGGCGTCGTGGCCGCCGGGTTCCCGCGTGTGCTGGTGGTCAACGGCCACGACGCCAACATGTCCACCGTGCGCGCCGCGATGGAGTGGGTCTCCGGCCGCCGCCTGGCCAGCCTGCTGCTGGCCAACTGGTTCCAGCTGGTGACCCCGGCCGAGACCGCCGAGCTGTTCGGCGAGCAGATCTCCCGCGGGCACGGCGGCGCGTACGAGACCTCCGCCGTGCTCGGCTTCGACCCGCAGGCGGTGCACCTGGACGCGGCCGCCGACCTGCCGCCGCGCCCCCGGCTGGACACCCCGCACCCCTACGTCCTGATCGAATCCCGGCCCGAGCCCTGGCAGGGCTGGTCCGGGCACGTCTCACTGGCGGGCGCCGAGGCCGGGACGCGGGTGCGGCAGCTCGCCGCCGCGCGCCTGGCCGAACTGCTCACCGCGTGGGTCGCGGCGCCGCTGCCCACGGCACCCGGCGCCGACTGACCACTCGCCGCAACCTCAACGGAAGGCCACCGATGGAACCGAACCTGACCGTCTACCAGCGGCATCACCTCCGCGTCGCCTTCGAGCACCACGCCGCGCACCTGTACGGACCGATGGTGCACGCCAGCAAGGCGCACGTGGTGATGCTCGCCGAGCAGGGCCTCATCCCCGCCGCCTCGGCCACCCAGCTGCTGCGGGGGCTGCTGGTGCTCGACGGCGACCGGCCCGCGGAGTTCGGGTACGACGGCAGCGTCGAGGACGTGTACTACACCCTGGAGCGGCGCCTGGCCGAGGCCTGCGGCATCAGCACCGGCGAGCTGAACGTGCAGCTCGCCCGCAGCCGCAACGACCTGGACGCGGGCGTGTTCCGGATGATCCTGCGCGAGCAGGTGCTCGCCGTGCTCGACGCGCTGACCAGCGCCGGGGCCGTCCTGCTGGACCGGGCCGACGCGTACGCCGACACCGTGATCATCGGGTACACCCACCGCCGCCCCGCGCAGCCCACCAGCATCGGGCACGCCCTGGCCGGCTACGCCGAGGCGCTGGCCGGGCAGGCACAGGCCTACCTGGACCTGCTGCACGAGCTGAACCGCTCGCCGCTGGGGTCCTGCGCCTTCGCGGGCACCGACCTGGACATCGACTCGGGCCGGTTGGCCGAGCTGCTCGGCTTCGACGAGGTCATCGTCAACTCGTACGAGGCCGTCGCCGGAGCCGACCACCTGATGCGCAACGGCACCCTCAACGCCCAGGCGCTGGCCACCGGCGCGCGGCTGGCCCGCACCCTGATGGACTGGCTGAGCTGGGAGTGGGTGGTCACCCCGCCGGACTTCACCCAGGGCAGCAGCATCATGCCGCAGAAGCGCAACCCGGTGGTGCTGGAGCACCTGGTCTCCATGGCCGGGGCGACGGCCGCCGACGCGGCGTCGGTGCTGAACAACGTCGGCGCGGCGTGGTGGGAGGACTCCAACAACGCCACCACCGACGTGCAGGTGCGGCTGTGGGACAGCAACGACCGCGCGCAGCGCTTCTTCAGCCTGCTCGACGGGCTTTTCCAGCAGCTGGAGCCGCTGCGTACGCCGACCGCGGAGCAGATCGTGCGCAGCGGCGCGACGACGACCGCCGCCGCCGACGCGCTCGCCCGGCACGGGGTGCCGTTCCGGGGTGGCCACTCGATCGTCGGGCGGCTGGTGCGCGAGGGCGAGCCCGGCACCTGGACCCCGGAGAAGGTGCGGGCGGCGGCCGACGCGGTCGGCGTGCAGGAGGGCGTGACCGAGGCGGCGATCGCCGACCTCATCGACGCCGCGAACCGCCCCGAGCTGGTGCTGCGCCGGGCCCAGCCCGACGGCCCCGGCCAGGACGCGGTGCGGGCGCAGGTGCGGCTGCTGCGCGGCTCGTTCGAGCGGGTGGAGGCGCGGACGCGGGAGCTGCGGCAGCGGATCCGCGCGGCCGAGGCGACGCTGGCCGCCGTGGTGACGGAGACGGCCGGGCGGTGACGATGACGATCAGCACCGGGCCCGGCGAGCACGAACGCCTGCTCGGCATCGACTTCGGCGGCACCAAGATGGCCGTGGGGGTCAGCACCGGCGACGGCAGGCTGCTGCTGACCGACCGGCTGCCCACCCTGGCCTCGCGCGGCGCCGCGCAGGCCCTGGACCGGGCGCTGGACCAGGCCGAGCGGATGGTGCTGGAGACCGGCGGCACCCTGGTGGCGGCCGGGATCGCCACCCCCGGCATCGTCCGCGAGCACGGCATCGACTTCGCGCCCAACGTGCCGGGCTGGGAGGACCTGCGGCTGGCCGAGGCCGTACGCGCGCGGCTGGGCATCAGCCGGGTCCGCGTCGCCAACGACCTCAACGCCGCCGCCGCCGCCGAGCTGGAGCGCGGCGCGCTCGTCGACGCCGACCCGGGCCTGGTGATCGGCCTGGGCACCGGCGTGGCCGCGGCGGTGACCGTCAACGGCCGGGTCGTGCCCGGTTTCCAGGGCGCGGCCGGGGAGATCGCGTACGCGCCGACCGGCGGCGACTGGCCGGGCTCACCGCAGCCGTCGCTGGAGCGGCGCTTCTCCGGCCACGCGCTCGACGAGCTGGCGGCGTCGCTGGGCATCCCCGGCGGCGCGGCCGGGCTGTGCGAGGCGGCCGAGCGGCCCGGCGTGGCGCGCGACGCGCTGCTCGACCGGGTCGCGGCGCTGGCCGGGCACGTGGTCACCTGCTGCCTGCTGCTCGACCCGCAGCGCATCGTGCTGGTGGGCGGCGTGGCCCGCAGCGACCTGGTGCGCCGGCTGCTGGTGGAGCGGATCACGCCCGTGCTGCCGTACGTGCCGGAGGTCTCGGTGTCGCCCTTCGCCCAGGACGCCGCCCTGATCGGCTCCGTCCTGCTGGCCCGCTCCACCACGACCAGCCCTGTCTGACACCCGCCCTTACCTGATCGAGGCTCCCGCCATGCTGTTCTGACAGCATGGCGGGAACTTCGATCATGGAGCGTCCGCCACATGGGCGCCGATCAGGCCACACGGCATCGTCCACTCCGGACTCGGGTTCCGGTCAAGCCGGGGCTCGCTGTGTGCGGCCCCGGCTCGGGTGGCACGTCAGCGTCGGAGCTGGTGGGTGATGGTGGGGTCGGTGATGGCCGTGTCGCGGGCCAGCAGCATCGCCTTGCTGAGTATCACCGCGAGCACGCGGTCGCCCTCGAACGGCAGGAACACCCCGCCGGACCCGGAGTCGGCACGCTGGTTCGGGACGATGCACAGGTACTGGTCGTTCGGGCTCATCAGGATGTTGCCCGAGCCCAGGTGGATCCGGTAGGTGCGCAGGTCACCGCGTACCACGAGGAAGCGGTCCTCGACGGTGGCGCGGTCGGCGATCGCCAGCCGCGGCACGAGCCGCCGCAGCAGGTCACGGCGGGTCTGCGCGGTCGCGGTCAGCTCGCCGAAGCTGTACGAGGCCCAGTAGTCGGCGAACCGCCCGTCGGGGCCGCCGTCCTGCCAGGTCGGGTCGTTGCCGACGCTGGCGACACCGACGAACAGGTCCACATCGCGCATCACCTCGCTGAACACCAGCGGCGGCACTTGCTCCAGCGGGATGCCGTCGCCGGGCCGGCCGCGCCAGCCCAGGTGGTAGCCGCCGCCACCCGCGTGCGCGCTGTGCTCGGGCGCGTCCGCGGCGTAGAAGCGCACCTGGTCGGTGGCCAGGCGCAGGTACGCGCCGCTCTCGGTGGTGTCGTCGCCGTACTCCTGCCCGAGGCCCTCGACCCAGAACTCGGCGCGCAGACCCCATTCGGGCAGCTCCCGGGTGGCCGGCGGGTACTCGTCGTCGACCATGAGCCGCAGCCGGTTGCGCCAGCCGCGGATGGCGGCCAGCGCATGGAACTGGTGCTGGCGCAGGACGTGCGCGGCGTACCGGTTGGAGTAGGTCCGGGTGTTCTCCTCCGCCGCGGTGAGCAGGTAAACCTCGCGGTGGGCCTGCTTGAACGGCTGCACGACCAGGTCGCGTTCCAGCCGTTCCCGCCACGCCAGCACCTCCTCGACCGGCCTGCCGATCGGGTGCCACAGCCGCACCTCCGCCCCGTCACCCGGGGTCACGGCGGTGCCGTCCACCGTGGTCAGGCCGCCGTCCGACCAGGCGACGGCCTGCTCGCCGACGAGCCAGATCAGGCGGCGGGCGAGCGTGCCCAGCAGCGGGTGGTCGAGGTAGCGGGCGCGCCAGGCCGGGTAGGTCCAGGTGCGCTGGGCCAGGAACTGGCGGTCGAGCCGCTCCGACTGGGCGGTGACCATCTTGTCGATGTCCTTGCCGGCCGCCTTCAGCTCGCGCAGCTCGTCGGCGTGGTCGCGGCGCACCGCGGCGGGCGCCGCCTTCACAGGGTGGCCGTTGGCGGCGAACCAGGTGGTGCGTACGCCGTCGGCGCCGACCGTGGTCTCGGCGCGCACGTCGCCGAAGTGGTCGACGCGCAGGCCGACCTCGGTCAGCCCGTACGTCGGCACGGCCAGCTCCTCGACCTCCGCGCGGCTCAGCCCGAGGGCGGCCGCGCGGGTGTCCAGCGCGGTGTTGAGCTCCTTCAGAGTGCCCTTGAAGGTGACGCGGGCGGCGAGCCGCGCGATCTGCGCCAGCGCGTCGTCGGAGTCGACACGGGCCAGGGTGTGCACGGCCGTGTTGGCGATCTTCGGAGAGCGCGGGCCGACCCCGGCCGCCTTGCGCAGCGAGGTGTCTACGATCGCGCCCAGCAGCCGGGCCAGGTCCGGCTGCGGCGGCAGCAGGCCCGCCAGCCAGATCAGGCCACGCAGCACGGTCGCGTTGACCGGGTCGAACAGCTCGTTGACGTCGCTGTCGTAATGGCGGCGCACCACGGGCCGGGTGCGGGGGCGGCCGACCAGGGACAGCCAGCCGGTCAGCACGACGGCAGCCTTGTCCATGCCGACGGCGTCGAGCAGTGCCCGGCCACGCGCCTCGAACGCCTTAGTGATCTTCGTGGACGTCGCGGTCGCGGCATGCGCGACCAGGTCGTACCACGGCTGCCCCAGCTCCGCCACGTCGGCCAGCACCCGGTCCGACCAGGCCTCGCCGAGGTTGAGCAGCGGCTGGGCGGGGACCTTGGCGAGCAGCGCCGGGAACTCCTTCGGGCGGTAGCTGCCGGTGACCGTGCGGCGCATCATCGCCAGGAAGTCGGCGGGCAGCTCCCGGCCCAGGTCGAGCAGACCCCAGGCGGTGCTGACCAGGCTCGGATCATGGCACATCCACCGCTGCCCCTCTACCTCCAGCACCAGCGCTATTGCGTCGCCGGGGTCAGGTAGGGACAGCCGCCGCACCAGCCACTCGGCCAGCTCGAACAGGTGGTCCGCGCCGGCTGCGCCGCGTGCCGTGCGGGCCTGGTCGAGCAGCTGGCCGAGCAGCTCCTGCTTCCGCGGGCCGGGCAGCGGGTGTAACACGTCCTTGACCGAGGGACCGCCGAATCCCCAGGCCCCGTGGCTCGCCTCGGCGAGGACCACCAGCTGCTCCATGACCGCGACGCTGTCGCCGGAGGTGAGGCGCCGCTTCAGCTCGGCGACCTGCTGCGGGTGCTGCGCCGTCGGTGCCATCAGCCACCCACCAGCGGGACGAGCTTGAGGAACGTGACCTCGGTGTCGCGGCCGAGGTGCAGCTCGGTGTCGAGCTCCTCGACCTGCCGATCGTCGACGAGCACCACGAACCCGTTGCGGGAGAACGCCTCCACGGCCCGCGCGAACTGCTTCTCCGCGTCCACGCGCCGGTGGGTCTTCGCCTCGAGGCCGTTGAGGGCGCGCTCGGTGTCGCCGGGCTGGATCAGCCCGCGGAACACCTCGGCACCGGCCGCGTTGTGCTCGGCCACCTCCTGGAACACCCGCCGCCTGATGATCTCGCGCAGCGTGAGCCGCTCCTCGAAGATCTCCAGATGCCATGCTGTGCCGCGTTCGCCCGCGGTCGTCTCGTCGACGAAGGTCACCGTCACCATGGCCGCGGAGTCTAAAGAGGCACTCCGACAGCGCGGGGCCGTCCGCGAACGAAGCTCCCGCCATGCTGCTGGAACGGCATGGCGGGAGCTTCGGTCAGGTCAGGCGGTCAGGCGAGCCCGCGCTCGATGGCCGCGATGATCTGCGGGCGCAGCTCCTCGGGGCGGACGATGGCGTCGACGGAGCCGACCTGGACCGCCCGCTGGATGCTGTGCACGCCGTCGAACTCGGCCGCGACCTCGCCCAGCTTCTCCGCCCGGACCGTGGCCCGGGTGTCGACCAGCTGCGCGGCCAGGGCCGCCCGCTCGCCGCCGCTCGCGACCGCGACCCGCGCCTCCAGCTCGGACACGCGCGGGTCCTTGGCGGTACGCGTGTCGACGTCCGCGGAGAACACCACGGCCGCCGCAGGGGCGCCGCCGAGCACCGAGGCGAACGAGCCGTCCACGGCCAGCACGGTCATGTTCGGGTTGAGCGCCTTGGAGAACACCACGAACGCGCCGCCGTGGTAGCGGGAGATCACGCAGAACACGATCGGGCCCTGGAAGTTGACGATCGCCCGGCCGATCTCGGCGCCGTACTCCAGCTGCAGCTTGCGCATCGACTCCGGCGAGCCGTCGAACCCGGACAGGTTCGCCAGCACCACCAGGGGCCGGTTGCCGCTGGCGGCGTTGATGGCCCGCGCGGCCTTCTTCGACGACTGCGGGAACAGGGTGCCCGCGGTGTACGTGTCGGGGCCGTCGGTGGGCGGGAACCCGTGCCGCGGCACCGAGCGCGACTCGATGCCGAGCAGCGTCACCGGGATGCCGCCCAGGTGCACGTCCTGCACGACCGCGGTGTCCGCGTCGGCCATGCCCGCCCAGCGCTCCAGGATCCGGTGGTCCTGGTCGACCAGCGCGCGCATCACCGTGCGGATGTCGAACGGCTTCTTGCGGTCGGGGTTGTGCTCCTTGGAGAAGATCTGCCCGACGGTGGTGAAGTCGCTGTCGGGCGCCGAGTGCGGGTACGCCGAGATGTCGCGGTCGGCCGGGTCGGTGGTGACGGCGCGGCGCGGCGCGGACTCGCCGGGGGCGATGTACGCGTGGGCGTGGTGGGCCATCACCACGTCCTGGGCGGCCCGCAGGTCAGGCGCCCAGTACTGGGCCTGGCCGTTGGGGCCCATGACCCGGTCGTAGCCGCCGATGCCGTAGTTGTCCTCGGCCGACACGCCGCCGGAGAAGTCCAGCGACTGCTTGCCGGTGAGCACCATCGCCGAGTCCGGCGTCATCACCAGGATGCCCTTGGTGTGCATGAGCATCGTGGCCTCGGCGTTCCAGTACGGCTGGGCGCCGACGGTGATCCCGGCGATCACGATGTTGATCTCGCCGCCGTCCTGGGTGAACTCGACGATCCGCTTGAGCGCCGCGGCCACCCAGTCCATGTTCTCGGTGCCGGAGCTCATCGAGATCCGGGCACCCGCCGACAGGGCGTACCAGTCGACCGGCACCTGCATCCGCTCGGCCAGGTCCAGCGCCGCGATCACCCGGGCGCACTCGGCCTCGGCCAGCGCGCCCAGCGCCTTGGTCGGGTCGCCGAGCAGCACCACCCGCTGCACGCCCTCGGGGTAGCGCTCGGTCGGGGTGCTCACCACACCGGCGACGATGCCCGCCTTGTTGCGCCCCTTGGGCCGCTCGACCGGCACCAGCGCGCCGGTGTCGTCGAGGTCGTGCTCGGTGAACGTGCCGCCCTTGCCCGCCAGCAGGCCGGTCAGCTCGTACGGGTAGGTGGTGCCGCGGCGGCGGGCCGACAGCACCTTCTGCCGGTAGTCGTCGATCGGCTCGATCGGCTCGGTGGTCGGCGCGGTGACCGACATGCGCATGCCGGTGTCGAGCGAGACCTCGACCGCGACGTCCTCGACCTGGCCGGTGGCGGCGTTGCGCTGGCGGCCGAGCACCAGGACCTGCTCCAGCCCAGCCCCCGCGGTACGCGGCAGCACCCGCTGGATGACGCCGTGCAGATCCTCCTGGGTCAGCTCGCTGGACGGCCAGACGTACAGGGTGATCCGGTTGGTGTCCAGGCGCTTGCGCGCCGGGCGCTGGGCCTGCACGCGGCGGATCGCGTCGAGGCAGCCGTCGAGCATGCCCTCCAGCGCGGGCAGCGCGATGACGCGCCCGTCAGCGTCGCGCAGCGGCGTCAGGTCGCGGACCTGGCCCATCGCGGCGATGCGCTCGTCGGCCGGGTTGCTCGGCGCGACGGCGCGGAAGACGTACACCTCCTCGTCGGCCGAGGGCAGGCGGGTGAGGTTGAAGTTCGCCAGCCGCGGCAGCTGCAGGCGCTGGGCGATCATCGGGTGCAGGCCGCGGATGACCCGGTCCTCACCCTCGCCCGGCCGGAACGTGAAGTGGTGGTGCATCGCGGTGCCGGTCGGCCCGGCCACCGAGACGGTGACCCGCTGCAGCACGTCCAGCAGCCCCGCCTGGTCGATGCTCTGCTGCAGGCTCGCCGCCATCGTGTCGGTGTCGGGCTGGTCGGCCCAGGTCACGTAGACGTCGGCGACGGTGCCGTTGGCCACCAGCGACTTGACCTCCTCCAGGGCCGCGGGCAGCGCGCTGACGTCGGTGGCGGTGGCGATGAGCCGGAAGCGCTCGCC
Organism: Catellatospora bangladeshensis; assembly: GCF_016862575.1. Lineage (GTDB taxonomy): Bacteria > Actinomycetota > Actinomycetes > Mycobacteriales > Micromonosporaceae > Catellatospora > Catellatospora bangladeshensis. The sequence goes on along the minus strand of NZ_BONF01000034.1, from coordinate 41,497 downwards.
GTCGCGCTCGTGGTCACTGGTGAAGAAGGTGTGGCCCGCCTGCTCGAAGCAGCGGCCCTCGTCGGCGCCGCGGGTGCCGTAGTAGCGGCGGCTGAGCACCTCCAGCATCGGGCCGTTGTCGGCGCCGGGCCGGCCGATGCGCTTGCCGAGCAGCCGGACCAGCGGCTCCGGGGAGGCGACCATCTGCGCGATGCGCTCGGCGCGGTCGGCGGAGTGCGGGTTGCGGTCGAGGTGGCGCAGGTGCGCGCGGACGTCGTTGTAGACCTCGGCGCGCTTGCGGCGCAGCATCGGCTGGGCGGCCCAGCGGAACACGACGCTGCGGGCCAGGTCGCTGACCACCGGGAAACGGACCTGCGTGGCGGAGATCAGGTGCTCCAGCGCCTGGCTGACCATCTCGCGCTGCTCGTCGCCGGGCATCGGGTCGGTCAGCCACTGCCGCAGCAGCGCCACGATCACGGCCACGTCGGCCGAGGACCGCTGCTGCGCCAGGAAGATCCGGAACACGGCCTCTTCCAGCGCGGGCGTACGGTCGAAGCTCTCGATGCCGTAGTGGGCGAGCACCCGCGCCAGCCGCTGCCGGAACGTGTCCGGCAGCCCGGCCCGGTCGACGTCCAGGCTCTGCAGGTAGGCGTGGAAGTACTCGCGCGGGCTGTGCACCCGGGTGTCGGCCCGGCTCTCCTCACCGGCGGGCCGGTTGCGGCTCAGCTCGGACAGGTCGGCGAACACCTGCAGCAGCCCGACCTCGGCCTCGATCGGGCGGTGGCCCAGCTCGGCGCGCCCGGCCAGGTACGCCGACAGGGCGCGGCGCTCGTCGCGCGGGTCGAGGTCGTAGCCCAGCAGCAGGCTGCGCAGGTCGGCGATGCCGCGGGCGACCCGCGCCTCGGCGGACAGGCCGGCCGGCTCCTGCGGCAGGTCGAGGTCGACGGTGTCGGTCTCGGCGGCCTCGGCGGCGCTGTCGTCGCCCACCGGCTCCAGGCGCAGCAGCGGGGCGCCGGTCTCGACCTGGCTGCCGACGGTGACCAGGCACTCGCGCACCCGGGACTTCACCGGCGCGCGCAGCACCGTCTCCATCTTCATGCTCTCCAGCACGAGCACCGGCGCACCGGCCTCGACCTCGGCGCCGACCTCCAGCGGCACGGCCACGACCAGCGCCGGGGCGGGGGAGCGGACCACGCCGCCCTCGTCGCGGCTCACCCGGTGCGTGACGCCGTCGACCTCGACCAGGTGGATCGGGCCGTGCGTGTCGGTGACCAGGCGGAAGCGGCGGCCGTTGACGATGATCCGGCCGGTGTGCTCGTCGAAGCGCTCGACCTCGGCGTCCACCGTGGAGTTGTCGTCGATGCCGACCCGGTAGCGGTGCGGGGCGATCTGCGCGACGGTCACCCGGTAGGCGGTGCCGCGCAGCTTGAGGTCGATCGGGCGGCCGCTCTTGTGCTGCACCTGCGGGCGCCCGCCGTGCGCGGTGGACAGCAGCCGCTGCTGCTCGACCAGCGCCTCGTCCTCGTACGCCTCGATGGCGGCGGCGGCCAGCGCGATGCCGGAGTGCTTGGTGGAGACCAGGCGGCCCTCGGCGCGGACCCGGTCGATCCAGCCGGTGTCGGCGCTGCCGTCGATGACCTCGGGCTGGTCGAGCAGGTCGAGCAGGAAGCTCTTGTTGGTCGCGCCGCCCTCGATGATGACCGTGGTCTCGGCGACGGCCCGGCGCAGGCGGCCGAGGGCCTCCTCGCGGGTGCGCCCGTACGCGATGATCTTGGCGATCATGGAGTCGAAGTCGGCGGGGATGACGTCGCCCTCGGCCACGCCGGTGTCCACGCGGACGCCGGGGCCGGCGGGCAGGGTCAGCCGCACGATCCGGCCCGGCGAGGGGGCGAAGTCGCGGTCCGGGTCCTCGGCGTTGAGCCGCGCCTCGACGGCGTGGCCGATCTCGGTCGGCACGCGGTCGCCCAGCCGGCCGCCCGCGGCGACGTGGATCTGCGCCTTAACCAGGTCGAAGTCGGTGACCGCCTCGGTGATCGGGTGCTCGACCTGCAGGCGGGTGTTGACCTCGAGGAAGGCGAACATCTTGTCGCCGGGGTGGTAGAGGAACTCGACCGTGCCCGCGCCCTTGTAGCCCACGGCCAGGGCGAGCCGCTCGGCGGCCGACTTGACCTCCTTGATCTGCTCGGGGGCGAGCACGGGGGAGGCCGACTCCTCGATGACCTTCTGGTTGCGCCGCTGCACGGAGCAGTCGCGCACGCCCAGCGCCCAGGCGGTGCCCTGGCCGTCGGCGATGACCTGCACCTCGACGTGGCGGGCGCCGGTGACCAGGCGCTCCAGGAAGACGATGCCGCTGCCGAAGGCGCGCTTGGCCTCCAGGCTGGTGCGGTCGTACGCGTCGTCCAGCTCCGCGTCGCTGCGCACCACGCGGATGCCGCGCCCGCCGCCACCGGCGGTCGCCTTCAGCATCAGCGGGTAGCCGATCTCGGCGGCGGCGCGCTTGGCGGCGTCCAGGCTCTCCACGGCGCCGCGGCTCCACGGCGCGACCGGCACGCCGACCTCCTCGGCGATCAGCTTCGAACCGATCTTGTCACCGAGTTTGAGCATGGCCTCGGCGCTCGGGCCGATGAAGGTGACGCCGATCTTCTCGCACAGCTCGGCGAACGCGGGGTCCTCGGCGACGAAGCCCCAGCCGACCCAGGCCGCGTCCGCGCGGGTCTCCAGCAGGGCCCGCTCCAGCAGGGCGTGGTCGAGGTACGGGCGCGCCGAGGCGGGCCCGAGGCAGAAGCTGTCGTCGGCCTCGCGTACGAAGGAGGCGGTGCGCTCTGCCTCGGTGTACAGCGCGATGGTCTCGATCGGCGGCGCCCCTGTCTCGGCGTTGATCTCGCGGACAGCGTGGATCAGCCGCATGGCGGCCTCTCCGCGATTGACGATGGCGATGCGACTGAACACCGGGTATGCCTCCAAGAACCGAACAGGGACCCCATTCAGGGGCGGGGTCCCTGTTCTAAACCTTCGCACTTACTCGCCAGTAGGTAACCGCTGTGCGTATCAGCTCTGCACAGCGAATTTTGTAGAGATCCACCAACAGCGGAGCCCGTCGAAATGGACAATGGACACCATTTCCGGGAAAGTTGCCCGTCCGGTTGGGAGAGATCGCCGATCCCGCCCCGCGACGGCCTCCCTGGGCCAGCCTAGAACCTGAGCGAAAGGGGGACGACCATGGCCAGGACCTGGCTGATCACCGGCACGTCCAGCGGGTTCGGATATGAACTCGCCAAGGCTGTGCTGGCGCACGGCGACAACGTCGTGGCCACCGCCCGCCGCCCGGAGACCCTCGACGAGCTGGTACGCGAACACGGCGAGCGGGTCCGAGCGGTGGCCCTCGACGTGACCGACGCCGCCGCGGCCCGCGACGCCGTGCAGGTGGCCGTCGACGCCTTCGGTGGGCTGGACGTGCTCGTCAACAACGCCGGGTACGCCGTCTCCGGGTCCATCGAGGAGACACCCGACGAGGAGTTCCGGGCGCAGCTGGAGACGAACCTGTTCGGCGTGGTCAACGTGACCAGGGCGGCGCTGCCGGTGCTCCGGCGGCAGCGGCGCGGGCACGTGCTGCAGTTCTCCTCCATCGGCGGGCGCGTCGGCGGCACGCCGGGGCTGGCGGCGTACCAGACCGCGAAGTTCGGGGTGGAGGGGTTCTCCGAGGTGCTGGCCAGCGAGGTCGCGCCGTTCGGGGTGAAGGTGACCATCGTCGAGCCGGGCGGGTTCCGGACGCAGTGGTCGGCGGGGGCCGGGCGCACGGCCGCGCCGGTCGGGGCGGACTACCAGGCCACCGTGGGCAGGTTCCTGCAGTTCCGGGAGTCCTACCAGGGCAGCGAGCCGGGCGATCCGGTGCGGGCCGCGCAGGTCCTCATCGACCTGGTGGACGCCGCCGAGCCGCCCCGGCGGCTGCTGCTCGGCACCGACGCCCTCCAGCGGGCCCGCGAGGCGGAGCACGCCCGCCTCGCCGAGACGGAGGCCTGGGCGGACGTCACCGTCTCCACCGACTATCCGGCCTGAACGGGTCAGCCACGCCCGGACCGGCCGCCGTCGGTGGCCCGGCCCATGATCTGGCCGGGGGTCATCACCAGCGGTTCGTCGGTGGTGGCGGCGCCCTGCACCCGCACCATCGGCAGGCCCCGGGTGCTGTCCACGTCGCAGATGACGCCGCGCGTCGGCTCGCCCAGGTCGACGGTCACCGCGTCGCCGACGCCGACCTGCTCGCCGCTCACCACGATCCAGGTGCCCGCGGGGACGTCGGCGATGCCTTCGTGCTCCGGTTCGTCTGCCATGACGCCGCCCCTCTCCGGGCCGGGGTGACCGCTGTCCGGCCACGACCGTGCCCAACGGGCTGTCAGGCCGCGAGCTGCAGGAGCCGGTAGCACTGACAATCGTTTTCACTAACAGTAGTTTCGCGGTCACGCCATCGGATGTCCAGCTGGAACCGTGGCCGCCGGGGGAAAGTCACCCGGCCGCCCGCATACCCACACCACAGAATCGCCCTGAGCCCCACCGTGGCGCTGACAGCCCGCCGCCGAGCCGGCCCCGCGGCCGCGGCGCCTTGATCGCTCGACTTGCCAGGCACATGGGCGAATGCGCGCGCAAGATACGCCCGCTCGCCAGGCAAGTCGGACGATCAAGCGTGCGGGGCGAGGCGGGTGGGACCCGTGTCAGCGGGGGGTGGGGCGGCGGGTGGAGACGGGGCAGTCGGGGGCGCGGCAGTCGCGGCGGTGGCGGTGGATGCGGAAGTCGTTGGCGCTGATGCGGACCACGGTCAGCCGGGGCCGCAGCGGGCTGCGCCACCAGTACGCGAGTTCCGCGCGGGCGGCCTGCACGGCGTCCTGCTCGGTCAGGCGCGGGGCCACGAACTCGTGGGTATGCAGGTCCGGCCAGTCCCGCCGGACCGCGGCGATCTCGGCGGAGTCGCGCACCCGGCGGCGGATCAGGCCGCCCCAGCCGGTGCCGACGAGCAAGCCGCTCACATGCCCTCCCCCGTCCGGGCCGGTGCCGGCGGCCGACGGTGTGCCGGCCGCCTCCACCCCGTCGCGCGAGGGTGGAGGCGGCCGCACGCTCCCGGCCGGACGGCGCCGGCTGTGTACAAAACAGCCTTATCGCTCGGACCGGGGCGCATGCCCGCTGAGTCGGCTTTCCGTCCCGGACCTCACCCGGGGGAGGTAACGGGCCTACGCGTTCGCCGCCGCGACCAGCTGCTCGATCGCGTCGGGGCCGAAGGTGCTGCCCGGGAACTTGGCCAGCCGGCTCAGCGGCAGGCTGGCCAGGAACAGCGAGACCCCCGGGTCCGCCGCCATCGCCGCCAGCGCGCTGTTGCCGGAGGCGGACGCGGCGAGCGCCTGCCCGAGCACGGCGGCGCCCTGCGGGTCGGCCAGCCACTCGCCCAGCGACGAGTCGCCGGTCAGCGGCGCGCGGGTGTCGTCGCCGGTGACCTCGACCGTCACCGAGGCGCGCAGGTCGCGGGAGGACGCGCCGGCGGCGAGCAGGTACCCGCCGCCCTCGACGGCCCAGCGGCCCAGGCGCGGGTCCCAGTACGCCAGGTCGGCGCGGTCGACGCGGATCACGGCCTCGGCGGTCTGCCCGGCGGCGACGTCGACGACGGTGAAGCCCTTCAGCTCGCGCGGGGCGCGGCGGACGGGCGAGCCGGGCAGGCTCGCGTACAGCTGCACGACCTCGCGGCCGTCCCGGTCGCCGGTGTTGGTGACGGGCACCCGCACCTCGATCACGTCGCCGGACACGGTCGCGGTGGCCTGCCCGTAGCCGAACGTGGTGTAGGACAGGCCGTGCCCGAACGGGTACGCGACCTCCTGCTCGCGGGCGTCGAAGCCGCGGTATCCGGCGTGCAGGCCCTCGCCGTAGCGCACGTGCCCGGCCTCGCCGGGGAAGTCGAGGTGGGACGGGTGGTGGGCGAGCCGGAGCGGGACCGTCTCGGTGAGCCGCCCGGACGGGTTGACCACGCCGAACAGCACGTCGGCCAGTGCGCCGCCGCCGGCCTGCCCGAGCAGCCAGCCTTCGACGAGCGCGGGCACGGCCCGGTCCCAGGGGGAGGTCAGCAGGACCGCGCCGTTGCTGAGCACGACGACGGTGTTCGGGTTGGCGGCGGCCACCTGCTCGACGAGGGCGCGGTGCGCGGCGGGCAGGTCGAGGTCGTCGCGGTCGCGGCCCTCGGTCTCGTGTGCGGTGCCGACGAAGACGACGGCGACGTCGCTGCCGCGGGCGGCCGCGACGGCCTCGGCGAGCAGGGTGTCGTCGGCGGTGCCGTCGGGCTGGTAGCCGGCTGCGAAGACGACCGGCGCCGAGGTGAGCGTGGTGATCTCGGTGAGCGCGTCGTCGAGCCGGGTGGGGTTGATCTGCGAGCTGCCGCCGCCCTGGTAGCGGGGGGTGCGGGCGAACTCGCCGATGACCGCGAGCGAGACCCCCTGCCGGGGCAGGGGCAGCAGGCCGCCGTCGTTCTTGAGCAGGACGACGCCGCGGGCGGCGGCCTCGCGGGCCAGCGCGTGGTGGGCCTGCTGGTCGTAGGTGGCTCCGGGGTCGGCCGCGGCGACGGCCTTGTCGACCAGCGCGAGGACCCGGGCGGCGGCGGTGTCGAGGTCGGCGGGGTCGAGTTCGCCCTGCTCGACGGCCTGGACCAGGGCGCGGTCGCCAGCGTCGTCGGGGCCGGGCATGGTCAGGTCGAGCCCGGCGTGCACGGACGCGACGCGGTCGACCACGGCGCCCCAGTCGGACACCACGAGGCCCTCGAAGCCCCACTCGCCGCGCAGCACCTCGGTGAGCAGCCAGCGGTGCTGGGCGGCGTACACCCCGTTGATCCGGTTGTAGGCGCACATGACCGTCCACGGCTGCGCCTGCCGCACCACCCGCTGGAAGGCGCGCAGGTAGAGCTCGCGCAGGGTGCGCTCGTCGACGTCGGCGCTGACGCGCATCCGGTCGGTCTCCTGGCTGTTGACCGCGAAGTGCTTGAGCGAGGCGCCGACGCCCTGGCTCTGCAGGCCCTGCACCCAGGCGGTGGCGAGCACGCCGGTGAGCAGCGGGTCCTCGGCGTAGTACTCGAAGTTGCGGCCGCCCAGCGGGGTGCGCTTGAGGTTGACGCCGGGCCCGAGCAGCACGGAGACGCCCATGGCGCGGGCCTCGCGGCCGAGCGCGGCGCCGACCCGGCCGACGAGTTCGGCGTCCCACGTCGAGCCGAGGGCGACGGCGGGCGGGAAGCAGGTCGCGGGCTCGCTGGCGCCCAGGTCGAGGTCGGCCCCGGCGGGCTGCTTGCGTACGCCGTGCGGGCCGTCGGTGACCAGGATCGAGGGCACGTCGCCCACGGCGGTGGTGTGCCAGAAGTTGCTGCCGCTGGTCAGTGCGGCCTTCTCCGCGGTGCTCAGGCGGGCCAGGCGCGGGTCGTGGCTCATGCGGGTTCCTCTCCGGGCTTACTTAGTACCTAGTAGGTAGTAGCCATGGGGTAACCTAACCACGGCGATACCGCCGCACAAGAGCCGAGCCGAGGGATGGTGCCGCGACCGTGGCCGACGCCGCGCCGACCTACCGCAGGGACCGCCCCCGCCTGCCCGCCGAGCAGCGCCGCCGCCAGATCATGGAGGTGACGACCCGGCTGATCGCCGAGCGCGGCTTCTGGGGCCTGTCCATGCAGGACGTCGCCGACGGCTGCGGGCTGACCGTGCCGGGGCTGCTGCACCACGTCGGCTCCAAGGACGGCCTGCTCGTCGCCGTGCTCGACCACCGCGACGCCGAGGACGCCCGTTCCCTGGCCGCCGAGCTGGGCCTCGACGAGCGGCAGCTCGCCGGTGGCGACCGGCGCCGGTGGCGGGGCGTCGACCTGCGGCGCATGTGCGCGGCCCTGGTCCGCCGCAACGCCGCGCAGCCGGAGATCGTGCGCCTGTTCGCCGTGCTGGAGGCCGAGTCGCTGACCCCGAGTCACCCCGCGCACGGCTACTTCGTGGCCCGGCAGGACCAGATCCTGGCCGTGTTCACCGAGCTGGCCGAGGGGCTGACCGACCGGCCGGGGTCGCTGGCGCGCCAGATCACGGCGATGATGGACGGTCTGCAGATCCTGTGGCTGCGCGCGCCCGGCTCGACGGATCTGGTGGCCGAGTGGGAGTCCGCCGCAGAGCTCCTCTTCGGACGGCCGGACGGGGCCTGACCAGCGCGTATCCCGCCGGTTTCGGAGGCGGAAAATCCGTTTCCGCAAGGTCGTTCGCGGGTCTGGTGTAAGGGTCCCGGCCTCGCTACATTCCCGACATGACGCCCGTCGCCCCGTCGCCCATCGCCTCCTCCTCGGGTGGCTCCCGGCTGCTCACCGGGTTGCTCGTACTCGCGGTCGTGGGGCTCGCCGTCCTGATCGTCCGCTGGCCGGAGCCGCCGCCGGACGTCCAGCCGCCGACCGCGCCGGGCGGGGTCAGCCTGGGTGAGACGACCTGCCGCTCGGCCGCGGTGAGCTGGGCCGCCTCCTCCGACGACCGCGAGGTCACCTGGTATGCGGTGCTCCGGGACGGGCAGGTGCTCGCCGAGATCGACGCTGAGCACACCTCGGCGGTGATCGAGGCGGCGCCCGCGCAGCAGTGGCAGCTCCAGGTCAAGGCGCAGGACGAGGCGGGCAACGTGTCGCCGCCGAGCGAGACGCTCGTGGTGACGCCGCCGGAGTGCGGATCGGACGCCAAGGCGCCCGCCGCGCCGGGCGGGGTGAAGGCCACGGCCGACGGCACCACGGTCACCATGACCTGGCAGGCGGCCGCCGACGACGTCGGGGTGACGGCGTACGACGTGTTCCGCGACGGCGGCAAGGTCGGCACGGTGGCGGGCAGCGCGGGCGACCGGTTCAGCTTCACCGACTTCGGGGTGCCCCCGGACAGCAGGCACCGCTACCACGTGAGCGCCCGCGACGGGCAGGGCAACCTGTCGGCCCCCAGCGCGGGGATAGAGGTGACCGCGGGCAAGTCCTGCACGATGCTGTGCGAGGTCGGCGTCGTCGCCGAGGACGCCGCGACGGTCTCCGCGCTCGCGCCGCTGCCCGACGGCACGGTGCTGTTCGCGCGGCGTGACCAGCACGAGGTCGTGCTGCTGGATCCGCGCACCGGACAGTCCAAGCCGCTGGGCACGGTGCCGGGCACCGTGGGCACCGGCAACAGCGGGCTGCTGGGCCTGGCCGTCGCGCCCACCTTCGCCAAGGACCGCTGGGTGTACGCCTTCCAGACCACGGCGACGGACAGCCGGATCGTCCGGCTGCGCCTGCGCGCCGCAGGGCTGGACGGGGGCTCGATGGAGTCTCTGGTCGTGGGCATCCCGCGCGGCAAGGTCCACAACGGAGGCGGGCTGCGGTTCGGGCCGGACGGCAAGCTGTATGTCGCCACCGGCGACGCCGGGGTGCCGCGCCTGGCCCAGAACATGGCCGGCCTCGCGGGCAAGGTGCTGCGGTTCAACCCGGACGGCAAGGTGCCGTCGGGCAACCCGTTCGGCGGCTACATCTGGAGTTACGGGCACCGCGATCCGCGCGGCCTCGCCTTCGACGCGCGCGGAAAGCTGTGGATGCAGGAGTACGGCGACACCGTCGAGGACGAGACCAACCTCGTGGTGAAGGGCGGCAACCACGGCTGGCCGATGTGCGAGGGCACCGAGTCGAGGTCGGGCGCCGGATGTGCGTCGTCCAGCCTCGTCGCGCCCAAGTACATGTTCCCGGCCGGGGAGGGCGGCTGCGGCGGCCTGGCCGTGGTGCGCACCGTCGTCTACGTCGCGTGCGCGACCGGTGCCCGACTCTACCGGATCTCGCTCGACGGTGACGACATCGCCGACGTGCAGCCGGTGCTGGTCGGCACCTACGGGCAGCTGTACACGGCCGCGTCCGGCGTGGGCGGCACGGTGTGGATCGCCGCCGGCGGCACCGCGCCGGGCGGCGCCGGCACCCGGTTCCTGCGCATCACGCTGCCGCCGGCGGAGTGACCGCTGCCGGGGCCGGGCCGCCCGCGCGGCCCGGCCTCCGGCGTTCACGCGGTCGGGACCAGATCGATCCAGTAGCGCCGGATCGAGCCGAGCTCGGTGTCCTGGATGTCGTCGAAGACGCCGCCGTTGCGCTCGATGGTGCGGGCCGAGGCGACGTTGTCCACGGCGCAGACCAGCAGCACCCGGTCGACGCCGAGCGCGGCGCGCGCCTCGCCGAGCATCTCGCCCAGCGCCCAGGCGGCCAGGCCGCGGCGGCGTGCGGAGGGGCGTACGCCGTAGCCGATGTGGCCGCGCAGCGGGTCGAACCGGTGCCGCAGGGCGAAACCGCCGAGCACCCGGCCGTGCTCGACGAGCCAGCGGGGTGAGCCGTGCGGCTCGTCCGGGCAGGGCGCTCCGGCGGGGTGGGTGAGCCGGGTCCGCTCGTGCACCCAGGCGGCGAAGCCCTCGGGCGAGTGCACGTCGTCGCCGGGGCCGAGGCCGAAGCCGTCCTCGTGCAGGCCGGGACCCCACTCCTGGTGGCACTCCAGGAACTCGGCATGCAGGCGGGTGGTGGGCAGGATCAGTTCTGGCATGCGGGCCACCGTAGTGACGATGCCGCGGTCCGGCCGCCCGTACACATTCAAGATCAAAAGGGTGCTGGGGCCTTTCCTGCGGCCGAACACGGCACTCTGCTCAGGGGGGATCGAGGGCCGGGGTGGAAGGCGCTCCAGGGTGGGTATGAGGGCGATCACGACATGTCGGCGGCGAGGTCTATCCCTCGTTTGAGGACCTGAGTGTGGTGATCTGCGCCACACTTTCCTCCCCGGTCAGCTCGGCCAGGCGCCGCCGCGCGGGCTCGGCCGCCGCGTCGCCCAGCTCGTCGTAGATCCGCACCGCCCTCCGCCAGGCCTCCACCGCCGCGGGCAGGTCGGACAGCGCCTCCTGCGCCTCGCCGAGCCGGGTGAGGGTCTCGGCCTCGTGAAAGCGGTTCGCCGACTCGCGGAAGCGCTCGATGGACTGCTCGAAGCAGGCCACCGCCTCGGCCGGATCGCCCAGGCGGTGGTACGCGAAACCCAGGCTGTCCAGGGTCGCGGCCTGGCCCACCCGGTCGCCCATCCGCCGCTGCCGGGCCAGCGCCTCCGTGCAGTCGGCCACGGCCTGCACGTAGTCGCCGTTCAGGGCGTGCAGGTAGCCCTTCGTGTTCAGGGCGCGCGCCTCGGCGTAGTCGTTGCCGATCAGCCGGGACACCCGCAGCGCTTCGGCGCTGTGCGCCAGCGCCTCGTCCAGCCGGCCGCGCCGCGTGCACTGCTCGGTGTACTGCCGCAGCACCAGCGCGATGCTGGCCAGGTCACCGAGCTGCCCGTACAGGTCCAGCGCGCGCCGGATGTGGTGCTCGGCCGCGTCGTGGTCGCCGAGCCGCATGAGCGCTCGCGCGAGCATCCGGCTGGCCAGTGCCTGCGCCTCGGTGTCGCCGATGCGTTCGGCCGCGGCCAGCGCCGTCTGCTGGGCGGTGAGCTGGTCCTGGAACAGGCCGCGCGGGGCGAGGTAGGCGGCCAGCGTCCAGGCCAGCTGCCCGGCGTACCGCTCGTGGCCGGTCTCGGCGGCCTGGCGCAGCACCCGCAGCAGCACCGGATGCTCGGCGTTGAACCAGGCCGTGGCCGCGGCCCGGTCGGCGATCGGCACGTACGTGCCCGGCTGCCGGGCGGGCTCGGGCTCGATCGGCGTCCACGTCGGCTGCAGCAGCACGGCGGCGGGGCGGGCGCTGTGCAGGTAGTGGTCGTACATGCGGCCCCGGGCGGCGTGCCGTTCCGCCTCCTGCTCGCCGTCGCGGGCCAGCTCGGCGGCGTACGTGCGCAGCAGGTCGTGCAGGTGGTAGCGCCCCGGCAGGTGCTCGGTGAGCAGATGCAGCCGGGTCAGCTCGCGCAGCGGCGCGCCGATCTCGGCCCGGGACCGCCCGCACAGCGCCGCGGCGGCCGCGCCGGTCAGGTCCGGTCCCGGATGCAGGCCCAGCAGCCGCAGCAGCCGTGCCGCGTCGGGGCTCAGCGCCCGGTGCGACCACGAGAACACCCGGCGGAGGTCGCCGTCGGCCAGGGCGGCGAGCCGGTCCTCGGACGTACGCAGCTGCGCGGCGACGGCGTCGAGCGGGAAGGACGGCCGGGCGGCCACCCGGGCCGCGACGATGGACAGCGCCAGCGGCAGGCGGCCGGTCAGCTCGATCATGTCGGCGACCGCCCCGGGTTCCGCGCTGAGCCGCTCCGGCCCGAGGCGGCCGCGCAGCAGGTTGCGGGACTCCGGCTCGGTCAGCACGTCGAGGGTGAGCGGCCGGGCGGCCTCGGCGGCGGCCAGGCCGGCGAGCTGGTCACGGCTGGTCACCAGGACGGCGCACCGGCCCGCGCCGGGCAGCAGCGGGCGCACCTGGGCGGCGTCGCGGGCGTTGTCGAGCACGACGAGCATGCGGCGGTCGGCGAGCAGGCTGCGGTAGAGCCCGGTGCGGGCGTCGGTGCTGCTCGGGATGCGGCCGATCGGCACCCCGAGCGCCTCGAGGAAGGTGACCAGGGCGTCGGCGGGGTTGACCGCGTCGCCGTCGTCGTAGCCGCGCAGGTTGAGGTAGAGCTGGCCGTCGGGGAAGCGGTGGAGCGTCCGGTGTGCCCAGTGCAGGGCCAGGGTGGTCTTGCCGACGCCGGCCATGCCGCTGACGGTGGCGATGTCCACCCCGGCCGGGCGGTCTGCCGGGCCGGTGAGGAACCCGTCGAGCAGGGCCAGCTCGGCGCTGCGGCCGACGAAGCCCGGCACGGCCAGCGGCAGCTGCTGCGGGCGCCCCGACACCGGCCGCGCTGCCGCGCCGCGGCCGGGACCGGCGGGGTGCGTGTCGAGGCGGTGGTGCAGGACGTCGTCGTGCAGCCGGGTCAGCTCGGGGCCGGGGTCCATGCCCGTCTCCTCCGCCAGCACCAGCCGAGCCTGCCGGAACGCCGCCAGCGCGCCGGACACGTCACCGGTGCGGTAGAGGCCGCGCATGAGCAGCGCCCAGGCGCGCTGGCGCAGCGGATGCCGGTGCAGCAGCGTACGCAGCCCGGCGACCGCCGCCGCCGGCTCGCCGACCGCCAGCCGTGCCTCGGCGTGGTCCTCCTCGGCCAGCAGCCGCCGCTCGGCCAGTTGCGCGACGCGGGCGTCGATGCGCCGGGGCAGGGGAAGCCCGGCGAACGCGGGTCCGCGCCACAGGCTCACAGCGGTGGCCATGGCCGCGGCGGCGCCGCGCGCGTCACCCGCGGCCAGGGCGGCCCGGCCCCGCGCCGCGGCGGCGTCGAAGCGGTCCAGGTCCCGCTCGCCCGGGTCCACCCGCAGCAGGTAGCCGCCGGCCGTGGTGTGGATCCGGCCGTCCTGGCCGCCGTCGAGGGCCTGGCGCAGGCCGCGGACGTAGGTGCGGATGTTGGCCGCCGCGGAGTCGGGCGGATCGCCGCTCCACAGCGCCGCCGTCAGCTCCAGGACGGTCACCGTCTCGCCCGGGTGCAGCAGCAGCACGGCAAGGACGAGCTGCTGTTTCGTCGAGCCGAGCGGGACCGGCCGGCCGTCACGCGACACCGTCAGCGGGCCGAGCAGGTCGAAGTGGACGGGCAAGCTTCACCTCAGCGGGCAGTGCACCGGACGGGCGCGGGGCACCGGTGGTGCGGCGATGTGCACGAATTGTAGGTCCGCCGCCGTACCATCCCGCCACACGTGATCTTTCATATCTCGATCGGTTCGCGGCCGGGTGCCTCTGCCGCGGAAAAGGAACGGGCGGCGGATGGTCGCCCATCCGCCGCCCCGTGCCGCAGCAGTGACTACGCGCCGGACTCCGGGCGCACGGTGAACTTGTCACCGGGCCGGGTGCTGTGGCGCAGGACCTCCTCGGCCGCCGACTCCCGCGGGGTGCCGGTCTTGCCGTAGAGCCCCGCCGTGAGCAGCGCCGTGCCGATCAGCAGGGCCACGACACAGGTCGCCACCTCGAAGTTGAGCACGTTCTGCGGCGTCTGCAGCAGTGCGAGCATGGCCAGGCCGACGAGCAGGAACAGGCCGCCCGCGCCCAGGTTCACCCAGTGGGCCAGGTCGCGCCCGACGATCGCGGCGAGCAGCACCACCCCGCCCGCCAGCAGCGACAGCCAGGCGAACGCCGGGTTCGCCCGCAGGCCGAGCACGTGCGTGTCCGCGCGGTCGAACAGCGGCAGGCCCGCCGTGGCCACCACGCCGAGCACGCCGAACGCCAGAAGGTACGCGCCGCACAGCCCGGCCAGCAGGCGCCAGTGCGGCCGGAGCCGGTGATTGATGGGCAGATGCATGGCATCCGGATCCCCGCTCGCCGGGACGGGCAAACCCGGCCTCAGCCTCCGGCGGGGACCAGGACCGCCTCCCGCAGCAGCCGCCGCACCAGGACCAGCCGGGACTCGGTGTCGTCGAGGCCGGGCAGCTCGCCGACGCGTACGGGCGGACCCGCGAGCACCGCCGCGAGCGCCTCCTGGCAGCCGGCTGGGAACGTCAGCGTCCGGCCACCGGGCAGCTCCAGCCGTCCGTCCACACAGGTGAAGCGCAGCCCGGGGCGGACCCGCACCAGGTCCCCGTCGGTCAGCCCGGCGGCGAACGCGGCCTGCGCGACGGGGCGCACCGGGGCCGGGCGGTGCGCCGTCCACTGCCCGGTGCGCAGGGCCCGGGCGACGTCCGCCGGGTCGGCCTTGCGCGCCATGTCGTGCAGCGCCTCCACCGTCGCGGCCAGATGCGGGGCCAGCTGCGCGGGGTCGGTCAGGTCCAGGCCCAGCGGCAGCCCGGCGCGCAGTTGCGGGTCCGCGCACGCCAGGTCGAGCAGAGCCTGCGCGATGGTGTACCGGGTCGGGCGGCGCAGGCCCAGCGTGATGTGCAGGCTGGTCGCGTCGACCGCGGCGGCGGCGTGCAGCCAGCCGCGCGGCAGGTACAGCAGCTCGCCGGGCGACAGCACGTGGTCCAGGTGGGCCGGGCCGGACGCCGTCGCGGCGACCTCGTCGGCGAAGCCGCCCCAGGGCTGGCGTTCGAGCGGATCGGGCTGCACGGGCTCGTGGACCCGCCAGTGCTTGACACCCGCGACCTGCAGCACGAACACGTCGTGGGTGTCGTAGTGGGTGGCGAAGCCCTGGTTGCCGGCCGGGGTCAAATAGGCGTTGGCCTGCACCGCGCACCCCAGCTCCGCGGAAAGGTCCAGGCAGAACTCCTGCAGCGGCGGCCAGATCCGGTGCAGGCCCTGCAGCACCAGCGTCGCCCCGGCGGACAGCAGGTCCAGCACCCGGTCGTCGCGCACCTGGTCGCCCACCTCGGCGCCCAGCCCGCCGCCGCCGGTGAACCGCGCGGCGGGCACCAGCTGCCCCTCGTGCGCCACGCGCAGGAACGGGGTGCGCAGCCCGCGGACGCTGAGCAGCTCGTCGACCGCGTCGAGGTCCAGCAGGTCGGCGAAGCCGCCCGTGTCCCGCAGCAGCGGCCGCTGTCCCCAGTACGTCCGGGCGAAGCCGTCCGGGTCGCCCACGCAGCGCCGCAGCGCCGGGCTCGGCGAGCCCGGCGCTGCGTACCCGAGCAGCTCAGGCACCGCCGTCTGCTCCTCCGTCGTGCTCGTCGGCGTCCACGCTGTCACCGGCACCGGCGTCCTCCGGACCCTCGGTCTCCGCGCCGCCGTCCGCGCCGCCGTCGTGCTCGCTCGGGTCGGCCGGCTCACCGGCGCCCGCGTCGGCCGGACCCTCACCGCCGGGTCCCTGCGAGGCGACGATGTCGTCTTCGTTGAGTCGCATGATGTCCTCCACAGGCAGATGAATCTTGTACGGGCAACTTCTCCCGATCGGCGCGCCGGTAAACCCGGCGGCGGCCCGCCCCGCCCGCCGCCCGTGACGTTTCGCGCCGATCGTCACGAGTACCCGGCAAACAGCAACGTGGCCCGCCCCGGCGAGGGGCGGGCCACGTGTGGCGGAAGGCCGGGCTCAGCGCTCGGAGCGCAGGTCGTCCTCGTCGCGGTCGCGCCCGCGAACCGCGTCGCGGACCTCGTCACCGGCCTGGTTGACCTTCGCCTTGGCCTGGTCGGCCAGGCCCTCGGCCTGCAGGGAGTGGTTGTCGGTCAGGTCGCCGACCTTCTCCTTGGCCTTGCCGAGCAGCTCCTGGCCCTTGTGCTTCGCCTCGTCCAGCGCACCCATGTTCAGCTCCGTCCGGTCGTTGATGCTGACCCTCGACTTCCCGGACCGCTGCCGGGCGAAACCTGGCCGATGATCGTCCACTGCGGCCGGGTGGACTGAACCCGGGCCAGGCGGGTATGGGCGCGCCATGAACAAACAGACGGTGATGTACAAGCCGATCGGCATCGTCGGCGGCGTGCTCGCCGGTGCGATCGCGGGTGCGGCGTTCAAGCAGGTCTGGCGGGTGGCTTCGGGGTCGCGCGAGGCGCCCCACGCCACCGACCGGACCAAGGGCATGGCCGAGATCCTGGTCGCCGCGGCGGTGCAGGGCGCCATTTTCGGCCTGGTCAAGGCGGCCGTCGACCGCGGCGGTGCGCACGCGGTCAAGTCGCTGACGGGCCGCTGGCCCGACTGACCCGCCGGGTCGCGGAGCCCGTGCCTCCCTGCGGGGCACGGGCTCCATCGCGTCCGCGCCCGGATTCCGCGCCGCCCGCCGGGGCGGCACGTTTGCCCGGCTCCCGGCCGGGCACCGCAGTGACATCGGCGGGCCGTGTACCGCCGGCCCGCCTTCTATTCGCACAGAACCGCACCGGCGTGGGCCGGGCCGCGGTGGGGAGGACTGTCATGCCACGAGGAGCCGCCCGATGAGCACCGAACCGATGCCGCGCAGCCGGTGGCGGCCCAGCTTCCTGCTGGAGTGGTACGCCGAGATCGTGGTCTGGCTGCGCTGGGTGATCGTGCTGGCCTGGCTGGCCGCCACGGCCGCCGCGATGGTGTACCTGCCCGCGCTCGGCCAGGGCGGCAGCGACCTCGGGCAGCTCGTGTCGGTGGACAACCCGGCGGTGCGCAGCGAGGTCCGCTCGTTCGAACGGTTCGGCCTGCCGCTGCTGAGCCGGATCTCGATCGTGCAGCGCGACCCGAACGGGCTGCCCGCCTCGGTGCAGGCCGACGCCGTCGCCCGCGCCCAGGCGGTCAGCGAGGGCAAGCTCGCGGACACCGCGATCCTCGCCGCGATCCCGGTCGCGAACACGCTGAAGCTGCTGCCGGGCGCCCGCGAGAACGGCACCACGGTGATCACCATGCTGTTCACCGCCCCCGACGCCAGCTTCGCCGAACAGCTCGAAGCCGCGCAGAAGTTCGCCGCCGAGCAGTACGACGCCGACGACGCCGTGGTCGGCGTGACCGGCTCCGTGCCCGCCCGCGTCGAGCAGGGCGGCATCGTGCTGTCGTCGCTGCCGTGGCTGGAGGCGATCACCGTCGTGGCCGTGTTCGTCATCGTCGCGGTGGCGTTCCGGTCACTGGTCGCGCCGCTGCTCGCACTGGGCGTGGCCGGGATCGCGATCATGCTGACGCTGCACGTCGGCGGCGAGCTGGCGGGCCGGTTCGGCGTGCCGGTGCCGCAGGAGACACAACCGCTGCTGGTCGCGCTGCTGCTCGGCGTGGTCACCGACTACGTCGTGTTCTACCTGTCCGGCGTGCGTACGCGCCTGGCGGCGGGGGAGGGGCGGCTGGAGGCGGCCCGCCAGGCGGCCTCCCGGTTCACCCCGATCATCGCCACCGCCGGGGCGACCGCGGCCGCGGGCACCGGTGCGCTGATCGTGGCGGACTCGGCCGCGTTCCGGGCCTTCGGGCCGGGCATGGCCGTCGCCGTGCTCATCGGCATGCTCGTGTCGGTGACGCTGGTCCCCGCCCTGCTGGCGATCCTCGGGGGCGCCGCGCTGTGGGCGCCGGGCCGCCGGGCGGCCACCGCCGACCCTGCCGAGCAGCCGGAGCACACCGGCGGCCGGTGGGCCCGGCTGCTCACCCGGCCCCTGGTGGCACTGCCGGTGCTGCTGCTGTGCGTCGGCGGCCTGGTCGCCGCCGCGCTGCCCGCCCGGCACATGGGCCTGGGCGTCTCGTTCGTCGAGGCCCTCCCGGCGGACCATCCCGCGCGTAAGGCCGCCGCCGAGGCCGAGGCGGGCTTCGCCGCGGGCATCCTGTCGCCCACCGAGCTGCTGCTGGAGGGCGACGGCGTGGCCGCCCGCACCGAGCAGCTGACCCGGCTGCAGCAGGAGCTGTCGAAGCGGACCGGGGTGGCGGCCGTCATCGGCCCGGCCGACCGGGCCATCCCGTCCGAGCTGAACCTGTTCCGGTCGCCCGACGGCGGCGCGGCCCGCTACCTGCTCGTGCTGGACGACGAGCCGCTCGGCGCGACCGCCGTGCGGACCCTCACCAGCCTGGACGCGGACCTGCCCGGCCTGCTGGACGCCGCCGGGCTCGGCGGCACCGGGTTCAGCCTCGGCGGCGACACCGCCATCGCCAAGGTCATCGTCGACCAGACCATGTCCGACCTGGGCCGGATCGCGCTGGCAGCGCTCGCCGCGAACCTGCTGTTCCTGATGCTCTACCTGCGGGCCCTGTGGGCGCCGCTGGCGCTGCTGGCGTGCAGCGTGCTGGCCATCGGGGCCACCCTCGGTGCGACCACCTGGCTGTTCCAGGAGCACCTCGGCGCGGACGGGCTGACCTTCTACGTGCCGTTCGCCGCCGCGGTGCTGCTGGTCGCGCTCGGTTCCGACTACAACATCTTCGGTATCGGCCCGGCCTGGAACGAGGCCCGGCACCGGCCGCTGCGCGAGGCGCTGGCGATCACCCTGCCGCAGTCGGCGCGGGCCATCCGCACCGCGGCGTTCACCCTCGCGGTGAGCTTCGGCCTGCTCGCGATCGTGCCGCTGCGGCCGTTCCGGGAGCTGGCGTTCGCGCTGTCGGTGGGCATCCTGCTGGACGCGTTCGTGGTGCGCTCGGTGCTGGCCCCGGCGCTGCTGACCGTCATGGAGGCGGTCGGCGGCCGGGGCCGTCTGGAGCGGGTGCGCAAGGTCGTGCACCAGCGGCAGCCGGAACCCGAGCCCGAGGTGTCCGAGCCCGAGCCGGTGTCGGAGCCCGAGCCGGTGTCTCAGTCCAAGCCGATGTCCCGGTCCAAGCCGGTGTCCGCGGCCGAGTCGGTCCCCGCGGCCGAGTCGGAGCGGCCCGCGGCCGAGCCGCCCCGGCGGGAGAGCTAGGGCGGTCCGGCGGGCGGGTCAGAGGTGCTGCTTGTCGCCGGGCTCGACGGCCTTGCTGTCGCGCATCTGCAGGTAAGGCTCCTGCCCGGCCGGGTGCCCGGCGGCGATGGCCCGCTGGCGCTCCAGCTCGGCGTCGAGTTCGGCGCCGAGCAGGAGCGCCAGGTTGGACAGCCACAGCCAGATCAGGAACACGATGACGCCGCCGAGGCTGCCGTAGGTCTCGGCGTACGAGCCGAAGTGCGCGGCGTAGAAGCCGAAACCGGCCGACGCCGCCACCCACAGCACGACCGCGACCGCGCAGCCCGGCGTGATCCACCGGAAGCCGCCCTGCCGCGCGTTGGGCGAGGCCCGGTACAGCAGCCCGAACATCGCTCCGATGAGGATCACCAGGACCGGCCACTTGAGGATCTGCCAGGCGGTCACGGCCGGTCCGGGCAGGCCCAGCACGTCGCCGACGGCCTCGGCCAGCCGGCCGCTGAGCACCACGATCAGCACGCTGGCGACCAGCAGCACGCCGGTGACCAGCGTGACGGCGAGCCGCAGGGGCAGCCGCTTCCACAGCGGCCGCCCCTCCGGCACGTCGTAGACGGCGTTGGACGCCTGCATGAACGCGTCGATGTAGCCGGACGCGGACCACATCGCCACGGCCAGACCGATGAGCGCGGCGATCCCGGCCTTGGCATCGTTGGCCTGCACGTTCTCCAGTGCGGCGGTGAAGATCTCCTGCACCGCGCCGGGCATGATCGGGAACACCTCGCCGAGCACGTCGTCGACGAGCCGGTCGTCGATGAGCCCGACGACGGCGACCAGCACCAGGATGCCGGGGAACAGCGACAGCACGCCGTAGTAGGTCAGCGCGGCCGCCCATACCTGGAGGCTGTCGGTGTCGGCCTCCTTGGCGGTGCGGCGCAGCACCGCCCACCAGGAACGCAGGCTGAACTGCGCAGGGCTGCGGGGCCCCGCGTCCGGTGGCGGGGGCGTGGAGGGGGAGGTCTCGGGGTGGTCTGACATGGCGGCTACATACCGCGCCGCGGCGGCGCCTAATCCGGACCGTGAGCTGGTGGCCCGCCCGGTGATTAGCGCCCCGATCGGCGGGTATCGGGTTCGCACCACAGTCTGCGAAGGGAACTTGACGTCATGCCACCGAAGGACAAGAACGTAGAGGCCGCTGTCGACCAGGTCACGCAGCGTGCCACCGACGCCGGCGCGGCGGTCGCCGAGCGTGCGGACGAGGTCAGGCAGACGCTGACCGCCACCGGGCGGGAGATCGCGGACAAGGCGGCGACCCTCAAGGACGAGGCGGGCACCGCCGCGCTGGCGGTCAAGGACCGGACCGTCGAGACGGCGGGCCTGGTCAAGGACCACGCCGCCGAGCTGGCGCACGACCTGGCCGACCGGATGCCCCGCAGCACCGAGCAGTGGGAGGCCCTCGGCCGCGACCTGCGCGACCGGATCCGCGCCAACCCCACCCCGTGGGCCGTCGGCGCCGCGGCCGTGCTGGTGGCGTACCTGGTCGGCAGGCGCGCCACGCGCTGAGCCTGCGATGAGAGAGGGTGGCCCTGCTCCGGCGGGGCCACCCTCGTCGTATGTGCGGGATCAGTCCGGCGGTTCGCCGACCGAGTCGGGCTCCTCGCGGGCCAGGCGGTCGTCCAGGGTGTCGCTGCGCCGCTGGCCGCCCGGCGTGGTGCCGTAGTCGTCCATGCCCGGCGGTGGCGTGTCCCGGTCATCCGGCACCTGCGGGTCACGCCTCGGGGACTCGGCGCGGGCCTGCGCGCCGTCCTGGTCGTGGGCGTGCTCGGGCAGGTCGCCGCCCTTGGGCTCGGGCAAGGGCTCCGCCTCGGGCGGCGGCTCGAAGTCCTCCGCGGGCGGCGTGAAAGTCGGTTCGCTCATGCCAGGTCTCGTACCCGGCCGAACCCGGCCTGACACCAGGCCCGCCGCTGCGGCGGCGAAGGCACCCACCCACCGGGCAAGATCGCTGTCCCGTGTCCAAACCTCAGGCTGAACTCAGCATTTCGACACGAGACAGCGATCTTCGCCCCCGCCCGGCCGGGCGTGGCCGGGCCGGGTCAGGGGGTCGGGTCCGCGCTGACGACGACGGCGTCGGGGGCGGGCTGGCGGCCCTGCATGAGGTGCCGCAGCGCGGTGTTGAGCACCGCGACGATCGGCACCGCGACCAGCGCGCCGACGATGCCGGCGATGGCGACGCCCGCGGCGAGCGCCACGATCACCGCCAGCGGGTGGATCGACACGGCCCGCCCCATGATCAGCGGCTGGAGCACGTGGCCTTCGAGCTGCTGCACCAGGATCACCGCGGCCAGCACGATCACGGCGGTGACCGGCCCCTGGTCGACGAGCGCGACGAGCACCGCCACCGCCCCGGACACGGTCGCCCCGAGGATCGGGATGAACGACGCCAGGAACACGAGCGCGGCCAGCACGAACGCGAACTCGACCCGGAGCAGGACCAGGGCCAGGCCGATCCCGAGCGCGTCGATGAACGCGACGATGACGGTGGCCCGCACGTACGCGACCAGCGTCAGCCAGCCCGCGTTGCCCGCCTCCAGCACCGGCCGCCGCGCGCGCCGCGGCACGGCGATCATCGCCAGGTGCCACAGCCGCCGCCCGTCGCGCAGGAAGAAGAACGTCACGACCAGGATCAGCATCGCGGTGACGAGGATCTGGAAGCTCGCGCCGGCGGTGGCGAACAGCCCGCTGGTGAGGTTCTGCCGGTTGTCGCGCACCCAGGCGGCGCCGGCGTCGACGGCGGTGTCGAGCTGGTGCGTGGACAGGTGCAGCGGCCCGGTGCGCAGCCACTCGCGGATCTGCTGCAGGCCGGCCGAGGCGTTCTCGCTCAGTTCGGGGGTGCCGTCGATCAGCTGGGTGACGAGCAGCGTGACCAGGCCGACGGCGCCGAGCACCCCGCCGAACAGCACGAGGGCGGTGGCCAGGGAGGCGGGCAGCCGCAGCCGGTGGCGCAGGACCTGCACCGCGGGGGAGAGCAGCGCCGCCAGCAGCAGCGCGATGGCCAGCGGGACGAGCACCTGGGCGAGCCGCGCGGCCAGCGACAGCAGCACCCAGCCGACGGCGGCCAGGACGAGGAAGCGCCAGCCCCACGCGCCGGCCAGGCGCAGCCAGTAGGGGACCGCCTGGTCGGCGTCGGCCGGGGTCTCCTCCTCGTGCTGGTCGCCGAAGTCCGGTAGCACCAGGGGAGTGCGGTCGCGGCCCGCGCGCAGCCGCTGCTGCACCGAGCGCAGGCCCGCCTGCCAGCGGGCTTCGGCGAGCGCCTCGGAGGTCGGTGGCGGGGCGATGTCGGAGGTGGGCATGCTGACTCCCGGGGGCGGCGCGCGCAAGAGGGCCGTCCCGGTGCGGACAGGGACCGGCCGTGGCTGGCGCCTACCCGAGGGTACGGAACCCAAACTCCGGCCGCCGGACGTCCGATGGTCGAAAAAGCCGAGTTATCTGTCGCATCCGGTGGGTATGGTCGCGTCCAGCCGCACCGAGACGGGCGCGGCACCGACCGACCACCGAGGAGCCCGAGTTGACAGCCGTGGCCGCTGACCGTCCGGCGCGTGTGCGCCTGCAGACGACGCTGGTGTTCAGCTCCCCCGACGAGCCGCAGCCGGACCTGCGCGAGCGGTCCGGGCGGCAGCCGATCGCCGTGAACCCGTTCGCCGTGCCCGCCGACCCGGGCGGCGGCTGCTCCGGCTGAGCAACGGCGGTCACTCGCCGTCGAGCAGGGTGATCGAGGCTCCGGCCAGGACACGGCCGTTGACCTGGATGTCGATGCGGTGCGGGCCAGGGTGCAGGCGCCGGACGCTGACGTGCTGGAAGGTGTGGCGGCGGGTGATCTCGCGCGGCACGCCGGGCGCGAGGTCGGCCGTGGTCAGCTTGAACACCTTCGGCGCACGGGGCCCGCGGGCTCCCGCGTGGTGCACGACGTAGTCCACGGCGGCCCGCGCCCCGGCCCCGGCGGTCAGCGTGAACGCGATGGTGACCTGCCCGCCGATGGGCAGCGTGCCGGGCGTGACGGTCAGGCCGGTGACGGCCACGTCCGCGCCGTGGTCGTAGCCGAGCAGCTCCAGGGCCTCCGGGTGCCCCTGCTTGACCAGGGAGCGCAGCGCGTGCCGGACCACCCAGGCGGCGCCGCCGCCGGTGGCGGCCCAGCGGCGCGCGGTGGCCAGGGCGGTGTCCGGGTGGTCCTTGGTGATGTCGTTGAGGTGGTTGGCCACCGAGCGGCGCACGTACGGCTCGGGGTCGTCGTGCAGCCGGTCCAGCAGCGGGATGGTGACCTGCGGATCGGCCAGCAGCGGCACGCGCGAGGCCCAGGGCAGGCGCGGCCGGGAGCCCTCGGAGGCCAGGCGGCGCAGGTGCTGGTCGGGGTCCTCGGCCCAGACGTGCAGGCGGCGCAGCGTGTGCTCAGGGTGCGCGGCCAGGTAGGGGCGGATCGCGAACTCGGCCGTGGCATGCGAGGTCAGCGCGGACAGGGTGTCGAGCGCGTCGTCGGGGTGGCCCAGCCCGTGCACGGCGACGTACTCGGTGGCGGGCCAGGCGCTCCACATGTCCAGCGGGGTCGCCGCGACGGTCTCCCGCAGCACCCGCCCGGCCTGCGGGAACGGCTGCGGCAGGTGTGCGGCGAGCGCGCCGGCGACCACGGATACGCGCTGCTTGAGGGCCAGCGGCGCGAGCCCGGTCGCGGCCGCGGCGGCGAAGCCCGCGGCCGGGAACGCCGGGTGCACCCGGCTGACGGCGGCCGCCAGCCGGGCGATGCTCGCGTCGTTGATGTTGTCTTTCAGGTCGGCCACCGCTGATCCCCTCACACATCGGACGGCGGCAGGGCGCCGCGCCGTCCGGTCAGTAGACCTGACGCCTCTGACATGCGCGGACACCCCCAGCGGGGAGATGAATCCGTTTCGCCGGTTGTCACCCGTTAGGGCCGAATGCGCAGATATCCTCAATCGTGAACTTTCATTCGCGGTTGCTGCTCGCGGCCGCCCTCCTGCTCGGGGCATGTACGGCGCCCGCCGGTGCGGCGACCCAGGCGACCGGGGCGCCCAGCCCGCAGGCGGAGGCGGTCGCGAAGATCGTCCGCGACGGTATGACCGCCGGCTCGCTGAGGGCCGCCGTCTTCAAGGTCACCAAGGGCGACCAGGTGATCACCAGCCAGGCGTTCGGCGAGTCGCTGGACGGCGTGCCCGCCACCACCGCGATGCGGTTCCGCAACGGCGCCGTCGCGTTCGCGTACCTCGGCACGCTGCTCCTGCTCTTCACCGAGGAGGGCAAAGCCAAGCTCGACGACCCGGTCGAGCGCTGGATGCCCGCCCTCCCCGAGGCGGGCAAGGTCACCTTGAAGATGCTCGCCAACCAGACCAGCGGGTATCCCGACTTCGAGACCGACCCGGCCTGGAACGCGGCCTTCAACGCCGACCCCTTCCAGTCCTGGACCTTCGAGGAGCGGATGAAGTACGCGTTCTCCCGGCCGGTCCAGTTCCCGCCCGGCAGCAACTGGAGTTACGCGCACACCAACTTCATGATCCTGGGCGAGATCCTCGCGAAGATCGGCGGCAAACCGCTCGACGTGCTGCTGCGCGAGAAAGTGCTGGGACCGATGGGCCTGCGCGAGACCGTCGCGAACAACACGGGAGCCATCCCCGAGCCGGTGCTGCACTCGTTCAGCTCCGAGCGCCGCCAGGCGCTGGGCGTCCCGGCGGGCACCGGGTTCTACGAGGAGGCGACGTTCTGGAACGCCGACTGGGGCACCCCGAACGGCGCGAGCCAGACCACCACCATCGACGACATGGCCCGGACCGCGATCGCGGTGGGGGAGGGAACGCTGCTGTCCGAGGCGAGCTACCGCGCCATGACCGACCCGAACCTGCTCGGCTTCGGTCACCCGCAGGACAACTGCAAACCCTCCTGCTTCACCCAGGTCGAGGGGTACAACTACGGCCTGGGCGTGGTCCGCTCCGGCGGCTGGCTGCTGCAGAACCCGCTGCTGGGCGGCTACAGCGCGACCGAGGCGTTCCTGCCCGCCGAGAAGGTCGGCATCTCGGTCGCGGTGACCTACCTGCCGGGCGCCTTCGACTGCCAGGGCAACTATCCCAACGCCAGCGACCTGCTGTTCCGGCAGATCGCCGCGCACATGACCCCGGACCATGCGCCGCCGATGCCTGCCCCGTTCCAGAAGGCCGTCTGCTGAGGCGCGCCGGTCAGCTCGCGGCCGCCGAGCGCCCGGCCCGCCACCTGGCGACGTACGGCAGCGCGAACAGGTAGAGGCCGCTGAACAGGAGCAGGAACAGGGGCAGCAGCGGCACGTAGGACACCCACACCAAGGGCTCCTCCTGTGCCAGGGCGATGAAGGTGGCGATGACGGTCAGCGTGAAGACGACCGACGTCCAGCGGTGGAACTGCCGGATGCCTCTGTTCCAGTTCATGGACCCTCCTCGGTTGGCGACAGGCCGTCACGCTAACCGCGCCGACCTGCGCCGCGCTTCTCGAAAGCTGACCGATCAGGCGAGCCTGCCGAAGAACTCCCGGACGTCCGCGGCGAACAGGTCCGGCACCTCCATCGCGGCGAAGTGGCCGCCGCGCTCGAACTCCGACCAGTGCCGGATGTCGTACAGCCGCTCGGCCAGCGGCCGCACCGACTGCGTGATGTCGTGGGGGAGCACCGCCACGCCGACCGGCACCGGGCAGGCCGGGATCCCGCGCGGAGCGTCGCGGTGCAGCCGCGCCGAGGAGGCCGCGGTGGCGGTCAGCCAGTACAGCGAGATGTCGGTGAGCATCCGGTCGTCGCCGACCGGCGTGCGCGGATCGGTCCACTGGGCGAAGCGCTCGGCGATCCAGGCGAGCTGGCCGACGGGCGAGTCGGTCAGCGCGTACCCGATGGTCTGCGGGGTGGTCGCCAGCAGCGCCTGGTATGCCGGGCGGTTGGCCATCAGCTGCCGGACCTTGTCCAGCCGCGCCTCGTCGGAGGCGGACAGCACGACTCCGGCGTCCGGGTCCGGGCGGGTCGGGAGGTAGTTGACGTGCACCCCGACGACCTGTTCGGGCGCGATGGCGCCGAGGGCCAGCGAGATGCCCGAGCCGAAGTCGCCGCCCTGCGCGCCGTAGCGCCCGTACCCCAGGCGGCGCATCAGCTCGGCCCAGGCCCGCGCCACCCGCACGATGTCCCAGCCGCGCTCGTGGGTCGGCCCGGAGAAGCCGTACCCCGGGATGGACGGGATGACCAGGTGGAAGTCGCGCCGCAGCGGCTCGATCACGTCCAGGAACTCCAGGAACGAGCCGGGCCAGCCGTGGGTGAGGATCAGCGCCAGGGCGTCCGGGTTGTCCGAGCGCACGTGGACGAAGTGGATGCGCTGGCCTTCGATCTCGGTGGTGAAGTGCGGCAGCTCGTTGAGCCCGGCCTCGTGCTCGCGCCAGTCGTACCCGGTGCGCCAGTACTCTGCCAGCGTCTTGAGCCGCTCCAGCGGGAAGCCGTAGTGCGATCCGGTGCCGGCGACCTCGTTCGGCCAGCGGGTGCGGGCGAGCCGGTCGTTCAGGTCGTCGAGGTCGGCCTGCGGGATGTCGATGTGAAACGGCGTGATCATGGCGTCTCCTGAAGTCGTTCAGCCTCAAAACGTTTGTCGTACTAACGTTTGTGCTCTGAACGTTATCACGATCGTTCGGCTTCCGAACGATTCGTTAGACTCCTCACATGGACGACAGAGCCGACGAGAATCCACCGAGCTGGCGAAGCCTGCCGAGCTGGCTGCTCAGCCAGACGGCTGGTCACGCGCAGCGCCTGGTGGGCGACGGCTTCGCTGCGGTGGGCGCGCGCGGCTACCACTACCGGCTGCTGGCGACGCTGGCCGAACACGGCCCGGCCAGCCAGGCCGCGCTTGGCCGCCGCAGTGGCATCCACCTCAGCGACATGGTGGCGGCGATCAACGAGCTGGCCGAGCGCGGCCAGGTTCAGCGTGCCCCGGATCCGTCCGACCGGCGGCGCAACATCGTCTCGCTGACCGCCGAGGGCAGGCGGCAGCTGCGGCTGCTGGAGAAGGAGCTGGCCGTGCGCCAGGAGGAGCTGCTCGCGCCGCTGGCGCCCGGGGAGCGCGAGCAGCTGATCGGGCTGCTGTCCAGGCTGCTGGACCACCACGACCGGCAGCCCGGCGCCGCCGAGGAGCCGTGGCGCTGAAGCTCAGTCCGCCTCGCCGCCGCGGCGTACGCCGTCGCGCAGCTCGTCATCGGACATGACCAGGTAGACGAGCGGGCAATCCTGGGCCGGTGACGTCGAGCTGGCACAGCGTGCACGGCTGGCCGGGGCGTAACGGGCATCGCGCGTCCACGGCAGGGGCGGTGAGCAGGGCAAAGGTCCCGACCTGGCCGAGACGGCGATCACATTCGCGGGGTCGCACCCCGGCGCCATCGCTGTCGGGAGTGGACGGCGCCGTGCGGGCAAAGCCGTTACGCAGCAGGGATGTCCGGACGGGCGGGTGGGGTCGGCTGGACGGCTCGGCAGACCTGGACGGGACGGCGACGTCGTCGCGCTGACAAAGTCTTGAAAGTCTAGCGGTTTAGTGGGATATTCGTTTCGTGGTCGAGCCGGACCATGCCGCCCGGGTGCCGAAAGCATTCGATTCGCCGCATAGATGCTGCGTAGGCATACCGGCTGACCCTGTCATATCCAGATAGCCAAACCCCCTTACATCGAAGTTTGCCGATCTCGCCGGTGGCCCCGGCGGGGTTCGGTGCGCCCAAAAGCGCCCTGAGGAGGACAGGTTCCCCATGAAGAACCGGATCAGAGCAACCGCCGCGTTCGCCGTCGCCGCCGTGCTGGCGCTGTCGGCCTGCGGCGGTGGTGGTGAGGAAAGCGGCACCCCGGGTTCCAACGCCACGCTGCACATCGTCGGGTTCGCAGTGCCCGAGCAGGCCAACAAGGCGATCGCGGCCGAGTGGAACAAGACCGACGCGGGCAAGGGCGTCAAGTTCCAGACCTCCTACGGCGCCTCCGGCGACCAGAGCCGCGCCGTGGTGGCCGGCCTCAAGGCCGACTACGTGCACTTCTCGGTCTCCAGCGACGTGACCCGCCTGGTCGACGCCGGCCTGGTGGCCAAGGAGTGGAACGCCGGCCCGAACAAGGGCATCGTGTCGTCCTCGATCGTGGTGCTCGCGGTGCGCGAGGGCAACCCGAAGAACATCCAGGGCTGGGACGACCTGGTCAAGCCCGGCATCCAGATCGTCACGCCGAACCCGGCCTCCTCGGGCGCGGCCCGCTGGAACGCGCTGGCGGCGTGGGGCCACATCGCGGCCAACGGCGGCACCGACGCCCAGGCCACGGAGTTCGTGACCAAGCTGTTCGGCAACGTCGTCGCCCTGCCCGGCAGCGGCCGTGACGCCACCACCGCCTTCCTCGGCGGCACCGGCGACGTGCTGCTCGCCTACGAGAACGAGGCGATCCTGGCCACCCAGGCCGGCGAGAAGTTCGACTGGGTCGTGCCGAACACCACGATCCTGATCGAGAACCCGGGCGCCATCCTCACCAACGCCGACCCGAAGGCCAAGGAGTGGCTGGACTTCGTGCTCAGCAAGGACGGCCAGCGCCAGTTCGCGCTCAAGGGCTTCCGGCCGATCATCGAGGGCGTCGACACCAAGGGCGTCGAGGGTGCCAAGGACCCTAACAACCCGTTCCCGGCGCCGCAGAAGCTGCTGACCGTGTCGAAGGACTTCGAGAGCTGGTCGGCGCTGTCGAAGAAGTTCTTCGACGAGAAGGAGGGCATCATCGTCAAGATCATCGCAGCCTCGGGCAAGGCTAAGTGACGACGACGCTCACCTCGGATCGGCCGGCGGTCACCCGCCGGCCGATCCGGCATGGACGCCCCCTGACCCGGGTCTCCGGCCTGGGGTTCGGCGTGGCGATGCTGTGGTTCAGCCTGCTCGTGCTGATCCCGCTGACCGCCGTGGTCGTCACGGCGACGACGGGCGGCTGGGCCGGTTTCTGGGAGGCGGTGACCACCGAGCAGACGCTGGCCGCGATCGAGCTCACCGTGGGCACCGCCTTCGCCGTGACGCTGGTGAACATCGTCATCGGCACCATGATCGCGTGGGTGCTGGTCCGGGACCGCTTCTTCGGCAAGCGCATCCTCGAGATCATCATCGACATCCCGTTCGCCCTGCCGACCATCGTCGCGGGCCTGGTGCTGCTGTCGCTGTACGGGCCGAAGAGCCCGCTCGGCATCGACATCGCCAACACCCGCCAGGCGGTCTTCCTGGCCTTCCTCTTCGTCACGCTCCCGTTCGTGGTCCGCACCGTGCAGCCGGTGCTGGCCGAACTGGACCGCGACGTCGAGGAGGCGGCCATGTCGCTGGGCGCGAGCCGGATCACCGTGTTCCGGCGGATCATCCTGCCCAGCCTGACGCCGGCCATCGCGGCCGGCGCCGCGCTGTCGTTCGCCCGCGGGGTCAGCGAGTACGGCTCGCTGGTGCTGCTGTCGGGCAACCTGCCGAACCAGACCGAGGTCACCTCGGTGCGCATCCTCAGCAGCATCGAGAACGACAACCTCGACAGCGCCGCGGCGGTCGCCACGATCCTGCTGGTGATCTCGTTCGTGGTGCTGATCCTGGTCGACTACCTGCAGCGGAGGCTGGTGCGGCGTGGCTGAGCGAGCACTGTCGCGCAACAAGCGCGGCCCCGGCGCCTACCTGGTCCGGCTGCTGGTCATCGTCTACCTGTTCTTCCTGGTGGCGTGGCCGGTGTACCTGGTCGCCAAGAACACCTTCGCCGACGGCATGGAGAACCTGAACGGCATCCTGGAGGACCCGGACGTCATCCACGCGCTCAGCCTCACCGTGCAGGTGGCGCTGATCGCCGTGGTGATCAACACGGTGTTCGGGGTCGGCATCTCCATGCTGCTGGTCCGCTACGACCTGCCCGGCAAGCGGTGGCTGTCCGCGCTGCTGGACCTGCCGCTGTCGGTGTCCCCGATCGTGGTCGGCCTGTCGCTGGTGCTCGTCTACGGCGGGCGCACCGGCTGGTTCGGCCCCACCCTGGAGGACGCCGGCATCCAGGTCATCTTCTCCACCCCCGGCATCGTGCTGGCCACCGTGTTCGTGGCGCTGCCACTGGTGATCCGCGAGGTCGTGCCGGTGCTGGAGGAGGTCGGCGAGGAGCAGGAGCAGGCGGCGCGCAGCCTCGGCGCCAACGCCCTGCAGACGTTCCTGCGCATCACCCTGCCCTCGATCAAATGGGGCGTCATCTACGGCGTCGTGCTCAGCCTCGCCCGGTCGCTGGGCGAGTTCGGCGCGGTCAAGGTCGTCTCCGGCAACGTGCTCGGCGACACCCGCACCGCCACGCTGGTCGTGGAGGAGAAGTACCTCAACTTCGACAAGGGCGGCGCGTACGCCACCGCCTTCCTCCTCGCCCTGGTCGCCGTGGCCTGCATCATCGTCGTCTCCGCCCTCCGCCCTAAGGAAGACCGTTGAGCATCGAGATCACTGGAGTTTCCAAGCGGTTCGGGGACTTCGTCGCCCTCGACGACGTCTCCGTCAGCATCCCGTCCGGCGGGCTCACCGCCCTGCTCGGGCCGTCCGGCGGCGGCAAGTCGACGCTGCTGCGCATCATCGCCGGGCTGGAGACGGCCGACACCGGCCGGGTCCAGATCGAGGGCGTCGACGCGACCAACCTGTCTCCGCAGAAGCGCAACGTCGGCTTCGTGTTCCAGCACTACGCGGCGTTCAAGCACCTGTCGGTGGCGCGCAACGTCGCGTTCGGACTGGAGATCCGCAAGAAGCCCAAGGCGGAGATCCGGGAGCGGGTCGACGAGCTGCTCAAGCTGGTCCACCTGTCCCAGTTCGCCGACCGGCTGCCCGCGCAGCTGTCCGGCGGCCAGCGCCAGCGCATGGCCCTGGCCCGCGCGCTGGCCGTGCAGCCGAGCGTGCTGCTGCTGGACGAGCCGTTCGGGGCGCTCGACGCCAAGGTCCGCAAAGAGCTGCGCGACTGGCTGCGCCGCCTGCACGACGAGGTCCACGTCACCACGGTCTTCGTCACGCACGACCAGGAGGAGGCCCTGGAGGTCGCCGACGAGATCGTCGTGATCAACGAGGGCCGGGTGGAGCAGATCGGCTCGCCCGACGAGCTCTACGACCGGCCGGCCAACGACTTCGTGATGCGCTTCCTGGGCCCGGTCACGGAGCTGGGCGACCGGCTCGTACGCCCGCACGACCTGCAGCTGCTGCCCCCCGGCAGCGACCCGGGCGCGGCGTCCGGGCTGGTCAAGCGGATCACGCGGATCGGCTTCGAGATCCGGGTGGAGGTGGCGGTGGGGGAGCAGACCGTCACGGTCACCCTCAACCGCAACGAGTTCCTCGCCCTCGGCCTGCACGCCGGGTCCGAGGTGCAGGTGCGGGTCGCGCCCGAGGTCGCGGGGGCGGAGAGCCGGTCGCAGGTCGTCGGCGCCGTCTGAGGCACGTCGCGCGGCCGGGCGGGCCCGCAGGGGAGACGGTGGACGTCGGAATCGCCCACCGTCCGCCCCGCGGGTGGTCCGGCCGCGCCGCTCATCTCCCGGCGGCGCTTTCGGGCAGCTCGTCGAGCAGGTCGCGCAGGGTGATGCCGTCGAGCAGCTCGGCGGTGAGCGAGTGCACCGACCGCCACAGCCGGGGCAGGGCCCGCGCGGCGCCGACGTAGCTGACCGACTGCGCCGGGCGGCCCCGGATGCTGCTCAGCTCGCCGCTGACGGCGCGCATGACGTCCCCGACGGTGATCCGGTCGGCGCCGCGGGCCAGGCTGTATCCGCCGACGTTGCCGGGGCGGCTGCTCAGCAGCTCGGCGCGGCGCAGGTCGTAGAGCAGCGGGGGCAGGTAGGTCGCGGGGATGCCCTGCAGGGCGGCCAGCTCGTTGGTGTTCACCAGCCGGCCGCCGGCCGCGGCGATGGCCAGCATCGCCTGCATCGCGTAGTCGTGTCTCGCCGATATGTGCACGGTCCGCGCACTCCTGTTCGGACGGAACGGCCATCACCCCTATAGCTATAAATCCTATCGGATAAGTGGTATTTCGGCAACGAGTCTTGTATTCCTACTGTGTCTATGTGGATAGTAGGAGATGACCGTCCGCACTGGATGGACCGCCGACTCCAGGAGCAGCACCTTGACCCCCATTTCGCGCCGGAGACTCACCCGCCCGGCCGCGCCGCTGGTGATCGGCGTGCTGCTGGCCGCCGCCCTCACCGGCGCCCCGGCCGCCGGGGCATACCCCGAGTTCGGCCCGGCCGCCCCGCAGAACCCGGCCACCGCCCCGGCCGGCGGCGCCAGCACCCACGGCGACAGCGCCTCCGCCAAGACCTTCGCCCAGCCCGGCCCCGCCGGTGCGCCACTGGCCGCGAGTCGGGCCACCCTGCTGGCCGCCTGCCCGACCCTGCTGCACCGCGGCGACGGGCAGCTGCTCGCGCTGTGCACCGACATCCTCGGCCAGGCTCCCGCGCTGCACCTGCTCGACCGGGGCAGTGGCAACTCCCTGGCCCGCCTGTCCATCGCCAGGGGCAACCTGCTCGGCGGCGTCTACGCCTACCTCGACGACGCCGACCGGGTCGTGGTCGTCGACGGCAACCGGGACCTGCTGCGCATCGCCCACAGCCGGGGCCTGTTCGGCATCTGGACGCTGCGCGTGGTGGAGAAGGTCTCGCTGGCCGCGGCCGTGGACGCCGCCGACTCGGTGGTCGGGGTGCTGGCCGGATACGACCGCCGGGTCTGGTTCGTCACCGCCGCGGGCGGCGTCGGCGTCTACGACCCGGCCACCGGCGGCGTGCACGCGTACCGCCTGCCCGCGGGCGAGCGCATCGCCAACAGCCTGTCCACCGTGCCCGGCGGCGTCGCCGTCACCAGCGACCACGCGCTCTACCTGTTCGACGCGAACACCCCCGGCACACCCGTGCTGCGCTGGCGCCACGCCTACGACCGCGGCCCGGCCCGCAAACCCGGCCAGCTCAGCTGGGGCAGCGGCGCCACCCCCGTGTTCTTCGGCCCCGCCACCGGCACCGAGTACGTCACCATCACCGACAACGCCGTCCCGCGCATGAACCTGATCGTGCTGCGCACCGCCGACGGCGCACCGGTGTGCACCCGCCCGCTGTTCACCGCCCAGGCCGCCAGCGGCACCGAGAACGCGCCCGTCGCCGCCGGGCGCAGCGTCTTCCTCACCAATACCTACGGCTACGACTACCCGGCCCTGCCGCCGGACGCGGGCCCGAGCGTGCCCGAGGACGCCACGTTCACCGGCGGCCTCGTCCGGGTCGACGTGCGTGCCGACGGCAGCGGCTGCGACGTCGCCTGGGAGACCGCGACCCGCTCGGCCGCGCTGCCGCGGCTGTCCACGGCGGACGGCAAGCTCTACACCGCGATCCAGGACGGCGTGCTCGGCGAACTCGACCCGTTCTACTTCGCCGCCGTCGACGCCCGCACCGGCGCGGTGTCCGACAAGGTGCTGCTCGGCTCGGCGCTGGTCAACCCGATCCAGACGGCCGGCACGGCGCTGAACGGCGTCTACTACCAGGGCAACGTCACGGGCGTGCTGCGCGTCGCCCGGACCTGACCCGCTGGACTCCCGGGCGGAGCGGAGCCGCCCGGGTCCGCTGCCCCCACCTCGCCCAGGGACGGAGACGAGGTGGGGGCAGCGTCATTCGCCGCGCACCGCCTGCAGGATCCGGGTCCGCAGCGCGCCGAACTCCGGCGTCTCGCGCGCCTGCTCGACCCGTGGCAGCGCCGAGGACTCGTCCAGCACCACCGTGCCCGGCCGCGGGCTGAGCACGACGACCCGGCTGCCCAGCAGCGCCGCCTCGTCCACACTGTGCGTCACCAGCACGAGAGTCTTGCCCGTACGCAGCCAGATGCCGCGCAGCTCCTCCTGCAGCCGCTCGCGGGTCAGCGCGTCCAGCGCCGCGAACGGCTCGTCCAGCAGCAGGATCGCCGGATCCGGGGCGAGCGCCCGCGCGATGGCGGCCCGCTGCTGCATGCCGCCGGACAGCTCGTACGGCCGCAGCCCGCCCACGTCGCCGAGCCCGACCAGCTCCAGCAGCTGCTCGACCCGCTCGCGCCGCCGGGACCGCGCCCAGCCGGCCTCGCGCAGGCCGTAGGCCACGTTGCCGCGCACCGACAGCCACGGGAACAGCCGGGGCTGCTGGAACACCACGCCCCGATCCGGCCCCGGCCCGGTCACCGGCTCGCCGCCGACCCGGATCTCCCCGTGCGACGGGCGCAGGAAGCCCGCGATCATGCGCAGCAGGGTGCTCTTGCCGCAGCCGGACGGGCCGACCACGGCCAGCGACTCGCCCGCCGCCAGCCGCAGGTCGATCCCGTCGAGGGCCAGGATGCGCCGCCCGCCGGAGCGGTACTCGTGCCGTACGCCGGACAGCGCCACCGCGGTGGCGGTGGCGCTGTCGGGTGCGGCGAGCAGGTCAGGCCGCGGCGGCATCGGCCAGCGCCTGGACGGCCAGGCCCTTCTGGTACACGCCCAGCTCCGGCGCGGACGGCAGCTTGCCCTGCCCGACCAGGAACTGCGCGGCGTTGTGCAGGTTCTCGGCGAGCTTGCCGGGCGCGGCCGGGGTGCCGAGGTAGTCGGCGCCCGCCTGCTCGGCGGCGTCGAGCAGGACCAGTTCGGACAGCTGGGCGCCCGCCTCGTCGGCGTCCAGGTTGAGCTGGCGGCCGATCGCCTGCGCGGCGGCGGTCTTGTCGCTGCGGACCAGCTTCACGGCGCGGTCCTGCTGCTGGATCCACGCCTTGACGACCTGCGGATACTGCTGCAGAAACTCGGTGCGCACCACGGCCAGGTCGGCGGTGAGCTTGCCCTTGCCCGCCAGCTCGCGGCTGGTGACCAGCACCTTGCCGGTCTTGCGCAGCTCGGCGAGGACGGGCGTCCACACGTACGCGCCGTCGATGTCGCCGCGCTGCCAGGCCGCCTGGATCTCCGGCGGCTCCAGGTCGATGATCTTCACGCTGCCGTCCGGCACGCCCGCCCCGGCCAGCGCGGCCAGCAGACTGTAGTGCGAGGTGGACGAGAACGGTGTGGCGATCTTCTTGCCTGCCAGCCCGGCCAGGTCGGCGATCTCCTGCTTCACGACCAGCGCCTCGTTGTCGCCGATCACGTCGAAGATCCACGGCACCGCGTACGGGATGTTCAGCGGCGCGGCCAGTCCGCGGGCCACCGGGCTGCTCCCGGCCAGGCCGATGTCCAGGCTCCCGGCGAGGATGGCGGTGTTGACGTCGCCGCCGGAGTCGAACTTGCTCCACACCACCGTGGTGCCCGGCAGGGCCGCCTCCAGCCAGCCCAGATCCTTGACGATCAGGTCGCCGTTCGGGATGAGCTGGTAGCCGATGCGCAGCTGCTTCGGCGCACCGCCGCTGCTCCCGGCAGCGGGCTCGGCGTCGTCGCCGGTGCAGGCCGCCAGCACCGGTGCGGCGGCCAGGCCCAGGGCGCCCAGCAGCAGGCGCCGGCGGTCGACAGAATGGTTCACAGGAATCCTCTCTTCATGGGTGGGTCAGATGCGCCCGCGCCAGGGCGTGAGCCGCCGCTGTGCGAGCTGGAGCAGGCTGTCGAAGGCCAGGCCGGACAGGCCGATCAGGATGATGCCGAGCACCACCACGTCGGTCTGGTTGTAGCGCTGGGCGTCGCGGATCATGCCGCCGATGCCGGGCACGCCGTTGACCGTCTCGGCCGCCACCACGGTGGTGTACGCGACGCCGACGGCCAGCCGGATCCCGGTGAGGATCTCGGGCGCCGCGGCGGGCAGCAGCACCCGCCACGGCAGCAGCAGCCGCCGGGTGCCCAGCGAGCGGGCCGCGTTCAGGTAGTCCGCCGGGACGCCGCGGACCGCGTCGGCGGTGGCGACCGCGACCGGCGGCAGCGCGGCCAGCATCAGCAGCCACACCTTCGGCGCCTCGTCGATGCCGAACCAGATCACCAGCAGGCTCAGGTAGGCCAGTGGCGGCAGGGTGCGCAGGAAGGTGACCGCCGGGCCGAGCGCCGCGTCGATCGCGGGGACGAGCCCGATCAGCAGGCCCAGGACCAGGCCGCCGCTGATGCCGTACGCGCAGCCCAGGGCCATGCGCCGCAGGCTGGCGGTGAGGTGCTCGCCCAGGGAGTAGCCGGCCCAGCCGGGGCGGGCGGTGTCGCTCAGGCCCGCGGTGTCGAGGAACTGCTGCCAGACCGCCTGCGGAGCGGGCACGAAGACCTGCGGCCAGATCTCGGCGGCGGCGACGGCCCACCAGGCCGCGACGAGCAGCACGACGGCGCCGAGCCGCAGCAGGATGGTGCGGGCGCGCCGCGCGGTCGCGGGGGAGTGGTCGGACACGTGAAGATCGTGAGCCTATAAATCCCATCGGTCAAGTAGGAATTACATGTTGGGACGGTGCATGCGGTGGCGGCCGCGCCCGTGTCGTGACTACGGTGGCGGCGGGGGGACACATGGGAGTCGAGGACGGCACGCCACCGCAGCGGATCCAGCGACGGCGGGTGAAGGGCTGGCAGCTGCCTGAGGGCGCGGTCATCGTGACCAGGCCGACCCGGTGGGGCAATCCCTTCGAGGTCGGGGCGATGGTGCAGCAGTTCCCCGGCGGGTACGCGAAGCCGTACGAGGGCAGCGCTCCGCCCGGGGTGTACCCCGGTGACGCCGACCGGCCCGGCGGTTACGAGATCCGGCCCGTAGCCGACCGGGCCGACGCGGTCGGCCTGTTCCGCGCGCACCTGCTGCGCTACCCGGCGCTGCTCATCCCGCCCATCCGGCAGCACCTGCACGGCCGTGACCTGGCCTGCTGGTGCCCGCTGACGGACGCCTACGGCAACCCCGTGCCCTGCCATGCCGACGTGCTGCTGCGCGTCGCGGCCGGCGAGGAACCGTAGGCACGCCTGCCGTTGTCATGAATCGCCTGGTTGGTGGACGGGCTGGTGGTCGACGCCGTGACGTTCTTCGTTTGCGGCAATGCTCAGCCGCTTGCCAGTTGCATGGTGACGAGTCCGGCGACCACCACCGCGGGGATGACCCACGGGCCGTACGTGATGAACCGCTCCCTTGCTGAGCGCGGCGTCAAGTACTCGTCTTCCATGAGGACGTTGGGGTAGCCGTCGCGGTACTCGATCCGGCCGCCCCGCGGGATCTCCAGTGTCACGCTGGCCCGGTTCAGCGTCCAAAGGACGGCGTGCAGCACGTATACGGCGAACCACCACCCGCCGGTCATCACTGTGGCGGTGACGTGCAGGGCGTGCCACGAGTGCCTGAACGCACCCACTTTGACGGTCATCGTCACCGCTGTGTCTGCCATGTTCGGCACTGTATCGATGGTGGTCACGGCACCGCCGTCCGTCGTGCAGCCGCGGATCCACGGCTGCACGGTCGCGCCGCGCGCCCATGAGCCGCAAGACAGAACCTGGCTCTACGCCGGCTCGGAGCGTTCTGGGAGCTCAGCTGCCCGAACCTGGTAGACGTCCGGTATGCCGTCGTGGTCGGCGTCGACCCGCTCGGCCTCGGCCAGCTTGCGGTATGCCCGGTCGCGCAGGCGCAGCACCACGGCGGCGGGGACGGCGGCGGCCACCGACCCGGCCAGCACGGCGATCGTGGCGTCGCCCGCCGCCGCTGACCCGGGGCCGAACGCCAGGTCGGTCACCAGCAGCGACACGGTGAACCCAACGCCGGTGAGCATCGCCAGGCCGAAGATGTCGATCCAGGCCAGACCGTCGTCGAGCCGCGCCGCGGTGAACCGGGCCACCAGCGCGGTCGCGGCCAGCACACCGGCGACCTTGCCCAGGACCAGGCCCGCGACGATGCCCACCGAGACCCCCGACGACAGGGACGCGGCCAGCCCGGCGGCGCCGCCCAGCGCCACCCCGGCGCTCATCAGCGCGAACACGGGCACCGCCAGCCCTGCCGAGACCGGCCGCAACCGGTGCTCGAACCGCGCTGCGAGCCCCTGGTGGGCACCGCCCTCCGGGTCGCGCGGCAGCACCGGCACGGTGAACGCGAGCAGCACCCCCGCGACCGTCGCGTGCACCCCCGAGGCGTGCACGAGCGCCCAGGTGGCGACGGCAAGCGGGACGAGCAGCCACGGCGACCTGATCCGCCGCTGCACGAGGACCCCGAACGCGGCCAGCGGCAGCAGCGCGGCGGCCAGCGGCAGCGGGTGCAGGGTCTCGGTGTACACGAAGGCGATGATCACGATGGCGATGAGGTCGTCGACGACCGCGAGCGTGAGCAGGAACGTACGCAGGCCGGTGGGCAGGTTGCGGCCGACGACGGCGAGCACGGCCAGCGCGAAGGCGATGTCGGTGGCGGTGGGGATCGCCCATCCGGCGCGGGCGGCCGGGTCACCGTGGTTGACCAGCGTGTAGATCAGTGCGGGCAGCAGCACGCCGCCCACCGCGGCGGCCACCGGAACGGCCGCGCGGGCGGGTTCGCGCAGGTCGCCGGCGACGAACTCGCGTTTGAGCTCCAGCCCGGCGACGAAGAAGAAGATCGCGAGCAGCCCGTCGGCGGCCCACACGCCGAGCGGCAGGTGCAGGTGCAGCGAGGCGGGGCCGATCTCGTACTCGCGCAGCGCCTCGTAGGCGGGTGCCCACGGGGAGTTGGCCCAGATCATGGCGACGGCGGCGGCGGCCAGCAGGAGCGCTCCGCCCACGGTCTCCAGGCGCAGGATGTCGGCCAGGCGGCGGGCTTCGGGCCAGGAGCCCCGTCCGAAGATGACTTTGCGGCGGGCGGGTGCGTTCACGGCCGGGCTCCTCCGGTCAGGCTGACGGAATCGCCGACCAGACTTCCCGGCACACCTGCCCTCACCCTACCCGGATGAGCGAGAGCGCGATCAGGCCGCCTCGCGTCTCGCGGCGATCGCGACGGTCTCGTACGCCATCGTGAAACCGCCGCCGATCGCGTCGATCGCGGCCCCGACGTCCGCCTGCACGCGCGCCACCTGCTCGGGCGCGAGCCTGGTCATCAGTCCCTGCGTGGGCAGCAGCGCGAGCCACTCGTCGCGCGTGTAGGGCATTTCCCAGTGGTAGTGCCACCGCTCCGGCGCGCTGAACCCGCCCGCGGCGCGAAGCCCGGCGGCGGTCCGGTCGCACATCATCCGGTACGCGTCGGCGGGCTGCCTCAGCAGCGACACGTCGACCGGTGCCGCGGGCGCCGCCTGCCGGAACGCCGCAGCGAAGGCCTCGCCCACGGCCGGTGGCGGCTGGAACACGTGCCAGAACGCGGCGAACAGGCCGCCGGGCCGCAGCACCCGTGCGGCCTGGGCGGCTCCGGCCTCGGCGTCGACCCAGTGCCAGGCCTGCCCGGCGACCACGGCGTCGAACACGCGGCCGGCCGGTTCCCACTGCTCGAACGTCGCCACCTCGACCGGGATGCCTCCGGCGCGGGCCGTCTCGGCCATGCGCGGATCCGGCTCGACGCCG
This sequence comes from Catellatospora bangladeshensis, assembly GCF_016862575.1. Taxonomy (GTDB): domain Bacteria; phylum Actinomycetota; class Actinomycetes; order Mycobacteriales; family Micromonosporaceae; genus Catellatospora; species Catellatospora bangladeshensis. The sequence continues at coordinate 1,964 of NZ_BONF01000034.1, read as the reverse complement.
AGCACCGTGCAGCCCGCGTCGCGCAGCTGCCGGGCGGCGATGCCGGTGCCGCAGCCCACGTCGAGAACCGCCGGTCCGGGGCTGGCCGCGACGATGCGGGCGATCAGCTCGGCAGGGTACGGCGGGCGGGTCCGGTCGTAGCGGGCCGCGTCGGTGCCGAACGACTGAGCGACCTGGCGCAGGGCGTCGGACGAGGGCTCGGGCGGTAGAGTGGGCATGTGCCCACTATGAGTGGGCGAGCGCCCACTCGTCAACCCGAAGGAGAACCGGTGGCACCGACCGGAGTGGCCCTGCGCGACATCCGCGAGCAGCTGTTCGACGCCGCCGAGCGCATCCTGCTGCGGGACGGACCCAGCGCCCTGACCAGCCGCGCCCTCACCGCCGAGGCCGGGGTCGCCAAGGGCGTGCTGCACCGCCACTTCGCCGACTTCGACGACTTCCTCGCCGCCTTCGTGCTCGACCGCATCGGCCGGCTCGACCCGCAGGCCGCGGCCCTGCTCGAAACGGCGGGCACGAACACCGTCGACGCCAACCTCACCGCGGCCCTCACCGGCCTGTTCCGCTCCGCCGCGGTGGCGATCGTCGCCCTGGTCAGCTACCGCGACGAGCTGCGGGCCCGGCTGCGCGACGCCTGGCCGGCGGGCGTCCCGGTGCTCACCGACGCCGCGATCATGATCGGCCGCTACCTGGCCGCCGAACGCGAACTCGGCCGCCTCGCCTCCGATGTCGACACCGACACCCTCGCCGCGATGCTGATCGGCACCGTGCACCTGCTGCACGCCGACCGCACCGGCACCCCGCCCACCACCGAGGCCGTGCACCGGGCCGTGACCGCGGTCCTCACCGGCGCCGTCCGGCCCGGACGCCGCCTCCCGTGAGACGACCGGACGGGACCAAGGGCCCGCCCACGCGGGCCTGGCGGCACTGACCGGGCCGCCCCGCGAGCGACAGGGTTGGGGGTACGGCACACACCCTCGCGGAACAGGAGCCCTCCCATGAGCACCCACCGGCCCGTCATCGTCGGCGTCGACGGCTCCCCGTCCAGCCACGCCGCCGCGTACCACGCCGCCGCCCTCGCCGCCCGCCGCGAGGCGCCCCTGCACCTGCTCTACTGCTACGTCAGCCCGATGTGGGGGTACGGCACCGTCGCGCTCGCCGAGGCCTGGTTCGACGAGTCCGCGACCCGTGCCGCGATCGACGCGGACCTCGCCGAACTGGTCGAGACGCTGCGCAAGCAGCAGCCCTCGCTCGGCGAGGTGTACGCCGAGCAGCTCACCCAGACCCCCGCCGCCGCGCTCATCGAGCGGTCCCGCACCGCGGCGGTCACCGTCGTCGGCTGCCGCGGCCTCGGCGGCTTCGCCGAACTGCTGCTCGGCTCGGTGTCGGCCCAGGTCGCCGCACACGCCCACGGGCCCGTCATCGTCGTACGCCCCGCCGGAACCGGCTCCGACGACGAGGCCGCGCCGGTGCAGCCGGAGCCGGCCGGACCCGTCGTGGTCGGCATCGACGGATCTCCCGCCGCGCAGGCCGCACTGATCTTCGCCGCGCAGGAGGCGGCCGGCCGCGACGTGCCCCTGATCATCGTGCACGTCTACTGGCCGCAGCCGTGGTTCCACCTCGGCCCCGGCGGCGAAGCGCAGCAGGCCGAGGCCGAGCGCGCCGCCGAGGAAGGCGCACAGCGGCTGCTGGCCGCCGCGACCAGCCGCCTGCTCAGCGAGCACCCCGGCCTCGGCATCGAAACCCGCGCCGTACGCAGCCTCAACCCCGAGCACAGCATGGTCGAGGCCTCCCAGGGCGCCGCGCTGACCGTGGTCGGCTCGCGGGGCCGGGGCGGGTTCGCCGGTCTGCTGCTCGGCTCGGTCAGCCTCACCCTCGCCCACCACGCGCACAGCCCGGTCGCCGTCATGCACCCGATCGAGCACTGACACCGGCACGGATGCGGCCGGAGGACGCAACCACGTAAG
>NZ_BONF01000033.1 GCF_016862575.1 Catellatospora bangladeshensis | reverse complement strand
TTCTACGCATAGCGTTAACAGGGTGCCCTTCCTTACTGGTCGGCGGGCGGGAGGGCGCCGGTGAGGCGGAGCAGGGAGGTGAGGATGCGCTCGGCGTGGGTCCACAGCAGCGCCCCGCCCGCCTCGGCGAGCAGGTGGCGGCGCGCGTGCGGGATCCGGGTGGCCAGCGACTCGCCGAAGTCGGGCGAGTGCACGGGGCTGGTGTCCTGCCCGCCGTACCAGAACTCGACCGGAACCTCGATCGCGCCCGGATCGAACGGCCACGGGCGCATCGCCAGCAGCGCGTCCCGGGCGTACCCGGCCGGGCCCTGCGCGAAGCCCTCGGCCAGCGCGCGCCGGAACGCCCCGGCGAACGCCGGATCCTCGTACACGGCGCGGTCGGCGTCGCCGCTCATCGACGTCACCAGGTGCAGCAGGCGCCCGGCGTCCAGCTGCGCGAAGTAGGCCTCGGCCTCGTCCGGGTCGTCCTCGGCCGAGGCCACCAGCCAGCGCAGCTGCGGCTCCAGCCGGGCCGCGACCTCCGGCCGGGCCAGCTCATCCGTGCCGGACACGAGCGCGGCCGCGTTGACCACCCCCGCCGCGGCACAGGCCAGCGCGAACGGCGCACCCTGCGAGAAGCCGACCACCGCCGGGCGGCCCACCCCGGCCGCCGCCGCGAATCCGGCCACGTCCGCGGCCCAGTCGGCCAGCGTCCGCCCCGGCGCCGGATCCGAGGCGCCCAGACCGGGCCGGTCCAGCGAGATCAGGCGTACGCCGAGCGTGTCCACCACGTCCGCGCCGAAGCCGAGCCGGCGGCTCGTGCCCGCCCCCGGGCAGAACAGCACCGGGACGCCGTCAGCCGGTCCCCACTCGGCCCAGCCCAGGCGTCGCCCGTCCGCCAGCCCCACCTGCCCGACCCGCCCCGGCTCCGCCATCACGACGTCCACGGCTCGATTCTGCCGCCGCACGCGCCCACGACCAGCCAAGATCGCCGCTTCGCTCCCCGCGGCTCGGCGAAGATCGCGGTTCCATGTCGAAAAGTGCGGCTGAACCCGAGATCAGGACACCAGACGGCGATCTTGCCCGATGCCGAGCGTCGAAAGCCGAGCACCGAGCCCGGAGCGGTGGGCGCCGAGCGCTGGGCGCCGAGGACCGAGCGCGACCACGGAGCACGGAGCACTGAGCACTGAAAGGCGAGCGTCGAGCGCCCAGCCCGCAGTGGGGCAAAGCGGTTGCGGCGCAGGAGATCATCGGAGGATGACCCCGCACCGGACCGCCGCACTGAACTCGCTGCGCGGCCTCGCCCTGGGCGACGCCTTCGGCGAGACCTGGTTCTTCCAGCCCGCCGACCGGGTCGAGGAGCTGCTGCGTGAACGGCACCTGCGCCCCGGCCCGTGGCCCTGGACCGACGACACCGCCATGGCCCTGTCCCTGTACCGGATGCTCACCGAACACGGCGAGGTACGCCAGGACGAGCTGGCCGCCGCCTTCGCGAGCGCGTATGACGCCGACCCGTACCGCAACTACGGCCCGTCCATGCACGGCGTGCTGCGGGCGGTGCACGAGGGCGAGCGCTGGCAGGAGGTCACCCGGCGGCAGTTCGGCGGGCAGGGCTCGTGGGGCAACGGCACGGCGATGCGCGTCGCGCCGCTTGGCGCCTGGTTCAGCGGCGACCTGGACCTGGTCGTGGCCCAGGCGCGGGATTCCGCCGAGGTCACGCACGCCCACCCCGAGGCCGTCGCGGGGGCCGTCGCGGTAGCCGTGGCCGCCGCGCTGGCCGCGACCGGCACGTCCACCGCGGATCTGATCGAGAGCGTGCTGGCGCGTACCCCCGACGGCGAGGTCGCCGGGGGTCTGCGCCAGGTGGCCCGGCTGCCGTTCGACCGCGAGCCGGCGTGGGTGGCCGGGCAGGTGGGCTGTGGCCTGCGCATCTCCGCGCCGGACACGGTGCCGTACGCGATCTGGTGCGCCGCCCGCCACCTCGACGACCTCCCCGAGGCGCTCTGGGCGACCGCGTCCGCCGGCGGCGACATCGACACGACCTGCGCCATCGTCGGGGGCATCGTCGCCGCCCGCACCGGCCTCGACAGCGTCCCCGCCCCCTGGCTGACCGCGTGCGAACCCCTCCCCGCCTGGGTGCCCCAGTCCCCCTGACCCACCACCGCCCCACACACCACGGCAAGATCGCTGTCCCGTGTCCAAACCTGGGCTCTCACGCCACCTTCCGACACGAGACAGCGATCTCCCCCGGGCCAGCCCAACCCACCCCCGCGCCCCGCTGGCGATGATCGCCAACTCGTGTCCAAACCTGCGGTCCAGCCCCGCTTTTCGACACCAGACAGCGATCTCCCCGGGAGGAGCCCAGCCAGCCCCGCAGCCCGCCAGCGATGATCGCCAGCTCGTGTCGGAACCTGCGGCTCGGCTTCACCTCCGACACCAGTCAGCGATCTTGGCCAACCCCACAGCCGGGCGGCGAGCCCCGCGGCCGGCCAGGCCGGGCGGGTCAGGGGCGGACGGTGCCGGTGGCGGGGAGGCCCACGGAGGTGGTGACGTGGACGGCGGTGGTCCACCAGTGGCTGTCCAGGCCGCCGGTGGCGGTCCAGTCGATCACCCAGTCGAGCATGCACAGCGGCGCCTCGTCGTAGGCCTCGGGCAGCGGGAACAGGGTGATGCCGCCGCCGGGCTCGACGTAGCCGTCGAGCGGGAGCTGCCGGGGCAGGGCGAGCCGGGAGGGCAGCAGGCGCCAGGCGCGCTGGCTGGGGTAGCTGTGGTCGGTGGCCCAGGTGTCGATGATCCCGGCCCGGACCAGCGGCCGCAGCAGCGCGGCCGTGTCGGTGCACAACCGGTCGCGTTTCGGCTGGTACGGCGTGAAGCTGAGCAGCCGGGCCCGGCTCGTCTCGGCGGCGGCCGGCTCACCGAACCGTGTGCTCGCATCCAGTGACTCTGTGTGGTCGACATCCGGCCCCACCTGGCCATCGTGACGAATGTCACTATACGCAGGGTCATCGACGACCATCGTTGCTGTGCGGCCGACCCCGCCGTCCATCCCGTCCCCGGCGACACGCCCCCGCCGACCCGCCCACATCGACATATCCCCCAGCTACTCCCAAGTAATGGGACGTGACGGGAGTTTTCTCCGTCCGTCGGAAGGAGTAACGGTTGATCTTTCCGCCGAGTTAGCGCTGAACCGCAGCCCAGCAGGCCGAGTCGCGTCGTTCCCGACCGGTAACATTCGGCCGAACGTATGTGGCGAGCCGCCTTCACGTTGACGAAACATGTCTGCTGTGCCGGGCCGCCATCGCAACGTTCGCCGTATCCACCCCGCCCTCAGCGCCGTCGCCGCAGTGTTCGCGGTCGCGCTCGTGGTCTCGGGTGCCTTCATCGTGTACGACCAGCTCGCCGAGCCCGGGTGTTCCGGCTCCGCCTCGCTGACGGTCGCCGCACCCGCCGAGATCGCTCCGGCGCTGAAGGACACCGCCGCCGCGCTCACCGAGCAGAAGGCCGCGGTCGACGGCGCCTGCGTGGCCGTGGACGTGGTCACCGCCGACCCGGCCGACGTCGCCGCGGCCGTCGCCTCGCTGCGCGGCCTGACGCTGACCGGGGTGGGCCAGCCCAACGGCAGCACGCAGGTGCCGGACGTGTGGATTCCAGACTCGGCCACCTGGCTGGCCCGGGTCACCGCCGCCTCGCCGAACACCGCGGTCCAGGAGGCGCCGTCCATCGCGCGCAGCCCCGTCGTGGTGGCCATGGCCGAGCCCGCCGCCAAGGCGCTGGGCTGGCCGACGGCCAAGCTGACCTGGCAGGCACTGCTCCAGCAGATGACCTCCGGCACCAAGATGCGGGTGGGCATCGTGGAGCCGACGCGCGACGCCGCCGGCCTGTCCGGCCTGCTGGCGCTCGCGAGCACCGCCAACTCCTCGCCGAACGCGCAGGCCGCCACCACCGGCGCGCTGCGTACGCTGGCCGCCGGCCGTTCCGCGCTGCGCCAGGACGTGCTGGCCCGCTTCCCGCGCTCCAACGACCCCGCCGCGGTCGCCTCCGCGCTGGGCGCGGCGCCGCTGTCGGAGCAGGCGGTCATCGCGTACAACGCGGCGCAGCCGCCGGTGCCGCTGGCCGGTCTCTACCTGGACCCGGCGCCGATCGCGCTGGACTACCCGTACGCGATGATGCCCGGCATCGACGCCAAGCGGCAGGCCGCGGCCGGCCGCTTCCTGGAGGCGCTGCGCGAGCCGGCGTTCCGCGACCGGCTCGCCAAGATCGGCCTGCGCGGGCCGGACGGCTCGTTCGGCGCCGGGGTCACCACCCCGACCGGCGCGCCCGAGGTCGCCACGGTGCCCGCGCCCGCCGCGTCGCCGACCGCGCCGGCCGCCACCGCCGCCGTGGACCGGGTGCTCTCGACCTGGGTCGCGGTGACGCTGCCCGCCCGCATGCTGGCCGTCATCGACGTGTCCGGCTCGATGCTGACCAAGGTGCCCACCGCCGGCGGCGCCACCCGTGCCCAGATCACCCTGGAGGCGTCGCGGCGCGGCCTGGGGCTGTTCGACGACTCGTGGGCGGTCGGCCTGTGGACGTTCTCCACCGAGCTGGACGGCGCGAAGGACTACAAACAGCAGGTGCCGATCGGCCCGCTGTCCTCGCAGCGCACGCGGATGCTCCAGGCGCTGGCGTCCATCACGCCCAAGCCGGACGGCGACACGGGCATGTACGACACGATCCTCGCCGCGTACCAGGCCGTGCAGAAGGACTGGGACCCGGGCCGGGTCAACTCGATCGTGCTGATGACCGACGGCGACAACGACGACGACAACGGCATCTCGCTGGAGGCGCTGCTGTCGAAGCTGAAGGACACGGCCGACCCGCAGCGGCCGATCCAGGTGATCATCCTGACCATCGGCGACGTCAAGGCGGAACCGCTGCAGAAGATCACGAAGGTCACCGGCGGCGGCGTCTTCTCCGCCAAGGACCCCGCCAAGATCGGTGACGTCTTCCTCAAGGCCATCTCCCTCCGCTCCGCTCAGACCGGGAGCTGATCCCCCGCGCCCGAACGGGCGCAGTTCATGAAGACTCGCGGCCTCCGACCCCTCGGAGGCCGCGAGTCTTTGAGAGTCGCCACAGACGGGGACCGGCGGCAGGGCCGAGGGTGTCGGCGAGCCGTGCGAGGATCCGGGGATGGTGGTGAGCGGGGAGTTGCGGCGGTTGCCGCCCGCGGCGCGCCGGATCGCGGAGGCGGCGGTCGCGGCCGTGGACGCGGCTCGGGCGCACGATGAGCAGGGGCTGCGCAAGGCCGCCGACGAGCTGGCGGCCTGCGATCCGGAGCACGTCGGGGTGGTGCTGGGCAGCACGGTCCGGGCGCTGCTGGAGGACCTGCATCCGGACGGGCTGTCCGGCGAGGACGTGCAGGACGTGCTGGAGCGCTGCGTGCGCGACACCCTGGTGTGGACCGCCGAGCTGGACGTGGACAGCCTGGTCGTGGTGCTGACCGGCGCCCTGGGCGTGTTCCAGCAGGAGGACGGTGCGCCCCGGCCGGACCCGCGCCAGCTCGCCTGGCACGCGCCGGTGCTGCTGGCATACCTGCTGACGGGCTCGGGGCGGCGCTTCGAGCCGTACCTGGCCGCGGCGTTCGCGGAGATCGCGCGGGCGGAGACGGTGGAGATGCCGTGACCCTGATCCGCTTTGTCCTAATATGAGGTGGCCTCAGCCTCGGGACAGAGTGGAGCGTGCGCGGTGCTCGACAGGGTCACCGAACTGTTGCGCAGCACTCCGGGGCTGGCTCTGTTCGTCTGCCTCGGGCTGGGCTTCGCGCTCGGCAGGCTGCGCGTCTGGAAGCTCAGCCTCGGCGGCATCGCGGGCACCCTGCTGGTCGCGCTGATCATCGGCCAGCTCGGCGTCACGCTCGACCCGGAGCTGCGCAACGTCGCGTTCGCACTGTTCATCTACACCCTCGGCTACATGGCGGGGCCGTCGTTCTTCGCGAGCCTGAACCGCAAGGCGCTGCGCTACGCCGTGTTCACCGCCATCCAGATGATCACCCTGATCGCGCTGACCTGCCTGGCCACCGTGCTGATGGGACTGGACCGGGGCACGGCGGCCGGGCTGCTGGCCGGGGGCACCACGTCGTCGTCGACGCTCGGCACCGCGGGCGAGGCGCTCGGCGCGCTGAACCTTCCCCCGGCGCAGATCCACCAGCTGCAGGCGAACCTCGCCACGGCGTACTCGGTGGTCTACATCTTCAGCCTGATCACGATCGTGCTGCTCACCGCGCAGGGCGTGCCGCTGCTGATGCGGGTGGGCATGCGCGACGAGGCGGCCCGGCTGTGGGAGGAGCTGGGCGGCGGGGACCGCCCGGAGGGCTCGGTCGCGGCGCTGCCCGGCTTCGTGGGGCGGATCTTCCGGATCACCGCCGCCGACGGCATGACCGTCGCCACCGCCGAGCAGGCGCTGGGCGCGGAGGCGGCGGTGGAGCGGCTGCGCCGGGGCGAGGACATCGTCGTGCACGGCCCCGAGACCGTGCTGCGCACCGGCGACCACGTGCTGGTCGTGGGCCACCGGTCGGCGCTGCTGCACGGCGAGCACGTGCTGGGCCCGGAGACGCTGGGCCGGGGCGGCCACCCGATGACCCTGGAGACGGCCGACGTCGTCATCACCGACCCGCGCTTCCGCGGCTGGACGCTGGACCGGCTGCACGAGGAGATCCCGCTGAAGGACCGGCACGGGGTGTTCATCACGGGCGTCTCCCGGATGGAGCACGAGCTGCCGGTCAAGCCGTACACCGGGGTGAGCCCCGGCGACACGCTGCGGCTGACCGGGGCCGCGGCCGACCTCGCCGCGCACGCGTCCCGGCTCGGCGTGCGCGTGGACGCCTCGGTCAAGGCGGACCTGAGCTTCATCTCGCTGGGCGTCGTCGCCGGGCTGCTGCTCGGGCAGCTGACGGTGTCGGCGGGCGGGGTGCCGCTGTCGCTCGGGATCGGCGGCGGCTGCCTGTTCACCGGGCTGTTCTGCGGCTGGCTGCGGGCGCGCCGCCCGACCTACGGGCAGTACCATCCGGCCGCCGCGCAGATGATCAGCCAGTTCGGGCTGGCCACCTTCGTCTGCGCGGTCGGGCTCAGCGCCGGGCCCTCCGCGCTGGTCCTGATCAAGCAGTACGGCGTGCTGCTGCCGGTGGTGGCGGTGCTGGTTACGGCGATCCCCGCGCTGCTGAGCGTGTGGGTCGCGGTGAAGCTGATGCACCTGCCCGCGCCGCTGGTCGCCGGGGTGATCGCGGGCCAGCAGTGCAGCACCCCGGCCGTGACCGGGGCGCAGAAGGAGGCGGGCAACAACACCCCGCTGCTGTCCTACACCATCGTGTACGCCTTCTCCGCGGTGATCCTGCCGCTGCTCGGACCGGTCATCGTGGCCCTGGCCGGGGCACTGCCTTGAGCCAAGATCCTTGGCTGAGCGGCCCGCCGCCGCGTTATCGTCACTGTGTGAGGCGGCTCGATCACGTTTCCGTGACATCGCAGCCGGACACGCGGCTGCGGGCGGGTGTGGGCTTCAGCGAGTCCGCGGACCCGGCCGAGGCGGGCGGGGCGGCCGTGCGCGCCGCGGTGGCCGGGCTCGGCGGACAGCCCGCCGCCCTGTTCATCGTGTACGCCTCCGTCTCCTACGACCTGATCGCCCTACTGCACGCGGTGCGCGGCGAGACCGGGCAGGCGCCGCTGGTCGGCTGCACCACCAGCGGGCAGTTCCACGACGGCCGCCTGATCACGCCCGGCATCGGGGTGTCGGTGCTCGCCCTCAGCGCCGGGCCGTACCGGTTCGGCGTCGCCTCGGTCACCGGGGTCCGCGACGAGCCGGTCGCCGCCGGGCAGCGCCTGGCCCGCGCCGCGCGCGCGGCGGCCGGACCCGAGCCGTCCGCGCACGCCGCGGTGCTGCTGCTCACCACCGGGCTGGCCGGGCACCAGCAGGAGCTGCTCAACGGCGTGCACAAGGTGGTGGGCGCGGCCGTGCCGGTGGTCGGCGGCGGCGCGGGCGACGACCGGCTGCTCGTGCGGACCTGCGTCTTCGAGGGCGACCAGGTGTACACCGACGGCGGCGCGACCGCGGTGTGGATCGCCGCCCCGCACCCGCTCACCGTCGTCGCCGAGCACGGCTGGCACGACGTGAGCCTGCCGCTGCTGGTGACCAGATCGGACGGCCTGGTCATCGAGGAGATCGCGGGGCGGCCCGCGGCCGAGGTGTTCCGGGAGCACTTCCACGACGACGTCAACTACGAGCGGCCCGGCCTGGTCCGGCCCGCCCCCGGCTACCTGTCGGCGTACGCGTTCGGCCTGATCGAGCCGGACGGGAGCAAGCTCATCCGGGGCGCGTACATCGACCCCGAGGGGCGGCTGCGCTCGTTCACGCCGCTGCCGCCGTACGCGCCGGTCCAGATCGTCGCCTGCGCCCCCGACGACCTGCTGCGGGTCACCGAGGACGTGGTCGAGCAGGCGGTGGCCGGCCGCGACGCCGCGGTGCTGCTCGCGTTCAGCTGCGTGGCCCGCCTGGACGTGCTGGCCGAGCGCGGCCCCGTGGAGGCCGCCCGCATCCAGGCCGCCGCGGGCGACGTCACCACGTTCGGCTTCTACACCTACGGCGAGTTCGCCCGGACCACCCGGGTCGCCGGATACCACAACGCCACGCTGACCGCGATCGCGCTGTGAGGGCGCCCGTGACCGGCGACGACGAGGTCCAGGAGCTGAAACGGCAGCTGGCCGCCGCGTCCGAGGCGGCGCGCGACGCGTACCGCGACACCACCCGCCTCATCCAGCTGCTCGCGCTGCTCGGCCAGCCCGGCGGCCCGGACGAGCTGATGGAGGACCTGCTCGCCGTCCTGTCCGACGTCTTCTTCACGGACGTGGTCTGCATGGCTCAGCTGGCCGGCGACCGGCTCGTGGTGACCGGGTCGTGCGGGCTGCCCGAGGACGACCCCGGCTTCACCGACGGCTGGGCGGCCGGTGAGTCGGCCCTGGCCGCGCTGTCCGGGGCCGTCCCGGTGGCCGTCGGCGGCGGCGTGCGCGGCGCGGACGCGCCCGGCTCGGTGAGCCGGCTCGGCATCCGCTCGGCGGCCTGGATCCCGCTGTCCGGCGACCCCTACGCCGACACCCTGCTCATCCTGTTCCGCACCAGCGACCGGAAGTTCACCGTGTCCGACCTGCGCATCCTTTCGTCGGTCGCGGGCCGCCTGCACCTGGCGCTGCAGGAGCGCGAGCACAACGCCACCATCGAGCAGCTCGCCCACTTCGGCCACCTGCTCACCCGGCACCTGGAGGCCGAGCCGCTGCTGGACGCCGCCGCCGACCTGCTGCGCCGGCTCACCCGCGCCGACCGGACCTGGGTGGTGACCGTCGAGGGCACCCAGGCGCAGCTGCGCGCCCACCGCGGGCTGCCCGCGGAGCAGGTGCAGGGCTGGCCGCGCCCGGCCGCCGCCGTCGACGAGCCGCCCGGCTGCGGCGCCGGCCTGGCCGAGGTGCTGCGGGTCGCCGTCTCCTGCGAGAACGGGCCGACCGCGCTGCTCTACGCCGGGCGTGAGCGGCCCCGGCCGTTCGCCCGCGGCACCCTGGAGATAATGACGATCTTCGGCAACCATCTCGGCGTCGCGCTGACCAACGCCGAGCTGTACCGCACGCTCGCCGAGCGGGCCACCCGCGACCCGCTCACCGGCCTGGCCAACCGCAGCGCCCTGGTGTCCCACCTGGACCGGCTGCTGAGCGCCGAGGACCCGTCCCGGGTCGGCGTGCTGTTCTGCGACCTGGACGGGTTCAAGTCGGTCAACGACCTGCTCGGCCACGAGGCCGGCGACGAGCTGCTGCTCCAGGTCGCCGACCGGCTGCGGCACGGCATACGGCCCGAGGACCTGCTCGCCCGCTTCGGTGGCGACGAGTTCGTCATCGTGCTCGACCGGATCAAGCAGCTCGCCGAGGTCGCCGAGGTCGGCGGCCGCGTCTGCGCCGACCTCAACGACCTGTTCACGGTCAGCGGCGAGCGGGTGCACGTCTCCTGCAGCATCGGCGGCGTGCTCGGTGTACGCGGCCGCGCCACGCCCAGCGCCATGCTGCGCGACGCCGACGCCGCCATGTACGTGGCCAAGGGCCGCGGCAGCGGCCAGGTCGAGGTGTTCGACGAGGACGCCTCGCACCGCTCCCGGGACCGCCTGGACCTGCGCTCCGAGCTGCTGCTCGCCCGTGACCGCGGCCAGCTGCACCTGGCGTACCAGCCGATCTTCGCGCTGGACAGCCGGGCCATCGTCGCCTTCGAGGCGCTGCTGCGCTGGACCCACCCGCACCACGGCAACGTGCCGCCCGACGTGTTCATCCCGCTGGCCGAGGAGAGCGGCGCGATCGTCGAGATCGGGCAGTGGGTCATGGAGCAGGCCTGCCGCCAGCTCGCCCAGTGGCACCGGCTGCCCGAGGGCCGCGGCCTGGGCATGAGCGTCAACCTGTCGCCCGTGCAGCTGCACCAGGCCCACGCGGCCGAGCGCACCCTCGGCGTCATCCGCGCCGCCGGGCTGCACCCCGCCGACATCTGGCTGGAGATCACCGAGCACAGCTACCTGCGCCACGAGGTCACCCAGTACGCCTCCGCGCTCGGCGCGGCCGGGGTGCACCTGGTGCTGGACGACTTCGGCACTGCGTACTCGAACCTGTCCTACCTGAAGCGCCTGCCGATCGAGATCCTGAAGATCGACAAGTCGTTCGTCAGCGGCGTCACCGGCGGCCACCTCGACATCAGCATCGTGCGGGCGATCCTGGCCATCGCCGACTCGCTCGGCCTGGTCGCCATCGCCGAGGGCATCGAGACCGAGGAGCAGCGCACCACGCTGCGCGGCCTCGGCTGCCGCCTCGGCCAGGGCTACCTGCTCTCCCGCCCGCTGCCCGCGGCCCAGGCCGGGCTCCTGCTGCGCCCGCAGGAGCAGATGCCCGCCCGCGCCCGCAACGCCCGCTGACGGTTCAGCAGGGGCGGCGGCCGGCGAAGCCGGTGTCGCTGCGGTGATACCAGTCGATGCCGGTGTCGCCCTCCAGCCAGCACCAGCGCACCGGGCGACCGTCCAGCTCGCCGGGGAAGTCGAGCAGCAGCGGGGCGAAGCCCTTGACCTCGATGTCCTGCTCGGCGATCTCCTCCAGCCCGGCGTAGAGCCGCGCCTCCAGCGCCTTGGCCTCGGCCAGGCCGCCCAGCTCGCTCTGCGCGCCGGTGTCCAGATCGGCCCGCAGCTCCGCCAGGTCGGCGCGGACGCCGACCAGCTCCTCCAGCCGGGGCAGCAGTTCCGCCAGGCGGGCGCGCGCTTCGTCGAGCGTGAACATGGCCACCAGTATGTCGGAGCCGCGCCCGGCGGCCACGCCCGCCACGGTCAGCCCGGTCCGGACGATCGGCCCGAGGCGGTGATATTCACTCACGTACGACTCCGTCACTCTGCGCGACCCTTAGAGAACGCTGAAGCGTCGGAGGGGACGTGCTCACCTACTACCGCGACGAGACGGTGGCGGTGACCTCGACGTACGTGCAGATCGAGGGCCGCCGGTTCCGGCTGGCCGAGCTGCGCTACGTCTGGCATCGTCAGGAACGCCCGGACTGGCGCGTCCGCCGTCGCACGGCCGGGCGCGGGGTGCTCAACACCCTGATGCTGCTGAGCGCCGTCGCCGGGCTGATCGCGCTGGTGGGACTGGCCGCCTCGGCGTACGGCGAGACCAGGCTGGCCGCCGCGGTGGGCCGGCTGCCCATCCCGCGCAACACGCTGCTGCTCGTCGCGGTGCTGCTGCTGGTGGTCGGGCTGGTGCCGCTGGTGTGGGAGTGGGCGCTGCACCGGGTCGACGACAGCTACGACCGGGGCAACGCCATCTACGAGATCTGGGCCGAGACCGACACCACCCAGATCCTGCTGATCCGCTGCGACGACGCCACCCGCTTCGGCAAGATCTACCGGGCGTTGCAACGCGCCCTCGGCCACTGAACCCGTCCTGTCCGTCAGAGTCACGGCGGGGGTTTCCCCCGGGGGTGACAGGGCGGCCGTACCAGGGGTGGACGGCCGCCCCCTCGGGGAGGGTGGTCAGGACGGCGTGACGGTGCCCGCCGCGCCGTCGACGGTGATCAGCTGCCCGGTGGTGATCCGGCCCGTCGCGTCCGGCACCCCGACCACCGCGGGGATGCCGTACTCGCGGGCCACCACCGCGCCGTGCGAGTTCGCCCCGCCCATCTCCATGACCAGGCCGCCCGCCGTGAGGAACAGCGGGGTCCAGCCGGGGTCGGTGGACGGCGCGACGAGGATCTCGCCGGGCTCCAGGTGCGCGCCGACCGGATCCATGATCACCCGGGCGACGCCGGTGACCTGCCCCGCCGAGGCCGGGGTGCCGGTCAGCGCGCCGTCGGCGGCGGCGGCCGGGGTCACCCCGGGCTCGGTGCCGTCGGACAGCAGCACCCGGGGGATGTGCCTGCGGCGCAGCTCGTCGTCGTACGCCTGGCGCCGCCGCGCGACCAGGTCCCGCAGGTCGGCGCCGGCCAGCCCGGCGCGCGCCTCGGCGAGGTCGACGAAGTACACGTCGCCCGCCTCGGCCAGCCGTCCTTCCGCGGCAAGCTCCGCCCCGACCAGGGCGAGCTGCGCCCGGCATGCGGCGATCACCCGCACCATGTAGTACTTCGGCAGCTCGCGCACACCGGCCAGGGCGCGGGCGCGGCCGAGCAGCGTACGGACCGCCCTGCCGCGCAGCCGCCCCCGGCGCGAGGCGCGCTGCGCCAAGGTTTCCACCATGGCCTCGGCCTCGGCCGCGCCCTGCGCGAACAGCCGGTCCGGGGTCAGCACCGCCGGGTCGCCGGGGTCCATGCGCAGGTAGTTGGCGAGCACGCCCAGGATGTAGCGCGGGTCGTCGGACCAGCGCGGCATGCCGAGGTCGATCTCGGCCACCGCGCGGTGTCCGTAGCGCGCCAGGAACGCGGCGATGCCGTCGCGCGCCACCGGCGGCATCGTGGCCGCGGCATACCGGTGGGCCAGCTCGTCCACCGTGGACCCGCCGAACAGCGCGGCGGACGGCGCGTCGGCGCGCAGCCGCACGGCCAGCGCCCACAGCTCCAGGTCCATGTCGGTGGTGACGTTGTTGGGGATGCCCCGCAGCACGGCCTGCACGTCGCCGACGGCGGCGTCCGCGCCGAGCAGCCGGTCGGCGATGCCGAGCGCGACGAACCCGGCGGCGGCCACCGGCATCACCCGCGGCACCAGGTGCACCACCTCCGCCTGGAGGGTGCGCTGCACGAAGTCCAGCCGCTGCGCGGCCGTGGCGCCCTCCGGCACGGTGAGCAGCCGGTCCAGCTCGCCGCCGACGGCGTCCACGTCGGCCAGGCCCCGCGCGGGCCTGGCCAGCGTGCGCAGCAGCCGCAGCGGGATGCGGTACTTCACCGCCACCCGGCCCACCCGGCGTACGAACGGCAGCCGCGAGCGGCGCGTGTTCGACAGCCTCGGGTCGCCGAACAGGCTGCTGATCGCCTCGCCGGAGCGGGCCTCCATCACCCCGAGGACCTTCGGGACGAGCGTGCGGCCCATGGTGCTGCGCACCGCCGTGGTCACGTCGAGGAACACCCGCTGCCCCGCCGGGGCGAACACGGCCGGCCCGGCCAGCGGATCGGCCACCGGGAACCCGAACAGCCCCGCCCCGCCCGAGGCGATGACCCGGAACGCGGCCATGCCCATCGGCGTGATCGGGCGGAACACGCCCTGCGCGACGCTGAAGCAGAAGTAGACCCGGGTGTCCCCGCCGGACGCGGGCGGCCGGTCCGGCAGCGGGAACAGTGTGGTGACCGGACGGGCCTGGGTCAGCCACAGCGTGCCGTCGCCGTCGACCGCCCACTCGGTGTCCTGCGGCGCGCCGTAGTGCGCCTCGACCCGCTCGCCCAGCTCGGCCAGGGCCAGCACCTGCGCGTCGGACAGGCATGCCTGCTCCGCTCCGCCGTCGAGGGTGACGTGCTCGGTGCCGCCGCCGGGCAGCGAGCGGATCGCGAGCCGCTTGTCGCCCAGGCGCCGGTCGACGATGGCCCGGCGCGGGGTGTCCACCACGAAGTGGTCGGGGTTGACCGCGCCCGAAACCACGGCCTCGCCGAGGCCGGGGCTGGCATCGATGACGGCCTGGTGGCGGTGGCCGGTGACCGGGTTGGCGGTGAACATGACCCCGGCCACGGCCGAGTCGACCATGCGCTGCACCACCACGGCCAGCCGCACGGTGCGGTCGTCGATGCCGTTGGCGGCCCGGTAGACGACGGCCCGGTCCGTCCACAGCGACGCCCAGCAGCGGCGTACGGCGTCGAGCACCGCGTCCTCGCCGACGACGTTGAGGTAGGTGTCCTGCTGCCCGGCGAAGCTGGCGAACGGCAGGTCCTCGGCGGTGGCCGAGGAGCGCACCGCCACCGGCACGGTGTCGCCGAGCCGGGCGTAACCGGCCGCGACGGCGTCGGCGATCTCCGCCGGGATGGGCGCGGCGAGCAGCGCCGCGCGGGCCCGTCCCGCCAGCGCGGTCAGCGCTGGCACGTCCTCCTTGGCGGTACGCGCCAGCGCGTCGTGAACCTCGTCGAGGTGCGCCGACGCGGCTACCACCCGGTATGCCTCCGTGGTCAGGCACATGCCCGGCGGGACGGGCAGCCCGGCGCGGGTGAGCACGCCCAGGTTGGCGGCCTTGCCGCCGACCACGGCCAGCATGCCCGCGTCGATGGCGGCGAAGTCGAGGACCAGCCCGGCCCGGTCGGCCAGGGTGTCAGCGGCCGGCATGGTGCGCTCGCTCATCGATGTGCCTCCTGGATGCCTTGCCGAGCAGCGCCATGGCCTCGGTGACCACGCGCTGCTCCTCGTCGGTCAGATACGTCATCAGCTCGCGCTGGGCCTGGGCCCGCACCTGCTCGAAGGAGCGCAGGAAGTCGCGGCCCGTTTCGGTGATCCGCACCCGCTTGGCCCGCCGGTCGGCGGCGTCCTCGTCCCGCGCCACCCAGCCGCGCCGCACCATCTGGTCGATCAGCCGGCTGGTCACCGACATCGACCGGCCGAGCTGCTCGGCGAGGTTCCGCACGGTGGGGTGCGGGCCGGTGTCGAGCACGTACAGCGTGGCCATCTGAAGCAGGTTCGGCTCGGCGTCGCCCATCCGGCGCAGCAGGCCGAGCAGGAAGTCGGGGATGAGCGCGCGGCGGAACAGGCCGATGTCCTCGGCGAGCTGGTCGTGCTGGGTGGCCACGGCGACTCCAACAGCTTGCGGATCCGCAACTAATGCGTGAACACAAGCATAGCTCCGCCACAGCGGCCTAAGTCAACGGCGTTGAATTGTGCGCGGCGGTGACCCCGCTCACCCGCGGGCCGCCAGTGCGCCGGGGCCGACGACACGGCGGTGGCGGTGAGATCACCGCCACCGCCGCCGGGCACGATCCGGCTACTCCACCGCCCGCGCCAGCGTCACCGCGAACCGGCCCTGCGGGTCGGTCCACCAGTGCTCCGCCGCGAACCCGGCCTTGGCCAGCTCCGCCTCCACCCGGTGCCGGTCGAACTTCGCCGAGATCTCGGTGCGGATCTCCTCACCGGCCCGGAAGCCCACCTCCAGCTCCAGCGCCGGCACCTCGACCGTCATGTCCCGCAGCGCCCGCAGCCGCATCTCGATCCAGCTGTGCCGCGGGTCCCACACCGCCACGTGCTCGAACGCGGTCAGGTCGAAGTCGGCGCCGAGGCTGCGGTTGAGCACCCGCAGCACGTTCAGGTTGAACTCGGCGGTCACCCCGTCCGCGTCGTCGTACGCCGCGACCAGCGTCTGCGGATCCTTCACCAGGTCGGTGCCGAGCAGCAGCCACTCGCCCTCGCCGAGCACGTCGCGCACCTCGGCCAGGAACGCCGCGCGCTCGGCCGGCGCCAGGTTGCCGATGGTGCCGCCCAGGAACACGATCATCCGGCCGCCGCCGCCCGGGATGCGGTCGAGATCGTGGCTGAAGTCGCCGACGATGCCGTGCACCTCCAGCTCCGGGTAGTCGCTGTCGATCGCCTTGGCAGCGGAGCGCAGCGCCGTCTCCGAGACGTCCAGCGGCACGAACCGGGCCAGCGTGCCCTCCTCGTGCATGGCGTCCAGCAGCAGCCGGGTCTTGTCCGACGAGCCGGAACCCAGCTCCACCAGCGTCTTCACGCCGGTCTCGTGGGCGATGTCGGCGGCGTGCGCGGCCAGCACCGCGCGTTCGGCCCGGGTCGGGTAGTACTCGGGCAGCTTCGTGATGCGTTCGAACAGGTCGCTGCCGTACGCGTCGTAGAACCACTTCGGCGGCAGCCACTTCGGCTTCGCGGTGAGGCCCTCGCGGGCGTCCACCCGCAGCTGTTCGCTCAGGTCGTCGGGTGTGAGGTAGACGTCGAGTTTCACAGCTCCTCCACGGTGTACGCGGCAGGGCCGGCCACCACGAGGCGGCGGTCGGGCACCTGCACCCAGCCTGGATCGTCGTCGAAGGGTTCCGAGGCGACCAGGACCCGGCCGGCGGCGTGGAACACCGACAGCGCGTGCCCGAAGGTCGTCCCGTACGCCTTCTCCCCATCGGTGAGCAGCAGGTTCAGCCGGGAACCGGCCGCGGCGGCGCTCACCTCCGCCACCGTCGCGCGCAGCGCCTCGGCCGGGCCGTACCCGGCGTGCAGGCGGTTGCGCACCAGCGTCCACACGAACGCGGCGTCCGTGGGCGCGTCCATGGTCAGCAGGTCCGTCACCGGCAGCCGCTCGGCCAGCTTGGCCATGGTGTCCGGCCAGCCCGCGACGAACCCGTTGTGGCTGAAGAACCAGCCGTCGGCGGCGAACGGCGCGCACGCGTCGTCGCTCACCGTCATGCCCGGCGTCGCCGAGCGCACCGCCGCCAGCACCGCGCCCACCGAGGTCACCCGGGCCAGCGCGGCGAAGTTCCGGTCCGTCCAGATCGGCACCGCGCGCCGGTAGCGCACCGGCCCGGCGGGGGTGTACCAGCCCGCCCCGAAGCCGTCCACGTTGATCGTCCCGCCGCCGCGCATGTCGCGCGGCGCCCAGGTCTGGTGCTGCAGCCCGTACGGCGGCTCCACCAGCAGCGCCGCGAGCGGCGTCGGCGGTCCGAGGTACACCAGGTGGCGGCACATGTCAGCGGCTCAGCTCCTCGGGGCGGGGGTCGCGGGCGCAGCGGAAGCCGCTGAAGATCTGCCGCCGGACCGGGTAGTCCCAGTTGCGGAACGTGCCCCGGCAGGCCGCCGCGTCGGTGCCGAACGAGCCGCCGCGCAGCACCCGGTACTCGTCGCCGAAGAAGACCTCCGAGTACTCCCGGTACGGGAACGCGGCGAACCCCGGGTACCCGCCGAACGGCGAGGAGGTCCACTCCCACACGTCCCCGATCAGCTGGTGCACGCCGTACGGCGACGCCCCCGCCGGGTACGCGCCCACCGGCGCCGGGCTCAGGTGGCGCTGGCCCAGGTTGGCGTGCTCGGGCGCCGGATCCTCGTCGCCCCACGGGAAGCGGCGCGAGCGCCCCGCCGCCGGGTCGTGCCGGGCCGCCTTCTCCCACTCCGCCTCGGTGGGCAGCCGTTTCCCGGCCCAGGCGGCGTACGCGCTCGCCTCGTGCCAGGACACGTGCACCACCGGCTCGTCCGACACGATCGGCTCCCGCCGCCCGAACCGGGTGTACGTGCCGTCGCCGTGCCAGTGCCCCGGCCCGGTCAGCCCCGCCGCCTGCCGGTGCGCCCAGCCCGACGCGCTCCACCAGCGCTGATCGGCGTACCCGCCCGCGTCGGCGAACGCCTGATACTGCGCGTTGGTCACCGGCGCGCGGTCGATGAAGAAGGGCGGCACGTGCACGGTGTGCGCGGGGCGCTCGTTGTCCAGCGCCCACGCCTCCAGCGAGGTGCCCATCTCGAAGGCCCCGCCGGGGATGAACGCCTCCCCGCTCACCGGCTGCCGCGAGCGCGGGGGCGGCGGCGCGACCAGCACCGGGTCGCCCTGGCGCAGCTGGTGGGTGGCCAGCATGGTCTCGTCGTGCTGCTGCTCGTGCTGGATGATCATGCCGAAGGCGAAGCCCTGCTCCACCAGCGGCCGCCCTTCCAGCTCCACCGTGTCCAGCAGGTCCAGCACCTGGTCGCGCACCCGGCGCACGTACGCCCGCGCCTCGGCCGGGCCGAGCAGGGGCAGCTCGGGGCGGTCGGCGCGGGCGTGCTTGAACGCGTCGTAGAGCTGGTCGATGTCGGCGCGGACCGGCTCCCGGCCGCCCACGTCGCGCACCAGCCACAGCTCCTCCTGGTTGCCGACGTGCGCCAGGTCCCACACCAGCGGCGACATCAGCCGGGAGTGCTGGCGCACCAGGTCGTCGTCGTCCACCGCGTCGGTCAGGCCGATGCTGCGCTCCCGGGTCCGGGCCAGCTCCGCCGCCGCCCGCTCCCGCAGTCCCGTCGTCATCTCAGCCCTCCCTCGTGCAGGCGCCGGGTGGCCGCCTCGGTCACCGCCCCCGCCGTGGCGGCGGGCAGGTCCGTCTGCCCCAGTGCGCCCACGGCCAGGTCGAGCAGGCGCGGCGCCACCGCGGCGATCGCCGGGTCGGCCAGCCCGTGCCGGGCCGCCTGGATCCAGCGCCCCTCGGCCGGGGCCGCCACCGCGAGCGCCTCGTCCACCGTCTCCTCGCGAGCGAACAGGGCGGTCAGCAGCGCCACCGGCGCCACCCAGTCCATGCCCGGCTGCATGTCCAGATAACGCACCTCGAAGTAGCCGCGTGCCCGGACCGGCGGGAACATGGTGCTCAGGTGGTAGTCGAGGTCGGCATAGGTCGGTGCCGGGGTGAGCGCGCCGCCGATCCAGTCGGCGAAGGTCAAGCCGGGTGGCACGTCCCACGGGCCGTCGCGGCGTACACACAGCAAAGGTGTGTCCAGCACCCGGCGGGCCCACGCCGCCACGGGGTCCGCACCGTCGGCGGCGGGCGGCCCGTTGCGCATCGGATCCGCCGCCAGGCAGGCGCGCATCCGGTTGGACGCCCAGCCCGTGTCCACCCCCGCGTAGCGGCGCGACGTGGCGAACGCGGCGACCAGCGCCGGGCCCACCGCGTGCAGCGCCCGCCAGCGCGCGCCCACCCGCTCCGGCAGCCCCGCGTCCAGGCACACCTGCACGCTGGCCGTGCCGCACATCCACTGCCTGCCGTACGGGCCGAAGCGGTCGAAGACGCGCTCCATCGTGGCGTACCGCGGCGTGTCGAGGATCCGGCGGGCGGGCCGGTGGGCGTCACAGCCCTGCCCGGCGAGCACCAGGCCCGCACGATCCAGAAGACCGGTCAGCTGCTCCAGATCAGCCGTGGTGGCGTCGAGCAGACCGGCAAGAGAGTCACTGGTATCGGTGGATATCTCCACCTGCCCACCCGGTTCGAGGGTGACCCGGCCGCCATACGGCAGCGGGGCCTGCGGGCTGTCCGGCACCAGGCTGCGCGGGGCGTGCTCCCCCAGCGCCGAGCCGAGAACCCCGGGATCCACCGGCCGCGCCGGATCCCCCCGGTGGTGCGTGGTCCACTCCAGCTCGATCCCCACCCGCCCCGGCGGCCCCGTCTTGAAGCACACCTTCGCGACATACCCCTCGGCCTCGGCCCGATCCCCGATCCGGGCCTCGACCTCCACCATCTCCTGCTGCCACACGCTCCGCTCACCCCCCACAACCCTGGGTCACCAGAGACCGCCAACCTACCCCCTCCCCGCCACCCCCACCCCGCTTCCGGCGCGTTGATCATGAACTTATGGCACGGTTCGGCGGCGTGTCATGGGCACAGCTTCCTGATCGACAGCCGTGTGATTCCCGGATCGGCGGATCGCCAACCCCCGGCCGGGCGGACAATGGCCACATGCAGCCCGAACAGGTACAGCTGCCCGCCCTGTCCGACCCACTGGAGGAGGAGCCCGACTTCGCGAGCGAGCACTCCCGCACCAGCACCAGCGAAACCGTGAGCGCCGGCGAAGACCAGCACTCAGACCCGGACATCCCACTCGGCCTGGGCGGCATGGACATGAAACGCCGCCGCCTCCTCGACTGACCGGCGCCTCGCAGCGCCCGTCGATCATGAAGTTGTGGCCATGACACGCCGTCGAGCCGTGCCATAAGTTCATGATCAACGCAAAAGAGGCCCGGCCCGCGTGGTGCGGGCCGGGCCGGGTGGGGTGGGTTACGGGAGGGCGTTGAGGAAGGGTTCGTGGGAGTTGGAGAACTCCCAGCCGTAGTACTTGTCCCAGTTGATGGACCAGGTCATCAGGCCGCGGAAGTCGGGGATGGTGCCGCCGCGGAGGGTGTAGCCGCCGCAGGTCTGGTTTTTGACGAGGCAGTTGACGGCCTGCTGGACCTGGGCGGGGGTGGTGTAGCCGCCGCCGGCGCTGACCGCGGCGGGGACGCCGAAGGCGATCTGGTCCTGGCGCAGGGCCGGGAACGTGATGCCGGTGTTGGCGACCGTGAAGCCCGCCTTGAGCATGTCGGTCATGGCGATGTGGAAGTCCGCGGCGCCCATGTTGTGGTACTGGTTGTCCAGGCCCATGATCGGGCCGGAGTTGTAGTCCTGCACGTGCAGCACGGTGAGGTCGTTGCGCAGGGCGTGGATGACCGGGAGGTAGGAGCCCGCCCGGGTGTCGCAGCCGCTGCACGTGCCGCCGTAGAACTGGTATCCGAGCTGCACGAAGAACGTCTCGGGGGCCATCGTCAGGATGAAGTTCGAGCCGTAGCGCGACTTGAGGGTGCGCAGGGCCGAGATCAGGTTGACGATGACCGGGGTGGTCGGGTTGCGGAAGTCGCCGTCACCGGGGTTCAGGTACAGCGAGTGGCCCTCGAAGTCGATGTCGAGGCCGTTCAGGCCGTACTTGTCGATGATGGCGCTGACCGAGCTGACGAACGTGTCACGGGCCGCGGTGCTGGTGAGCTGGACCTGGCCGTTGGCGCCGCCGATGGAGATCAGCACCTTCTTGCCCTGCGCCTGCTTGGCGCGGATGGCGGCGATGAAGTCCGCCTCGCTCTCCACCCCCGGGCACTCGGCCGCGGGGCACTGCCGGAAGCGGATGTCGCCCGAGGTCACCGAGGTCGGCTCGCCGAAGGCGAGGTTGATGATGTCCCAGGAGGCGGGCACGTCGGCCATGCGCAGGTAGCCGGAGCCGTTGGCGAAGCTGGCGTGCAGGTAGCCGATCAGCGCGTGCTTGGGCAGCCCGGTGCTCACGCAGCCGGTGGTGGTCACGCTGAGCACCCCGCTCTTGGCCGACTCGCCCGCCGCGTTGGTCGCGCTCACCTGGTAGCCGTGCGTCGAGCAGGTGCCCAGGCCGCTGATCGTGGCGGTGGTGCCGGTGACCGTGGCGACGACGGTGCTGCCCTCGTACACCTTGTAGCCGGTGGCGCCCGTGGAGGCGTTCCAGGCCAGCGACACCGAGTTGTTGGCGATCGCGGTGGTCCGCAGGTTGCCCGGCGTCGGCGGCACCGTGGTGCAACCCGTGGTCGTGGCGCTGACCGCGCCGCTCTTGGCCGACTCACCCGAGGCGTTGTACGCGGCGACCGTGTAGCTGTGCCCCGAGCAGGCGGCCAGGCCGCTGATCGTCGCGCTGGTGCCGGTGCCGGAGGCGACCTGGGTGGTGCCCTCGTACACGCGGTAGCCGGTGGCGCCGGAGGAGGCGTTCCAGGACAGCGCGATCGAGGTGTTGGTGATCGCGCCGACGGCCAGCCCGCCCGGGGTCGGCGGCACGCTGGTGCAGCCCGTGGTGGTGGCGCTGACCGCGCCGCTCTTGGCCGACTCGCCGGTGCTGTTGTACGCCGCGACCGTGTACGTGTGCGCCGAGCACGCCGCCAGGCCGGAGATGGTGGCCGAGGTGCCGGTGACGGTGGCCCGCACGGTGGTGCCCTCGTACACCCGGTAGCCGGTCACCGTGCCGCTGGAGGCGCCCCAGGACAGCGCGATGGACGTGTTGGTGATCGTGCCGGCCGACGGGGTGCCGGGCACACCGGGCACGCCCGTGCCGCCGGGGCCGTCCAGGCTCAGGTCGTCGGCGAAGTAGGTGCCCTGGCCGTACCAGCCGTGGGTGTACACCTCGACGCTGGTCTGCGACGCGCCGGTGGTGAAGGAGACGCTCAGCTGCGTGAACGCGGCCGCGCCCGGGGTCCAGGTGGACGCGCCGCCGGTGACGCCGAGGTAGACGTAGTTGCCGCGCACCCAGCCGGTGAGCACATAAGCCGTGTTCGGCTGCACGGAGACGGTCTGCGCGCACTTGGCGTTGTCCGAGGCGGACGCGGCGCCCTGCAGCGCCTTGGTGCCCGAGCGGACGGGGGTGCTCACCACGGAGCCGAGGCCGCCGGTGCACGCCCACGGCGACAGGGTGCCGGTCTCGAAGCCGGGGTTGGCCAGCAGGTTGGCCGCGGACGCCGGGCTGGCGACGGCGAGGATACCGCCCGCGACCAGCAGCGACAGGGCGGCGGAGACGATGCGGGATCTTCTGATCACGGGCCCTCCTCGGGAATGGATGGCCCTGATTATTAACTCTCTTAACTGTTAATGTCCATGCCAGATTGATGAAGCTCTAAACTGGACGGACGCTCCGCGGGGGCGCTCGGTGAATCCGCCGAAATCGCCACATTCCCGTATCCGCCGCAGGTCAGCCGCGTTGAGAGGTTGGTGCCGCAGCCCGGCTCAGGGCTTCGCGGACGTGCCCACCTACCCGCCCCCGGGCGGCAGCGAAGGACGACCCATGCTCATGACGCGGCAGCATTTCCCCAAGGCCCTCCTCGCCGCCCTCGCGGCGGTGCTGCTGGCCCTGGCGGCCGCCGCGATGATGCTGCTGACCGCCGGTCCCGCCGGCGCCCGGCCCGACGACCGCCCCAAGCACCGCGGCTACGGCACGCACTCGGCGACGCCGTCGGCCGTGCCCAGCACCGCACCCTCGGCCGGACCGTCGGTCGGACCGTCGCGCAAGGACCCGGTGCCCTCCAAGACCGCGACCGGCCGCCAGCACGACGACGGCGATGACGACGGCGACCACGGCGGCGGCGGTGGCGACGACGAGCTGCCGCGCACGGGCACGTCCGGCCCGTCCGCCGGGGCCACCGCACTGACCGGGCTGGGCGTGCTGCTGCTCGGCGGCGGCGCGCTGTGGCTGGCCAGCGCGCTCTCCCGCCGCCTGGAGGGCACCCGCCTGCACGCCCAGGCCGCCGGTGCCGTCGCCGCCCTGCGCCGCCGCCCGAGCCCCCGCCCCCGCCGCTGACCCATCACCTGGTACGCGGGGCAGGAACTCTCCTGCCCCGCGCCTTTCCATGCCGATGATCGCCAGTTCGTGTCCAAACCTATGGCCAGACCCCACTTTCCGACACGAACTCCCGATCAAGGCAGCCGCAAGCACACGCCCGCCACCACAGGCGACCCGAACGCGGCCGAGACGTGTCCCCACCGTGACGGCGAGCCCCTCCCCCACCCTCCTCGGCTCCGCTTTTGATCCGGCCGCGCCGCACACCGCACCCGGCCCGCCGATCCCGTTCATATGAATTTCTATCTTTACATGTCTCTCCTCATCTCTATGATGTTGAAGATGACCGATGTCCGGACCGGCGACAGCAACCCGCCACCGGACGTCGTGCCCGCCACCGTGCTGCGGCTGGACCGTCCTGAGCTGGACGCATCCGCACGGCTCGTGGTCCGCGGCGCCGTCGACCCGGGGCTGCGCGAGCACCGCCGGACCGGCGCCTTCTCACCGCTGGCATACCTCTACGAGCGGCCCGATCCCGATGCGCCTCCGGCCGATCTGACGCTGTCGGTCGGCCATTACGACGAGGTGGATCTGGTCTGGGTGTTCTCCGGAGAGGTGGACGGGATCATCGGGCTGACCCAGCCCACGACCGCGGCCGGCGACCCGCCGGCCCCGAGCAGAGGAGAGGTCCCATGACGACCACGCTCACCCGCAATCCGCTGCGGACGTCCCTGTCGATGACGCAGGGGCACGACTTCGACCAGCCGCTGCCCGCCGACCACGAGCGGCAGCCCTTCGGTTACCTGTTCGCCGACTGGCAGCCCGGCACCGCCGACGAGGTGGCCGCCGAGCTCGGCCACTACGACGTCGAGGAGCAGATCTGGGTGACCCCGTCGGGCGACATCACCATGGGCGTCTACACCAAGACCCGTACGGCCGGCGCCAACTGCGGCGACTGCGTCACCGACGACGTCTGCGCCTAGGAGACCGGCATGCCCGACTCGCCGTCGACCCCGCGGGTGCTGATCCTGACCCAGGAGTTCGATCCGACCGTCGATCCCGTGGTGCACAGCCTCAAGGCGCGCGGCGCCGAGCTGGTCCGCGTCGACCTCAGCTACTTCCCCACGACGCTGACCTTCACCACCTCGGACTTCGACGGCGAGCGGCGCGAGCTGCTGCACCGCGGGCGGCGGGTCGATCTCGATTCGCTGTCCGGGGTGTGGTATCGCCGCCCCACCGCGTTCGCGTTCGACCCGGCCATGAGTGAGGCCGAGCAGCAGTTCGCCCGCAACGAGGCGCTGCACGGCATCGGCGGCATCATGCGGGCCACCGACTGCCTGTGGATCAACCGGCCCGACGTGGACGCCGTCGCCGAGCTGAAGCCGTATCAGCTCCAGCTCGCCAAGCGGCACGGCTTCCGCACCCCGCGCACGCTGCTCACCAACGACCCGCAGGAGGTCGCCGCCCTGGTGAAGTCCGCCGACCGGCCCGTCGTCTACAAGGCGCTGACCGGCGGCGTCATCCACTACCCGGGCGCGTTCCCGAGCGGCCTGTTCACCACGGTCGTCGGCGACGAGGTGCTGGAGCACGCCGACCGCGTACGCCACACCATGTGCATGTTCCAGGAGTACGTCGACAAGGCGTACGAGGTGCGGCTGACCGTCGTCGGCAACACCTACTTCCCCGTGGTCATCGACTCGCAGTCGATGCCGACCACGGCCGTCGACTGGCGCGGCGAGAACCACCTGCCCTACGGGCCCTACCGGCCGCTGCCCGACGACGTCGTGGAGCGCACCCAGCGGCTGCTGGCGGAGCTGGGCATCGTCTACGCCGCCGTCGACTTCATCGTGACCCCCGACGGGGAGCACGTGTTCCTAGAGGTCAATCCGGGCGGCCAGTTCATGTGGATGCAGCACGACCTGCAGCTGCCGCTCAGCGAGGCGGTCGCCGACCTGCTCTGCGCGGGCGGGGAGTTCCGGCGCGGCCCGGTGACCCAGGTGGGCTACTGACCGTGGCCTGGGCGCTGCTCGTCACCGGCCAGCTCCTGCTGGCCGGTGTGCTGGCCTTCTCGGCCGGGGCGAAACTGCTGGACCCGGGCG
The DNA here is from genome assembly GCF_016862575.1 of Catellatospora bangladeshensis. Lineage (GTDB taxonomy): Bacteria > Actinomycetota > Actinomycetes > Mycobacteriales > Micromonosporaceae > Catellatospora > Catellatospora bangladeshensis. Next base: position 127,271 of record NZ_BONF01000033.1, on the reverse strand, counting down.
CGTACGCCGCGTTCCGCGCCTCGCTGCCCGCCAACCTGCGGCTGCCCGAGCGGCTCGCCGGGCCGCTCGCGGCGGCCGTGGTCACCGCCGAGGCCGTGCTGGCCGGGCTGCTGGCGCTCGCCGTGGCGGTGCCCGCGCTCGCGCCCGGCGCGCTGCTCGCCACGACGGCGCTGCTGACCACGTTCACAGCCGCGCTCGCGGCGATGGTGCGCCGCGGCGTACGCCAGGCGTGTCACTGCTTCGGCACCGCCACCCGCCCGCCCGGCCCGGCCGACGTGGTCCGCAACCTGGTGCTGCTCGCGGTGTCCGCGAGCGCGACCGCGGCGGCCTGGCCCGCGCCGCCGCCCCCGCCCGCCCCGAACGGAGCCGCCATGCCGCACCTGCCCGCGATCCTCGCCCTGCTCGCGGCCGTCTGCGTGCTGAACACCGGGCTGATCGTGCTGGTGCTGCGCCTGCTGCGGCAGCAGACGGTGCTGGTGCGCGCCAGCATCGAGGGGGTGGCGAACCCCGAGCCGATCATGACGGCCGGCGGCGGCCGGGTCGCCGCCTTCACCGCGGTCACCGTGGACGGGGAACCGCTCAGCGCGGACCAGCTCGACGGCGACACCCTGGTCGGCTTCCTCTCCCCCAGCTGCCCGGCCTGCGCCGAGAGCCTGCCCGGCTTCCTCGCCCGCGCCGAGGAGCTCGGCGGGCGGGAGCGGGTGCTGGCCGTCGTGCTCGGGCAGGGCAGCGCCGCCGACGCGCTGTGCGAGCGGATCACGCCGGTCGCGCGGGTGGTCAACGAGCCCGAGCGCGGGCCGGTGTCACGCGCCTTCGGCGTGGACGGCTACCCCGCGTTCGCGCTGCTGTCCGGGCACACCGTGGTGGCCAGCCACTTCGTGCTGGACAAGGTGCCGAGCAGCAGCGCCGGGTGACCGCGATGCGCGCCTCCCTCGGCGCGGCCGTGCGACTGGCCGCCACCTCCGCACCCCGCTGGCTCGCCGCGCGGATCGCGCTCGCCGCGGCCGCCGCGGGGGTGCCGGTGCTGGCCGCGTGGCTGATGAAGACGGTGCTGGACCGCGTCGTCGCGCCGGGCGCCCCGGTGCTCGTGCCCGTGCTGCTGCTCGCCCTGTCCGGGGTGGCCGCGGTGCTGGTGCCCGAGCTGGGCCGGTACGCCGACGCCGAACTCCAGCGCCGGATCGGGCTGACCGCGCGGGAACGCCTCTACGCGGCGGTGGGCCGGATGGGCGGGCTGCGCGCGTTCGAGAACCCGCGCTTCCACGACCGGCTGTCGCTGGCCGCCGAGGTCGGGCCCACCGGCCCCGCCGAGGCCGTGACCAGCGCGATCGGCGTCGCCACCGGGGCGGCCACCGCCGCCGCGTTCCTGGCCGCGCTGCTCACGATCAACCCGTGGATGCTGCTGGTGGTGCTCGCCGCCGCGCTGCCCACGCTGCGCGCGGAGCTGAGGCTCAGCCGCCACCGCGCCGAAACCCTCGGCGAGCTGGGCCGCAGCACCCGGCGCGAGTTCTTCTACGCCCAGCTGATGACCAGCGTCACCGCCGCCAAGGAGGTGCGCCTGTTCGGCCTGGCCGGGCTGTTCGGCGCGCGCATGCTCGGCGAGCTGCGGCGCATCCACGCCGGACACCGCCGTATGGAGCGCCGCGAGCTGGCCGTGCAGTGCCTGCAGGGGGTGCTCGGCGCGGCCGTCGCGGGGGCCGGGCTGGTCTGGGCCGCCGACGCGGCGCGGGCCGGGCGGCTGACCGTCGGCGACGTGTCGGTGTTCGTCGCCGCGCTGGCCGGGGTGCAGGCCGGGGTGAGCGCCGCCTGCGCCCATCTGGGCCGGGCGCACGAGGCGCTGCTGCTGTTCGAGCACTACCGCTTCGTCACCGAGGCCCCGCCGGACCTGCCCGCCGGCGAGCACCCGGTGGCCGCCGTCCCGCCGCTGCGGCAGGGCATCGAGTTCGACGACGTGTGGTTCCGGTACGAGGACGACCTGCCCTGGGTGCTGCGCGGAGTGAGCCTCACCGTGCCCGCCGGGCAGGCCGTCGCGCTGGTCGGGCGTAACGGTGCGGGCAAGAGTTCCCTGGTCAAGCTGCTGTGCCGGTTCTACGACCCGACCCGCGGCGCCATCCGCTGGGACGGGGTGGACCTGCGTGACCTGCCGCTGGAGGAGCTGCGGCGGCGGCTGGGCGTCGCGTTCCAGGACTTCATGGCGTACGACCTCAGCGCCGCGGAGAACATCGGCCTCGGCGACCTGCCGCGGCTCGGCGACCGTGCCGCCGTCACCGGGGCGGCCGGCCGGGCGGGCGCGCACGAGATCCTCACCGCCCTGCCGAACGGCTACGACACCCTGCTGACCAGGGTGTATCTGGACGCCGCCGACCGGGACGACCCCGAGACCGGGGTGGAGCTGTCCGGCGGGCAGTGGCAGCGGGTGGCGCTCGCCCGCGCGCTGCTGCGCGAGGACAGCGACCTGCTCATTCTCGACGAGCCCAGCTCCGGCCTGGACGCCGAGGCGGAGGCCGAGATCACCGACCGGCTGCGGGTGCACCGGGCCGGGCGCACCAGCCTGCTGATCTCGCACCGGCTCAACACGGTCCGCGACGCGGACCTCATCGTGGTGCTGCGCGACGGCGCGGTCGCCGAGCGGGGCACCCACGAGGACCTGGTCGCGGCAGGCGGCGAGTACGCGCGGCTGTTCGCCCGCCAGGCGGCCGGCTACCGCGACGCCCTGACCTGACCGACGTTAAGAAGGGCACCTTCTTATACGCGGAGCGTTAAGAAGGTGCCCTTCCTTTTACCAGCGGTGGTGGATCTGGGGGCGGATGAGGTCGTCGTAGACCTCGGCGACCAGGGCGAACTGGTCGGGGGTGAGGGCGGGCAGGTCGGCGGCGGCGGCGTTGGCGCGGGCCTGCTCGGCGTTGCGGGCGCCGGGGATGACCACGCTGACGCCGGGCTGGTCGATGATCCAGCGCAGCGCGAACTGGGCCATCGTCGCGCCGGGCGGCACCAGCGGGGCGAGGCGGCGCACCGCCGCCAGGCCGGTCGCGAAGTCCACGCCGGAGAAGGTCTCGCCGACGTCGAACGCCTCGCCGTGCCGGTTGTACGTGCGGTGGTCGTCCGGCCCGAACGTGGTGTGCTCGTCGTAGCGCCCCGACAGCAGGCCGCTGGCCAGCGGGACGCGGGCGATGATGCCCACCCCGGCGGCCGCGGCGGCGGGCAGCACCCGCTCCAGCGGCTTGAGCCGCAGCGCGTTGAAGATGATCTGGACGCTGGCCACGTTCGGCCGGGCGATCGCGGCCAGTGCCTCGTCGCAGGTCTCCACGCTGACGCCGTACGCGGCGATCCGCTTCTCCTCGACCATGGTGTCCAGGGCGTCGAAGACGGCGTCGGTCGAGTACACCGCAGTCGGCGGGCAGTGCAGCTGGACCAGGTCCAGCGTGTCCACGCCGAGGTTCGCCCGCGACCGGTCGTTCCAGGCGCGGAAGTTGTCCATCACGTAGTTGCCGGGCTCCTGGGCGACCCGGCGGCCCATCTTGGTCGCCACGGTGAGCGGGACGCCGGCCCCGCCCTCGCGCAAGAAGCGCCCGATCAGCTGCTCGCTGCGGCCGTCGCCGTACACGTCCGCGGTGTCGATGAAGTTCACGCCCGCGGCGACCGCCGCGTCGAGCACCGCCAGGGCGTCGTCCTCGCTGACGCTGCCCCAGTCGGCGCCGAGCTGCCACGCGCCGAGCCCGATCACGCCCACGTTCCGGCCGGTCCGGCCGAGGATTCGTTGCTGCACTGCGACAGCCTACGGGAGAGCGCTTACAGCGGCCGGTGCATGACGACGCAGTCGCGCCCCGCCTGCCGGTCCGGCCGCCGGTCGATCTCGGCGTAGCCCAGCGCGCCCCAGAACGCGAGCGCGGCGGCGTTGTTCTCCAGCACGGCCAGGCGCACCGCGGGGCGGCCCCGCTCACGCAGCCGGTCGTGCACCTCCTCCGCGACCGCCCGCCCCAGCCCGCGGCCCCGCCGCCGGGCGTCGACCAGCAGCAGCCCGATCCAGGGCAGGCCGTCGGCGGGATGGGTGTCCAGCACCGCCACCACGCCGGTCAGCGACCCGCCCCCGTCGCCACCGGTGCGCGCCAGCAGCACCTCCACCCCCGGCTCGGCCAGCTCGGCGTCCAGCGCCGCGGCGACCTGCGCCGCGGTGACCTCCTCCGGGCGGTCGCCGAAGTCGCCGCTGAGCCGGTGGTAGTCGGCGTTGCCGGCGTACAGCTCGGCCAGCTCGGCCAGCACCGGCGAACTCGGGCTCAGGTCCCAGGTGCGCAGTGGATTGAGCACGGCCTGAGGCTACGCCCCGATCAGTCCCCCTCGCGGGGATTACGACGATTCGGCTGATTGTTCGCCTTTTCGATGGCGCGTACCAGCTCCGCCTTGGTCATGTGCCAGCGACCGCTGATGTTCAGCCGCTTGGCCATGCCCAGCAGCTGCTCCTTGGTCTCCGCGGACTGGTAGCGCAGCTTGCTGCGCATCTCGCGCTGGATCGGCATCACGCTCTCCTGCTCACTCGCGGCCGCTGCTCAGTCGTTCCGTTCGCCCGGCGCCTTCACCCAGATCGTGCCGTCGCGGGGCTGCTTCGGGGCACCGACCTCGGCGTCGAAGTCGTAGTGCCGCTTCAGCTCCGGAGTGTCGTCGTACTCGTAGGTCAGCTCGCTCGACACGTCGACCACGCCGGGCACGCCGTGCACCAGGCGCTCGGCGATCTGCGCGGTGCTGCGGCGGTCGGTGCCGCCGGTGAGCGTCACGATGCCGTCGGCCACCGAGACGTCCATCTCCGGCGGCCCGGTGAACAGCATGCCCTGGATGATGTCGTGCATGACGTCGTGCCGGATCGCCTCGTCGGACCGGCGGTAGGTGCGCAGCAGGTCCCGCCGCGACACGATGCCGACCAGGCTGCCGTCGCCGTCCACCACGGGCAGCCGCTTGAGCTGCTCGTTCTCCATGATCTTCGCGGCCTGCACGACGCTCGCGGAAGCCGCGACGGTCACCACCGGGCTGGTCATCAGGTCTCCGGCGGTGTCGCCCTCGGCCTTGGCCCGCCGCACCGCGCGCTGCCGGCGCTCGAACAGCCGCCGCTGCGGCTCCTCGCCGCCCAGGGCCAGCTTGTGCAGCAGGTCCGCCTCGGAGACGATGCCGACCACGGTGCCGCCCGGGTCCAGCACCGGGACCGCGCTCACCCCGTGCTCGGCGAGCAGATCGACGATCTCCCGGTACGGCGTCGCCACGCTCACGCTCACGACGGGCGACGACATCACGTCGTGCACGATCCGGCCCGCCATCGGCGTACCCCCTCATCGCCCAGAGCGCCGCCACCGGGCGCCCGCACCCGCCAGACTGGAGGTGAGACACCGCGGCCGGGTGGGTAGGGACCCACCTGTGATCCTACCGAGCCGACCGTGACCAGCCGGGACGGTCGAGACAACCGGAGGTGCCCGATGACGAGGAGCGACGTCGCCGACCGCAGCGGCATACCGGCCGCCGCGCTCAGCAACCACGATCTGAACCGGGAGCTGGCCTCGCTGCACCGGACCCGGCACGACACCTTCGTGCACGGCTCGGCGCACGCGCTGGCCAACCATGACCAGCGCAGCCGCGAACTGGAGCGGGAGTTCCTGCACCGGTTCCCCGGACGCGACCCGGATCCGCGGCGGCTGCGCCCCGCCCGCTAGCCGCCCGCGGACCGTCCCCTCCGGACGGGTCAGTGGCCCGTGAAGAGCACCTTCACCCGGTCCCGGCCCTGCTGGACGCCCTGCCCGGCGACGAGCCGGGCGGCGATGTCGTCCGCGGCGTCGCGGGAGTCCGCGGTGTGCTCCGCCGAACGCTGCTCCGGCCAGCGCAGTTCGTCCCGGCCACCGCCATTCGGGTCAAGCGGACGAACGCTGCTGACCACGACAATCCACTTGCCTGCGGCCGCCTTTCGCCTCCTCCACCAGAACATCTCTGCCTCCGTTTCCCGCGTACGCCGACGCCCACCCTAACGTGGCGCGCTTACCGTGACAGCCCTCGGTTGCGGGGTAAGTTGGAGGATCGTGCCAACGCGCCGGGGAGGGCATCAGGAGGGCAAGGTGACGACCCATTTCGCGTCGATAGGCGTCGACCTCGCAAGGGAGGGCCTGTCCCGCTTCACGACGTCGGTCGTCTCTGCGGCGGTGGCCGTGCCCATCAACCGCCGCCACTGCGACCACGTCTGGACCGACCCGTCCGGCGCGCGCGTGGTCGCCCGCTCCCGCTGGGGCCGCGTCCACCAGGTGCAGCCCTCGCTGGCCGGCGGCGCGGTGGCGGTGCCCTGCGGCAGCATCCGGCTCATCGACGACCGCACCGCCGTGATGGACTTGCTCGACGACACCGACGGCGACCTGATCTGCCCGGTCGCGGTGCACCTGGAGGACCACTCGGTGCTGCACGTCGCGGGCGGCTGGCTGGCCCGCGGACAGATCGTGTTGTCCGCGCTCGCCGAGACCGCCTCGTCCGCCCCGGACCGCCCGCCGGAACCGGCCGCCGACATCCCGCTCGACCTCGGCCTGGTCTGCGACGGCCTGGTGCGCCCCGCGCACGCCCCCGCGACCTGGACCCCGAGCCCCCGCACCGAACTGCGCGGCACGGTGCGCGCCGCCGAACTGCGTACCAACGGCCTCACCGGCGACAGCTTCCACTGGCTGCGCCTGCACGTCCGCCCCGGCCTGGAACTCGACGTGGCCGCCCCCGCCACCGCGCTGCCCGCCGTGCCCGCGCCCGGCACCCGCCTGCACGCCCGCGCCGTGCTCACCGGCAGCCTCGGCCTGCAACCGGGCACCCTCCCCCGCCCCCGCAGGGCGAAGCACCTTCGCCGGCTCCGGCGCCGAGACGAGCAGTAGCCCGGCGCGCCCCGTCGCGCGCCCGCCTCCGGGTACGGAGCGGGACCTGCCTCACCATGCAGAGACAGGTCCCGCCCGACGCTCCAGGTCGTGCCCAGCGTCGTTGTGCCGCGTACGGGGACCTCGTGGGCCCCCTCCGCCGGCGCGGCTGAGATCTGGCGACATCATCACACCCGGCAGTTATCGCCGCGTCCCCCGACCGCACATGCGAGAACGGGCTTCGGGGGATCAGCGCCGCCCCGCGGACAGCCGCAGCGTCGGGCCCGTCGTCGGCTCGAAGCCCAGCGAGAGGTAGAGCGGCTCGCCGTCCGGTGACGCCCGCAGGTCGACCTTCGGCACCCCGCGCTCGGCGAACCAGCCCAGCAGCGCGGTCATGCAGGCCCGCGAGTACCCGCGCCGCCGGTACGCCGCGTCGGTCACCACGTTGAACACGTAGCCGGTCAGCCCCGACGGGTTCTCCGGCCCGCCCAGCCGCCGGTCGATCGTGCCCACGGCACACGCCGCCAGCCCCGGGCCGTCCGGCGCGTCCACCACGTACGCCGCCATCGTCGCGGCCGGGCCGCCCAGCCGCTCGCGCAGCGTGGCGACGGCCTCGTCCTGCCACGCGCCCGGCTCCGGCGGCCGCCCGTGCATCGACCCGAGCATCACCGCCCGCAGCCTGACCAGCTCCACCGCATCCGCCGCCACCGCACCCCGCGCCTCGATCACGCCCGGCACGCTACCCGCCCGGCCCGCGACCGCTCACCCCGTTTCGCCGCCGGCCGGGTGGGTTCGGGACGCCCGGCAGCCCGGTCGAGCGCGCGGGTATCGTCGCCGGATGGCCGAACCCCGGAGCCGGTGGACGCTGGCACCCCGCGAGCTCGACGAGCCGCACCCGTCGCGGCTGCGCCCCGACCACCCCGCCCGCGCCGAGATCCTCGCCAAGCATGCCGAGGCGCTGCGCGACGGCACCCCCGGCTACCTGGACCCGGCCACCGGCCTGTTCGTCCTCAGCGCGGCGTTCCTGGCCAAGCGCGGCTTCTGCTGCACCCGCGGCTGCCGCCACTGCCCGTACGTCACCTGACCCCCGACCGCCCTCGATCATCCGACTTGCCAGGCAGGTGGGCGTATCCCGGCTCAAGATTCGCCCACGTGCCTGGCAAGTCGAGCGATCTTGGCCGGGGTGTCGGGGGCGGGACCTAGGGTCGGTGGCATGGTGAGGGAGGGCCGGGCGGTGCCGGTGGAGCTGCTGCCGCACCTGCGGCGGGCGCGCGACCACATCGACCGGCACTATGCCGATGCGCTGGATCTGGACCGGCTGTCCCGCGTCGCGGGCGTGTCCAAGTTTCACTTCGTACGCAGCTTCGAGGCCGCGTACGGCGAGACGCCGATCCGCTACCTCACCCGCCGCCGCATCGAGCGCGCCCAGGACCTGCTGCGCCTGGCCAACCTGACGGTGACGGAGATCTGCATGATGGTCGGCTTCGCCAGCCTGGGCTCGTTCTCGGCCCGGTTCGCGGCGCTGACCGGCGAGACCCCGACGGCGTACCGGGACCGCTGGGCGGCGCGCGGCGGCCCGCACGTGCCCGGGTGTTTCCTGTTCATGCGCGGCGTGCTCGATCTCGGCGGCACGACCGGAAGCGCAATCTCAAAGAAGCCGCAGGTCACCGCGCCGCCCTAGGCTTGAGACATGATCACAAACATCTCGCTGGTCACGGTCTACTGCCTGGACCAGGACAGGGCGCGCGACTTCTACGTGGACGTGCTCGGCTTCAAGGCGGTCACCGACATCACCATGGGTGAGGGCTTCCGCTGGGTGACCATCTCGCACCCGACCCAGCCCGAGATCCAGGTGACGCTGATGACGCCCGGCCCGCCGCTGGACCCGGAGGCCGCCGACTTCGTACGCCGCCAGCTGGAGAAGGGCGCGATGGGCGGCCTCGGCCTGAACGTGGACGACTGCCGCAGGACGTTCGAGGAGCTGAGCGCCAAGGGCGTGGTGTTCCTCCAGGAGCCCGCCGACCGCCCCTACGGCATCGAGGCCGTCATGCGCGACAACTCCGGCAACTGGCTCGTCCTTGTCGAGCCGAAGCAGTGGCACCCCGAGGACTTCGAGTACCCGCGCGACTGATCCGCGCCCGCCCGATGGGCTGCAGCTTCGGGGAAACTGCACACTCCGGCCGCCGGAACAGCGCGGTTTCCCCGAAACTGCAGCATGCGCGGCCCCTGACGGGCCGAAGGCGCGGCAGAGTCGGCCTCAGGCGCTGAAGCGGCGCAGGGTCCAGCGGGTGTACGGGGACTCCGTCGGGTGCGTGTCCACGGTCCACTCGGTGATCGACGCCGGGGCGACGACCGTGTCGAACGCGCGCAGCAGCGGCTGCGCGCCGAGTGTGTGGAACGCCGCGTTCACCGTCTCGCTGTGCCCGACCAGCACCGCCGTCTCACCGGCGTGCCGGTGCGCGATGTCCATGATGGACCGGCCGGTCCGCACCACCAGCTCCGCCCAGGTCTCGTTCTCGATCTGGAACGGCCGGTGCACGCCGCCGCCCGGCAGCGGCGCGTTCTTCAGCACCTCCACCGGCTGGCCGTCGGCGTACGCCGGATAGTGCCAGGTGAACAGCCCGCAGTCCGCCTCGGCCGGCACACCGAGCGCCGCCGCGATCGGCGCCGCCGTCTCCACGGCCCGGCGCAGCTCGGAGTGGTAGAGCGCCACCGGCCCGGCGTCGGCCAGCTCGACCGCGAGCCGTTCCGCCACCCGCGCGGCCTGCTCGTGGCCGGTGGCGGTGAGCCCCCGGCACCCGTTGCGCCCGCCGATGAACCGCTCGACGCTGTGCACCGACTCACCGTGTCGCACGAAGATCAGCCGCGTCCCCATCGCCGCATGGTAGGCGCCCCGCCGCCCTGCCGATGCGCGCTTTCCCGACACGGGCCCGTCAGGTGGGGAGGAGGGCGGAGAGGGGGACGGAGGGGTCGGCCAGGCGGGCGGGGTCGGCGGGGGTGCCGGAGAAGCCGGCCTTGACCAGGGCGGAGAGGTCGTCCTGGACGTCCCAGATGTTGACGTTCATCGCGGCGACCACGCGGTCGTCGTCGGTGAGCCAGAAGGCGATGAACTCCGGCGCCTTGCCGTCCACGATCTCGGTGGAGCCGCGGAACACCACCCGCGCGTAGTCGCCCGGACCCGCCCAGCCGCAGTACTCCATGCCCAGGTCGTACTGGTCGGTGAAGAAGTACGGCACCTGCTCGTAGCTCACGTCCTGCCCGAGCATCGCCTTCGCGGCGGCCTTGCCCCCGGCCCGCGCGTTGGCCCAGTGCTCGGTGCGCAGGTGACGGCCCAGCAGGGGGTGGTACGCCGAAGCCACGTCCCCGCAGGCGTAGATGTCCGGGTCGGACGTGCGCAGGCTCGCGTCCACGACCACGCCGTCGTCCACGGCCAGCCCGGCGTGCTCGGCCAGCGCCGTGTCCGGCCGGATGCCCACCCCGACGGCGACCAGGTCCACCGCCAGCTCGGTGCCGTCGTCGAGCACCGCGCTGCGCACCGCCCCGTCGAGCGAGCCGAACTCGCGTACTCCCGACTCGAAGCGGAACTCGACCCCGTTGGCCTCGTGCAGCTTCCGGAACACGGCCGCCGGTTCGTCGCCGAGCACCTTGCGCAGCGGGGCGCGGTCGGTGCCGACCACCGTCACCGGGCAGCCGTAGCCGCGCGCGGCGGCCGCGATCTCCATCCCGATCCAGCCCGTGCCGACCACCAGCACCTGCGGGCTCGGGTCCCGCGACAGGGCGGCGCGCAGCGCCTCGGAGTCGGGGTAGGTGCGCAGGTAGTGGACGCCGGACGCGTCCGCGCCGGGCACGTCCAGGGTGCGCACCCGCGAGCCGGTGGCCAGCAGCAGCTTGTCGTACGCGAGCTGCTCGCCGCCGTCGAGGGTGACCGTGCGCGCCTGCGGGTGCACGGCCACCGCGCGCCGCCCGAGCAGCAGCTCGATGTCCTTCTCGGCGTACCACTCGCGCGGGTGCACATAGGCCTTCTCGCGCGCGTCCTTGCCCTGCAGGAAGCCCTTGGACAGCGGTGGGCGCTCGTACGGCACCTCGTCCTCCTGCCCGATCAGCAGCACCCGGCCGGTGAATCCCTCGGCCCGCAGCGTCTCGGCGGCCCTGGCCCCGGCCAGTGACGCACCGACGATGACGAATACCCGCTCGTCCGCACTCATGACCCCAAGCCTTGCGCAAACGCGCGCCCCGGTCCATCGAAACGCGGCAGTCGTCCGCGTTTTCCGCGCGGTAGCCTCACCCTCCCGCCGGACGAACGCAGACCCGGACGAGCGCGGGCCGCCGGACGGGAACTCGGCGGACGGGTGCGGGCAAGAACAGGCATGACCGTGACGACACAGCACGACCCGCCGCCGCCGACGGCAGAGCCGCCGGACCCCGGCGACCTGGGCGCGATGTTCGACGCGTACGCCCGCGACCTGCTGCGCTACGCCACGCGCCGGGTCGGCGAGCAGCTGGCCGAGGACGTGGTGGCGCAGACCTTTCTCATCGCGTACGAGCAGCGCCACCGCTTCGACTCCGCACGCGGCGGCCTGCTGCCGTGGCTGTACGGCATCTGCGGCAACCTGCTGCGCCGGGAGCACCGCACCGAGAAGCGCGCGCTGCGGGCGACCGCCGCGGCGGCGCTGGCCGTAACCGCTGACGAGGACGCGCCGGACGCCCGCTCGGCGGAGCGGGTCGACGCGCAGCGGACCGTGGCCCGCGTCGCCACCGCGCTGGCCCGGCTGCCCCGCCGCCAGCGCGAGGTGCTGCTGCTGTTCGCCGTGGCGGAGCTTGAGTACGCCGAGATCGCGTCCGCGCTCGGCATTCCGCTCGGCTCCGTCCGGTCCGCCCTGCACCGCGCCCGCACGAAGATCAAATCCGCGCTTTCCGGAGGTTCCCGATGACCCATCCCGACCCCGACCTGCGGGCGGTCCTCGACCTGCCCGCCGCCGAGCCGACCGACGCGTCGGTCTCGCGCACCTGGCACCTGCTCAACCAGCGCCACACCGCCGCCCGCAGCCGCACCCCGCGCCGCCTGTCCCGCATGCTCGTCCCGGTCGGCGCGGCCGCGCTGGTCGCCGCCGTCGCCCTGAGCGCGGTCCTGCTCAACGGCCCGGGCGGCGGCAACGGCCAGGTCGGCGCGCCGCGGATCGCCGAGGTGCTCGCCTCGCACCAGCCGCTGCCTGCCGAGCGGGGCACGAACCCGAAGCTGTCGCGCACCACTCCGGAGGCGATCGCGGCGCTGGACGAGCTGGCCCACACCGCCGAGTCCGCGGCCACCGTGACGCTCGCCCCCAGGCAGCTCGTCCATGTCAAGGCCGACGGCTGGGCCGCCGGTCGCAGCGGCGAGGATCCGACCGCCCGCATCAGCTACCAGGGCCGCGAGCTGTGGATCGACCCGCAGGGCATGATCGCGCTGCGGGTGCTCGCCGACGGACGGGACCTGGCGGAGGGGCCGAAGGCCGACCCTCAGCCCGGCCGGGCGGAGCGCGACGACCTGCTGCAGAACGGCGCGAACCTGCGCCGGGCGACGCCGGAGTGGCTGGCCCAGCTGCCCGCCGGGGACCCGGCCGCGCTGCTGGCCCGGCTGCGCGACGACGTCGACGACAACGAGAAGTGGACCGCCGACTACCTGGTCTGGGACGCGGTGGCCCAGCTGTACTTCAACGCCGACCTGCTGCTCAGCCCGCAGCTGCGGGCCGGGCTGCTGCGCTCCTTCCGGGGCATGGACGGCCTGACTTCGGGCGAGGTCGTGGTGGATGGTTGGCGCCTGATCGCGATCCGCCAGACCGAGGGCAGCTCCAGCACGGAGATCCTGTTCGACCCGCTGACCGCCTCGGCGGTCGGCCGGCGCGACATCTACGCCGACAGCGAGGTCACCCTGGTGCCGCCGGACGGCGGCCCGCGCTTCGATCCGGTCGTCGGCTACCACGTCACCTGGACCCAGAACCTCGTGAACAGCGTCGACGAGCGCTGACCCGCGCCACCGCGTCCATCGTCGAAGCTCCCGCCGCGGAAACAGCGCGGCGGGAGCTTCGGCCGATCCCGGCTCGGCGAAGCCGCGTACGAGTACGGCCCGGTCGCCCCCGGCTCCCCGGCGGCACCCGGCGGACGCGGTATTAATGAGGGATGTCTGAGTTCAGCGAGTACCTGTCCAGTGAGGTCGTCGTCGACTACGCCGACGGGCTGATCTCGCGGCGGGAGGCGCTGCACCGCCTGGCCCTGCTCGGGGTGGGCGCCGCGGTGGCGGCTCCGCTGCTGGCCGCCTGCGACGCGCAGCGGGCGGACACGGCCGCCGCCCCGACCGGATCGCCCTCCCCCGCGCCGACCGGCCCGGCCGGGCCCACCCCGCTGCCGACGCAGCCGATCACCTTCGCCGGGCCGCAGGGGCGCACGCTCCAGGGCGCCTGGGCGGCGGCGGCCACCCCGCGCGGCTCCGTCCTGGTCGTACACGAGAACAAGGGCCTGACCCCCCACATCGCCTCGGTAGCGGGCCGCCTGGCCGCGGCGGGCTGGTCGGCACTGGCGATCGACCTGCTGTCCGAGGAGGGCGGCACGGCGAAGTTCACCGACCCGGCCCAGGCCACCGCCGCACTCAACGCGGCCCCGCCGGGCCGTTTCGTCGCCGACATGAAGGCGGGCATCGACGAGCTGCTGCGGCGCAACCCGGGGCACACGGCCGGCGCGATGGGCTTCTGCTTCGGCGGCGGCGCGGTGTGGTCGCTGCTGGCCGCGGGCGAGCCCCGGCTGCACGCGGCGGTGCCGTTCTACGGCCCGTTCCCGGACGGCGCGTCCCTGTCCGGCTCGCCGAACGCGGCCGTGCTCGGCGTGTACGCCCAGCTCGACGACCGGGTCAATGCGAGCCGGGACGCCGCCCGCGACGCGCTGCGCAAGGCCGGGCTGACCTTCGAGATCGTCACCTATCCCGGCGTCAACCACGCTTTCTTCAACGACACCGGCGCCCGCTTCGACCCCGAGGCCGCCGCCCAGGCCTGGACCAAGCTCACCGCCTGGTTCGGCGAATACCTCACCTGACCTGGTCAGGCGGCGCGCCGCTTGGCGGCGATGAAGGACCGGAGCTTCGGCAGGGTCCAGGTGTTGATGACATCGGCGGGGGTCAGCCAGCCGCGCTGGGCCACGCCGATGCCGAAGCGCAGCACGTCCAGGTGCACGGTGGAGTGCGCGTCCGAGTCGATCGCGAACTTCACGCCGCGCTCGCGCGCCCGCATGATCAGCTCGTCGTTCAGGTCGAGCCGGTCCGGGAAGGCGTTGACCTCCAGCGCGGTGCCGGTGGCCGCGGCCGCGTCGAACACCGCGTCCCAGTCCGGCTCGATCGGCGCACGCCGCCCGATGAGCCGCGTGGTGGGATGCCCGATGATGTTGACGTACGGGTTCTCGCACGCCTTGACCAGCCGGTTCGTCAGCTCCGCCGGGGTCTGAGTGAAGTGCGAGTGGATCGAGGCGACGCAGATGTCGAACCCGGCCAGGAAGCCGGCGTCCCAGTCGACGCCGCCGTCCGGATCGATGTTCAGCTCGGTGCCGTGCAGCAGCGCCATCCGCCCCTGGTCAGCCAGCTCGCGCAGCCGCCGCCGCTGGGCGAGCATCTTCGCGTCGGTCATCCGCTGCATGGGCATGTTCTTGGCGTGGTCGGTGACCGCGTAGTAGCGGTGACCGCGCTTGCGGGCCGCGGCGAGCATCTCCTCCAGCGTGGACACGCCGTCGGTGAGGTCGGTGTGGGTGTGCAGGTCGCCGCGGATGTCCGCCTCGGTGACCAGCCGCGGCAGCCTCCCTTCCCTGGCCGCGGCCACCTCGCCCCGGTCCTCGCGCAGGGTGGGCGGGATCCAGGGCAGACCGAGCCTCCCGTACACCTCCTCCTCGGTCGCCGACACCACGAGCTCGTCGTCCTCGGCGCGGAACAGGCCGTACTCGGAGAGCTTGAGGCCCTTGCGGACGGCGATCTCGCGGACCCGGATGTTGTGCTCCTTCGAGCCGGTGAAGTACTGCATCGCGGCGCCCCACGACTCGTGCGGCACCACCCGCAGGTCCACCTGGAGGCCGTCGTTCGTGCGGATCGAGGTCTTCGCCGGGCCGCGCGCGATGACCTCGCCGACCAGCGGCAGCTCCGCGAACGCCGCCATGATCGGCTCCGGCTCCCGGGACGCGGCGAGGATGTCGACGTCGCCGATGCTGTCCCGGCCCCGCCGCAGCGAGCCCGCGTACGTGCACCGCTCGCAGCCCGGCAGCGCCGACAGCGCGGCGACGATCTCCTCGGCCACCGCCAGCGCGGTGGAGATCAGCACCCGGCCGCCGCTGTGCCGGAGCACCTCGATGCCGTGCAGGATGTTCGCCGCGGTCTTCGCGCCGAAGCCGCGCAGCCCGGACAGCCGCCCCGCCTCGATCGCCACGACCAGCTCGTCGACCGAGGCGATGCCCAGCTCGCGATGCAGCGTCATGGCCTTGGCCGGGCCCAGGCCGGGAATGGCCATCAGCTCGCGCACCCCGGCGGGCACCTTGGCCCGCAGCTCCTCCAGCGCCGCCATCCGGCCGGTGCCGAGCAGCTCGACGATCTTCTCCGCGGTGGACTTCCCGATCCCGGGGATCTGGGCCAGGCCCTTCAGGTCCAGCGTGGCCACGTCGGCGGAGTGGCCCGCGACGCCCCGGGCGGCCTTCTCGTAGGTGCGGGCCCGGAACGGGTCGCCTCCCGTGATCGAGATGAGATCGGCGTACTCCTGCAGCGCCGCCGCGACGACCTCGTTTGGCCGGGCCATACGGTCCAGTCTACGGTTCAAGGGTGATCCGCAAGCGGGTTGTGATCTCCGGTGAGGTCCAGGGCGTCTACTACCGCGACACCTGCCGCAGGCTGGCCCGGGACGCCGGGCTCGGCGGCTGGGTGCGCAACCGCGCCGACCGCACCGTCGAGGCGGTGTTCGAGGGCGCGCCGCAGCAGGTGGAGCGCCTGGTCGCGTGGACCCGGCAGGGGCCCGAGCTGGCGATCGTCGACGACGTCGCGGTCTTCGACGAGACGCCCGAGGGCCTGTCCGGCTTCGACATCCGGCCCACCGTCTGACAGGATCGCCGGGGCGAGACGAGTCCCGGGGAGGCCCGCCATGGTGGAGTTCCAGCCGCACGAGCCGCAGAACCAGCCGCACAGCCAGCCGTACGGCCAGCCGCAGCCGCTGCCGCCGTACGCTCAGCCGCAGCAGTCGAAGGCGGTGTGGCCGTGGCTCGTGGGCGGCCTGGTGCTGCTGCTGTGCGCCTGCTCGGGCCTCGGCGTCGGCGGCTACCTGGTCTACCAGGCACGCGAGGACGCCCCGTCCGGGCCGTCGGCCGGGCAGACGCTGCCGCCGGTGACCGCGGACAACTGGCGTGACGTGCTGACCTCGATCGAGGGCGTACGCGACTACTTCTCCCCCGGCACGCTGAGCCAGAACCACGCGCCCGGCCCGGTGGACTACCCGCAGCAGCCGCCGGTGGGCGGCGAGCACTACATGGAGTGGCAGACCTGCACCGGCATGGTCTACACCGAGCCGATCGCCTCGGAGCGGGCGGTGCACAGCCTGGAGCACGGCGCGGTGTGGATCACCTACCGTCCCGGGCTGGCCGACGCCGACGTGCAGGCGCTGGCCGGGCTGGTGTCCGCGCGCGACTACCTGATGCTCAGCCCGTTCCCCGGTCAGGACGCGCCGATCTCTGTGCAGGCGTGGGGTTACCAGCTCAAGCTGGACCGCGCCGACGACTCGCGGCTGACGGCGTTCATCGCGACCGCGCGGCTGAACGCGGCGCCGGAGCCGGGCGCGCCCTGCTCGGGCGGCAGCACCGCGACCGGGCCGCTGCCGGCCGCCGGCACGGCGACCTGAGCCGGTCCGGTCATCGACCGGGCTCCATTGACAGTCCTGATCCGCTCTGGATAGATGTACTTATTGTTAACGCAGCAATCGCGCTGCGTCGACAATGCGTCCCATCAGGACTTTCAACGGGAGCCAACCTTGCTTCGGGCGTATTTCGGGCGGCACAAGTCCGCGTCGACCTGGGCCAGATCCATCCTGCAGGAGGCGGCGTACGCGCTGGACCTCAAGGTCGTCACGATCCACGTGCCCGAGCAGTGGGCGCCGTACGACTCGCTCGGCGACATGATCCGCGCCACCCGGCCCGACCTGCTGATCATGACGAACGCGCAGCGCGAATGGGTCGAGACGCTGCCCGAGATGCGGGCGTTCCACCTGATCCGCGACCCGCGCGACATCATCGTGTCCGGCTACTTCAGCCACCTCAACAGCCATCCCGAGGTGGTCGGCGGCCTGCCCTGGCCCGCGCTGGTGGAGCACCGGCGCAACCTGCGCAACCTCGACGAGGCGGGCGGCCTGCTGGCCGAGGTGGAGTTCAGCTCGATGTTCCTGGACCCGATGGCGGAGTGGGACTACACCCACCCGAGCATCCTCGAGGTGCGCATGGAGGACGCCATCGCCGATCCGGTGAAGAGCTGGTCCACCATCCTCGGCCACCTGGACCTGCTCACCCCGGACGGCTCCGGCCCGGAGCGGCTGCGCCGGGCCGCGGTGAAGTGGAACCTCGCCGCCCGCCGCGAGACGCCCAAGGTGCTGGCCTACCCGCGCATGGTGCTGCCCCGGCTGCCGATCCACCGGCTGCCGGGGGCGTACCCGGCCAACGCGTGCGCGCGGTTCTCGTTCAGCCGCCTGTCCAAGGGCCGCGAGCGCGGCCAGGAGGACGTGCACAGCCACTACCGCCGGGGCGTGGCCGGGGACTGGCGCAACCACCTGACCGCCACTCACCTGGCCGCGCTCCGCGAGCGCTACGGCAACCTCGTGGAGCACCTCGGCTACGAGTGGTGACCGTCCACCCCGCATGATCAAAGCTCCCGCCGTGCTTTTGAGCGACACGGCGGGAGCTTTGATCATTTGCGGTCGGGCATGGTCGGTTGTGCTCCGGGGTCAGGCGTGCGCGGCGGGGAGTTCGCCGTTGACGCGCAGCGCGGCTCCCGCGGCGTCCAGCGCCTCGCGGCACTCCTCCGCGGTCGGCGCGACCGCGGTGGCGAAGGCGACGCGGCCGTTGACCGTGCCCGCGGGCGGCGGTGAGCGCCGGTCGCCCGGCTCGGCCAGCAGCGCCAGCTCGTCCACGGCCGGGGGCAGCCCGGCGCGGTCGAAGCCGAGCGACTCGATCACCGTGTCCGGCCGGGCCGGGTAGAAGAAGCGCACGCCCGCGACGAGCTTGCGGTCCGCCACCGCCTGGGGCGGCACACCGCAGGCGGTCGCGGCGGCGGCGAGCGCCGTGTCCACGCCGGTGGCGCGCAGTCCCAGGTACGGGATCATGTCCCCGCCCAGCCGCGCGTTGACCTCGATGATCCGGGGCCCGCGCGCGGTGAGCATGATCTCGGTATGGGTCACCCCGTCGGTGAACCCCAGCGCCGCGTGCGCGTCCCGCAGCAGCCGCCGCAGGTCCTCGTCGTGGCGCAGCGGGTCGTCGCCGTGCACGTAGTGCCCGATCTCGATGCAGTACGGCCGGTGCCCCAGCTCCTTGCGGGCCACGCACAGCGGGGTCACCTCACCCCGGTGCACGGCCGCGTCGACGCTGATCTCCTCACCGGAGACGTACTCCTCCAGCAGCACCTGCGGCCGCCAGTCGGGCAGCGCGCCGTGCCGGACCCCGGTGGTGAACTCCCACGCCGCGTCCAGCTGATCGGGACCGTCCACTTTGATGACCCCGACGCTGAGCGCGAGGTCGCTCGGCTTCAGCACCACCGGGTAGCCGATCCGCGCCGCCTCGGCGGCCGCCTGCCCCAGCGAGCCGACCGGCACCGACTCCGGCTGCGGCACGCCCGCCGCGGCCAGTGCGCGGCGGGTGCGCTGCTTGTCGCGGCAGCGCGCGACGGCCTCCGGGTCGCCGGGCAGGCCCAGCGCGGCGGCGAGCGCGGCGGCCTGCGGCGTACGCGCCTCGTCCCAGGTCATCACGCCCGCGGGGGTGCCGCCGAGCCGCCGGGCGGCCTCGGCCATGGCCGGCACGTCGAGCAGCGCCCCCAGCTCCGTGGCCCCGTCGATGTACTCCTGCTCCCAGGTGGGCGCGACCCCGGTGAACATGTGTACCCGGTACGCCGGGGCGAGCGAGCGCAGCAGGTACTCCCGGAACTCGCGCTTGCCCGTGCGGACCATCAGCAGCAGCGGGCGGTCGTCGTGCGCGGCCATGTCACCCTCCCGTCAGGAGATCAGCCACAGCGGCACGAAGTCCGCCATCGCCTGGTAGCCGGCGTCGTTGGGGTGGATGTGGTCGCCGCTGTCCCACTCGGCGCGCAGCTTCGACGGCGCCGCCGGGTCGCGCAGCAGCTCGTCGAAGTCGACCAGCCCGCTGAACTCGGCCCGGTGCGTACGCAGCCACTCGTTCACCGCGAGCCGGGTCTCCTCCTTCGCCGGCGTCCACGACGAGAAGCCCTCGAACGGGGTCACCGTCGACACCACCACGTCCAGCCCGGCCGTCCGGGTCTGCGCGATGAGCTGCCGCAGCCCACCGATGATCTTGTCAGGGGCGTCGCCGTGGATCTGGATGTCGTTGATGCCGAGCATCAGCACCAGCGTCTGCGCCCCGGTCTGGCTGAGCACGTCGCGCTGCAGCCGGGCCAGGCCGTTGACGCCCAGCTCCGCGTACCCGATCTCGGTGCCGTCGCGGTTGACCGTGTTGCCGGCCAGGCCCTGGTTGAGCACGCCCACCTCGGAGTGCGGCGAGTTGCCCGCCAGCAGCCGCGCGGCCAGCCGGTCGGTCCAGCGGGCGTTGCCGTTGATGGTGGACTGGCTGCCGTCGGTGATCGAGTCACCGAGCACCACCACGGAGCCGGGCGAGCGGCGGCTCAGCACGTCGACGCCGCTGAGGAAGAACCACGAGTTGCGGGTGCCGGTCAGCGTCGCGCCGGTCGGCTCGGCGGTGGTGTCGCCCGCGCCGTAGTACGCCGCCTGGCGCGCGGTCCAGTGCCAGGTCGCCGGGCCGGTCGCCACCGGCAGGTAGATGCTCACCACCAGGTCGGACAGCTCCGGCACGGCCACCGGCAGCGGGTCGCTGACGACCTGGCCGCCCTTGGGGATGGTGATGCCGGGGGCGCCGTTGAACGTCAGCTCCGCGACGCTGGCGGGCAGCACGTCGGTCAGCGCGGGGGTGGCCGCGTCCGGCCGGGCCAGGGTGGCGTGGCCGATGGTGACCGCACCCGTGCCGAAGGTGTTCGACAGCCGGATCCGCGCCGCGCTGCCCCCCACCGAGGTGTGCACGATCATGCGGATGGTCTGGTCGGCGAAGCCGGTGCCGGACAGGCCCGCGCCCGCCCCGGTGGGCGAGGCCGACCAGGAGCCGACCCAGGTGTCCTTGTTTCCGGCGGTGGCGCCGCCGCCGGGACCGGCCAGCAGGGCGAGTGTCGCGGCCAGCACCGCGCCGGCGAGCAGCGGCCGGCGGGTCGAGGGGTGCTTCACAGGGCGAAACCTCCTTGGGCGCGGCGCTGCGCCGGACGCCCGTCGCGGATCGTGGGCACTGAGATCCTTGCATGAATCAACTTCTGCTCACTCAGCTGATTGGACACACCGCGAGTTTCATCACGGGGCGTGGACACCACTGGAGCACGCCCACCTGCGGCACTAGGGTTCGACACATGGACCTACGTGACCTCGACCGGCGCGCGCTCGCCGCGGCCGGTGCCGCCGTCAACCGCGTCAAGCGCGCCGACCTCGCCCGGCCCACGCCGTGCGGCGACTGGACCCTCGGCCAGCTGCTCGGGCACATGATCGGCCACAACCGCGGCTTCGCCGCCGCCGCCGCGGGCAGGCCGACGGTGCCGGCGGTCTGGGACGACCTGACGCCGCCCGCCGACCCGCGCAAGGCGTACGCCGACTCGGTCACCCTGGTCACCAAGGCGTTCAGCGACCGCACCCTGCTCGACCGCAAGATCGAGGTGTACGGCTACGGCACCTTCACCGCCCCGACCGTGCTCGGCATGCACTTCGTCGACTTCCTGGTGCACGGGTGGGACGTGGCCAAGGCGATCGGCGCCGACGCGGCGCTCGACCCCGAGCTGAGCGCGGCGGCCATGAAGATCGCCCTGCGCTGGCCGACCGACCGGCCCAGCAAGGCGTTCGGCGTGATGGTCGAGCCGCCCGCGGATTCGTCGACCGGCGATCGGCTCGTCGCCTACCTCGGCCGCTCCCCGGGCTGGTCGCCCGGCCACTGAGCCGCGCGCAGCTCCGCCAGCGCCGACTCGGCCGCGGCCAGGTTGGCCCGCACCACCGCCAGCCGCCGCCGGTCGTCCCGGTGCACCTGCGCCACCGCCTCGGCCGCCGCCGGCACGTCCAGCACCGCCACGTGCCGCAGCGCCTGCGCCGCCGAGATCGGGGCCGGCCGGGACAGCCTGCGCCGGCCCCGCCGCGCGGTCACCGTCCAGCCGCCGTCGGCGTACGCGAGCGTGACCGAGACCGGCACCGCCGGGCCGGTGTCCAGCACCCCGGCCCGGCGGCCCAGCTCGGACAGGTACTCCTGCCACAGCGGCGGCTCCGCCGGGGCCGCGCCCGGCTTCAGGTCGTCGATCTGGCGCCACATCCGCCAGCCGACGACCGGCGTCAGCGTGGCCGCGAAGTACGCCGCGCCCGCCAGCAGCAGCCCGCCGTCCAGGCCCAGCGTCTCGGCCGACCAGGCGCCCACCATGCCGCCGAGCGGGATGCCGCCGAAGGTGACCGCGCCGGTCAGCCCGAACACCCGTGCCTGCATGGCGCGCGGCACCCGCTGGAACATCAGCAGGCCGTAGGTCGGGTTCACCGACGACATGGCCACCCCGGACAGGAACGACACGGCCAGCGCCACCCGCAGGTCGTCGCTGAACGCCAGCACCAGGAAGCGCGGCGAGCCGCCCACCAGATACCCGACCACCAGCGACGCGTAGCGCGGCAGCCGGGTCACCAGCGCCGCGAACGCCGCCCCGCCCGCGATCGCGCCCAGCGCGAACGCCCCGCCGATCCAGCCCAGCGCCACGGGCGAGTCCAGATGCTCGCGCACCCACAGCGGGATGAACACCACCGCGCTGGCCTGGTTGAACAGGTTCGTCACGAACATCATGCCGACCAGGCTGCGCAGCAGCCGCTCCCCGCGCAGGAACGCGTACCCGGCCTTGAGGCTGTCCAGGTAGGACTCGTTCTCGGCGCGCGCGGGGCGGTTCTGCTCGCGGGTGATGCGCACCAGCACCGCCACCACCGCGGCGCAGCCGGCGAACGTCGCCGCGTCGGCCCAGATCGCGCCCACCGGCCCCAGCCACGCGATGAGCACCCCGGCCAGCGCCGCGCCGATCACCATGGCGGTGCGGTTCAGCGCGGAGAACACCGCGGTGACCCGGGCCATCGGCGTACCCGACGCCTCGACCACCGGCGGGAGCAGCACCCGCTTCGACTTGTCGCCCACCCCGCGGAGCGCGCCCAGCACCGCGATCAGCACCACCAGCAGCGTGAAGTCGGCGCTGCCGAACGCCGCCACGGCGCCCATCACCAGCGCGCTGCCGAGGTCCGTCACGATGGACACCTCGCGCACCCCGAACCGGTCCGCCAGCGGCGTGCCGAAGATCCCGGCCAGGATGTACGGCAGCGCCTCGGCGAACGCGACGACGCCGACCAGGGTCGGGTCGTCCGTGGTCACCAGCACCAGCCACGGTATGGCCAGAAAGGACATGCGCGAGCCGACGGTGGACACCAGCTCGGCGCCCAGCAGCCCGATCAGCGCAGCCCTGCGCCGCTTCTCCATCCGACCTCCCGCTCCACCCGCACCCTACCGACGGGTTTCGATCTCCGTCCATCCTGGAAAGAGCCCTTCACGGGGCACCGGGAGCGGCCTTAGCATCGGCGGGTGAGGTTGGAGCTGCGGCACCTGCGGGTCGTCTGCGCCATCGCCGACGCCGGCAGCGTCACGAAGGCGGCGGCGGCGCTCGGCCTCGCCGCGCCCGCGCTCACCACGCAGCTCCAGCGCATCGAGCGCGCCTTCGGCGGACAGCTCTTCGAGCGCGACCGCCGGGGCGCCCGGCCCACCCCGCTCGGCGAGCTGGTGCTGGCCCGCGCCCGGGTGCTGCTGCCCGCGGTGCAGGGCCTGCAGGAGGAGGCGGCCCAGTTCGCCGGGGCGGCGCAGGCCGGCGGCGAGGACGGGCTGCCCGGCTACCGCATCGGCGCGGTCAACGGCCCGCTCATCGGCGGCGTGGTGCACCGGCTCGCCGCCGCGCAGCCCAGCGCCCAGCTGAGCACGTACCCGTCCTGGTCCTCATCGGAGCTGGCCGCGATGCTGCTGGACGCCAGGCTCGACTTCGCGCTGATCGGCACCTGCGGCGACGCCTCCCCGCCCGAGGAGGGCCGCCTGACCTGGCACACCGTAGCCATGGCCCCGGTGTGCGCACTGCTGCCCGAGTCCCACCCCTACGCCGATGCCGTCGAGGTCGAGCTCGCCGCCCTGGCCGGCTCCCGCTGGGCGGCCACCCCCGGCGACGGCTGCTTCGCCGAATGCTTCGCCGCCGCCTGCGCCCGCGCCGGCTTCACCCCCACCCCCATCCACGAGAACGACCTCGGCGGCTGCACCGACCTCGTCCGCGGCGGCAACGTGGTAGCCCTCTGCCAGCCCACCTTCCGCGAGGTCGCCGGCGTCCGCGTGGTCCCCCTGGCCGGCACCCCCCTCCGCTGGCGCCACCTCATCGGCTGGCACCCCTCCTCCCCCGCCGCCCACGTCTCCCCCCGCCTCATCACCTACGCCGAAGACTCCTACGCCGAAGCCGTCCGCCTCTCCCCCCACCACCCCCCTCTCCCGCGTTGATCATGAACTTATGGGCGTGTTCGACGGCGTGTCGCTCCCCTAACTTCATGATCGACGGCTCTCGCTGCGGCGACGCGCGAGAGGGCGGGCGGAGGGCCGCGGGAGGGGGCCAGCGCCGCTAAGCTGTCGCGGGTGATCACCATCCGCGCGCTGTCGGCCGGGGCGCTCGCGATCGCGACCATGCTCAGCCTGCAGGGATGCATCGGCGTCGGGGACTCGTGGCAGCACGACCCGAGCACCGCCCAGCCCGTCCCGCCGACCGTCGCCATCCCGCCGTCGCCGCGTCCGACCACGACCGCGGCCCCGACCCCGGCCGCGAGCACGTCACCGACACCGTCCGCCGCGCTCGGGCCGATCATCGGCACCGTGGTGGTCTCGCCCGGCGAGTTCAACGACCCGCGCTGCGCCGGCGGGCTGCCCTTGCCCACCGCGTTCACGGTGTCCACGAAGGTCACCAACCGCGACGGGTCCAACGCGACGGTCAAGGTCGTCGCCCAGTACGTCCTGTTCGGCGGCACCGGCTACGAGGGCGAGGCGCAGCTGCGGTTCGACCCCGCGAGCGGCCTCTACCGGGCCACCCTGCCGAAGCTGGAGAGCCGCCATTTCCGGGGCAACCCGCGTTACCTCCAGGTATCCGTCATGGTGCGCGAGGCCGCGACGGTCCTGCCCGCGATGGCCGTCGCCAACATGACCATCTGCCTGGGCGTCATCGAGAACGGCGGCCCCGCCTCCCCCAGCCCGTCCCGGCTCGGCTGAGGTCAGCGCACCACAGTCGGCAGATTGCGCAGGTACGGCACATCCGCGGGCGCGATCTCCGCACGCGGCATCGCCGAGCGCAGCGCCACGTCCAGCGCGGCGTCGGCGTCGGCCGCGTAGTGGCCGCTGGCCCAGGCCGCGTTGGCCTCGATGACCGCCCACTCCGGACGCCCGCTCCCCGGATCGGCGATCAGCCCGACGTCGACCACCACCGCACTCGGCAACCCCGACCGGCCGACGTCCCCGAGCCGTTCGCCACCGTTCACGGCGCCCCGCCCGTTCGCACCGCCCGGCCCGCCCGCGCCGTCCGGCCCGCCTGCGGTGGCCGCGGCTGCGGTCGTGCCGAGGCAGGCCGGCCGCGCCACGGCAAGGCCACTCGCAAAAGCCAGCCCGGCGAATGCCGCCGCATCCGCGCTACGCGGGTCGGCGCCGGCCGGCGCCACGTCCAGCTCGCCGCCGACGGCGTACCGGCTGACCGCCCGCACCTCACCCGCGGCGACGAAGCAGCGGAACTCGGCCTGGAACTCCACCACGTCGCTGACCAGCACCGGAGTGTCACCGTCCAGCACGTCGAGACCCGGCAGCGCCGCGCCCGACGGATACACCCGCGCCGGGAAGCTCTTGTCGTCCGGCGGCTTCACGAACGCGGGCCGGTCCAGCTCGCGCGCCCGCGCCAGGGTGGTGAACACGACGACGCGCCGGGTCAGCTCCCAAGGGAGTCGGGCGAGCCAGTCCGGGTCCGGTTCGAGCAGCCCTATCCCCAGCTCGGCGCCGACGGCGTCGGCGAACAGCGGCCCGGCGTAGAGGTGCGCGCCGGGGTGCCCGACCAGGTGCTCCGGCAGCCGCCAGCCGTGCACGGTCTCGACGCGCATGCCGCGACGGCGGGCGGCGTCGGCGTACGCGAGCCCGGTCTCGGTCACTCTCGGCGGCAGGATCAGCACTCGCTCCACGTGCCGCCATGCTGCCAGCTTCGGTCCACCGCGGCGACCCGGTATCCGGGAGACGTTAAGAAGGTGCCCTTCCTCTACGCATAGCGTTAAGAAGGTGCCCTTCCTTTCGAGGGGACGGCGCCGGGGCCGGGGCGGGTGGCTACCTCGCGAGGTGAGCCGATCTCGTGGCCTTCGGCGCAGGTCAGGTGGGTGTGTACGGGCGAGCCGCAGTCCCGGTGCACCATGTCCACGGGCGGGCCGGCGGGGTCGGCGAGGTAGCGGTCGCCCCACTCGCGGACCGCGACGAGCACCGGGTAGAGGTCGAAGCCCTTCTCGGTGAGCCGGTACTCGTGGCGCTCGCGTTCGCCGGGCTCCCGGTAGGGCACGCGCCGGAGCACACCCTGCTCGACGAGCATGTGCAGGCGGTTGGTGAGGACCTGGCGCGGGATGCCGCTGTGCTCGCGCATCTCCTCGAAGCGGCGGATGCCGTTGAACACCTCCCGCAGCACGACCAGGGTCCAGCGCTCGCCGAGCACCTCCATCGCGCGGGCGACGGTGCAGTTCTCGGTCGACCAGTCGAGTGCGGTAGGTCTCACTACTCCAGGCTAAGTCTCGTTGACAGACTCAGCAAACCGCTGCCAGGCTGAGTCCATGACGCAGACCCAGACCGAGCCGACCGCACCCGAGTCCCCGGCCGGCGCCGTGGCGGACGCGGCGCGCACCCGCACCTTCAGCTGGTCCGACCCGCTCCGCAACGCCGCCGCGCTGGGCACCATGACCGGTCTGGAGCTGCTGCACGCGATGGGCCGCGGCGAGCTGCCCGCCCCGCCGGTGATGCACCTGCTCGGCATGGACAGCGTGCAGGCCGAGGAGGGCCGAGTCGTGGTGACCATGCGCGCCCAGGAGTTCCACTACAACCCGCTGGGCGGGGTGCACGGCGGGATCCTGGCCACGCTGCTGGACACGGCCGCGGCATGCGCGGTGCACACCACGCTGCCCGCCGGCACGGGCTACACGTCGCTGGACCTGACCACGAAGTTCCTGCGCCCGGTCACCGTCGGCTCCGGCATGCTGCGCTGCGAGGGCACGGTCATCTCCCGGGGCCGCCGCACCGCGCTGGCCCAGGCACAGCTCACCGACGAGCAGGGCCGCCTGCTCGCGCATGCGACGTCGACCTGCCTCATCTTCGAGGCGCCGAGCGCCTGACCGCGGACCCGGCCACACCGCCCGTGACACGTGCCATGTCGTGGGCGGCGTGACGGCATACCCGCCGAAAGGTCGTTGATCAGCACATAAACGGCTTGAAACCATGTCCATCAATCGATGTAGGCGCCGCCCCACCGGGCGGCCTCATCAGGGGAGGACATGTGAAGGCCACCAGATTGGTCCTGGCGATCACCACCGCTGCCACCGTGGCGGCCGGTCTCGCCGGCATCACCGCACCCGCGCAGGCGGCACCGTCCGGGATGGACGGCGTCTCGATCGCCGCGTCCCTGGGCGACGACCGCACCGCGGGCAGCTACGTGGACGCCGCCGGGCGCACCGTCGTCAACGTCACCGACGCCGCCGCCGCCGACGCGGTACGCGCCACCGGGGCGCAGCCGCGCCTGGTCAGCCGCAGCGCGCGGCAGCTCGACCGCCTGATGGCAGCGCTGGACCGCGGCGTCGTCGGCACGGCCTGGTCGATCGACCCGGTCACCAACCAGATCGTCGTGGACGTGGACAGCACGGTCACCGGCGCCCGCTACACCGGACTCGCGCAGGCCGTGGCCCGCTCCGGCGGCGCCGCCCGCCTCCAGCAGGTCGAGGGCAGGCTCACCCCGACCATCGGCGCGGGCGACGCGATCTACGGCGGCGGCTACCGCTGCTCGCTCGGCTTCAACGTCCGCAGCGGCAGCACGTACTACTTCCTCACCGCCGGGCACTGCACCGACCTGGCCACCGAGTGGTTCTCCAACTCGACGCACAGCACCAAGCTCGGCGACCGGACCGGCACCAGCTTCCCCGGCAACGACTACGGCATCGTGCGCTACACCAACACGTCGGTCACCAAGACCGGCGGCTTCTCCTCCGCCGCCAACCCGGTCGTCGGCCAGTCGGCCACCCGCCGCGGCAGCACCACCGGCACCAAGACCGGCACGGTGACCGGCCTCAACGCCACCGTCCACTACGCCGAGGGCACGGTCAAGGGCATGATCCGCACCGACATCTGCGCCGAGGGCGGCGACAGCGGCGGCCCGCTCTACTCCGGCAGCACCGCGCTCGGCCTCACCTCCGGCGGCTCCGGCAACTGCCGCACCGGCGGCATCACCTATTTCCAGCCCGTCGTAGAAGCCCTGACCAAGTACGGCGTCTCCGTGTACTGACCCCCTCATGATCGCGTCGATCTTGCGCGAACTGTTAGGGATATGCCCGAAAAAGGCGTGTCGCACCCACAGTTCACGCAAGATCGACGCACTTGAGAGAGGGCCGGGTCAGAGGGTGTTGGTGCGGGTCAGGGTGCGGTACCAGAGGGCGGAGTCCTTGGGGATACGGCGCTGGGTGGGGTAGTCGACGTAGACGAGGCCGAAGCGCTTGTCGTAGCCGAAGGCCCACTCGAAGTTGTCGAGGAACGACCAGGCCAGGTAGCCGCGGACGTCGGCGCCGGCGGTGAGGGCCGCGTGGACGGCGCGGAGGTGGCCGTCGAGGTAGGCGATGCGGTCGGGGTCGGCTACGCGGTCGCCGTCGGGTTCGTCGTAGTAGGCGGCGCCGTTCTCGGTGACCATCAGCGGGGTGCCGGGGTAGTCGTGCGACAGGCGGAGCAGCAGGTCGGAGAGGCCCGTGGGGTCGATGTGCCAGCCCATGTAGGTGACCGGGCCGGGTAGGGGCAGGAAGGCGACGCCCTCGGTGCCGGGGTACATCGGCGTTGCCGGGGCGCCGATCTGGGCTTTGACCAGGGCGGGCTGGTAGTAGTTGATGCCCAGCAGGTCGATCGGGGTGGCGATGGTCGGCAGGTCGCCGTCGTGGATCGCGTCGGTGGCGCCGAAACGGTCGAAGAGGGCGAGCATGTCGGCCGGATACTCCCCGCGCAGGGCCGGGTCGAGGAAGATCCGGTTCAGTACGCCGTCGACGTGGCGCGCCGCGGCGCGGTCGTGCGGGTCGGCGGGGTCGGCGGGGCTGATCCGGGCCAGGTTGAGGGTGAGCGACAGCTCGCGCACCCCGGCCGCGCGCAGCGCCTGGGCGGCCAGGCCGTGTCCGAGCATCAGGTGGTGTGCGGCGCGGAAGGCGGTGCGGTTGTCCGTGCGGCCGGGCGCGTGGTCGCCGCTGGCGTAGCCGAGGAACGCGGCGCACCAGGGCTCGTTCAGGGTGGTCCAGGTGCCGATGCGGTCGCCCAGCCGGGCCGCGGTCACCGCGGCGTAATCCGCGAAGTAGGCCGCGGTGTCGCGGTTGCCCCACCCGTCACGGCCGCCGTGCTCCAGCGCCAGCGGCAGGTCCCAGTGGTAGAGGGTGGCCATCGGCTCGATGCCGGCCGCGAGCAGCTCGTCCACCAGGCGGTCGTAGAAGTCCAGGCCGCGGGTGTTGACGGGGCCGGTGCCGTCCGGCTTGACCCGCGGCCAGGCGATCGAGAAGCGGTACGTGCCGATGCCCAGCTCGCGCATCAGGCCGACGTCCTCGCGGTAACGCCGGTAGTGGTCGCAGGCGACGTCCCCGGTGTGGCCCCCGTGCACCCGGCCGGGCCGCCGCGCGAAGCCGTCCCAGATGGACGGTCCGCGCCCGTCCTCGGTGGCCGCGCCCTCGATCTGGTACGCCGCCGTCGCCGCGCCCCACCGGAACCCCTCCGGGAAGCGCAGCGGCGCCGCCTGGGTGGTCTCCTCAGCGATCTGTTTCATGGTCATCCCTTCACCGCGCCCTGCATGATGCCTCCGATGAGCTGCTTGCCGAGCAGGCCGAACACGATGAGCAGCGGCAGCGTGGCCAGCATCGTGCCGGTCAGCGCCAGCGAGTAGTCCTGCACGTAACCGGCCCGCAGCTGGGACAGCGCCACCTGCACGGTCTGGTTCTCCGGCGAGGCCAGCACCACCAGCGGCCACAGGTAGTCGTTCCAGACGTTGAGGAAGGTCAGCATGCCGAGCACGGCCGCGGCGGGCCGGGCCACCGGCAGCACCACGTGCCAGAACAGCCGGTGGGTGGCGGCGCCGTCGATGCGCCCGGCCTCCAGCAGCTCGGTCGGCAGCGCCTCGGACAGGTACTGCGTCATGAAGAACACGCCGAACGCGTTGACCAGCGCCGGCACGATCACCGCGAGCAGCGTGTCGTGCCACTCCAGCTCGTTGATCAGCATGAACAGCGGGATGATGCCCAGCTGGGTGGGCACCATCATGGTGCCGACCACGGTGAGCAGCAGCGCCGTGCGCCCCCGGAACCTCAGCTTGGCGAAGGCGAACCCGGCCAGCGTGGAGAACAGCACCACCGACGCGGTGTTGGCCGAGGACACGATGACCGAGTTGAGCAGCGCCTGGTCGAACGGCACGGTCTCGAAGACGCGCCGGATGTTCTCGAACAGGTTCTCGCCGGGCAGCACCGGCGGCGGCACCTGGGACAGGGCGGAGTTGTCCTGGCTGGCCACCACGAAGCTGAAGTACAGCGGGAAGGCGGTCAGCAGCAGGATCCCGGTGAGCGTCAGGTAGACGAGCCGTCGTGTCATCGGGAGCTCCGGATACGTCGCGTGATCAGGTAGTTGGCGCCGGCGATGAGCACGATCAGGCCGAACATCACCCAGGCGGTGGCGGAGGCGTAGCCGAACTCGAAGCCGCGGTTGAAGCCGTGCTCGTACATGTAGAGCGTCAGCGTCTGGAACTGCCGGTCCGGGCCGCCCATGATGCCGTTGGGCCCGCCCCCGGCGAACAGCTGCGGCTCGGCGAAGACCTGCAGGCCGTAGATGGTGGACACGATGACCACGAAGATGATGGTGGGCCGGATCGACGGAATGGTGATCTTCCGGAGCTGCTGCCCGGGGGTGGCTCCGTCGAGCGTCGCCGACTCGTACAGCTCCTTCGGCACCGCCTGCATCGCGGCCAGGAAGATCAGCGCGTTGTAGCCGGTCCAGCGCCAGGTGATCATCGCGGCGATGGCCACGTGCGAGGAGGCGACGCCCGCCTGCCAGTCGATGCGGCCCAGGCCGAAGCTGTCCAGCAGCCAGTTGATCAGGCCGAAGTCGCGGCCGAAGAGCTGGCTGAAGATGACGACGACCGCGACGACGCTGGTGACGTTCGGCAGCAGCATGCCCAGCCGCCACAGCGTCTTGGCGCGCAGCCGCCGGTTCACCAGGTGCGCCAGGATCAGCGCGAAGATCAGCTGCGGCACGGTGGACAGCAGCAGGATCGAGATCGTGTTGCGCAGGGCGTTCCAGAAGTACGGGTCGGCCAGCAGCTCGCGGTAGTTGGCCAGCCCCGTGAACGGGTGCTCGTCGGAGAGCAGCGTCCAGTCGTGCAGCGACACCCAGGCGGTGTAGCCGAGCGGGAACAGCCCGAAGACCGCGAAGAGCAGGAAGAACGGCGAGATGTAGACGTACGGCGACAGCTGTGTGTCCGCTTTGTAGAGCCAGTTGCGCACCGGGCGCTCCTTCACATGGGAGTCGCCCAGCGACCGGGTGGGCAGCGGGGTGCGCCACCCGGCCGCGGGCCGGTCGGAGGGCACCGGGCCGGCCGGCCAGGGAACCGGCCGGCCCGGTGGGTCAGGCGAGCTTGGCGACGTCGGCGAGGACCTGCTTCCAGGCGTCCTCGGGCGACTGCTTGCCCTGCTCGATGCGGCCCAGGCCGGCGCCGATGGTGTTGAACACGTCGCCCTGCTTCGGGCCCTGGTGCTGCGGCTGCACGGCCTGCGCCGAGGCGGTGAAGATCTTGCCGAGCGGCGCGTTGTTGAAGAACGGCTTGCTGAAGCCGGTCAGGTCCGGGTCGGTGTAGAGCGACGGGGTGGACGGGAAGTTGCCGGTCGCCTTGAAGATCTTCTTCTGCTGCTCCGGGGCGGTCAGCCACTTGATCAGCTCGTACGCCTCCTTGGCGTGCTTGCCCTGCTTGGGCAGCGCCAGGTGCGAGCCGCCCATCGAGCCGGCGCCGCCGGGCACCGCTGCGACGTCCCACTTGCCCGCCGCGTCCTTGGCGTTGGTCTCGATGTACGCCGTCATCCAGGCCGGGCACACGATGGTGGCGAAGGTGCCCTTGCCGAACGCCGCGCTCCACTCCGGCGTCCAGGCCGACAGCTTCGCCGACTGGTCCGAGCCGATCGCGTCGACCGTGAGGTCCCACGCCTTCTTCACCGCGGCGTTGCTGTCCACGATCAGCTTGTCCGCGTCGTCGTACACGCCGGTCGGGGCCTGCTCGACCATGGCCCGGAACATGTTGCCCGAGGCCTCCATGAAGTACGACTTCGGCGCCGCCGCCTTGTAGCGCTTGCCCGTGGCGACGTAGTCCTCCCACGTCGGCCAGAGCTTGGACACCTCGTCGCGGCCGGTGGGCAGGCCCGCCGCCTGGAACAGGTCGGTGCGGTAGCACATGGCCATGCCGCCGACGTCGGTGCCGAGCCCGATCAGGGTCTTCTTGTCGGTCGACAGGCCCTGCTGCCACTTCCACGGCAGCCACTGGCTCTCCAGCTCCCCGGCGCCCAGGTCGAGCAGGTTGTGGAAGCGGTTCGGGGTGGCGGTGAAGCTGGACAGGTAGCCGATCTCGACGGCCTCGATGTCGGCCGCGCCGCTGTTCGTCGCCAGGTGCGAGATCAGGCTCTGGTGATGCGCGGCGTAGTCGGAGATCCGCTCCTTGATCGTGATGTTCGGGTGCGCCTTCTGGTACTCCTCGTACAGCGGCTTGAAGCCGAAGTCGCCGAACAGCGCGACGTTCAAAGTGATCTTCTCGTTGCCGGCCGGCTGCTCCTCGGAGCCGCAGGCCGCGGTCGCCAGCAGCCCGGCGACCATGATCGGAGCCAGCATGCGGCGCAGGGACGTACGCATGTGACAACCCTCCTCAGGGCGTCAGTAGGAACCCGGCCGCTCATCAGGGCGGTTCGCGGCCGGGCTGAGAGAGCGCTCTCACAGCAGAGCATCGGGCTGTTCTCCTGCGCTGTCAAGGCACGATTTCCAGGGCGTTACCGAGTTGTGCAAACGCTCTCACACAGAAAGCGCTCTCACGTGCGACTTCGCGCCGGAACGCGCGGGCGGTAAGGTCATCTCGGCCCGCCCGTCCGCGGGCCGCCGGAGTGCAGCAAGGGGGAAGGCATGAGCGAGCGCGGCGAGCGGCCCACGCTGGAGGCCGTGGCGCGCCTGGCCGGGGTCTCCCGGGCCACCGTCTCCCGGGTCGTCAACGGCTCACCCAAGGTCGCCGAGCCCATCCGCGCCGCGGTGCGCCGCGCCGTCGAGGAGCTGGGCTACATCCCCAACGCGGCCGCCCGCAGCCTGGTCACCCAGCGCACCGACTCGATCGCCCTGGTCCTGCCGGAGAGCGCCAGCCGCGTCTTCTCCGACGACCCGTTCTTCCCGAGCATCATCCACGGCGTAAGCCAGGAGCTCGACGCCGCGAACAAGCAGCTCGTGCTGATGATGACCAACACCGTCGGCGGGTACGAGCGGGTCGAGCGCTACACCACCGCCCGGCACGTGGACGGGGTGCTGTTCGCCTCCACGCACGGCGTCGACCCGCTGCCCGGCCAGCTGCACCGGCTCGGCGTCCCGGTCGTGGTCAGCGGCCGCCCGCTGGGGCGCTCGCCGGTGCCGTACGTCGACGTGGACCACATCGGCGGCGTGCGCAAGGCCGTACGCCACCTGCTCGACTCGGGCCGGTCCCGGATCGCGACCATCGCCGGGCCGCAGGACATGGTCGCCGGCATCGACCGGCTCGCCGGCTACCGCGCCGAGCTGCAGGGCTCCGACCGGCGCTCGATCGTGGCCGTCGGCGACTTCACCCGCGAGTCCGGGGCCACCGCCATGCGCCAGCTGCTGGAGGACGACCCGCTGCTGGACGCGGTGTTCGTCGCCTCGGACCTGATGGCGCACGGGGCGATCACCACGCTGCGCGAGCTGGGCCGCCGCATCCCCGACGACGTGGCCGTGGTCGGCTTCGACGACTTCGACATCTCCCGGTTCACCGACCCGCCGCTGACCACCGTGCGGCAGCCGATCCTGGAGCTGGGCCGCGAGCTGGCCCGCCAGCTGCTGCGCGTGGTCGCGGGCGACGACGTGCCGTCCTCGGTCGTGCTGCCCACGGAACTGGTGGTACGCGCTTCCGCGTGACCGGATTCGGATATACAGGACTCATGGCTGATGAACTGGACGTCATCGTGCTGGGCCTGGGGGTCGGCGGCGAGGAGGTCGGCGGCAAGCTCGCCGACGCCGGGCTGAGCGTCCTCGGCATCGAGAACCGGCTGGTCGGCGGCGAGTGCCCGTACTGGGGATGCATCCCCAGCAAGATGATGATCAGGGCGAGCGGGCTGCTCACCGAGGGCCGCCGGATCACCGGCATGGCCGGCGCGTCGGAGGTCTTCCCCGACTGGGCCCCGGTCGCGCTGCGCATCCGCGACGAGGCCACCGACTCGTGGAACGACAAGGTCGCCGTCGACCGGTTCACCGGCCGCGGCGGGCGCTTCCTGCGCGGCACCGGCAGGCTCACCGGGCCCAAGCAGGTCGAGGTCGACGGGCAGACGTACACCGCGCGCAAGGGCGTGGTGATCGCGACCGGCACCAAGGCGGCGATCCCGCCCATCCCGGGGCTGGCCGAGGCGCCGTACTGGACCAACAAGGAGGCCATCGAGACCGACACGCTGCCCGCCTCGATCACCGTGCTCGGCGGCGGCGCGATCGGCCTCGAACTGGCGCAGATGTTCGCCCGCTTCGGCGTACGCGTCACCATCGTCGAGGCCATGGACCGGCTGATGGTGTACGAGGAGCCGGAGTCCTCCGAGCTGATCACGGAGATCCTGAAGCGCGAGGGCGTCACCGTGCACACCGGCAGCCGCGCCGAACGCGTCGACGGCATGACCGTGCACCTCGCCGACGGCAGCACGGTCACCTCGGAGAAGCTGCTCGTCGCGACCGGCCGCACCAGTGACCTGCACAAGCTCGGCCTCGACACCGTCGGTCTCGACCCGGCCGCCAAAGCCATCAGCGTGGACGAGCACATGCGGGCCGCCGACGGGCTGTGGGCGGTCGGCGACTGCACCGGCCACGGCGCGTTCACGCACATGGCGATGTACCAGGCCGGGATCGCGATCCGGGACATCCTCGGGCAGGGCGGGCCGCCCGCCGACTACCGGGCACAGCCCCGGGTCACCTTCACCGACCCCGAGATCGGGTCGGTCGGGCTCACCGAGGACGCCGCGCGCCACCACGGCATCCACGTGCAGACGGCGTACACGAAGATCCCCGAGTCGGCGCGCGGGTGGATCCACAAGGCCGGCAACGAGGGGTTCATCAAGCTGGTCGCCGACATGGACCGGGACGTGCTGGTCGGGGCCACCTCGGCGGGACCGAACGGCGGCGAGGTGCTCAGCGCGCTGGCCGTCGCGGTGCACGCCCAGGTGCCGGTGCACCTGCTCAAGAACATGATCTACGCGTACCCGACGTTCCACCGGGCCATCGAGGCGGCCGTGCAGCAGCTCGACTGATACGGGACACTGCCGCCATGCGAACGACCATCGTCCGGATCGGGCTGGCCGGCATGGCGGCGGTGCACCTGTGGTGGGGGCTGTGGGCGTACGCCGCCCCGGCGCACTTCTTCCGCACCTTCCCCGGCTTCGGGCACCACTGGACGGCCGGCTATCCGCCCTACAACGAGCACCTCACCGCCGACCTCGGCGCGACCTTCCTCACCCTGGGCGTCCTGCTCGCCGTCCCCGCCGTGCACTACCGCCCCGCCCTCGCCCGCCTGTCCCTCACCGGCGCCCTCATCTTCGACACCCTGCACCTGGCATACCACCTCACCCACCAGGGCACCCTCACCACCGCCGACTGGACCGCCGGCCTGCTCCCCCTCCTCCTCGGCCTCGTCCTCCCCGCCACCCTCCTCCTCCTGACAAAGGAAGGGCACCTTCTTAACGCTTTCCGTAGAGGAAGGGCACCTTCTTAACCCCTCCCCCACACGAGCGCTCCTCGATCGCCGAACTCCCCGACCCCGGCGCTCCTTGATCGTCCAACTCCCCGACACTGGCGCTTCTTGATCGTCCAACTTGCCTGGCAGACGGGCGTATCTTGAGCCCGCATTCGCCCATCTGCCAGGCAAATCGAACGATCTTGGCGGGGCGGGGCGGGGCGGCGCGGGACGGCCCGGCGCGGCCCGGCGAGGAACGGATCGGGGGTCAGCGGAGGGTGAAGGCGAGCAGTACGAACAGGAACGGCAGGATGCCGAGGCACCAGCTGACGACCGCGGTGAGCAGCGGGACCCGGTAGAACTTCGGCTGCACCGGCTGCGTGCGCCCCTTGTCCGCGCTCGGCAGGTCGGAGTGCGTCTTCGGGAAGAGGCCGCCGAAGCAGGCGACGAACGCGAGCCACGGCAGCACCGCGACCAGCCAGGCGACGTACGAGCCCTTCACGCCGCCACCGCGCCCGCCGCTGAAGTGCTGGGGCACCTCCGGCCCGAGGTACCAGGCGAGCAGCGCGACCAGCGCCCCGTACGCCAACACCAGCGCCGCGTTCACCCAGCCCAGCCGGACGGAGCGCCCCGCCCGCCCGGCCCGCACCGAGTGCAGCACCGCGCCGACAAGCACCGCGACCATGAACGCGCAGATCAGCACGTACCCGACCCCGTGCCAGCGGGAGTAAGCCTCGCGCAGCACCGGGACCTCGTCGGCCAGCTCACCGAGCCACACGGTCCCGCCGACGGTCAGGATCAGGGCCAGGACGCTCAGCGCGATCTGCGCGTCGAGGCGGCGGGTCGCGGTGGTGGAGGAGGAGGAGTCGATCACGGCGGGCATCGTACACATCCCTGTCCCGCCGCCCCGACCGCGAGCCGTTAAGAAGGGCACCTTCTACCACGGAAAACGATAAGAAGGTGCCCTTCCTTACCTGGCCAGGGTGGCGTAGGTGCCGGGGCGGGCGAGCAGTTCGGCGTGGGTCCCGATCTGCTCGATGCACCCGTCGCGCATGACGACGATGCGGTCGGCGTTGCGGATGGTGGACAGGCGGTGCGCCACGACGAACACGGTGCGACCGGCCACCAGGCGCTCCATGGCCTGCTGGATCAGGGATTCGGAGTGGGTGTCCAGCGCCGAGGTCGCCTCGTCCAGGATCAGCACGCGCGGGTCGCGGATCAGGGCGCGGGCGATGGCCAGCCGCTGGCGCTGGCCGCCGGACAGGCGCGCGCCGCGCTCCCCCACCACGGTGTCCAGCCCGTCGGTGAGCTGGTCGACGAAGTCCAGCGCGTTCGCGTCGGCGAGCGCCTGCCGCACCCGCTCCAGGGACACATCGGCCATGCCGTAGGTGACGTTCTCCCGGATGCTGCCCTCGAACAGGATCGGCTCCTGCGGGACCACCGATACGAAGCGCCGGTACGTACGCAGGTCCAGGCTCTCCATGTCGCGGCCGTCGAGCAGGATGCGGCCGGAGGACGGGCGCAGGAAGCCGATGACCAGGTTCAGGATGGTGGACTTGCCCGCACCGGACGGGCCGACCAGCGCGATCCGCTCGCCGGGCGCGACGGCCAGGGTGAAGTCGCGCACGGCGGTGCCCGCCGCGCCGTCGTACGCGAACCCGACGCCCTCGAACGAGACGGCGCCGCGCACCTCCGCCACCTCGGTCTTGCCCGCGTTGACCTCCAGGTCGGGCGCCTGGAGCACCTCGCCGACGGAGCGCACCGACTCCAGCCCCTTCACGATGACCGGGCCGAGGCTCATCAGCGTCATGACGCTCGACGTCAGGGTCGAGAAGAACGCGCTGAGCATCACCACGTCCCCGGCCGTGGTCGACGTCCAGCCGTAGTACGTGGCCAGCGCCGACCCGGCCAGGCACGCCACGCTGAGCACCTGCATCTGGGTCCAGGCCAGCGCGCCGAACCGGCCGTTGAGCAGGTCCAGCCGCAGCCCGGCGCGCAGCACCCGGTCCAGCGTGCCGTCGACGCGGCGCAGCGCGTCGCGCTCCAGGCCGTGCGCGCGGGTGATCGGGATGAGCGTGGTCATCTCGGCGACCCGCGACGACAGCCCCTCCACCTCGCGGCGGAAGCTCTCGTTGTCGGTACGCATCCGGTTGCGCAGGCTCATCACCAGGAACGCCGCGGCCGGCACCAGCACCAGGAAGATCGGCAGGTAGAGCGGCGCCCGGACGGCGATGATCACGGTGCCGCCGAGCAGCATCATCAGCGCGCCCACGCCGACGTCCCCGGCCTGCTGCACCATCTGCTCGATGCCCTCGACGTCGCGGATCACCTTCGACTGGAGCACCGCCGCGCTGGAGCGGGAGTGGTAGCCGATGGAGAGTTCCTGCATACGGCGGCACAGCGCCGAGCGCAGGCGGGTGCCCATGCGGCGGACGGAGCCGCTGTGGTTGCGTACGAACAGCACGTGGAACGGGTAGTTGAGGCTCAGGCAGGCCAGCAGGATCGCGGTGGCCCACCACAGCTGGGCGACGGGCCGGTGCTCCACCACCACGTCGATGACGTTCGCGGTGACCAGCGGCAGCAGCCAGGTCGGGCTGTGCTTGACACCGAACGCGAGCACGCCCAGCGCCAGCCGCCTGCGGTCCTCCCGCAGCAGGTAGGCGACGGTGCGGACCGGGTGCTCGCCGTGGTAGCGGTGGTCAAGGGGGTGCTGCGCCAGCGCCATGTGCCTGCCTAGCCTCGCCGGGCGCACGCGCGCGAGGGGTACGCCGGCGCGACGCCCTTCGCCTTCGAAGTCCACGCCGAGCCTAGGCGACCCGCACCCGCAGAGTTAAGAAGGGCACCTTCTTCTACGCATAGCGTTAAGAAGGTGCCCTTCCTTTCAGGAAGCGAGTTGCTGGACGATCTCCAGGGCGCCGTTGACGTGCTTGCCGATGTTGGCCTGCGAGGAGAAGACGTGGCGCACCACGCCCTCGCGGTCGATCACGTAGGTGACGCGGCCGGGGAGGATGCCGAAGGTGGCGGGGACGTCGTACGCCTTGCGCACCGCGCCGCCCTCGTCGGCCAGCAGCGCGAACGGCAGCCGGTACTTGCTCGCGAACGCGGTGTGCGACTCGACCGAGTCGGAGCTGATGCCGATGACCTGCGCGCCGGCGTCGGTGAAGACCTCGTAGCTGTCGCGCAGCGAGCACGCCTGGGCGGTGCAGCCGGAGGTGTCGTCCTTCGGGTAGAAGTACAGCACCACGGCCTGCTTGCCGCGGTAGTCGCTCAGCCGCACCCGCTCGCCGCTCTGCGAGGCCAGCTCGAAGTCGGGCGCCTCGTCACCGACCTGCGGACCGCGTACCTTTGCCATGCCCTGCCTCCTGTCACCGCCGTCGGACACGAATCGTATTCGGATCCCCCCGGCGCGCCCACCCCGGGCTGATCAGTGCGGCTTGGCGTAGTCGGTGATCTCGCCGAAGTCCACGAAGACCACCGGCTCGTCGCTCACCACCTCGGCGTCGTGGCCGGGCTGGATGGCGACCAGGTCCCCGGCGGTGAAGTCCTGCACGGTCCCGTCCCTCATGGTGACCCGCATCGTGCCCGAGACGCAGTAGCCCAGGTGGGAGGTCTCGCACGCGTCGGCGCCGACGATCGGGCCGATGTTGACCGTCCAGCGCCAGCCCGGCTCGAAGCGCGCCCGGCCGACCGTCTTCCCGGCGACCTGCACCAGGTCCATCCGGCCCTTGCCCGCGAACTCGCGGGACTCGTCGGGCCGGTCGAAGTTCTTCAGCTCGATGCCACCCATGGTGAGCACCTCTTTTCTGCATACCCCCAGAAAATGGCCCTTTATCGACCATAAATCAGGCGGGGGTATGCCGGAGGGCCGGCGCGGAAAACCGCACCGGCCCTCGGCGGACGTCAGCTACAGGTGACGTTGTTGAGCTTGAAACTCGTCGGGTTGGTGTTGCTGCCGCTGTAGGTCGCCTGGAAGCCGAAGCTGGTCGACCCGTTCGTGGCGATGGAGCCGTTGTGCGCGACGTTGCGGGCGGTGACGTTGGCCCCGCTCTGGCTCACCGTGGCGTTCCAGGCGTTGGTGATCGTCTGGTTGCCCGCGTAGGTCCAGGTCAGCGTCCAGGAGGAGACCGCCGCGCCCCGGTTGGTGATGGTCACCGAGGCCACGAACCCCTCACCCCACTGGCTGTCGATCCGATAGCTCACCGAGCACGCGCCGCCGGGCTGCGGCGAAGCCGACGGGCTGCTCGACGGGCTGGCCGACGGGCTCGCCGAAGGGCTGGCCGAGGGGGACGGCGACGGGCTGCGCGACGGGCTCGGCGAGGCCGAGTTCGACGGGGGCGGGCTGGTCACGACGCCGTTCTGCGCCAGCGAGTACGCCAGGTCCGGCACGAACTGCCCCGCGGCCGCGGCGCAGCCGTCCGCCTCACCGGGCAGCTTGATCCAGATGAACGCGTCGACGCTCGCCTCGCCGGTGTTCGTGCTCGGCGCCTGCCCGGTGCCCCGGCCCGCCGGGTCGCACCACTCGCTGCCCAGCGGCCCCTTGCCGTTGCGGGACGTGTCGACCACCTGGTGCAGGTTGCTGTTGCCCAGCGCGCTGAGCACGTTGCGGCCGAACGCGACCTCGTCGGCGGTCCAGCGGTAGTTCGACGCGTTCGAGTAGAAGCCCGCCGAGTTCGCCACGCCCGCCGCCTGCAGCCGCGAGGCGGTGTCGGCGGGGCTGTTCCACGCCGAGTGACCGGCGTCGAGGTACACCTTCGCGTTCGCGTTGACCTGCTTGAACTTGGTCACCGCGTAGCTGAGCGCGGAGTTGCGCTCGGCCTTCTCGGTCGACGACAGGCAGGTCTGCAGCGCCAGCGAGTCCGGCTCCAGGATGATCACGGCGGTGCGCGTGCCCAGACCGGCGGCGAAGCTGTCCACCCAGGTCCGGTACGCGCTGATGCTCGGCGCGCCGCCCGCGCTCGCCCCGCCGCAGTCGCGGTTGGGCAGCATGTACGGCACCAGCACCGGGATCTGGTTCAGGTTGTTGGCGGCGCCCACGTACGCCGACACCTGTGACTGGATCGTGGACGGCTGGTAGTTCGCGAACCACACCGCCTGCGGCTGGCTGCCGATGCGCTGGGAGATCAGCGAGGCGCGGGAGTCGTTCGGGTTGGCCGCGAGCCACCGGTTCACGCTGGACGTGGGGTCGCGGTAGAAGGTGCCGCTCAGCGTGCCGGCGGCGGCCTCGGTGGTGGTCAGCAGCACACCGGCCAGTGCGGTGGCGGCGGTCATCGCGGCGGCGGTGCCGAGTGCGGCAAGCCGCCGGTTACGCCGCGGTGTTGACGTGTGATCGGGAATCAACGCGTCTCCTCGGAAGTCTGTGCATGGTCAACGGGGTCACCCGGACTCGTCCACGACAGACGTCACGCCCAGCCGCGCCCGTGCACTCTGCCCTGGCACCACGCGGCACATCCAGCTCCGCGAATCATCATTCCTCCTACCCGTGAGGAAAGGAAGGGCACCTTCTTAACGCTTTCCGTAGAGGAAGGGCACCTTCTTAACATCTCGCAGGTCAGGCGGGGCCGAGCAGCCAGAGGATCAACGTGAGCGTGCCCATCGACAGCAGGCTGGAGAACAGGATCGCGTTGCGGCTCAGCTCCGTGGCGGCACGGAACTCCGACGCGTACACGAAGGTGTTCTGGGCCGTCGGCAGCCCGGAGACCAGGGTCACCGCCAGCAGGGCCGCGCCGTCGAGGTGCAGCAGGTAGCGGCCGATCAGGTACGCCGCCAGCGGCTGCGCGACGACCTTCAGCAGCACCGCCGCGGCCACGTCCCGGCCGGGCAGCCGCCACGCCCTGCCGTCGGTCTGGTGCAGCGACATGCCGAGCGCGAAAAGCGCCGCGGGCACCGCCGCGCCGCCCAGCAGCTCCAGCGGCCGCAGCAGCCACTCCGGCGGCAGCCAGCCGGCCGCGCTCGCGGTGACCCCGCCGAGCGAGCCCAGGATCACGGGGGTACGCAGCGGCAGCATCGCCAGCCGCCGCCACCGCCCAGGCAAGGCGTCACGACGCGGCCCGGCCTCGCCAGGCGGCCCGGCGTCGCCACTGGGCCCGGCGTCGCCAGGCGGCGCTTCCCCGTCGGCGGGACGGGCGAGCAGGCCGAGGCGGTGGGCCGAGGCGTCGAGCCGGCCGACGATCAGCGGGGTGAGCAGGATCGTCTGGAAGACGAGCACCGCCATGATCAGCGAGACGTCCTTGAGCACGTACAGCGCGACCGGCACGCCGAGGTTGCCCGCGTTCAGGTACGCCGCCGCCATCGCCGCGATGACCCGGTCGCCGTCGGGGCCGGGCATGAGCCGCCGCGCGACGAAGTACACCGCGAGCCCGATGAGCAGCGTGCTCAGCGCGACGGCGGCCAGCGGCCGCAGGGGCAGCTCGCCGAGGGGGACCTTGACCAGCGAGCTGAACAGCACGCACGGGATCGCGATGAGGAAGGTGAAGTTCGCCAGCGCCTGCTGGGTGGCCCGGGTCAGCACCCCGAACCGCATGGTGCCCCAGCCCAGCGCGGTGATCATCCAGATCGGAGCGAACGCGGCGAACACCTGGTCACGCTAGTCCTGCGCGTTTGCAGTCCCCTCAGGCGGGGTCCCTCCCGCCCGAAAAGCGGACCACCAGGGGGTATGCCCGGTGTCACCCGCCCGACCCCAGGAGCCCTGCCCGGCCGGGAGCGGCGCCCATGCCTTGATCCACAGCACCACCCACCGGGACGTTAGGAAGGGCACCTTCTACTACGGAAACCGTTGAGAAGGTGCCCTTCCTTCGCTCACAGCTGGGCGCGGAGGTCCTTGCGGAGGATCTTGCCGGAGGCGCTCTTGGGGATGGTGTCGACGAAGGTGACGGCGCGGACGCGCTTGTACGGCGCCACCCGCTCGGCGACGTAGTCCTGCACGTCCTGGGCGGTGAGTTCGGCGCCGGCGGCGACCGCGACGAAGGCGTGCGGGATCTCCTCGCCCTCGGCGTCGTGCCCGGCGACCACGGCCGCGTCGGCGATGCCGGGGTGGCCGAGCAGCACCGCCTCCAGCTCGGCGGGCGGCACCTGGTAGCCCTTGTACTTGATCAGCTCCTTGACCCGGTCGACGATGAACCAGTCGCCCTCCGCGTCGACCAGCCCCACGTCCCCGGTGTGCAGCCAGCCCTCGGCGTCCACGGTCGCGTCGGTGTCCGCGCGGCGGCCCAGGTAGCCCTGCATCACCTGCGGGCCCTTGATCCACAGCTCGCCGGGCTCGCCGACCCCGAGTTCCGCGCCGGTGGCCACGTCCACGACCTTGGCCAGCGTGTTCGGGATGAGCGGGCCGACGGTGCCCGGCTTGACCCGGGTGTCGCCGTGCACCTGCGCGTGCGAGACGGGAGACAGCTCGGTCATGCCGTAGCCCTGCTGCACCACGCAGCCGAGCCGGTCGGCGCACGCCTGGGCCAGGTCGCCGTCGAGCGGGGCCGCGCC
Organism: Catellatospora bangladeshensis; assembly: GCF_016862575.1. Classification (GTDB taxonomy): domain Bacteria; phylum Actinomycetota; class Actinomycetes; order Mycobacteriales; family Micromonosporaceae; genus Catellatospora; species Catellatospora bangladeshensis. The sequence goes on along the minus strand of NZ_BONF01000033.1, from coordinate 84,365 downwards.
GGAGAAGACCACCCGCAGCGCGGACAGGTCGTACTGGGCCACGAGCGGGTGCTTGGCCAGCGCCAGCACGATCGGCGGCGCGACGAACGCCCGGTTGACCCGCTGGTCCTGCAGCGCGGTGAGGAACTCGGCGAGGTCGAAGCGCGGCAGCACGACCAGCGCGGCGCCCTTGGACAGCGCCATGTTCATCAGCACGGTCAGGCCGTAGATGTGGAAGAACGGCAGCACCGCGAGGACGCGGTCGGCGGGTTCGTACCTGACCACCTCCTGGGTCTGCGCGATGTTCGCGACCAGGTTGCGGTGGGTCAGCATGACGCCCTTGGCCACCCCGGTGGTGCCGGAGGAGTAGGGCAGCACGGCCAGCGTCGTGGCCGGGTCGATCGCGACGGCCGGGGCCGGGTCGGTGGCGGCCATCAGTTCCTGCACCGAGCGGTATCCCTCAGCCGTGTCACAGACGAACACCTCCTGCACCTGCGCGGCCGCGGCCGACGCCCGGTCGAGGAAGGGCGACACGGTGACCAGGAACTTCGCGCCGGAGTCGGACAGCTGCGTGGTGAGGTCCTTGGGCGTGGCGAGCGCGTTGACGGTGGTGACGGTCGCCCCCGCGGCCAGCGCGGCGTGGAACACCACCGGGTAGAGCAGCGTGTTCGGGCTGAACAGCGCCAGCACGTCACCCGGGCGCAGCCCCGCCCCGGCCAGCCCCGCGGCGAGCCGGTCGACCATGTGCGCGAGCTGCGCGTACGTGATGGTCTGGCCGGTGCGCCCGTCGATCAGCGCGGGATGCTCGCCCCGCGCCGCCGCCGGTCCGATGACGAGCTGGGGCACGGAGACCTCGGGGATCTCGACCTCGGCCAGGGGACTCGAAAAGGGCATCGTCGCCTCGCTCTCGCACGCGGTGCACGGAAAGTCCCGTCATCATGCGTGCACATACCCGGTTCGGCAATACCCGGCCAGGGACGCGTTAAGAAGGGCACCTTCCTATACACAAAGCGTTAAGAAGGTGCCCTTCCTTCCTGTGGGTCAGTCCTTGGCGTCGCCCTTGTTGTGTTCGGCGAGGAAGCGTTCGAGCTCGGCGCCCAGCTCCTCGGCGGTGGGCAGCGGCGTCGGCTCGGTGAGCAGATTGCCCGCCCGTCCCCGGGTGAACGCGTCGTACTGCTCCTCCAGCGCCTTGACCACGGCGGCGGCCTGGTGGTTGTCGACGAGCTGGCGCTCGATCTCCTCGCGCACCCGCTCGCCCGCGTCGCGCAGGTCCTCGGTGGGCAGCAGCAGGCCGGTGGCCCGCGAGACCGAGGTCAGCAGCAGCTCGGCGGCCTGCGGATACTCGCTGTCGGCCAGGTAGTGCGGCACGTGCGCGGCGAAGCCCATCGCGTCGTGGCCGGACTCGCCGAGGCGGAACTCCAGCAGGTTGGTCATGCTCGCCGGGACCTGCACGTCGGTGATCCACGGCTCGTGGCCCACCACCAGCTCCGGCCGGGTGCCGTGCGCGGTCACGCCCGCCGGGCGGGTGTGCGGCACGGACATCGGGATGGCGTGTACGCCGATGGTCAGCCGCACCTGGAGCCGGTCGATCAGTCCGGTGACCGCCGCGACGAACCGCTCCCACTGGAAGTCCGGCTCCGGGCCCGTGAGCAGCAGGAACGGGGTGTCGTCATCGTCGCGCAGGGCGTGCAGCTCCAGCTTGGGCGCGTCGTAGGACACCCAGTGGTCGGAGGAGAAGTGCATCAGCGGGCGGCGCGAGCGGTAGTCGTAGAGCTGGTCGAGGTCGAACTCGGCGACCAGGGTCGCGTCGAGCGTGTCGAGCAGGTGCTCGCGGGCCAGCCGGCCGGCCGCGCCCGCGTCCACGAACCCCGAGAGCGCGTGCAGCAGGACCGGCCTGCCCAGCTCGGGCAGCTCGCCGGTCAGCTGGTAGAGCTTCTGTGGGTCCCGCACGTCGTCAGCCTCCTGCAGATGGTCGTCCACCGGAGCCAACAATCACCGCGGTGGGCGCATTCCTGCGCGGGACCGGATCTTCCGCGCACGGATACGCCGGGCGCGCAGGCGGGCGCGCCCGGCGTACGTCGGCTCAGGCAGCCACCGTAGCGCCGAGGCGGCGGGCGGCCTCGTGCGCCTCCGCGTCCGGCTCGGCGGCCTGCGGTTCGGGCTTGCGGCCGAGCCAGCCGACGCCGATCAGGGCGAGACCGACGACGGCCCAGGTGACCAGGACCCACACCGCACCGCCGGCCCCCGCGCCGTCGAACCAGGCGGCCGAGCGCAGCAGGGTGGCTCCGGCGCCGATGGGCAGCCACTGCCCGAACTCGCCCCACGGCTGCGGCAGCAGCTCCGGCGCGGCGGCGACCGCGCCCAGCGCGTTGCCGACCAGCAGGATCAGCACCACGCCGAGGCCGATGCCGGGCGGGCCCGCGACGGTGGCCAGGCCGTGCACGGTGGCGCTGATGGCGAGCACGAGCAGCGAGATCGCCCCGGCCACCGGCAGCCACTCGCCGCCGACCACGCCGAGCCAGCTCTGCAGCACGGTCGCGCCCATCGCCCCGGCCAGCAGGGCGAACGTGATCAGGCCGGTGAGCCGGGCGCCGAAGCGCGGCACCGCGAAATAGAGCGCGATCGCGGCCAGCAGCGACGTGATCACCAGCGGGAAGAAGCCCGCCGCAAACCCGCCGCCGTGCAGGTCGTCCGCGCTCAGCGGGGCGAGGTCCTCGACCGTGACCTGCATGCCGGTGCCCGCACCGAGCTGCGCGGCGGCGGCGCTGAACAGGCTCGCCACCGGCGGCGCGGCGGCCGAGGCCGTGTGCAGGGTGAGACCCGACGGCCCGAGGATGAAGGCGGCGTACGCCTCGCGGTCCAGCACCGCCGCGTCGGCGGCGTCCGCGTCGGCGACCTCGGTGACCGCGAAGGCGCCGGGGCTCGTGGACTCGAGCTTCGCGGTGAACGCGGCGACGGCCGGGGCGGGTCCGGTGACGACCACGGGCAGGTCGCGCGGCGCGATGTTGGCGGCCGGGCCGGCGAACAGGGGCAGCAGCAGCGCCTGGAGGGTCATCACCGCTACGGCGAGGACCACCGCCAGGACCGCCGGGGGCGGAGTGCGGCGCATCGTGGATCTCCTTAAAACGAATGCTCGTTCTCTTAAACACAAGATGCGCTTCCGGCGGGACCGTGTCAAGAACGATCGTTCGTTTTATGATGAGAGCCATGCCACGCGTATCCGAAGCCCATCTCGCCGCCCGCCGCCAGCAGATCCTCGACGCGGCCCGGATCTGCTTCGCCCGCAACGGCTTCCACGCCACCTCGATGCAGGATGTGATCAGCGAGGCCGAGCTGTCCGTCGGCGCGTTCTACCGCTACTTCCGCAGCAAGGAGGAGCTGATCCAGGCGATCGCAGAGGAGGTGCTCGGCTCGGTGGACGCGCTGCTCGACGAGATGCGCGCCATGGACTCCCCGCCCCCGATCGCCGACGTGATGCGGCGGCTGATCCGCTTCGTCGACCTGCAGACCGGCCCGGCCGGGGTGTTCCCGATGGCGCTGCAGGTCTGGTCCGAGTCGCTGCGCAACCCGCAGCTCGCCGAGTTCGTGCGGCGGGTGTACGGCCGCATGCGCGGCCACTTCGACGACCTCGCCCGCCGCCAGATCGAGGCGGGGCGGCTGCCCGCCGACGCCGACCCGCACGCGGTGGGCTCGGTGCTGTTCGGCCTCATCCCCGGCTACGCGTTGCAGCGGGTGCTGCTGGGCGAGCTGGAGGCGGAGACCTTCCTCGCCGGCCTCGAGGCGCTGTCGCACACTCCCGTGTCTCGTTGAGACCAGTGTGACCTGGGCGCCTCTGTGCCAGGCACGGCCTTCTTTGACTGATGGCTCAGTCAGGAAGTAGCCTTCAGGGGAACCGGGAGGGGTGTCGGCATGGCCACGCGGGCCGCAGGGCGCAGCGAGCAGGTCCGGATCTCCATGGAAGACGGGGCCCACTTCACGACGAAAGTGACGCTGACGGCGTACGAGGACGACGCCGTCGTGGTGAAGCGCTGCTGGAGCCGCCAGGCGGCCCGCCGCTTCGGTTGACGTCGCCGCCCAGCGCCGACGCCCACCGCTTCTCTCCTCACTCATTGGAGCTCGTCCCATGTCCGGCCTCGCGGTCGTCACCGCTGCCCGCCGTTACCGTGCCCTCATCGCCAGCCCCGGGGTCGCCCGGGTGGCGCTGCCGTCCCTGATCGGGCGCCTGCCCTACGGCATGGCCACGCTCGTGTTCATCCTGGCCGTCCAGCACGGCACCGGCTCGTACGCGGTGGCCGGCATCGCCACCGGCGTGCACTCGGCGATCACCGCCTTCACCGCGCCCTGGCTCGGCCGGCTCTGCGACCGCGGCCACGCCGTCGCCGTGCTGCGCACCACCGGCATCCTCTACGGCGTGCTGCTCACCGGCATGGTCGCCGCGCTCGCCACACACCAGCACGTCGGGCTGATCCTCGGCCTGGCCGCGCTGGCCGGCGCCGCCAACCCGCCCGTCGGCGCGGTCACCCGCGTGGTGCTGCCGGGCCTGGCCCCGCAGCACGTGCAGACGGCGTACGCGTTCGACGCGATCACCGTCGAGCTGACGTACGTGCTCGGCCCGGTGCTGATCGCCCTGGTCACCGCGATCAGCAACCCGTACGCGGCGGTGGTGCTCACCGCGCTGCTGGCCACCGCGGGCTCGCTGGGCCTGGCCGCCGCGCCCGGCCTGACCGCCCGCTACCGCGAGGTGCGCACCGCCGCGCTCGCCGCGGCCGCCGAGTCAGAGGCCGCCCGAGCCCGGCTCACCGGCCGCCTGATGAAGCTAAGCCTGGCCGTCGTGCTGGTGGTGGGCGCGCTGGAGGCCGCCGCGTACGGCGTCATGGAGGTGGCCATTCCCAAGTACGCCGCCGACCTCAACGCGCCGCAGTTCGCGGGCGCGGTGGTGGCCGCCTGGAGCGCCGGTTCGATCGTCGGCGGCATCTGGTTCTCCGGCATGAACCCGCGGCTGGGTCGAGCCCGCCTGTTCGCGCTGCTGCTGTGCCTGAACACGGTCGGCTTCGCGGCGATGCTGCTCGCCTTCGACCTGCCCAGCCTGGCCGTGATCCTGTTCCTCGGCGGCCTGGTCATCTCGCCGACCACCGCCGTGGAGTGCGAACTGGTCACCCGCATCGCCCCCGCCGCGCGCACCACCGAAGCGTTCACCTGGGTGGGCACCGGCATCTACGTCGGCTTCGCGGCCGGCTCGTCCCTGTCCGGCCTGCTCATCAACGAGGGCACCGCGCTCTCCGTCGTGATCCTGACCGCCACCGCCATGGTCGGCACCGGCGCCCTGCTCGCCACCACCGCCGCCCGCCGCATCGCCCGCGACGCCACCCCCACCCCGACCCCCGCCCCCGCCCACTGAGCACACGTCGATCATCCGACTTGCCCGGCACCTGGGCGTATCTTGAGCGCTCGTTCGCCCATGTGCCTGACAGGTCGGACGATCATCCGGGGCGGTCGGCGGATGGTGGGGGACGGGCGGGGGTGGGTTAGGGTTCAGCGGTGGCACGACGTACTGCCGAAGTGCGCCTCGATGCGCTGCTGCGGACCGCGGTGGACGTGATCGTCGAGCGCGGTTTCGCCAACACCCGCACCGCCGACGTCGCCAAGGCGGCCGGGGTCAGCCAGGCGCTCGTCTTCTACCACTTCACCAGCAAGGACGCCCTGCTCTCGCAGGCGTTCGCGTACGCCGCCGACCAGGACCTGGCCCGGCTCCACTCGGTGATCAGCTCCAACGCGTCCTCGGTGGAGAAGCTCAAGCGGCTGGTCAAGCTGCTCGCCCCGACCGGCCGCTCCAAGTCCTGGATGATGTGGATCGACGGCTGGTCGGAGGCGCTGCGCACCCCCGAACTGGAGAAGGTGTCGCGCCGGATGGACCTGCGGTGGAAGGAGGGCCTCACCGAGGTCATCGCCGCCGGGGTCGCCGACGGCTCGTTCACCTGCGACGACCCGGCCGGCGCGGCGTGGCGCATCAACGCCATCATCGACGGCCTCGCGGTGCAGCTCACCGTGCACGAGAAGGCGATCTCCCGCAAGCAGGCCTTCGACTGGATGCGCATGGTCGCCGCCCGCGAGGTCGGCCTCGACCCCGCCGCGCTCGCCTGACCCTCAGTCGCTGATCACCACCCGCAGCGAACCGGTGCGGGTCTCCCCCGCCCCGATCACGCGCGGCTGCTCGTACGCCCACGCCTGGCACACCCCCGGATACCCGGTCGCGCCCTCGCTGGTCCGCACGAACCAGCGGTCCCCGTCGCCGAGCCCCGAGAACACGAGGGTGTACGCCGCCCCGCCCGACTCGCCCCGCCACACCAGCTCGGGCTCAACACTCCCGTTCACCTGCTCCTCGCCGCTCAGCTCCCCCGCGCTGAGCCCCAGGTTCGCCCCCGGCGCCACCCGCCAGAAGCACCCGCCGTACCCGGCTCCGCCCGGCCGCCCGTTCGTCGCCGGGCTGCCCAGCACGACCTCCTCCTCGGCGCTCAGCTCCCACCCGAGCTCCAGCACCCACGCCCGCTCGTCGAGATGAGCCGCCGCCACCGTCCGCCGCTCCCGCAGCAGCACCTTCCCGTCGGCCCCCCGCCACGCCAGCCGCTCCACGAACCCGTCCGCCCGCACCTCGTCGAACCCCTCCGAAGTGATCGCCCCATGATCGTCGAGCCAGGTGTACCCCCGGTCCCGCACATAGGTGCGCCCACCCCACAGGTTGTTCCGGTTCACGTCCTGCACCGCCAGCGACAACCCCAGATGCCACCGATGATCCTCAGGAAACGCATCGCTCACCACGGTCCCGGCGAGTGTCCGCAAAGGATGCAGATACGGCCGCACCCCCAGGCTCCGCTCCACCCCCACCCCGTCGCGATACTCCCCCACAACCCGCCCCGCCACCGTCAGCTTCAACTCCACGCCGCCCACCCTCCACTACGGCGCCGATCTTGCGTGAACTGTGGGTGCGACACGCCCAATAAGGACATATCCCTAACAGTTCGCGCAAGATCGACGCGATCAAACGCGCCGACGCGTCGCGACGCCGAGCGCGACGCGGTGCGGTAAGCGCTTTCCGCGTGAGGTTAGCGGGTTCCCGTCACGCCCGCCAGGGTGGCTACGGTGAGGGGGCCGAGGGTGGGGAGGTGGTAGCCGCCCTCGTGGACGGCGACGACGGGCAGGCCCAGGTCGCGGACCAGGGCGCCGGTGTGCGCGTAGCCGTCCTCGGTGACCTGGAGCGGGCTTTCGGGGTCGTCCTGGGCGGCGTCGACGCCGAGGGAGAGCACGACGGCGTCGGCGCGGTCGCCGATGAACTCGACCAGGCGGCGAACCCCGGCCAGCCAGCCGGCGTCGCCGGTGCCGGGGGCGAGCGGCACATTGAGGTTCGCGCCCTCGCCCGCGCCGGTGCCGGTCTCGTCGCCGAACCCGGCGTAGTGCGGGAACCAGCCCGCCCCCGGGTCCACGTGCACGGACGTGTACAGCACGTCGGCGCGGTCGTAGAAGATGGACTGGGTGCCGTTACCGTGATGGGCGTCCACATCGACCACCGCGACCCGGGCCACGCCCGCGCGCCGCAGCGCCAGCACCGCCACCGCCGCGTTGTTCAGGTAGCACGAGCCGCCGAAGCCGGTGCGGGTCGCGTGGTGGCCGGGCGGACGGCAGAGGGCGTACGCGGCCCGCTCCCCCGCGGCGACCAGGTCGGCCGCGGTGGCGGCGGCGTGCGCGGCGGCCCGTGCCGCGGGCCAGGTGCCCGGCCCGACCAGGGTCATCGTGTCGTAGCAGAACTGCCCCGCCCGCGCGTGCGTGGCCGTGGGCGTACGCACCGGCAGCCCTTCCAGCATCGCCGGGGTCGGGAAGACGTACGGCGTCACGCGGTCGGTGTACTCGAGGTAGCCGCCCTCGGTCCACTGGCCGTAGACCCCGGCGAGATGGGCCAGCAGCTCGGGCGAGTGCGCCTGCGCGAGCAGGTCGTCGCCGAGCGGCCGGGCCTCGACCAGCCGCGCGCCCGCCGCGACCAGCGCGGAGCGCAGCACCGTGGCGCGTTCGGGCAGCTCCGTGCCGGGGGTGCGGACGCCGATCCAGATCTCGGCGCCGGGCACGTGCCGCAGCACCTCGTCGCTCCACACCACGGGCAGGTCCAGCTTCGCCATCCCGGCATGATGCCAGCCCGCGCAGCTCCGGCACGGCGATCGTTACTGAGTCGAGACTCAGTTAGGCTGCGCCCATGCCTCGCGTCTCCGATCTCGGGATCACCATCGGCTCCCTGCCCAGCGGCCCCAGCGGCTCCATCCTCGACGTGCCGGGGGTGGGCGTCGGGCACGCCACCGTGTGGCGCGACGAGGAGCCTCCGCCGGCCGGGCGTGGCGTCGCGCGTACCGGCGTCACGGTCGTCGACCCGGGCGGCAACGCGTTCCGGGAGCCGATCCCGGCGGGGGGCGCGGTCCTCAACGGCGCGGGCGAGTGCACCGGCTTCCTGTCCGCACAGGAGTGGGGCCTGGCCGAGACGCCGATCTTCCTGACCTCCACCATGCAGCTCGGCCGGGTGTACGACGCGGCGTGCGAGCTGCTCATGGCCGAGGAGCCCGCGATCGGCGACGACGACGTGATCATCCCGGTGGTCGCCGAGTGCGACGACAGCTTCCTGTCCGAGTCCCGCCGCATGCAGGTGACCCGCGACGACGTGGCCAAGGCGCTGACCGCCGCGCGGGACGCCGCCGCGCGCGCCGGAGCCGACCGCGCGGCGGGCGACGCTCCGCAGCCGCCAGCCGAGGGCGCGGTCGGCGCGGGCACCGGCATGAGCTGCCTGGGCTTCAAGGGGGGTATCGGCACCGCGTCGCGCGTGCTGCCCTCGGGCCACACCGTGGGCGTGCTCGCGATGACCAACTTCGGCGAGCGCGGCCGCCTCACCGTCGCGGGCGTCCCGGTCGGCCAGCTGCTGCCGCCCGCCCCCGCGCCGACCGCGCCACCGGCGGGCTCCTGCATCGTCATCGTGATCACCGACGCGCCCATCGATCCGGCGGGCTGCCAGCGCCTGGCCCGCCGCGCCGGGCTCGGGCTGGCCCGCACCGGCTCGACCGCGCACCACGCCAGCGGCGAGATCTTCCTCGCCCTGGCCACCGGACTGCGCGCCCCGCGCGGCACCACCCCGGCCGTGCCCGCGCTGCAGGGCCGCGCCCTGGACCCGTTCTTCGCCGCCGCCGTCGAGGCCACCGAGGAGAGCGTCCTGAACAGCCTCCTCAACGCCCCGACGGTGGTCGGGCGCGGCGGCAACTCGTCGGAGGGCCTGCCCGTCGACCGCGTCCGCGCCCTGCTCGCCCTCCACTCCTGAGGCCGTCCGCCGTTGACCGCTGGTGAGTGGGGCCGGTAGTGTTCGGCCGCACGGAAAACGTTTACCATCGCGTTTCCACAGGCCCCACCTCACCCACGGAGCCAGCATGTCCGCACGCCCCGACCGCCCCTGGTGGCGCGACGCCGTCATCTACCAGGTGTATCCGCGCAGCTTCGCCGACGGGAACGGCGACGGCGTCGGCGACCTCACCGGCCTGCACGAGCGCCTGCCGTACCTGCGCGATCTCGGCGTGGACGCGATCTGGCTGAGCCCGTGGTACGTCTCGCCGATGGCCGACGCCGGCTATGACGTGGCCGACTACCGGGACATCGATCCGCTGTTCGGCACGCTGGCGCAGGCCGAGGAGCTGATCGCGCAGGCGCACGCGCACCGGCTGCGGATCATCGTCGACATCGTGCCCAACCACTGCTCCGACCGGCACCCGCGCTTCCAGGCGGCGCTCGCGGCGGGGCCGGCCTCGCCGGAGCGGGCGCTGTTCTGGTTCCGGCCCGGCCGGGGCGAGCACGGCGAGCTGCCCCCCAACGACTGGACGTCGCACTTCGGCGGCCCGGCCTGGACCCGCGCCGACGACGGCGAGTGGTTCCTGCACATGTTCGCCCCCGAGCAGCCCGACTGGAACTGGGACCATCCCGCCGTGGGCCGGGACTTCGAGACGACGCTGCGGTTCTGGCTCGACCGCGGGGTGGACGGGTTCCGCATCGACGTCGCCGACCACCTGGTGAAGGACCCGGCGCTGCCGGACGCGGGGCCGCTGCCGGCGGAGGCGATCCGCCCGTGGCGCGATCAGGAGGGCGTGCACGACATCTACCGGTCCTGGCGGAAGATCGCCGACTCGTACCCGCAGCGCGGGGTGTTCGTCGGTGAGCTGTGGGACGACGACCCCGTCCGGTTCACCCGCTACCTGCGCCCGGACGAGCTGCACACCGGCTTCAACTTCCCGTTCCTGTCCTGCCCCTGGGACGCCGCCGCGTTCCGGTACGTCATCGACCTGACCCTGGCCACGCACGCGCTGGTCGGCGCACCCGCGACGTGGGTGCTGTCCAATCACGACGTGGTACGCCACGTCACCCGCTACGGCCGGGCGCGCACCGCGCACTCGTTCGACGACGCGAAGCACACGATGCCCAGCGACCTCGCCCTCGGCACCCGGCGCGCCCGCGCCGCCGCGCTGCTCAGCCTGGCGCTGCCCGGCTCGGCGTACCTCTACCAGGGTGAGGAGCTGGGGCTGCCCGAGGTCGAGGACATCCCGGAGGCGCTGCTGCAGGACCCGCGCTGGCCCCGGTCCGGGTACACCGACCGGGGCCGGGACGGCTGCCGGGTGCCGCTGCCGTGGTCCGGGGACGCCGCGCCGTACGGGTTCAGCCCGGACGGCGCGGCCGCCGCGCCGTGGCTGCCGCAGCCCGCGAGCTGGGCCGGGCTGTCAGCCGCCGCGCAGACCGGCGACCGCCGCTCCACGCTGGAGCTGTACCGGCGCGCGCTGCACCTGCGCCGCACCGAGCCCGACCTCGGCGACGGCACGCTCACCTGGCTGACCGCCCCGGACGGCGTGCTGCACTTCCGCCGCGGTGACGGCTTCGCCTGCCTGGTCAACCTCGGCGACACGGCGGTGCCGCTGCCGCCGTACGAGTACGTCCTGCTCACCAGCGATCCCCTGGAGGACCTGCACGTGGCCCCGAACACCGCCGTCTGGCTGCGTGTCGCATGAGCGAGCGCAGCGAGCGAATCATCGGCACGGTCCGTCGTGCGGGAGCCGAGCGCAGCGAGGCGAGCGCATGACCGGGCACATCCTCGTGGTCGGGATCGACGGCGTACGCCTGGACACGCTGCGCGCCGCGCGCACGCCGCACCTGGACGCGGTCGAGGCGGCGGGCTGGCTGGCCGGGTTCGAGCTGAGCGAGGACGCGCCGACCCTGTCCGGGCCGACCTGGGCGTCGGTGGCGACCGGGCTGTGGCCGCGGGTGCACGGCATCCACGGCAACGTGTTCGCCGGGCACCGGCTGGCCGCGTTCCCGGACGTGTTCACGACCGCCAAGCGCCGCGGCTTCGCCACGTACGTCGGGGCGACCTGGTCGCCGCTGGTCACCACCGAGCACGGCGGCCCGCTGTTCGCCGCGCCGACCCGCCTGGCGTACGCCGACGGGCACGCGCTCGGCCACGACCGCGCCGACCAGGACGTCGCCGACGACGCGGCCCGCGCGCTCGGCACGGGCGGCTTCGACGCCGCGTTCGTGTATCTCGGCGAGCCCGACGAGGTCGCGCACGAGCTGGGCACCGGCCCGGAGTACACGGCCGCGGTCGAGCGGGCGGACCGCCGCCTCGGCCAGGTGCTCGCCGCGGTGCGCGCCCGTCCCGGCTTCGCCGCCGAGCGGTGGACGTTCCTCGTGGTCACCGATCACGGGCACCGCGACGAGGGCGGCCACGGCGGGCGTACCCGCTGGGAGCGCACCGCGTGGCTCGCGGCCTGCGGCGCGGGCATCGGGCCGCAGGCCCCCACCGGGGTGAGCCACGTGTCGGTCGCCCCGACCGTGCTCGACGTGCTCGGCCAGGACCTGCGCCACGAGAGCCATCTCGCGGGCGTCTCGCTGCTGGTTCACCGCCCGGCCGCGCCGAGCGCCGCCGTCGCGGCCGTCCCCGCCCCGGCCGGGGTCTGACCATGTCGCCGCTGGCTCTCGGCCTGATCGCCGCCTCTGTGGTGTGCCACGCCACCTGGAATCTGATGTCCAAACGCGCCGCCGTCGCGGGCACCCTGTTCGTCGCCGTCTGGTCGGTCGTCGCGGCGCTGATCTGGGCCCCGTTCGGGATCTGGGCGCTGGTCACGAGCTGGGACCGGCTCGGCTGGGGCAGCCTCGGCCTGCTCGGCGGCGCGGCCCTGCTGCACACCGGCTACTACCTGCTGCTCCAGCGCGGGTACGCGGTCGGCGACCTGTCGGTGGTGTACCCGGTCGCCCGCGGCCTGGGCCCGGTGCTGATCTGCGCGGTGGCGGTGCCGGTCTTCGGCGAGGACCCCGGCCTGCTCGGCTGGGCGGGCACGCTCGCGCTGTCGGTGAGCGTGGCGCTGATCGGCAGGCCCGACGCGGACGCGCTCAAGCGGCGCGCCCCGATCTTCTACGCGCTCGGCGTGGGCGTGTTCATCGCCGCGTACACCCTCTGGGACCGCAACGCGGTGGCGGTGGCCGCCCTGTCGCCGATCCTGGTCAACTGGGGCGGCGACACCGGCCGCGCGCTGCTGCTGGCACCGGTGCTGATCCGCCAGCGGGCGAGGGTGCGGCAGGTGTGGCGGGACCACCGGCGCGAGGTGTTCGGCACCGCGATCTGCTCGCCGGGGGCGTACATGCTGGCGCTGACCGCGATGACGATGGCCCCGGTGACCGTGGTCGCGCCGCTGCGCGAGGTCAGCGTGCTGCTGGTGGTGTTCCTCGGGGCCCGGCTGCTCGGCGAGCGCGACATGTGGCGGCGGCTGCTCGCCGCCCTCGGCGTGGTCGCGGGTGCCGTCGCCGTCACGCTCGGCCGCGGCTGACGTCCCCCGACACGGGGCGTGCCGCTGATCACGCAGGTGGGGAGCCCGGATGACGGGATCGTGAGATCGGCGGACGGCGCCGGTGAGTAGCCTGTACGCATGAGAATCGGCATTGTCGGAGCCACGGGCCAGGTCGGCGGCGTCATGCTCCGGGTCCTCGCGGAGCGCAACTTCCCCGTCGACCAGCTGCGGCTGTTCGCCTCGGCCCGCTCGGCCGGGCGCACCCTGCCGTGGCAGGGCACCGAGGTCACGGTGGAGGACGCGGCCACCGCCGACTACACCGGGCTCGACATCGTGCTGTTCTCCGCGGGCAAGACCACCTCGCTCGCGCTCGCGCCGAAGGTCGCCGCGGCCGGGGCGGTCGTCATCGACAACTCGTCGGGCTGGCGCCTGGACCCGGACGTGCCGCTGGTCGTCGCCGAGGTCAACCCGCAGGCCGCCAAGCTGCGCCCGAAGGGCATCATCGCCAACCCGAACTGCACCACCATGGCCGCCATGCCGGTGCTGCGCCCGCTGCACGACGAGGCCACCCTCACCGGCCTCATCGCCAGCACCTACCAGGCCGTCTCCGGCACCGGCCTGACCGGCGTCGACGAGCTGCACGAGCAGGCCAGCGCCGTGATCGGCGAGGCCCGCGCGCTCACCCACGACGGCGCGGCCGTCGACTACCCGGCGCCGAAGGTGTACGCGCACCCGATCGCGTTCAACGTGCTGCCGCTGGCGGGCTCGCTGGTCTCCGACGGCTCGTTCGAGACCGACGAGGAGCAGAAGCTCCGCAACGAGAGCCGCAAGATCCTCGGCATCCCCGACCTGCCGGTCTCCGGCACCTGTGTCCGCGTGCCCGTCTTCACCGGCCACTCGCTGCAGATCAACGCGCGCTTCGCGAACCCGATCAGCCCCGAGCGCGCCCGCGAGCTGCTCGCCCACGCGCCCGGCGTGCTGCTCGCCGACGTCCCCACCCCGCTCCAGGCCGCCGGCCAGGACCCGACCTACGTCGGCCGCATCCGCCGCGACGAGACCGCCCCCAACGGCCTGGCCCTGTTCTGCTCCAGCGACAACCTGCGCAAGGGCGCCGCCCTCAACGCCGTCCAGATCGCCGAACTCGTCCGCGCAGAACTCTCCTAACCCAAAGGAAGGGCACCTTCTTAACGCTATGCGTAGAAGAAGGTGCCCTTCTTAACGCCCGGCGCCGGAGCGCCGCGAGGGCCGTGTGCGGGTGCTGTGAAGACCCTGTGCAGGCAGGCCGTTTAGGCCGGTCGCGGTGCTGCAATGAGGGCGTGAGCCACAACCCCTACCGGGCACCACTCGCTCCCGGGCGGCCCGCGGTCGCCCCCGCGGCGTTCACCCCCGCCTCGACTCCACCGGCACCCGGCGGCACCGGCGCCGCTGTCTTCCCCAACGCCGCGCGCCCGAGCGCAACCGGCGCAACCGGCGCGGTCGGCGACGGCATCGTCACCCCGGTGCAGCGGCGGCGTTTCAGGGTCCGGCGGGTACGCGCAGGCATCGGCCTCGCGCTGGTCGGGCACGGGGTCGCGGTCACCCTGCCGGTCCTGCCCGCGCTGATCAAGGTGATGCTCGGCGGTCCCGGCAGCGACGGCACGGTCGCCTACGTGCTCAGCGCCGTACTGGCCCAGCTGGCGCTCGCCGCGATGGTCGTCGTCCTCGGCGTACGCCGCACCGCCGCGCGCGACGGCGCCGGAGCGGTGGGCCTCGCCCTCGGCTGGCTCGCCGGTGCCCCGGCGGCCCTGCTCGCGGGCATCGCCATCGCCGTCACGATCGCCGTCTGAGCCGCCACCGACCCGGTGCTGACCATCACGCAGATGCTTCCGCGTCCGCCGGACGTCGCGGCAGCCGGGCGCGATCAGCCGCGGGACGCCGCCAGCGCTCGGCGCATGGCTATACGCCGGCCGAGGACGTCCAGGCCGAGTTCGGCCTCATGCGTCCGGATCTCCTGCAGTCCCGGGGTGAGCAAGGTCAGCTCGGTGAAGCCGCGGCGGGCGTAGTACGGCGCGTTCCAGGGCACATCGGCGAAGGTGGTCAGGGTCATCGCCTGGTAGCCTGAGCCGGCCGCCCACGTGCAGGCGGCTTCCAGCAGTGCGGTGCCGATGCCCCGGCCGGAGTGGCCGGGATGGACGGACAGCTGCTCCAGGTGCGCCAGGCCGTCGACCTCACCCAGCCGCGCGAACCCCACCGGCGGATCTCCCGCGACCAGCACACACCTCGCCTCGGCCAGCTCCTCGGCGCTGCCCGGCGGCGGCAGCGGCCCGATCCCCGCGTCGTGGAACGGCCCGTCCGAGGCCAGCTCCACCTCCACCAGCAGCGGCAGCTCGGCCGCCCGTGCCGGGCGCACCCGCACCTCGCTCATCCCGCTCCCCTCCCGCTTCCGCGACCGCATACCCCCTGGATCTTGTGCAGCTCGTGTCGCCGGAGCAGCACCAAACGCACAAGATCCACCGAACGCCGACCCCGAGAGGGCTGAGACTATGGCAACGGCACAGGAACGGCTCGTGGTTATCACCGGCGGCCCCGGCACGGGCAAGACGACCCTCATCGAGTCCCTCCGGGCAGGGGGATACGCCACCGCGCCGGAGGCCGGGCGGGCGATCATCCAGGACCAGGTGGCGATCGGCGGCCGGGCGCTGCCGTGGGCCGACCCGGCGCTGTTCGCGGAGACGATGCTGGCCTGGGAGCTGCGCTCCTACCGCTGGGCGCTGGAGCAGCCGGGCGTCGTCTTCTTCGACCACGCGATGCCCTCGCTGGCGTCTTATTTCGAGCTGGTCACCGGTGCCGTGCCCGGCCACGTCGCGGAGGCGGTGCGCCGGTGCCGCTACCGCGGGCGGGCCTACCTCGCCCCGCCGTGGGCGGACATCTTCTGCAACGACGCCGAGCGCAGGCAGACCTTCGCCGAGGCGCTGCACCTGGACGTGCTGGTACGCGAGGCGTACGCGCGTTACGGGTACGAGCTGGTGGAACTCCCCCGCTGCCCGGTGGCGCAGCGGGTGGAGTTCCTCCTCGACGACCTGCGCCGGCATCCGGCCGCGGTCTGACGGCTCAGGCCGTGACCGCGCCGGTGGGCGTGCCGCCGGCCGCGCCCGCGATGCCGTCGCCGACGTGGCCCGCGAGCAGGCACGCGGCGGCGTGCGGGCCGTGCAGCGGCAGCACCGGCAGCGACTCGGTCGTGCAGCGCTGCGCCACCCCGGCCCGCGCGGCGAGGCCGTCGGCCAGGGCCGGGCAGCGCGGATGGAAGCGGCAGCCGGTGGGGATGCGCGACGGGTCGGGCGACTCGCCGCTGAGGATCACCGGCTCCCGCCCGCTCGCCTCGGGCAGCACCGACAGCAGCGCCGCCGTGTACGGGTGCCGCGGCGCGGCGAGCACCTGCTCGGTGCGCCCGACCTCGACGATGCGGCCGAGGTACATCACCGCGAGCCGGTCGGCGATGTTCCAGGCGAGGCCGAGGTCGTGCGTGACGACCAGCACGGACAGGCCCAGCTCGGCGCGCAGCGACAGCAGCAGCGCCAGGATCTCGCCGCGCACCGAGGCGTCCAGCGACGCCACCGGCTCGTCCGCGATGATCAGCTCCGGCTCCAGCACCAGCGCCCCGGCGATGACGACGCGCTGGCGCTGGCCGCCGGACAGCTCGTGCGGGTAGCGGCCGAAGAAGCGCTCCGCCGGCCGCAGGCCCGCCTGGGACAGCGCCTTGGCGACCAGCGCCCGCTCGTCGCCGGGCACCCGGTGGATGCGCAGGCCCTCGGCGACGGCCTCGTACACCGTGCGCCGGGGGTTGAGCGCGCCCGTCGGGTCCTGCAGCACCAGCTGCACCCTGCGGCGCAGCGCCTTGAGGCCCTTTCCGCTGTAGTCGATCGGCCTGCCGTGGTGCAGCACCTGCCCGGCGTACGGCTTCTGCAGGCCGAGCAGGGTCCGGGCCAGTG
This sequence comes from Catellatospora bangladeshensis, assembly GCF_016862575.1. Lineage (GTDB taxonomy): Bacteria > Actinomycetota > Actinomycetes > Mycobacteriales > Micromonosporaceae > Catellatospora > Catellatospora bangladeshensis. The sequence continues at coordinate 67,576 of NZ_BONF01000033.1, read as the reverse complement.
TGGTCTTGCCGCTGCCCGACTCACCGGCCAGCGCCACGATCTGTCCCCTGTCGACGGACAGCTCGACCCCGTCGACGGCCCGGACCGGCGGGACGCCCTTGCCGCGCCCACCGAACCCGACGTGCAGGTTCCGCGCCTCCAGCACCGGATGCACCGACACGGTCATGCCGCCGCCTCGCTTCGCTCGGCTCCGTCGTCACCGGCGGAGGTCAGGACTCGCGCGTTCATGCCGCACCTCCCACGTGTACGCAGGCGGCGCTGCGCTCGGCGTCGACCGTGCGCAGCCGGACGTCGTACTGCACGCACTCGGGCAGCGCCACGGCGCAGCGCGGCGCGAAGGCGCACCCGCCGCCGAGCTCGCGCGGGTCCGGCGGATCACCGGGCAGGCCGCGCGGCGCCCGGCGCGAGGCCGGGTCCCCGATGACCGGGAACGCCCCCGCCAGCGCCTGCGCGTAGGGGTGCGCGGCGTCGGTGAAGAGCCGGTGTCCGGGACCCTGCTCGACGACGCGCCCGGCGTACATGACCGCGACCCGGTCGCAGGTGGACGCGAGCACGGACAGGTCGTGGCTGATCAGGATCAGGCCCACGCCCCGCTCCCGCACCAGCTGCTTGAGCAGCGACAGGACCTGGGCCTGCACCATCACGTCGAGCGCGGTGGTCGGCTCGTCCGCGATGATCAGCTGCGGCGAGCAGGCCAGCGCCATGGCGATCATGACGCGCTGCTTCTGCCCGCCGGACAGCTCGTGCGGGAACGACTCGGCCCGCCAGGCCGGCACGCCGACCTGTTCCAGCAGCTCGCCGACCTGCTTGCGGGCTGCGGCGGCGGACGTCTTCGGCGCGTGCAGCGTGATCGCCTCGGCGATCTGGCGGCCGATGGCGCGCACCGGGTTGAGCGCGTGCATCGCGCCCTGGAACACGATCGACGCCTCGTTCCAGCGCACCGCGCGCAGCCGGCCCCAGCTCATCTTCAGCACGTCGGCGCCGTTGAGCAGGATCTCGCCGGACACCTCGGCGTTGCCGGGCAGCAGCCGCAGCACCGCGCCCGCCATCGTCGACTTGCCGCAGCCGGACTCCCCGGCCAGCCCGAGCGTCTCGCCCGCGGCCAGGCTCAGATCGACCCCGCGGACCGCGGGCAGCGGCATCCCCCGATCCCGGTACGCCACCCGCAAGTCCTTGATCTCCAGAAGACTCATCGGCCCTCCAGCCTCGGGTCGAGGATTCGCTCCAGGGCGCGGCCGCACATGTTGAAGGCGCGGACCACCAGGACCACGGCGACGCCGGGGAAGACGATCCACCACCAGGCTCCGCGGTCGATCGCACCCTGCGAGTAGGCGTCGTCGAGGATCCGGCCCCAGGACATGCGCAGCGGGTCGCCGAGCCCGAGGAAGGACAGCGTGGTCTCCGCGATGATCGCGATCGACACGGTCAGCGTGGTGTTGGCCAGCACCAGCGGCATCACGTTGGGCAGCACGTGCCGGGTCATCTGGTGCCAGTGCCCGCCGCCCAGCGCTTTGGCCCGTTCCAGATAGGGGCGCGCCTCGATGGCCATGGTCTGCGCCCGGACCAGGCGGGCGGTGCTCGACCACGACGTCACGCCGATCACGATGATCACCGCGAACAGCTTGGGCACGTCCGCCGGGAACACGGTGGCCAGCACGATGGCCAGCGGCAGGTACGGGATGACCAGGAACCACTCGGTGAGCCGGTTCAGGGTGCCGCCGGTGAGGCCGCGGAAGTGACCCGAGGCGATGCCGATCAGCGTGCCCAGGATCATCGAGATCACCGTGGCGGCGAGTCCGACCAGCAGCGTGACCTGGCCACCGTGCAGGACCATGGTCAGCACCGACCGGCCGTAGTGGTCCGTGCCGAGGAGGAAGTCCCACGACGGCGGCGCCACCGACGCGCCCTCGGCCTTGGTGACGTCGAGCCCGGCGGGATCGGCCAGCACCGGGGCGAGCAGCGCCAGCAGCCCGAACAGCACCAGCACGAGCAGGCCGGACATGCCCTCCCGGTCGCGCAGGAAGGCGCGCCAGGCACCCGAGCGCCGCGACCGGGCGGCGGTCACCGCGCTCATGCGGCACGCACCCTCGGGTCGAGCAGCGGCATCAGCAGGTCGGCGACGAGGTTCATGACGATCACTCCTGCCGAGAAGACCAGGAACAGGCCCTGCAACAGCGGGATGTCCGGACCGCGCAGCGCCTCGTAGGTGAGCCGGCCCAGGCCCGGCCAGGAGAACACGGTCTCGACGGTGATCGCGCCCGCCACCACGAAGCCCATGCTGAGGAAGAACAGCGTCATCGACGGCAGCAGCGCGTTGGGCAGCGCGTGGCGGCGCAGCACCAGGTCGTCGCGCAGGCCCTTGGCGCGCGCGGTGGTCAGGTAGTCGGCGCGCCGCTCGTCCAGGATCGACGACCGCATGATCAGCGAGTACTCGGCGACGTAGACGACGGCGAGCACGGTCACCGGCAGCACCATGTGCCAGAGCACGTCGAGCCAGGCGGGCAGGGTCGAGCGGGGGTCGTTCATGCCGCGCGCCGGGAAGATGCCGTACCGGTTGAGGAAGACCAGCAGCACCAGGCCGAGCAGCCACTCGGGCATCGAGTAGAAGGTGACCGCGGCGCTGGAGCCCAGCCGGTCGAACCGGCTGCCCTGCCGCCACCCGGCGCGGGCGCCCAGCCACACGCCGAGCACGGCCGCGATGACCAGCGCGGTGCCCGACAGCAGCACGGTGGGCCAGAACCGCTCCATGATCACATCGGTGACCTTGGCGTGCTGGCTGAAGGAGACGCCCAGGTCGCCGCTGAACACGCTCTTGACGTACTTGCCGAACGCGACGTCCCAGCTGTCGTTGAGGCCGAGCCGTTCGCGCAGCTCGCGCAGCGCCTCCGGGTCGGCGTTGCGGCCGCGCGGCGCGAACGCCTTGGCCGGGTCGCCCGGCAGCACCCGGAACAGGAAGAAGTTGACGACCACGACGAAGACCAGCATCAGCACCGCGGACAGGCACTTGCGCAGGACGTACGCCACGGACAGGGCCCGGCGGGGCCGGCGCGTCACCGCACCGGCCCCGCCCGCTGATGACCCGGTCATTCCCGGTCGTCCGCGTTCGAGCGCCGCCTCAGCACCACGACCGCGCCGCCGATGAGCAGCACGAGCACGACGCCGCCGACCACCCAGAGCACCATGCCGCCGGAGCCGGAGTCCGGCTCGCCCGCCTGCGCGGTGACCGGCTTGAGGTTGCGGTAGCTGTGCGTGCCGTACTGGAAGGCGAGGATGCCGCCGGCGGAGGGCTGCGGCACGAAGCCGGTGAAGCGGTCCGACCGGTACGCCTCGGACTGGTTGTAGTAGTACGTCAGCGAGTACGCGACGTCCTCGTACAGCAGCTTCTGCGCCTCCTTGACCTTCTCGGCGCGCTTGGCCGGGTCGATCATCGTCTGCTGCTCGGCGTACAGCTTGTCGAACGCCTCGCTGCAGTAGAAGCTGTCCGACCAACCCGCGGCGATCTCGCCGTCCTCCTCGTAGGAGCGCTGCTCGCAGGTCATCACGGAGAGCTGGAAGTCGGGGTCGGGCTCGACCACCCAGCCCCACTCGAACAGGTCGAACTCGCCCTTGCCGAGCACCGCGGTGAGGTTGTCCTCGCTCATGATCGAGACGGTGGCCTCGATGCCGATCTCCTTGAGCCAGGAGCGCACGTACTCGGCCGTCTGCTTGGAGTACTCGGAGCTGTCCCGGCCGAACAGCCGGAACTTCAGCGCCTTGCCGTCCTTGGCCCGGATGCCGTCGGCGCCCTTGGGGTAGCCGGCCGCGTCCAGGATCGAGTTGGCCTTGGCCAGGTCGAAGGCGCGCTCGGCGCTGCCCGGGTTCCAGTGCAGGTCGGCGTAGATCGGCGGGATGACGCCGGTGGCGGGGCCGCCGTGGCCGTTGAGCACCTTGGTGACCAGCGTCCTGCGGTCGATGGCGTGGTCGATGGCGAGCCGGACCTGCTTGTCCTTGAGCGCCGGGTGGCCGTCGCCGATCGCCTTGCCGTCGGTGGTCGCCGCGCCGAGGTTGTAGCCGATCTCGTTGAAGCCGTAGTACTTCGCGTCGTTGACGGTGATGCCCGGCTCCTTGACCAGCGTCTCGGCGATCGCCGCGGGCAGGTCCTGGGCCATGTCGATCTCACCCTGGCGCAGCGCCTGGGCCAGCGCCGTGTCGTCGGCGAACACCGTGAAGATCAGCTCGTCGATGTTCGGCGCGCCAGCGAAGTGCTGCTTGTTCGCGGTGAACCGGTAGAACTGGCCCTTCTTCGCCTCGGCCAGCTGGAACGGGCCGGAGCCGACCACGTCCTTGTCGTTGGCGAAGGTCGCCGCGTCCTTGGCGCTGACCTTCGACCAGACGTGCTCGGGCAGGATCGGCACCGCCAGCCGCAGCATGATCGGGCTGGGCTTCTCGACCTCCATCACCACGGTGTGGTCGTCCGTCGCCGTGATCTTGGTGATGTTGTCGACGTAGCTGCTGTACTGGCCGTTGGCCGTCTCGTCGTCCTTGGCCCGCTGGAACGTGTACACCACGTCCTTGGCGGTGAGGTCGACGCCGTCGGACCACTTCACGCCCTTGCGGAGGTGGAAGGTCCAGGCCTTGCCGTCGGCCGAGGTCTCCCACCTCTCCGCCAGCCACGGCTCGGGGGCGAAGTCCCTGGCCGCGCTCGTGGTCAGGTAGTCGTACATGAGCTGGTAGGTCTCGAACGCGCCGGCCACCACGCCGACGTACGGGTTGAGCGAGTCGATGTCCTGCTTCACGCCGATCACGAAGCTGGTCTTGCTGCGCTCGGACGCCGCCGGGGTGGGCGTGCCGTCCGCGACGGCGGGCGCGGCGGCGACACCGAGCAGGGCCAGCGCGGCCGTCGCCGCCACCGCCAGCCGCGCCCAGGGCCGGCGCGCTGACTGATTGGTCAACCAGGACTTTGGAGCAGGAGGGGTGCTGCTCATCAGTTCTCTCCCTTGGTGCCCGGGGGCGTGGCGGGTAGGGTGCCCGGTCATGCCGCACGATCTCGACAACAGCGAAGTCCCGCCGGCCGCGCCCGCCGAACCGCGCCAGTACGAGCTGCACGGCCGCCGGTGGACCGACGCTTACGGGTGGATGCGCGACCATTCCGACCCGCGGTTTCTCGCGTATCTGCGCGCCGAGCGCGAGTACTGCGATGCCGCCGCCGGCCGGCTGGAGGGCCTCCAGACCGAGGTGTTCCACGAGGTGGAGCAACGCCTCCTGCCGACTGAGTCTTCAGTCAGTTGGAGACATGGTTCACGTTTCTACTACACCCGGACCGTCGCCGGTAGTGAGTACGAGCAGTTCTTACAGACCGGACATGACGGTGACGCCGACCGGGTGCTGCTGGACGGGGCCCTCCTCGCGGGTGCCGACGGTTTCGCCGAGATCGGGCTGCGGGAGCCGAGCCCCGACAACACGCTCCTGGCCTACTCCGTGGATACCACCGGGGACGAGGTCTATCGATTGAGGTTCCGCCGGTTGGCGACGTTGACCGACCTTTCGGAGGAGCTGCCCCGTACGTACTACACCGGGGCGTGGAGCGCCGACTCCCGCTCGTTCTTCTACACCGTGCACGACGAGCTGTTCCGCCCGCACCAGGTGTGGCGGCACGTCATCGGCACCCCGGCCGAGGCCGACGTGCTGGTGCTGCAGGAGGACGACGCCCGGTTCGAGCTGACGGTGCGCGCGTCCCGGGACGGCCGCTGGATCATGATCGAGGCGCGCTGCCGGGACACCGCCGAGTGGCACCTGATCCCGGCCGCCGCGCCGGACACCGCCCCGGCCGTGGTCGCCCCGCGGCGCAAGTGCGTCGACTACCGCGTCGACCACGCCGACGGGCGCCTGGTCATCGTCACCGACGACGGGGCGCCCGAGTTCCGGGTGATGACCGCCCCGGTGGACGACTCCGGCCGGGAGCACTGGACCGAGCTGTTCGCGCCGCGACCCGGCGAGCGGATCACCGCATGCCACGCGCTGCGCGGGCACTGGCTGGTCGAGCTGCGCCGGGACGGCTTCCCGCTGCTGCGCGCGGTGGACCGGGCCACCGGGTCCGAGGTGGAGATCGGCGCGGGCATCCCTGCCGGGCACGTCCGGCTCGCCACCCCGTTCGAGTACGACGACCGCACCGTCACCATCGCCGTCGAGTCGCTGATCGAACCGCCCGCCTGGTACACCGCCGACCTCGGCACCGGCGCCCGCGAGCTGCGCAGACGGCGCGAGGTGCCCGGCTACGACCCGGGCGCGTACCGCACCGCGCGGCGGCACGCGACCGCGCCCGACGGCACGCTCGTCCCGGTGACGCTGGCCTGGCACGCCGACACCCCGCTCGACGGCACCGCCCCCGCCCTGCTCTACGGGTACGGCGCGTACGAGTCGGTGCTCGACCCCGAGTTCGACCCGGTGCTGCCGAGCCTGCTGGACCGGGGTGTGATCTACGCGCTCACCCATCCGCGCGGCGGCGGCGAGAACGGCCGCGGCTGGTGGCAGGACGGGCGCCTGGCTGCCAAGGCCAACACCTTCACCGACCACCTCGCGGTCGCCGACTGGCTGGCCGAGGGCGTCGCCGACGGCACCCGGCTGGGCACGCGCGGCCTGTCGGCCGGAGGGCTGCTGCAGGGCGCGGTCTACACGATGCGGCCCCAGCGCTGGGCGGCCGTGGTGGCGGAGGTGCCGTTCGTGGACGTCGTCACGACCATGCTGGACCCGGACATCCCGCTGACCGTCAACGAGTGGGACGAGTGGGGCGACCCCCGCAAGCCGGAGGAGTTCGCCTGGATGCGGGCGTACTCGCCGTACGACAACCTGCCGTCCGGTCCGCGCCCGCCGCTGCTGGCCACCGGCGCGCTGCACGACCCCCGGGTCATGGTGCACGAACCGGCCAAGTGGGTGGCCCGGCTGCGTGCCACCGCCACCCCCGCCGACGGCCCCGTCTACCTGCGCACCGAACTCGGCGCGGGCGCCCACACCGGCCCCGCCGGCCGCTACGCCCACGCCCACTACGAAGCCGAGATCGCCACCTTCCTCCTCCACCACCTCCGCGCGACGTCCTAGATCCTCCAAGTTGCCTGGCAGACGGGCGTATGGCGGCGCAAGATACGCCCGTCTGCCAGGCAAGTCGGGCGATCATGGCTCGCCGGGCCCGGGAGGTCAGGCGAGGACGGGGAGTTGGTGGGCGTGGACGGTGCCCGCGAGGGGGGTGCCGGAGAGGAGGCGTTCGACCTCGGCCACGGCGTACTCGCCCAGGCGGCGGACCTCGGTGCCCTGGACACCGGCGAGGTGCGGGGTGATCCAGACGTTGGGCAGGGCGAACAGGGGGTGCCCGGCGGGCAGGGGCTCGGGGGCGGTCACGTCGAGGACCGCGTCGATCCGGCCACCGGCGCACGCACGGACCAGCGCCTCGGTGTCGATCAGGGAGCCCCGGGCGGTGTTGATCACGATCGCGCCGTCGGGCAGCAGCGCCAGCCGCCGCTCGTCGATCAGGTGGCGGGTCTCCGGCAGCTCGGGAGCGTGCAGGGTGAGCACGTCGCTGCGGCGGCACAGGTCGTCCAGCCCGGCCGGTTCGGCACCCAGCGCGAGCGCGTCGGCGGCGGCCAGGTACGGGTCGCTGACCAGCGCCCGGAACCCGGCGGCGCGCAGCCGCGTGATCACCTTGCGCCCGATGCGGGACGCACCGACCACGCCCACCGTGCGTCCGTCGTTGCCGGACCGCTCGCCGACGGAGAAGGTCGTCGCCCGGCCCTCGGCGTACCGGCGCGCGTGGGCGAAGGCGCGCTTGCCCGCGAGTTGCAGCACGGCGAGGGTGAAGTCGACGACCGGGTCGGCGTTGGCGTCGGCGGCCGAGGAGACGGCGATGCCGCGCGCGAACACCTCCGGGCCGATGTGGTGCTTGACCGAGCCCGCCGCGTGGATCACCGCGCGCAGCCGCGGCATGGAGTCCAGCAACGGGCCCGTCAGCTCCGGGCAGCCCCAGCCGGTGACCAGCACCTCCACCTCGGACAGCCCGGCGCATCCGCCGAATCCGGCGACCACCCCGGGCGCGGCCAGGCGCAGCGCCGCGGCGAGCCGCGCCATGAGGTCGTCGGGCAACACCACGGTCGCCGCCGACGGTGACATCACGACGAGCCCGGCGGGTCGGTCCGGCTGACTCACGGCGTCTCCTAGTAAACGTTTGCTGTACGGAATCAGGACCGTAACCGGACATCCGAGCGAGGTCAACAGCTCAGCACCGGCGATGCGTCACGGGATGGAAACGGATACTTGACGGCCTCGTAGAAAACGGTTTAGTTTCTGTCTCCGCCGGGGACGGTGATCTGAGCCACTCCCGGCACCCGAGACCGGGCCCCAGGGCTGGGGCTCTGAACTGCGAAAACATTCCGCTACGATCCGATTCCCCCCGCAAAGGAGCGGTCATGAAAGCCCGATCGATGAAGGCGGCCGTCGCGCTCGCCGGCGCCATGGTCTCCATGGCTCTGGTCGCGTCCGGCTGCTCCCAGGGTGCCGACACGGCCGACGGCACGCCCGCGGTCACCGAGATCACCTTCTGGTCCTGGCTGCGCGCCTCGCAGGAGGTGGTGGACGCGTTCAACAAGACGCACACCGACGTGCAGGTCAAGTTCGAGCAGATCCCCGGCGGGGCCGAGGGTTACGGCAAGCTGACCAACGCGGTCAAGGCAGGCAACGCGCCCGACGTGGCCACGGTCGAGTACGCGATGCTCCCGGACATGCTGGCGCAGGGCAACCTGCAGGACGTCTCCGGCGACATCACCGACCTGGTCAGATCGAAGTTCCCGGCGCCGATCCAGGAGCTGGTGACGCTGGGCGGCAAGACGTGGACCGTGCCGCTGGACGCGGGCGCGATGGTCATGTTCTACCGCAAGGACCTGTTCGAGCAGCACAAGATCGCGGTGCCGAAGACCTGGGACGAGTTCAAGACCGCCGCCGCGGCGGTGAAGAAGGCCGACCCGAAGTCGCGCATCACCGACTGGAACCAGACCGACTCGGCCAACTTCGTCTCGCTGAACTGGCAGGCGGGCGCCAAGTGGTTCGGCATCCAGGGCGACTCCTGGAAGATCACGCTCGACTCCCCCGAGTCGCAGAAGGTCGCCGGGTACTGGCAGGGCCTGATCACCGAGGACCTGGTCACCAACGTCCCGGCCGAGGAGGTCCAGCAGCGCAAGGCGGCCGGCCAGGTGTGGACGCAGCTGGGCGGCGCGTGGGCCGCGGGCGGCCTCAAGGCGGGCCTGCCCGACCAGGCCGGCAAGTGGGCCTCGGCGCCACTGCCCTCCTGGGACGCCGCCCCGGCCAGCGCGATGGTCGGCGGCTCCTCCTTCGGCGTGAGCAAGACCAGCAAGAAGAAGGAGGCCGCGCTCAAGTTCATCACCTGGATGACGACCACCCCGGAGGCCATCCAGGCGCGCCTGGCCAGCGGCGCCAGCTCGACGCTGCCCGCCGTCCCGGAGCTGGCCGACGTCGCGGCCAAGAACTTCGACACCGCCTTCTTCGGCGGCCAGGACATCTACGCCGTCGCCAAGGACGCCCTGCCCACCATCAAGACCGGCTGGACGTGGGGCCCGGGCATGCGCGGCGTGTTCGACGGCCTGGGCGAGCAGATCAAGCTGGTCAACACGGGCAAGCAGCAGCTGTCCGCGGTGTACGGGCCGGTGCAGGCCAAGACCATCGAGGACCTGAAGGGCCGCGGCATCAACGCGTCCTGACGGCCACCGGGGCGGGCGGCGCTGCTGCGGCGGCGCCCGCCCCGCTTTCGTTCTGAAAGGAGGTCCGGCCCATGGCCTCGACCCGGTCGGGGACGGCCCGCCGCCAGTACGGCGTCGCCGCCCTCTTCACCGCCCCGTTCTTCCTGCTGTTCGGAGTCTTCACGCTGGCGCCCATCGGCTACGGCGGCTGGCTGAGCCTGCACCGCGAGCAGACCGACGGGCTCGGCCTCGGCGGCGAGCCGCAGCAGGTCTTCGTCGGCCTGGACAACTTCGCCCAGGCGCTGACCAACACCCGGTTCCTCGGCGGCTTCCTCACCGTCGGCGTCTACTGCGCGGTGTACATCCCGGTCATGGTCGCCGTCGCGATGGTGCTGGCCCTGCTGCTGGACTCCGCGTACGCCCGTGCCAAGCGCTTCTTCCAGCTCGCGCTCTACCTGCCGAACATCGTGCCCGGCCTGATCGCCGCCATGATCTGGCTGTACCTCTACACCCCCGGTCTGTCCCCGGTCGTCGACCTGCTGGACAGCGTGGGGGTCCCGTTCAGCCTCGGCTCGGACGCGGGCGCCGTGGGCGCCGTGGCCAACCTCGCGATCTGGGAGCACACCGGATACAACGTGATCATCTTCTTCGCGGCGCTGCAGGCGATCCCGCGCGAGGTCATCGAGGCGGCCACGGTCGACGGCGCGGGCGGCGTCCGCGTCGCCTGGTCGGTCAAGGCGCCGATGATCCGCGGCGCGGTCGTGATCGCCGTGCTGTTCACCGTGATCGGCGCGATGCAGCTGTTCACCGAGCCGTTCATCCTGATGGACGCCGCGACCACGATCAACGACTCGTGGACGCCGAGCATGTACATCTACACGCTCACCAGGTCGTACAACCTGGGCGGGGCGGCCGCCGCCTCGCTGATCCTCACCGTCGTCCTGGCCGCCGCCTCGTTCGTGGTGACCCGCTTCTCCCGGAAGGGCGCGACGCCATGAGCGACGTTTCGACGCTGACCCGCCCGGCCGCCGAGGCCGCGCCGCCCGCCGTCACCGCGCCCGAGCGGCGTGACCGCAGGGGCGTGCCGCCACTGTTGTCCAAGGGGATCGTCAACGGCATCCTGCTGGCCGCGACGCTGTGGACGGTGCTGCCGCTGACCTGGCTGGTCATCTCGGCCACCAAGAACTATGCCGACCTCTACCAGACCGGCGGCTTCGAGCTGGCCCGCATCCGGCTGTGGGACAACCTGGTGCACCTGTTCACCTTCGGCGACGGGCTCTACCTGGAGTGGCTGCGCAACAGCCTGCTGTACGCCGGGGTCGGCGCGGCGGTCAGCGCCCTGATCTCGGTGATGGCCGGGTACGCCTTCGACAAGTTCCGGTTCCCGGGCAAGGAGCGCTGGTTCGGGCTGGTGCTGGTCGGAGTGCTGGTGCCGAGCGCGGTCACCACGGTGCCGCTGTACCTGATGGCGTCCGATCTCGGGATGACCAACTCGTTCTGGGGCGTGTTCCTGCCCGGCCTGGCCAGCCCGTTCGGGGTGTACCTGGGGCGGGTGTTCAGCGCGGCGTACGTGCCGGACGAGCTGCTGGAGGCGACCCGGGTCGACGGGGCGGGCGAGCTGCGCTCGTTCGCGCAGGTGGCGTTCCCGCTGCTGCGCCCGGCGTTCGCGACGCTGTTCCTGTTCGGCTTCACCGGCGGCTGGAACAGCTTCTTCCTGCCCCTGCTGATGCTCAGCGACCACCATCTCTACCCGGTGAGCCTGGGCATCTTCACCTGGAAGGAGTCGCTGGCCGCCGACTCGGAGATCTTCTACCCGCTGGTGATGACCGGCGCCCTGGTGGCCATCGTCCCGCTGGTGATCGCCTTCTTCAGCCTCCAGCGCTACTGGAAGGCCGGTCTCACGGCGGGCGCGGTCAAGTAGTCGTGCGTTAAGAAGGGCACCTTCTTCTACGCATAGCGTTAAGAAGGTGCCCTTCCTTTCGTCAGATCAACGGGCGGACGGAGTCGCGCATGGCGATGTGGGTGCCGAGCATGACGTGCTGGCGGGTGGAGTTCTCGCCGCGCTGGAGGGCCAGTTTGACGGCGGTGCGGCCGAGCTCCTCGTGGGGCAGGTGCACGCTGGTCAGGGCCGGGAACAGCTCGGGGGCCATGGGGGTGTCGTCGTAGCCGATGATGGAGACGTCGTCGGGGACGCGTTTGCCGGCGGCGCGCAGGGCGCGCATGGCGCCGGCGGCGGCGAGGTCGTTGGCGGCGAAGATCGCGGTGAAGTCGGCCCCGGCCGCGAGCAGCCGCTGGGTCTGGCGGAAGCCCGCGTCCTGGCTCATGTCGTCGTGTACGACCAGCGCCGGGTCCACCGGCACCCGGAACGCCTCCATCGCCCGCCGGTAACCGTCGAGCCGGGCGTCGAACGTGGTGTTGCCGACCGGGCCGCCCAGCAGCACGATGCGCCGGTGCCCGGCGGACAGCAGGTGGCTGGTGGCCGCGTACGCGCCCCCCGCGTTGTCGTACTCCACGGTGATCGCCGGGAAGTCGGGGCCGAGCGAGGGGCGCCCGCACAGCACGAGGCGGCTGCCCGCGTCCTCCAGGCCCTTGGCGTAGCGGTACATCCGCTCGCGGTAGTCGTCGTTCATCAGCACGCCGCCGACCAGGATGACCGCGTCGGCGTGCTGCTCGCGCATCAGCTTGACGATCTCCAGCTCGCGGTCGGGGTCGCCGTGCGTGGTGCAGACGAGGCAGAGCCGGTCGGACTCGGTGGCCTGATACTCCACCCCCGACGCGATGTGCGCGAAGAACGGGGTGACCACGTCGTACATGACCAGGGCGACGACGTTGGAGGTGGCGCCGGACAGGGCGCGGGCGTGGGCGTTGACGACGTAGTCAAGCTCGCGCACGGCGCGCTGGACCTTGGTGCGGGTGTTGCCGGCGACGGGGTAGTCGCCGGAGAGCACCCGTGACACGGTGGCCACCGACACCCCGGCCAGCGCCGCGACGTCGCGGATCGTGGGCCGCTTGTTCATAGTTGACCCCAGTTGGGACGAGGGACGAGCAGGGGAATTACGGTTCGAGCAGGGGAAACGAAATCAGAAAGCGTTTACCCTACTCGTCGCGTCGGCGGCTGTCCACGCCGCGTTCCGGGCGCCTTGACTACTGTTAAGAAGCTGTACTAACGTCCGCGGGAACGGCTTTAGAAACCGCTTTCCAAGCCGCTTTCTCCCCGGCGGTGAGTCCCGAAGGAGCCGACGTGCTGATTCCGCAGCCCACCTCGTACTCGACCGCACCGGGCCATCACGAGCTGACCGCCGCCACCGCGGTGCACGCCCCGGCGGAGATCGCCGCGCTGCTCCGGGAGCTGCTGAGCCCGGTCACCGGCCTGCCGCTGCCCGACGCCGCCGCGCACGCCGCCGAGCTGCTGTTCACCTTGGACACCACCGAGACGGAGCTGGGCGAGGAGGGCTACCGGCTGACCGTCGGCGATGACGGCGTGCGCGCGGTCGCGGGCACGCTCGCCGGGCTGCGCTGGGCGGTGCAGGCGCTGCGCCAGCTGCTGCCCCCGGCGGCCTGCGGCAGCACCCCCGCCGAGGGCGTGGCCTGGCTGGTGCCGTACGCCGAGATCACCGACCGGCCCCGCTACGCCTGGCGCGGCGTGCTGATCGACGTGGGCCGGTGGTACCAGCCGGTGAGCTGGCTGCGCACCGTCGTCGACCTGCTGGCGCTGCACCGGATGAACGTGCTGCACCTGCACCTCACCGAGGACCAGGGCTGGCGCTTCGAGGTCAGGCGCTACCCGCTGCTCACCGGGGTCGGCGCGCGGCGGCGCGAGTCGCCGGTCGGCCACGAGAACATCAAGCAGGCCGACCGCACCCCGCACGACGGCTGGTACACCCAGGACGAGCTGCGCGAGCTGGTCGCGTACGCGGCCCGGCGCGGGGTGACCGTGGTGCCCGAGATCGACCTGCCGGGGCACACCACCGCCGCCATCGCGGCCTACCCCGAGCTGGGCAACGACCCGGCCGCGCGGCTGGAGACCGGCACCCGGTGGGGCGTCTACTCCACCGTGCTCAACTGCGACGACGCCACGGTCGACTTCATGCGGCACGTGCTCGACGAGCTGGTCGACGTGTTCCCGGCGGCGTACGTGCACCTCGGCGGGGACGAGGTGCCGCCCGGCGAGTGGGCGGCCAACCCGGCCGCGCGCGAGCGCATGGTGCAGCTCGGGCTCACCGACCCGGAGGACCTGCTCGGCTGGTGGATCACGGTGCTCGCCGACCACCTGCGTACCCACGGCCGCCGCGTCGTGGTCTGGGACGAGCTGGTCAAGCGCGGCGCGCCCGCCGACGCGGTGGTCATGGCCTGGCGGGACGAGGCCAAGGTGGCCGCGGCGCTGGAGGCCGGGCACGACGTGATCGCCACCCCGCAGAGCCACGTCTACCTCGACCACGCCGAGTCGGACCGGGCCGGTGAGCCGCTCAGCATCGGCGGGCACAGCCCGCTGGACAGGGTGTACGGCTACGACCCCGAGCCGGCCGACGCGCCCGACGGCGGCAACCGGGTGATCGGCGTGCAGGGCAACCTGTGGGGCGAGTACCTGCCGACGGTCGGGCGTGCCGCGTACAGCCTGCTGCCGCGCCTGTCCGCGATCGCCGAGGCCGGCTGGGGCACCCGCGGCGAGTACGCCGACTTCCGCGCCCGCCTCGACGTGATGCTGGCCCGCTTCGACGCCCTCGGCGTCGCGTACCGCCGCCCGGACCCGCTCGCCTGACGCGGCGATCCCTGTCCGGGCGCTCGTGATCGACGTATCGTGCTGGGCACGCGGCCGGGCGCCCGGCCGCGGGTCTCCGGGGAGGTAAGCACGTGCGCGCGGTCGCCTACGACGCCTTTGGACAGCAGCCTGACGTGCGGGACCTGCCGGAGCCGGCACCGGCCGCGCACGGCTGCGTGATCAGAGTCGAGGCGACGGGGCTGTGCCGCAGCGACTGGCACGGCTGGATGGGCCACGACCCGGACATCGCCGCGTTCCCGCACGTGCCGGGGCACGAGCTGGCCGGCACCGTGCACTCGGTCGGCGGGGCGGTCACGAAGTGGCGGGCCGGGGACCGGGTCACCGTGCCGTTCGTGTGCGGCTGCGGGGACTGCGAGCCGTGCCGCCGCGGCGCGACCCAGGTCTGCGAACACCAGACCCAGCCGGGCTTCACCCACCGCGGCTCGTTCGCCGAGTACGTCGCGATCGACCACGCGGACCTGAACCTCGTCGCGCTGCCGGAGGAGCTGAGCTTCGCCGCGGCGGCCGCGCTGGGCTGCCGCTTCGCCACGGCGTACCGTGCCGTCGTCGCGCAGGGCAGGGTCGCCGCCGGCGAGTGGGTGGCCGTGCACGGCTGCGGCGGCGTGGGCCTGTCGGCGGTGATGATCGCCGCGGCGTACGGCGCGCGCGTGATCGCCGTCGACGTGTCCGGCGGCGCGCTCGACCTGGCCCGCGAGCACGGGGCCGAGGCCTGCGTGAACGCCGCGCAGACCGATCCCGTGGCGGCGGTGCGGGAGCTGACCGGCGGCGGGGCGCACCTGTCCCTGGACGCCCTGGGCAGCCCGGCCGTGTGCGCCGCGGCCATCCTCGGCCTGCGCCGCAGCGGGCGGCACGTGCAGGTCGGGCTGCTCCCGCAGGGCGCGCCCGAGCTGCCGATCGGCCGGGTCATCGGCTGGGAGCTGGAGATCCTCGGCAGCCACGGCATGGCCGCCGCCGACTACGGCCCGATGCTCGACCTGGTGGCCGCCGGGCGGCTGCGGCCCGACGCGCTCGTCACCCGGCACATCGGGCTCGACGAGGTGCCCGCGGCGCTGGTCGCGATGGGTGACGCGCCGCCGGCCGGCATCACCGTCATCACGCCGCGAGCCCTCGCCTGAACGCGGCCTCAACCTGCCTAGTACCGTGTGCGGCGTGCTGTTCCGTACCTGGGACCAGCCTTTCGACATCGACGGGCGGGCCGAAGACACCGTCGAGGTCGCCGACCACGTGGGCGTACGCCACGTCGTGGTGACCCGGCACCGGCTCATCAAGCGGGTGCTGGCCGATCCGGACACGTTCCGCCCCGGCAACGCCCTCGACGCGGTCAGCCCCATGCCGGTGAGCGCGCTGCGCGTGCTGACGTCGTACGGCTTCCGGCTGCCCGCGACCCTGGCCAACAACGGCGGCGCGTCCCATCCCGCGATCCGCGAGATCACCGCGCGCGCCCTGCACCCCGACCGCGTCGAGGCGCTGCGGCCGTGGCTGACCGGGCTCGTCCGGCGGCGCGTCGCCGCGCTGTCCGCCCGGCTGCACGCGGGTGAGGCCGTCGACCTGTACGCCGACCTCGCCGCCGACCTGCCGCTGCTGGTGCTGGCCCGGCTCGTCGAGCTGCCCGCCGCCGACGCGGCCGTGGTCAAGGAGTTCTCCCGGGCCGCCCTCGAACTGTTCTGGGCGCCGCTGGACGCCGCGCGGCAGGACGTGCTCGCCGCGACCGTCGGGCGCTTCCACGCCGTGCTGCGCGAGTTCGCCGCGACCGCGGGAGGGCTGGTCGGGGAACTGCGTGAGTACACCGCCGCGCACGGACTGCCGAAGGACACCCCGACCGGGGCGCTGTTCTTCCTGCTCGTAGCCGGTCAGGAGACGACCTCGCAGTTCCTGACGCTGCTGCTGCACCGGCTCACGCAGGAGCCCGCGGTGCTGTACGGGCTGGCCCGCGGCACGGTCGCCGTGGACGACGTCGTCGAGGAAGGGCTGCGCCTGGTCCCGCCGATCCCGACCTGGCGCCGGGTCGCGGCCCGCGACACCGAGCTGGACGGCTTCCCGATCCGCGCCGGGGCGAGCATCGTGCTGTGGCTGGCCCGCGCCGGGGCCGAGGTCGCCGAGCACCCGCATGAGTTCGTGCCCGGTCAGCGCGGCTCGCGCAGGCACCTGGCGTTCGGCGCGGGCAGCCACCGCTGCATCGGCGCCCAGCTCTCCCGTATGGAGTCCGCCGTCGTCGTGGCCGAAACCGCCCCCCTGCTCCGCGACACCGAGATCGTCCGCGCCCCCTGGTGCCCCGACAACCTCTCCTTCCGCATCCCCGACACCTTCACCCTCCGCCGCCCCCACCCCTGACCGCCGCCCCGCCATGCGGCGCCGCGCAGCGGGGCGGGGCGGGGCGGGGCGCCAAGATCGTCCAACTTGCCTGGCAGGTGGGCGTATCTTGAGGCCGCATTCGCCCATTTGCCAGGCAAGTCGAGCGATCTTGGCCCGGCCCGGCGCGTGGGCGCGGGCCGGCGTGTGGGCGGGGTGGGTCAGTCTTCGTCGAGGTCGGTGAGGGTGCGGGGGTCGTCGCAGTCGCCGTGGAGGGTCGGGGAGAGCCAGCCGGGGGCGCTGCGGCGGAAGACGCCGGGCTCGATGCCGCCCGCGCCGTCGGGGAGTACGCCGTGCAGGTCCTCGGGCAGGTCCGCGAGGTTGGTGAAGTGGACCAGCTCGGGGCGGTCGGGCCAGGCGCCGACGACGACGTGGCCGGTGATGCCGCGGCGGGCCATCGCCTCCAGCGTCAGCGCGGTGTGGTTGAGGGTGCCGAGACCGGCGCGGGCCACCACGATCGCGGGCGCGGACAGCGCCACGGCCAGGTCGGCGAGCGTCCACTGGGCGCCGCCGGGGTGCAGGCCCATCGGGACCAGCAGCCCGCCCGCGCCCTCGACCAGGGTCAGCTCGTGCTCGGCCGCGATGCTCTTGATCTCGTCGAGGATCTCGAACATGTCGAGCGCCTCGGTGCCCGAGACCCGCGCGGCCGCGGTCGGCGCCAGCGGATCGGGGTATTCGGCGAGCGTGCGGGTGGTGGCGGGGGCGGCGAGCCGCGCCACCACCTCCATGTCGGGCACGTCCCCGTAGGCGGGGTCGACGCCGGTCTGCGCGGGTTTGACCACCGCGGTGCGTACCCCCGAGGCGGTCGCCGCCGCGGCGACCGCGGCGGTGGTGATGGTCTTGCCCACCCCGGTGTCCGTGCCCGTGACCAGCACGATCCCCGTCAGCGCCGTCACGGCCGCACCTCCACGATGATCTCCAACGCCCGCGCGAAGTCGGCGGCGGGCACGCCCGCGTTGACCGTCAGCCGCAGCCGGGAGCGGCTGTCGGGGGTGGACGGCGGGCGGAAGCACCCTACCGCCACGCCCTTGTCCCGGCAGGCACCGGCCCAGCTCCAGGCGTGTTCGGCGGACGGCGCCTCGACCGAGACCACCCCACCGGCCGGGTCGGTGACCGCCAGCCCGGCGGCGCGGCACACGTCGCGGATCGCGGCGGCGCGCTCGTGCAGCACCGCGCGCAGCGGGTCGCCCGCGCGGGCCAGCTCCAGGGCGGCGCCGACCCCGGCGGTGATCGCGGGCGGCAGCGCGGTGTCGAAGATGAACGTGCGGCCGGTGTCGACCAGGTGCCTGATCAGCGCCTGCGGCCCGGCGACCACGCCGCCCGCCCCGCCCAGCGCCTTGGACAGGGTGGCGGTGACGATCACGTCGGGCTCGCCCGCGATCCCGGCGGCGACCGCGCCACCGGCCCCGGCCCGGCCGATCACGCCGAGGCCGTGCGCGTCGTCGACCAGCAGCAGCGCGCCGTGTGCACGGGCGGCGGCGTGCAGCTCGGCCAGCGGGGCGAGGTCGCCGTCCACGGAGAACACCGACTCGGTGAGCACCACTGCGGGGCGGCCGGGGTGGGCGGCCAGCACCCGGGCCGCGTCGGCCGGGTCACCGTGGGCGAACACGACCGTCTCGGCCCCGGCCAGGCGGCAGCCGTCGATCAGCGAGGCGTGGCAGTGCGCGTCGGAGACGAGCAGCGTGCGCGGCCCGCACAGGGCGCGCACCGCGCCGAGGTTGGCGAGGTAACCGCTGGAGTAGACGAGTGCCTGCTCGGCGCCGAGCCAGCCGGCGAGCGCGAT
Organism: Catellatospora bangladeshensis; assembly: GCF_016862575.1. Classification (GTDB taxonomy): domain Bacteria; phylum Actinomycetota; class Actinomycetes; order Mycobacteriales; family Micromonosporaceae; genus Catellatospora; species Catellatospora bangladeshensis. Next base: position 48,948 of record NZ_BONF01000033.1, on the reverse strand, counting down.
CTCCAGCGCGGTGTGCGCGTCGGTGCTGCCGCGCACCAGGCGGGAGCCGGTCGCACCGAGGCCGTACTCGTCCAGCGCGGACGCGGCGGCGGCACGGACCTCGGGGTGCCGGGACAGGCCCAGGTAGTCGTTGCCGGCGAGGTCGATGAGAGCGTCGTCACCGGCGCGGGGGCGCAGCTCCCGGCGCAGGCCGGCGCGTTCGCGCAGCTCCGCCTTGCGCCGCAGCGTGCTCAGCCAGTCGCCCATCGCTCAACTCATTCACGTACTCACTCGGCCTTCGGCCGACCCGAACAGGCCGCGTTGTAGGGTACGCCCATGCCGACCAGCGAAGTACCGGTACTCGACCGTGCCCGCACCCGTGTCCTGGAGGAAGGGCTCGGCCTCGAGGAGGCCGACATCCTCGAAGTGCTGCGCCTGCCCGACGAGCACATCCCCGCCGCGCTCCAGCTCGCGCACGAGGTGCGCATGCGGTGGTGCGGCCCGGAGGTCGAGGTCGAGGGCATCGTCTCGCTGAAGACCGGCGGCTGCCCCGAGGACTGCCACTTCTGCTCGCAGTCGGGGCTGTTCTCCTCGCCCGTACGCTCCGTGTGGCTGGACATCCCGTCGCTGGTCAAGGCGGCGCAGCAGACCGCGGCGACCGGCGCGAGCGAGTTCTGCATCGTGGCCGCCGTGCGCGGCCCGGATGCCAAGCTGATGCAGCAGATGCGCGACGGCGTCAAGGCGATCAAGGAGGCCGTCGACATCAACGTCGCGGCCAGCCTCGGCATGCTGAGCCAGGAGCAGGTCGACGACCTGGTGGACATGGGCGTGCACCGCTACAACCACAACCTGGAGACCTGCCGGTCGTACTTCCCGAACGTGGTCACCACGCACTCCTGGGAGGAGCGCTGGGGCACGCTGAAGATGGTGCGCGACTCCGGCATGGAGGTGTGCTGCGGCGGCATCATCGGCCTGGGCGAGACGCTGGAGCAGCGCGCCGAGTTCGCCGCGCAGCTGGCCGAGCTGCAGCCGGACGAGGTCCCGCTGAACTTCCTCAACCCGCGGCCGGGCACCCCGCTGGGCGACCAGCCGGTGATGGACCCGAAGGACGCGCTGCGCGCCATCGCCGCGTTCCGGCTCGCGCTGCCGCGCACCATCCTGCGGTACGCGGGCGGCCGCGAGATCACCCTCGGCGACCTCGGCACCCGGGAGGGCCTGCTGGGCGGCATCAACGCGGTGATCGTCGGCAACTACCTGACCACGCTGGGCCGTCCCGCGACCTCGGATCTGGAGCTGCTGCAGGAGCTCAAGATGCCGGTCAAGGCGCTGTCGGCGACGCTGTGAGCGCGGCCGTGGGGACGTACTGCGACCGCTGCGGGCAGGCCGATCCGGCCGACGCCGCCGCCCACGCGGGCTGCCGCGCGGCCCGCGAGCTGGAGCCGCCGCGCTACTGCACGCACTGCCGCCGCCGGATGAAGGTCCAGGTCGTGCCCACCGGCTGGACCGCCTCCTGCGTCGAGCACGGCTCGCTCTCTTCATGATCGAAGCTCCCGCCATGCTGCCGAACCGGCATGGCGGGAGCTTCGATCATGCAAAGGACTACGGCAGCGGAGCAGGTGAGGGCGCCGGGGACGGCACCGGTGGCACGGCCGGTGGGGCGGGCAGCTCCGGCAGGCCGATGAGCGTGTAGCGGGCCTTCAGCCAGGGCAGCAGCGTCCGGTACGCGGTGATCGTGTCCGGCTTGCCGTTGTCGTGCGACAGGATGATCGAGCCCGGCCGCACGTCCCGCTCGACGGCGGCGATGACGTGGTTCACCATCGGCGTGCCCTTGCCGTACTTCGAGCTCTCCCAGTCACGCGGGTCGACGTGCCAGTAGATCGACTTCATCCCCAGGTCCTGGGCGATGCTCACCAGCTTGCCGGTGAAGTTGCCGCCGGGCGCCCGGAAGTAGGAGATCTTCGCGCCGGGCGCGGCCTTGTGGATGGCGTCGTTGGTCTTCTGCAGGTCCCGGCGGATGTACGTGTCGTCCCGCTTGGCCAGGTCGAACAGGTGCTGCCAGGAGTGGTTGCAGAGGGTGTGGCCCTCGGCCGCGATCCGGGCGACCATGGCCGGATTGTCCCGGGCCCGGAAGCCGACCAGGCAGAACGTGGCCTTGACGCCGCACTGCTTCAGCTGGTCGAGGATCTTGGGGGTGTTGATCGGGTCCGGCCCGTCGTCGAACGTCAGCGCGACGGCCGGGCTACCCGTCTTGACGACCGAGCCGCCGGGCCCGGTGCCGGTGGCGGCGGGCCGGTTCTGGGCGATCCTCCCGGTGCAGCTGATCGCCCGGACGGTGGGCGCCGGCGGCCGCGGCTGCGCGGTGGTCGGCGCGGGCGCCGACGGCGTGAGCTGCAGCGTCGGCGTGGGGGTCAGCAGCGACGGCTCAGGGGTGGCCGGAGTGCTCGACACCGCGGCCGGAGACACGGTGCCCCCGGCCGAGGGTTTCGCGGGTGAGGCGCATGCTGCGAGCGCTATCAGGGCAAGGACAGCGGAAACCGCCATGCGGGGGTGCATGCGAACTCCTGGGGGTGCGGGGGTTCAGCGTTCACCGACCATAGTCCATGCCCGCACCGATTGCAGCCTCGCGGCGATCGAAGTGATCGGATCGACGGGGTGCCGGAACCGCCGCCGCCGCACCCGCCGAGGGGTTGCCACGACGCCGTTCGCGCAGCGTGCGGCTGCTTCGCCAGGCCCACCGCAGGGCCGCGTAGGCCGGATACCAGCCCAGCCGGATCAGCTCGTGTTTGATCCGGCCCAGCGAGCCCGGCCGCGGGTAGCCACCGGCCGGCCGGTGCTCCCGGTAGAGCAGCACCACCCGCCGGAAGAAGTCGCGGCGCGCCCGGCTGGGCAGCCGGTCGGCGTTGCCCATGACGGCCAGGCAGTGATCGATCATGAGCCGGAACAGCCGCCCGTCATGCCGCCGAAAGCGCGGCCCGCGCGCCGCCAGCCCCGCCCACAGCGCCCGGTACTGCTCCACCGCCTCCAGGTGACGCGCACTCACCGAGGTCGTGATCGCCCCGTCCCGCCCGCGCCGGTAGTGGTAGCAGACCCGGTCCAGCACCGCGATCCGCTCCGCCGCCAGCAGCACCGGATGGCTGAACGGAAAGTCCTCGTACCACCCCGCCGGAAACACCAGGTCGTGCGCGCGGATCAGCTCCGCCGCCACGATCTTGTTCCAAGCCGTGTGCTGCAGCCGCAGCAACTCCGGCCGCTCGTCCAGCGACACCACGCCGTCCACCCCGCGCAGCACCGGACTCGACGCGTCGCGCTCGACCGCCCCGTCCTCGTACACCCGGTCGTGATCGACCAGCAGCACCTCCGGCCGCAACTCCCGCAGCCGCGCGCACACCGCCCCCACGGCCCCCTCCGCGAGCCGGTCGTCACTGTCGACGAACCACACGTACTCCCCCCGCGCCAGCGCGAACCCCGCATTACGCGCCCGCCCCAGCCCCACGTTCTGCGCCAGCGTCACCACCCGCACCCGCGGATCACGGCTGGCGTACTCCCGCAGAATCCCCGCACTCCCGTCCGGCGACCGATCATCGACCGCCACCACCTCGATCTCCGCGCTCGACTCCACCAGCACCGACTCCAGACACGCACGCAGATACCGCTCCACGTTGTGCACCGGAACAACAACAGACAGCAGGGGCATGCCCTGTTGCTACCGACCCACCCCCACCCCCCGATGTCCCCCACCGAAACCCCCGATGAACACTCCCAGTCCCTCCCTCACCACCCCCTCTCTCTCCCCTCTCTCCCCCGGCGATCTTGCGCGGACTGTGGGGACGACACGCCCCTATCGGGCAAATCCCTAACAGTTCGCGCAAGATCGTCAAGATCTTGAGGGGGTACGCCGACGAGACGGTCAGCCGAGGAGGCGGCGGAGGCCGCGTTTGCGGGCCGGGACGGGCTCGGCGGGGATCGGGGCGGGGGCGCTGCCGGCCGGGACGGCGCCGCGGACGACGGGGTGGGCACCGGTGGGGGCGGGGTCGGAGTGGGTGCCGTTTGCCTGGGCTGGTGGCGCGATGCGCGCCGGGTTCGGCACGGCCGGGTCCAGGCCGTCGGGGTCGAGGGCCGCGGCGTCCACGGCCGTAGCGTCGAGGAGGTCGGGGTCGAGGGCCGTGGCGTCGAGAAGGTCGGCGTCGAGGGCCGTGGCGTCGAGGAGGTCGGCGGCGAGCGGCGGGGCGTCGCCGGGCAGGAACTCCACGGACAGGTCCGGGATCGGGGCGGTCTGGCCGGTGACGGGGCAGCGGGCGCCGGTGCGGTGCGTGCCCGAGCCGCGCTGGGTGGGCAGGGTGACGCGGACCGCGGCCGGGGCGCCGGTGGCCGAGAGGTCGCGCGCGACTCGGTCGAGGTAGAAGTTCGGCCGCTGGTCGGCCTCGGTGTAGTAGCGGTGGAAGACCGGCGTGAGGCCGCCGGACAGCGGCGGCACGATCCAGGTCCAGTCCGCCGGGGTGTCCCGGCCCGCGCGGCGCTCGCGCTCCATGTGGGTCAGAAACAGGCGCGACTCGCTGTGGTGGTCGGTCACCCGCACGCCCGCCCGCTCGTACGACCACAGCACGGCCCGGTTCAGCTCGACCAGCGCCCGGTCGCGCCACAGCGTCGACTCGCTGCTCGTGTCCAGGCCCATCCGGGCCGCGATGACCGGGATCTGGTTGTAGCGCCGCGCGTCGGCGAGGTTGCGCGCGCCGATTTCGGTGCCCATGTACCAGCCGGAGAACGGCGCGAGCGGGTAGTCGACGCCGCCGATGGACAGCCGCATGTTCGCGATCGCGGGCACCGCATGCCAGCGCAGGCCCAGCTCGGCGAACCAGCCGTACTCCGGGTGGGCGATCGGCACCTCCAGCACCGCGGACTCGGGCAGCTCGTAGAGGCGCGGCTCGGCGTCGCCGACCTGGAGCACGAGCGGCAGCAGGTCGAACGCGCTGCCCTTGCCCGTCCAGCCGAGCCGGGTGACGGCGGCCGTGAACTGCTCGTACTGCGGGTCGCCGACGATCTCGGCGCCGTCGCGGTGCCCGGCGTACCGGATGAGCTGGTCGTTCCACAGCCGGGTCACCGGCCGGCCGGGCACCGCCTGCTCGAAGATCGAGATGACCGCCCGCAGCCGGCCGCGGGACGCGCCCTCGCCGGTGGCCATGTGCAGGTGGCTCACCAGGTCGCCGTAGATGCGGTCGGGGTCCCGGTGCGCGCGGCGGTCCAGCACGGTGAGGCTGCGCCAGTACACCCGGCCGATGCAGCGGCTGGCGTTGCGCCACGCCATGCGGGCGCCGTGCACCAGCTCGGCGTGCGTGTGGGTGTACGTCCCCAGCGCGGCGATCTGCTCGCGCACCACGGCCAGCCGCGGCTCGACCGGGCCGAGCTTGGGCAGCTCGGCGTAGCAGGTGCGCAGGAACTCCTCGGCCTCGGCGAAGTCGACCGGCCGGTCCGGGTCCCAGTCCGTCAACGGAGCGTCACGGTATCCCGTGGGAGGTATGTGAGGGACTGTCATGAGTGAATCAAAGACCGGCCCCCGACATAGCCATCGCACAATGTGTGCGACCGCCTACCGAGGGTCTGATCTCGCCGCTGTCCTGCTCACCCCGTTCACACCGCCGGATGAGGCTCCGGCACGGCGATCGTCGCGCTGATGAGCGACCCGTCACGGTCGGTGCGCGCCGGGTGCGGCAGGCGCCGCATCGTACGCAGCATCGCGTCGTTCTCGCAGTGCGTGTGCACGGTGACCGACCGGAAACCGGCCGGGCCGGCCAGCGCCAGCAGCCGCCGCAGCAGGGCGGTGCCGATGCCGCGGCGCTGCCAGCCGTCCTCGACCAGCAGGGCGACCTCCGCCGTCTCGCCCTCGCCGATCAGGTTCGCGACGGCCACGACGCGGTTGCCGCCGGTGCCCGGCGCGCTGGCCTCGGCGATCAGCGTGCAGCCCTTGGCGGGGGTCAGCAGCCGGGACAGCCGGGCCCGGCTCGGGCCCCGGGTGCCGGCCAGGTAGCGCAGGTAGAGGCTGCGCTCGCCGCACCGGGCGTGCATGTCGTGGACCGCGGACAGGTCGGCCGAGCCGGCCGGCCGGAACGCGACCTCCGAGCCGTCCGGCAGCAGCACGATCGCGCTCGCCAGGCGGCGCGTGTTCGCGGCGCGGGCCACCTCGACCAGCGCCTGCGCGCGGGCGAACTCGGCCGGGGTGAAGGCCGGGGCGAGCCGGGTCACCACCAGCACGCCCGCGTCGCCGAACGGGTCGGCCAGGCGCATCGTCGAGTCGCTGTGCCCGGTGACGGAGGCGCCGCCGGACTCGCGGCGCACCAGCGCGCCGCCGAGCAGCCCCGACAGGGCGCCGTGCAGGCCGTCGGGGTCGGCGGCGAGCCGGGCGGCCAGCCCCAGCGCGTGCGTCGGCGGGTCGACCAGCCCATACGCGTCCGTGCGGCTCACCCAGGCGTCGCGCCCGCGGCCGCGCTCGATCGCGGCGACCAGCTCGTCCTCGGTCATCGCGTCGGGGGCGTCCACCAGGAAGTCGTCGACGGCGCCCGCCTCGGTGGTGAGCACCTGCACCGCGAGGATGTTGATCGAACGCAGGGCCAGACTCGCGGTCAGCACCGCGAGGAACCCGGGGCGATCGTCAACGGTCGCCCGCACCCGCCACAACGCCATGACCTGCTCCATTTCCTGCCGGCACCGACCCTCCCATGATGGGGGCGAGCACCGACAGGAATCAGCGTGCGCCTGCCGTGTTTCGGGACCGTTACACGGTCTTATCAAGATCTAACTATGCCCGAGGTCACAGGATCAGCGCATCGTCACAGGTCAGAGCGCAGATGCGGGCTCCTCCGAGGACGCCTCGGCGGCCCGGGGAGCGGGTGTCTGGGCGGCGGCGTCGAGCCGGTCGCCGACGATCACCGCGGCCGCGCGCACCAGCTGCGCGATCCGGTCCACCTCGGTGGCGTGGAAAGCGGCCACCGGCAGCTCGTCGTCGACCGTCCGGGCCACCACCAGCACCAGCCCCGCCCGCCCGAACGGCGCCAGGGCGTAGCGGGTGCCGTCCGGCCCGGTCATGGAACGGGCGCGCAGCGGGGTGACCTCCGGCAGCGCCAGCTGCTCCGGGGCCCGCCAGCTCGCGTAGAGCACCGGCGGCACGGGACGCTTGCGGACCGCGCCGAGCACCGCCATGTCGTCGGCGCCGTGGCGCACGTCGATGCCGACGGAACCGCGCGCGGCCCAGTCGGCGGGGACCCGCAGCGCCATCGCCCAGTCCGCGGCGAGCAGCGCCGGGACCGTGTCGACCAGCGTGGCCAGGCCCTCGGCCGGGTTGGCGGCGATCTGGGTGAGCAGCTCGGCGTCGAACGCGCCCGCCACTGGGGCGCCGATCGCGCGCCAGATGCCGTCGACGCGTACTCCCGGCATGGCGCTCAGCCCGGCCCGCAGCCGCTCGACCCCCGCCCCACCGGGCCACACCACGGTGAAGTCGTCGATGGCCCGGCCGCCCAGCCGCTCCAGCACCACCACCTGCACGATGTCCGCACCCGCGACGCCCAGGGTCCGGGCCACCTGCCCCAGCGATCCGGGACGGTCGGGCAGGGCGACTCTGACCCTCAGCAGCATGGCGGCTCCTCTCCACGACGGCAGTCCGGCGGGTGCCGGAACTCGGTCCGAGCATCGCCTATTACCGTTTCGTACGCATTGCGGTGCCGTATCCGCGGGAAACCATCTCTCCACCGCGTCCCCGCAGCTCAGCACCGCTGTCACCGGTAGGGCGCCGCCATTGCCGCCACCCGGGCCCACCCATGATCGCCGATCAGGGGCGACCGGCGCGGCATCTTCGCCGAGCCACGCCGCATCCAGCGATCATGATGGATACAAAGCACCGCCCGACGTGCGGGCGGACTCATATCCTCCCCAACTTGCCGAACCGGCGTCAACGCGTGTCCACCAAGCGGACGACGCGTGAACAAGCCGTGGGACGGCTCAGGCGCTGTTGCGGTGCACGAGGTGGGTGTCGAGGAGGATGTGGCTGGGCTCGGCCTCGCCGCGGATACGGCTGAGCAGCAGCCGGACCATGTGCCGGCCCATGTCCTCGACGGGCTGGTAGACGGTGGTCAGCGGCGGTTCGGTCTGCCGGGCGACCGGGGAGTCCTCGAAGCCGATCACCGCGACGTCCTCGGGGATGCGGCGGCCGGCGTCGCGCAGCGCGCGCACCGCACCGGCGGCCATCAGGTCGGACGCGACGAAGACGGCGTCCAGGTCCGGGCGGCGGGCCAGCAGCCGGCGCATCGCCTCGACGCCGCTGTACTCGGAGAAGTCGCCGAACTCGATCAGCGGCTCGACGGCGGCGGTCTGCACCGCGGCCCGGTAGCCGACCAGCCGGTCCACGCCCACGCCGAGGTCCTGCGGGCCGGCGATGGTGGCCACCCGCTTGCGGCCGGAGGAGAGCAGGTACTCCACGGCGGTGCGGGCGCCGTTGACGTTGTCCATGTCGACGTACGAGATCTTCTGGTCGACGCTCACGGGACGGCCGCCGAGCACGGCGGGCAGGCCGCGCTGGTTGAGCAGGTGCACCAGGTTGTCCGACTCGTGCAGCATGACCAGCAGCACGCCGTCGACGTGCTGGCTGGTGAGGTGGTTCTCGACGCGCTGCCGCTCGGCGGGGGTCTGCGCCATGGCCAGCCACAGCTGCAGCGAGGTGTCGGACAGCGCGGAGCTGATGCCGCGCACGATGCCGGCGAAGAACGGCTCGGCGAAGACCCGCTCCTGCGACTCCGAGACGACCAGCGCGACCGAGTCGGTGCGCTGGGTGACCAGCGCGCGGGCGGCCCGGTTGGGCACGTAGCCCAGCTCCTTGATCGCCTCCTGCACGGCGCTGCGCGCCTCGGGGCTGACCTGCGGCGAGCCGTTGACGACACGCGACACGGTGCCCCGGCCCACGCCCGCGAGCGCGGCCACCTCGTCCAGCGTGGGCCGGCCCGCAGACCTGGTGCGCTGCGTCGTCATCGATTGCTCCTCGTTCTGGGCGGACCCGGGGCCGGTGTCGCCACCGGCCCCGGGTCCGCTGTGCCGTCAGGCGGCGAGCCCGCCGCGCCGGATCACGTCCGCGTACCAGTGTGCACTGGTCTTGGGCGTGCGTACCTGGGTGTCATAGTCGACATGGACGATGCCGAACCGCCGCGAGTAGCCCCAGGCCCACTCGTAGTTGTCCAGCAGCGACCACGCGAAGTATCCCCGCAAAGGCACCCCGTCCGCCATCGCCTGGTGGCACGCCTTCAGATGGGCGTCCAGGTAGGCGACGCGGTCCGGATCCGGCACCGAGCCGTCGGCCGCCACGCGGTCGTCGTAGGCGGCGCCGTTCTCGGTGATGTACATCGGGATCGGGCCGTAGTCCTCGTGCGTGCGCTTGAGCAGCGCGACCAGGCCGTCGGGGTCGACCTCCCAGCCCATCTCGGTCACCGGCAGCTCGCGGGTCAGGAAGCGGACGTGCCCGCTGCCCGGCCACGCCGACGCCGCCCGCCAGTGCGACTGCGGCGCACCGTCGTCGGCCGGCCCCGCCACGACCTGCCGGGTGTAGTAGTTCACCCCGAGCATGTCCAGCGGCTGGTTGATGATCGCCAGGTCGCCGTCCTGCACGAAGCCCCAGTCGGTCAGCTCGGCCGTGTCGGCGAGCAGGTCGGCCGGATACTCCCCGCGGAAGATCGGGTCAAGGAAGACCCGGTTGCCGACGCCGTCGATGCGGCGCTCGGCGTCCCGGTCCTCGGCGGAGTCCGACGCGGCCTTAAGAGAGTGCAGGTTGAGCGTGATGCCCATCTGCCGGTCCGGCACCGCCGCCCGGATCGCCTGCACGGCCAGGCCGTGGCCGAGGTTGAGGTGGTGCGCCGCCGCCAGGGCCTGCGCGCCGTCGGTGACGCCCGGCGCGTGCACGCCGGAGCCGTACCCGAGGAACGCGCTGCACCACGGCTCGTTGTGCGTGGTCCAGAACCTCACCCGGTCGCCGAGGGCGTCGTGCACCAGACCCGCGTACTCGGCGAACCGGTAGGCGGTGTCGCGCGCCGGCCAGCCGCCCGCGTCCTGCAGCTCCTGCGGCAGGTCCCAGTGGTAGAGCGTCAGCCAGGGCTCGATGCCCCGGCCGAGCAGGTCGTCCACCAGGCCGCGGTAGAAGTCGAGACCCTTCTGGTTGGCCGGTCCCCTGCCGCCCGGCTGCACCCGCGGCCAGGCGACGGAGAAGCGGTACGACCGCAGGCCGAGGTCCGACATCAGCTGGACGTCGTCGGCCCGGCGGTGGTAGTGGTCGCAGGCCACGTCGCCGTTGTCGCCGTTGAGCACCTTGCCGGGGGTGCGGCTGAAGGTGTCCCAGATGGACGCCGTACGCCCATCCTCGAACGCGCCGCCCTCGATCTGGTAGGAGGCCGTGGCCGCGCCCCACAGGAAGTCCTGGGGGAAGGCCACCGCCGGCGAGGCGAGCTGTGGGTCTTGCTGGGTTGTCACGCTTTTACTGCACCTTCCATGATGCCGCCGATGATCTGGCGACCGAAGATAATGAAGATCACGAGCAACGGCACGACACTGAGCAGCGTACCCGCGAACACCTGGGAGTAGTCGTTGTAGTAACCCTGCGAGAGACGCTGCAGGGAGAGCTGAACGGTCGGGTTCAGCGGGTCGCCCAGAGCGATCTGGGGCCACAGGAACGAGTTCCACTGCTCCATGAAGGTGAACAGGCCCAGCACCGCGATCGCGGGCCGCAGGCCGGGCAGCACCACGTTCCAGTAGGTGCGGAACGTGCTGCAGCCGTCCATGCGGGCGGCCTCGATCAGCTCGTCGGGCACCGCCTGGCTGGCGTACTGGCGCATCATGAACACACCGAAGCCGCTGACCAGGAACGGCAGGATCACCGACGGCAGCTTGTTGTGCAGGTCCCACTCGTACATCATCTGGTAGAGCGGCACGATGCCCAGCTGCGTCGGCACCATCATCGTGATCAGAATCGCCAGCATCAGGCCGTTGCGGCCCTGGAAGCGCAGCTTCGCGAAGGCGAAGCCGGCCAGCGACGAGAAGAAGACCACGAACACCGTCACCACGGTCGCCACGATGGCCGAGTTCACCAAGCCGGTCATGAAGGCGGCGCCCTCGTTGTTGACCAGGCGGTCCACGTTCGAGCCGATCTCGCCGCCCGGGGTGATCGGGGGCGGGGTCTGGCCCACCGCGTCGTTGGTGCGCGTGGCGATCACGAACATGTAGTACAGCGGGAAGATGGACAGCGCCACCGCGGCGAGCAGGGTGATGTAGGTGAGCGGGCTGGCGTGCCAGAGCCGCTCGGCGGCGCCCATGCTCTTGCGGCGCTTGCTGGGAGCCGGGGCGGCTTCGCGGGCGCCGGGCCGGACTGCGGTCGCGGTCATCGCTTCACCTTCTTCTTCTTCGCGGTCCCGTCAGCGGAGCGCAGGCTCCTGGTGAACAGGAAGTTGATCACGCTGAATACCAGGATCATGATGAAGAGCAGCCAGGCGACCGTGGCGGCACGGCCCAGCTCGAACTTCATGTAGAACTGCTCCATCAGGAACATCGTCACCGTCTGCGACTGCCGGTCCGAGCCGCCCAGCAGCGGGTTGCCACCGCCGGTGAACAGCAGCGGCTCGCCGTAAAGCTGCAGGCCGCCGATGGTCGAGATGATGGTCACGAAGATGATGGTGGGCCGCAGCATGGGAACCGTCATGGTCCAGAACTGCCGCCACGACGAGGCGCCGTCCAGCGAGGCCGACTCGTAGATGTCGCGCGGGATGGACTGCATCGCGGCCAGGAAGATCAGCGCGTTGTAGCCGGTCCAGCGCCAGTCGACCATCGAGGAGATGGCGACCCAGGACGACCAGCTGTGCGCCTGCCACTCGATCGGATCTATGCCGACCAGGCCCAGCAGCCAGTTGATCAGGCCGAAGTCGCGGCTGTAGAGCTGGGTGAACACGATCGACACCGCGGCGACCGAGGTGATGTTCGGGATCAGCACGCCCATCCGCAGCAGGGTGCGGCCGCGCAGGCGCTTGTTGAGCGCGTTGGCCAGGATCAGCGCCAGGATCAGCTGGGGCACGGTCGACATCAGGAACAGCGCGAGCGTGTTCACGACCGAGTTCCAGAAGTCGTCGTCCTTCAGGAACATCACGAAGTTGTCGAGCCCGACGAACTTGGCGGTCTCGACGGTGGAGCCGAGATCCCAGTCGTAGAGCGACATCCGCAGCGTGTAGATCAGCGGCCAGAGACCGAAGATGCCGAAGACGACGAAGAACGGCGCGATGTACAGGTACGGGGAGTACTTGATGTCGAGCCGCCCGAGCACTCCCCTGCTCCTGCGCGGTTCCGAGGGCGGCGGCGAGCCACCCCTGCGCTGCCTCGGCGCGACGTCGTGTCGCGGGGAGGATTGCACTGTCATGACCACTCCTGTGCTAAGCCGGCCGGCGAGGTGGTGACTGCCATGGCCGGGGTGCGCGGTCAGCTGACCGCGCACCCCGGCTCTGTGAGGCGTTGTTACTGGGCAGCCTTCTTGCCGTCCTCGACGGCGGCCTTCCAGCCGTCGGCGGCCGACTTGGTGCCCTGCTCCACCGTGCGGAGCGCGTTCTCGACGGCGGTGCGCACCGGGGCGTTCTTCGCGCCCAGGTAGACCGGCTTCAGGTCCAGCGCGCCCTTGGCGAAGATGTCACCGGTCGGGGCCTTGCTGAAGTAGTCGTTCACCGCGGCCTTGACGGCCGCGTCCGCCAGCGCCTGCGGCGACGAGGGCAGGTTGCCCTTCGACTTGAAGGCGGCGATCTGGCCGGCCGGGTTGGTCAGGAACTTGACCAGCTCAGCGGCCTCCTTGGCGTGCTTGGTCTGCTTCGGCACGGCCAGGAACGAGCCACCCCAGTTGCCGCCGCCACCGGGGGCGGCCGCGATGTCCCACTTGCCGCTGCCGGTGTCACCGTTCTGCGAGGTGATGTAGCCGGTCATCCACGCCGGGCAGGCGATGGTGGCGAACTGGGCCTGCTTGAAGCCGTTGTTCCACTCGTTCGACCACGCCTGGAGCTTGGCCGACAGGCCCGCGTCCAGGATCTTGACCGCGAGGTCGTACGAGTCCTTGACCGCCGGGTTGGTGTCGATGGTCATCGCACCCGACTTGTCGAAGTAGGTGTAGCCCGCGCCCTGACCGGCCTTCTGCATCAGGATCGTGTTGTAGGTGTTGGTCACCGCGTCGATGAAGCCCGCGTCCTTGACCTTGCCCTTGAACTGCTTGCCGACGTTGATGTAGTCGTCCCAGGTCGGCCACAGCGCCGAGACGGCGGCGCGGTCGGTGGGCAGGCCCGCCTTCTTGAACAGGTCGGTGCGGTAGCACATGGCCATCGAGCCGACGTCGGTGCCCAGGCCGAGGATCTTGCCGTCGGCCGTGGTGCCCTGCTGGAACTTCCACGGGATGAAGTTGCCCGCGAGGTCCTTGGCGCCGTGCTCACCCAGGTCGACGAAGAGGTTCGCCTTGTCCAGGTAGGAGATGATGACGCCCTCTTCGAGCGCCACGATGTCGCCCGCGCCCGCGCCGGCGGCCAGGCGCTGGGTCAGCTGCTGGTTGTGCGCGTCCAGCTGCGAACCGGTGCCCCGCTCAACGATCTTGATGTTGGGGTGCTCCTGCATGTACTGCTTGTAAAGCTCTTCGTAACCGAAGTTGCCGAAGACGTCCACGTTCAGGGTGATCTGCTCGGTGGCGCCGGGAGCCGGCTCCTCCCCCGAACAGGCCGCTGCGCCGAGCGTGACGGCGGCAGCGAGTGCGATCGCCGCGAAGGAACGGCGCCGCAGGATCGTGCTCATCCTGACCCCTCTCAGGTCGTCGATGTGCGGTGGGGGTGATGCGTAAGGGATCGGGCTCCCTGTGGCGTGGACCACATGGTCGGGAGCGCTCCCATGAGATTGCCGTGAGGTTACGTGGGTGTCAAGGGCGCTGATGGGAGCGTTCCCATTCTGTTACCTATGTCACTTCATGATCAATAATCCCGTGGCCAGCTAGGATGACTCGGTAATTGGTCGTTCGACGCATGCTGATTCGTTCGATTGGCGAGTTACGGTCAGCCGTTCGTCGGATACTCTCCGAGCATGGCCGGGCCGAAGAGGATCACCGCTAACGCGATCGAGCGCGGGCAGATCAAACTGCCGGAGCGCGAGTTCGATCCGCTCCGCCAGGTCGGCCGGCGCATCCTCTACGGACTCGGCATCCTCGTCGCCGTGGTGTGCGTCGTGATGGCCGACCGCACCGGATACAAGGACGGCGCCGACGGCGAGATGAGCTGGCTGGACGCGCTCTACTACGCCACCGTCACGCTGTCGACCACCGGCTACGGTGACATCGTGCCGGTCAGCCCCACCGCCCGGCTGGTGAACATCCTGGTCATCACCCCGCTGCGGATCGCCTTCCTGGCCGTGCTCATCGGCACGGCGTTCGAGGTGGCCGGGCGCCGCTTCCGGGACCAACACCGCCGCGACCGCTGGAGGAAGACCTTGCGCGGACACACCGTCGTCATCGGGTACGGCACCAAGGGCGCCAACGCCATCCGCCAGCTGCAGGCCACCGGCGTCACCCCGGACCACGTCGTGGTGGTGGACAGCCGCCAGGACTACGTGGACGAGGCCAACCGCGACGGCTACGCCGCGGTGCTCGGCGACGCCACCCGCGAGGTGGTGCTGCGCCAGGCCGCCGTGCCCACCGCCGCCCGGGTCGTGATCGCCACCAACCGCGACGACACCGCGGTGCTGGCCACCCTCACGGTCCGCCAGCTCAACCCGAAGTGCCTGGTCGTCGCGTCGATCCGGGAGGCCGAGAACGAGCCGCTGCTGCTGCGCTCCGGCGCCGACGCGGTGATCACCTCGTCCGCGGCGGCCGGCCGGCTGCTCGGCGTCGCCGCACAGTCGCCGCTGGTCAGCGAGGTCTACGCGGACCTGCTGGTGCACGGCGACGGGCTGGAGCTGGTGGAGCGCCCCGCCCTGGCCGAGGAGGTCGGCCGCCCGCCCCACGAGATCACCGAGCCGGTGGTCGCGGTGCTGCGCGGCGGCCGCGCGCTGCCGTACCAGGAGGCCGGGACGGTCGAGCCGGGCGACACGCTGGTCGTCGTCGGCTGCCGGCCGCGCACCAAGGGCGGCCCGAGCGAGTCCGTCGTCGCCATGCCGTGACTCCGTGCGACCGGCGCGGCCGGCCGCACGGAGTCCCCCGTCTCAGCGGGCGGGCGTCAGTTCAGGTACCACAGGGCGTAGCCGCCCGGCGCGGGCTTGCAGTCGTAGTCGTCCCAGCCCAGCGCCTGGCTGTAGTAGGCGCCGCCGTAGACGCACGACAGGCTCTGGCTGTAGACGGCGTAGACGCGCCAGCTGGCGGCCTGCGCCACCGTCGCGGTGCCCCCGACCATCGCGGCGGCCAGGGCGCCGACGGCGGCGACCCGGGCGAGCTTCTTCCGCATGACCTCTCCTCTCGCGGCCGCCCCCGCGGCGGCCTGCGCTGTCGAAACTAGGCAGCGCCGCTGGGCCCGCCATGGGTCGTTCCTGGACGGTGCGGCGCCCGCCGCCGCTTGCTCGCTCCGGGCGGTCCGGCCTGCTCACGCCTCCCACCCGGACCGGGCCGGGCGGCCCGCTTCCAGCACGACCGGCAACACCGGCATAATCGACGGCGGGTGATGCATGGGATCGACACACCTCGGTCCCCCGCAAGGAGATGTCCGGTATGGCGCTTCACCCTGCCCGCACCCCGGCGCAGCTGCTCGCCGGGTTCCGCCGGCGCGCCGAGCTCACCCAGGACGCCCTGGCCGCCAAGGCCGGCGTCGCCGTGCGCACCGTGCGTGACCTCGAACGCGGCACCGTACGCCGCTACCGCCCCGACGTGCTGCACCGGATCTCCGCCGCGCTGGCCCTCACCGCCGACGAGCACGCACAGAGCCTGGCCCGCCTCTGCGCCGCTCCCGGCAGGCCCGCCGCGCCGCTGGTGGCCGTGCTCGGGCCGGTCCGGGTGGCCGTCGGCGAGACCGTCGCCGTGCTGGGGCCGGTCCCGCAGCGGCTGCTGCTGGCGCTGCTCGCGCTGCGCCCCGGCGACGCCGTCTCCGTCGACGAGATCACCGACGTGCTGTGGAGCGGCGAGCCGCCCCGCACCAGCCGCAACCTCGTCCACGGGTACGTCGGCCGGCTGCGCGAGGCGCTCGGCGGCGCCGGGCTGCGCCGCCAGGCGGGCGGTTACCTGCTCGACCCGGAGCTGGTGGAGACCGACGTGGCCCGGTTCGAGCAGAGCCACGGCGAGGCCGTCGACGCCGCCCGGCAGGGTGCCGACGAGCCCGCGCTGCGGGCGTACGAGCGGGCGCTGGCCTGCTGGCGCGGGCCGTACGCGGCCGACGTACGCGGCCACCTCGCGCACCTGCCCGCCGTGGTGGCGCTCGACGCCCGGCGCCTGTCCGCCGCGCTCGGCTGGGCCGAGCTGGCGCTGCGCGCGGGCCGCCCGGACGCGGTGACCGGGCAGCTCGCCGCGCTGGCCCGGGAACACCCGCTGCACGAGGCGCTGCACGCGCTGCTGATCTCGGCGCTGGCCGCCGCCGGTGACCAGGCCGGGGCGCTGGCCCGCTACGACGAGCTGCGGGCGCGGCTGTCCGACGAGCTGGGCGTGGCCCCCGGCGCGGCCGTGCAGGAGGTGTTCCTGCGGGTGCTGCGCCGGGAGGAGGACGCACGCCCCGCCGCCGCGCCCATGCCGGCCGCGACCCCGGCCCGGCCCGCGCAGCTCCCGCTCGGCACGTCGGCGTTCACCGGCCGCCACGACCAGCTCGCCGCGCTCGACGAGCTGCTGGCCGAGCGCGGCGCGGACCCGGCCGCGCCCGCCGTCGCGGTCGTCGTCGGCATGGCCGGGGTCGGCAAGACCGCGCTGGCCGTGCACTGGGCGCACCGCGGCCGGGCCCGCTTCCCCGACGGCCAGCTCTTCGTCAACCTGCGCGGGCACTCCCCCGGCACCGCGCTGCGCCCCGCCGACGCGCTCGGCCAGCTGCTCACCGCGCTCGGGGTGGCCCCGGCCCAGATCCCCGCCGACGAGGAGCAGGCGGCGGGCCTGTACCGCAGCGCCACCGCGGAGAGCCGCCACCTGGTGGTGCTCGACGACGCGCTGGACGCCGACCAGGTGCGCCCGCTGCTGCCCGCCGGGCGCGGCTGCCTGACCCTGGTGACCAGCCGGCACCGGCTCGACGGCCTGGTCGCGCGGGAGGGCGCCCGGCGGCTGCCGCTGCGCCCGCTCAGCGCCGCCGAGTCGCTGTCCCTGCTGCGCGACACGATCGGCGCGGGCCGGGTCACCGCCGAGCGGGCCGCCGCGGCGCGCCTCGCCCAGCTCTGCGCCCATCTGCCGCTGGCCCTGCGCATCGCCGCCGCGGGCCTGCACGAGCACGACCGGCTCGGCGAGTACGCCGACGCGGTCGCCGCCGGTGCGCTGGACCGGCTCGGGCTGTCCGGCGACGAGCAGGGCGCGGTACGAGCCGCGTTCACCCGCTCCTACGACCGGCTGCCCGAGCCCGGACGGCGGCTGTTCCGGCTGCTCAGCCTCGCGCCCGGCCCGGGCTTCACCCGGCACGCCGCCGCCGCGCTGGCCGGGCTGCCCCGCGCCGCGGCCGGTCCGCTGCTCGACCAGCTCACCGCCGCGCACCTGGTGGAGCAGCCCGCCCCCGGCGGCTACACCTTCCACGACCTGCTGCGCCTCTACGCCGCCGAGCGGGCCGCCGCCGAGGAGCCCGCCACGGAGCGGCAGGCCGCCGTGCACCGGCTGCTCAGCCATCTGACCTGCACCGTCGACGCCGCCGCCGCGCGCCTCTACCCGCACATCCTGCGCCTGCCCGCGGCCGACCGGGCGGGCTGCGCCTGCCCCGCGCCGGACTCCCACGTGGACCTGCCCGACTCCGCCGCGGCGCTGGCCTGGCTGGACGGCCAGCGCCCACAGCTCGTCGCCGCCATCGGCCAGGCCGCCGGGCACGGCTCGCCCGGTGCGGCCTGGCGCCTGGCCGACGGCCTGCGCGGCTACTTCCAGATGCGCATGCACCTGGCCGACTGGGAGCAGGTCGGCCGGACCGCGCTGGCCGCCGCCGAGACCGCGGACCACCCCCGCGCGCAGGCCGCGAGCCTGCTCGGCCTCGCCGCCGCGGCGACCTTCCGGGGCCACCCCGACCAGGCCGTGCCGCTGTACGAGCGGTCGGCGGCGTGCAGCGCGGCGGCGGGCTGGACCGCTGGGCAGGCCGCCGCCGTCGGCAACCTCGGCGCGGCCCACCACGTGTCCGGCGCGCAGCAGGCCGCCGCCGGTTACTACGAGCAGGCCCTCGCCCTCAACCAGCAGGCCGGTGACCTGGGCGGGCAGGCGGTGAACCTGGTCCGGCTCGGCGGCATCCACATGGAACTCGGCCGCCCCGAGCAGGCGGTGCCGATGTACCGCGCCGCGCTGCCGCTCTACCGGGAGCTGGGGTCCGCGGCCGGGGAGGTGTTCGCCCGCAACTCGCTGGGGCAGGCGCTGCACCTGCTCGGCCGGCAGACCGAGGCCGAGACGGAACTGGACGCGGCGCTGGCGGCGAGCCGGGCGGTCGGCGACCGCATCGCCGAGGCCGACCTGCTCGCCGGGCTCGCCGCGGTGCACCGCGACACGGGGCGCGCGGGCAGCGCGCTGACGCTGGCCGACACCGCCGCGGCGCTCAGCGAGGAACTCGCCCACCAGCGCCTGCGGCTGCGGGCGTACGAGGCGCGCGGGACCGTGCATGCCGCGCTCGGCGACCCCGGCCGGGCGCGCGAGGACCTCGGCCACGCGCTGCGGCTCGCCGACCAGACCGGGCAGCGTTACGCCGCGGTCGAGGCGCTGCTGGCCCTCGCCGACCTGCTGCGTCCGGACGCGGTGGGGCTGGGCTACGCCCAGCGGGCCGCGTCCGAGTCCCGGCAGGCCGGCTACCGGCTGCTGGAGGGCCGGGCGCTGCACCAGCTCGCCGCGTACGCGCTGGCCGCCGGGGACACCGCGGGCGCACTCGACACCGGCGGGCAGGCGCTCGCGGCGCACGAGGAGACCGGGCACCGGCCCGGCGCCGCCCGCACCCGCCTGCTGCTCGCCGAGACCCACCGCCGACGCGGCGAGGACGAGGCCGCCGCCGCGCATCGCGCCGCCGGGCTGGCCCTCCAGTCCGCCCCCGGCCCGCTGCCCGCCCCGATAGAGTGAGGCCGTGATCTGCCAGGCCTGCCGGGAGCAGCGGCACACCGAGTGCCGGGGGCGCAGCTGGTGCGACTGCCAGCACCGCCCGCCACAGCCCACGCCGCCCGCCACGGGCGCGGCCGGCGAGTGAGCCCGACCTCCCCCACCGGCGACGCCGTGCGCGGCGGGACCGGCTCACGTCCGCTGGTGCGTGAGCTGGCCGGGCTGAGCGACGACGATCTGGTGCGGCTCTATCCCCGCAGGGACCGGCCGTGGCTGCGGGCCAACTTCGTGTCCAGCCTGGACGGGGCGGTGGCCGTCGACGGCCTGTCGGCCGGGCTGTCCGGGGCCGACGACAAGCGGGTGTTCCGGCTGCTGCGCATGCTGTGCGACGCGGTGCTCGTCGGCGCGGGCACGCTGCGGGACGAGGGCTACCGGCCGCTCACCCTGGACGCCGCTCGGCGGGCCTGGCGGCAGGAGCACGGGCTGGTCGCGTACCCACGGCTGGTGGTGGTGTCGGGGACGCTGCGGCTCGACCCGGCCGCGCCCGCGCTGGCCCAGGCCCCGGTGCGGCCGCTGATCCTGGCCGGGCCCGCCGCGCCCGCGGCGGCCCGGCGGGCGCTGGCCCCGGTCGCCGACGTGGCCGACCTGCCCGACCTGGCGGGCGGGCTGCGGCTGCTGCACGGGCAGGGCCTGTCGCAGGTGCTGTGCGAGGGCGGGCCGCTGCTGCTCGGGGCACTCGGGGCGGCCGACCTGATCGACGAGCTGTGCCTGACCGTGTCGCCGCTGCTGGCCGGGGCGGGCTCGGGCCGCATCACGGCGGGCGCGCCGCACCCGCCGCGGCCCATGCGCACCGTGCACGTGCTCGCCGCGGGCGAGGGCCTGCTGCTGACACGGCACGTGCGGCGTGACGCGGAACACGACGCCGCGGCGCCCGGCCACGATCCCGGCACCACCCCCTGAGCTGGTCTTACCTCGCAGAGCAGGTAGCGTCACGCGGTCCGTGAGCGCGGGCAACCCGCAGCGTCCGCCGACTTGTAGTACCGGGGACCGACATCCCGGGAGGACTGGTGGCGCACGCCGACACCTTCGCGGAGTTCGTGACGACCCGCTCGTCACGGCTGCTCCGCACCGCCTACCTGCTCACCCACGACTGGGGGCAGGCCGAGGACCTGCTGCAGACCAGCCTGGTCAAGGCATGGAGCGCCTGGCGGCGCATCGAGGCCGACCCCGAGCCGTACGTGCGCCGCATCCTCGTCAACACGTACGCCACCTGGTGGCGGCGGCGCTGGCGCGGCGAGCAGCCCGCCGAGCGGCTGCCCGAACCGGCGGGCAGTGAACCGCACCTAGACGTCGACGCGCGTGACGAGGTGTGGCGGGCCCTGGGTCGGCTGCCGCGCCGCCAGCGGGCCGTGCTGGTGCTGCGCTATTTCGAGGACCTCAGCGAGACGCAGATCGCCGAGGCCATGGGGGTGTCCGTCGGCACCGTGAAGAGCCAGGCCGCCAAGGCGCTGGCCCGCCTGCGGCTGGACGAGTCGCTCACGCTCGAGGGGGCCCTCCGATGATCGACCTGAAGGACCTGCTGGACGACCGCTCCACCACCCCACCGGAGGTGTCCCAGCATTTGCGGCTCGACCAGGTGCAGGGGCGGATCGCCGTACGGCGCCGCCGCAGGACAACCGCCGCCGGGGCACTCGCCGCGTTGATCGCCTTGGTAGTCGTGGGATACACCGTCGCGCCCGGCCTCCGCGCCGCGCCCGAGCCAGCCGTCACCCGGATACCCCCGACGGTCAAGGGTTTCCCCAAGTACAACTTCGGCACCAAAGTCGTCGCCGCCGAGCGCACCGCGCCTGGGGTGACGACGCTGACCCTCACCTGGCTGCCCGCGCCCACCGTCACGACGTACACCGTCATCGAGAAGTGCTGGACTGCACTGAACGGCGGCACCATCGAGGTCGACATCAAGGTAAACGGCGGACCGCGTCTCGGCGGCTCCTGCGGCGGCGGATGGACCAGTGCCCTTGACGAGCAGGCACGGGCCCGCGCCGCCCGGGGCGAGCCGATCGTGTTCACCATGACCGCGACCGGGTACGGCGACTACGACTCCACGGCCGGCGAGTGGCGGACCGGGCCGCTTCCCGCCGACGCCGTGCTCGGAATGGCGGTCGCGGAGCCCGTGCCCTTCGCCGACTACCCGCTGCCGTCTCGCCCCGAGCGGCTCAAGCCGCTCGATCTCCGGGAGGTCATCGTCAACGAGGGGATCACCTACGCCCCGATCAGCGAAGCGGTGGAGGTGCACAGCGACCCGGCAGACCCGTCGCGGCCGCAGCGCATAACCCTGCTGTGGCAGGACCACTACTCCCTGGTCATGGCCGCGCAGACGCCCGGCGTTCTCACGTTCGCCGCCGACGGCTCCGACTTCGACACCGCGAGCTGGTGGAGCTACGAGGGCGGTCACATCGTGCGGGACTGGGACACCGCCGACTACCAGCCACTCCCGCCGATCCCGGGGTTCGTCCGGCCGCCCGCCGGGACCGTCGTCACACTGACCGTCACGCCGCAGCACTTCACCGGGGCCTGGGCGGTGCGGCTGGTGGCCGGTAAGGAGACGCCCGGGCGGTCCTGATCAGGCGAGTATCCTCACCCCCTGATCTCGGGGGTGAGGATGACGGAGTTCGACGAGTACGAGCGGCGGGCGTGGCAGGGGCGTGCTGCCACGTACGAGCGCAGCTTCGCGCTGATGTGCGCGTATCCGGCACCGGCGCTGCTGGACGCGGCCGGGGTCGGGGCCGGGGACAAGGTGCTCGACGTGGGCACCGGGCCGGGCACGGTCGCAGCGCTGGCGTGCGCTCGCGGCGCGGCCGTCACCGCCGTCGACCCCGAGGAGAGCATGCTCGACGCGGCCCGGCGCAACGCGCCCGCGGCCGACGTGCGGCACGGGGTGCTGCCCCGGCTCGATCTGGAGGACGAGGCGTTCGACGTGGTCACCGCGAACTTCGTGCTCAACCACGTGGGGGATCCGGTGGCGGCGCTGGGCGAGCTGCGCCGGGTCACCCGGGTGGGTGGGCGGATCGCGTTCACGGTGTGGCCGTATCCGCTGCCGATGCTGCAGCGCCTGTGGGGGGATGTGACCGAGGCGCTCGCTTTGCCCACACCGCAGCCGCCGTTGCCGCGGGTCGCGGCGGAGGTCAACTTCTCGCGTACGCCGGACGGGCTGCGGGGATTGCTGGAGCGGGCCGGGCTGGTCGAGTTGTCCTGCCAGGAGGTGGTGTGGACGCACCATGCCGATCCGGAGGACTGGTGGGCGGCGCCGGCGAGCGGGATGGGGTCGCTGGGGAAGGTGCTGGCCACGTTGCCGCCGGCGGGGGTGGCCGAGGCGCGGGGGCATTACGAGCGGCTCACCGCTGGTCACCGGACTGCCGACGGGCGGTTGGCGTTGCCGACCGGGTGTCTGATCGCGGTCGGAGTGGTCCCGCCGCGCTGACCTTCGGGCGTCGCCTCCGGTCCCGTGAGGGCTCGGTCCTGTTGGCGCCGAGGAGGAGGGGGCGAGGTTGGTCGTGATGGCTGGGGAAGATCGGTGCTTCGTGTCGAAAAGTGAGGCTGGAGCTCACCTTTCGACACGAACTAGCGATCATGGCCCACTGGCCCCCTGACTGGCCCCGGGTTCCCCTCGCGAAGGAGGGGCTTGATCGCGGGCTCGTGTCGAAAAGTATGGTCTAGCCCCACTTTCCGACACGAAACACTGATCTTCACCACCCCCTCCACTCGGCGCCGCCTTTCACGGGCCCCTGCCCACGACGGCACCGCGCCCATGATCACGAAGTCGTGTCCAAAAGTGCGCCCCAGCCCCACCTTTCGACACGAGACGGCGATCTTGGCTGGTGGAAGACCGGAGTGGCGGTTGTCGGGGAGGCGACACGGGGAGCGGTGCTTGTCACGGACAGGGGCGCGGAAGGCTGGCTTTGTCGCCGGTGGCCGCTAGGGTCGTGCGGGTGAGCGAGGAGCAGCCGGGAACGCCGGTCGGGCGGGTGCTGGGCACCGAGGACGCGAGTCCGCTGACCTTCTGGGTCGCGGTCGCCGAGGGGTCGTACCTGCAGCTCGACGATGTCGTGGTGACCCAGCGGGAGTTGCCCGACCTGGGTGCGGTGACCATCGCGGGGGTGGTGACCAGTGTGCGGGCCCGGCACGAGGGTGCGAGCTTCGACTCGGACGTGTTCGCCATCGCCGACGGGATGCTGCCCGCGCAGGTGCAGGAGGCGGCCGAGGTCACGGTGACCCGGGTCGATCCCGAGGTGTACGTGCCGCCGCTGCCGGGCGCGGTGGCGTTCCGGGCGGAGGGCGCGGCGCGTGACGGTGCGCTGTCGTTCGACCGGATGCAGCGCCGCCTGCCGATCGGCACGGGCCGCGATGGCATGCCGGTGTATCTCAACGCGGACTTCCTCGACGGCAGCCGGGGCGCGCACGTGTCCATCTCGGGCATCTCGGGCGTCGCCACCAAGACCAGCTTCGCGACCTTCCTGCTGTACTCCGTGTTCCGCTCGGGCGTGTTCGGCGGCGACGCGGTCAACACCAAGGCGCTGATCTTCAACGTGAAGGGCGAGGACCTGCTGTTCCTCGACCACCCGAACACCCGGCTCGACGAGCGCACCCGCGCGCAGTACCACAAGCTGGGGCTGGAGGCCGCGCCGTTCCCGCAGGTCAACGTGTTCGCTCCGGCGCGGGCGGGCGACCCGACGGGCAGCCCGGACGTGGCCAGCCGGCTGACCGGGGTGGACCCGTTCTACTGGACGCTCGCGCAGTTCTGCACCGACCGGCTGCTGCCGTACGTGTTCGCCGACGCCGACGACGAGCGGCAGCAGTACACGATGGTGGTGCACTCGGTGACCGCGCAGCTGGCCAAGCACGCGGTGCCGACCGACGGCGCGATCACCCTCGACGGCTTCCGGATCAACAGCTACGAGCAGCTCGTCGACCACCTCGTCGAGCAGCTGAACGACGAGGACACCCGCGGGGTCTGGGCGGGCAGCTCGATCGGCGTGGCGACGGTCAACGCGTTCGCCCGGCGCCTGATCAACAGCAAGCGGGACCTGGCCCGGCTGATCCGCGGCGACCTGCCGGAGCGCCGCGCGCACAGCATCTCCACCGCCGAGAGCGCCCAGGTCACCGTGGTGGACCTGCACAACCTGCCGGACCGGGCGCAGCGCTTCGTGGTCGGTGTGACGCTGAAGACCGAGTTCGAGCGCAAGGAGAAGGCGGGCTCGGCCAAGCCGCTGCTGTTCGTGGTGCTCGACGAGCTGAACAAGTACGCCCCGCGCGACGGCTCCAGCCCGATCAAGGACGTGCTGCTCGACATCGCCGAGCGCGGCCGCTCGCTGGGCGTGGTGCTGATCGGCGCGCAGCAGACCGCCTCCGAGGTGGAGCGGCGCATCGTGGCCAACTCGGCGATCCGGGTGGTGGGCCGGCTGGACCCGGCCGAGGCCGGCCGCCCGGAGTACGGCTTCCTCCCGCCCGCGCAGCGCCAGCGGGTGCTGCTGGCCAAGCCGGGCACCATGTTCGTGGGCCAGCCGGAGATCCCGGTGCCGCTGGCGGTGGAGTTCCCGTTCCCGGCCTGGGCGACCCGGCCCGGCGAGGCGGGTCCCGCGCCGCGCGCGACGCTGGCCAGCATGGTCAGCGCCGCCGACCCGTTCGCGGTGGTCGGCTCGGGTGCGCGCAACGGCATGCCCGACGACGACATCCCCTTCTAGCCGGAGGTCTCCCCCGATGCGCATCCTGCACACCTCCGACTGGCACGTCGGCAAGGTGCTCAAGGGCCGTTCCCGGATCAGCGAGCAGATCGCGGCGCTGCACGCGGTGGTCCAGATCGCCAAAGCCGAGCAGCCCGACCTGATCATCGTGGCCGGTGACCTGTTCGACGTGGCCGCGCCGTCGCCGGAGGCGACGAAGGTGGTGACCCGGGCGCTGAGCGCGCTGCGCGCCACCGGCGCGGAGGTGCTCGCGATCGCGGGCAACCACGACAACGGCGCGGCGCTGGACGCGCTGCGGTCCTGGGCGGACGCGGCCGGGATCATCCTGCGCGGCCGGGTCAGCGAGCACCCGGCCGACCACATCGTCACCGGCACCACCAAGGGCGGCGAGCGGTGGAGCTGCGTCGCGCTGCCGTTCCTCTCCCAGCGGTACGCCGTGCGCGCGCTGGAGATGTTCGAGCTGACCGAGGCGGAGGCGCAGGCGACGTACGCCGACCACCTGGCCCGGCTGATGTCGCGGCTGGCCGCGGAGGCGTTCACCGACCCGGGCGCGGTCAACCTGCTCACCGCGCACCTGACCGTGGTCGGCGGCACGATGGGCGGCGGTGAGCGGGACGCGCACTGCATTCTCGGCTACGCGGTGCCGTCGTCGGTGTTCCCGAGCAACGCGCACTACGTGGCGCTGGGCCACCTGCACCGGGCGCAGCTGCTGCCGGGCGCGTGCCCGGTGCGTTACAGCGGCTCGCCGATCGCGGTGGACTTCGGCGAGGAGGAGAACACCCCGAGCGTCACCATCGTCGAGGTCACCGCGCAGACGTCGGCGCGGGCGCGCACGGTGCCGCTGCCCGCGGCGACGCCGCTGCGTACGCTGCGCGGCACGCTGGAGGACCTGGCCGCCCAGGCCGAGGCGAACAACGCCGACGACGCCTGGCTGCGGGTGTACGTCGCCGAGCCGCCCCGGGCCGGGCTGCGCGAGCAGGTGCAGGAGCTGTATCCGCGCGCGCTGGAGATCCGGGTGGACCCGTCGGTGCTGCCGGACGCGGCGACGCGCACCGCGCGCCCGCAGCGCACCGGCCGCAGCGCGCCGCAGCTGTTCTCGGACTACCTGACCCACCGCGGCCACGAGGACCCCGCTACGAAGAACCTGTTCGAGCGGCTCTATCAGGAAGTGTCGGGGTGATCCGGCAGCATTGCGGCCAGGGGCGCCGGGCCTGCCGAGGAGAGGACCTGCGATGAGACCGCTGCGACTGGACCTGCGCGGCTTCACGGTGTTCCGGGAGCCGACCACGGTCGATCTGACCGACTGCGACTTCTTCGCCCTGGTCGGGCCGACCGGCTCGGGCAAGTCGACGCTGCTGGACGCGATCTGCTTCGCGCTGTACGGCACCGCGCCGCGCTGGGGCGGCGGCAAGAGCGTCGCGCACGCGCTCGCCCCGTCGGCCACCGAGGCCGCGGTCCGGCTGATCTTCGAGGCCGGGGGCACGCGGTACGCCGCGACGCGCGTGGTCCGCCGGGACGGCAAGGGCCGCGTGGCGACCCGGGCCGCCGGGCTCCAGGCGCTCACCCCGGGCTTCGACGCGTCCGTGCTGGACGGTGACGAGCTGCTGGAGGAGCTGGGCGAGGCGCTGGCCGGCACGCCCAGCGAGCTGGACCACGCCGTGTCCGAAGTGGTGGGCCTGCCCTACGACCAGTTCGTGAAGTGCGTGGTGCTGCCGCAGGGCGCGTTCGCCGCGTTCCTGCACGCGCGCCCGGCCGAGCGGCAGGAGATCCTGGTCCGGCTGCTGGGCCTGGACGTGTACGAGAAGATCCGCGAGCGCGCCGCCGGGCTGGTCACCGAGGCCAACGGCAGGCTGGCCGCGACCGAGCCGGTGCTGGCCGAGCTGACCGCGTCCGCCTCCGACGAGGCGATCGAGGCCGCCGAGCAGCGCGTCGAGCGGGTCCGGGTGCTGGCCGCCGAGGTGGACGCGGCGCTGCCGGGGCTGGACGCGGCGCAGCGGCAGGCCGAGCAGGTCGCCGCCGACGCGGCCGCCGCCGAGCAGCGGCTGCGCGTGCTGACCGCCGTCGCGGCCCCGGCCGGGGTGGCGATGCTGGCCGAGACGGCCCGGTCGGCCGCCGCCGCCGCGCAGGACGCCGCGATCGCCGTGGGCACCGCCGAGGAGTCCGAGGAGAAGGTGCGCGCCCAGCTGGAGGCGGCCCCCGACCCGACGGTGCTGCGCGGCCTGCTGGAGGCGTATGCGGAATCCGCCCGCCTGCAGGCCCAGCTCGCCGAGCTGACCGCCGCCGCGGCGCAGGCCCGGCAGGTGCACGAGGCCGCGCTCGGCTCGCAGCAGCAGGCGCTGGCCCGGGAGAAGCAGGCCGAGACCGGCCTGACCGAGGCGCAGCAGGCGCTGCTCGCCGCGCAGACCGCCGACCGGGCCGCCTGGCTGCGGCGGGATCTGAAGGCGGGCCACGACTGCCCGGTCTGCACCCAGCCGGTGGCGACCGTGCCGGCCATGCCCGACCAGCCCGCGATGACCGCCGCCAAGAAGGTCGTCGAGCAGGCCGAGAAGGCGCTGGCCACGGCCCGCTCCGGCCGGGAGGAGCTGGACCGGCGCGTCGCCGAGGCCGACCGCAGGCTCACCCGTGCCACGGCGCAGCACGAGCCGATGACCGCGCGCGCCGCCGAGGTGGCCCGCGTGCTGGAGGGCGCCGCGCCGGTGCCCGTGCTCCGGGAGCAGCTGGCCGGGGCCGAGGCGCTGCGCCGGGAGCTGACCGAGGCCACCGCCGCGCTGCGTACCGCCCGGGAGCAGCAGCGGCGCGCGGCCGCGGGCGCGCAGCAGGCGCAGGACCGGCTGGCCGCGGGCTGGCGGGCGTTCGACACGGCCCGCGACAGCGTCGCCGCGCTGACCCCGCCCCCCGCCGACCGTGATGACCTGGCCGCCGCCTGGCGCGTCCTCGACGGCTGGGCGCGCGAGCAGGCCGGTGCCGCGCAGGCCGCCCGCGACGGCGAGCGGGCCCGGCTGGCGCAGGCCCGCGAGCACGCGGCGGAGCTGGTGCACCGGCTCGACGAGCTGTTCGCCGCCGCCGAGCTGCGCCGCCCCGGCGCCGGGGAGCACCAGCGCGCCGCCGCGGTGACCGTGGAGCGGGCCGCCGCCGCGCGCGACGCGCTGCTGGAGCGGCGGGCGCAGGCCGAGGCGCTGCGCGCGCAGCGGGCCGCGGTCGAGGCCGACAAGCAGGTGGCCACGGCGCTGGCCACTCACCTGCGGGCCAACAACTTCGAGGCGTGGCTGCTGCAGGAGGCGCTGGACGCGCTGGTCGACGGCGCGTCGGCGATCCTGCGCGAGCTGTCCAACGGGCAGTACGACCTGATCCACGAGGATCGCGAGTTCTTCGTGGTGGACCACCACGACGCCGGGCTGCGGCGCACCGTGCGGACGCTGTCGGGCGGCGAGACGTTCCAGGCCTCGCTGGCGCTGGCGCTCGCGCTGGCCGACCAGCTCGGCGGCCTGTCCCCGACGGCGAGCCTGGAGTCCATCATGCTGGACGAGGGGTTCGGCACATTGGACGCGTCCACCCTGGACACCGTCGCCGCCACGCTGGAGAATCTCGCGGCCACCGGCGATCGGATGGTCGGCGTGGTCACCCACGTCCAGGCGCTGGCCGAGCGCATCCCGGTGCGCTTCGAGATCACCAAGGACGCCCGCACCGCCCGCGTGGAGCGGCTGGGATAGACGAGGGCTGGTAGACAGATCTCATGAAGTTCCATGTGGACGCCTGGGATCCGGGCTTCGGGGCCAGCATCGAGGGCTCCGATCGCGGACCTGCCGAGGCCAGCAGCGCCAAGCTCGACCCCGAGATCGAGCTGCCCTCGGCGTCCTGGCGACCCCTGGACACCCCGCCGGGCGTACGCGCCCCGGACGTGGTGCTGCTCGTCGACGGCGTACGCCGCACCGACGCGCGGCTGTGGATCGAGGACCACGACGGGGCCACCCGCCCCGGCCTGGCCAGCTCGTACGCGGCCGGGGTGGTGCGCTGCGAGCGCTCCACCGGGGCCAGCGTCACCGGGGTCAAGGTGGAGCGCACCCTGTTCACCGCCGCCGAGCAGCCCACCGACGTGGACGCCGGCCAGGCCGCCCGCTACCGCGCCGAGACCGTGCTCAACGCCGACGAGAAGGACCTCTCCAACCGCCTGCAGGGGGCGCTCACCGAGCTGGAGATCGAGGTGTCCCGGCAGTTGCGCGAGGACGGCGACCTGCTCATCGTGGACGGCCCGCTGCGCAGCCGCGACGCGCTGCCGCGCACCCTCGGCTACATCAAGACCCAGCAGAAGCAGTACCTGCCTGAGCGCCTGATCGGCGTGGTCGCCGCGCTCCAGGCGGGCCAGCGCACCCCGCTGTTCCGGATCACCGGCGTCTACGAGCGCCTGACCTGGTATCTGCGCCTCCCGCACGGCGGCACCTCACCCTGGGCGGGCGTGGTGCGCGTCGAGTGCTCGGCCGAGGTGCCCGAGCACCAGGCCGTCGCCCTGGCCGACCTGTCCACGGCGACCATCCCCCGTTTCGCGTCACTGCCCTACAAGGACCCCCGCGCCCCGCAGAACCTCGTCCCCATCGCCGGCCTGGAGAAGAAGCTCCGCCACCTCCTCGGCGACGGCAAACTCCTCCACCGCGCCCTCGCCCTCGCCGCCCACCGCACCGCCGCCTGACGACCCCGTCCGCCCGCGCTGCAGTTTCGGGGAAACTGCACGCTCCCGGCTCGGTGAACCTGCACTTTCCGGGAAACTGCCGGCCCTGCCGCGCGACGTTCCTTAACTTTGGCTGAAATACCTGAACGGTAGGTCGCGGTCGGGTCTCGGAGCATTGATCACCGTGAGGGCGGGGCGTACGTTCATCTCTTAGTTAAGTTTCCTTATTGGAGTGCTTCCCTAGAGAGGTGAATCGCATGCGCGTCGCTTCCCGCGCTGCCGTCGCCACGACCCTGCTGGCCATCGTGCCCACCCTCGCCGTGCTCGCCCTGTCGGGCAGCGCGTCGAGCCACGGGACCATGACCACCCCGGCCAGCCGGGTCTACTCCTGCTACCTGGAGGGCCCCGAGTCCCCCGACACCCCCGCCTGCCAGGCCGTCGTCGCGCTCGGCGGCACCCAGCCGCTCTACGACTGGAACGAGGTGAACATCGCCAACGCCGCCGGGCAGCACCGCAGCATCATCCCCGACGGCAAGCTGTGCAGCGCCAACCGCAGCAAGTACGCCGGCCTCGACCTGGGCCGCAGCGACTGGAACACGACCACGCTGCCCGCGTCCGGCTCGTACACCTTCCGGATCCGCGCCACCGCGCCGCACCGGGGCAACTGGCAGCTCTACATCACCCGGCCCGGCTACAACCCGCTCACGCCGCTGCGCTGGAGCGACCTGGAGGCCAGCCCGTTCCTGAACGTCACCGACCCCGCCGTCGTCGACGGCTACTACAGCCTGACCGGCAGCATCCCGGCCGGGCACCCGGGCCGCCACCTGATCTACATGATCTGGCAGCGCTCGGACAGCCCGGAGGCGTTCTACTCCTGCGCCGACGTGGTCATCGGCGGCACCGTCCCATCGCCGTCCGTCTCGGCCTCCCCGAGCGCGTCGCCCAGCGCGTCGCCGTCGCCCAGCACCTCGCCGAGCGCGTCGCCGTCGCCCAGCACCTCCCCCAGCACGTCGCCGAGCGCGTCGCCCAGCGCCAGCCCGACCGGCAGCACCCCGGCCTGGGCGCCGAACGTCAGCTACGCCACCGGCGCCCGCGTGACGTACGGCGGCAAGGTCTACACCTGCCGACAGGCGCACACCTCGCTGCCCGGCTGGGAGCCGGCCACCACCCCCGCACTGTGGCTGGCCGTCTGAGCGTGGCAGATTCGATGGCGTGACCGAGCGACACGAGCTGCCCGAGCGATACGACATCGCCACCACGCTCGGGCAGCTCAGCCTCGGCCGGCACGACCCCTGCTCGCGCTGGATCGACGGCGTGTACTGGCTGGCTGCCCGGACCCCGGATGGACCGGGCAGCCTCGCCCTGCGATCCGCGGGCGGTCACCTGCACGTCGAGGCGTACGGCGAGGGCGCCGGCTGGTTGGCCCGGCACGCCGACGCGATCGCGGGCCTGCGCGACGACGTCACCGGCTTCGCCGAGCTGTCCCAGGCGCACCCGTTCGTCGCCCGGCTCGCGCGGGACCACGCCGGCCTGCGCCTGCCCGCCACCCGCCTGGCCTTCCCCCGCCTGCTGCGCGCCGTCTGCGAGCAGAAGGTCACCGGCACCGAGGCCTACCGGGCGTACTCCGCGATCGTCCGGAAGTTCGGCGGCAAGGCACCGGGCCCCGCCGAGTACCTGTGGCTGCCACCCGATCCCGAGGTCATCGCCGCCACCCCCTACTACGAGTTCCACCCGCTGGGGTTGGAGCAGAAGCGCGCCGACACGCTGCGCCGGGTCGCCGCCCAGGCCGCGCGCCTGGAACGCCGCCCCGACAGCGCCAGCCTCACCGCCCACCTGCTCACCATCCGCGGCATCGGCCCGTGGACCGCCGCCGAGACGGCCGCGATCGTGTTCGGCGACCCCGACGCCGTCTCCGTCGGCGACTTCCACCTGCCCAACTTCGTCTGCTACGCCCTCGCCGGCGAACCCCGCGGCACCGACGCCCGCATGCTCGAACTCCTGTCCCCCTTCACCGGCCACCGCGGCCGCGTCTGCCACCTCATCGAACTCTCCGGCCTAGGCGCCCCCAAATACGGCCCCCGCATGCCCATCCGCACCTTCCACACCTTCTGACCCCACCCACCTCCGACCTGGTTGATCATGAACTTATGGCACGGGTCGACGGCGTGTCGCGGCCCCAGCACCTTGATCAACATTTGGGTGCACCGGTCAGACGTCGAGTGTCAGCTCGGTGCGCGGCCGGGCGCAGCAGATGAGGACGCTGCCGTCGGCGGGGGCGTCGACCGGGTCGGGGAGGTAGTCCACCTCGCCGGAGAGCAGGCCGCTCTCGCAGGTGTGGCACACGCCGGTGCGGCACGACCAGCGCACCGGCACGTCGCACGCCTCGGCCAGCTCCAGCAGGCTGCCGTAGGCGGGATCCCAGGGCACGGTCAGCCCGCTGCGTACAAACGACACGGCCGGACCGGGTCCGGGATCACCCGCCGGCGGATGCGGCGCCCGCGCGGGAGCTGCCGCGATGCCGGGCGTCAGCCCCGGCTGCGCGCCGAACAGCTCGCTGTGCACCGCGGTGATCCCGAGGTCCCCGAGCGCGGCGGCGATCTGGGTCATGAACTCCGCC
Organism: Catellatospora bangladeshensis; assembly: GCF_016862575.1. GTDB lineage: Bacteria > Actinomycetota > Actinomycetes > Mycobacteriales > Micromonosporaceae > Catellatospora > Catellatospora bangladeshensis. Next base: position 16,768 of record NZ_BONF01000033.1, on the reverse strand, counting down.
GGCCCGCACAGGTAGGCGGCCGTGTCCGGCGGCAGCCGCAGGCCGCGCAGCACGTCCGCGGTGATCCGCCCGGCGCCGGCGAAGTCCCGCCCGGCGACGTCGTCCGGCCCGGGACGGCTGTAGCAGATCCAGGCCCGCCCGTGCGGGAGCCGTCCGAGCAGCTCCCGGGCCTCCGCCGCGAAGGCGTGCTCGGCCCCGTCCCGCGCGCCGTGCACCCACCACACCGCGCGCTCAGACCGGACCGCCGCGAGCGCGTGCAGCATGGCGAGCACCGGCGTGACGCCGATGCCCGCCGACAGCAGCAGCACGGGGCTGTCGCCGGTTTCGAGCGTGAACGTGCCGCGCGGCGCGGCGGCCTCGACCGTCACGCCGGGGCGCATGTTCGCGCGCAGGTAGGCCCCGGCCGCGCCGTGCGGCTCCTGCTTCACACTGATCCGGTATGCCGGATCGCCCGGCTGCCCCGACAAGGAGTAGCTGCGGACCAGCGTCCCGTCCGGGGTGGGCAGGCGCAGGGTGAGGAACTGCCCCGGCAGCGCGGCGGGCAGCGGCGCGCCGTCGGCGGCGGCCAGGAGCAGCGAGAACACGTCCCGCGTGTCCTCCTCGTACCCGATCACGGTCAGTGGGCGGAACCCGGTCCACGCGGGCGGCGCGGCCGCGGTGACCAGGCCCGCGTTGCCCTCCCGCCCTTCCTCCTGGGCCAGCAGCGCCCGCATGGACTCCTGCCAGCCGGGGCTCAGCGCGGGGATGCGCAGCGCCCGCGCGGCCCCGTCGCGGGGGTGGCCGGGCAGGTACAGCAGCGCGTCGATCTCCGCGACGGTCATCGCCTCGGGCCCCGTGGACAGCTTGACGAACTCGTCCCCCGCCTGGACCAGCCCTTCCGTCAGCACGCGCAGGTAGAACCCCGGCCGATGATGCGCGACCAGCAGCGCGGGCAGCCGCGGCTCGCCCATCCGCAGCCCGACGCGGTAGCACGTGACACGCGGCTGGGTCACCTCCACCACGGCCTCGCCGACCCGGTAACGGTCACCGATGCACACCTCGTCGTCGGGCAGCCCGTCCACGGTGAAGTTCTCGCCGAAGTTCCCGTGGGTGAGGTCGTCGCGGCCCAGCTCCCGCTGCCAGTGGCGGTACGAGTCGAGCTGGTACACCAGCACCGCCCGCTGCTCGCCGCCGTGCCCGCCCAGGTCCCCCTGCCCATCCCCGTCCAGATTCAGCCGCCGCAGCATCACCGGCCCCTCGACCGGCTCCTTCCACACCCCGGTGTACACGGTCCGCCCGTGCCACACCACGTCCCGCGGCATCCCCACGTTCACCGACACCAACGTTACCACCTGCTCGAACCTACGCCGCTCACCCCGAACCACGCTGGTCGATCATGAGGTTAGGGCGACGACACGCCGCCGACCCGTGCCATAAGTTCATGATCAACCCGGGCAAGGGGCTCCGGCCGGTGGGGTGGCGGTCCGAGAGGCCGCCGCCCCACCGCCACCGCTAGAGCCGGCCTGGGCCGGCGCCGGAGGTGACCGTCGCGGGCACGGTGCCCGGGGCGGCCACGGTGTAGGCGTAGGAGGTGCCGGGGTCGGCGACCGTGCCGGCGGTTTCGCACGGGCCGGAGGCGACGAAGACGTTGTTGCGCTGGACGAGGCGGCCGGGGCCGCTGTCGGCGTAGCCGCTCGCCGAGAAGCACGGGTACGGCACGTTCTCGAAGTAGTTGCCCTCCAGCAGCACGCCGCCGTTCTGGGTGGAGGCGACGCCGTAGAGCTCGTTGCCGAGGAAGTAGTTGTTGTAGACGTGCACGGGGTCGCCCCAGCGCACGCGCGGGTGGCGCTGGCGGCTGTGGTCGAAGAAGTTGTGATGGATGGTCACCTTCAGGTGGCCGATGTCCTCGCTGCCGCTGCCGTCGGAGTGGCCGATCAGCATCGACTTGTCGGTGTGGTCGAAGTGGTTCCAGGACACGGTGACGTACTCGGCGCCGCGCACGATGTCGATGGAGCCGTCCACGGGGGCCACGAAGCGGTTGTGGTCGATCCAGACGTGGTGCGAGTTCTGGCCCACGTTGACCGCGTCGTCCTCGGCGTTGGTGAAGGTCAGGTTCCGCACGATGACGTTGTACGAGCGGTAGAAGTCGAACCCGCCGCCGTTGATGGTCGCGGTCGAGCCCAGCCCGATGATCGTCTTGTTCGGGCGGACCCCGCGCTTGCTGTCGATGGTGATCGTGCCCTGCACCTGGATGATCATCGGGCCGATGGTGTCGATGGCCGCGAGCAGCTCCTCCGTGGTGTCGACGACCACGGTCGGTCCGCCCACCCCGCCGTAGGTGCCGTTCTGGCCGAGCGCGTTCACGCTCGCGAAGCCGTCGGCCTGGTTCGGCGGCACCGGGCCTGGGCTGGTGCTCGGCGACGGGCTCGGCGGCCGCGACGGCGAGGCGCTCGGGGAGGCGCTCGGGCTCGGCGACACGCTCGGGCTGGGCCGCGGGGACGGCGACGCGCTCGCCGACGGTGACGGGCTCGGACTCGGCGGCGTCCCCGGGCCGCTGTCCACCCGCACGTCGTCGAAGATCGCGCTGGTGTACGCGGCGACGAGCCCGGCCCGCCCCGCGGCGAGGTTCCCGTCACCGGCGCTGACCAGCGCGACCCCGTCGACCGAACCGGACAGCTGCGACCCGGCCACGGTCAGCGCGAGCGTGTACCAGGTGCCCGTGCTCACCGGCACCGGCGCGCTGGCCAGCACCGTCACTCCCCCGCCGGAGATCCGGCGCAGCTGCGCCGTGCCGCCGCCGGTCAGCACGAACGCGTAGAAGCTGGTCATGCTCTGCGCGCGGGCGGCGATCCCGGCCGCGCGGGTGCTGTTGCCGAAGGCGACCGGCTGCACCCGGGCCTGGACCGTGTAGTCCGTCCAGCTCGTGCTGCCCGCCTGCGCCTTCGCGTCGGCACCGGTGCCGGTCTGGCGGTAGGCCTGCGCCGACACCGACCAGCTGCCGCCCGAGGTGGACCAGCCGGACGCGTTCCCGTCGGCGAAGTCGTCACTGAACAGCGTCGCGGCGTCGGCCCGGCCGACCGCGAACGCGCTCACCGCGACCGTCGCGGCCAGCACCGCCGCGGCGGCCCATGCTCTGCGTGCGGTTCTCATGGCGTACCCCCTCAGATCTTTCCGACGCCCGCACCGGCGGGCACGATGGCCGGGACGGAGGCCGGCGGGTCCACGGTGTAGGCGTAGTAGGTCGCCGGGTCGGTGACGGTGCCGCGCACCTCGATGGGGTGGTTGCACTCGACGAGGATGTTGTTGCGCTCGACCATGCGGCCCAGCGGCCCGCTGAACTCGACCCGGCCCGGGTTGTTCACGCTGTAGAAGTAGTTGCCCTCCACGAACAGGCCGGACTCGTTGGTCGACGCGATGCCGTAGCTGTTGTCGAAGTAGTAGTTGTTGTAGACGTGCACCAGCGGCGAGAAGCGCACCCGCGGGTTGCGCTGGTCGGAGCGGTCGAAGAAGTTGTGGTGGTAGGTCACCCGCAGCCGGCCGGTGTCCTGCGCGCCGTTGGCGTCGTCGTGGCCGACCAGGGTCGTCTTGTCGTGGTCGTGGAACCTGTTCCAGGACACCGTGAGCAGGTCGGAGCCGCGTTTGATGTCGAGCGCGCCGTCGCCGCCGTCGGACAGGTCGTTGTGGTCGATCCAGATGTGGTGCGAGAACATCTGCACGTTGATCAGGTCGTCGCTCGCGCCGCTGATCGACAGGTTCCGGATGATGATGTTGTGTACGGCGTTCGCCGGCGGCGAGGTGACCGCGTCGCTGATCGGCAGGCCGATGTTGAGGCCCCCGCCCACCAGGCGCGCGGTGGAGCCGAGGCCCACGATCGTCTTGTCCGAGGCCACGCTGTGCATGCCGTCGGTGGTGCCGGTGGGCAGCGTGATCGTGCCCGACACCTGGATCGTGTACGGCCCGGTGCGCGCGATGTAGTCGAGGAACTCCTCGGTGGTGTCCACGGTGACCGTGGGGCCGCCCGCGCCGCCCGTGGTGGTGGCCTGGCCGTACCCGGCGACCGTGGCGAACCCGTCCGGCTGCCCCGGCCCCGGCGGGTTCGGCGGCGGCCCGCTCGGGCTGGGACTCGCGCTCGGGCTCGGCGGGCTGCTCGGGCTCGGGCTTCCGCTCGCACTCGGGCTGGGCGACGGCCCCGCCGCGTCGACGACCAGCACGTCGTCGAAGTTGGCGGCGGCGTTGTAGGTCGCCACGCCGACCTGCCCGGTGGCGAACTGGCTGTCGGTCGCGGTCACCGTGCTGCCGCCGTTGACCCTGCCCTCCAGGCCGCTGCCACTGACCTTGAGGCTGAGCGTGTACCAGGTGCCCGTGGTCACCGTGACCGCCGCGCTGGCGAGCGTCGTCGACGACCCGCCGACCAGCTTCTTCAGCTCGACCGTGTTGTTGGTGCGCAGCGCCAGGTAGTAGTAGCTGGTGTTGGACTGGGCACGGGCCAGCACCGCCGCGAACCGGTTGGTCCCGTTGACCGCGGTCAGCTTCACGCGCACGGACACCGTGTAGTTCGACCAGGAGGTGGCGCCCGCGCGGGCCCGCGCGTCGGAGCTCGTCCCGGACTGCCGCAGCACCGGCGTGCCGTCCGCGCTCACCGTCCAGGTCCCGCCGGACGTGGTCCACCCGGTGGAGTTGCCGTCGTTGAAGTCGTCACTGAACATCGTGGCCGCGCTGGCCGTGCCCGCGTAGAGCACCACCGCCGCCGTCATGGCCGCCACCGCGGCGGTGGCGATCCTGGTACGTACCTTCATGCGCCTTCCTCTCGCCGCGACATCGAAACATCGATGTAACTCAACTCGTCCACGCAGCATAGGAAAGCGCTTTCCCCTCCCACAAGGCATGCCATGTGCAGGTTTGTTGCAGCCCCCGGGCCCTTCTGGGTTGATCATGAACTTATGGCACGGGTCGACGGCGTGTCGTGGGCACAGCCTCCTGATCGACAGGCCGCCTGGGGCGGGTTGACCTCCAGCGCGGTTGAGGTGCTGGGATCGGCGGCATGGAGTTCGAGGGACTGCGAGTGGTGGTCACGGGGGCGGGGCGGGACACCGGGCGGCTGCTCGCGGCCGAGTTCGCCGCCAGGGGTGCGCGGGTCTACCTGTCGGCGCGGGACATCGCGGCGGCACGTGCCACCGCCGATCTGATCAACGAGGACGGGCGCGGTACGGCCGAGCCGTTCGCCTGCGACCTGGCCGATCCGGGCGCGGTACGCGATTTCGCCGCCGCCGTCGCCGCGCGCACCGGGCACCTGGATGTGCTGGTCAACAACGCGGCGGCGTACGCGAACGGCCCGGACCTGGCCGACGCCTCGGACGAGACGGTCGCCGACCTGATCGGCGGGGCGGCGACGGGGACCACCCTGCTGGTCAAGCACCTGCTGCCGCTGCTGCGCGCGTCGGCGCGACCGGACATCGTCAACCTGATCTCCGGCTGCGGCGAGCCGGGACACCACCGCTCGACCGCCCATCCCGCCTTCTACGCCGCCAAGCACGCGCAGGCCGGGCTCGCCGGGATCCTGTCGCACCGGCTGCGCCCCGAGGGCATCCGGGTGATCTCGCTGTTCCCGCCGGACTTCGTGCAGGACGGGCCGCGTACCGCGCAGGCGATGCTCACGGCCCGCTCGGTGGCGGACTGCGTGCTGTTCGCGGTCGGTCAGCCCCGGGACTGCTTCATCCGCGAGTTCCGCTTCGAGCAGGAGCAGGCGAGCCTCGGCAGCCCGGCGTGACAGCCGCCGGCCTGTCGATCAGGAGGTCGTGGCCACGACACGCCGCCGAACCGTGACATATGTTCATGATCAACGGGGAGGTTCGGCGCGGGATGGGGGGTTTGCTGGTTGACTGGTGGCATGGATCTGCCGGTTAACCCCCCAGTGGAGCCGATGCTGGCCAAGCCGGTGTCGAAGCTGCCCACCGAGCCGGGTATGACGTACGAGCCCAAGTGGGACGGATACCGCTGCATCATCTTCCGCGACGGCGACGAGGTGGAGCTGGCCAGCCGCGGCGGCAAGACGCTGACCCGCTACTTCCCCGAGGTCGTCAACCAGGCCCTCAAGCAGCTGCCCCCGCGCTCCGTGATCGACTGCGAGCTGGTCATCATCCGGCGCGACGAGGGCAGCATCCCCCGCCTCGACTTCGACCTGCTCAGCCAGCGCATCCACCCGGCCGCGAGCCGGGTGAGCAAGCTGTCCGCCGAGATCCCCGCCGACATCATCGCGTTCGACCTGCTGGCGCTGGACGACCGCTCGCTGATGGACCAGCCCTACGCCCAGCGCCGCGCCCTGCTCACCCAGGCGCTCGCGCACGTGGAGCCGCCGGTGCACCTGACCCCGGTGACCACCGACCCGGACACGGCACGCGAGTGGTTCACCGCGTTCGAGGGCGCGGGGCTGGACGGGCTGATCGCCAAGCCCGCCGACATCCCGTACGCCCCCAACAAGCGGCTCATGCACAAGATCAAGCATTCGCGCACGGCGGACGCGGTGGTGGCCGGCTTCCGGTACCACACGTCCGGGCCGGTGGTCGGCTCGCTGCTGCTCGGCCTCTACGACGACCAGGGCATGCTGCACCACGTGGGGGTCAGCGCGTCGTTCACCGCCGCGCGGCGGGCCGAGCTGCTCACCGAGCTGGAGCCGTACCGCAACCCCACCGGGCACCCGTGGGCGTCGGCTTCGGACGGTCAGCGCGTTCCCGGTGCGCCCAGCCGCTGGACAGGGGGTAAGGACCTTGCCTTCGAACCGCTACGCCCCGAGCTGGTGGTCGAGGTCGCCTACGACGCCATGGAGGGCGACCGCTTCCGCCACACCGCCCAGTTCAAGCGCTGGCGGCCGGACCGCGACCCCCGGTCCTGCACCTACGACCAACTCGACCGTCCTATCAGCCTCAACGTCGACGAGGTACTGGGTACCCCGTAGGCTCGGGCGGATCCGTCTCCGGGGGGAGTGAACACGCTCGTGCGTCTCAGGTACAACAGGGTGGCCCGCGCCGTCGTCGCGCTGGTGGCCGCAACCATGACCACGACCGGATGCGTGCTGCCGCTGCCGAACTTCGGCGGCAGCCCGCGCCCGGCGGCGAGCCCCGAAGCCGGCTGGCGGCTCTGCCCGGAGATCCCGGCCGCGCTGCTGGGCAAGGCGCCGTCCGACTTCACCTTCGAGTGCAAGACGGTGAAGGTCCCGGCGGACTGGAACAAGCCCGACAACGGCCAGACCATCGACATCGAGGTGATGCGCGCCCGCGCCACCGACCAGCGCGACCGCATCGGCGCGCTCATGGTCAACCCGGGCGGGCCCGGCGCGTCCGGCATCGACCTGGCGGCATACCTCACCCGCGGCCTGCCCGTCGAGATCACCCGGCGCTTCGACATCGTCGGCTTCGACCCGCGCGGCGTGGGCCGGTCCACCCCGGTCGACTGCTACACCGACGCCGATCTGGACGCCACCTTCGCGTCCGACCCCGACCCGGTCACCTGGCCGGAGTTCCAGGAGGTCGACGCGCTCACCCGGCGCATGGTCGACGGCTGCAAGGCCAAGTACGGCGAGCGCCTGGGGCTGTTCGGCACCAAGCAGGCCGCCCGGGACATGGAGGCGATCCGCGAGTCGCTGGGCGAGGGCAAGATGAACTACCTCGGCTACTCGTACGGCACCCTGCTCGGCGCGGTGTACGCGCAGCTGTACCCGCAGAACATCCGGGCCATGGTGCTCGACGGCGCGGTCGACCCGACGCAGACCTCGATCGAGTCGTCGGAGAAGCAGGCGATGGGCTTCGAGCGAGCGTTCGACAACTTCACCGCCTGGTGCACCCAGAACAGGAGCCAGTGCCCGATCGACGGCAACGCCCGCGCCGTCGTGGAGAAGCTGATGCAGGACGCCGAGACCAACCCGGTCGGCAACCCCGACGGCCGCAAGGCCACCCCGGGCTGGATCTTCTGGGGCGTGGTCTCCTCGCTCTACACCCAGGCCCGCTGGCCGGACCTGGGGCAGGCCCTGGCCGACCTGCAGGACGGCAAAGCGGAGGCGATCTTCGCGCTGGCCGACTCGTACGCCGACCGCGGCCCCAACGGGGAGTACACCAACCTGTTCGACGCCAACGCGGCGGTGAACTGCGCCGACGACGGCGACCCGGCCACGATCGCGGAGATCCGCAAGCTGCAGTCCGAGTGGCGGCAGAAGTACCCGCTGTTCGGCGCGCCGCTGGCGGTGGGCATGCTCACCTGCTCGGTGTGGCCCACCGAGCCCGAGCCGTACCCGACGGGCAAGGCCGAGGGCGCGCCGCCGATCCTGGTGGTGGGCACCAAGGGCGACCCGGCCACGCCGTACGAGCAGACCCAGAAGCTGGCCGACATGCTCGGCGTCGGCGTGGTGCTCACCTGGGACGGCGAGGGGCACACCGCCTACCCGGAGACGCGCTGCATCAACCGGTACGTCAACAACTTCCTGATCAACCTGGAGGTGCCGCCCGCCGGGACGGTGTGCCCGCCCCAGTAGGCGTCACTCGGCGTGGTCGGTGCGGGCGCGGCTGGGCTGCACCCGCATCGGCTCGCCGGGCATCTTCGGATAATCCGGCGGGTACGGCATCTCGCCGAGCTTGTGGTCGCGCTCGTCCCGCTCCCACCACTCCAGCAGCGTGGAGATGTCGTGCGCGACGTCGTCCATACCGGCGTAGAGGTCCCCGACCTCGGCCAGCCGCGGCGGCACGGTGCGCAGGTCGAAGTCGTCCGGCTCGACCTGCGCCAGCTCTTCCCAGGTGACCGGGGTGCTGACCGTGGCGCGCGGGTTGGCGCGCAGCGAGTACGGCGCGGCGATGGTGCGGTCGCGGGCCATCTGGTTGTAGTCGATGAAGACCTGCTCGCCGCGCTCCTCCTTCCACCACGCCGTCGTGATCGCCACCGGGTCGCGCCGCTCCAGCTCGCGGGCGAACGCGATGGCCGCGCGGCGGGCCTCGACGAAGGGCCAGTCGGGCTTGATCCGCACGTAGATGTGGATGCCCCGGCCGCCGGAGGTCTTCGGGTAGCCGACCAGCCCGGCGTCGGCGAGCACCTCGCGGGCGAGCGCGGCCACCTTCACCGCGTCCGCGAAGCCGGTCCCGGGCTGCGGGTCGAGGTCGATGCGCAGCTCGTCGGGGTTCTCCGTGGCGGGGGCGCGCACCGGCCACGGGTGGAACACGACCGTGCTCATCTGCGCCGCCCAGAGCAGCGCCGCCGGCTCCTGCGGGCACAGCTCGTCGGCCTTGCGCCCGCTCGGGAACTTGATCTCCGCGGTGGTGATCCAGTCGGGCACGCCGCGCTGGGGCACCCGCTTCTGGAAGAACATCTCCCCGTCGAGGCCGTCCGGGAAGCGCTGCAGCATCGTCGGCCGGTCCCGCATGTAGCGCAGCATGGGCTCGGACACGGCCAGGTAGTACTCGAAGAGGTCCTGCTTCGTGTAGCCGCGTTCCGGGAAGAAGACCTTGTCCGGGCTGCTGAGTCTTACGGTACGGTTACCGACCTCGTATTCGAGCGCTTGCGCCTTGGGCATGGCCCGACGCTACCGCGTACGGTCGAGGCATGGAGCAGAACGTCAGCCAGCTGAGCGAGCAGGAGTGGCGCGTGCGCCTCAACCCGGAGGAGTTCCGGGTGCTGCGCCAGGCGGGCACTGAGGCACCGTGGTCCGGCAAGTACGTCAACACCAAGACCCCTGGCACGTACAAGTGCCGTGCGTGTGGGACGGCGCTGTTCGACAGCGTCACGAAGTTCGACAGCCACTGCGGCTGGCCGAGCTTCGACGAGGCGCTGCCGGGGACCATCAAGTACATCGAGGACAGGTCGCTGGGCATGGTGCGCGTGGAGGTGCGCTGCGCCAACTGCGACTCGCACCTCGGGCACCGGTTCGACGGCGAGGGCTTCACCCCGAAGGACGCGCGCTACTGCATCAACAGCGTCTGCCTCGACCTTGAGGAGAAGGCCTAGGGGGTATGCGGAGAGGCGTTCAGTCGGACGCCTCTCCGCGGGTGCCGTCAGTCGCCAGCGGCGCGCAGCTCGCGGCGGGCGGCGGCGACGCGCTGGTCGAACTCGGCGCGCGTCATGCGCCCGGCCCGCACCAGCCGCGCCCAGTAGCGGATCCGGAAGCTGAGCAGGCTGTGCGCGGCGGGAACCGCCAGCCCGCTCGCGGCGAGGATGGCCTCGAACTCGCGGCGCATCGCAGCGTCGTCCATCAGCAAGCCTCCCGCTCGCCGTCGACCGGGAAGCCCAGCGTCCGGCGGCTCTCGGCCATCCGCGCCTCCAGCTGCTCCCGCGTGATCTCGCCTGCCGCGAGCTGCCGGGACAGCCCGCGGAACCGCGCCGCGAGCACGCTCAGCGGGCTCGCCTGGAGCACGTCGTTGATTCGCATGATCTCCGTGAACGTACGCTCCACCGTTCGCGGGTCGTTCGTGTCCGGCCTCATGAGACGGACGCTAAACGCGGGGTCCGACAATTTCGCGTACCGAGAGTGCCCGGACCGTGACGCGAAACCGTCGGGACTACGACCGAACCGAGGGCTGTCCGTCCGGGAAGGACCGTGCCACCATCATCGGGACTTCGGCGACCGGGAGGCGGACGGCATGGCGGAACAGCCCGTGTGGTGGCAGCGGCTCACCTCCCCCGGCGGCGTCCCGCTGCCGCTCAGCGTGCAGGAGCGGCTCGGGTGGTACTCGCGGCAGGTGCGCCGCCAGCGGATCATGAACTACACGCTGGAGGGCGTGACCGTGGTGGTCGCCGCGAGCATCCCCGCCGCGGCCGCGCTCGGCGCTCCGACCGCCGTCACCGCCGTGCTCGGTGCTCTGGTCGCCGTGCTGGCCGGGCTGCGGCAGCTGGTCCGGCCGGGCGAGAGCTGGATCCGGGCCAGCGCCACGCTGGTGGCCATGCAGCGCGAGGCGGTCGTGTGGAGCGCGGGCGCGGCTCCCTACGACGCCGACCGCGCCGAGACGATCCTCGTCGAGAACGTGGAGAGTTTGGTCGCGGCTGAGACGTCGCAGTGGGCCGAGCAGCGCACGGTGCGCCGCTCGGAGCCGGAGCAGCAGCCCGTCAGCTGACGTACCAGTCGAACAGCTCCCAGCCGGGCGGAGTGGCCATCACCAGCAGCGCCACCAGTGTGGCCACGCTGGTGGCGGCCAGCGCGACGCGCAGCCGGGGCGCGGACCGGACCTCGGCCGAACGCCACGCCCCCGCGGCCAGCGCAAGGCAGAGCACCGCCAAGGGCAGGCCGAGCGCCGTCGCCAGCACCGCGGGCCAGGACCAGCCGGGCGGCGACTGCTCGGGGAAGTACCGCGCGTCCGTGGTGAGGTAGGCGACCGCCCCGTAGGCGTACGCCAGCACCAGCACCAGCTGGACCGTGCTCAGCGCGCCCGCGAAGGTCCGGGTCGTCGACGTCTGTCGCATCGACGCACCATACCGGTTCCCGACGGGCTGACGGTCACGTCCGATCGCCGCCGGTCGAGTGTCGGTGCTTCGTGATCGACTGTGCCCATGACTTCTGACAAGTACGACGTGTTCCGTGCGCTGCACCGTCCCGGCGACCCGCTGCGCCTGGCGAACGCGTGGGATGTGGCGAGCGCCCGCGTCGTCGAGCAGGCCGGCGCCCCGGCCATTGCGACCACCAGCGCGGGCGTGGCCTGGAGCCTGGGCGCGAAGGACGGCAACGTGCTCGACCGGGATCGCGCCGTGGACCTGGTGGCCCGGGTCGTGGCCGCGGTGTCGGTGCCGGTGACCGCCGACGTCGAGGGCGGGTTCGCCGACGACGCGGCGGGGGTCGCCGAGACGGTGCGGCTGGTCGTCGCGGCGGGGGCGGCCGGGATCAACCTGGAAGACAGCGACCGTAGCGGCGCAGCCCCGCAGCTGACCGTGGTGGAGGCGGCGCGGCGGTTCGCGGCGGCCCGTGCGGCGGCCGGGGACGGGCTGTTCGTCAACGCGCGGGTGGACACGTTCTTCCACGGCGGCACCGTGGCAGATGCCCTGGCCAGAGCGCGGGCTTACGTCGACGCGGGAGCCGATGGCGTGTTCGTGCCCGGCACGGCCGACCCGGCGGTGATCGCCGAGCTGGTCGCGGGCATCGATGCGCCGCTGAACGTCCTGGTCGGGCCGGGCTCCCCGGCCGTGGCGGAGCTGGCGGCGCTCGGGGTGGCCCGGGTGAGCCTGGGTTCGTCGGTAGCCGAGGCGGCATACGCGGTGGTCCGGCGCGCGGCCGAGGAGCTGCAGGCCAAGGGCACGTACAGCGCGGTCGAAGGCGGACTGGCCTACGGCGACGTGAACGCGCTCCTGTCCTGACGGCCACTTGGCTGGGCATGATCGCGGTCTCGTGTCGAAATCTGAGGTCTGGCCGCAGGTTCCGACACGAGACCGCGATCATGCGCCGAGGACCGGTGTCGAGCGGTGTCCTTCAGCCGGGGATGATCGCGACTTCGTGTCAGAACCTGTGGTCCGGCTGCACTTTGTGACACGAATCCGCGATCTTCGCGGCGGCAGCCGCCAGGCAGCACACGCCCGGCAGCACCCGCCCCCAGCAGCACACACCTCCGGCAGCGCACGCTTTCACGGCAGTGGCGGTTCCGTCACGCGCGTGGCGGTGGCCACCGCCTGGGACAGGGCCTCCGGGGTGCGGCCCACCACGGCAGTGCCGTCGTCGAGCAGCAGGATCGGCCGCTGGATCAGCTCGGGGTGGGCCGCCATCGCGTCGATCCAGCGCTCGCGCGACGCCTCGTCCCGGGGCCAGTCGGCCAGGCCCAGCTCGGCGGCGACCGGCTCGCCCAGCCGGCAGACCTCCCACGGCTGCGCGCCCAGCCGTCCCAGCACGTCCTCCAGCTCGGCGGCGCTCGGCGGCGCGGTCAGGTACGGCCGCAGCGTCACCGGCACCGCGGCCAGCTCGAACGTCTCCCGCGCCGCGGCGCACTTCGAGCACGAGGGGTTGTTCCACATCTCCACACCGCTATCCTCGCGCATCCGGGGATTCGCGGTTGATCGCGTTCAACCCCGGATGCCTCCCAGCGCGTACCTGCTGCGAGAGCAGCGAGCACAGGAGGTATGGCCATGGCCGAGACGGCCACGTTCGACGAGTTCGTCACGACGCGCTCGCGGCATCTGCTGCGCGTCGCGTACCTGCTCACCGGCGATCACGCCCTGGCCGAGGACCTGCTGCAGACCACCCTGGTGAAGTCCTGGTCGGCCTGGCGGCGCATCGAGGGCGACCCGGAGCCGTACGTCCGCCGTGTGCTCGCCAACACGTTCAACTCCTGGTGGCGGCGGCGGTGGACCGGCGAACGGCCCACCGAGACGCTGCCCGACCGGGCCGGACCCGTCCCGCAGGCGGAGGTCGACGAGCGCGACCGGGTCTGGCGGGCACTGTCCCGGCTGCCCCGGCAGCAGCGCCTGGTGCTGGTGCTGCGCTACTTCGAGGATCTCAGCGAGGCGGACATCGCGCGGACGCTCGACATCTCCGCCGGCTCGGTGAAGACCCACGCGTCGAAGGGGCTGGCGAAGCTGCGGCTGGACCCGGACCTGCGGACGCTCCCGCTGCCCGACGGCGAAGACGCACCCACCGGCAACGAGCGCCTGGTCGCGGTGCGGGGGCGCATCACGCGGCGGCGCCGGCTGCGCACGGCCGTCACCGTCGCCGCCGCCTGCCTCGCCGCGATCGCGCTGGTCGCCGCGTACGCCCTGCTGCCGCAGCTGCGCGCGAAGGCGCTGCCGGAGCCCGCGTTCCGGATCCAGCTCCCGAAGTACGCGCAGACCAGCACGATGCCGTTCGACGTCGACTACTACCGGCTGGGGCCGTCGGCGCAGTACGGCTACGCCGAGCGCCTGGACCGGGCACTGGTCTGGACGCCGGGTGAGCGGCCGGAGGCGCTGTTCGTGACCTGTCGGCTTCCCGGCACGCTGAACGTCGCGGTGTACGCCCGGGTCAACGGCCGGGAGGTGTGGTCGGGCGCGTGCGTGGACGAGCCGATCGCCTTGAAGAGCTTCTTCGGCGTGCTGGACCCGGCGCGATTGGGCCTTGTCCCCGGCAAGCCGGCCGAGGTGAGCCTGGAGTTGCGGACGGAAGGGCCGCTTCCGGTGGGCACCGTGGCCGTGTCGATCGGCGAACTGATCTCGTTCGAGGAGTTTCCGCTGGTCTATCCCTCGACTCAGTCGGCGCCGCTCAATCGCGTGCTGGAGTCGGTCGATCCCGCGAAGATCACCAGGCTGGACGCCGGTGGTCCGCACAGCGTCACCGTGGTCTGGCGCGGGTCGCTGATCCTGCAGGCCCGGTCGCAGACGCCCGGACGGCTGCGGATCTCCGTGGACGGCGTGGCGATACACACGCTCGACTTCGGCACCCTGCCGTGGACCGTTCAAAGCAACGACGACAGCGTCACCCCGCCCTGGGGAGCCGCACCCATCTCCGCGTCCCTGCAGGCCGGGCGGAACCGCATCAGCGGCGGCCGCTGGGATCCGGTCCCGGGTTCGCTGGTCACGATCTCGGTGGAGGCCGAGCGCATGACGGGCGACTGGTACGTGGCCTTCTACCCACCGAAGCAATGACGTCCCGCGATTACCTGACGCCGGGCCACAACCGATGCTGTACGCCAACGAGTAGCTGTTGCTGACGGCACCGATGGGGAGGGCGCGCGAGGCATGGCCGGCACGGCGGAGTTCGACGAGTTCGTCATGGCGCGGTCGCGGCACCTGCTGCGGATCGCGTACCTGCTCACCGGCGACCACGCCCTGGCCGAGGACCTGCTGCAGACCGCGCTGGTGAAGTCGTGGTCGGCGTGGCGGCGCATCCACGGCGACCCGGAGCCGTACGTGCGGCAGGTGCTGGTCAACACGTACCGCTCGTGGTGGCGGCGGCGCTGGAACGGCGAGCGCCCCACCGACGTGCTGCCCGAGCAGGCGATCACCGCCCCGCAGGCGGCGGTCGACGAACGCGACGAGGTGTGGCGCGCGCTGGGGCGGCTGTCCCGGCAGCAGCGGGTGGTGCTGGTGCTGCGTTACTTCGAGGATCTGACCGAGGCGGAGATCGCGCAGGCGCTGGGCATCTCCCCCGGCTCGGTGAAGAGCTACGCGGCCAAGGGTCTGGCCCGGCTGCGGGTCGACCCGGATCTGCAGGCGCTGCCGCTGCCGGGCGAGGACGCCCCGGCGGGCAACGAGCGGCTGGTGGCGGTGCGGGAGCGGGTCGCGCAGCAGCGCCGGGCCAAGCTCGCGTCCGTCGCCGCGGCCTGCGCGGTGGTGCTGGCGGGCATCGCTGGGTACGCCGTCGGCCCCGGCCGGGGCCCGGACCAGTTCTCCGGGGTGCCGGACTTCCACCAGGGTTACCGGATCGTGGAGCGCGAGTCGGCGAGCTTCGCCGCCGGGCAGGGCGGGTTCACGATGACTCCGTCCACGCTGGACCTGGCGTTCTTCCCGGCGTGTACGCATTCCGGCTACGCGCTGCCGCTGATCATCCACGTGTGGATCAACGGGAGGTCGCTGGGCACCGCCGAGTGCGACACCCGGGGACTGTCCTTCGACGCCCGGCTGCAACCGGCCCCGGACACGCTGCGCGACGCCGAGGTGGAGATCGGCAAGCCGATGACGGTCACGTACTCCCTGGACGTGGGCTACGTCTACGGCGGCTCGCAGTCCACGAGCTCGCCGACGCCGGGTCCGGCCCCGGCCGACGGGGTGCTGGCGGTGCTGGTCGGTGAGGCGGTGCCGTTCGGCGAGGTGTCGCTGCCGGAGCGCCCCGCCACGCTGGCGCCGCTGTCGCGGCCGGGCGCGGCGCTGCCCGGCAGCGCCCTGATCACGGCGGACGGTCCGCACACGGCCAGCTACGACTGGCAGCGCGGCGGAGTCCGGATCATGGCCGCCGCGCAGACGCCGGGCGTGCTGCGGATTCTGATCAACGGGGTGCCGGTCGACGTCAAGACCTGGTGGGACTACGAGCAGGCGGTATGGCAGTCGGTCTTCGAACCGGCCTCCGACGACGCGCAGCGGCGCGGGCTCAGCCTGTCCTACCCGGATCAGCTGACGATCTCGGTCGAGGCCGAGCACATGACCGGCGACTGGTTCGTGGCGGTGATGCCGGCGACCTGATCCCGCCCGCGGCGCATGTCGGCCCTACGTCCGGAGGGTGCTACTGAACACGTACAACTCCTGGTGGCGACGCAACCTGCCGCTGCGCGCGGAGGACGACGCGCCCGCCGGCAACGAGCGGCTGGCCGCGGTGCGGGGCCGGATCGCGCGGCGCCGCCGCAACCGGCTGGCGGCGCTGGCCGTGGCGGGGGCCGTGGTGCTGGCCGGGATCGCCGGGTACGTCGCCGCGCACTGGCCGCGCTAGGGTCGGCACCGTGGACGATCAGGCGGAGTGGCGGGCGCGGCGCGACAACGCGGTGGCCCAGCACGCGCTGGCCGAGCAGCGGCAGCGGGCGGCGGAGACGGAGCGGGCGAAGGAGCTGGTGCGCCGGTTCGCCGCCGAGGCGGGCGCGCGCGGCCTGCGCACCACCGCGCTGACCGCGTTCGCGTACGACGGCGGCGGGCGCTACCGCACGGGCCTGCGCGGCTGGTATCTGCAGCGCGCCCGCACGCTGGCGGTGACCCCCGACGGCACGTTCTACGTGCTCGGGGTGCCCGCCTCGCTGCGGGCGCGGCTGACCGGTGCGCAGGTGCCGCCCGCCGACCCGCCGCTGATCGTGGGCCGGGGCGCCCGCGACGGCGAGTCGATGCCGCTGGAGCAGCTGCTGCGGCAGCGCCTGGAAGCGGGCGACGACTGGGATTGAGCGTTAAG
>NZ_BONF01000032.1 GCF_016862575.1 Catellatospora bangladeshensis | reverse complement strand
TCCAACATCGGCATGCTGATCGACACCTCGCGCAACGGCTGGGGCAACTGCGTGCAGACCCCGTGCCAGCCGATCCAGACCACGCGTCCCGCCGCGGCCAGCACCTCGACCGTGCTGGACACCTACATCAACCAGTCGCGTATCGACCGTCGTATCCACCTCGGCAACTGGTGCAACCAGGCCGGTGCCGGCATGGGCGAGCGCCCGACCGCCGCTCCGCAGTCGGGTATCGACGCCTACGTGTGGATCAAGCCTCCGGGCGAGTCCGACGGGTCCAGCTCGCTGATCCCGAACAACGAGGGCAAGGGCTTCGACCGGATGTGCGACCCGACCTACACCGGTAACCAGCTCAACGGCAACAACATGAGCGGCGCGCTGGGCAACGCCCCGATCTCGGGTCAGTGGTTCTCGGCCCAGTTCCAGCAGCTGATGGCCAACGCGTATCCCCCGCTGTCCTGACCGAGTAAGAAGGGCACCTTCTCATCGCTTTGCGATGTAGAAGGTGCCCTTCCTTGCGTCCTGCGGGTCAGCCGCCGATGCCGAACGGCAGGCGGAAGCGGCTGCCGCGGTCGTCCCGGCCGCCGGAGTCGCTCTCGTTCTCCGAGCCGCCGTCGTTGCCGGAGCCGTCGTTCCCGCCGTTGCCGTCGTCCCCGTTGCTCGGCGTGTCGCCGTCGTTGCCGCGGCGGTTGTCGTTGTCGCGATGACGGTCGTCGTCACGGGACTTCTCGGGCTTCGGCTTCTCCTCGGGCTCCTGCTGGCGCGGGGCGAACGCCCGCTCCTGCGACGGGGCCGGGAAGTCCTTGACCTCCAGCCCTTCCGAGCCGGTGGCCAGCGTCTGCGCGACCGCGCGGTACACCTTCGGCAGCACCGCGGCGCCCACCGCGTCGGCGTGGCTGTCCGGGTTGGCCGCGATCGCCGCCGCCGCGAGCTGCGGGGTGAACGCCGCGAACGTCTCCGTCATGTTGTCCTGCGAGCTGCCGGTCTTGCCCGCGACGGGGCGGCCGCCGAGCAGCCCGGACACGGCGGTCGCGGTGCCGCCGTCGCAACGCCCGAAGGCGCCGGTCTGGCCCACCGGGCAGCGCGCCGCGTCGGTCGCCGCGCGGGCCACCTCCGGGTCGAGCACCGGGTTGCAGCCGGGGTGGACCACGTCCAGCGCCCGGCCCGCGGCGTCGGTCACCGACTCCACCGGCTGCGGCGTGCAGTAGACGCCGTCGGCGGCCAGCGTGGCGTACGCGTTCGCGAGGTCCAGCGGAGTGGTCAGCGAGGCGCCCAGCACGAACGAGCCCCAGCCGGCCGCGTCGGTCGCGGCGTGCTCGGCGTCGTTCGGGTGGCGGAACTGCGCGCCGAGGCGCTGCGCCATGGCGATGGTCTTGTCCGCGCCGGTCTCCTGCTCCAGCCACACGAAGTAGGTGTTCACCGACCGGCCGAAACCGGTCCACATGTTGCGCCTGCCGTCCATCCAGGAGCTGTTGTCGTTCTTCGGGCACCAGTAGCCGTCGCAGCTGACCGGGCTGTCCTTCGGCTCCGGCCAGATCGTCTTCAGCCGCGACGGCGAGTCGAACGTGGTGTCCAGCGTCTTGCCGGCCTCCAGCGCGGCGAGCATGGTGAACATCTTGAACGTCGAGCCGGCCTGGTAGCCGTAGACGCTGCCGCCGCCCGCGACGAGCTGGTTCATGGTGTTGCCGGCGCCGGCCGCGGCGCTGTAGTGCCGGTTGACCGCCAGCGCGAGCACCTTGCCGGTGCCCGGCTGCACCACGGCCATCGGCAGGGCGCGCTTGTTCGTGTACCCGTACACCTTGGTGACCTGCTGCTGGGCCGCGTTCTGCAGCTTCGGGTCCAGCGTGGTGACGATGCGGTAGCCGCCCTGGCGCAGTGCCTGCTCGCGCAGCTCGGCGGTGTCGCCGAACGCGCTCTGATCACGCCACCAGCTGCGGAAGTAGTCGCAGAAGAAGCCCCAGCCGGCGCGCGAGGCGGTGCAGTCGTTCGGGCTGGCGCCGCGCTTGAACTTCGGGGTGACCGCGCGCGCCGCGTCGGCCTGCGCCTGCGTGATCGCGCCGGTGCCGGTCATCGCGGCCAGCACGTACTCGCGCCGCCCCAGCGCCTGCTTCTCGTCGCCGGTCAGCGGGTTGTCCGCCTCGGGCGACTGCAGCAGCCCGGCCAGCAGCGACCCCTCGCCCAGGGTCAGCTTCGCCGGATCCTTGGAGAAGTACGTGTGCGACGCGGCGTAGATGCCGTACGCCCCGGCGCCGAAGTACGCGATGTTCAGGTAGCGCTCAAGGATCTGCTCCTTGGTGAGCTGCTTCTCCACCGCCAGCGCGTAGCGCGCCTCACGGATCTTGCGGGTGGCCGACTGCTCCGTGGCGGCCGCCCGCTCCTCCGGCGACAGCGACGGGTCGCCCTTGAGCACGTTGCGCACGTACTGCATGGTCAGCGTCGAGGCGCCCTGGGAGACGCCGCCGCTGGTCCCGTTGGCGACCACCGCCCGCAGCACGCCCTTGAGGTCGACGCCGTGGTGGGAGTAGAAGCGCGCGTCCTCGGCCGCGACCACGGCCTGCGCCGCGACCGGGGCCACCTCGGCCAGGGTCACGTCACGCCGGTTCTCGTCGTAGAAGGTGGTGACCACGGTCTTGCCGTCGTTGGCGTACAGGTAGCTCGCCTGCGCCGTGGTGGGGTGCTTGAGCACGTCCGGCAGCTCGTCGTACGCCGGTGCGGACTGCTCCACGGCCCAGTTCGCCAGCGCCGCGGCGGGCATGGCCCCGGCGGCGACGACCGCTCCGGCGACCACGGCCAGCAACGTGAGTCGGGTCATCCGGTTGAGCTGCGGCATCACGGCACCTTCGGGGGAGGAGGCGGGGGATGCTCAAGCCTGCCCGGAGATCTCCGATCTGCCAGGTTTTGTGGGATACATCGCACTTGAGCTGGGCATATCCACCTACCTGCGGCGGAACCGCCGGGCCGCCCCCCGCGCCCAGCGGGCCGGGGCCAGCAGCGCCCGGCCCAGCCGGAAGCTCGCCGAGCCCTTCAGCTGCGCGACGGTCTGCCGCGCGGCCCGGGCCGCCTCCTCGGCCGCCCGCCGCTGCTGCTCCGCGCGGGCCGCCACCCCGCGCGCGTGTTCCAGCTCGCCGCGCAGCCGCCGGTCGGCCAGCAGCAGCTCCCGGTATGCGGCGACGTCCGGCGCGGTGCCGGTGCCGACCGTGGCGGCCCGCCGCGCCAGCCGGTCGCGCCCGGCCTGATCCAGCCCCGCGGCGGCGGCCCGCAGGTCCGCGTCGAACTCCACGGCGGCGGTCACCGCGGCCGGGTCCGGCCGTTCCCCGGCCGCGCCGACGAGGACCAGCGTCAGCTCTGCGGCGTCCAGGGTGCTGGGCCACGGGTGCACGGCGCCGCCGGTCAGCAGCCGCTCCGCGAACCGGTGCAGGGTGCGCGCCAGCACCACCGCGAGCGGCCGCGGCCCCGCCGACCACGACGGGTCGAGCACGGCCGGGCCGCCGGGGGACAGCGCCAGCCCGTCCAGACCCGTGCATGCGTACGCCCCGGCGACCTGCCCCTGCTCGTCGGTGCGGCCGCGCAGCCAGTCCGCGTACGCGGCCAGCAGCGCGCGCACCCGTGGCGTGTCCCGGCGGCGGCACGCGTCCCGCAGCACCCGCTCGAACCCGGGCCCGGCAGGGACAGGTCCGGCCACCGCCGCGACGTCCCGGGTGATCCCGAACAGCTCGCCGTCCGGGGCGGCTGAGGTGACGGCCGCACGTTCGGCTCCCGTGAAGGTCCAGGTCGCCGTGTGTGGTCCCGCTGCGGGCTCGGCATGGATCAGCTCTGGCAACACCGCGCCGGAGCGGGCGGCCGGCCGCTCGCCGCTCTCCGGCATCGGTCCGTGGCCGGGATGCATCCCAGAAGTGGCGAGGGAACCTTCTGGGATGCCTGGTCCGGCGGATGTGTCGGCCTGCGGCACCGTGGTGCTCGGCCGGACGGCCGCCACCAGCCACAGCGGGGCGAAGGCCGAGCCCAGCCCGTTGGCGAGCGCGTCGGCCGCGAGGGTGTGCGGGTCACTGAGCACCGCTGCTCCGTCCCTGCCCGCCCAGGCGCCCGCGAGCGCGAGGTCCACCGCCGCGCCCATACCCCCGGGCGCGTCGGGGCCGCAGGCCTCCGGGTCGAGCAGCAACACGGGGGCGAGCGGGTCGGGGTAGCCCAGCCACAGTCGGCGCACCGTCAGGCCGTCGCGGGCCAGCACCGCGCGCAGCCGGTCCGGGCTGCCGGGCCGGTCGGGATCGGCGGCGGCGGGCGCGTGCCAGTGCCGGTCGGCCGCCTCGTGCGGGGTGGGCGTCAGCGCGGTCAGCTCGTGTACGCCCAGCGGGTTGGCGACCCCGAGCAGCAGCAGCCCGCCCGGCGCGAGCAGCGCCGCGAGCGCGTCGAGCGCGGGCACCCAGCCCGCCTGCGGGCCCTCGGCCGAAACGACCCGGTCCAGCCCGTCCAGGGCCACGATCACGTCGTACGATCGCCCGGCTACCGCCTCCGGCCCGCCGCACACCACCTCCGCGCCGGCGGCCCGCGCCGCGTCGACGGCGTCGTGGCGCGAGCGCAGCAGCCAGGTGATCCGCTCGGGCGGCACGGGCAGCCCGGCGACGAGCGCCGGTTCGTGCGGCCCGGCGACCAGCACCCGTGCGAGCGGGGACACGGCACGGGCCAGCAGCGTCACGGCGGCGCGACCCCCGCACGGGCCCGGCGGGCCGGTGAGGTCGGACCAGTGCGGCATCTCCACCGGGGTCCGCGCGGCCGTCCCCCCGGCGGTCCGGCGATCGCGTTCGACCGTGCTCACGCTGCCTCCCTCACTGTCGCGACCGGCGTGGCGGGCCGGGCGCCGGCCGTGGTGGGGCGCGCCGCGAGGCCGGGCGGGGCCGCCGTGCCGGGCGGCTCCGGCCAGCCGAGCAGCGCGCGCAGCTCGGCGGGGGAGGCGAGGTGGGCCAGGCCCAGCTCGTCGTGGGCGATCGCGCGGGCGGTGGGCAGGTCCACCTGCTCGCCGTGCAGCGGCGCCCACTGGCGGCGGACCCGCTCGGCGCCGCCCATGGTCTGGTCCTCGCCGTCCAGGGTCATCGGGTCGCCGTACACGGCGGGTTCGCAGCCCGCGGTGATGCCGTAGAGGACCGCCGTGGACAGCCGGTTGGACGCCACCCGCCGGTGCCGCCGCAGCGTGGCGAGCTGGCGGTGCAGGAAGTCCGGGTCGCCGTCGCGCCGCCCCCAGCCGCGCCGGCCGTGGCAGACGACCTCGAACCCGGCGCGCTCGTACACGTCGCGGACCCGGGGCGCGGTGTACTCGTTCCAGTGCAGGCAGATGGTGACCGGCTCGGTCTCCACGGCGCGGATGGTGTCCACGAGCCGCCGGTGGTCGCCGAGCACCTCCTGCTTCTCCCAGCCGTGGAAGGGGT
This sequence comes from Catellatospora bangladeshensis, assembly GCF_016862575.1. Lineage (GTDB taxonomy): Bacteria > Actinomycetota > Actinomycetes > Mycobacteriales > Micromonosporaceae > Catellatospora > Catellatospora bangladeshensis. The sequence continues at coordinate 150,604 of NZ_BONF01000032.1, read as the reverse complement.
AGAAGACGGTCCCGGCGCGGGGCGCGGGCTCCTCGGGCGTCATCCGCAGCAGGTACGCCCACGGCGCGCCCAGCACGAACACGTTGCGGCGGCCGAGCGACCAGGCGCGGCGGCGGGTCTGCTCGGACCACACCAGCAGCGGATCGTGTCCCTCGATCCGGGCGTGCAGCTCCCAGCCGTCCCCGATGTTCCAGCCGTGCTGCAGGTAGCCCCGCACCCGTGGCTGCGGGTCGGTCAGCCCGCACCACGCGCCCAGGATCGCGGCGTGGCCGTAGAAGTGGTTCACGTGGTGCATGACTGTGGGCGCCCCCGCAGTTGCCTATATGTCACGCAATCCTCGCAGAAGCCGCACTGTCGCGTCCGACACGCCGGAAAAGTTCCGGCCCATGGGTGGAAATATCGTTGCGGCGCGTATAGTTGAACCATCACGTAAAGGCTTCCGCCACGAACCTGGAGGACATCGTCATGACCACGAACACCCGTACCTGGCACGGTCTCACCATCCCGACCGCCGGCACCTTCGTGCTCGACCCCGCCCACACGCGGGTCGGGTTCGTCATCCGGCACCTGGTGGTGAGCAAGGTGCGCGGCGCGTTCAAGGACGTGGCCGGTGAGATCGTCATCGCGGAGGAGCCGCTGGACTCCTCGGTCAACGCCGTGATCCAGGCCGTCAGCATCGACACCGGTGTCGCCGACCGGGACAACCACCTGCGCACCGGCGACTTCCTCGAGGCCGAGAAGTACCCGGAGCTGAGCTTCCGCAGCACGGGCCTGCGCGCGGTGTCCGGCGAGAACTTCATCCTCGTCGGCGACCTGACCATCAAGGACGTCACCAAGCGCGTCGAGCTGGAGCTCGAGTTCGGTGGCGTGCAGAAGAGCCCGTACGGCCAGGAGGTCATCGGTTTCAGCGCGACCACCGAGATCGACCGCGAGGACTTCAACGTGACCTGGAACCAGGCCCTGGAGACCGGCGGCATGATGCTCGGCAAGACGCTGAAGATCGAGATCGAGGGCGAGGCGGTTCGCCAGGCCTGACCTGGACGGGCTCCGCGCGGCCGCGACCACGCGCCGGCACGCTTTCGTTGGGGGAGCGTGCCGCGCGGACGGTCGCGGCCGCGCGTCCAAGATCCCCCGAGTTGCCTGGCACATGGGCGTATGACGGCTCAAGATACGCCCATGTGCCAGGCAACTCGGATGATCGAGACCCGGCGGGCGGGAGGCGGGGCGGGATCGGGTGAAGGGCGGCGGGTGGTCGCAGATGCGAGGGGTAGATTCGCTGCATGACCGCATTCCGGATCGGTGAGGCCGCTGAGCTGCTGGGTGTCAGCGCCGACACCGTGCGCCGGCTCGTCGACTCGGGGCGGCTGCCCGCGCGCCGCGACGAGCACGGGCACCGGGTGGTGGCCGGGGGAGACCTAGCGGCGTACGCCCGCGCGCGGGCCGACGACCCGGACGGCCGCGCCGACCGCTCCTCGGCCCGCAACCGGATGCGCGGCATCGTCACCGCCATCGTCAAGGACACCGTCATGGCGCAGGTCGACATCCAGGCCGGGCCGTTCCGGGTGGTGTCGCTGATGAGCCGCGAGGCCGTCGACGAGCTGGGCCTCGACATCGGCAGCGTCGCGGTCGCCGTCATCAAGTCCACGAACGTGGTCGTCGAACGTGACTGACCCGTCCGGGCCGCGCGCCGAGCCCGTGACCCTGGTTGGCGGGTGGCCCGCCGAGCGGGCGCTGCTCAGCGCGCATCTCGTCGTCGAGCGGCCCCGGTTCCGGCTGGACGTGGCGCTCACCGCCGGGCCGGGCGAGGTCGTCGCGCTGCTCGGGCCCAACGGCGCGGGCAAGACCACCGCGCTGCGCGCCCTGGCCGGGCTGCTGCCGCTGCACGGCGGCCGGCTGCGCCTGGGCGAGGTGCTCCTCGACGACCCGGCGGCCGACGTGTACGTGCCGCCCGAACGCCGCCGCGTCGGCGTCGTGTTCCAGGACCACCTGCTCTTCCCGCACCTGTCCGCGCTGGAGAACGTCGCCTTCGGGCCCCGCTCCCGGGGCGCCGGCCGCCGCGCCGCCCGCGTCGAGGCGCAGCGCTGGCTGGAGCGCTTCGGGCTGGCCGAGTACGCCGCGCGGCGCCCCCGGCAGCTGTCCGGAGGGCAGGCGCAGCGGGTGGCGCTGGCGCGGGCGCTGGCCGTACACCCTGATCTGCTCCTGCTGGACGAGCCGCTGGCCGCGCTGGACGCCCGGACCCGGATGGAGACGCGGGCCCGGCTGCACCACGACCTGCGCGCACACGAGGGCGCGACGCTGCTGATCACACACGATCCGCTGGACGCGCTGGTGCTCGCGGACCGGCTGGTGATCATCGAGGACGGGCGCATCGTGCAGGAGGGCGACGCCGCCACGGTCACCGCGCGCCCGCGCACGGAGTACGTCGCCCGCCTCGTCGGGCTGAACCTCTACCGCGGCCGGGCCGCCGGGCACGACGTCACCCTGGACGGCGGGTTCACCATGATTGCCGACGACGAGGTGCACGGGGAGGCGTTCCTGGCGTTCCCGCCCGCGGCCGTGGCGCTGTATCCGCAGCGGCCCGCGGGCAGCCCCCGGAACACCTGGGCGGCGACCGTGGTCGGAGTGCTGCCGCACGGCGACCACCTGCGCGTCGAGCTGGGCGGCCCGATCCAGGCCGCCGCCGAGATCACCCCCGCCGCGGCGGCCTCCCTCGGCCTGCTCCCGGGCTCGGAGGTCTGGGCTGCGGTGAAGGCTTCCGAGACCCGCGCCTACCCGTACTGACCCGGCCGCCCCCGGCCGTGGTCCGGTTACGCGGGCGGGTTGGCGAAGATCGCCGTCTCGTGTCAGAAAGTGGGGCTGGACCACACTTTCTGACACGAGACGGCGATCATGACGCGCTCGCCACCGCTCAGAGGTGAGCGAGGTAGGTGGGGTGGGGGTGGCGGGTGACGGACTCGATCACGCCGGCGTCGCGGATGTCGCGCTCGATGAGCGGGAAGTAGGCGTCGTCGGGGGCGGTGAGCAGGGGCACCGGGGTGCGCATGGACACCTTGGCGGCGGACTTGGCGCGGCGCACCGCCTCGATCGCCTCCGTCGCGGCGGCCAGCAGCGCGGGGTCACCCGCGTGGCCGTCCAGGTCGGACGCAGACGGCCAGGGGGCGCGGTGGATCGAGCCGGGCTGCCACCAGGACCAGGCCTCCTCGGTCACGAACGGCAGCACCGGGGCGAGCAGCCGCAGCAGCACCGACAGGGCGGTACGCAGCGCGAGCCGCGCCGAGTCCGCCGCCGCGTCGCCGTGCTGCCCGTACGCGCGCTGCTTCACCAGCTCCAGGTAGTCGTCGCAGAACAGCCAGAAGAAGCGCTCGGCGGCGTCCAGGGCACGGCCGGCGTCGTACTGCTCCAGCGCGTTCGACGCCTCGCCGATCACCGGGCGGAGCGCGGTGAGCAGGGCGCGGTCCAGCGGCTCGGTCACCGTGGCGGCCGGACCGGGCTCGCCAAGCCCGAGCACGAACCGGGTGGCGTTGAGGATCTTCATGGCGAGCCGCCGCCCCACCCGCATCTGCCCGGTGTCGAAGGCCGTGTCGGCGCCGGGCCGGGCGGCGGCGGCCCAGTAGCGCACCGCGTCGGAGCCGTACTCCCGCAGCAGCCCCAGCGGCGTCACCACGTTGCCGACCGACTTCGACATCTTCTTGCGGTCGGGGTCGAGGATCCAGCCTGCGATGGCGGCGGTGCGCCAGGGCAGCGTGCCGTGCTCGGTATGGGCGCGCAGCACCGTCGCGAACAGCCAGGTCCGGATGATCTCGTGGGACTGCGGCCGCAGGTCCATCGGGAACACCTTGGCGAACAGGGCGTCGTCGGACCCCCAGCCGCCCGCGATCTGCGGGGTGAGCGAGGAGGTGGCCCAGGTGTCCATCACGTCCGGGTCGGCCGTGAAGCCGCCGGGCCGTCCGCGCTGCTCCTCGGTGTAGCCGGGCGGGGCGTCTGAGCTGGGGTCGATCGGCAGCGTGTCCTCGGCCGGGGTGATCGGGCGGTCGTGCAGGGGCTGGCCGTCGGCGTCCAGCGGATACCACACCGGGATGGGCACGCCGAAGAAGCGCTGGCGGCTGATCAGCCAGTCCCCGGCCAGCCCGTGCACCCAGTGCTCGTACCGGGTGCGCATGTGCGGCGGCTGCCAGGCCAGCTCGCGCCCGCGCTCCAGCAGCCGCTCGCGCAGCGCGGCGTCGCGCCCCCCGTTGCGGATGTACCACTGCCGCGTCGACACGATCTCCAGCGGCTTGTCGCCGCGCTCGTAGAACTTCACCGGGTGGGTGATCGGCTCGGGCTCGCCGAGCAGGTCGCCGTGCTCGCGCAGCAGCGCGGTCACCCGTTCCCGCCCGGTTTGCACGGTGGCCCCGGCGAGCTGTCCGTACAGCTCGCGGCCTGCCTCGGACAGCCCGTCGGGCGCGTCGGGCAGGAAGCGGCCGTCGAAGCCGAGCACGGGACGGGTGGGCAGGTCCAGCTCGCGCCACCAGATCACGTCGGTGGTGTCGCCGAAGGTGCACACCATGGCGATGCCGGTGCCCTTGGCCGGGTCGGCCAGGCGGTGCGGCAGCACCGGCACCCGCGTCCCGAACAGCGGCGTGCGCACCGTGCTGCCGAACAGCGGCCGGTAACGCTCGTCGTCCGGGTGCGCCACCAGCGCCACGCAGGCGGGCAGCAGTTCCGGGCGCGTGGTCGCCACGATGATCGGCGCGGTCCCGTCGGGGTGGAAGGCCAGCCGGTGGTACGCCCCCGGCCGGTCCCGGTCCTCCAGCTCCGCCTGGGCCACCGCGGTCCGGAACGTGGTGTCCCACAGCGTCGGCGCCTGTGCCGGATACGCCTCGCCGCGCGCCAGTGCGCGCAGGAAGGCGCGCTGCGACACGGCGCGGGCCCGCGTGCCGATCGTCGTGTACAGCAGCGACCAGTCCACCGACAGCCCCACCAGCCGCCACACCTGCTCGAACGCCTCCTCGTCGCGGGCGGTCAGGCGTTCGCACAGCTCGATGAAGTTGCGCCGCGAGATCGGCAGCTGGGCCTTGCCCGGCTTCTCCGGCGGGGTGAAGCGCGGGTCGTAGGGCAGCGACGGGTCGCAGCGCACGCCGTAGAACTGCTGCACCCGGCGCTCGGTGGGCAGGCCGTTGTCGTCCCACCCCATCGGGTAGAACACGGCCCGGCCCCGCATGCGCTGGAAACGGGCGATGACGTCGGTCTGGGTGTACGAGAACACGTGCCCCACGTGCAGCTCGCCGCTGGCCGTCGGGGGCGGGGTGTCGATGGCGAACACGCGCTCGCGCGGCGCGTCGCGGTCGAAGCGGTACACGCGCTGGTCTTCCCAGCGCCGTGCCCACTTGTCAGGGAGACCGTCGATGGTCGGCTTGTCCGGAAGGCTCATGACCTCACCTCGGGGAACAGGCGCCCGTACGCGAGGGGGAGGCCGGGTTCGACCACCGCGCGCCGGGGCGCGGTGATCGAAGGATGACTACGCGCGGCCCGAGTCGGCTACGCGTACGACGAACGATGCGGAGAGCGCGTGGGTCATGGCTCCTCCTTCGGCATCGCTCGGTTGGCACGATGGTAGCCGGTCGGCCGGGGCGCGCGCATCCGGTCATCGCCGGATCACTCCGGAAGTGTCGTCACTCCGATGAGTCGGGCCATTGCGCTCAGTGACGACATCGATCGATAGTGGCGTGTGACCAATCCTGCCTCCCCGCGCCCGATCGCGGCTTATGTCGCGAGCGTGCTCGTCGCGGCCTGCGCGGCCTACTTCGGTTACTTCATGCTCGGCGTGCCCGGCATCGTCGCCGTGGTCCTCATCGGAGCGCTGACGCTGGGCGCCGCACAGTGGCGTGCGGCGCGGGCGAGCCGCCGCCGGGTGCCCCCGGCGGGCGGCCCCGAGGCCGACCGGCGCACCGCGCTGACGGTGGCCTGGCTCGGCGCCGGCGGCGCGGTGCTGGCAGCGCTCGTCACGGCGCTCGTGCCGGTGCTGTTCAAGGACGAGGCCGCGATCGGCCCGGCGCCGGCCGCCGCGGCCAGCGCCTCCGCCGTCCCGTCGGCTGCCGCGCCGCCGTCCCCGTCGCCGTCCGTGTCGGCGGTCGCCTGGGCGGGTCCGGGCACGGACTGCCTGGTCCTCGACGTGGACGTCGATCAGTACGGGTCGGTCGGCTCGGCGCTGGCCGTCGGGTATCAGGTCAACCTGACGGGGCAGTGGCAGCCCGCGTACGACAGCGGCAAGCTCTGGATCTTCGTGACCGGGGGCGGGACCAACGCGCACTTCCCGTACGTCGGGGAGATCGTGCGCGACGGCGGACGCTGGGTGGCGTGGGGTATCCCGCTGGGGCGCCAGGAGGTGGCCGCCGACGCCAAGATGGGCGTGCGCACCCTGGAGGTGATCGTGGCGACCCCCGACCAGGACAGGCAGCTGCGCAAGCAGGTCGACGCGCCGGACTTCTGGACCAAGGGCGGGCAGGTGCAGCAGCTGCCCGCCGGGGCCGCCGCCGTCGCCCGGATCCCGGTCGACCGCATCTGCTGATCAACCGTCAAGCCAGGGCGGTGTGCCCGAGTGACGGTTGTTACCGGGAGTGCCTGTTGTTACGGTCCGAACTCGCCGATCACGGCTCGGTGATCGGTACACCCCTTTGATCCGAAGGAAAACGACTGTGACCACCGCTCCGGCCACCACCGGCAAGTCCTGGCTCGTCACCCTGCTGCTCTGCATCTTCCTGGGCACCCTGGGCGTGCACCGCTTCTACACCGGCAAGATCGGCACCGGCATCCTGCAGCTGATCACGCTCGGCGCCTTCGGCATCTGGACGTTCATCGACTTCATCCTGATCCTGATCGGCAAGTTCGACGACAAGCAGGGCCAGCCGCTCGTCAAGTGACCTGACGCGGTCCGTGCGGCCCCTCGCGCCCGGCGGGCGCGGGGGGCCGCCGCTGTATCCTGACTGTCTTGTGACCACCTCTGACCTGGCCGGCGCGCGCGAAGACGGCCGCCACATGACGCGCATCACCACCTTCTACCCCCGTCGCGGGCGGGTGAGCGGGCGGCACGAGGACGCGCTGACCAGGCTGTGGCCGACCTACGGCGTGACCATCGCCGACCCGTACCCACCGCTGGACCAGGCCGCCCTGTTCGGCCGCAGCGCGCCGCTGGTGCTGGAGATCGGTTCCGGGATGGGCGACGCCACCGTGGCCATGGCCGCGGCCGATCCGGACCGCGACTACCTGGCCGTCGAGGTCTTCCCGCCCGGCCTGGGCAACCTGCTGGCCGTGGTCGAGGAGCGCGGGCTCACCAACGTCCGGGTCGCCCAGGGCGACGCGCTGCACCTGCTCCGGCACATGATCGCCCCGGGCTCCCTCGCCGCCGTGCACGTCTACTTCCCCGACCCGTGGCCCAAGGCCCGTCACCACAAGCGCCGCCTGATCCAGCCGGACAACGTGGCGCTGATCCGCTCGCGCCTGGTCGTCGGCGGCGTCCTGCACTGCGCCACCGACTGGGCCGACTACGCCGAGCAGATGGCCGAGGTGCTCGCCGCCGCCGACGGCCTGGCCAACCTGCACGACGGCTTCGCCCCCCGCCCCGCGCACCGCCCGGTCACCAAGTTCGAGCAGCGCGGCGTCGCCGCCGGCCGCCAGATCTTCGACCTCCTCCACCACCGCACCCACTGAAAGGAAGGGCACCTTCTTAACGCTATGCGTTGTAGAAGGTGCCCTTCTTAACCCTCGGCTTAGGACGTAGCTAAGTTTCGTCGTCTACTTGTTACTTGTAGGTTCTCGACGGAATCGATGCATTCTCATTAATGTCAGGCCACCAGTCCCTCTTACCCCGGGAGGACCTCCATGGTGGCCACCCTGTCACCCCTGCTGCGCCGTGCCGCGGCGTTCGGCGGCGGCGTCGCGCTGACCCTCGGCACGCTGCTCGCCGTGCCCACCGCCGCCCAGGCCAGCACCGACTACGGCCCGGCGGCCTGGGTGCCGGCCAGCACCAGCAACTACACCAACGCCAGCCGCGAGTCCGACTACAACATCAACTACGTGGTGATCCACACCATCCAGGGCTCGTACACCAGCGCGATCAACTGGTTCCAGAACCCGGCCGCGCAGGTCAGCGCCCACTACGTCGTCTCCAAGGGCGGCGCCGTGACGCAGATGGTGCGCGAGGCCGACGTGGCCTGGCACGCCGGCAACTGGACCTACAACACCCAGTCGATCGGCATCGAGCACGAGGGCTACGTCGAGCAGGACGGCTGGTACACCGAGCAGATGTACCAGGCGTCGGCGGCCATCGTGCGCAGCGTGACCAGCAAGTACGGCATCCCGCGCGACCGTGCCCACATCATCGGCCACAACGAGGTCCCCGGCGCCACCCACACCGACCCCGGTTCGCGGTGGAACTGGACGTACTTCATGCAGCTGGTCAACGGGACCACGCCGCCGTCGTGGACGCAGACCGTGGACAACACCACCGCGGGCCGCTTCACCGCCTCGGCCAACTGGGGCACGTCGACCTACTCGGCGCAGCGGTACGGCGCCGACTACCGGTACGCCAACCCGCAGGCCGTCTCGGACGCCGCCTGGTACAAGTTCGCCGTCCCGGCGACCGCGAGCTACCGGGTCGAGGTCTGGTATCCGGCCGTCGCCGGGTACAACACGACCACGCCGTACGTCGTCGTGACCACCGGCGGCAACACCACCGTCCAGGTGAACCAGCAGGCCAACGGCGGTAAATGGGTCACCCTCGGCACGTTCACGCTGGCCGCGGGCGACTACAACGCCGTCGGCGTGAGCCGCTGGACCAGCACCTCCGGCTACGTCATCGCGGACGCGGTCAAGCTGACCCGCGTCTGATCGCCGGCTCCGGCCGATCTGCGACGCGCCCGCCATGTCGCACCCACGGCATGGCGGGCGCGTCGGCCGCGGGTGGGCCGTTTCGCAGGTGCGGATCATCGTGGGGCCTGCTAGGCTCCTGCGCATGTACATCTGAGCGTGATCCCCACGCCCGCGCCGCTCGACGTGCGCGGTGAGCGTGCCGCGCCGCCCCGTCGAGGGCCGCGCGCCTGATCCGTCGTTTCCCCACGCCCTGCCCGCGAAGGCGGCTGTCGGCGTGCCCGCATCCGTAGGAGACACTCATGCGTGAAGATCACAGCTCGGAGCAGCCCGCGCCGGACGAGACCGCCGAGGCCGAGCAGCAGCCGATGAACCGCGCCGAGCGGCGCGCCAAGGGCAAGCAGTCCGGCCAGCAGCAGGCGTACGGCAAGCAGGCGTTCGCGCCCAAGAAGAGCCAGGGCCACGGCCCGCGCCTGTGGGCGAACCGCCGCGCCGGCTGAGCCGTTTTCGCACCTCGATCCGCCGATCCCGGTCCCGCCGGGGTCGGCGGATCCGTGTTTGTCGGTCCCCCTGCCTAGACTCCGCCGGCATGACGATGCCGACCATTGTGGACTGTCTTGCCGAGCACGGAGAGCCGCCGGGTGACCGGTGCCCGGTGCCGGGTGGAGTGCCGACCCGGGCGGGTGGCAGATGCCCCGGCCGGTGACCTATGCCGAACACGTCGACCAGGTCACGGCGTGGATCACGAGCGGTGACCTGGACGCCGCCGCGGCCGGGCTGGTGGCCGCGCGCCGCGCCGGCGGAGGCGCGGGGCTGCGGCCGCTGCTGGAGCCGGTGGCCGGGCTGCCCCGCCCGCAGCTGACGGCGCTGGTGCACGCCCTGCTGCGGCAGCGCCGCGCGCACGGCGGCTGGCCGGTGGACAGCGTGCTCGGCGCGGTCTGCCCGCTGCTGCCGCCGGACCTGCCCCCGGATCTGGTCGCCGAGCTGCTCACGTTCGCGGTGGACAGCTCCTACGACCTTCCGGTGATGACGCTGGCCGGGCTGGTGGCCCAGCAGTTGCGGCACGGCGCGCTGCCGCCCGCGGTGCTGGCCCTCATGGAGCGGCGCAAGCGGGAGAGCCTGTGGCTGCGCGAGCTGGCCGCCTCGGCGGCGGCGCGTGCGGTGCGGTAGGGGGTGGGCGGATCAGGGGCGGGCCGCGGGGGACCGCCCGCGATCGGTGCACACCGGCGGTGACATCACGGTCTGCTCGGCGCTGTACACGAGCGTGACGGTGACGCAGTAGTCCCGCCGTGGGCTGAGGCCGAGCAGGGTGAACGTCTGGGTCCCGGCGGGCAGCGACTGCATGGCGCGCATCGGCTCACCGGCCGGGGCGGCCGACAGCACCACCGCCGCGGCCACCCCTGCCGGGTACTGCCAGCTCACGCGCAGTTTCTCGCCCTCGTCGGCGAGGGCCAGCCCGGTGGCGGCCGGGGGCGCCGACGGCGGCGGCGCCGAACTGGCGGCGGCGGGCGGTGTCGGCTCGGGCTCCGGATCGGACCCGTCGGCCAGCAGGAACGCCCCGACCAGCGCGGTGATGGCGACAAGCGCCGCGCACACGGCCAGCGCCGCCGCGCCCGCGCCGCGCCGCCTGCGCACGGGCGGGGAGTAGGACGTGCGCAGGCCCGGCGGGAGCGTGGTCGGCACCGGGAACGGCAGATCCTGCCTGCTCGGTGCCGCCCGGCCGGTCCGGTCCGGGTACACCAGCGGCACCTGCTGCCCGCCGAACCCGACGGGCGGGCCACTCCGCTCCGGCGGGCCGCCGTCGCGGGAGGTGCGCTGCTCAGGCCACCTGCGGTCAGGCGCCCCGCCCTGCTCGGGCCAGGCCCCGGCGGATGCCCCGCGCTGCTCGGGCCAACCGCCTGCCGATGTACCGCCCTGCTCGGGCCAACCCTCGGCGGATGTTCCGCCCAGCTCGGGCCGGGCTCCGTCCGGTGCGGTGCGCTGCTCGGGCCGGCCACTGGCGGGTGTGGCTCCGGTCGCGGGGTGGTGGCCGGATGCGTCCCCGGCGTCGGGGGACGACGGGGCCTGACGGGTGCGGCGGATGCGCGCGGGGTCGTCGTAACGCTCGAAGATCTCGTCGTCGGGCCACTCGTCGGGGTCCCCGGCGCGGGCGGGGCCGGTGTGGTGCGGCCCCGGGATGAGGTCGTCCGGGTGGGGCACTAGCACCGGCAGCACGCCCGGCCCGGGGTCGGCGGCCCGCAGGCGCTGCTCCTCCGGCGGGGGCGTGCCGCAGCGGTGCTCGGCGTCGGCCACGGCCCCGGTGGCGGCCTGCAGCAGCCGGTGCGTGTCGTCGTCGGCGGGCAGCCAGGCGGACTCCTCGCGGGCCTGCTCCAGCAGCTCGTGCGCCCGGTCGAGGTCGCCGCAGTCGCGCCACATCCCGGCCAGCCGGACGGTCATGCGTACGTTGACCGGATGCCCCGGGCCGTGCCGGGACACGTGCGCGGCGAGCGCCTCGGCGAGGTGGCGGCGCCCTTCGGCGCAGCTGCCCCGGGCGTGCTCGACCACGGCCGCGTCCGCGCGGGCGGCCAGCGTGCGGTCGGCGTCGGGTCCGTCGGCCCGCGAGAGGTCGCGGATCAGGTCGTCGTAGACGTCGGCCGCCCGGTCCAGCGCGCCGGTGCGGTGCAGGCAGACCGCCAGCACGCCGAGCGCGTGCAGGGTGCGCCGGTCCAGGTCGCCGTGCAGCGCCTGGGCGGCGGCGTGGGCGTACGCGGCCCAGCTGCGGGCCGCGTGCGGTTCGCCCAGGTGCAGCAGCACGCCGGCGTACAGCGCGGCGGTGTCGGCCTCGGCCGCGTCGGCGTGGCGCGGGTCCTGGTGCGCGAGCGCGAGCTGGTCCCGGAGCAGCTGCCGGGCAGCCGGGAAGTCGAGTCCGCGCACCAGCTCGCGTGCGCGGGCCAGCCGTCCCCCCTCAGGCATGGAACCCATCGTGCCCGCTCACCCACGACCTGTGAAGTCCCCAGATCAACACTCCTGACCCGACGGACCCCCTCACCCCGTCCAAGGTCATCCGACTTGCCTGGCACATGGGCGTATGACGGCGCAAGATACGCCGATGTGCCAGGCAAGTCGAACGATCACGCCGACGGTAGGGTCGGCGACCACGTGGGCGAGGGGAGTGCGGCAGTGGGACGGGACGTGGCGGGGCTGACGGTGGCGGTGACCGGGGCGGCCCGGGGGATCGGCGCGGCGGTGGCCGCGCGGCTGGCGGGAGCCGGAGCACGGGTCGTGCTCGGTGACCTCGACCTCGCGGCGGCCGAGGCGACGGCGGCGGCGCTGCCGGGGGAGGTGCTCGCGGCCGGGCTCGACGTCACCGAGCAGGACTCGGTGGACGCGTTCCTCGACCGCGCCGAGCAGGCGTACGGGCCGGTGGACGTGCTGGTCAACAACGCGGGCGTGATGTGGGTGGGCCCGTTCGAGGCGGAGCCGGAGCGGGCCGCGCGGCGGCAGTTCGACGTCAACGTGCACGGGGTCCGGCACGGCTTCCTGGCGGCCGTGCCGCGCATGCGGGCGCGCGGTCGCGGGCACATCGTCACGGTCGCGTCGGCGGCCAGCCGGATCAGCCCGCCGGGCGAGGCGACCTACGCCGCCACCAAGCACGCCGTGTACGGGTACGCCGCGGCCGTGCGCCAGGAGCTGCGCGGCAGCGGCGTACAGGTCAGCCTGGTCATGCCGTCGGTGGTGGAGACGGAGCTGGCGCTGGGCACGAGCCACGGCTCGGTGCCCCGGCTGCGCCCGGCCGATGTCGCCGCGGCGGTGGAGCGGGTGATCCGCCGTCCCCGGTTCGAGGTCTTCGTGCCGGGGCGGCTGGACCCGCTGACCCGCCTGCTGGCGCTGCTGCCGCAGGCCGGGCGGGATCTGGCGTACCGGCTGCTGGTGCCGGACCAGGTGGCGCTGGGCGACGGCGGGGCACGGGCGGCGTACCAGGTCGAGGCGGGCCTGTCCGAAGCGGACGGCCAATAGGGACATAACCCTTGTGACCTAGGTCACCTGGATATTACCCTTCGGTAACCGCGTGCCCGCGCGGTATCAGGTTCCTCCCTTCGTACCCCCGGAAGGCAGGCTCCCATGCGTCTCGCGCGCCCGTCCCTCGCGCTCGCCGCCGGTCTGGCCGTGGCGCTGCTGTCGGCGACCCCGGCAGCGGCCGTCGGCCCCGTCCCCAACTCGATGGCCAGCATGGGTGACTCGATCACCCGTGGCTTCAACGCCTGCGGCTGGTACAGCGACTGCACCGACCGCTCCTTCAGCACCGGCGGCTACGCCTCGGTCAGCTCCCACTACCGGCGGATCCTCGCCAAGAACGCCGCCATCAGCGGCCGCAACTACAACCAGGCCAAGAGCGGCGCGAAGGCCGCCGACATGCCCGGCCAGGCGACGGCGGTGGTCGGCCGCAACGCCGACTACGTCACCATCCTGATCGGCGCCAACGACGCCTGCACCAGCTCCGAGGCGGGCATGACCTCGGTCGCCGGGTTCCGGGCGTCGATCGACACGGCGCTGGCCACCCTCAAGAGCGGCCTGCCCAACGCCCGCGTCGCGCTGATCTCGATCCCCGACGTGAAGCGGCTGTGGGAGGTCGGCAAGGGCTCCTCGTCCGCCCGCAGCGCCTGGTCGCTGTTCGGCATCTGCCAGTCGCTGCTGGCCAACCCGACCTCGACCGCCGCGGCCGACGTGGCCCGGCGCGACCGGGTGCGCCAGCGGGTGGTCGACTTCAACGCCCAGCTCGCGCAGGCCTGCGCGGCGTACGGGTCCAACTGCGACTTCGACGACAACGCGGTGTTCGGCTACCCGTTCGCGCTGTCGCAGGTGTCCACGTGGGACTACTTCCACCCGAACACCGCGGGCCAGGCCGTGCTGGCCCAGATCTCCTACGCGGCCGGTCACAACTGGTGAGACCGGCGGAAGGGCGCCCCACGGCACCGGGGCGCCCTTCTTTACGTGCCAGAATCGACAACACTCTTTACTGTTAACCGTCTTTAATTTAGTGTGGCCGTAGGCCCTCATGAGCGCTTGATCCGTCCCACCAGCTCGCCGTCGGGCGACGAGCTCCCCGAAGCCGTCGCCCGCCGCGCGCTCTCTGCGAAAGGACAACCGCGCCATGAGAAGGTCCCTGCGGGCCGGTCTCGCCACGCTCGGCGTGGCACTGCTGGCCGGCGCCATCTCCCTCGTCGCGTCCTCGCCGGCCCACGCCGCGACCGCGACCTTCACCAAGGTCTCCAGCTGGGGTAGCGGGTACGAGGGCAAGTTCACCGTCACCAACAACTCCTCGTCGACCATCACCAGCTGGAACGTGCAGTTCGACCTGCCGTCCGGCACCACCATGGGGGTGTTCTGGGACGCCGCGGTCACCACGTCCGGCCAGCACGTCACGGCCACCAACGTGGGCTGGAACGGCACCCTCGCCGCCGGCGCCTCGACCACCTTCGGCTTCAACGCCAACGGCTCGGGCAACCCCACCAACTGCACCGTCAACGGCACCACCTGCACCGGCGGCACCCCGCCCAGCTCCTCGCCGCCGCCCGCGGGCGTGCCCGGCAAGCCCGGCAACCCGAGCGTCACCTCGGTCACCAACAGCGCCATCTCGCTGAGCTGGGGCGCCTCCACCGGCACCGTGACCGGCTACCGGGTGTACGAGGGCAGCACCGTGCGCGCCACCGTCACCGGCACCTCCGCCACGCACAGCGGCCTGGGCACCTGCACCGCGCACACGTACACGATCAAGGCGTACAACAACAGCGGTGAGTCCGTGGCCAGCAACGCCGTCACCGGCACCACCTCCGGCTGCCCCACCGGCACCTTCAAGGGCGCCGCGCCGTACTACTACGTCGGCTGGGGCAACCCGCCCGCGCCGGCCACGGTCATGAACGCCACCGGCATCAAGTGGTTCACCATGGCGTTCATCCTGTCCGGCGGCGGCTGCACGCCGGCCTGGGACGGCAGCCGGCCGCTGACCGGCGGCGCCGACCAGAGCACCATCAACGCCATCCGCGCGGCGGGCGGCGAGATCGTGCCGTCGATCGGCGGCTGGAGCGGCAACAAGCTCGGCCCGAACTGCTCCTCGGCCACCGCGCTGGCCGGGGCGTACCAGCAGGTCATCAACGCGTACAACCTCAAGGCGATCGACGTCGACATCGAGAACACCGACGAGTTCGAGAGCGAGGTCGTGCAGGACCGGATCCTGGGCGCGCTGAAGATCGTCAAGCAGAACAACCCCGGCCTCAAGACGATCATCACGTTCGGCACCACGACCACCGGCCCGAGCTACTGGGGCACCCGCCTGATCAACCAGGCGGCGGCGCTGGGCGCGAACATCGACATCTTCACGATCATGCCGTTCGACTTCGGCGGCGGCGCGAACATGTACCAGAACACGGTCAACGCCGCGGTCGGCCTGCGCAACGCGCTCAAGACCGCTTTCGGCTGGAACGACGCGACGGCCAACGCCCACCTGGGCATCTCCGGCATGAACGGCCTGTCCGACCAGCAGGAGCTGACCAGCACCGCGACCTGGACCCAGATCCGCGACTGGGCGAACAGCAACGCCATCGCCCGGCTGTCCTTCTGGTCCGTCAACCGCGACCGCGGTTGCGCGGGCGGCGGCGTCCAGTCCGCCTGCAGCGGCATCGCCCAGCCCGACTGGGAGTTCACCCGCATCACCGCCGGCTTCACCCGCTGACCCTCCCACCCCGAACCCCCGGCCCGCGACCATCCCCCCGATGCGCGGGCCGGGTCCCTCTTGATCCACCGACCTGCCTGGCAGATGGGCGAATCGCGCGTCAAGATACGCCCGTCTGCCAGGCAACTCCAACGATCATCGCGAAGCCGGAACACCGGGGCGGACCGGTATTTAGTGTGATCATATGGACCGCGGGGGCGAGCTGAGCTCGGTGCGGCGCAACGCCGTGTTCGTCACGGTGGCGACCGGCCTGCTGCTCGCGGCCCTGGACCAGACCATCGTCGGCACCGCGCTGCCGACCATCGTCGGCGATCTCGGCGGCGCCACCCACCTGTCCTGGGTGGTCACGGCGTACCTGCTGGCCGAGACGATCGCCACCGCGCTGGCCGGCAAGCTGGGCGACCTGTTCGGGCGCAAGCTGGTGTTCCAGGTCTGCGTGGCGGTCTTCGTGATCGCCTCGGTGTTCTGCGGACTGGCGCACAACATGGCCTGGCTGGTCGCCTGGCGGGGCGTGCAGGGTGCGGGCGCGGGCGGCATCCTGGTCACCTCGATGGCGCTGATCGCCGACTACATCCCGCTGCGCGAGCGCGGCAAGTACCAGGGCGCGCTGGGCGCCGTCTTCGGCGTGGTGACCGTGCTCGGGCCGCTGCTGGGCGGCCTGTTCACCGACCACCTGTCCTGGCGCTGGGCGTTCTACGTCAACGTGCCGCTCGGGGCGCTGGTGATGGTCATCTGCGCCACCAGCATGCCCAAGCTGCCCACGACCCGGCGACCCGTCATCGACTACCTCGGCATCGGCATGATCGCGGTGGCCTCCACCTGCCTCATCCTGATGACGAGCTGGGGCGGCACGGAGTACCCGTGGCTCTCCCCGGAGATCATCGGGCTGGGTGTCGCGGGTCTGCTGGCGTTGGCCGCGTTCGTGCTGATCGAGCTGCGGGCGCGGGAGCCGATGCTGCCGATGCGGCTGTTCCGCAACCCCGTGTTCAGCATCTGCGGGGTGCTCAGCTTCATCGTGGGCTTCTCCATGTTCGGCGCGCTGACGTTCCTGCCCACGTTCATGCAGTACGTGCAGGGCGCCTCGGCAACCGCGTCCGGGCTGCGCATGCTGCCGATGGTGCTGGGCCTGCTGATCACCTCCATCGCCAGCGGCACGATCGTCGGCCGCACCGGGCGTTACAAGTGGTTCCCGGTGGCCGGGGGCCTGCTCACGGCGCTGGGCATGTGGCTGATGTCGCTGATGACGGCGTTCACCCCGCTGCTGACCGAGGGGATCTTCCTGTTCGTGCTGGGCCTCGGGCTCGGCATGAGCATGCAGACGCTGACCATCGTCGTGCAGAACACGGTCAACTACCACGACCTGGGCGTGGCCACCTCCGGCGTCACCTTTTTGCGCACGATGGGCAGCGCGTTCGGGGTGGCGCTGTTCGGGACGGTGTACACCCACTCGCTGCAGGACCAGCTGGCGCGGTTCGGCCCGCTGCTCGGGGCGCTGGACCAGCGGCGGCTGGAGAGCCCGGCCGGGGTGCACGGCCTGCCCGAGGCGATCCGGATCCTGGTCGTCGGCGGCTACACCCAGGCGCTGCACACGGTCTTCCTGGCCGCGGTCCCGGTCGGCCTGCTCGCCGCGGTCATCGCGCTGTTCCTCAAGGAGGTGCCGCTGCGCGACACCGCACGGGCCGCGGCGCGGGACATGGGCGAGGGCTTCGGCATGCCCGAGTCCGCCGACCGCAC
Organism: Catellatospora bangladeshensis; assembly: GCF_016862575.1. Classification (GTDB taxonomy): domain Bacteria; phylum Actinomycetota; class Actinomycetes; order Mycobacteriales; family Micromonosporaceae; genus Catellatospora; species Catellatospora bangladeshensis. Next base: position 133,317 of record NZ_BONF01000032.1, on the reverse strand, counting down.
CGAGCAGCTGGAAAGGGCCATCGCCACGGTATGGCGGCAGAAGGGCCCGATGGCCGCACCGGGCGTGCTGGCCGGGGCCGGGGTCGACGGAGGCGTCGGGCTGGCCTGGTGCCTGGCCCGCGCGGTGCTGTTCGCCGAGCACTACGGGCAGGCCAGGGTCGCCGACATCGCCGCGCACCACCACCTGCCCGCGCAGGTGCTGTGGCCCGTGTTCCAGCGCTGCGTGGCCGACGGCTACCTGGTCGAGGCGGCCGGCGCGGTGGCGCTGACGCCGCGCGGCACCGCCGAGTACGACCGCATCGCCGCCGCGTGGCGGCAGTGGCTGTCCGGCGAGCTGTCGGACTGGGACGACGACACCACGGACGAGGAGTTCGAACGGGCGGTGCGCCAGGCTTCGCGGCAGCTCGTCTTCGAGGACGAACCGGCCGCCGAGCCGTCGGAGGCGGTCCCGGCGCGGCGTGAGTGAAAACACCGCTAACGAAGTGTGAACCGCGTCCGCTCCTCGGGATGATCGTTCTGATCGCCCCTGCTCACGTGGCACGCTGGCGGCATGGATCTCACCGGGCCGGCCGCGGCGGGCGTCGCGCTGCTCGCGGCGACCGCTTACGGGCTGGTCCACCGCCGCCGGGCGGGTACTGTCCGTGCCGTGCCCGCCGCCGACGACACCCACGCGCCGCTGCTCGCCGAGCTGGGCGTACGCCCCGGCGCGGTCACCCTGCTCCAGTTCTCGTCGGCGTTTTGCGCCCCGTGCCGGGCCACCCGCGTGGTGCTCGGGGAGGTCGCCCGCGCCACTCCCGGCGTGGCCCACGTCGAGGTCGATGCGGAGAGCCGCCTGGACGCGGTCCGCGCCCTCGACATCTGGAAGACCCCCACCGTGCTGATCGTCGACGGGGAGGGCCGCATCGCGGGCCGTGCCCAGGGCACCCCCACCCGCGCTCAGGTCCTCGCCGCGATCACCCCGCTGCTGCCCACGGCCGTGCCGCCAGCCGTGCTGTCTTCGCCGCCCGGGTCGGCCGTCCGCGCGGCGGCGGCCCACGCCGGGTCGGTCCGCGCCGAGCCCGCCGGGGTCGAGTCCGTCCGCGCCGAGGCTGCCCAGGCCGCGGCTGCCCAGGCCGAGAGGAAGTCCGCATGATCGACCCCCGTGGTCCGCGCTTCGCCGCGGCGGTCACCACCGTCGTCATGGTCGTCGTGCTGCTCACCGGCTCCGGCTGGCTCGCGCTGGCGCAGGCTGCCGTCTTCGGCCTCACCGCGGCCCGGCCGCGCCTCGGCCCCTACGGCCTGATCTACCGTGGTCTGCTCGCGCCGCGGCTGGGCCCGCCCGCGGAGCTGGAGCCGCTGGCGCCGTTCCGCTTCGCGCAGACGGTCGGGTTCGTCTTCGCCACCGTGGCCACGCTGGGCTACCTGCTGGGCTCGCCGGTGACCGGCGCGGTCGCGGCCGGGTTCGCGCTGGCCGCCGCGTTCCTCAACGCCGCCTTCGGCCTGTGCCTGGGCTGCGAGATGTATCTGGCGTACCGCCGCCTGGCCGGCCGCCCGCTGGCCGCCCGTGTCCCTGTGGCTTGACGCTCGCCTGGCGAACACCGTCCGGTCCGGCACCAGCCAAGATCGGCTTTTCGTGTCAGAAGGTGCGGTCTGACCTCGGCTTTCGACACAAAGTGGTGATCATGCGAGGCGAGGCGAGGCGAGGCCGGCGGAAAGGTCGGGGTCTGCTGTTAGACAGGCGGGGACCGGATATCCGACCTTGAGGAGCGGCACGATGGCGACACGGATCCAGGTGACGATCGACTGCGCGGACCCGAACCGGCTGGTGGAGTTCTGGGCCGCCGCCCTGCACTACCGGCCGCAGCAGCCGCCGGAGGACCACCCGACCTGGAAGTCGTACTGGCTGAGCAAGGGCATCCCGGAGGACGAGCTGGAGGGGGCCGAGAACACCGACTCGATCGAGGACCCGGACGGCGTCGGCCCGCGCTTCTGGTTCCAGCGGGTGCCTGAGTCCAAGGCCGGCAAGAACCGCCTGCACCTCGACCTGTCCGTCAGCGGCGGCCGGGCCGTGCCGGTGGAGACCCGCCGCGAGCGCGTCCACGCCGAAGCCGAGCGTCTCATCGCCCTGGGCGCCACCCGCCTGCGCATCCTCTACACCGAGGGCGTCGACCACTACGGCGAGACCCTCCAGGACCCCGAGGGCAACGAGTTCTGCCTCCACTGAAAGGAAGGGCACCTTCTTAACGCTATGCGTAGAAGAAGGTGCCCTTCTTAACCTCAGCGGTCAGGAGCGACCGGGTTCGTGGCGGCGCAGCGCCAGGCGGGTCAGGCCGATCAGCACGATCATCTGCACGCCCATGAACACCATGTACTTGATCCAGTTCTCCGCGGTGTGTCCCCACAGCGGGTCCTGGTAGCTCTTGGGCAGCATGGCCCCCATGTCGACGGTGGCCGCGCCGGCCGCGAAGCCCCACCGGGTCGGGAAGACCCAGGAGATGATCTCCATCGCGGTCTGCCCGGCGAGCAGGAACAGGCCGCCGGAGAACACGAGCTGCGCCATGACCACGACCACCATGGCGGGCGTGGTCTGCTCGGTGGTCCGCGCCAGCGAGCTGATCAGCAGGCCGAGCACGGTGGACACCAGCGCGATGCCGACCATGGCGACGATGATCTCGGCGGTCTGGCTCGGGAGCACCAGCGCCTCGGTCGGCGGCCCCTGGAACAGCGCCAGGTACACGAACAGCGCCACCTGCGCCGTGTTGATCAGGAAGAACACGGTGAGCTTGGAGCTGAGGTACGCCGCGGCGGACAGGCCCACCGCCCGTTCCCGGGCGTAGATGGGCGCCTCGGCGACGATCTCCCGGACCGCCGCGGCCGTGCCCATGAACGCCGCGCCGGTGACCAGCACGACCAGCAGCTGCTGCGCCGTCAGGTGGACCGGCCCGAGGTTGGCCAGGCCGGAGTCGCCCGGCACGGTGTACGACAGCACCGCCAGGATCAGCGGCATGGCCAGCAGGAACATGCTGAAGCCGCGGTCGGAGAAGATCACGTTGAGCATGCGCATGCACAAGGTGAAGTACTGCCGGATCGGCGCGCTGGGGTTGCGGGCGAACAGTCCCCAGGTCTTGCGGTCGATGTTGGCCCGGCCGGGTTTCGCGGCGGGCACGTTCGGCCGGGCACTGGACGCGGCCAGCGCGTCGTCGACGCTGACCGAGGCGGGCTCGGCGTCGTCGACCGCGGCCGTCGGCAGCGCCACCTCACCGGTGGTGCCGAGGTCGGGCTCGTCGGTGCGCTGGGCGGGCACGAGCTGCACGGGCGCCGTGACCTCGGCCGCGTCGTCGGCCACCGCCTCGGCGGCGGGCGCCGGGGCTGGCGCGGCGGCCACGGGGCGCGCGGGCTCCTGCCGGGTGGCCGGGGTCACCGCGCTGACGTAGCGCGCGTACAGCGGGGAGTTGCGGAAGGCGCGGGTCCAGCGCTCCGGCTCCTCGGTGATCTTCGTGAAGACGTCGGCGTAGTCCTCGGCGCCGAAGAAGCCGAGCAGCTGGTCCGGCGGGCCGAAGTAGCCCATGGTGCCGCCCAGGCACATGACCAGCACCCGGTCGCAGATGTCCAGGTGCAGCACGCTGTGGGTGACCACGACGACGGTCTTGCCCTTGTCGGCCAGCTCCCGCAGCTCGCCCATGACCTCCTTGTCGAGCGCGGGGTCCAGGCCCGAGGTCGGCTCGTCCAGGCACAGCAGCGACGGCTCGGTCAGCAGCTCCATGGCCACCGAGGCGCGCTTGCGCTGGCCGCCGGAGAGCACGTCGATGCGGGCCTTGGCGCGCTGGGTCAGCCGCATGGTGTCCATGACCTCGTCGACCTTGGCCCAGCGCACCTTGCGCGGCACGTCGTCGGCGAAGCGCAGCGCGGCGGCGTAGCGCAGCGCGGTGCGGACCTTGAGCTGCTTGTGCAGCACGTCGTCCTGCGGCACCATGCCGATGCGGTAGCGCAGCTGCGCGTAGTCGGCGTAGAGGTCGCGCCCGCCGTACCAGAGCCGGCCCTGGGTGGCCGGGCGCAGCCCGGTCAGCGCCTTGAGCAGCGTGGACTTGCCGCAGCCGCTGGGGCCGATGAGGGCGAGCAGGCTGCCCTCGGGCAGCGCGAAGCTCACGTCGTCGATGAGCACCTTCTCGCCCAGGCGCACGGTCAGGTCGTCGGCGATGATCGAGGCGGGGCCGGTGTCGACGTGGTCGTGCAGGCGTACGCCGTCGAAGAGCAGCTCGTGCCGCCCGATCGAGACCATGTCGCCGGCGTGCATGAGGGTGGGCTTGGCGACCTGGCGTCCGTTGAGGAACGTGCCGTTGCGGCTGCCCAGGTCGACGAGCGTGAAGGTGTCGCCGGTGCGGCGCAGCTCGGCGTGGTAGCGCGAGGCCTGCAGGTCGGCGAGCACGATGTCGTTGTCGGCCTCGCGCCCGAGGCGGATGCGCACCGCGCCGTCGGCGGGGGCCGTCTGTCCGGAGTCGACCGCCGCGGCGGCCTTCTTCGCGGGGCTCCGGCGGCGGGCCGGGCGTTCGGTGGAGGGGTCAGTTGACACCCGCACATCCTTGCGGCAAGGCCTGTGCAGATCAAGCGCCATCCGGCTCGATAACCCCACCGTCCGGAACCCGACCCGCGTGCCGCCCCTCGATCACTCGACTTGCCTGGCAGACGGGCGAATGCGGCGGCAAGATACGCCCTTTTGCCGGGCAAGTCGGAGGATCATGGTGTTCCCGGTACGCGAGTGAAGATCGTCACGGCGTGGGAGGTTCGGCAGGGGCGGGATTCGGCGCTATGGTGGTCGAGGTCGGTGCGTGGACAGTGTCCCCGGGCCTCAACTACAAAAGCCTTCACGGAATACCGTTCGGCTGGAGCCGTGTCGCGCCACTCGCCGCGAGGCGACCGCACGCACCGACCATGACTTCCTTGTTGCCCGCCCGCTCCGGTGCCCGATCATCACCGGAGCGGGCGGTGCTTCTCTGCCCGCCGGCTGGTGCATACCGCCGTCGTTACTTCGGCGAGACTACCAACAAAATCGGCGAGAATCCATGGCCTGCCGCGTCGATCGTGTCGTGCCGGGCATAACCGCTGGCCGTGGTGTGCGATGGCGGGATGGACCAACGCACGGTCATCCTCGTGCTGCTGGTGCTGGGCCTGCTCTGCGTGCCGGTCGGCGCGCGCTGGCGGCTGCCCGCGCCGGTGGTCGCCACGCTGTTCGGCGCGGCGCTCGGCCTGGTGCCCGGGGCGAGCCTCGACCCGCCGCCCGAGCTGATCCTGCCCGTGCTGCTGCCGCCCCTGCTGTACGCCGCCGTCCAGCAGACCTCCTGGCGCCGGTTCGCCCGGGGCTGGCGGCCGATCCTGCTGCTCGCGGTGGCGCTGGTCTTCGTCACCACGGCCGCGGTGGCCGCGGTGGCGGCCCGGATCGACCCGGTGCTGCCGCTGGGCGCGGCCGTCGTGCTGGGCGCGATCACCGCCCCGCCGGACCCGGCCGCGGTGTCGGCGGTGGCCGGGCGGCTCGGGCTGCCCCGCCGCACGATCACCCTGCTGGAGGGCGAGGGCCTGTTCAACGACGTCACCGCGCTGACCATCTACCAGGTCGCGGTGGCGGGGGTGGCGACCGGGACGCTGTCGGTGTGGGGCGCGGCGGCCGAGTTCGGCTACACCGCGCTCGCCGGGGCGGTCGTCGGGCTGCTCACCGGGCTGCTGTTCGGCTGGCTGTTCGACCGGCTGCCCACCGCCGAGCTGCGAGCCGGGCTGAGCCTGCTCATCCCGTACACCGCGTACCTGACGGCGGACTCGGTGCACGCGAGCGGGGTGCTGGCGGTGCTGGCGGCCGGGTTCTGGCTGGGCGGGACCCGGGCCGACCCGGACGACGTCGCCGGGCGGCTGTCCGGGCGCAACTTCTGGGACGTGATCGAGCAGCTGGTCACCGGCTTCACCTTCGGGCTGATCGGGCTGGAGTTCATCCAGGCGCTGGACGACCTGCAGAGCGGGCTGTGGGCGTACACCCGCTTCGCGCTTTTGATCTGCCTCACGCTGGTGGTGGTGCGCTTCGCGTGGATGTTCGGGGTGCGCGGGCTGACCCGGCGGCTGAGCGCCCGCGATCCCGCGGACGTGCCGGTGGGCTGGGGCGAGACGCTGATCGTGGCGTGGGCGGGGATGCGGGGGGTGGTCACCATCGCCACCGCGCTGGCGCTGCCGCGCGACTTCCCAGGGCGTACCCAGATCGTGTTCGTCGCCGCGGTGGTCGCCGTGGCCACCCTGCTGGTGCCCGGCGTGACCCTGCCCTGGCTGGTCCGGCGCACCGGGCTGACCGGCGGCGCGCTGCGGCGGCAGGAGGCCGCGCGGCGGATCGTGGCGGCCGCCCAGGAGGCCGGGCTGCACCGGCTGGAGGAGCTGCGCGCCGACGGCACGGTCGGGCCGGAGACGGCCCGGCGGCTGGGGGAGTGGCAGCGGGCGATCCTGCTGGACGAGGACGCCGAGGACGCGGAGTGGGTGAGCCAGCGCAAGCGCCTCGGCGAGGTACGGGCGCAGCTGCTGGCGGCGTCCCGGGCGGCGGTGCTGGAGCTGCGCGAACGGGAGCCGGAGGCCGCCGACGACGTGCTGCGGCGCCTGGATCTGCACAGCGCGGTCTACTGAGGCCGGTGGCGCCCCCCGGGCGGGAGGCGCCACCGGTTCATAGCGTCACGGACTCGTACAGGTCAGCGTCGGCGGGTTGTTGGTCCCGCTGTGGTTGCCCAGGAATCCGAAGGTGGTGCTGCCGCCCGCGGAGAGCGACCCGTTCCAGGACACGTTCTTGAACGTGGTGAACCCGGAACCGTTGGTGTAGGTGCTGCTCCAGCTCTGGTTCACGGACTGGCCGTTGGGCCAGGTGGCCCGCACGGTCCAGCCGTTGATCGAGCCGCCCGCGGTCACCTTGATCTCCCCCTGGAACCCGTTGTTCCAGTTGTTGGTCTGGGTGTACGTCGCCGCGCAGATCGACGGCGTGGGCGGGGCCGGGGTGGACGGCGCCGGGCTGCTCGGCCGCGGGGACGCCGCGCTCGGCGACGGCGAGGTCGAGCGGGACGGCGACGCCGACGGCGAGGTCGGGTTCGACGGGATCGGCGACGGGCTGGTGGGCGGGTTGTTGATGCCCGTCACCTGGCCGTTGCCGCCGTCGAAGATGACGTCGGAGCAGCCGTAGAAGGTCTCCTGGCTGTCCGAGCGCTTCCACACGGAGTAGATGACGTGGCGGCCGGACTTACCGGAGGGCAGGTTGCCGTTCCAGTAGTAGTAGCCGTCCGGCGCCGGGGCGTTCATCTGCGGGTGGTCGACGCTGAGGAACGGCTGCTCCTCCATATCCGCCCAGGTCAGCGCCTGGTTGGGGTTGTAGCCGTCCTTGGTGACGTACAGGTAGAACCAGCCCGGGTGGGCGGCCCAGTTGCTGTAGCGCCAGGCGTGGTTCGCGCCCGAGGTGAGGTGGGTCAGCGGCCAGTCGCTGCGCGGCGCGTCGAAGCCCGCGAACTTGGTGTTGCCGCCGCTGCACAGCGCGCCGTCCGGGATGAAGCCGCGGGTGCGGCCCGCCCCGTCCGAGCGCAGCACGCCGAACCAGTCGTAGAACGGCTGCGCGCCGCCCACGCTCATCGCGTTCTGGCAGGCGCCGTTGGTCGGCCGGATCTCGCCGGTGCTGGACTTGCCGTCCACGTAGCACAGGTAGGTGCGGCTGCCCGGGGTGAGCATCGCCCCGTGGGCTGCGGCCGGGCCGGCGTTGATCATCGTGAGCGCCACGCCGGCGGCGAGCGTGGCGGCGGCCGCGAGGGCGGCCGCCTTCAGCTTGTTCATGCTGCTGTCCTTTCCAGCACGGACACACCCGCCGCCGGGCCGAGCCCCAGGTCGCGAACGGAATGTGCCGAGCTGCGCATGCGGGATCACCCCTGCCGCGGCCTCGGGGCCGGGGACAGGGGTCGGGGACGGTCCGTCGCGTGCGTGCGGCTCGTGCTGGCCGCGGTCCGCTCCACGGATGCCCTCGCGGCACCACGGCATCGACATTCCACCATGTGATTTACCGGTCAAGCAACCATTGCGCCGTGCCATCCCGTTTGCGAGCATGTGCCGGTGTCGATGACCACGCTGCGCCGCAACGCCTGGTGGGTGCTGCCCGAGCTGGCGGCCCTGGCCCTGGTGGCGGTGCTGGGCCTGGTCGCGGCGCCCGCCGGGCTCGACGACGCGCTCGCCGCGCGGGTGGCCGCGATCCTCACCGAGTCCTCCCCGGCCGAGCACCACGCCCACGGCCACGACGTGGCCGCCGAGGACACCGTCATGTGCACCGCCGAGACCATGGGCACCGAGCCCGCCACGGCCACCCGGATCGAGGACGTGCGCGTGGTGTACGCGTACTTCATGTGCGCCGCGGGTGAGCCGGGCCAGCCGTGGGACTTCGCGGCCCGCATCTCCGGCCCGGTGGTCGTCGAGCTGGGCGAGCCGCCCGTGGTCCGCATCGCGCAGGCCGGGCTCGGCTACCGCGACCGGGTCACCGCCATGCTGCCCGACCAGTACGAGGACTGGGCCTTCAGCGGCTTCCGCGACAAGGAGCTGCCGACCGCGCTGCAGCGCCGCTACCTCGACGAGGTGGCCGGAGCCTGATCCGCGCGGGCGCACCTCTACGCTGATCACCATGCGATTCGGATTGTTCGGCACCGGCTACTGGGCGGAGCAGACGCAGGGCGCGGCGCTGGTCGCCCACCCCGGCGCGGAGCTGGTGGGCGTGTGGGGCCGCGACGCGGGCAAGGCCGCCGCGCTGGCTGAGCGCCTGGGCACCCGGCCGTACGCCGATCCCGACGCGCTCATCGCCGACGTGGACGCCGTCGCCGTGGCGCTGCCGCCGGACGTGCAGGCCCCGATCGCCGAGCGGGCCGCCCGCGCCGGCCGCCACCTGCTGCTGGACAAGCCGCTCGCGCTCACCGTCGCCGACGCCGACCGGGTCGTCGCGGCCGTCGACGCCACCGGCGTGGCCAGCGTGGTCTTCTTCACCGGCCGCTTCGACCCGGTGGTGACCGCCGCGCTGGACGAGGCGGCGGCCGCGGGCGGCTGGAGCTCGGCCCGGGTCATCATGTACGGCTCGATCTTCGCGCAGGGCGGTCCGTACGCCGGTTCGGTCTGGCGCAGGCTGCACGGCGGGCTGTGGGACCTGGGCCCGCACGCGCTGTCCCGGCTGCTGCCCGTGCTCGGCCCGGTGACCGCGGTGACCTCGCTGGCCGGGGCGCACGCCACCAGCCACGTGCTGGCCCGGCACGAAAGCGGCGCGGTGAGCGTGCTCATGCTGACCCTGGACGCCCCGCCCACCGCGCTGCTGTTCGAGTACCAGCTGCAGGGCGAGGCAGGGATCCTCGACCTGCCCGGCGGCTCGGGCGACCCGGTCGCCGCGTTCGGCCGCGCGATCGACGAGCTGCTCGCCCAGGTGCGCGCGGGCCGCCCGGAGCACCCGTGCGACGTGCGTTTCGCCCGTGAGGTGGTCGCCGTGCTGGCCGCCGCGCAACAGTCCCAAGAGGAGGGACGCACGGTCCCGGTGCGCTGACCGACGCCGCTGGTCGCGGCCGAACCGGGCAAGTGATCTGCAATCGTTGCCGGGCAAACCGTTGACACCGCGGCTGATCATGCCGCAACGTGCCGTTCATGACCGACTACAGCTACCCGCTGCGCGCCGGCGACCTTCTGGTCGAGCGGTATCGCCTGATCGACAGGATCGGCGCCGGGGGTATGGCGGTCATCTGGCGGGCCCGGGACGAGACGCTGGACCGGCTGGTCGCGCTGAAGGTGCTGGACCCACGCCTGTCCGGCGACGAGCGGCTGCGCGAGCTGGCCCGGCGCGAGGCGTGGGCGGTGGCCCGGCTCAACCACCCCGACGTGGCGGGTGTGCACGACTTCGTGCGCACCAGCACGCCCGACGGCCGCGAGGTCGCCCTCATCGTGCTCCAGCTCGTCGCCGGCGAGCCGCTGGCCGACCGCATCGCGCTGGGCGCGCTGGCCTGGCGCGAGGCGGTGCGCATCGGCGTGCGCATCGCGACGGTGCTGGAGGTGGCGCACCGCCGCGGCGTGGTACACCGCGACATCACCCCGGACAACGTGATGGTGCACGGCGAGCAGGTCACCGTGCTGGACTTCGGCATCGCCGCGCGCATCGGCGAGCCCGACGACGACAGCACCGGGGCCAGCTTCGGCACGCCCGCGTACGTCGCCCCGGAGCGGCTGGACGGCATGCCCGCCGAGGCCGCCACCGACGTGTACGCGTTCGGCGTGGTGCTGTACGAGATGCTGACCGGCCGCCCCCCGTTCCGGGTGCGCGGCTGGGACGACGTGGCCGCCGACCACGGCCCGCCGCCGGTGCCCGAGGTGCCGGAGCTGCCGCGTGCCGTCGCCCAGCTGGTGACCGCGTGCCTGCAGCGTGAGCCGTCGGCCCGGCCCGTGGCCGCCGAGGCGGCCCGGGTGCTGCGCGCCGCGCTGGCCCGGCCGCAGCGCCGCTGGCTGGTGCCCGCGGCGGCCGGGACGGCGGCGGTGGTGGGGCTGGGCGTGCTGGCGTGGGCGCTGCCGCTGCGCGACTCGCCGGACGACCCGGGCCAGGCCCGGACCAGCCCGCCCGCGAGCACCCCGGGCTTCGGCGCGCAGGGGCCGGGCTCGCCCACGGCCGCGGCCTCCGCTCGCCCGTCCGCGGCGGCGTCCCCGTCGGCCCGGCCCGCGACGAGCGCGAGCGCGTCGCCCGGCGCATCACCGGCCGCGCTGACGGTCAAGCAGGCGCAGTCGGCCGCGCTGGCCACCATCGCGCTGGCCGAGCAGCAGGGGCTGCGCTCCGATGTGGCGCTGGACCTGCGCAACCTGGTGAACAACCTGGCGAACTCACGCGCCACCGGGCGGCCGCTGGACGCGGAGATCCAGTCGGTGTACGCGAAGATCGACTCGCGGGTGGGGGAGGGCACGCTGAGTCCCGAGATGGGCGAGCGGCTGCGCGGCGACGTGGCGGCGCTGGCCCGCGCGAAGTCGGCCTGAGAAACACGTACGGGCCGGGGACCTTTCGGTCACCCGGCCCGGTCACCCGGCGGCGTGGACTCGCGGGTCGCCCACCGCCGAGGAGGTCTGTCAGAGGCCGTTGTCGCGGATCACCTGGGAGTACCAGTGCGCGCTGGCCTTGGGGACGCGGCGCTGGTCGGCGTAGTCGACGTAGACCAGGCCCCACCGCTGGTCGAAGCCCTGCTCCCACTCGAAGTTGTCCATCAGCGACCACACGTGGTAGCTCTCCAGGTTCACCCCGTCGGTGATGGCCCGGTGCGCCGCCGAGAAGTGGTCGCGCAGGAAGGCGATGCGCCCGTCGTCGCGCACCGTGCCGTCGTCGCCCAGCGTGTCCGGCGTGGGCAGCCCGTTCTCGGTGATGGTCAGCGCGATGTCGCCGTAGTCCTTCTTGATGCGGGTGAGGATGTCGTACATGCCCTCGGGGTAGATCTGCTGCCAGAACGCCTCGCTGGTGCGGTGCTTCTGCACCGTTTGGCCGTCGGCGGTCACGTACAGCGGGCAGTAGTACTGCACGGCCAGCAGCTCCACGGGGGAGCCGATGACGTCCAGGTCGCCGTCCTTGATGTGCTCCTGCATCGGGGAGAACGTCGCCACGTCGTCGAGCACGTCCTGCGGGTAGGCGCCCTTCAGGATCGGGTCGAGGTAGAGGCGGTTCTCGTACCCGTCGTGCAGGATGGTGCGCGCCCGGGCCTCGTTGGTCTCGTCGGCCGGGTAGCACGGGTGCAGGTTCAGCGCCGGGCCGATGCGGGTCGACGCGCTCAGGTGCGGGCGCATCGCCTGCACCGCGAGGCCGTGTCCGAGCAGCTGGTGGTGCGCCACCACGTACGCCGCCGCGGGGTTGCGGTGGCCGGGGGCGTGCGAGCCGTAGAGATACCCGTTCTGCACGATGGTCTTGGGCTCGTTGAGGGTGAGCCAGTTGGGCACGGCGTCGCCGAGCGCCTCGGCGAGCACGGCCGCGTAATCGGCGAACCGGTAGGCGGTGTCACGGTTCTCCCAGCCGCCGTCCACCTGCAGCTCGTGCGGGGTGTCCCAGTGGTAGAGGGTGACCATCGGGGTGACGCCGCGCTCGCGCAGGCCGTCCACCAGGCGGCGGTAGAAGTCCAGGCCCTTTTTGTTGACCGGGCCGCGGCCGCCGGGGATGACCCGCGGCCAGGAGATGGAGAAGCGGTACGAGCGCAGGCCCAGGTCCCGGATCAGGTCCAGGTCGTCGGCCCAGCGGTGGTAGTGGTCGGCGGCGACGTCGCCGGTCTCCCCGTTGCGAACCTTGCCGGGCTTCCTGGAGAAGGTGTCCCACACTGACGGACCGCGCCCGTCGATCGCGGTCGCGCCCTCGATCTGATACGCGGAGGTGGCTGCTCCCCAGATGAAGCCGTCGGGGAACTGCAGACCGAGCGATGTGGGCGCCGGCTGCGGCGTGTTGCCTGGCATTGGTGCTCCTCAAATACTGGGAAAAGGACTGATCATGGGTGGGAACGCTCCCATGATCGGGTACAGTCGTCCCTGTCCCGGTGACGGGTGGAGATGTGGTTTCTGACTTTCGCATACTGGCGCAAGTCTGGTGCTGATGAGCCATGTGGCGGAGAATGCCGATTGGTATGGGGACGGGGAAGGGCAGTCCCCGCCCCCATCGGGTGCTCACGCCCTGTGCCTGCCGGGCGGCAGGGTCACGAGGCAGCGTGACGCGCGGGAGCCGTTGGCACGCGACGTAGTCGCGAGCTTCACCTCCTCTCCGGCACCCGGAGGGAGGTCGGTCGCCGGTCGTAGGGAGATCGGCGACCGACCGCCTCGGGAGCGGCCGGCGATGGCGTCCGGGCGGGCCATCGACGGGACGAATTCTTACATTGATGAACATCCGTGGAAGCGTTCCCATGGACGTTTGATGGAACGATAGCGACAACTGAGCGCGGAGGGAAGACCCTTCACCGCTCCAGAATCTCCAGGCAACCACCAGGAAATCCTTGCCTGCTAACCGAATCGGCCGCGACCTGCGGAAGCGCTCCCATGGCAGGCCGCCGATGTGTCCGGCGTGTTTCCACATTGACACGCCTCGGGGTACGGGAGGGCCGGGATCCATCTGCGGCCGACGCCCACCGCGGCCCGGCCACGCGGCCGCCGCGCCATGATCGTGGGTTCGTGTCGGAAGGTGCGGCTGGAGCGAAGGTCTGGACACGAACTCGCGATCAACCCCGGCGGGGTGCGGTCGTGAGGCCCTTGGCCGGGTCGTCAGCGCGCCGGGCGCGGGTCGCGCCACAGCGTCCACTGTGGCGGGCCGGAGCGCATCGGCGGCTCGCCGGTCACCGTGAACCCGTGCCGCCGGTAGAAGCTGAGGTTGCGCTCGTTCGAGGACTCCAGATAGACGGGCAGGCCCGCCTCGTCGAAGCGGGTCAGCGCGTCGTCCAGCAGCAGCGAGCCGAGCCCCGTGCCGCGCGCGGCGTCGGTGGTGCCGATGAACTCGAGATACCAGTGGTCGGCGGGCTGGCGCTCGTGCAGCCGGTCGATCTCGCCCATCCGGCCCAGCAGCCGCGGCAGCCGGCTGCCCGTGGCGCGCAGCAGCGGCAGCGCGGCCCGCGCCACGGCGGACGTCGGCAGCCGCCACTCCCGCGGCGGTGCCCACATGGTCACCGCCTGCCGGTCCGCCGTGGTGTAGACGTGGCCGCGCGGGATCGCATACCGCAGCAGCGCCCCGAAAATCCGCTCCAGCCGCCCGTGGCGCCCCTTCGGCGGCACCATCCAGCACCACACCGGGTCATCCCCGAACGCCTCCGCCAGCGTGGCGGCCAGCGCCCCCGCATCCCCCGCCACCGCAACACGAACATCACTCACATCCCGCATCCTGCCCCACCCACCCGCCCCGCGCACCCACCCGTTCGGCCCGCCCTGCCCGCCACCCGCCCTGCCGCCGCTTCGCTGCCGCTTCGCTGCGTTGATCATGAACTTATGGCACGGGTCGACGGCGTGTCGCGACCCTAACTTCATGATCAACGCTTGGTCCGCGGCACCCGGCACCCGGCGGCAACCGGCGGGGTGGGGGGAGGGGCGTTAGGGTGCAGGGATGAATGATCATGGGGAGGGAAGGCCGCTGGCGGTGGTCAGCGGTGCGGGCACCGGGATCGGTGCGGCCACGGCGCTCGCGCTGGCCGAGCGCGGATACGACGTCGTCGGGATCGGACGGCGGGAGGAGGTGCTGGCCCGCAGCGCCGAGCGGATCCGGGCGGCGACCGGGGCGGAGGTCGGCATCGTCACCGCCGATCTGGCGGAGCCGGAGACGGTCGAGCGGGTCGCCGCCGAGCTGGCGGGCCGGACCGTGGACGTACTGGTCAACAACGCGGGCGGGTTCATCGGGCGGGACGGTGACGGGCTGGCAGCGGTGGCGCGGCAGTGGCGGGCCACGTTCGACGCCAACGTGCTCACCGCCGTGCTGCTCACCGAGGCGCTGCTGCCGCTGCTGCGCCGCCCCGGCGGCCGGGTGGTGCTGCTCAGCTCGATCGCGGCGCAGCGGGGCGGTGGCGGGCCGTACTCGGCGGCCAAGGCGGCGCTGCACGGCTGGGTGCTGGACCTCGCGGCGCGGCTCGGCCCGGAGGGCGCCACGGCCAACGTGGTGTCGCCGGGCTACGTGGCCGAGACGGAGTTCTTCGGCGACCGGATGACCGCGCAGGGCCACGCCGACCGCGTCGCGCAGACGCTGGTCGGGCGGGCGGGTGTGCCGGGTGACATCGCCGGGGCGGTGTGCTGGCTGGCGGGGGAGTCCGGCGGGTACGTCACCGGGCAGATCATCAACGTCAACGGCGGCTCGGTCCTCGGCCGCTGAGCCCGCAGGTTGAGAAGGGCACCTTCTTATACGCGGAGCGTTAAGAAGGTGCCCTTCCTTGCGTACGGTCAGCCCTTGACGCTGCCGGCGAGGAGGCCGCGGACGAAGTAGCGCTGCAGGGAGAGGAAGACGGTCAGCGGGACGATGATCGAGACGAAGGCGGCGGCGGTGAGGCGCTGCCATTCGTTGCCCCGGTTGCCGGCCAGCTCGGCCAGGCGGACCGTGAGCGGGGCGTTCTTCGGGCCGGGGGCGAAGATCAGGGCCACCAGCAGGTCGTTCCAGACCCAGAGGAACTGGAAGATGCCGAAGGAGGCCAGCGCCGGCACGATCAGCGGGAGCACGATGCGCCGGAAGATCTTCGCGTGGCTCGCGCCGTCCACCTTGGCCGCCTCGACCAGGTCGCCGGGCAGCTCCGCCATGAAGTTGTGCAGCAGGAAGACGCCCAGCGGCAGCGCGAAGCAGGTGTGCGCGAACCAGACCGTGATGAACTTGCCCGGCCCCTCCAGGTCCCACGCGGGCAGCACCTGGACGCCGCCGAGCGAGACGCCCTCGTTGAAGAACGACAGCAGCGGGATCAGCGCCATCTGCAGCGGCACGATCTGCAGCGCGAAGATGCCGACGTACACCCAGTCGCGGCCGCGGAAGCGGGTCCAGGCCAGCGCGTACGCCGCCAGCGAGCAGAACGCGAGCGGGAACAGCACCGACGGGATCGTGATCACCAGCGAGTTGATGAAGTATCCGGCCAGGCCGCCCGACGCCGAACGGGCCCCGAACAGCACCTGGTTGTAGTTCTCCAAGGTGAACTGCGGGTTGGTGAAGAAGTTCCACCAGCCGTTGGACTTGATCTCGTTCTCCGGGCGGATCGAGGAGACCAGCACGCCGAACGTGGGCACGGTCCACAGCAGCGCGATCACCAGCGATACCGCGCTGGCGGTGCGGCTGGTCAGCTTCTTGCGCACCCGCCCGGCCGCCGTGCGGGGGACCTCGGGCTCCGGAGCCGCCACCACAGTTTCCGTACCCGTGCTCATCGGGCTCCCTCCAGCCGGCGGCGGCGTACGACCCTGACCTGGTAGATCACGATGGGTATGACGAGCACGAACAGCAGCACCGCCAGCGCCGCGCCCTTGCCGTTCTCGTCGGCGCGGAACGAGTAGGTGTACATCTCGTTGGCGACGACGCTGGTGCCGAACTGGCCGCCGGTCATGGTGCGCACGATGTCGAAGATCTTCAGGGTGCCGATCGAGATGGTCACCATGACGACGACGAGCGCGGGGCGGATGCTGGGGATGGTGACCTGCCAGAACATCTGCCACGGCGTGACGCCGTCCAGGCGCGCGGCCTCGACGATGTCGGCCGGGATGGCCTTGATCGCGGCGGACAGCACGACCATGGCGAAGCCGGCCTGGATCCACACCATCACCGCGATCAGGAACAGCGTGTTCCACGGGCCGTCCAGCAGCCACTGCTGGGGGGTGCCGCCGAACGCGACCACGATCTGGTTCAGCAGGCCGATCTGCGGGGCGCCCTCCTGCCGGTACTCGTACACGAACTTCCAGATGATGCCGGCGCCCACGAACGAGATGGCCATCGGCATGAAGATCAGCGACTTGGCGAAGGACTCGAAGCGGGCCCGGTCCACCAGCACGGCATAGACGAGGCCGACCGAGGTGGAGACCGTCGGCACCAGCAGCACCCAGAGGAAGGTGCTCAGCAGCACGCCGTACTGGACGGGATCGGCGCCGAAGTCGGGAAGCATGCCGGAGTTCTTGTCGGTGAACATCCAGATGAAGTTGTCCAGGCCCACGAACTCGTCGGAGTCCGCGTCCATGAAGGCCAGGATCAGCGTGCGCACGGCGGGCACGATCAGGCCCACCAGCAGCAGCAGACCGGCGGGGGCCAGCAGGCCGAGCGCCACCCAGCGGTCCTTGTGGCTCGGCAGCACGTCCAGCACCAGCAGCAACAAGCCCACCACGGCCGCGAAGGCGACGATGCCGTACACCAGCATCATCAACTTCGGGCCTTCGGCGGTGAAGTCGAAGCTCACGCGGTTCTCCTAGGGGGCCGGTCGGGAGGAAGACTACGCCGTGTGGGCCCCGGATCGGAGCCCACACGGCGTAGGTAGATCAACTACGGCCTCACTTTGGCCAGCTGGCCTCGATGAAGTCGAGGGTCGCCTTGGTGTCCTTGCCGTTGATCCAGTCGGTCATGCCCTTCCAGAAGGAGTTCGCGCCCACGGCGGCCGGCATGAGGTCCGAGCCGTCGAAGCGGAACACCGCGCCGGTGTCCTGCAGGATGCCGACGGCCACCTTGTCGATCGGGTTGGCGACGTTGGCCACGTCCAGACCCTTGTTGGCGGAGATCCAGTTGTTCAGCTTGGCCCGGCTGTTGGCGAAGTCGGCGCTGGCCAGGTAGGTCTGCACCGCCTGCACCGCGTCGCCGTCGGTGAACGCCGCGACGAACTCGCCGCCGCCCAGCACCGGCTTGCCCTTGGCCGGGTCGATCGCCGGCAGGTAGAACGCGAACGCGTCGCCGTCCTCGGCCACCTTGGTGCCCTGCGGCCACTGGTTGGCGTAGAAGGACGCCTGGCGGTGCATGCCGCACTTCTTCTGGACGACCGGCAGGCCGCCGTCCTGGAAGGTGGTGGTGGCGATCGACTTCACGCCGCCGATGCCGCCGTTGACGTACTTCTCGTTCTTCAGGATCGAGCCGACCCGGTCGGTCGCCGACACGATGCGCTGGTCGTTGAAGGGGATCGTGTGCGCGACCCACTGGTCGTACACGTCCGGGCCCTGCTCACGCAGCAGCACGTCCTCGATCCAGTCGGTGGCCGGCCAGCCGGTCGCGTCCTGGGAGCCGATGCCCGCGCACCACGGCTTGATGCCGGCGGCGGCCATCGTGTTGCTCAGCGTGATCATCTCGTCCCACGTCTGCGGGATCTTCCAGCCCTTCTCCTTGAACAGGGAGGGGGAGTACCACACGAAGGACTTCACGTTCGCGCCGAGCGGGGCGCCGTACAGGGTGCCGTCGATCGTGGCGTACTTGAGCCAGTCGGGCGCGAAGTTCTGGGTGGCCATGGCCTTGGTCTTCTCACCGGCGGCCTTGAGCTTGCCGCCCTTGGCGAAGAACTCCAGCAGACCCGGCTGCGGGATGAAGGCGAGGTCCGGGGCGTCGCCGCCCGCCACGCGCACCTTCAGCTGAGCCTCGAACTCGCCGCTGCCCTCGTACTCGATCTTCACGCCGGTGCAGTCGGCGAACTTGGCCCACGCCTGCTCGAGCAGTCCGGCCTCGGCGTCACGGATGGGGGAGTAGATGGTGACCGTCTCGCCGGCGATGCCCGTGTAGTCCGCGAACGCCGCGCACTCGGGAGTGTCCAGCTTGCCCTCGGAGGTGCCGCCGGAACTGCCACCGCACGCCGCGACGGTGAGCGCCAGCGCCACCGCTCCGGAGAGCGCGAGCAGACGCCGCTGTCTGTTGGATGCCATTGGAGTTTCCTCCTCGTAACTGTGTCGGAGCGCAGCCCACTGGGTGACGGACTACCGCAAGGTGACGCAAGTTATGCAAGCGCTTTCGATCTCGAACTGTCCAGCGCTGACAACAGTAAGGTTCGTAACGATTCGGAAACCAGCCCTGCACGTGATGTGACGATCATCCCGGCCCCCCACGGCGCGATCGTCTGGGCTACACTGGCGGCGGTTTTTGTGTAAGTGGTCTGCTCGCGTTGCCCTCCCTGAGAGGACCGCAGGTGCCGCTGCTCAAGTGGCCAGCCCCCGCACGAGGTGTGCGGAGCGGTTCGTTTTGCGCAAGGAATTGGTGAAAATGGCTCAGGGAACCGTCAAGTGGTTCAACGCCGACAAGGGCTTCGGCTTCATCTCCGTCGACGGTGGTGGCGCTGACGTCTTCGTGCACTTCTCCGCGATCCAGGCCAGCGGCTTCCGCAGCCTCGAGGAGAACCAGCGCGTGGAGTTCGAGATCGTGCAGGGCGCCAAGGGCCCGCAGGCGGACGCGGTTCGCCCGCTCTGATCTCCCCGACACCTTACGGGCCGGTCTCGGACCGGCCCGTTTGTCGTTCCGCGCTGCCGCACGGCGCGCTGGAGCGCTCCGAGCCCCGCATCCTGCCCTGTATGCGGGGCTCGTTGCTGTCCGGAGCCCGCAGGCGTTATCGTAAACAAGACGGACGTACGGTTTGCGATGGAGGACGCCATGTGGAACCCGGACACCTACCTGCGCTTCGCCGACGAGCGCGGCCGTCCCTTCGCCGACCTGCTCGCGCGGGTACGGGCGGACAAGCCGCGCGAGGTCGTGGACCTCGGCTGCGGCCCCGGCAACCTCACCGCGACGCTCGCCGCCCGCTGGCCCGGGGCGGCCGTGCGGGGCATCGACTCCTCGGCCGAGATGATCGAGCGCGCGGTCGCCGACCAGGGCGCGGACGGCCCGGTCGACTACGCGGTGGGTGACGTACGCGACTGGCGCCCCGGCCCCGAGACGGACGTGGTCGTCACCAACGCCGTGCTGCAGTGGGTGCCCGGCCAGGAGGAACTCGTCAGCGTCTGGGCGGGGGAGCTGCCCGCGGGCGGCTGGCTCGGGCTCCAGGTGCCCGGCAACCATGACGCCCCCGCCCACCAGGCGCTGCGTGACCTGTGCCTGTCGCCGCGCTGGGCGGACCGGCTCGGCGTCGTCGGCGAGCAGGTGCGCGGCGTGCCCGAGCCGGCCGAGTACGCCCGGCTGCTGCGCGACGCCGGCTGCGCGGCCGACGTGTGGGAGACCACCTACCTGCACCAGCTGCCGGTGACCGGGGGCCCGCACCCGGTGCTCACCTGGCTGTCCGGCACCGCCCTGCGCCCCGTGCGAGCGCTGCTGTCCGAAGGCGACTGGGCGGCGTTCTGCGCCGAGCTGGAACCGCAGCTCGCGGCCGCGTACCCGGCCCACGGCGACGTGGTCGACTTCCCGTTCCGCCGCGTCTTCGCCGTCGGCCACCGCACCCCCGCGAACCACTGACCCCCGCCGCGCGCGGCGGCGCGGGCCCTCGCGCGGCGCTTGATCGTCCGACTTGCCTGGCACTTGGGCGAATGCGCGCCCAAGATACGCCCGTGTGCCAGGCAAGTTGGACGATCTTGGCGTGGCCACGCGTGGCCGCGCGTGGCCGCGCGCGGGTGGTGACCGGTAGCGAATGATCGGGTACGGAGAGGTAGGGTGCCCGCATGGCTAGTGACGATCTTGCTGGTTTCATCGCCGGGCTGCCCAAGGCCGAGCTGCACGTGCACCACGTGGGCTCCGCGTCGCCCCGGACCGTGGCCGAGCTGGCCGCCCGGCACGAGGGCCGCAGCCCGGTGCCCGCCGACCCGGCCCTGCTGGCCGAGTACTTCACCTTCACCGACTTCGCGCACTTCGTCGAGGTGTACCTGAGCGTGGTCGACCTGATCCGCGACGCCGAGGACGTGCGCACGCTGACCTACGGCGTGGCCCAGGACCTGGCCGCGCAGCAGGTGCGCTACGCCGAGCTGACCGTCACGCCGTATTCCAGCGTCGCGCGGGGCATCCCGGCGGAGGCGTTCTGCGAGGCCATCGAGGACGCGCGGCGGGAG
Organism: Catellatospora bangladeshensis; assembly: GCF_016862575.1. Classification (GTDB taxonomy): domain Bacteria; phylum Actinomycetota; class Actinomycetes; order Mycobacteriales; family Micromonosporaceae; genus Catellatospora; species Catellatospora bangladeshensis. The sequence continues at coordinate 112,896 of NZ_BONF01000032.1, read as the reverse complement.
GCGGAGAAGGAGTTCGGCCTGGTGCTGCGGTGGTGCTTCGACATCCCGGGTGAGGCCGGGCTGCCGTCGGCGGAGCAGACCCTGCGCATCGCGCTGGACCAGCGGCCGGACGGGCTGATCAGCTTCGGCCTAGGCGGGCCCGAGATCGGGGTGCCGCGGCCGCAGTTCAAGCCGTACTTCGACGCCGCCCGCGCGGCCGGGCTGCGCAGCGTGCCGCACGCCGGGGAGACCACCGGCGCGCAGACGGTCTGGGACGCGATCCGCGAGCTGGGCGCCGAGCGCATCGGCCACGGCATCTTCGCCGCCGAGGATCCGGCGCTGCTGGAGTATCTCGGCGAGCACGGCATCCCGCTGGAGGTGTGCCCGACGTCGAACCTGCGTACCCGGGCCGTGGCGGACCTGGCCGAGCACCCGCTGGCGAAGCTGGTGGCGGCGGGCGTGCCGGTGAGCGTCAACTCCGACGACCCGCCGATGTTCGGCACCACCCTCAACAACGAGTACCTGGTGGCGGCGAAGCTGCTGGACCTGGATGCGGCCGGGGTGGCCGAGCTGGCCCGGCAGGGCGTGCGCCACTCCTTTGCGAGCGGCCAGGTCAAGTCCGCTCTGCTGGCCGAGATCGACGCCTACGCGGCGACGGCCAGTTGACCCGTGCTCGAAGCTCTCGCCCTGCTGCACCTGCCGCAGGGCGAGAGCCGGGGGAAGCCGGAAGTCAGACCCCGTGCAGGGTGCGGACCTTGCGCCAGACGACGGTGTCGAGCGAGCCGGCCCGGTTGGAGAAGGCCGGGGTCGAGATCGTGATCGGGTCGCTGAGGTCGAGGAAGCTGTTGTGGTCGGCGTCGGCGTCCCAGGTCGTGGTGGGGATCTCGATGTGGTCGGTGCGGTGCCGCTGGTCCTGGCTGGTGATCTTCAGGACCTCGTACGCGCCGCGCTTGAACCGCAGCACCACGCACGGGCGCACCTTGGAGCCGGTGCCGTCCTCGTAGGGCACGTCGGCCCACCAGATCTCACCGGGCTGCGGCCCGGACTTCGGCGCCTTGTCCGCCTTCGGCGCGCGGGGCACCGGCCGGGCGGGCGGGCGCTTGCCGGCCGGGCCTGCCTTCGGGCGGGTGCGGGCGCGCAGCAGCCACCAGGCGACGGCGAGCGCGGCGAGGACGGCCAGGGTCGTCAGGAGCTGCCACATGATCGGCAGTCTAGGCGTCCTCGCGGAGCAAGGTGTACGCCACGTCCGCGACCACCGGCTTGGAGAACAGGAAGCCCTGGCCGTAGCCGCAGCCGAGCCGGAGCAGGTGGGCCCGCTGCTGCTCGGTCTCGATGCCCTCGGCGATCAGGTCCAGGCCGAGGTTGCGTCCCATCAGCACGATGGTGCGCACCAGCTCGCCGCTGCGCCGGTCGGTGTTGATCTGCCACACGAACGACCGGTCGATCTTCAGCGCGTCGATGGGCAGCCGGTGCAGCGCCTCCAGCGAGGAGTAGCCGGTGCCGAAGTCGTCGACGTGCAGCTGGCAGCCCAGCTCGTGCAGCATGTTCAGGATGTCGCGGGCCGGGGCGACGTTCTCCATCACCACGCCCTCGGTGATCTCCACGGCGAGGCTGCCGCCGGGCGGCCGGTGCCGGTCCAGCGCCTCGGCGATGTCGTCGATCACGTTGCCGCCCCAGAACTGCCGGTTGGAGATGTTGACCGCGACGCTCAGCCCGCTCGGCGCGCCCGCGGCGTACCAGGCGGCGAGCTGGCGGCAGCACTCGTCGACGATCCACCGGCCGATCGGCACGATGAGGCCGGTCTCCTCGGCGATGGGCAGGAACTCGGCCGGCGACAGCAGCCCGCGCAGCGGGTGCCGCCAGCGGATCAGCGCCTCGAAGCCCTTGGTCTGGCCCGAGCGCAGCAGCACGATCGGCTGGTAGTGCACCTCGAACTCGCCGTTGTCCAGCGCCTGGCGCAGCTCGGTCTCGATCTGCAGCCGGGTGACCGCCTTGGCGTGCATCGCCACGTCGAAGACCGCGTGCCGCCCCTTGTGCCGCGACTTCGCGGAGTACATCGCGATGTCGGCGTCGCGCAGCAGGTCCTCGGCGTTGCTGTAGCGGCGGCTGGACAGCGTGATGCCGATGCTCGCGGTGACCACCACGTCCTGGCCGTGCAGGTGGAACGGCTGCGCGAGCACGGCGTGCAGCCGCTCGGCGACCTGCGCCGGGGTGTGCGGTGCGGTGACGTCGTCGAGCAGCACCAGGAACTCGTCGCCGCCGAACCGGGCCACCGTGTCGGACTCGCGCAGGGTGGACCGGATGCGCTTGGCGACCTGCTTGAGCAGCCGGTCGCCGGCCGAGTGGCCGAGGCTGTCGTTGACCACCTTGAACCCGTCGAGGTCGAGGAACAGCACGCCGAACGGGCGGCCGGTGCGCCGCCGGGACTGCCGGATGGCCTGGCGCAGCCGGTCCAGGAACAGGGTGCGGTTGGGCAGGCCGGTCAGCTCGTCGTACAGCGCGGCGATGCGCAGCTGCTCCTTCTGCCGCAGCGACTCCTTCAGCAGCGCCTGCCGGTCCAGCGCCACCGCCAGCAGCGCGGCCCACTGGTTGAACGGCTCCCGGCCGGTCGCGCCGACCGACGACACCACGTCCACCACCGCCAGGTAGCCCCAGTCGCTGGTCCCGCTCTTGACCGGCACCACGAAGACGATGAGGTTCGCCGCCGGATCGGCCTGGTCGCGCAGCAGTTGCGGCGGGAACTCGCTGACCGGCTGCGCCGGCAGCGGGAGGGTGCTGTTCCCGCCGGACAGGAACATCCCGGCGGTCTCCAGCGTGGCGTCCGACAGCGCCGGTGGCCGGCCCCCGCTCCACAGGCCGAAGCAGCCCGCCCGCACCCAGGTGCGGCGCATCCAGCCGAGCCGGGCCGGCTCCTGGTGACCGCGCAGCAGCTCCATGCCGACCTCGTACTGAGCGGTCAGCGTCTCGCGCAGCCGGACGCTGTCCTGGAACAGGGTGCGCCCGCGCATCTCCATGAGCATGAGCAGCACCCCGTTGGCGGGCCGGCCGTAGTCGCGGATCAGGTGCGCGATCTCGTACAGCGCCTCGGGGCGCCCGCCGGACAGGCGCAGCAGCAGCTCCAGGGCCAGCCGCACCTCCTCGCAGGAGGGCCGGGCGGTCACGGCCGCGGGGGTGTCCTCCACCGCCCGCGCGACCACCGCCGCGGAGTGCACGATGTCGGCCGACTCGGCCGCCGACAGCGAGCCGTGCACCGGGGACACCGCGATGGCGATCAGGTCGGCCAGCCGCCGGTGCGGCTGGGGAGCGGTGTCGGTGTGGAAGGCGACGTCGCCGCTGCATCCGCAGGACTCCCGGACGATGAGCGAGGTCGGCACGAGGATCTGCCCGTCCGCGGGCGCGCCGCGCAGCGCCGCCAGCAGCGTCTCGGCCGCCGTCCGGCCGATCATCTCCATCGGCTGGCGCACCGTGGTGAGCCGCGGGACCAGGTACGAACTGGAGCGCAGGTCGTCGAAGCCGACCAGCGCCTGGTCCTGTGGCAGCCGCAGACCGGCGGCGGTGAGGACGTCCATGATGCCGGTCGCGTTCTCGTCGGTGGCCACGACGGTCGCCGTGGCCGGCATCCCGGCGGCCAGCATGCGCCGGGCGGCCTGCTCGCCGCCGTCGACCTGGTTGGTGGTCGCGGCGAACAGCAGCCGGGGGTCGGGCTCGATACCGTGACCGGCCAGCGCCTGGCAGTAGGCGTCATAGCGCTCACGCACGTCGGCGGTGGGCAGGTGCCCGGCGAAGCCGATCCGGCGGTGCCCGTGCGCGACCAGGTGGTCGATCGCCTCGGTGATGCCGGTGCGGTTGTCCGGCATGACCACCGGGCAGCCCAGCTCGGGCATCGGGTGGCTGACGAAGACCAGCGGCCGCCCGGTCGCCTTGATCGCGGCCAGGTAGCGGTGGGTGGCCGCGCGCAGCACCACCACGAAGCCGGAGACGTGCTGCCAGGCCACCGGGTAGGTCAGGTCGGACGGCTCGGTGACCTCGATGTGCTCGGTGCCGGCGTCCAGCGTCTGGATCGCGACGACGCCCGCGCCCGCCGCCGCGGCGGCGCGCGCGATCCCCGCCAGCACACCCCCGTAGTACCAACCGCCGAGGAAGGGCGACAGGACCCCGAGCGTGAGGTCTGGTGACACTTATCGACGGTATCGCGCAGACGCGGCGTATCCGGGCGGAACGGGCATTAGTTGCGCCGGGCGCCGGGCCGCGCGGGCCGGAACCGGTAACCGGCATGATCAGCCGGACCGATAGCATGGCCGGAGCCGGACAAACCGCTGCAGAGAGCTTGAGGAGATCATCGTGAACGCACCCACCAGCCCGCCCCAGGCCGACCCCGTCGTCGTCCGGGCCGGGACGACGGGCGCGGACGCGATCGCCGCGGCCGGCCTGCCGGTGCACGGCGCCAAGGCGATCGTGGTGGTGCGCGACCCCGAGGGCCGCCTGCGCGACCTGGACTGGGCTCCCGAGGTGGACACCGAGGTCGAGCCGGTCGCCATCGACAGCCCGGACGGGCTCGCGGTGCTGCGCCACTCCACCGCGCACGTGCTGGCCCAGGCCGTGCAGGACATCTTCCCCGAGGCCAAGCTCGGGATCGGCCCGCCGATCGACAACGGCTTCTACTACGACTTCGGCGTGGCCAAGCCGTTCCACCCGGACGATCTCGACAAGATCGAGAAGCGTATGCAGGAGATCGTCAAGTCGGGGCAGACCTTCAAGCGCCGCCGCTTCGAGACCCTGGACGAGGCCAAGGCCGAGCTGAAGGACGAGCCGTTCAAGCTCGAGCTGGTCGACATCAAGGGCGACGCGGGCGACGACGTGATGGAGGTCGGCGGCGGCGAGCTGACCATCTACGACAACTTCGACGCCAAGAGCGGCAAGCGCTGCTGGGGCGACCTGTGCCGCGGCCCGCACCTGCCGTCCACCCGCCTGATCGGCGCGTTCAAGCTGATGCGCTCCGCGGCGGCGTACTGGCGCGGCTCGGAGAAGAACCCGCAGCTGCAGCGGGTCTACGGCACCGCGTGGCCGACCCGCGACCAGCTCAAGGACTACCTGAAGCTGCTGGAGGAGGCGGCCCGGCGCGACCACCGCAAGCTCGGCACCGACCTCGACCTGTTCAGCTTCCCCGACGAGATCGGCTCCGGCCTGGCCGTGTTCCACCCCAAGGGCGGTGTGATCAAGCGCGAGATGGAGGACTACGTCCGCCTGCGCCACATCGAGGAGGGCTTCCAGTACGTCGGGACGCCGCACATCACCAAGGAAGGCCTCTTCCACACCTCGGGTCACCTGCCCTACTACAAGGAGACCATGTTCCCGCCGATGGACATGGAGGGCAGCGACTACTACCTCAAGGCCATGAACTGCCCGATGCACAACCTGATCTACCGCTCGCGCGGGCGCTCCTACCGCGAGCTGCCGATCCGGCTGTTCGAGTTCGGCTCGGTGTACCGGTTCGAGAAGTCGGGCGTGATCCACGGCCTGACCCGGGTGCGCGGCTTCACCCAGGACGACTCGCACTCGTACGTGACCAAGGAGCAGGCCGCCGCCGAGATCAAGCACCTGCTGGACTTCGTGCTCGGCCTGCTCAAGGACTTCGGCATCACCGACTTCTTCCTGGAGCTGTCCACCCGTGACGACTCCAAGCCGGAGAAGTTCGTCGGCTCGGAGGAGGACTGGGCGACCGCGACCGCGGTGCTGGAGCAGTGCGCCCGGGACACCGGCCTGACCCTGGTCCCGGACCCGGGCGGCGCGGCCTTCTACGGCCCGAAGATCTCCGTGCAGGCCAAGGACGCCATCGGCCGCACCTGGCAGATGTCGACCATCCAGTACGACTTCAACCAGCCGCGCGGCTTCGAGTTGGAGTACCAGGCCGCCGACGGCTCCCGGCAGCAGCCGGTGATGATCCACTGTGCCAAGTTCGGCTCGATCGAGCGCTTCATCGGCGTGCTCACCGAGCACTACGCGGGCGCGTTCCCGGCCTGGCTGGCGCCGGTGCAGGTGGTGGGCATCCCGATCCGCTCCGACGACGAGGCCGGGCACACCGCGTTCCTGTTCGACTTCGTCGCGCGGCTGCGCAAGCAGGGCATCCGGGCCGAGGTGGACTCCTCCGACGAGCGGATGCAGAAGAAGATCCGCACCGCGCAGCAGCAGAAGATCCCGTTCATGGCGATCGTCGGCGACCAGGACCTGGCCGACGGCACGGTGTCCTTCCGCTACCGCGACGGCTCGCAGCGCAACGGCGTCAGCCTCGACGAGGCCGTCGCGCACGTCGTCGACGTGGTGCGCTCGCGCGTCAACACCGGCCCGTCGGCCCCGGCCGCCGACGCCCCGCAGGAAGCCGCCGCGTGACCGGACCCGACCCCGACGGCCTGGAGCGGCTGTGGACGCCGTGGCGCATGGCGTACGTCGGCGGCGCCCGGTCCGCCGACTGCCCGTTCTGCGTCGCGCCCGTCGACGACCCGGACGGGCTCGTGGTGGCGCGCGGTGAGGCCGTGTACGCGGTGCTCAACCGGTTCCCGTACAACCCGGGGCACCTGCTGATCTGCCCGTACCGGCACATCGACGACTACCCGGAGCTGGACGCGGCGGAGACGGCCGAGCTGGCCGAGTTCACCAAGACGGCGATGCGGGTGGTGCGCAAGGTGTCCAGCGCGCACGGCTTCAACATCGGGCTCAACCAGGGCCACGCCGCCGGGGCGGGCATCGCCGCGCACCTGCACCAGCACGTGGTGCCGCGGTGGGGCGGCGACAACAACTTCCTGCCCGTCGTCGCCCGCACCAAGGCCCTGCCGCAGCTGCTCACCGACACCCGGGACCTGCTGCGCGAGGCCTGGCCGGCGTAACGCCACGCCGCAGGGGTACGCGATTACGTCGTACCCCTGCGGAAGGATGGCCGCCATGATTGGCGAACTAAAGACCGTCGTGCTCGATACGCCCGACCTCAAGGGCCTGGCGGGTTTCTACGCCGAGCTGGCCGGGCTCGTCGAGCACTACGCCGACGACGAATGGATCCTCCTCAAGACCGCCGACGGCACCCGGATCGGGTTCCAGCGGGCCGACGACCACGTCCCGCCGCGCTGGCCCGACCCGGCGTACCCGCAGCAGATGCACCTCGACCTGCGCGTGCCCGACATGGCCGCGGCGGTCGAGCGGGCGGTCGAGCTCGGCGCGACGCGGCTGCCCGGCGGCGGCGACACCTTCACCGTGCTGGCCGACCCGGCCGGGCACCCGTTCTGCCTGTGCCAGGCCGACGTGGACAGCGTGGCGCTCGCCGACGTGGCGATCGACTGCGAGCAGGCCGGGCCGCTGGCCCGCTTCTACAGCGAGCTGCTCGGCTTCCCGGTGACCTGGGAGGGCGAGGGCGGCGCCATGATCTCCAAGGAGGGCAAGCTCGCGGTGATCTTCCAGGAGATCGCGGAGCATCGCGCGCCGCGCTGGCCCGACCCGGCATACCCCCAGCAGTTCCACCTCGACGTGGAGGTCGCCGACGTCGAGGAGGCGGAGCCGAAGGTGCTCGCGCTCGGCGCGACGCGGCTGCCCGGCGAGGGCGACAACTGGCGGGTGTACGCCGACCCGGCCGGCCACCCGTTCTGCCTGGTCTGGTGAACCTCCGGGTGTCCCGTGCGGACGTGCGGGACACCCGGCCGCCGTCACCGGCTGTGACGTGATCGGCCGAATGCAACCGCGAGCGCCTCGCCCACGTCATCATTCCGGTAGACGCATCGAACACCGCCCGGCCCCTCCGGCGCGGTGGATGCGGGGGGATGGGGACGGGGATGGTTTCACGGCGGGGGGTCTTCCGCATGCTCGCCGCGGGCGGGGTCGGCGCGACCGCCGCCGTCGTCGGCATGCGGGCCAAGAGCTGGTTCGGCCCGGACCGGCTGCCCATCGACGGCGGGTACGCGCCCGCCGGCAACGAGCTGGGCTGGCACAACGGCACGGTGCGCACCGTCTGGCACGTCAACACGAGCAGGCCGCTGGTGGCGCTGACCTTCGACGACGGGCCCGAGCCCGACTGGACGCCGCGGGTGCTCGACGCGCTGGACGAGCTGGGCGCCAAAGCGACGTTCTTCGTCGTCGGCGAGCGGCTGGTCAAGAACGCCGGCCTGGTCAAGGGGCGCTACGCCCGGCACGAGGTCGGCAACCACACCTGGGCGCACAAGGACCTCGCCCAGCGCGACGAGCGCAAGGTGCGCGAGCAGCTGCGCCGCTGCCACGACGCGATCACCGAGCACGTCGGCCGGGTCCCGACGCTGCTGCGCCCGCCGTGGGGGCACCTCGGCGGGTCCACGCTGACCGTCGCCGAGGAGTTCGGGTACGACGTGATCATGTGGTCGCAGCGGATGCGGGAGAGCGTGTTCGTGGACGATCCGGGCGGGATCGTGGCCGACACCGCCGAGGCGGCCCGGCCCGGCACCGTGATCCTCGCCCACGACGTCGGCCCGAAGGACCGGCTGGTCTGCATCGACAACCTGCGGGAGATCATCAAGGCGGTCCGTGCCCGCGGCTTCGAGTTCGCCACGGTCTCCGAGCTGCTCGCCGCCGCCGATCCGGCCCCCGCCACGGCCACCTGACGCGCCGCGGCGGGGACGGGCGGCTCAGCGCGACGTGGCGTGGTCCTTGCGGGCCTGGTCGGCGAGGTGGCCGGGCATGGGCTCGTAGCGGGCGAACTCGCGGGTGAAGGTGCCCGCGCCTGCCGTCATCGAGCGCAGGTCGACCAGGTAGCGCAGCAGCTCCACCGCCGGGACCTCGGCGCGGACCTGGGTGCGGTCGCCGCCGCCGGGGTCCGACTCGGAGCCGAGCACCCGCCCGCGGCGGCCGGACAGGTCGCTCATCACCGCGCCCACCGCGCTGTCGGGCACCGTGATGACCACCTCGTCGACCGGTTCCAGGAGCGTGATCTGCGCCTTCTCCGCGGCGTCCTTGAGCGCCATGCTGCCCGCGGTCTGGAAGGCGGCGTCGGAGGAGTCGACGCTGTGCGCCTTGCCGTCGACCAGGGTGACCCGGAAGTCGACGACGGGGTAGCCGGCCGCGATGCCGCGCTCGGCCTGCGCGCGTACCCCCTTCTCGACGCTGGGGATGTAGTTGTGCGGGATCGCGCCACCGACGATCTTGTCGACGAACTCGATGCCCGCGCCGCGCGGCAGCGGCTCCAGCTGGATCGCGCACACGGCGTACTGGCCGTGCCCGCCGGACTGCTTCACGTGGCGGCCCTGCCCGGCGGCGGGCGCGGCGAACGCCTCGCGCAGCGCGACCTTGGCCGGTTCGGTGCTCAGCTCGACGCCGCCCGCGCGCAGCCGGTCCAGCACCACATCGGCGTGCGCCTCGCCCATGCACCACAGCACGAGCTGGTGGGTCTCCGGGTTGCGCTCCAGGCGCAGCGTCGGGTCGCCCGCGACCAGCTTGGCCAGGTTCTTGGCCAGGGCGTCCTCGTCCGAGCGGGTCTTGGGCACCACGGCCACCGGCAGCAGCGGCTCGGGCATCTGCCACGGCGCCATCAGCAGCGGCCGGTCCTTGGCCGAGATGGTGTCGCCGGTCTCGGCGGCGGTGGACTTGGTGACCGCGCAGATGTCACCCGCGATGCACTTGCCGACCTCGCGCAGGCTGGCGCCCAGCGGTGAGTAGAGGTGGGTGACCCGCTCGTCGGCGTCGTGGTCGGGGTGACCGCGCTCGGCCAGGCCGTGGCCGCTGATGTGCACCGGGGTGTCCGGGCGCAGCGTGCCGGAGAAGACACGGACCAGGCTGACCCGGCCCACGTACGGGTCGATGGTCGTCTTGACCACCTCGGCGACCAGCGGGCCGTCCGGGTCGCAGGTGAGCGCGTCACGCGGGGCGCCGTCCACGCCGGTGACCGCGGGCAGCGGGTGCTCCAGCGGGGTCGGGAAGGCCCGGGTGAGCAGCTCCAGCAGCGCGTCCAGGCCGACGCCGGTCTCGGCGCAGACGGGCACCACGGGGTGGAAGTGGCCGCGGGCCACTGCCTTCTCCAGGTCGTCGACGAGCACCTGCTGGTCGATGGCCTCGCCCGCGAGGTAGCGGTCCATCAGGGTCTCGTCCTCGCTCTCGGCGATGATCCCCTCGATCAGCTCGCCGCGGGACTCCTCGATGGCGGGCAGGTGCTCCGGGTCGGGCTCGCGCACCTGGGGCGGGTAGCCGCCGGAGTAGTCGTACACCTGCTGCGAGATCAGGCCGATCAGGCCCTCGACGGACTGGCCGTCGTCGCCGTGCATGGGCAGGTACAGCGGCTGGATCTCCTCGCCGAAGACCCGCTGGCACAGCGCGAGGGCCTCGTCGAAGTCGGCCCTCGGGTGGTCCAGCCGGGTGATCGCCACGGCGCGCGGCATGCCGACCGCGGCGCACTCCTCCCAGAGGGTGGCGGTGGCCGCGTCCATCCCGTCCCAGGCGCTCACCACGAACAGGGCGGCGTCGGCGGCGCGCAGGCCGGCCCGCAGCTCACCGACGAAGTCGGCGTAGCCGGGCGTGTCCAGCAGGTTGACCTTGACCCCGTCGTGGGTCAGCGGCGCGCAGGCCAGCGCGACCGAGCGCTGCTGCTTGACGGCGGCCGGGTCGTGGTCGGTGACGGTGCTGCCGTCGGCGACCGAACCGGCCCGGCCGATCGTCCCGGTGGCCGCGAGCAGCGCCTCTACCAGCGTCGTCTTGCCGCTGCCGGCGTGCCCGACCACCACGACGTTGCGCACGTCGGAAGGCTCCTCGGCGACCTGCGCCGGAGCCTGTGAGACCTTCTCCCTGTCGCCGCGCGCCATGTCCGCCTCCTGTATCCGTGTCGGTTACTGCATTGTTTCCCGATCCCACACCCATCGGGCGTTCGGACACAAGACCGGCGTGCGCGTGTCGCCGCCGTCGAGCGCCGTGACGCCCACCGCTATCGTTAGCGCCATCATGGCGAAGATCCTCAGCGTGGTGGGCAAGGCCGGTACGGCCCGGCTGCTAGATCCTCTCAGCCGGGCGCTGCTCCGCGCGGGTGTCAGCCCGAACGCGGTGACCGTGGTGGGCACCCTGGGCGTGCTGGTCGGGGCGTTCGGCTTCGCAGCGCGCGGGCACTTCGTCGCCGCCGTGTTGATCATCCTAGTGTGCGGCCTCACCGACGTGATGGACGGGGCGATGGCGCGGGCCCGCGGCAGCGCCAGCCGCTACGGCGCGTTGCTGGACTCGACGATGGACCGCATCGCCGACGGTGCCATCTTCGCGGGCATCATCTGGTGGTACGCCGGCACCGGCGACCGCTGGGCACTGGCCGCGGCCCTGATCTGCCTGGTCGCCGGGCAGGTCGTGTCCTACGTCAAGGCGCGCGCCGAGGGTCTGGGCATGTCCTGCCACGTGGGCCTCGTCGAGCGCGCCGAGCGCCTGATCATCGTCGGGGTGGGCGCGCTGCTCACCGGCTTCGGCCTGGCCTGGGGCCTGCCCGCGTCGCTGTGGCTGCTCGCGGCCGGCTCCATCTTCACCGTCGGCCAGCGCATGTGGCACGTGCGCAGGCACGAGGCCGCCGGGGAGGCGGTGTGAACAAGGAGCGGCTTGTCGAGCTGGGTTATGCGGCCGGGTGGCGGCTGGTGCGGACCATGCCCGAGCCTGCCGCGAAGGCGCTGTTCCGGGCCGGTGCGGACCGGGCGGCGGCCAAGCGCGGCCCCGGGGTGCAGCGCCTGGCCCGCAACCTGAGCTGCGTGCTGGGCGAGCCCGCACCCGATTCGCTGGTACGCGACGCGATGCGCTCGTACGCCCGCTACTGGCTGGAGGCGTTCCGGCTGCCGTCGAAGTCGCGGGAGCAGCTGCGCGACGGCTTCCGGCTGCACGACTACGACAAGCTGGCCGCGGCGCACGCGGCGGGCACCGGCGCGATCGTGGCGCTGCCGCACGCGGGCAACTGGGACGCGGCCGGAGCGATGGTGACCGCGAGCGGCCTGCCGCTGACCACGGTCGCCGAGCGGCTCAAGCCGGAGGGCGTCTACCAGCGCTTCCTCGCCTACCGCGAGCAGCTGGGCATGAGCATCATCCCGGCCACCGGCGGGCAGGGCTCGCCGATCGACATCCTGGCGGAGCGGCTCGGCCAGGCGCACATCGTGCCGCTGCTGGCCGACCGGGACCTGTCCGCGCGCGGGGTCGAGGTCGACTTCTTCGGCGGGCGCACCCGCATGCCGGCCGGCCCGGCGATGCTGGCGCTGCGCACCGGCGCGCCGCTGTTCGTGGTGGACATGTGGTACGAGCCGGACGCGGGCTGCGGCCGGGTGGTCGGCCCGCTGCCGGTGCCGGACCCGTCGGCGGGCTCCCTGGACACGAGAGTGCGGCTGCTCACCCAGCAGGTGGCCGACGGCCTGGCGCGCGGGATCGCCGCCCACCCGGCAGACTGGCACATGCTCCAGAAGCTGTGGCTGACCGAGCCGCCGATGAACGGCTCCGGGACGGCCCGCCGCGCGGTGGCCTCCGCCGGCGCCACCGACCCGGAGGAGTGACGTGCGGATCGGGATCGTCTGCCCGTACTCGCTGGACGTGCCGGGCGGGGTGCAGTTCCACGTGCGCGACCTCGCCGAGACGCTGATCGGGATGGGGCACGAGGTGAGCGTGCTCGCCCCCGCCGACGACGACCAGCCGCTGCCGGACTACGTGGTGGCCGCCGGGCGGGCCGTGCCGGTGCCGTACAACGGCTCGGTGGCCCGGCTGAACTTCGGGCCGATCTCGGCCGCGCGGGTGCGCCGCTGGCTGCACCAGGGCGACTTCGACGTGCTGCACGTGCACGAGCCGCTCACCCCGAGCCTGTCGCTGCTGGCCGTCATGTCGGCGCGCGGCCCGGTGGTGGCCACCTTCCACACCGCGATCACCCGGTCCCGGGCGCTGGCGGCGGGCGCGCCGGTGGCGCGGGTGGTGCTGGAGCGGATCACCGGCCGCATCGCGGTCAGCGAGCTGGCCCGCCGGGTGCAGGTCGAGCACCTGGACGGCGGCGCCGTGGAGATCCCCAACGGGGTGTCGGTGGCGCACTTCGCCGATGCCGAGCCGCTGCCCGGCTGGCCGGGGGAGTGCGCGCCGGGCTCCGGCGGCACCGTCGGCTTCCTGGGCCGCTTCACCGAGCCGCGCAAGGGCTTCGACATCCTGGCCCGCGCGCTGTCCGACGTCATGCCGCAGCGGCCCGGGATGCGGCTGCTGGTGGCCGGGCCCGGCGACCTGGCCGAGATGGAGCTGCCCGCGGAGGTCGCGGCGCGCACCACGTTCCTGGGCAAGGTCTCCGAGCAGGACAAGGCGCGCATGCTGCGCAGCGTCGACCTCTACATCGCGCCCAACACCGGCGGCGAGTCCTTCGGCATGATCCTGACCGAGGCGATGGCGGCCGGGACCGCGGTCGTCGCCACCGACCTCGACGCGTTCCGGCGGGTGCTGGACGGCGGCCGGGCGGGGGCGCTGTTCCCCAACGGCGACGCGGGCGTGCTCGGGCAGACCATCAGCGAGCTGCTCGACGACGCGCAGCGGCGGCAGGCGCTGGCCGCGCACGCGGGCAAGGTGGTCGCGGCGTACGACTGGCCGGTGGTCGCCTCGCGGGTGCTGGAGGTCTACAACTCGGCGATCGAGGCCTGCGGGGAGACGGTCAGCGGCGCCGAGGAGCCGGCGGAGTGGTAGCGGGAACGCGCGCTTAACAGCGCCCCACTACGATGCCCCGCATGGGTTGGGTGATCGGCGTGGTGGCCTTGGTGGTCGTGATCGCGTCCTACGTCACCTGGACCGCGAGCCGGGTGGACCGGCTGCACCTGCGCGCCGCCTCGGCGGGCCGGGCCCTGGACTCGCAGCTGGTGCGCCGTGCGGCCGCCGCGGCGGTGCTGGCCGAGACGGAGCTGGCGGCCGATCCGGCGGGTGCGGACCTCTACGCGGCGGCCCGTGCCGCGCTCGACGCCCGCGAGGACGACCGCGAGGCCGCCGAGAACGATCTCACCCGGACCCTGCGCAAGCAGCCCTTCGACCCGCAGGAGCCGAACGGGGCGGCGGTGGTGGCGGCCAGCCGCCGGGTCGCGCTGGCCCGGCAGATGCACACCGACCTGGTCCGCGCCGCGCTCGCCTCCCGCGAGCGCCCCCTGGTCCGCGTACTGCGCCTGAACCGCAAACACACCCGCCCGGCGTACTTCGACATCGACGACCCGACCCTTGCGGGTGCGTGAGCCGGCAGCCATGATCGCGGTCTCGTGCCATGATCTGTGGTCTGGCCGCAGGTTGTGACACGAGACACCGATCTTCGCTATGCACCTGCCGCGGCGACGGGCGAGCGGTGCGACCTGGGTCACCGCCGGGGAGCGAGCGCAGGTCAGGCGTGTGATGCGGGTCACAGGCCGGGCCACCGGGTGTTGATTGGCAGTGGGGGCGGCGAAGTGGCCCCACGTAGAATCGGGTGCAGCGGAGCCTGTGAACGCCCAGGTAGGCGCGCCGGCTCGCTGCTTTCGAGATCCCGTTGGTCAGGAGAAGCGCGACATCATGTCTGCAACCGAGTCTGTGAACGTACCGGTGACCGGCACCGCCCGCGTGAAGCGCGGCATGGCCGAGATGCTCAAGGGCGGCGTGATCATGGACGTCGTCACCCCGGAGCAGGCGAAGATCGCCGAGGACGCGGGCGCCGTCGCCGTCATGGCGCTGGAGCGCGTGCCGGCCGACATCCGCGCCCAGGGCGGCGTGTCCCGGATGAGCGACCCGGACATGATCGACGGCATCATCAACGCAGTCTCCATCCCGGTCATGGCCAAGGCCCGCATCGGTCACTTCGTCGAGGCCCAGGTGCTCCAGGCGCTCGGCGTCGACTACGTGGACGAGTCCGAGGTGCTCACCCCGGCCGACTACGCCAACCACATCGACAAGTGGCAGTTCACCGTGCCGTTCGTGTGCGGCGCGACCAACCTCGGCGAGGCGCTGCGCCGGATCACCGAGGGCGCGGCCATGATCCGCTCCAAGGGCGAGGCCGGCACCGGTGACGTCTCCAACGCGACCACCCACATGCGGAAGATCCGCGCCGAGATCAAGAAGCTGACCACGCTGCCCGCCGACGAGCTCTACGTCGCCGCCAAGGAGCTGCAGGCGCCGTACGAGCTGGTCAAGGAGGTCGCGGAGACCGGCAAGCTGCCGGTCGTGCTGTTCACCGCGGGCGGCATCGCCACCCCCGCCGACGCCGCGATGATGATGCAGCTCGGCGCCGAGGGCGTGTTCGTCGGCTCCGGCATCTTCAAGTCGGGCAACCCGGCGCAGCGCGCCGAGGCCATCGTGAAGGCCACCACCTTCTACGACGACCCGGACGTGCTCGCCAAGGTCTCCCGCGGCCTGGGCGAGGCCATGGTCGGCATCAACGTCGACGAGATCCCGCAGCCGCACCGCCTGGCCGAGCGCGGCTGGTGACCCGATGATCGTCCGACTTGCCAGGCACATGGGCGAAAGCGCGCCCAAGATACGCACAGCTGCCAGGCAAGTCGGACGATCAACCGGACGATCGACCGGACGATGAGGACGATGGACGCGCACGCGGCACCCCGCCGCGTGCGCGTCTTTCCGTCCGGGGTCAGCTCTCGGCGACGAGCCGGCACACCAGCACGGTGAGCGGCATGACCACGGCGTACGCGCCGATGACGCCGGCTATCGAGCCGGTGCGCCGCCGGGCCCAGCCGAGCACGAGCCCCACCGCGAGCGCCGCCGATGCCGTCGGCGTGCCGTACGAGACGAACGTGCTCGCGTAGATCGCCGCCGCGACGACCACGTCCCACCGGCCCACGACCCCGGCCAGGGCCGGGATGAGCAGGCCGCGGAACAGCACTTCGGCGGCGAGCCCGGCCGGTGCGGCGAGGGCGACGGCGAGCAGGACCGGGACGCCTCCGGTCACCGCGAGCAGGTCCGGCGCCAGCAGGTGGACGAGCAGCCCCAGCGGGACGCCCGCCAGCATGACGGCGGCGTGCTCACCCCAGCCGGTGTCGCCGCGCAGCCGCAGCCAGTCCCGCGGGCACGCGCGTGCCGCCGCCGTGACGGCGACGCCGAGGGCCAGCGCGGCGACGGCCGCCCGCGCGGGCGACGCCTCGCCCGGCACGGCCTCCGTCACCACCCGGGTGACCGGGACCGCCACCAGCACCGGCAGCAGCGCCGCGGCCTGCTCGCCGACGAGGGGCAGCCGGGCGCACAGGGCGAGCGCGAGGAACGCCAGACCCGCCACCGCACCGGGCACGTACACCGTGCGCAGCAGTTCGAGCGCCGCGAGCGCCGGGAGGTATTCGGCCAGCAGCACCCGGCCGAGGACCGGGGACACCGCGGGCTCCGGCGGAGCCGGCGGGGCCAGGACGGACGTCGCGCTACGAGAGGTCACGGAATCGCTCCAGCACGGTGTACGCGAAGACGACGAACAGCGGCGCGATGACGACGTCGAGCAGGCGGAGCGTCTCCCGGCGGGGCGGTCGCCGCGCGCCCTGCAGCAGCACCTTCGTGACGAGCGCGGCCAGGAGGATCGCGAGCATGGCGAGCCCGGTCACCGTCGCCGCCGCGGTGCCCACGCCGGACGCGGCGGCGAGGACCGGGTGCGGCCCGGCCGGGGTCACGAGGCCCGCCCGGCGGCCGGCCGGAGGCTCCGTAACAGCTCGGCGCAGGCCGCCAGCGAGGCGACGGCCACCAGCGCGGCGAGCCCGCGCAACGGCGACCACAGGCGCAGGTAGACCATCGCCTGGGACACCAGCAGGCCGAGGGCGAGGCTGACCCCGACCCCGAGGAGCAGGCCCAGCGGCCGGTCGGGCAGCCGGAGGAGCCGTACGCAGGCCGCCCCGGGCACCACCGCGAGGTAGGCGAGCACGGGCGCGGCCCGCACCACCCCCGGCACGTCCAGCAGCACGAGCGTCAGCACGGCCCCGCCCGCCAGCAGCACGAGCACGGGCGGCCACGCCCGGCGCGGCAGCCGCCCCCACGGGCGCGGGTCGTCAGCGATCCTTGTCATCTGTCTCCACCTTCGATGCGGGAAGCAGGACGTATATCGAGGCATCGGGGTTGGCGTAGACGAGCCGGAAGCGGCCGGAGCGCCGCACCTGCAGCTCCAGTTGCTCTCCCCAGCCCGCGGGCATGCCCAGGTAGGACTCGGCGAAGACGTACTGCCCCCGCGACAGGACGAGGTACGCGCCCTCGGCGTCGCGCCGCATCTCCTGCTCGATCGCGGGCAGGGTGCTCGGCCCCAGGTCGAGACCGAGCGGCCGGTACGCGTACCGCTCGATGTGCCGCGACCGCCACGGCACGTTGGACGTCACCGCGACGAGCGTCGCGCCCGGCGGCGCGTGGGCGTACAGCCAGTCCACCGCCAGCACGTCGTTCGGCCGGACCTGCTCGAAGCTCTCGTTGCCGTAGCGGGCGACGAAGAACGCGGCGGTGAAGGCGGCGCTCACCGCACCCGCCGCGACCGCCGCGACGACCCGGCTGCGGGCGTGCCTGGCGGGCGCGAACAGCGCGGCCAGCAGCACCACCATGAACGGGAGGCTGAACGCGTACACCCGCAGGATGGCCTCGCCGCCGTAGCTCTGCAGGGCGAGCACGGCGAACGGGGCCCCGGCCAGCGCCAGCATCGCGAGGTCGCCGCGGCCCGCGCGCAGCCGCCGCCACGCCCCAGCGGCGGCCAGCAGCCAGACGGCCACGGTGAAGCCGAGCCGCACCAGCACCACGGCCCGGTGCCCGTCGTCGCCCCGCACCCGCTGCACCGCCCCGGAGCTGATGGTGCCGGTCACGTTGCCGACGGACCCGAACATCGCCTCCAGATGCCCCGACCAGTAGGGCACGGTGAGGTAGCTGATGTACGCGACGAGGATGACGCCCAGCAGCACCGGCAGCGAGCGCGCCGTGCAGCGGCGGGCCAGCGCCAGCGCCGCCACGGCCGCCACGATCGCCACCGGGGTGAGCTGGTGGCTGGCGGTGCTGGCGGTGAAGATCACGAGGACCGCCGCCATCAGCCCGGCGGCCGAGCCCCGCCCGAGCCGGGCTGGCTCGGGTTCGTGCAGCAGCGGCGCCGCGGGGAGCCGGAGCGCGTCCCGCAGCCGGGCCAGGCGCGGCGAGACGTCCAGGCCCCGGCGCGTACGGTCCGCAGGGGACGGGCGGAACCAGACCACCAGCACCGTCAGCAGGATGAGGTAGAACGCGTAGTTCAGGCCCTGCGGCCCGAAGTAGTCCTGCCCCACCCAGTTGGCGGGCAGGAACAGCCACAGCGCGAGCCACGCCGTGCGCGGCTCCGGGGACACGGCGCGGGCCAGCCGGAACACGATCGCGCCGTAGAGCAGGTTGAGCACGACCGGCGTCCAGCCCAGCAGCGGCAGGGCGTCCGGCATCCCGGCCGCGCGGGTCGCCATCGCGGCCAGCGTGAAGAAGCCCGGCCAGTTGAACCTGGCGTCCAGGTGCGGCAGCGTCTCGCCGGTCCGCGCGACGTAGTCGGCGAAGCCGACGTGCAGCCAGCCCGAGATGAACCGCGGCAGCGGCTCGATGATCGTCGCCGCGCCGAACAGCAGCACCGCCAGCACGACGACATGCGCGGCGAGCAGCACCCCCGGCGCGGGCCGGGGGTGCAGGACGCCGCTGAAGAAGCTGATCGTGAGCAGGGCGAGCGCGCCGCAGAACTCCGGGCGCAGCGCGGTGACCAGGCCCAGGGAGCCGATCTCCGCCGCGTCGGACAGCCGCAGCGCGTGCAGCCCGAGCAGGAGCGCCACCGCGGGCGCCGCCCACCAGGCTGCGCTCAGCGCGGCCTCGCCCCAGGCCGCGAGGCGCCGCGGCCGGGCCGCCGCCGGGTGCGCCGTACCGGCGCTCACGACGCCGTCCGCAGCAGGCGCAGCAGCGACGGCAGGACCATGGCCGCGACGGCGAGCTGGCCGGTGAGGTAGGCGACGCCGACGCCGGTGGCCCCGAACTCCCCCATGGTGAGCCAGGCCAGCGACACGACCAGGGCGCTCGACGACGCCTGGACAGCCACGATGCGGCCCACCCGGCGCTGCACCCGGCACGCCGCGACGTACACGATCACGACGAGCTTGGGCAGCACCGCGATCGCGAACAGCCGCAGCACCGACGAGCCGGCCTCGGCGTACCGCGTGCCGAAGAACGCCAGCAGCAGCGGCGCGCACGCGTACAGCAGCACGGCGGCGGGGGTGAACAGCGCGAACCCGCGGCGCAGCATCTGCCGGGCGTACGCGGCCAGCCGCGGCTCGTCACCGGACCCGGCCACCGTCAGCGACGTGCCGAAGTGGAGGGCGACCAGCTCCAGCGAGGTCCCCAGCAGCCAGCCGACGTAGAACACGCCGTTGGCCTCCGCGCCCAGCCGCGCGGTCACGATGACCGGCAGCGCGTTCGTACCAGCCTGCATGAACAGGTAACCGACGTAGTCCAGTGCGACGAATCGGGCCAGCACCCCGCGGCCGGGCAGCGAGCCCGGCTGCCGCAGGGCGCGCAGCCGCGGCAGCAGCCGCCGGAAGACCAGGATGTTGACGGGCACGAGCGCGACGACGACCGCCACGTTCCACGACACGAAGATCCCCAGGCCCGGCAGCGACCCGGCCAGCAGCACCAGCAACAGGATCTTGGCGATGCCGTAGGCGGTGTTCTCCACCGGCACCCAGATGGTCCCGCGCAGGGCGGTGAGCACGCTGTCCTGCAGCGTGAAGACCCCCCACGCCGCGACGGCCAGGACGAACGCGGCGGCGAGCAGCGGCGTGCGGGCCAGGAACCCGAGTTCGTCCGACACCAGCGGGGCGATGAGCAGGAAGCCGCCGCTGACCAGGAGCGCCGCCAGGTAGCTCAGGCCGTAGGCGTACCCCACCAGCCGGCCGCGGTGCGGGCCCGCGGCGGGCAGGAAGCGGGCCAGCGCGCCGTTGAGGTTCAGCTGGGACAGGTTGCTGAGGAACATCATCGTCGAGACCATCGCCGTCCCCACGCCCACCTCGCGCGGCGAGTACAGCCGCGCCGCGAGCGCCCAGTAGGCGATGCCCAGCACCGAGCTGACCACGGTGTTGAGGGTGAGCGCGTACACGCTGCCGTTGAGCGGCTCGAGCAGATGCCGGCGCAGCCGCGTGACGAGCGGGGCGCCCGGCGCGGCGGTGCGAAGGGCGGGTACGCCGCCGGGCGCGCCCGCGGTCTCCGTGGGGCGCACGCTCAAGGCACCCTCCGGGCGTCGGCCTGCGGGGCGGTGCGGGCCGTGTCCGCGAAGTGCCGGGCCTGCCGGTACGCGCGCCAGACCCGGGTGCGCAGGCGCTCGCGGCGCCACGCGGGCGGCCAGCCGCGCCCGTCGAGCAGCGTGTCGAGCCCCGCCGCGCCCAGGTCGCGCTCGATGAGCACCCGGGCGACGGCGTAGAGGTCGTCCGCCTCGTGGCTCAGCGCGTTCTTGACCCCGCACGCCGAGCTGTAGCCCGCCGCGCGCACCTCCCGGCGCACGGCCGGGCTGTGGTAGCCGTACGGGTACGCGAACGACGACACCTGCTCCTGCAACCCGTCCTCCAGCGCCAGCTTGCTGAGCGACACCTCCCGGCGCAGCTCACTGCGGCGCAGGCAGTCGAGCGCCCGGTGGGTGTGGCTGTGCGACCCGATCTCCATCCCGTTCGCGTGCAGCTCGGCGAGCTGGTCCCAGCTGACGACCGGGCCGGAGCCCCGCGTCCGGGCGGCGCCCACCCGCGCGGTGACCACGTACGCCGTCGCCGGGATGGCGTAGCGGCGCAGCACCGGCAGGGCGGCGGTCGCCAGGTCGGCGTACCCGTCGTCGAAGGTGACCAGCACCGGGCGCGGCGGCAGCGGCAGGGCCGCACGCAGCATCGTGGTGTACCCGCTCACCGTCAGCGGGGTGCGCCCGCGCTCCCGGAGCAGCGCCATCTGCTCGTCGAAGTCGCTCGGGGACACCGACCAGCGCAGCTCGCCGTCGTGGGCGTCGTCGCTGACGCTGTGGTAGCAGAGGACGGGCACGGCCGTCCGGATCCGCCCGGCGCTCATCGGCCCTCCCGCCTGGCCGACCGGGCCGACGCGGCGTAGTACACCGGGCCCAGCGCCATCCCGGCCAGTTCGAGCAGGGTCAGCGAGGCGGGATAACCGCCGCGCTTGTGGCCGTTCTTGCCCGATCGCGGCAGCAGCGCGTACGCGATCCCGCGCGGCAGCCGCCGCAGCAGGTCGCGCCGCCCGGCGGCGTCCCGGGCCAGGCATTTGACCATGACGGCGCTCAGGCCGATGCCGTAGTGGAACAGCGACCGGCGCAGGTCGCGCAGCTCGCGCCGGTGCGCGTGCCAGACGAGCGCGGCGGGCTCGTACGCCAGCGTGTGCCCGCTCAGCACGGTGCGCAGGAGCACGTCGATGTCCTCGCCCGTACGGACCGGGCCGCGCGAGCCGAGCCGCGGGTCGAACCCGCCGAGCCCGCGCAGGACCTCGGTGCGGAAGGCCATGTTCGCGCCGGAGCCGTAGGAACCCGGCAGGTACGGGTAGAGCGAGCCGGGCGCGGCGGCCACCCGGCCGGCCCCGGCCGTCTCGACGCCGGCCCGGTCGAACCTGCGGCGGCGGCAGCCCTTGCCGAACCCGCCATACTGTTCGATCCACACCTGGGCCGGGGTCTCCAGCTCGCTCGCCAGCACGTCTCCGGTCACCGCGGCGACCCCCGCGTCGGCGAAGCCGCCGGCCAGCGCGCGCAGCCACCCCGGGTCCACGGTCACGTCGTCGTCGACGTACGCGACGATCTCGCCCCGGGCCTCGGCCAGGCCGCGGTTGCGCGCGTGGGTGACGCCCGCGCGCGGCTCGGCGGCGTAGCGCACCCGGGCGTCGCGCGCGGCGTGCTCCCGGACGAGCCGCGCCGTCCCCGCCACGTGCGGGGCGTTGTCCACGACGACGATCTCGTAGTTCGAGTAGTCCAGGCCGGAGAGCGAGCCGAGCGAACGTGCCAGGTGCGGGGTGCGCCCGCAGGTGGGCATGACCACGCTGACGAACGGTTCCGGGCCGTTCGGCGCCCGGCGGGCCGGGCAGGCCGCGCCGATCCCGCGGAGGGCGGCCAGGCCGGGGGTGAGCACATCGAGCGGCGGCAGGCCGTCCGCCCGCAGGTGCTCGTCGATCGCGTCCCCGAGCCGCTGCCTGATCGCCTCCTCGTGCAGCCGCGCGGCCAGCCCGCCCGGCGGCAGCTCCAGGTCGAGCAGGCCCAGCGGCTCGCCGTGCAGCCGCACCAGCACCCGCGCGGCGGCGTACCTCCCGCCCCCCGGACCACGGCCGTCGGGCAGCTCCGGCACGCCGTCGCACAGCTCGACCGCCAGCACCCGCACCGGCTGTGCCGCGCCGAGACCGGGCGCCGCCGGCGCGGTGCTGCTCAGCTCCGGCGGCGCGGCGCCGGCCCGGCTGGCGCGAAGTGCCCGCCCCGTCGCGTAGCCCCACGCGGTGACCAGCAGCCCGGCGACGATCGCGCCCGCCCGCAGCAGCCCGCCGTCGCGGGCCTCCCGCATCCCGCGGCGGACCCCGCGCGGCAGGGTCTGGCGGGTGTACGCCCGCTCCGCCGCGAGCCCCGCCCCGCTGCCGACCAGCCGGGCGACGACGGCCTTCGACCGGCCCTCGGCGAAGCAGCGGCGGCGGAAGTAGCTCCACGTCGCACGGTCCGCGGTGACCCGGTGGTGCACCAGCGCGCCGGGGTCGTAGAGGATCACGCTGTCGGGGTGCCGCTGCCGGATCCGGATGCACAGCTCCGTCTCCTCGCACCCGACGGGGACCCGGCCGACCCGGCCGAGCGCCGGGTCGAACCCGTCGCCGCCGGACAGGACGGCCCGCCGGAACGACATGTTGCAGCCGATGACATTGCGGACCGGCGCGACCTGCGCCGGCTGGCCGGTGTAGCTGCACCCGATCACCCAGTCGAACTCGGGCGGCAGCCAGCGCGGCCGCGCCCCGTCCCACACCGGCTCGGCCCGGCCGCCCACCGCGACCACGGCGGGTTCGCGGTAGTGCCGCAGCATCCGGGCCAGCCAGTCCGGCTCCGCCGCGGCGTCGTCGTCGAGGAAAGCGACGACGTCCCCCCGCGCGCACGCCACCCCGGTGTTGCGCGCGCCGGACAGCCCGGCCGGTCCGGCGCTCGGCACCACGGTCACCCCGGGGAAGGCCGCCCGCGCCCGCTCCAGCAGCGGCGCGTTGTGGTCCACGACCACCACGATCTGGTCGGCCGGGACGTCCTGGACCAGCACCGAGTCGACGGCGCGCACGATCTGCGGCCACCGCTGCTCGGTGTAGACGCAGATGACGACGGTCGTGGTGGGCGCGGGCTCGTGCTCGGCCAGGACGCCGCCGCCGTACGCGAGCGCGGCGTCAGACACTGACGAGGACGCGTTCGACGTTGCCGCGAAGCCAGCGCGGGTTGTCATGGTGACCCTCCGAGTCGATGAACAGGCGGATGTGGCGTAGCCAGTAGAGGAGGACGGCGGGCCGCTGCGGGATGCCGTCCAGCCAGGTGCCGACCCGCTGGGCCGGGACGTCGAGCGCGTCGCTGAGGCCGTGGTGCAGCGCGCGGAGCACCACGTCGCCGAGTTCCGCCCCGTGCGCCAGCCGGTGGGCGAGCACGTGCAGGTGCAGCAGGTCGTGCAGGGGCAGCTGCCGGGCCGCGGCGTGGTCCCAGTCCACGACGCCGGTGACGTCCGCCCCGCTGCCCACGAGCAGGTTGCCGGGCCAGAAGTCGCCGTGGATGAGCGACGTGCGCACGGAACGGCCGGACAGCGTCCCCACGATCTCGTCCTGGAGGCGTCGTATGCCCTGCCGGAGCCGGTCGCCGCGGGGCCGGGTCGCCGCGTAGGCGTCGAGCCGCCGCAGCGGCAGGTCCACCCACGCCCCGACCGTGGCGTCGTCGAGCCGCGTCACCTCGCTGGTCCGGGCATGCAGGTCGCTGATGAGGCAGACCGCCGACTCGAGCAGCGTCGCGTGCCGCGCCGAGCGCAGCGCGATCCCGCCGGCCGGCACCCCCGGCAGCGCCTCCTCCACGCAGTAGTACCGGCCGTCGAACTCGCCCTGCCCGGCACAGCGCGGGATGAGCGGCCGCAGGCGGTGCAGCCGGGGATCGCGGTGCAGGTCCGTGAGCACCCGGGCCTGGCGGCGCAGCCGCCGGACGCCCTCGGCGGTCCAGGGGATCTTCACCACGAACCGGCGCGGCGAGCCCGGGCTGGCGACCATCACCACGGCCACCGAGGTCGCCGTGAACGCGACCGCCTCGGTGTGCCAGGCCCGGCCGCGGCCGGCCACGCAGGCGCCCACGAGCTGCGCGGCCACCGCACCGGCCCAGGTCCGCTCGGCCCGGTGCAGCCAGCGGGTGCGCTGCTCGTGCAGCCGCAGCCGCGCGGCGCGCCACAAGACGGTCATCGGCCCGCCCTCTCCACGTAGTGCCGCCAGATCCGGGACAGCGCGTCGGCGAGCACGACGTCCGGCGGCCGGTCGGCGTCCACGTGCTCCAGGTCGGGGATGCGCTGCCGCAGGCGCCGGTAGTGCGCCCGCTCGGTCTCCAGGTGCGCCGGGTCGTACTCGCCGGACCGCACGTGCATCACCCGGCCCGGCACGTCCAGCAGCAGGACCAGGTGCGGCCGCGGGCACGACCGGCTGATCAGCTGGAAGTACGGCCGCTTGAGCCAGCGGAGCGAACCGCGCGGCGGCAGCAGCGCGTCGTACACGTACCGGTCGAAGACCGCCGTGCGCCCGAGCAGCCGGTGGCCCAGCCCGGTGAGGTAGCGGCCCCACGCCACCAGCGGCCGCAGCATGATGCGCAGGGTCCGCGCGACGGCCCCGGCGGGTGCGTCGTCGGCCTTCCACAGTCCCATGTAGACGCGGCGCACCGGGAAGAAGAAGGCAGACTCGATCCCCTTCGCCAGGGTCGACTTGCCTGCCCCGTCGGGCCCGAGGAGCGCCACGCTGGCCCCGCGCCGGCTCCAGGCCTGCAACGGCCGTTCCACCAGCCGCAGCGCGGCGGACCCGGCCGACCTGCGGACCGTGGTGAGCGGCCGGGTCCGGCGCCACGCCCGTCGCAGCGCGCCGCCCTGCGACTCCAGCGCGGCCCACTTCCTCGCCCGGGCCTGCCGCAGCAGCAGCGCGGAGCCGACCGCCGCGGGCACCGCCGCCGCCAGCGGGCTGTGCAGCGACGTCCGGCCGTGCAGCCGGTCGAGGCGGTGCAGGTGGCGGCTCGCGAAGGCGCGCTTGTCGAGCAGGCAGTGCAGCAGCAGCGCCCAGAACTCGTCCTCGGGCCGCAGCAGCCAGACGCCGTCGCGCCGCACCCGCCGGGCCAGGCACCCGTCCTCCGCGCCGGTCGGCAGCTCGGCGTGCCGACCGTAGGCGAGTTCGGTGACCAGGTCGAACTGCACCCAGCTGCTCGTGGCCGCGTCGAGTCCCAGGAAGAACACGTGCGTGCCCCGCCCGTACGCCGGGAGGCGGAGCAGCCCGCACGCCTTCAGGACGGCCAGGGCGCGCGGCAGGTCCGCGGCCGCGACGAGGACGTCCAGGTCGTCCCGGTCGCCCGCGCCGCCGCGCAGGACGCACCAGCGCACCGCCGCCGCGTCGAGATCGGCCAGCACTCTGCGGGCCAGGCTGTCGGGTCGGCGCAGCGCGGGGTGCCGGCTGGGGGCCGACAGGGCTCCCGCGGGCATGGGCATGTGGTCGCTCCTCACGTCGTCGAAGCCGGGCCCGCCGAGCGCGTGGGCGCGGGCAGCGGGCTGCGGCACTGGTCGGGCAGGGTGGTGGGGGAGCCGCTCGGCGCCGCGGGAGCCCCGGCCGGCAGCGGCACGTGCCGGATCTCGTACGGCCCGAGCTGCACGCGCTGACCCCGTACGTCGACGGCGGCCCGTTCCCCGCCGGTGTTCACCAGCAGCAGGTCCGTGCGGCCGTGCAGGACGCCCACGTCCGGCAGCGGCCAGCTGACCGGGCCGTCCCCGGCGGGATCGGCGAGGATCCGCCGCAGCAGCGCCAGCGCCTGCGCGTACGCGAGCGGGCGGCCCCCGCCGGGGCCGTCGGTCGCGGTCCACAGGGCCGGGGGGAGCGGGCCCGGCGTGCTCGGGGAGCGCTGCGGCTGCCACACCAGCGCCACCGACGCGCCCGCACCGGCCATGTGCAGCAGCGCGGCCAGGGCCCGGGAGACGAGCTGCGGCTCCGCGGCCGCGTCGGCCCGTCCCACGTGGAACTCGCTCCACCACACCGGCAGCGACGTGCGCCGGCGCACCCAGCTGGTCACGGCGCCGAACAGCGCGCTGGCGCGGGCGGCGCGCGCGGCCGGGGCGAGCCCCTGGTCGCGGGTGCCCAGCCCCGCGTCGAGCGCGACGAAGTCCGCCCCGCGCTTGTGCCGCAGCCAGTAGTCGAGGACGTCCAGCCCGCGCTGGTCGACGACCCCCCAGTCGCCGGCCAGGCAGGACGCGTGGCCGCCGGCCCGGCCGCCGGACCAGGTGTCGAGGACGACGTACGGCCCGCCGACGGCGATCGCCGGGTCGACCGCCTTCAACGCGTCGTACACCGCGTTGTAGAGGTCGGTGTAGGCGGCCGCGTCCCACCGGTTGCTCTTCTCGTCCCAGAAACCCTTGAGTTCGTTCCACACCTGGTAGTGGGTGACGTCGGGATACCGGCGGGCGACCGCCGCGGCGAGTTCGGCGAAGTCGCGGTAGTGCCGCCGGTCGGGGGCCGCTTCGAGCCGTTTCCAGTCCGTCTCGCCCGCCTGCCCGCCCTTCATCCAGTCCGGCGCGCAGCACAGGGTGATGACCGGGGTGCCGCCGGTGGACCGGATCAGCGCCATCCGCTTGTCGAGCGACGACCAGTCGTACACCCCCGGCCTGGGCTGCGGGTTGAGCGCACCCCAGCCCATGATGTGCTGGTTCTGGTACGTCGCCGTCGCGGTGAGGACCGCCTTCGCCGACGCGCGGGCCTCGGCGTTACTCCAGCCGTCGATCGAGTACTGGGCGTGCGTGACGCCCACCGCCAGCGTGCCGGGGTCGGGCCGGTGCCGCGGGGGAGTGGCCCGGTCGTGGGCGCCGCCACCGGCGGCGGTCCATTCGGCGGGGCGCGGCCAGGACCAGTTCGGCCAGGCGAACAGGAGCAGGCCGGGCAGCAGGAGCAGCACCGCGGTGGCCGCCACGGTCCGGGGCCCGCGCCGCCCGGACGGGCCGGTCCGGGCGGTGCGGTGCCGGCCGGGCCGGATCGCGGCGTACTCGCGGGGCCGGACCCGGCCGTGGGCTCCGGGCCCGTCCATGGCATGCCTGGGGCGGTGTGCGGCGTGCCTGCCCGCGACTCGGTGTGGTCGGCCCACCCCTACCTCCGCCCGCGCAGCTGCTGGAGGGCGGCACCGGCACGGCGGCGCGCGCGCTCGGTGAGCGAGGCGACCGGGAGCCGCTCGAGCCAGTAGCTCGCGTAGTGCTGCTCCACCGCGCCGAAGCGGCTCTTGAACAGCGCCAGCGGCGACCCGGGCCGCGAGTCCCCCATGTGGTACGCCGCGCAGCCGGCCTCGGCCGCGTCCCGGATGGCGGCACGGTGCAGCAGGTAGTTGGCGTAGGTCCGGCCCGCCAGCTCCTCGTTCATGGCGCCGCGCCAGTACGTCGCCGTCGTCGCCGTGAACAGCACGACGATCGCGGCGGCCGGACGGCCGTCGACGAACCCGGCGTACACCCGGCATCGCGCACCGAGCCGCTCCGCGACCGTCCGCAGCTTGCCCGCGGGCTCGCGCAGCGCGGCCCGCCACTGGGCCAGCGCCACGGGCTGGCCCTCGTGGCGAGCCCACCGCTCGACGGACATGGCGTAGAGCCGCTGGAAGACCGGCACGAGCCGGCCGGTGTCGTCGCGTTCGACGACGACCTCGGCCCGCTCGGCCCGGTTGATCCGGTTGCGGGTGTCGCGGCGGAAGCGGGTGCGCCACACCTCGTCGAAGCCGCCCGCGAGGGAGAGGCTCTGCGCCATCGCGGGCCGGCGCACCGTCCAGGGTGGCCTGCCCTCCTCCCACGTAGCCGCGGCGGCGGGCTCCGGGCGGAGCCAGACCCGCAGCGCGCGGTGGGCGGCGAGGTCGCCGAAGACCATGCGGACGTCGTCGGGAAGCACCACTCCCGATTCGCCGAGCAGCCCCGCCGGTCCCCAGCCGAAGGGCATCGAGGCCTCGCTCAGGATCATCCGGCCGAGCACGGCGCGCCGGGCGAGCGGGAGCACCAGGCGCCTGCCGTCGGCGGTCTCGTAGAGGCGGGACGCGTCCTCGAACCCGCCGACGGCGCAGACGCACCGCAGCCATTCCGGGGTCTGGCTCGCCAGCACCTGCGGGGCGGAGGCGAGCACCTCCTCCCAGACCCCGGCGGGCACCGGGCTGGTCACCGTGTAGGCGCGGCCCTGGGCGCCGATCCGCCCGCGGCGCGAGTGCGGCACGGCCGGGGCGGTCACGGCGCCACCAGCGGGATGTCGGCGTGCCAGTAGCGCTGCGTCGAGTCGTTGGAGGCCAGCACGACGAGGCCGGTCGTGCTGTCGACGGTCTGCTTGGTCGAGGTCACGTTGTTGAGGTGGGGCGACAGCGCGTCCCGCATGACCGGCGTGCCGCGCCCGGCCGGGAACGAGATGTCGTCCAGCGGGGA
Source organism: Catellatospora bangladeshensis (assembly GCF_016862575.1). Classification (GTDB taxonomy): domain Bacteria; phylum Actinomycetota; class Actinomycetes; order Mycobacteriales; family Micromonosporaceae; genus Catellatospora; species Catellatospora bangladeshensis. The sequence goes on along the minus strand of NZ_BONF01000032.1, from coordinate 84,346 downwards.
GCTCTTCATGAAGATCGTCCCGTCGGCGCCGGAGAACGGGCAGCCGCTGTCCGGGGCGGTGGCGAACACGTACACCATCCGGTTCTCCGAGTCGATCATGACGATCGGCCGGGTGTGGCAGTCCTTGACACGCCCCACCGGGTGGGCCGACCAGTCGCCGGTGGCGGGATCGCGGGACAGCAGCATGATCTGCGGCGCGGACTGTGACCCGCCCTCGTCGTGGCTGGTCTTCACCACCGCGATGACCTGCCCGGACGGGTCGGCCAGCAGCGTCTTGATGTTGATGTGGTCGTCGGCGGACTTCGGCCCCTGGATCGCCCTGCGGCCGACGTCCCAGCTGGACGGTGCCGCGCCGTCGGCGTGCACCGCGAAGAAGACCGCCGACGTGGGCTGGTTGCTCCACATCACGCCGGTTCGGCCGCCGCCGAACGAGACGACCACCGAGATGTCGTCGGCGTCCAGCCCGGTGGCTCCGGTGACCGGGAGCACGAACGGCGTGCCCCAGGTCGTGTCGGCGCCGAGCGTGGAGTTCACGTAGACCTTCGCGCCCTGCGTCCAGGTCGCCCACAGCACCCCGGTGGAGTCCTTGTCGATGGTCAGCGTCTCGGTCGAGTAGTTGTTGATCTGGACCGGGAACCCGGCGTCCCGGGTGTAGGCCTGCGTGGCGGGCTCGTAGCTGTAGCGGTAGAGCCGCGCCGGGTTTCCTGAGGCGGCAGCGGTGGACGAGGAGGCCCGCACGTGCGAGGCCACGTAGAGGTGGGCGCCGTCCCACAGCACGTCGGCGCGGGTCTTGGCCCTGTTGTCGACGACCGTGCCGGTGTCGGCCCAGGTCTGCGCGGGCCGGTCCAGCCAGAAGATGCGGTGCGTCTGGCTGGCCGAGTGGAACAGCACCGCCCACCAGCGGCCGTCGTGCCACCACAGCTTGCTCTCCGGCTTCTCGCCGGTCGCCGCCGAACCGTCACCCGAGGTCGACGGCCCGGCGTAGCCGACGTCACCGGCGGCGGCGCTCGCCGCCGGGGTCAGCCGGTCCGGCGCCGGGGTGAGGCCGAGCAGCAGGCCGAGCAGCACGGCCAGGGCGATCCGGCCGCCCGCCGCGGGAGATTTCCGCTGGTACGCGATCACAGGAGGCTCCTCTCCTCCAGCGGGTGGCCCGACGCCTGTGCGAGGCACACGTCGCCGGCCACCGTCCGCCACTCCTGCAGCACGCGCTGGTCGATCGGGTCCACGACGGGCCGCGGCTTGCGGATGATGCGCTCACGCAGCAGCGTGCGGAGCACCCGCTGCCCGTCGCGGAACGTGCGCAGGTTGGAGGTGCCGCGCCGCCGCTGCAGCTCGGTGCTGGGCACCTCGGCGATGCGCAGGTCGGCCTTCAGCGCGCGCACGATGAGCTCCGTCTCGATCTCGAAGCCGTGCGCGGTGAGGGCCAGCGCCGGCACGCAGTCCCGGCGGAACGAGCAGAAGCCGTAGCACAGGTCGGTGAAGCGGACGAGGAACATCATGTTCGTCATCCAGACGAGCACCGAGTTGCCCAGCCGCCGCAGGAGGGTGAGGTCCTCCGATCCGCCGCCGGCCAGGTACCGCGACCCCTTCACGAGGTCGTAGCCGTTCATCAGCGGGGTCACGAAACGGTAGATCTCGGACGGCTCCATGCTGCCGTCCGCGTCGATCATCACGATGAGATCGGACGTCGCGGCGGCGAGCGCGACGCGCACGGCGTCGCCCTTGCCACGGAAGCGCTGGTTCACCACGACGACGTCCGGGCGGACGGCTCGGGCGACCTTGACGGTGTCGTCCGAGGAGTGCCCGTCGACGATGATCACCTCGTCCACGATCGAGGGGATGCGCTCGAGCACCCAGGGGATGTTCTCCGCCTCGTTGAGGGTCGGGATGATCAGGCTGACGGTCTGGCGCCGGGGCTGGCCGCCGGCCGCGGCGTCGTCCCGGCCGGCCCGTCGCTCGCGCGACCGCACGATGGGCGGCGCGGTCAGGCTTTCGCGCCAGGTGAGCAGGGCGCCGTCGCCGGCCGGCGGGTACGGCGGGCTGACCACGGTGCTCGCGTGGCCGTCGACGTCTTCAGGGCGGGTGAGCATTGAGTTCTCCATAGATCGAACGCGGAGTCGGACGCCGTGCCGGCGTCGTGGCTGATGGCGGGGCTGAACGGTGCGTCTTTCCGGCGGGTGCTCCGGGTGTCGCGGCGAACGGGGCGGACCGGGCCGGCCGCGGCCGTCGCACGGCGGGGTAATCGGCGGGCCGGTGCCGCCCCGGTTGCCGGAGAGGGTCGTCGCATTTGATACCTCATCGGGATAAAACGGACACGACGCGGCAGGGTGTGCCGGTCGCGGTTCAAGGGTCAGTGGCGAGGTCGGCAGTTCGGCCGGCCCACCGGGGTGACGTTCCTGGGTACAAGGTTCGTCGAAATTTCGTTACTTCATGGGATATTTCTGCCTGTTTGCGAAGATTCGCCCCATTTTTGCCGTACCGCGTCGTAACAACAGTTCCGGGGGAGCGACACGCGGGCGTTCAGCGCGCGCAGCGGTCCCATGCGGACGGTCGGACGGAGCATCGGCCGCGACCGGGCGGTGTGCGCCGGCCGGCCTTCGGTGGGCTGCGCAAAATGGACATGGTGCGGCTGCCTCTCGTCAGTGGCAGGTCCGCACCAGACCTGAGTGGACCGCCCTCGCGGGCGGCGCGGGCGGTGGGCCCTCGGGCGGCTCGCTCAGCCGCGCGGTGTCACCGTCCGTTGTGCACCGGTCGCCGGGCGGCTGCGCCCGGGACCGTCTTCGGATGTCGTCCTCCTGCGGAGCGCTGCCGCGAATCCGCCGCGCACGGCGACGCGCACAGCGTCACCGGCCGGTGATCGGCAATCCAGGCCACCGCGGTCAAACCAGACCCCCGTCGCTTGCGTTGCGGATCTCGCATCCGCTGGTCGTATGCCTTGGGTAACCGGTGCCGGCGGCGAATGGCTACGCAGCGAAACCGCTGATCCGTGCCGGACGGCGGCCTCCGGTCAGATCGGCGATATGTCCCATTTTCGATGGTGCTGGAAGATCAGCTGGGTCTCCAGGTGGGCCACCTCGCGGCGGGAGGTGAACCCGTCCAGCAGCAGGCGCTGCAGGTGGGCGGCGTCGCGCACCGCGACGTGCACGAGGAAGTCGTCGGGGCCCGCGATGTGACTCAGCGCCAGCGTCTCGGGCAGGTCCAGCACGAACCGGATGAACGGCTCCACCACGTCCCGGTTGTGCGGCCGCACCCGCACGGCTATGTACGCCTGCAGCGGCCGCCCCAGCGCCGCCGGGTCGGCCTCGGCGTGGAACCCGGCCAGCACTCCGCGCCGCTGCAGCGCCCGCACCCGCTCCAGGCAGGTCGACGCCGCGACGTTCACCCGCGCCGCCAGGTCCTTGTTCGAGATCCGCGCATCGTTCTGCAACTCGCGCAGGATCGCCGCGTCGATCGCATCAAGCACGGGATTTCCGGTCATGTGCCGAAGACTATTCGGAAGCGGTTCAGTCGGGCCGGAGAAGGCACGAAGATCCGCGCATGACCTACGCCGTCGACACCCGTGCCGTGCACGCGGGCCGCGAGGACCTCGCCGAGCTCGGGGTGCACGCACTCCCGCTGGACTTCTCCACCACGTACCCGATGCACGACCAGGTCGCCGCGGGCGCGGCCCTGGGCGCGTTCGCCGACGGCGCGGCCAGCGCCGCGACCCCGGTGTACCAGCGGCTCCACAACCCGACCACGGCCCGCTTCGAGCAGGCCCTCGCGCAGCTGGAAGGCACCGAGGCCGCGGTCTCGTTCGCATCCGGCATGGCCGCGATCACCGCCGTGCTGCAGGCGGCGTGCGTGCTGACCGGCAAGAAGCACGTGGTCGCGGTGCGCCCGCTCTACGGCGGCACCGACCACCTGCTCTCGATCGGGCTGCTCGGCCTGTCCGTGACCTGGGTCGACCAGGACGAGGTCGGCGGCGCGATCCGCCCCGACACCGGCCTGGTCGTGGTCGAGACGCCGGGCAACCCGACGCTCAGCCTGGTCGACATCGCCACCGTGGCCATCCAGGCCGGCGACGTGCCGCTCATGGTCGACAACACCTTCGCCACCCCAGTGCTGCAGAACCCGGCCCGCCTCGGCGCCGCCTACGTCGTGCACTCGGGCACCAAGTACCTCGGCGGGCACGGCGACGTGCTCGGCGGCGTGGTCGCCTGCGCCGAGCACCGGGCCGGGGCGCTGCGCCAGGTGCGCATCCTGACCGGCGCCGTGCTGCACCCGCTCGGCGGCTACCTGCTGCACCGCGGCCTGGCCACGCTGCCGCTGCGGGTCCGCGCCGCGCAGGCCACCGCGGCGACGCTGGCCGTGCGCCTGGCCGTGCACCGGGGGATCTCCAAGGTGCACTACCCCGGCCTGCCCGGTAGCGACCCGCGCGGGCTGATCGGCCGCCAGATGCGCGGGCCCGGCGCGATGATCGCATTCGAGACGGCCGGGGACGCCGCCGCGGTGGTCGCCGCGCTGCGCCTGATCACCCCCGCGGTCAGCCTGGGCTCGGTGGACACGCTGATCGAGCACCCGGCGCTGCTCACCCACCGGCTGGTGGACGCGGAAGGCAAGGAGACCGGCGGCATCACCCCGAACCTGCTGCGCATGTCCGTCGGCCTGGAGGACCCCGAGGACCTGTGGGCCGACCTCGACCAGGCGCTGACCGCCGCCCGTGCCGCCGTCACCGTCGCCGCCGGGTCCGCGCCACTCCCGGCCGCCGGGGCGGTGTCCGCCACATCGGCGTACGCCGTGAGCGGGAGCGCGCCGGTCGCGGCATAGACTCGGCACAGAGTGGATGATCTTCTTGGGAGGACCCGTGCCTGACCTCGTCATCGGCGTGCTGGCGCTGCAGGGCGACGTACGCGAGCACCTGGCCGCGCTGGCCGAGTGCGACGTGATCGGGCGCCCGGTGCGCCGTCCCGAGGAGGTCGCCGAGATCGACGCCCTGGTCATCCCGGGCGGCGAATCCACCACCATGAGCAAGCTGGCGCTCGCGTTCGAGGTGTACGAGCCCGTGCGCGAGCGCCTGGCCCAGGGCATGCCGGCGTACGGCTCGTGCGCCGGCATGATCATGCTGGCCGACGAGGTGCTCGACGGGCGGCCGGATCAGAAGACGTTCGGCGGCATCGCGATGACGGTGCGCCGCAACGCGTTCGGCCGCCAGGTCGACTCCTTCGAGGCGCCGGTGGACATCGCGGGCGTGGAGGGCGAGCCGGTGCACGCGATCTTCATCCGCGCGCCGTGGGTCGAGTCGGTCACCGCGAATGTCGAGGTGCTGGGCCGGGTCGCCGCAGGCCCGGCCACCGGTAGGATGGTCGCGGTCCGGCAGGGCAACCTGCTGGCCACCTCGTTCCACCCGGAGCTCACCGGGGATCTGCGGGTGCACCGGCTGTTCGTCGACATGGTGCGTGACCAGGCCTCCTGAGCCGGGTGGGGAAAGCTTCACCACGCGCGCTGACGGAGGATTCTGATGTCCGGCCACTCAAAGTGGGCGACGACCAAGCACAAGAAGGCGGCGATCGACGCCAAGCGGGGCAAGCTGTTCGCCCGCCTCATCAAGAACATCGAGGTGGCGGCGCGCACCGGCGGCGGGGACCCGATGGGCAACCCGACCCTCTTCGACGCGATCCAGAAGGCCAAGAAGAGCTCGGTCCCCAACGACAACATCGACCGGGCGGTCAAGCGCGGCTCCGGCCTGGAGGCCGGCGGCGCCGACTGGCAGACGATCATGTACGAGGGCTACGGCCCGAACGGCGTGGCGATCCTGATCGAGTGCCTCACCGACAACCGCAACCGCGCGGCGACCGAGGTGCGCACCGCCCTGACCCGTAACGGCGGCACGCTGGCCGACGCGGGCTCGGTGTCGTACATGTTCTCCCGCAAGGGCCAGGTCATCGTGCCGAAGAACGGCCTGAGCGAGGACGACGTGCTCGGCGCGGTGCTCGACGCGGGCGCCGAGGAGTGCAACGACCTGGGCGAGTCGTTCGAGGTGATCAGCGAGGCGTCCGACCTGATCGCGGTCCGCTCGGCGCTGCAGGGCGCGGGCATCGAGTACGAGTCGGCCGAGTCGACCTTCGTGCCCAGCGTGCAGGTGGCGCTGGACGAGGAGGCCGCGCGCAAGGTGCTCAAGCTGATCGACGTGCTCGACGACTGCGACGACGTGCAGGACGTGTTCGCGAACTTCGACATCTCCGACGAGATCATCGAGAAGATCGAGGCGGCCTGAGCCGTACCGCTGAAAGATCGCCGTTCCGCATCGCGGACGGCGATCTTTCGTGTTTATGGGAAATTCGGGGGATACTGGCACGCACCTTGGGCATCATGTCCCTATGGTCGAAGTCCTTAACCCCGGTGAGCTGGAGCGCGGTCTGACCGCCCTGAGCGGCTGGACCGGTGACGTGCACGGCATCTCCCGCACCGTGAAGCTGCCCAGCTTCCCCGCCGCGCTGGCGGTGGTGGCCCGGGTCGGGGAGGCGGCGGAGAGCATGGACCACCATCCGGACATGGACATCCGCTACCGCACGCTCACCTTCACCTGCTGCACGCACGCGGCGGGCGGTCTCACCGAGCTGGACCTGCGCCTGGCCCGCCTGATCGACGACATCGTCAGCGACGCCACCACCGAGCAGAACGCCACCCGCTGAGAGGGCTGCGTTAAGAAGGGCACCTTCTTCTACGGAAAACGATAAGAAGGTGCCCTTCCTTTCAGAGGCGGTCGGGGGTGACCTTGATGATGCTGAAGAAGGCGCCCTGCGGGTCGGACAGGACGGCGAAGCGGCCGGGCGGGATGTCGGTGGGCGGGACGGAGACGGTGCCGCCCAGCTCCTGCGCGCGGCGGGCCGCCTCGTCGCAGTCGTCGACGTGGAAGTACACCATCCAGTGCGGCGGGAGGTCCTCCGGCCACACGTCGCCCTCCATCGGCATCAGGCCCGCCACCCGTGCCCCGTCGAGCTGGAACTCGGTGTAGACGACCGGGCCGAACGGCATGTCCTGCGGCTTCCAGCCGAACACCGAGCCGTAGAAGATCTTGGAGCCCTCGGGGTCGCGGGTGGTCAGCTCGTTCCAGGCCAGGGTGCCGGGGCGGCCGAAGATCTCGCCGCCGCCGTGGGTGCCGGGCTGCCATACCGCGAACATCGCCCCGGCCTGGTCCAGGAAGACCGCCATCCGGCCGTAGCCGAGCACGTCGAACGGCTCCAGCAGCACGTTCCCGCCGGCCGCGACGACCTTGGCGGCGGTCGCCGCCGCGTCGGTGGTCTCCACGTAGGTCGTCCACATCGGTGGCTGGCTGTCGCCCTGGATGGGGCCTGCCCCGGCGACCTGGCGGCCGTCGATGCGGAAGGTCGTGTAGCCGCCCGCCTCGGGCTCCGGGCTGACCTCGGGGTCCCAGCCGAACAGGTCTGTATAGAACTCGGTGGCGCTCTTCAGATCGGTGGTGCTCAGGTCGACCCAGGTCGGGACGCCGGGTGCGTTGGCCATCGATGCCCTCCCGCATTCGGATGATCGGACCGGTTTGTCCGCTTCCTTCCGATGGTGGCATGAGCCGTGCCCGGAACCCCGGGAATCGCACATCATCGACGTGTCGATTGTGTGTCCGCGTTACATGGCTGTTCCGCCTTGGTGAGTCATACGTTTCCCGGCATTCGCAGTGAGCCGGATCACGTGCCACGAACCACCACAAGGAGCAGCAGATGACCGCAGATCCGCCGGCTTTGCGTGCCCGCGGCCTGACCAAGGACTTCCGCGGGTTCCGGGCGGTCGACGGGGTCGACCTGACGGTGGCGCAGGGCCGTGTGCACGCCCTGGTCGGGCCGAACGGCGCGGGCAAGACCACACTGTTCAACCTGCTCACGGGCTTCCTGCCGGTGACCGCAGGCCGCATCGAGGTGGCGGGTGCCGACGTCACCGGACTGGCTCCGGAGGGGTTCGCGCGGCGCGGGGTGGCCCGGTCCTTCCAGATCACCAGCCTGTTCGGACAGCTCACCGCCCGCGAGCACGTGGCCCTGGCGCTGCAGAGCGGATCGGCCCTGGCCTGGCAGTTCTGGCGGTCGGCGAAGCTGATGCGGCGCTACGACGCGCGGGCGATGGAGCTGCTGGACATGGTCGGCCTGGCTGATCTCGCGGAGACCACCGCGGACGCGCTGGCGTACGGCCGCAAGCGCGCACTCGAACTCGCCCTGGCCCTGGCCCTGGAGCCGAAGGTGCTGCTGCTCGACGAGCCGACGGCCGGCATGGGCCTGGAGGACGTCGACCGCACCGTGGCCCTGATCGCCGCCGTCCGGCAGGGCCGGACCGTGGTCATGGTGGAGCACAACATGTCCGTGGTCGGCGCGCTGGCCGACCGGGTCACCGTGCTCCAGGCGGGCCGGGTGCTGGTCGAGGGCGCTTACGACGAGGTGCGCGCGGACGAGCGCGTGATCAGCGCCTACCTGGGTGAGGGAGCCGGCCGTGCTGCGCATTGACGATCTTTCCGCCTGGTACGGCGAGGCGCGGGTGCTGCGCGGGGTCAGCCTGGACATCGCCGCGGGCGAGGTGGTGACCCTGTGCGGGCGCAACGGCGCCGGCAAGACCACGCTGCTGCGCTGCGTGATGGGCCTGCACACCGGCCAGCAGGGGCTGGTCGAGCTGGACGGCCGCCCGCTGACCGGGCAGCCCGCGCACCGGCGGGCCCGCGCCGGGCTCGGCTGGGTGCCCGACGACCGCGGCTGCTACGCCACGCTCACCGTGACCGAGACGCTGACCCTGCCGCCCGTGGTCGGCCCCGACCCGTGGCCGCTGGAGCGGGTGTACGAGGCGTTCCCGCACCTGCACGCCCGCCGGAACGCGCCGTCGACCACCCTGTCCGGCGGCGAGCAGCAGATGCTCGCGCTGGCCCGGGTGCTGCGCATGGGCGCCCGGCTGCTGCTGTGCGACGAGCCCACCGAGGGCCTGAGCCCGCTGCTGGTCGCGCAGGTCGGCGACATCCTGCGCCAGGCCAAGCAGCACGGGGTCGCCGTGCTGCTGGTCGAGCAGAACCTGCACTTCGCCACGACCGTGGCCGACCGCCATCACCTGCTGGCGGAGGGGCGCGTCGTGGAGTCGCTGGAGAACTCCGAGGTCGCCGCGCGCGAGCAGGACCTGCTGGCCTACCTCGGCATCTGAAACGCACATCCCCATCCCCTAGGGAGAGTTTCATGCGTACCAAAGCATTGTCGGCTGTGTTGTGCTCCACCGCGCTGCTGGCCTCGGCCTGCGGCGGGGGCGGCCCGCAGGGCGCGTCCGGCGCGGGCGGCCTGTCCGACGGCAAGGTCGTGTTCGGCGTGCTCAACGACCAGTCCGGCGCCTACTCGCAGCTGTCCGGGAAGAACTCGGTCAGCGCCGTGGAGCTGGCCATCGAGGACTACAAGACCAAGTACGGCGACAAGGCCGTGGTCAAGGAGTTCGGCGTGGAGAGCGTCGACCACCAGAACAAGCCCGACGTGGCCAACGCCAAGGCCGCCGAGCTGTACGACCGCAAGGCCGTCGACGTGATCCTGGACGTGCCGACCTCGTCGGCCGCGCTCAAGGTCGCCGACGTGGCCAAGGAGAAGAAGAAGCTCTACTTCAACATCTCCGCCGCGACCACCGACCTGACCGGCAAGGCGTGCAACAAGTACACGTTCCACTACGCGTACGACACGTACATGCTGGCCAACGGCACCGGCCGCAACACCACCGAGCAGGGTAAGAAGAACTGGTACATCGTGTACCCGGACTACGCGTTCGGCCAGGACATGGAGAAGAGCTTCTCGGCGGCGGTCACCGACGCGGGCGGCACCATCGTCAGCCGCGACGCCGCGCCGTTCCCCAACACCAGCGGCGACTTCTCGACGTACCTGCTCAAGGCCCCGACGCTGACCCCGAAGCCGGACGTGCTCGGCACGATGCAGGCCGGTGCGGAGCTGGTCGCGCTGGTCAAGCAGTACAACGAGTTCAAGCTGCGGGACAAGGGCGTCGGCCTGGCCGTCGGCCTGATGTTCCTGACCGACATCCACTCGCTGACCCCGGCGGCGCTGGCCGGCACCACCTACACCGACGCCTGGTACTGGAACTACGACCTGGTCAACCGCGAGTTCGCGGACCGCTTCAAGAAGGTCACCGGCGCCCGCCCGACCTTCGCGCACGCCGCCAACTACTCCGCCGCCCTGCAGTACCTGGAGGCGGTCCAGTCCGCCGGCACCGACGGCTCCGACGCCGTGGTCGCCCAGCTGGAGGGCAAGACCGTCTCCGACGTCTTCCTGCGCAACGGCAAGATCCGGGCCGAGGACCACCGCGTCGTCCACGACGCCTACCTCGCCCAGGTCAAGCAGCCCAGCGAGGTCACCGAGGACTGGGACTACGTCAAGATCCTGCTCACGATCCCGGCGGAGAAGGCCTTCCGCGCCCCCAGCCCCGACTGCAAACTCTCCTGACCCCCTGAAAGGAAGGGCACCTTCTTAACGCTATGTGTATAAGAAGGTGCCCTTCCTAACCTCGGAAGGCCCGCACCGCTCATGGTGAATTTCCTGCAGCACACGTTCAACGGGCTGGTGGGGGGCGCGTTCCTGGCGCTGCTCGCCCTCGGCCTGGCGGTCATCTTCGGCATGCTCCGGGTCGTCAACTTCGCCCACGGCGCGATCTACATGCTCGGCGCGTTCGGCGCGTACGTCCTGCTCACCGAGGTCGGGCTCGACTTCTGGTGGGCGCTGCTGCTCATGCCGCTGCTGCTCGCGCTGTTCGGCATCGCGGTGGAGCGGCTGCTGGTGGCGCGCCTGGCCCGGCTCGACCCGCTCTACAACTTCCTGCTCACCTTCGGCCTCACGCTGATCCTGCAGGACGCGGTGAAGTCCCGCTACGGCGTGCAGTCCAGCCCGTACGACGCCCCCGCGCTGCTGTCAGGCACGGTCGACCTGGGCGCCTTCGACTTCCCCGCGTACCGCGTGTTCGTGCTGGTCGTGGCCCTGGCCGTGTGCGGGGCGGTGTGGTGGCTGCTCACCCGCACCCGGATCGGCATGGTGGTGCGCGCGGCGACCGAGCGCCCGGAGCTGAGCACCGCGCTCGGCATCGACGTCGGCCGGTGGGTGACCCCGGTGTTCGGCTTCGGCATCGGCCTGGCCGGGCTGGCCGGGGTGCTGGCCGCGCCGATCCGCGCGGTGAACCCGCTGATGGGCGCCGACCTGATCATCGTGGTGTTCGCGGTCGTGGTCATCGGCGGGCTGGGCTCGATCTTCGGCTCGGTCGCCGCCGGATTCGCCATCGGCCTGGTGCAGGCCTGGGTGCAGGCGCTCGGCGAGCACTGGGCGCTGCTGTCCCAGGTGCTGGTCTTCCTGGTCATGGCCGGGGTGCTGCTGTGGCGCCCGGCCGGCCTGTTCGGACGAGAGGAGGCCCCGGCATGACCGAGACCCTGCAAGACCAGACCACGGGGGTACGCGCGGACGGCGGTGGCCCGGCTCCCGCTCCGGTTCCGGCGGACCGGTCCGGCACGATCCTGCCCCGCTGGCTGCGCTGGGCGCTCGGCGTCGCCGCGATCGCCGTCGCGCTGGTGCTGCCGTTCAACCTCTACCCGACGGTGGCCGTGGACATCGCCTGCTGGGCGCTGTTCGCGGTCGCGGTGGACCTGCTGCTCGGGTACACCGGCCTGATGTCCTTCGGGCACGCCGCGTTCTGGGGCACCTCCGCGTACGCGACCGGCCTGGCCGCGGTCGGCTGGGGCCTGCCGTTCCCGCTCGCGGTGCTGCTCGGCGCGCTGGCCGCGACCCTGCTCGCGGTGCCCATCGGGTATCTGGCGGTCAAGCGGGTCGGCATCTACTTCGCCATGGTCACCCTGGCGTTCGCGCAGATGGTGTACTACATCGCCAACCAGTGGCGCTCGGTGACCGGTGGCGAGAACGGCCTCCAGCAGGTGCCGCGCGAGCTGTTCGGGCTGGACCTGTCCGACGAGTTCTATTACTACTACGCGGCGCTGCCGCTGGTGGCGGGCGGCCTGTTCCTGGTCTGGCGGACGGTGCACTCGCCGTTCGGCCGGGTGCTGGTGGCGATCCGGGACAACCCGGCCCGCGCCCGCGCGCTCGGGTATCCGGTGCACCGGTACAAGCTGGCCGCGTTCCTGCTGTCGGCGTTCACGGCCGGGCTGGGCGGCGGGCTGTTCGCCGTGGGGCATCGTTTCGTGTCGCTGGACGTGCTGCACTGGACCACCTCCGGCAAGGCCGTTATCGTGGTGGTGCTCGGCGGTATCGGCACGCTCTGGGGCCCTGTCCTCGGTGCGGCCGGTGTGATCCGCCTGGAGGACTGGCTCTCCTTCGCCGGCTTCGAGCAGATCGGTCTCGTGACCGGCGCGGTCTTCGTCACCGCCGTCCTCGTCTTCCGCCGCGGCCTCTACGGCACTCTCCGCCACTGGCTCCGCCGCCGCTCATGATCGCTCGACTTGCCTGGCACCTGGGCGAATCCGCGGTCAAGATGCGCCCGGTTGCCAGGCAGGTCGGATGATCACGCGGGTATTCCGTGTTGGAAGGGGAAGTGGGGCGGGTCACTTTCGATACGGGACGGTTCCGTATCGCGAGCGCCGAGCGTAACGTCAGCTGCGATACGGAACTGTGCCGTATCGGAATCCTGGGGGATGGAAGACGTGGACTCTGCGAACACCGGGCACCCGAGACGCTGGGCGATTCTCGGCGTGCTGGTGATCAGCCTGCTCGTGGTCGTGCTCGACAACACCGTGCTCAACGTGGCGATGCGCACGCTCGCCGACCCCGTCCACGGCCTGGGCGCGACCCAGAGCCAGCTGGAGTGGGCCATCAACTCGTACACCCTGGTCTTCGCGGGCCTGCTGTTCAGCTTCGGCGTGCTCGGCGACCGATGGGGCCGCAAGCGCTTCCTGCTCATCGGCCTGGTGCTGTTCGGCATCGCGTCGCTGCTGTCGGCGTACGCGCAGGACCCGGGCCAGCTCATCGCGGCCCGCGCCTTCATGGGCGTCGGCGGCGCGGCGATCATGCCGGTGACGCTTTCGATCATCTCGAACGTGTTCGACCCGCGCGAGCGGGGCAAGGCGATCGGCATCTGGGCGGGCTCGGTCGGCCTGGCCGTGGCGATCGGCCCGCTGCTGGGCGGCTTCCTGCTGGAGCACTTCTGGTGGGGCTCCGTCTTCATGATCAACGTGCCGATCATCCTGTTCGGCCTGGCAGCGGTGGCGCTGCTGGTGCCCGAGTCGCGTGACCCCAAGCCGGGCCGCATCGACCTGGTCGGGGTGGTGCTGTCCGTGATCGGCCTGGTCGGGCTGACGTACGGCATCGTCGACGGCGGCGAGCACGGCTTCGGCCGCGTCTCGGTCTGGGCCGCGATCCTGGGCGGCGCGGCGGTGCTCGCGGCGTTCATCTGGTGGGAGGCCCGCACCACGCACCCGTCGCTGGACGTCAAGCTGTTCCGCGACGCGCGCTTCTCGGCCTCGGTGGCCAGCATCGGCCTGCTGTTCTTCGCCTCGATGGGCTCGTTCTTCTTCGTCGGCTTCTACCTGCAGCTGGTGCGGGACTACTCGCCGATGGAGAGTGGGGCGCTGCTGGTGCCGTTCGCCGTGGGCCAGATGGTGTTCGCGCCGCTGTCCACGAACCTGGTGAAGAAGTTCGGCATGCGCGCGGTGTCGGCGGCGGGCATCCTGCTGGCCACGGCCACCTTCGGAGTGCTGGCCACGCTGCAGGTGGACACCCCGGTCTGGATCATCGTGGTCAACTTCTTCTTCATGGGCGCAGGCATGGCCAACGTGATGCCGCCCGCCACCAACACGATCATGTCGGTGCTGCCGCGGGAGAAGGCCGGCGTCGGTTCGGCGGTGTCGAACACGGTGCGGCAGGTCGCGGTCGCGATGGGCGTGGCCGTGCTCGGCTCCGTCGTCGCGGGCGTCTACCGCGGTCAGGTGGAGACCGCGACGGCCGGGCTCCCCGAGCCGGTGCGGGAGGTCGCCAACGAGTCCATCGCCGGGGCGTACGGCGTCGCGGCGCGGCTCGGCGAGGCCGGGCGCCCGCTCGTGGACGCCGCCAACGACGCGTTCGTGCAGGCCATGCACTGGGCCGCGCTCGGCTCGGTGCTGGTCGGCCTGATCGCCGCCGTGGTGGTGCTGCGCTGGATGCCCCAGCGTGCGGACGCGCCGGCCGGTCCCCGCGCCCCGGGTGCGGGTGGCCCGGGAGCGGGTGGCCCGGGAGCGGGTGGCCCCGGCGCGGTGAGCGAGGGTGCCGAGCTGCCGATCAACGCCGCTCCGGCGGGTGGCGCACCGGAGAGCGGCGGCGGGACGCAGCGCCCGTCGCGGCTGTCCACGGTCGGGTAAGGTTCGGCTCGTCATGACTGAGCTTGCCGAGACTCCGGCACAGCCGGGAGCCGCGCGGACGCAGGGGCGTCCGCGCAGTTCCCGTGCCCACGAGGCGATCCTCGAAGCCGTGCTGGACCTGCTGGCCGACGGCGTGTCCGTCGAGGCGCTGAGCATGGAGGCCATCGCGGCACGCGCCGGGGTGGGCAAGGCCACCATCTACCGGCGCTGGGCGGGCAAGGACGAGCTGCTGCTGGAGGCGCTGGTCAAGCTCAAGGGCCCGCCGCCGCAGCCGCTGGGCGACTCGGTGCGAGCGGACCTGGTCCGGCTGCTCACCGTCGTGGGGCCGAAGGACGAGCGCGCCGTGCGGGTCATGCCGTGCCTGTTCCCGGAGGTCCACCGCAGCTCTGAGGCGTACCGGATCTGGCAGGAGGGCATGGCCGAGCCCCGGCGTGAGGTCATGCGCGAGGTGCTGCGCCGTGGCATCGCCACCGGCGAGCTGCGGCCGGACACCGACGTCGAGGTCACGACGTCCCTGCTGATCAGCCCGATGCTGCTGCACCGCATGGTCCGGTGGAATCCCGCCCTGGACGGCTACGAGGACCTCGCCGAGCGGGTCGTCGACACGGTCCTGCGCGGCGTGACCGCCTGACGGCACGGTCTCCCGGCAAGAGGTTAAGAAGGGCACCTTCTACAACGCATAGCGTTAAGAAGGTGCCCTTCCTTTTGGGCATCGCGGCGGGCACGTGCGCCCCCACGCGCCGCGAGCGGCGATGCCCCTGCCGCGCGCCTGCCCCAGGGCGCGCGGAGATCCGTGGTCAGGCCGGAGCGTGGGCGGCCAGGAAGGCGGCGACCTTGGTACGCGCGCCGTCGAGCACGCCGGAGACGCCCGGGGTGAGCAGGAAGACGCCGTGCCAGTCGGTCGCGACCAGGAGCAGCTCGCTGCCGGTGGACTTCGGGGTCAGCGCGTGCAGCTCACGGGCGCTGTCGGCGAAACTCGACTCGAACTCGCCCGCGGCGTAGAGCACCGGCATGGTCAGCTTCGGGGCGGCGTCGAGGGCGTTGGCGCTGAACACGGCCGGGGCGGACAGCGACACCACGGCGATCGGCGCCGGAGTGATGGTGGGGGCGGCGGCGAGTACGGCCGTGCCGCCCATCGACGCGCCGATCAGCACGATCGCGGTGGCGCCGTCGTCGCGCAGCGCCTGCGCGGCCATGGCGACCTGCTGCGGGTTGCTCGCCGAGCCCGGCGTGGACACCCCGAACCCGCCGAAGTCGAAGGCCAGCACGCGGTATCCCTGGGCCGCCAGCTCGCTCGCGTACGGCACCCACTGGCAGACGTTGCCGCCGTTCTGGTGGGCGAGCACCACGCCGGTGCCGCCGGTGCCGAGGATGACGCCGCCGAGATCGGCCCCGTCGGCGCCGAACCGGGCCTGCCGGGTGCCGGCGGGCAGCTCGCACTCGCCGCCCGCGCCGAGACCGGTCGGGCTGGGCGCGGGCGCCGGGTCATCGCCGCCGCAGCCGGCCAGGCCGAGTGCCAGCACGGCGGCGAGCAGCGCGATTCTTCTCATCGAGTCTCCTCAGTGGACGGACGCGGCGTGGCGGAGAACCGCCGTCGTCTGTCAGTACCGCCGAGGAGCGGCCCGGGGTGGGGCCTAGGCGTCGCCGGGTTGCGGGCCGGCGCCCAGGCGGTGCAGGCGCAGCGCCAGCTGCACCTCCAGCGCCCGGTCGGGCCGCTGCCAGTCCGCGCCGAGCAGCTGGGCCACCCGGTCCAGCCGCTGGGTGACCGTGTTGACGTGCACGTGCAGCTGCTCGGCGGCGCGGGCGAGGCTGCCGCCGCTGCCGAAGTAGCACTCCAGTGTCTTCACCAGCGCCGTGCCGCGCCGGGTGTCGTAGTCGACCACCGAGCCGATGGTGTCCCGCAGGAAGCGGGTCACGTCCGGGTCGCCGCCCTCGCGCACCGCGCCCAGCAGCAGGCCGACGAAGCCCAGCTCGGCCGTTGACGCGCCGTCGCCGGTGCGGCCCAGCGCGGCCAGCGCGGTGGCGCAGTGGTCAGCCTCCTTGAACGCAGCGGCCAGCCCGGCCGGGTCGGCGGCGGGGCCGGCCGCGCCCGCGGTGACCGGGCGTCCCAGCACCCGGCCCAGCTCGCGGGCCACGGCCCGGGCAAGCGACCCGGCCTCGACGCCGGGCAGCATCAGCACCACCCGGCCGTCGCGCGTGGCGGCCAGCCCGGCGTGCGTGCCTGCGTACGTGTGGGCCCAGGACACCGCCCGCTGCCGGGCCGGGCCGGAGGTGGCCGCCGCGTCGTCCACGACGACCAGCACGTGCGGCCGGGACAGGTCCACCTGGAGCCGCCGGGCGCGCGCCCGCAGCGACTCCGGGTCGCGCACCGGGCGGGCGATGAGGTCGTCGAGCAGCTCGCCGCGCACCCGCCCCTCGGCCTCGGCGACGGTGCGCCGGAACAGCAGCAGCAGCGCGGTGACCAGCGCGGCGCGCTCCAGGATCTGCTGGTCGGGGTGGCCGGAGCCGTTGTCGGGCGTCCAGACCAGCGAGCCCAGGTTCTCCGCGCCCGCGACCACGGCGGCGTACCAGAGTTCGCCTCGGCGTACGGCGCGGCCGTCGGTTCGGGAGGCCGCCAGCGCCTCGGCCAGTACGGCGGCCTCCGGGAGCATGACGGCGGCGCCGACCGCGGCCAGGGTGCGCCCGTCGGCGTCGAGCACGACCAGGCGCCCGCCGAGCACGTCGGTGACGGCGGCGGCGACCTCCTCGACCCCGCCGCCGCGCAGCACCAGGGCGGTCATCCGGTCGTGCGCGGCCGCGGCCCGCTCGACGGCGGCGCTGTGCGCCGAGATCTTGGTATGCGCCGCCGACAGCTCGGTCAGCGCCGCCTGGGTCTCGCCGAGCAGGCGCGCCGTGTCGATCGCGACGGCGGCGTGCGCGGCCAGGGACACCAGCAGCGACACCTCCTCGCGGGCGAACGGGCGCTCGGAGCGGTTGGCCGCGTACAGCACGCCGATGACGCGCGAGCCCAGCCGCAGCGGCACGCCGAGGATGGCGACCAGCCCCTCCTCGCCCACGCCCGCGTCGATCTCGCCGGTGTGCCGGAAACGGGTGTCGGCCGGATAGTTCGCGGTGGCGTACGGCGTGCCGGTCTGCGCGACCAGGCCGCCCAGCCCGGCGCCGAGCGGCAGCCGCAGCCGCTGGAAGGCGGCCGACACCGAGCCGTCGGTGACGCGCATGTAGACGTCGCCCGCCGCGTCGTCGCTCATGGTCAGGTAGGCGATGTCGGTGCCGAGCAGGTTGCGGGCCCGGTGCACGATCGCGTGCAGCACCGCGTCCAGGTCGCGCAGCCCGGCCAGGTCGCCCGCGGTGTCGTAGAGGCCGGACAGCTCGGCCTCGCGGCGGCGGCGGCGCTCCAGCAGCGCGCGCACCCGCAGCGCGGCGAGCTTCGCCTCCTCCAGCTCGGCGATCTCGTCCGGCCCTGCGCCGCGCGAGCGCGCCTGCACCAGCGGCCCCTCGAACTCGACCGGGGCCGCCTCGCGTTCGAGCAGTTCCAGGAACCGCAGGGTCGAGGAGGGCATGGCTCGCATTCCTACCTCCCCGATCACTGGGCTGTCCAGCCGCCGTCCATGGCGATCGAGGTGCCGGTGATGAACGAGGCCGCGTCGGTGCACAGGTACGCCGCCAGCTCGGCGACCTCGCCGGGCTCGATCAGCCGCTTGATCGCCGCCTTGGCCAGCATGATCCGCTCGATCACCTCGGACTCGGCGATGCCGTGGGTGCGCGCCTGGTCGGCGATCTGCCCCTCGACCAGCGGCGTGCGCACGTACGCGGGGTTGATGCAGTTGGCGGTGACGCCGTACGGGGCGGCCTCGACGGCGATCACCTTCGACAGGCCTTCGAGGCCGTGCTTGGCCGACACGTACGCCGACTTGAACGCCGATGCGCGCAGCCCGTGCACCGAGGAGATGTTCACGATCCGGCCCCAGCCCTGGGCGTACATGTGCGGCAGCGCGCGGCGTACCAGCCGGAACGGCGCCACCAGCATGACCTGGTGCAGGTAGGTGAAGCGGTCCGGGGCGAAGTCCTGCAGCGGCGCGACGTGCTGCAGCCCGGCGTTGTTGACCACCACGTCGATGGCGGGGTCGAGGTCGTCGAGCGCGTCGGCGTCGGCGAGGTCGGCCACCACCGCGGTGCCGCCGATCTGCTCCGCGACCCGGTGCGCCGCCGCCTCGTCCCGATCCACCACCAGCACCTTCGCGCCCGCCTGGGCCAGCCGGGCCGCGCAGGCCAGGCCGATGCCGCTGCCCGCGCCGGTCACCAGTGCGGTGCGGCCGGTGAGGTCGAGTCGTACCAGTGGCGGCGTCGCGGTCGTCATGGTGCAGGAAACTACGAGCACGGTGGGAGCGGGCACATGGGCGCGGCCCACACAGTGTGCGGGAGGGCCATGTGGCGCGCGCCCGCACGGGCGGCCCTGCCGTGGCGTCGATCGTGATGACGGGGGCGTCCCTTAGAGTGTCGTACACACGTACGGCGAGCGGACGGAGCGGCGGGTGCAGGTGCGGCAGCAGCGACGGGTGCTCGGCGTCGACCCGGGCCTGACCCGGTGCGGCGTGGGCGTGGTCGAGGGCGTGCCCGGCCGGCCGTGCGTGATGGTCGACTACACCGTGGTCACCTCCGATCCGGACGAGGACCTGGCGCTTCGGCTGCTCAACCTCGACACCCACCTGACCGAGCTGATCGCCCGGCACCAGCCGGAGAGCGTCGCCGTGGAGCGGGTGTTCAGCCAGCACAACGTGCGCACCGTGATGGGCACCGCGCAGGCCGCGGCGGTGGCGGTGCTGGCGGCCGCGCGCGCCGGGCTGCCCGTGCGCACCTACACTCCCAGCGAGGTGAAGGCGGCGGTGACCGGCTCCGGCCAGGCCGACAAGAAGCAGGTCACCACGATGGTCACCCGGTTGCTGCGGCTGGACGCGCCGCCCCGCCCGGCGGACGCGGCCGACGCGCTCGCGCTGGCGATCTGCCACATCTGGCGCGGGGGCACGCGCGACCGGCTCAGCGAGGCGATCCGTACGGCGAAGGGCAGGCAGTGATGATCGCGAGTGTGGCGGGGACCGTCGCCTCGATCGGCGCGGACGCGGCCGTGGTCGAGGTGGGCGGGGTGGGCCTGCGCCTGCTCTGCGCGCCCGGCACGCTGGCGTCGCTGCGGGTCGGGCAGCAGGCCAGGCTGTCGGCCACGCTGATCGTGCGCGAGGACTCGCTGACCCTGTTCGGCTTCGCCGACGACGACGAGAAGCAGCTGTTCGAGCTGTTGCTCACGGCCAGCGGGGTGGGCCCGAAGCTGGCCCAGGCCGCGCTGTCCGTGCACACCCCGGACGCGCTGCGCGCCGCGCTGTCCCACGGCGACGTCTCGACGCTGACCCAGGTGCCCGGCATCGGCAAGAAGGGCGCCGAGCGCATGGTGCTGGAGCTGCGCGACAAGGTCGGCCCGGTGGCCGCGGTGCCCGCCCAGGGCGGCCGCGTGCAGGCGTGGACCGAGCAGGTGCGCCAGGGCCTGGTCGGGCTCGGCTGGAGCCAGGCCCAGGCCGACCAGGCGGTGACCGCGGTGGCCGAGACGATCGACGGCCCGACCCCGCCCGTGCCCGTGCTGCTCAAGCAGGCGATCCGGCTGCTGGGTAAGGCGCGATGAGCGACTCGCTGGTCAGCGCGCTGGCCTCGCCGGAGGAGCGCGACGCCGAGGCGTCGGTGCGCCCGAAGCGGCTGGCCGAGTTCGTGGCCCAGGAGCGGGTGCGCGAGCAGCTGGAGGTGCTGCTGCACAGCGCGCTCAAGCGCGGCTCCCCGCCGGACCACATCCTGTTCTCCGGCTCGCCGGGGCTGGGCAAGACCACCCTGGCGATGATCGTCGCGGCCGAGCTGGGCGGCGCGCTGCGGATGACCTCGGGCCCGGCGATCGAGCGCTCGGGTGACCTGGCCGCGGTGCTGACCAGCCTGCAGGCGGGCGACGTGCTGTTCATCGACGAGATCCACCGCATCGCCAAGCCGGCCGAGGAGCTGCTCTACAGCGCGATGGAGGACTTCCGGGTCGACGTGATGGTCGGCAAGGGTCCGGGCGCGACGGCGATCCCGCTGGACGTGGAGCCGTTCACGCTGGTCGGCGCGACGACGCGGGCGGGCCTGCTGACCGGGCCGATGCGCGACCGGTTCGGCTTCGTCGGGCACCTGGAGTTCTACACCGCGCCGGAGCTGGCCGCGCTGCTGGCCCGCTCGGCGCGCATCCTCGGGGTGGCCGCGACCCAGGAGGGCATCGCGGAGATCGCCGGGCGCTCGCGTGGCACCCCGCGTATCGCCAACCGCCTGCTGCGCCGCGTCCGCGACTACGCCGAGCTGCGCGCGGACGGGGTGGTCAACGTGTCCACGGCACGCGCCGCGCTGAAGGTGTACGACGTCGACGACGCGGGCCTGGACCGGCTGGACAAGGCGGTGCTGGTCTCGCTGGTCGAGCTGTTCGGCGGCGGCCCGGTGGGCCTGTCCACGCTGGCGGTGGCGGTGGGGGAGCAGCCGGACACGGTCGAGGAGGTCGTCGAGCCGTTCCTGGTGCGGGCGGGCCTGCTGGCGCGTACGCCCCGGGGCCGGGTGGCGACCCCCGCCGCGTGGCGGCATCTCGGCAAAAAACCGCCAAATGGTACTTTTGGTGCAGGTACCGCGGTGGTACCCGACCTGTTCACCGTCGACGGCCAGCCGGACACATAAGCGGACCTCGCGTTCGAGATCTTAACGTGACCTACACCGCAAGTGTGCGATCGCTCGCGTACCGACTAGACTTCGCGCGGTCCGAACGGACGACAGATGCCGTGCAGGCGCGCATTTAGCGCGGTACGGCCATGTGGAAAGGTCTCAACGTGGGTGGTAATTCCGGCAGCGCGTTCCCGACGATCATCATGTTCGCGCTGCTCTTCGGCCTGATGTACTTCATGTTCATCCGGCCGCAGGCCAAGCGTCGCAAGGAGGCCGAGTCGATGCAGAAGTCGCTCGGCGCCGGCGACAAGGTCATCACCATCGGCGGCCTCTACGGCACCGTCGTCTCGACCGACGACGAGAGCGTCACCCTCGAGATCGCGCCCGGTGTGACCGCCCGCTACGCGCGGCAGGCCGTGGGCCGGGTGACCGAGCAGGTCAAGGCGCCGACCGAGCACGTGGTGGACAACCCCGTCAAGGAAGAAAAGTAAATCGCTGACCCCACGCCACGGCCGGCTGGCACCTCCGCGGCGGTCGTGGCGTAATCCCCCATCCGTTATTCATCCCAGGGAGACTCGACAGCCGTGGCACCACCTCAGGGACAGATGCGCCCCGGGAGGCAACTCGCCCTCCTCGGCGCCATCTTCGTCATCCTCGCCAGCGCGGTCTGGTTCGGCGGCTCGGGCGGCTGGCAGGAGCGCCTCGCCCCCAACCTCGGCCTTGACCTCGTCGGCGGCTCGCGGGTCACCCTTCGGGCGCAGCCCGGCGTCGACGGTCGGCCCCCGACCGCTGCCGATCTCGAGCAGGCCCGCCGCATCATCGCCGAGCGCGTGGACGCGCGGGGCGTGAGCGAGGCGCAGGTCGTCGTCGAGGGCAACCAGAACATCGTGATCTCCGTCGCCAAGAAGGGCGACGACGCGATCAAGGATGTCGGTGCCGCCTCGCAGCTCTTCTTCCGCAAGGTGCTGAAGATGGCCGACGGCACCGGCGCGGCCGCCGCGCCCGCCCCGTCCGCCAGCCCCACCCCTGCCGCCAGCGCGAGCCCGAAGCCGGCCGCCAGCGCCTCGGTCAAGCCCGCCGCGTCGGCCAAGCCGTCGGCGAGCGCTTCGCCCGCCACGGGCGGCACCGGTGGCGGTATGGCCATGGCCACGACCGCCCCGACGCCCACCCCGGCCGCGAGTAAGGCCCCGGCCGCCTCGGCCAGCCCGGCCGCCGCCGCGCCGAAGCCGACCGCTTCGGCCGTCCCCGGCGCCGTGACGCTGGCGCAGGTGCAAGCGAAGGTCGGCAAGGCCGCCTACGACGCCGCCGCCGCGCTGACCGCGCCGGCCACCGACCCGGCCGTGGTCGAGAAGTTCAAGCCGTTCGCGACCCTGTCGGCGGCCGAAGTCGCCGTGCTCCCGGCGAACGTGCAGTTCAACGTCCCGCAGATCACCTGCGACCAGCTCGACGACCGTCCCCCGGGCTCGATCAACAACCCCGACGTACAGGCCGTGGCCTGTGAGCCGGGCGCGAAGTACCTGCTCGACGTCGCCAAGGTCAAGGGCACCGACATCGACAAGGCGTCGCCGCAGATCGAGCAGAACACCAACCGGCGCGTGGTCTCGATGGACTTCTCCAGCGAGGGTCTGGACAAGTGGACCGCGCTGACCCGCGAGGCGTTCCGCAACGAGGGTGACGTCAAGTGCGGCGAGGAGACCCTCGACGAGGGCAAGTGCCGCGTCGCCGTGGTGCTCGACAACAAGATCATCTCGGCGCCGGTCATCCAGGGCGTGCTCGGTGACGACTCGGTCATCACCGGCGACTTCGACGCCGCGTCCGCCAAGAAGCTGTCTGACGACCTGAACTACGGTTCGCTGTCGATGACCTTCACGTCGCAGGAGGCGCAGACCATCACCCCGACGCTGGGTGGTGAGCACCTGAAGGGCGGTCTGCTGGCGGCCGGCATCGGCATGCTGCTGGTCATCATCTACTCGTTCTTCTACTACCGCCTGCTGGGCACGGTCATCTTCCTGTCGCTGATCCTGTCGGCGGCGCTGACCTTCCTGGCGCTGGTGTTCCTCGGCCGGGAGATCGGCTTCACCCTGACCCTGGCCGGTATCGCGGGCTTCATCGTCTCGCTCGGTGTGGCGGCGGACTCGTTCGTCATCTACTTCGAGCGCCTCAAGGACGAGATCCGCGAGGGCCGCAGCCCGCGCAGCGCGGTGCCTCGTGCCTGGGTCCGCGCCCGTAAGACGATCCTGACCGCCAACGCGATCTCGATCATGGCCGCGGTGGTGCTCTACCTCGTCTCGTCCGGTGTGGTGGCGGGCTTCGCCTTCGCGCTGGGTCTGGCGACGGTCATCGACCTGATCGTGGTGTTCCTCTTCCGTCACCCGATCATGACGATGTTCGCGCGTACCGACGCGTTCCTTTCCCCGCGCGTCAGCGGCCTGGGCCGCGTGCTGCACGAAGCCAAGGAGGCTAAGTGATGAGTGGTCTCGCAACCCGCCTCTACCGCGGTGAGGCCGGACTCGAAATCGTCGGCAAGCGCAAGCTGTGGTTCGGCGTGGCCGGCGGCGTGCTGCTGATCGCGATCCTGGCCATCACGCTGATCGGCTTCAAGCCGGGCATCGAGTTCAAGGGCGGCAACGAGTTCACCGTGCCGACCTCGGCCGGCTCGCTCGCCGACGTCGAGAAGGCGGTCACCGACGCGATCCACTCGGTCGCGCCGGAGACCGAGGTGCACCCCGCCGCCAAGATCGGTGACACGATCTACGCGGTGCGTAGCGCGGTGCTGGAGCAGGACCAGACGCTGCAGGTCAAGGACAAGGTCGCGGCGGCGCTGAAGATCGACGTCAAGACGGTCAGTGACAACCGGGTCAGCGCGGCCTGGGGCGAGCAGGTCACCGAGCAGGCCCTCATCGGCCTGGTGGTGTTCCTCGCCGTGGTCAGCATCTACCTGATCTTCCGGTTCGAGTGGCGGATGGCCGCCGCCGCGGTCGCCTCGCTGGTGTTCGACCTGGCGTTCACCGCCGCGGTGTACGCTCTGGTCGGCTTCGAGGTGACCCCGTCGACGGTCATCGGCTTCCTGACGATCCTCGGTTACGCCCTGTACGACGTCGTCGTCGTGTTCGACAAGGTGCAGGAGAACACCCGTGGCATCACGGGCAGCAGCACCACGACGTACGGCGAGGCGGCCAACCTCGCGGTGAACCAGACCCTGATGCGGTCCATCAACACCGGTCTGGTGGCGCTGCTGCCGGTCGGCGGCCTGCTCTTCATCGGTGCCGGCCTGCTGGGCGCGGGCACCCTGAAGGACCTTGGCCTGGTGCTGTTCATCGGTATGGGCACCGCGATCTACTCGTCGCTGTTCTTCGCCACCCCCGTGCTGGTGTGGCTGAAGGAGATGGACCCGAAGATCAAGAACCACACCCAGCGGGTGCTGGCGCGCCGTGCCCAGCTCGGCGGCGGCGTCAAGGCGTCCGGCGACGTGCCGGCGCAGCCGGTCGCCGTGGGCGCGGGTGCGGGCAGCGCGGCGCCGAAGGCGGGCGCCAAGCCCGCCGGTGCCAAGAGCGGCCGCCCCGCCGGGCGTCCCGCGGGCAAGCGTCGCTGACCTGCGACAACGCAACACGAGGCCCGGCGTCCCGACAGGGACGCCGGGCCTCGGCCCTTTTCAGGGCAGGTTCGTACTAGGGTGTGCCCGTGACCAACGAGCTCATGCAGGGTGACAGCGGGCCCGCCACCGCGGCGCTCGTCGCCGACATGGTCGTCGACGTGGCGGACTTCCCCAAGACGGGAGTCCTGTTCAAGGACCTCACCCCGCTGTTCGCCGACGGCAAGGCGTTCCGCGGCGTCATCGACGCGATCGTGGGCCGCTACGACGGCACCTTCGACGTCGTGGTCGGCGTGGAGGCCCGTGGGTTCGTGCTCGCCGCCGCCGTGGCGTACGCGGCAGGGGTGGGCGTGGTCCCGGTGCGCAAGGCCGGGAAGCTGCCCCGAGTGGCCCACGCGGCGTCGTACGCCCTGGAGTACGGCACGGCCACCCTGGAGATCAGTGAGGGCGCGTTCCGGCCCGGCCAGCGGGTGCTGGTCGTCGACGACGTGCTGGCCACCGGCGGCACCGCCGACGCCACGCTCGACCTCGTGCAGCGGGCCGGCGGCGAGCTGGCCGGCTTCGTGGTGCTGATCGAGCTGGGCTTCCTGGGCGGCCGCGAGCGCCTGGCCGATCGGCCCGTGCACGCGCTGCTGCGCCTGTAGCCGCGCTCGCGTCCCGTTTCACACGTTTCGCGGCGGCCCCGGCGGGGCACCACCGCGTCGTCACCGCCACCCGACCGGGTGACCGGCAGCACTCTTGACGGCCCCGGCCTCCACCGGGGCGGCCCCGCCCTCCGGCAAATCGGCCGGCAAGCCCGATCCCAGGTAGCATGGGCTATCCGAACCTCACCGAAGGAGCGGCCGTTGTCTCAGGAATCCGCCCCGAACGTGGCCGTGGCGGAGACGTCGCAGGCCGGCACCGGGTCCACCACGGCCAAGGGCACCGCCAAGGACGCCAAGCGCGATGCGGCCGTGCTGCCCTTCCCGGGCCGCGACCAGGCGGCCGCGGAGCCGGACCGGGGGGCTGAGGAACGCAACACCGCACCCGAGGTGCGGGCCGCGCCCGGCACCAACCAGCTCGGCATGTTCAGCAGCGTCCCGTCGGGGCGCCGGGTGCGCGCGCGCCTGTCGCGCTTCAACGCGCCCTGGCAGTCGGCCAGCGTCAGCGAGGAGCTGGAGCCGCTGATCGCCGCCCACCGGGCCGCACACCCCAAGGCCGACATCCGCGTGCTGCAGAAGGCGTACGAGACGGCGCGGCAGTGGCACGAGGGCCAGTTCCGCAAGTCCGGCGACCCGTACATCACGCACCCGCTCGCGGTCGCCAGCATCCTGGCCGACCTCGGCATGGACACCACCACGCTGGTCGCCGCGCTGCTGCACGACACCATCGAGGACACGCCCTACACGCTGGAGCAGGCCAAGGCCGACTTCGGCGACGAGGTCGCGCTGCTGGTGGACGGCGTGACCAAGCTGGACAAGGTGAAGCTGGGCGACTCGGCCAAGGCCGAGACGATCCGCAAGATGGTCGTGTCCACCGCCAAGGACCCGCGGGTGCTGGTGGTCAAGCTCGCCGACCGGCTGCACAACATGCGCACCCTCACCTTCCTGCCGCAGGCCAAGCGGGAGCAGAAGGCGCGCGAGACGCTGGAGATCCTGGCTCCGCTGGCGCACCGGCTCGGTATGAACACGGTCAAGTGGGAGCTGGAGGACCTCTCCTTCGCGACCCTGTTCCCCAAGCGCTACAAGGAGATCCAGCGCCTGGTCTCCGACCACACCCCGCAGCGGGACAACCTGCTGCGCCAGGTCACCGAGCGGGTGCAGTCCGACCTGCGCGGCTCGAAGATCAACGCGAAGGTCACCGGCCGGCCCAAGCACCTGTACTCGATCTACCAGAAGATGATCGTGCGGGGCCGGGACTTCAACGAGATCTACGACCTCGTCGGCGTGCGCATCCTGGTTGACACCGTGCGCGACTGCTACGCGGCGCTCGGCGTGATCCACGCGGCCTGGCAACCGGTCCCCGGCCGGTTCAAGGACTACATCGCCATGCCGAAGATGAACTTCTACCAGTCGCTGCACACCACCGTGATCGGCCCCAACGGCAAGCCGGTGGAGATGCAGATCCGCACCCACGCGATGCACGGCACCGCGGAGTACGGCATCGCGGCGCACTGGAAGTACAAGGAGGGCGCCAAGAGCAGCAGCTCGACGGTGGTCAGCCCGTCCAGCCACATCGACGGCATGACCTGGCTGCGGCAGCTGCTGGACTGGCAGCGGGAGACGTCCGACCCGGGCGAGTTCCTGGACGCGCTGCGCCACGACCTGTCCAGCCAGGAGGTCTTCGTCTTCACGCCGAAGGGCGAGGTCATCGCGCTGCCCAACGGCTCGACGCCGGTGGACTTCGCGTACGCGGTGCACACCGAGGTGGGTCACCGCTGCATCGGCGCGCGGGTCAACAGCAAGCTGGTGCCGCTGGAGTCGGTGCTGTCCAACGGCGACGTGATCGAGATCTTCACGTCCAAGTCGGAGAGCGCCGGGCCGACCCAGGACTGGCTGGGCTTCGTCAAGAGCTCGCGGGCCCGCACGAAGATCCGGCAGTACTTCAACAAGGAGCGCCGCGACGAGGCCATCGACGCGGGCAAGGACTCCCTGGCCCGCGCCATGCGCCGGCAGGGCCTGCCGCTGCAGCGCCTGCTGACCGCGGGCGGCCTGCTCGCCATCGCCCGTGAGCTGCACCTGAGCGACATCACCTCGCTCTACGCGGCGGTCGGCGAGGGCCAGGTGTCGGCCCAGTCGGTGGTGCAGCGCCTGGTCGCCGGGTACGGCGGCGAGGAAGGCGCGATCGAGGACATCGCCGAGACCACCGTCCCGACCCGGCCCAGCCGGACCCGGGCGCCCGGTCACGATCCCGGTGTCGCGGTCAAGGGCGTGTCCAACGTCTGGATCAAGCTGGCGCGCTGCTGCACGCCGGTGCCAGGCGACCAGGTGTACGGCTTCATGACCCGCTCCGGCGGGATCAGCGTGCACCGCGAGGACTGCGTGAACACGCCGGACCTCAAGGCGCAGCCGGAGCGGCTGGTCGAGGTCACCTGGAAGCCCACCGCGGGCTCGATGTTCCTGGTCGCCATCCAGGTCGAGGCGCTGGACCGGCACAAGCTGCTGGCCGACATCACCCGGGCGCTGTCCGAGGAGCGGGTCAACATCCTGTCCGCGACGGTCACCACGACCCGCGACCGGATCGCGGTCAGCCGGTTCAGCTTCGAGATGGCCGACCCGAAGCACCTGGGCCACCTGCTCAACGCCGTGCGCGGCGTGGAGGGCGTGATGGACGCCTACCGCGTCACCTCCGGCGCCTGACCCGTAAGACGCGAAAGGGCCCGTCCACGGACTCCGTGGACGGGCCCTTTCGCGTGGTCAGGGAGTGACGGTCAGGGCGCTGACGACCACCGGGGTCTTCGGCGTGCCGTCGCCGGCGGCCGCTCCCGCCTGGTCCACGGCCCCCGCCGCGCCGATCGCCTGGACGACGTCCAGACCGGCGGTCACCTTGCCCAGCACGGTGTACGCGGGGTCGATCGGGGTGTCGCCCCAGACGATGAAGAACTGGCTGCCCGTGGTCTGCGGGTCCTGCGTCTTGGCCATCGCGAGGGTGCCCGCCGGGTAGGGCGGGGCGATGTGGGTCGGCAGGTTCTCCTCCGCGAAGCGGTAGGCCGGGCCGCCCATGCCGGTGCCGCTCGGATCGCCGCACTGCAGCACGTGAATGCCCTCGGTCACCAGGCGGTGGCACCTGGTGCCGTCGAAGTAGCCCTTCCCGGCCAGGTAGGTCAGGCTGGCCACGGCGCACGGGGCCTTGTCGGCGTACAGCTCGAACGTGACGGTGCCCTGGCCGAGGCGCAGCGTCGCCCGCGGCGTGCCCGTGGCCGGGACCTCGGACGGGGGCCGGCCGACGTCCTTGACGTGCGGGTTGCCGCCGGCATCGGGCAGCCAGCGGCACTGGGCGGTGCCCGCCTGCGGCTGCGCGGCGCCCACCGACGGCCGTCCTGCGGGCGGTGCCCCGGCCGGCTCCTCGGCACCGGACCCGGCCCGGATGACCAGGAAGACGGCGGCGAGCAGGATGCAGACCACCACCGCCGCGATGGCGGCGAGCACGGCGGCGATGAGCCACCCGCTGGTGCCCTTGGCCTGCGGGGCGGGGGAGGACTGCGGGGCCGGTTCGGGGGTCCAGGACGGGGTGGTCACGGCGACTCCTGTCAGTGCGGGGTGACCCGCAGCCTAGCGCTGATGGGCATGGATACGACGAGGGCGGGGCCAGTACGGCCCCGCCCTCGTGGTGTTCGGCGTCCGGTCAGCTCGCGGCCGGGGTCAGCGTCAGCGAGGTGATGGTGACGGGCGTCTTGGGCGCGATCTTGTCGGCCGCGTTGCCGTCCTTGGCCACCTTCTCGACGATGTCCAGGCCCTTGGTGATCTTGCCGAGCACCGTGTAGGACGAGTCGAGCTGGCTCTCGCCGTACACGATGAAGAACTGGCTGCCGGTGGTGCCGGGCTGCTGCTGCTTGGCCATGGCGATCGTGCCGGCCGGGTAGGCCTGCAGCGGGTCGGTCACGTTGGGCAGGTTCTCCTCGGCCATCTTGTACGTCGGGCCGCCCGCGCCGGTGGCGGACGGGTCGCCGCACTGCAGCACCTTGATGCCCTCGGTCACCAGGCGGTGGCACTTGGTGTTGTCGAAGAACTTCTTGCCGGCCAGGAAGGTCATGCTGGCCGCGGTGCACGGCGCCTTGGCCGTGTTGACCGTCGCCTCGATCGGGCCGAGGTTGGTGTTGATCGTCATGGTCTGGGTGCCCTTGGCGATCGCCTCGGTCGGCGGGGTGCCGACGTCCTTGAGGTTCGGGTTGGCCTTCGGGTCGTCCGGGGTCCAGGTGCACACGACACCGTCGGGCGCGGGCTGGCCGGCCGCCGTGGTGGTCTCGTCGTCGCCGCCCATGGCGGTGACCAGCCAGAACGCGCCACCGGCGACGAGCAGCAGCGCGAGGGCGGCGCCGATGACGGCACTGCGCTGCTTGCGCTTGCGGGCCTCTTCCAGCCGCTCGCCCATCTGGCGCTCGAGCCGCGCGCGGGCCGCGGCCCGCTGGCGCTGAATCGTGGAACTCACGGGTCTGTCCTCCTGCTAACTGCTGATCAACTCGCGGCCGAAGCCGACGCCGAGGGCTGGGCGGCCGGGGCGGAAGCCGACGGCTTGGGGGCCGGGGCGGATGCCGACGGCTTGGGAGCGGTGGCCGAACCAGACGGCGCCGGAGCCGGGGCCGACGGGCTGGCCGGCGTGCTGTTGTCGACCACGGTGAGGGTCTTGACGACGACGTCCTGCTTCGGCTTGACGTCCGCGCCGGCCTCGTTGGCGGTGGTGCCGGCCGCGGCGATCTTCTTGACCACGTCGAGGCCGGAGGTCACCTTGCCCACGATGGAGTAGTTCGTGGCGGTGGTGGAGTCCTGGTAGAAGATCACGAACTGGCTGCCGCTGATGTTGGGCAGCATCGCCACGGTGCCCGCGGGGTAGCGCACCGCGGCCGGGTTCGCGCTGGCGGCCGGGGTGGCCCCGGCGCTCGCGCTCGCGGCGGCGGTCGCCGAGGCGGCGGCGGACGGCTCGGTCGAGGGCGCGTCGGCCGGGGCGTTCTCGTTCCACCAGGAGTAGGCGGCGCCACCGGTGCCGGTGCCCGACGGGTCGCCGCAGGCCAGCGCGAAGCTGCCGTCGGCGTGGGTCAGCTCGTGGCACTTGGTGTCGTTGTAGAAGCCGCTGTCGGCCAGGTACTTCAGGCTGGCCGCGCCGCACGGGGCGTTGGTGCGGTCGAGCTCGGCCACGACGTTGCCGGTGCCGAAGGCGACGGTCATCGCGGAGGTGCCCGACTCCGGCATGCCGGTGGCGGCGGGCTTGCCCACGTCCTTCAGGTTCGCGTTGGCCGACGTGTCCAGCGGGTTCCAGGGGCACGTCTCGGCCACCGTCTCCGCGGGCTTCTCGTCGAACGCGCCGAGCGTCCACGCGCCGACCAGGCCGACGAGGGCGAGCGCGAGCAGGCCGCCGAAGACGGCCTTGAGCTGGCGCGAACGGCGCTCCTGGTCGGCCCGGCGGGCCAACTGCCGGTCGACCTTGGCGCGGGCCAGCTTGCGCTGTCGGGTATTGCTGGAAGCCACCCGAGCTCCTCCTGTCACCGTTGACCGCAGCGAAGCATGTCCGCTGTGTCACCTTTATCACGTTAAGGGGTGTGTGTCGCATCACGCGCCGTCGCCGACCGGGGTCCGGGCATGCGCGTGGGGCGCGCCACACGTCCGAGCGAGTGTACGGGTAAACGCTGAGAAACACGTATGCCCGTCTGCGTTCTGTGATGGATGATCGCCGCAGGGGCGCGCCGTGCCGTGGACGGCGCCGGTCCGGCCGCGCACTAGGCTGGGCGCTGAGGTCTGCGGAGAGGGGTTTTGTCGTGCTTGTGGTGGGCTTTCCGGCGCAGGCGTTCGGGACCAACTGCTACGTGGTCGCGAGCGCTCCCGGCGAGCAGTGCGTGGTGATCGACCCGGGCATCGGGGTGCTGGACCAGCTCGACGCGGTCCTCGCCGAGCACCGGCTGCACCCGGCCGCGGTCATGCTCAGCCACGGGCACCTGGACCACACGTTCTCCGTCGCGCCGGTCTGCGGCGCGCGCGGCATCACCGCCTGGATCCACCCCGCCGACCGCGAGCTGCTGGCCGACCCGGCCAAGGCGCTGTCGGTCGACCTGAGCGCGATGTTCGGCGGGCGGCTGCCGTACACCGAGCCCGACGACGTCGCGGAGCTGACCGACGGCGCCGTGCTGGAGCTGGCGGGCCTGCAGATCACGGTCGACCATGCGCCGGGCCATACCGGCGGGTCGGTGATGTTCCGGATGCCGGGCGCGGAGGACGAGCCGCTGTGCTTCTCCGGCGACGTGCTCTTCCGCGACAGCATCGGGCGCACCGACCTGCCGGGCGGCAGCATGGCGCGCATGACCGAGAGCCTGCGCGACAAGGTGCTGACCCTGGCCGACGAGACGGTCGTGCTGCCCGGCCACGGGCCCACGACGACCATCGGCCGCGAGCGCGCGCGCAACCCGTTCCTGCAGGACCTGCAGGCGGTGGCCGACGCGCCGCGCCGCGGCCTGTGACCGCAGACCTTTCTTCTCTTCTCCGCCTGAGGTGACTTCTTCATGAGCAAGCCCACGCCGCTGTCCGGCTTCCCGGAGTGGCTGCCCGCGCAGCGCATCGTCGAGCAGCGCTTCCTCGACCGCATCCGCCGCACCTTCGAGCTGCACGGCTTCGCGTCGCTGGAGACGCGCGCCGTCGAGCCCCTCGACCAGCTGCTGCGCAAGGGCGAGACCTCCAAGGAGGTGTACGTGCTGCGCCGGCTGCAGGCCGACGCGAACGACTCCTCGGACGCGAGCCTCGGCCTGCACTTCGACCTGACCGTGCCGTTCGCGCGCTTCGTGCTGGAGAACGCCGGCAGGCTGCACTTCCCGTTCCGGCGATACCAGATCCAGAAGGTGTGGCGGGGCGAGCGGCCGCAGGTGGGCCGCTACCGCGAGTTCCTCCAGGCCGACATCGACATCGTGGACCGCGACACTCTCTCCTCGCACTTCGAGGCCGAGCTGCCGCTGGTGATCGGCGACGCGCTGGCCGGGCTGCCGCTGCCGAAGGCGACGATCCTGGTCAACAACCGCAAGCTGCTGCAGGGCTTCTACCAGGGCCTCGACCTGGTGGATCCCGAGGCCGTGATGCGGGTGGTGGACAAGCTCGACAAGATCGGCCCGGCCGGGGTCACCGCGGAGCTGGCGCCGCTGGGGGTCACCGAGTCGGCGGCGAAGCTGGTGCTGGCGCTGGCTGAGATCTCCTCGGCGGACGCCTCCTTCGTGGACGAGGTCCGCAAGCTCGGCGTGAGCGACCCGCTGCTGGACGAGGGCCTGGCCGAGCTGGCCGCGGTCGTCGAGGCGGCGGGGGAGCACTCGCCGGGGCTGTGCCGGGCGGAGCTGAAGATCGCCCGCGGCCTGGACTACTACACCGGCACCGTGTACGAGATGCAGCTGGCCGGGCTGGAGCGCTTCGGCTCGTTCTGCTCCGGCGGCCGCTACGACAACCTGGCCAGCTCCGGCAGCGACCGGTTCCCCGGGGTCGGCCTGTCCATCGGCGTGAGCCGGCTGCTCGGCGTGCTGTTCGGGGAGAACGCGCTCACCGCGAGCCGCTCGGTGCCGACCGCGGTGCTGGTCGCGGTGGGCAACGAGGAGGAGCGCCGGGGCAGCGACCGCATCGCCGCGCAGCTGCGGGCCCGGGGCGTCGCGACCGAGGTGTCGCCAAGCGCGGCCAAGTTCGGCAAGCAGATCAAGTACGCCGACCGGCGCGGCATCCCGTACGTCTGGTTCCCGGGCGCCGAGGGCGCGGCCGACACGGTCAAGGACATCCGTTCGGGCGAACAGGTCGAGGCGTCCGCCGGAAACTGGACTCCTCCGGAGGTTGATCTCATCCCGGTGGTGGAGGGGACTTTTAATTAGGAAACTTAAGTAATAGTGTGGGGCTCTCGACTCTGAAACGGGGGCCGTACCCGCATGACCACGACAGACCACCGCACGTCCCCGGCGCTGGCCACCACCACGGCGCCGGGACAGCGGCCCCACCTGCACGATCGTGGTCTGCTCCGGCTGGCCGACGCGGTGCTCCAGCCCGGGTTCGTCGGCACCACGCCGCCGGACTGGCTGCGCCGCCGGCTCGCCGACGGCCTCGGCGGCGTGGTGCTGTTCGCCCGTAACATCGTCGACCCCGAGCAGGTCACCGCGCTGACCGCGGCGCTGGCGGCGGACAACCCGGACGTCATCATCGCCGTCGACGAGGAGTCCGGCGACGTCACCCGGCTCGACTTCGAGCACGGCAGCCGCCGCCCCGGCAACCACGCCCTCGGCGCCGTCGACGATCCCGCGCTCACCGAGGCCGTCGCCGCCGACATCGGCGCGCAGCTCGCCGCCGCCGGCATCACCCTCGACTACGCGCCCGCCGCCGACGTCAACAACAACCCCGCCAACCCGGTCATCGGCGTACGCTCGTTCGGCGCCGACCCGGCCCTGGTGTCCCGGCACACCGCCGCCTGGGTGCGCGGCCTGCAGTCGGCCGGTGTGGCCGCCTGCGCCAAGCACTTCCCCGGCCACGGCGACACCGGCGTCGACTCCCACCACGGCCTGCCCATCATCGAGGCCGACGCGGACCGCCTGGACGGCATCGAGCTGCCGCCGTTCACCGCCGCGATCGACGCCGGGGTGCGCGCCATGATGACCGCGCACCTGCTGGTGCCCGCCCTCGACCCCGAGCGCCCCGCCACCATGAGCCGCTCGGTCCTGATCGAGCTGCTGCGCGGCCGCCTCGGCTTCAAGGGCCTCGTGGTCACCGACGGCATCGAGATGGCCTCGGTGTCCCAGCGCTACGGCCTCGGCGGCGCGGCGGCCCTGGCCATCGCGGGCGGCGCCGACGCCATCTGCGTGGGCGGCGAGACCGCCGACGAGAACGCCGTCGAGCTGCTGCGCACCAGCATCGTCGACGCCGTCGTCAGCGGCGAGCTGCCCGAGGAGCGGCTGGCCGAGGCGGCCTCCCGGGTCGCCGCATTCGCCGCCGAGAGCGCCGCGCTGCGCAGTGCCCGCGCCGCCGCCGCCGACCGCTGGCACGCGGCCGGCCGCCCCGAGGTGGGGCTGGAGGCCGCCCGCCGCGCCCTGCGGGTGACCGGCGCCGACCGGCTGCCGCTGCGCGGCCCCGCGCACGTCGTCGAGTTCAGCACCGTCACCAACCTCGCCATCGAGGCGCGTACGCCGTGGGGCGTCGGCGCGCCGCTGCAGGAGCTGCGCCCCGACACCACGGTCGTCCGGCTCGACGAGCGCGCCGTCCTCGCCGACGTCCTCGCCGGCGCCGAGGGCCGCATCCCGGTCCTGGTCTGCCGCGACCCGCACCGCCACCCGTGGCTCGCCCAGCTGCTGGAGGCCGTCGTCGCCGCCCGCCCCGAGTCGATCGTCGTCGAGATGGGCGTCCGCCACGGCGACCCCCTCGGCGCGGTCCACCTCGCCACCTACGGCGCCGCCACCGTCTGCGGCCGCGCCGCCGCCGAAGCCCTCACCGGCGCCTAACCCGCCCCGCCCTGCCCTCAAGATCGCGTCGATCTTGCGCGAACTGTTAGGGATATGACCGCAATGTGCGTGTCGTACCCGCAGTTCACGCAAGATCGACGCGATCTTGGTCGGCGGTTCGGGGCGGGTCAGGTGGCGCGACCTCGGCGGAAGCGGAGGGCGGGGATGGGGATCGCGGGCTCTTCGGTGG
This sequence comes from Catellatospora bangladeshensis, assembly GCF_016862575.1. Taxonomy (GTDB): domain Bacteria; phylum Actinomycetota; class Actinomycetes; order Mycobacteriales; family Micromonosporaceae; genus Catellatospora; species Catellatospora bangladeshensis. The sequence continues at coordinate 49,380 of NZ_BONF01000032.1, read as the reverse complement.
GGGAGGCGGGGAGCGGGCTGAGGGTGACGGTGATGCGGGCGCCGCCCAGGTCGCCGCGGTCCACGGCTACGTCGCCGCCGGCCTGGCGGGCGAGCTGGCAGACGATGTCGAGGCCCAGGCCGGTGGAGCCGCCGCCGCTGACGCCGCGCCGCAGGGCCGCGTCGGGGTCGGGGATGCCGGGGCCGGCGTCCTCGACGACCATCGCCTGCGAGTTCACCGTCACCCGGAAGCCGGTGCCGTGCGGGGTGTGCCGGAAGATGTTGCCGATCAGCGCGTCGACCGCGCCGATGGCGTCGGTGCGGGGCACCGGCAGCCACACGGGGGTGTCCCCGGCGACGACCTGCCACGGGCGGCCGTGGTCCTCGGCGAGCACGGCCCAGAACGCGAGCCGGTCGGCGACGACGTCGACCAGGTCGGTCTCCTCGGCGGCGCGCTCGGCGGCGGACCGGCGGGCGCCCGCGATGATGGCGTCGATCTCGGCGTCGAGCGCCTCCACGGCCTGGCGCATGCGGTCGGCGGCCGGGCCCGGGGGCAGCGCGTCGCAGTCCAGCCGCAGCGCGGTCAGCGGGGTGCGCAGCCGGTGCGAGAGGTCGGCGGCGCGTTCGCGCTCGGCGTCGATGACCGAGTTGAGCCGGTCGGCCATGCTGTTGAACGCCTCGCCGACCTCGACCAGGTCGGGCGGCCCGGCGGGGATGACCCGCACGGTGAGGTCGCCGGAGCCGACCGCCTTGGATGCGCGGGCGAGCTGCCGGGTGGCCCCGACGACCCGCCAGCCGAGCCGGTCGGCCAGGCCCACCGACACCGCCACCAGCAGCGCGGCCAGCGCGCCCATGGACCACCAGGCGGTGGCCACGCCGCGGGACAGGTCGGACTCGGGCACGTACACCTCGACGACCGCGCTGCGGCCGCCGTCGAGCGCGGCGGGCTGGAGGTAGACCAGCCCGTCGTCGGCGGGGGCGGTGAGCGAGCCGCCGCGGTTGGCGGTCAGCGCGACGTCGTCGGCGGCGGCCCGGGGCGTGCCCAGGGTGACACCCTCGGGCAGGTACACGGCCAGCCGCTGGCGGGGCCCGTCGGCGGTGGCGGCCATGGCCCGGCTCAGCACCGCCGGGTCGGTGGACACGGCCAGCGCGGTGACCACGGCCGCGGCCTGCTGCCGGGCGTCGAGCAGCGCCCTGTCCTCGGCGATCTGCCGGGTGACCAGTGCCAGCGGCACGAGGAAGGCGAGCGCCACCATGGAGGTGACGGCCAGCGCGCCGCGGGCGAGGGTCGCCCTCACGACGGCGGCACCAGCATCACGCCGACGCCCCGGATGGTACGCAGCATGCGCGGCTGCGCCGCGGTCTCGCCGAGCTTGCGGCGCAGCCAGGACAGGTGCACGTCGAGGGTCTGGTCGGCGCCGACGAACGGCTGCTGCCACACCTCGGTGAACAGCTCCCGCCGGGTCACCACGCGGCCCACCCGGGCGGCGAGGTAGGCCAGCACGTCGTACTCCTTGCGGGTCAGGGTGAGCGGGGTGCCGTGCAGGGTGACCAGCCGGGTGCTCTCGTCCAGGCGGAGCGGTCCGATCTCGACGACGGTGTCGGGCGTCTCGCTGTGCGGGCGGCTGCGCCGCAGCACGGCCGCCACCCGGGCGGTCACGTGCGCGGCCGAGAACGGCTTGGTCATGTAGTCGTCGGCGCCCGAGTTCAGCAGGCGGATGGCGTCGTGCTCGCCGCGGCGGGCGGTGGCCACGATGACCGGCACGTCGCTGACCGCGCGCATCATGCGCAGCGCGTCGGCACCGTCCAGATCGGGCAGACCCAGGTCGAGGATGACCAGGTCGGGGCGTTCGCTGCGTTCGCTGGTCAGCGAGCGCAGTCCCTGCAGCGCGGTGCCGACGGTCTGCACGGCGTAGCCGGCGACGGTCAGCGCGTTGCCGAGGGCGTCGCGAATGGCGGGGTCGTCCTCCACGACGAGTACGAGGGGCATGGCTGGCACCGTATCGGAAGCTGTTAGATAGCGGGATGGGTTCGGGGTGGCCGGTTACGGTGAGGTCGGCGGCGTACGTCTGCGGCTGGGCCGCGGTGACGGCGCTGTCGGCGTCGATCGTGTGGGTGGGCCTGCGCCCGGTGCTGGCCGCGGCCGTGCCGGAGCCGGTGCCGCTGCGGGTCGAGGCGCTGACCGCGTCGCCGAGCCCGGTGGCCGCTCCGTCGCGGCCGGTGCCGTCGGTCTCGCCCGTGCCGTCGCCGGCCGGGGTGTCCTCGCCGGTGCGCTCGCCCGCCGGGGTGCGGACCTCGCCGTCCGGCAAGCCCGCGCCGAAGCCTTCGCAGGTCGCTCCGCAGCAGACCGTCGACGGCTGGCAGGTCTTCACCGAGTCCGACGGCTCCCGGTCCTACCTGCGCAGCTTCGCGACGGAGGGCGGCACGGCGGTGATCCGGATCGCCCACGAGCGGGTGTACCTGGTGTCGGCCACGCCGCGCGGCGACTACCTGGTGGCCACCTCCCAGCCGGGACCGGACCGGGTGGTGGTCCAGTTCCACAACAGCGCCCGGCAGATCATCGTCGACGCGATCTGGTGGGAGCAGCGGCCGTACGCCGAGGTGACGGTGGTGGAGTGACGCCCGCGGGATCCATGTGCACGAGCCTCGTGTCCCGTCCCGCCGGGGCGAAGCCCGCTAAGGGCATCTTCGGCGCTGTTTCAGGCTGATTTGAGGTTGGCCGCGCTCGCGGCAGGCCCGGCCCGGGCACGTGCGAGAATGACCAATGGCGCCGCGACCGAAGTCAGGGCGGCGCGTATACGCAGTCCGAGGAGAGACATCGTGATCCGTACCCACACCGCTGGCAGTCTGCGTGCCGAGCACGCCGGCCAGAGCGTCACCCTCGCCGGCTGGGTGGCCCGGCGACGTGATCACGGCGGGGTGACCTTCATCGACCTGCGCGACGCCTCGGGCATCGTGCAGATCGTGTTCCGCGACGAGGCCGAGGCGCACGCGCTGCGCAACGAGTACTGCGTCAAGGTCACCGGCACCGTCGGGCGGCGCCCGGCCGGTAACGAGAACCCGGAGCTGCCCACCGGCGAGATCGAGGTGACGGTCACCGACCTGGTCGTGCTGAGCGAGGCCGCGCCGCTGCCGTTCCCGATCGACGAGCACGTCACCGTCGGCGAGGAGGCGCGCCTGCGCCACCGCTACCTGGACCTGCGCCGGGCCAACCAGGCCAAGGCGATCCGGCTGCGCTCGCGGGCCAACGCCATCGCTCGCGAGGTGCTGGGCGCCCGCGACTTCCTGGAGATCGAGACCCCGACGCTGACCCGGTCCACGCCCGAGGGCGCCCGCGACTTCCTGGTGCCGGTCCGCCTGCAGCCCGGCGCGTGGTACGCGCTGCCGCAGTCGCCGCAGCTGTTCAAGCAGCTGCTGATGGTGGCGGGCATGGAGCGCTACTACCAGATCGCGCGCTGCTACCGCGACGAGGACTTCCGGGCCGACCGGCAGCCGGAGTTCACCCAGCTCGACATCGAGATGTCGTTCGTGACCCAGGACGACGTGATCGAGCTCGGCGAGGCCATCGTCGGCGCGCTGTGGCGCGAGCTGGCCGACTACGAGATCCCGGCCCCGATCCCGCGCATCACCTACCACGACGCGATGAACCGCTACGGCTCCGACAAGCCCGACCTGCGCTACGCGGTCGAGCTGACCGAGCTGACGGGCTACTTCCAGGGCACCGAGTTCCGGGTGTTCCAGGCCGAGTACGTCGGCGCGGTGGTCATGCCCGGCGGCGCCGCGCAGACCCGCAAGGAGCTGGACGGCTGGCAGGACTGGGCCAAGGCGCGCGGCGCCCGCGGCCTGGCCTACGTGGTGCTCGACGCGGAGACCGGCGAGGCCCGCGGCCCCGTCGCCAAGAACCTGTCCGAGGCGCACCTGGCCGGCCTGGCCGACGCCGTCGGCGCGAAGCCGGGCGACGCGGTGTTCTTCGCCGCCGGCACCCGCCGCCACTCGCAGGAGCTGCTCGGCGCGGCCCGCATCGAGATCGCCAAGCGGGCGAACCTGATCGACGAGTCGGCCTGGGCGTTCTGCTGGGTCGTGGACGCGCCCATGTTCGAGCCGGTCGACATCCCCGGCGAGGGCGTCGTCGAGGGCGCCTGGACGGCGGTGCACCACCCGTTCACCTCGCCCAACGAGGAGTGGATCGACAACTTCGAGTCCGCGCCGGACCGGGCGCTGGCGTACGCGTACGACATCGTCTGCAACGGCAACGAGATCGGCGGCGGATCGATCCGTATCCACCGCGGTGACGTGCAGAAGCGGGTCTTCACCCTGCTCGGCATCACCGACGAGGAGGCCAAGGACAAGTTCGGCTTCCTGCTCGACGCCTTCCAGTACGGCCCGCCGCCGCACGGCGGCATCGCGCTGGGCTGGGACCGGGTCTGCATGCTGCTGGCCGGCGTGGACTCGATCCGCGACGTCATCGCGTTCCCGAAGTCGGGCGGCGGCTTCGACCCGCTGACCGGCGCGCCCACCCCGATCACCAGCCAGCAGCGGCTGGAGGCGGGCGTGGACGCCAAGCCGAAGGCGCCCGGCGAGGACGCCGCGAAGGCCAAGGCGGCCGCGAAGTAATGCGCCTGCTGGTCACCGGGGGATCGGGGTACACCGGTGGCCGCCTGGTCGCTCTCGCCCGCACGGTGGGGCACGACGTGATCGGCACCAGCCACTCCGCTCAGGCGGAAGGGCTGGTGCCGCTCGACGTTCGGGACCGGGCGGCGGTCGACCTGCTGCTCGCCGAGCTGCGCCCGGACGCGGTCGTCAACACCGCGTACGCGCAGTCCGACTGGGCGGTCACCGCGCTCGGCGCGGCCTATGTCGCCGCGGCCGCGGCCCGCACCGGCGCGCGGCTGGTGCACGTGTCCTCTGACGCGATCTTCAAAGGCCGCCCCGCGCCCTACACCGAGGACGACCTGCCCGAGCCGGTGTACCCGTACGGCGCGGCCAAGGCGGCCGCAGAGACGGCGGTGATCGCCACGCATCCGGACGCCGTGATCGCGCGCACCTCGCTGATCATCGGCGACGACGGCTCCAAGCAGCACCAGCTCGCGCTGGACCTGGCCGCCGGGCGCGCGGACGGGGTGCTGTTCACCGACCACATCCGGCAGCCGATCGCGGTCGACGACCTCGCGGCCGCACTGCTGGAGCTGGCCGAGGGCGACTTCCGGGGCGTGCTCAACGTGGCCGGGCCGGAGGCCCTCAGCCGCCACGAGCTGGGCGTACGCGTCGCCGCCCAGCACGGCATCCCGGCCGACCGGGTGCCCGGCGGCTCGGCGATCGAGCGCGGCGTCATCTCACCCACCGAGGTCCGCCTCGACGTCTCCCTGGCCGCCACGGTCCTGAAGACCCGCCTGCGCGGCGTCACCGAGGTCCTCTCCCACTGACCGCCAAGCTTGAAGATCGGCGTCTCGTGTCGAAACCTGTGGCTGGACCGCACTTTCTGACACCAGATCGCGATCTTCCCTTCCCAGCCGCGGACACCACCGCTGCCGACCCCGACCTTCACCGTGGGGCCGAACCCGGGTCCGGCTCCGCAGTTTCGGGGAAACTGCGCCCTCGGCAACGCGCGAGCCTGCAGTTTCCCCGAAACTGCGCCCGAGGCCGGGTGGCGGCGGGGTGCGGCCGGGTGGGGGAGTCGGAGCGTGGTCGGGCGCGGGTAGGGTGCGCGCATGTCGTTCCCCCTCGGTGACGTTCTCGCTGCGCAGGAGCAGCCTCCGGCCGGCGTGGTGGCCGGTGCGGCGCTGATCGCGCTGGCGCTGGTCATGGTCCACCGGGTGTGGCGGGTGGTGCGCAACGCGATCACCATCGCGCACGAGGGCGGGCACGCGGCCGCCGCGGTGCTCACCGGGCGGCGGCTGCGCGGCATCCGGCTGCACTCCGACACGTCCGGCCTGACGATTATGAAGGGCAGGCCGACCGGTCTCGGCATGATCATCACGCTGCTGGCGGGCTACCTGACGCCCTCCCTGGTGGGACTGGGCGGAGTCGTGCTGCTGGACCGGGGGCACATCCGGCTGCTGCTGTGGATCTGCCTGCTGCTCCTGGTCGCGATGCTCGTCATGATCCGCAACTTCTACGGGCTGCTGCTCGTCATCGCCACCGGCGCGGCCGTGTTCGCCGTGTCCTGGTACGCCACCGCGCCGTGGCAGGCGCTGTTCGCGTACACCGGCGTGTGGTTCCTGCTGATCGGCGGGGTGCGCCCGGTGGTGGAGGTGCAGCTGCACCGGCGGCGGGGCAGCGGGATGCGCTCCGACCCCGATCAGCTCGCCGGGATCACCCCGCTGCCCGGCGGCTTCTGGGTCTTCGTCTTCCTGCTCTCGACCGCTGGCTCCGTGCTGGCCGCCGCCGTCCTGCTGGACCTCATCCCGGCCGGCGCGCTGCCCTGGTCATGACGGCAGGCGCACCGTGCTGCGGGCCATCGCCTCGGTGTAGCCGAGGCGCTGGTAGAGGCGGATCGCGCCGATGTTGTCCGACATCACACCCAGCGAGCTGATGCCGAACTCGGCCACCAGCAGGCGGGTCACCGCCGTGGTCAGCGCGGCGCCGTGACCGCGGCCCTGCGCGCCGGTGGCGACGGCGATGCCCGCCAGGAAGCCCACGCCGTTGCCGCTGCGGTCGCCCGCCACGGCCACGATCCGGCCCGCCTCCCGGATGCCGTACCACTGCCGCACGCGCGGGTCGCCGGGGCGGCTGGTGCTGTCGGGCAGCGCGTCGTCCAGGACCGCCGCGATGCCGTCGTGGTCGTCCGGGCCGAGCGCCTCGACTGCCTGCTCGCCCGGGTGGGCGGCGGGCGGGACGGTGGTCCACAGGAAGTCCCAGTCGTCGTGCACGTCCGGGCGCAGCGCGGCGGTGACGTCCTGGCCCGCCCGGGGCAGGTGCAGCCACACCCCGCCGTCGAGCAGGTCCTCGGCGGCGAGCCGGGCGAACAGCGCGACGGCGGCCCTCGCCTCGCCCAGCGACGCGGCGACCGGGCCCGCCGGCCCGCGCGAGGTCCAGACCAGCGCGCCGTCCTGGGCGTACGCCCGCACCCGCTCCCCGGCGGTGAGCCGCGCGTACGGGTGCTGCGCGGCCTTCGCCAGCAGGTCGTCGCGTCCGGTGAGGTCAGGGGTGAGCGGCATGGCGTCACCTTACCGCCCGGGTGCTGCGAAGATCGCCTGCGGCGTGCGTCGGCCGCTCCAGGTATCGTCTGCGGGATGCAGACCGACGGCCTCTTCTCCCTGGAGCCCGCGCCGGCCGATCGTGCCGCGGGCGCGCCCGGGTTCGAGACGCCGTCGGTGGACGCTCCGCTGGCCGTCCGCATGCGCCCCGCCGACCTCGACGAGCTGGTCGGCCAGGGCCACCTGCTCGCGCCCGGCGCCCCGCTGCGCCGCCTGGTCGCGGGCGGCGCGCCCATGTCGGTGATCCTGTGGGGGCCGCCCGGCTGCGGCAAGACCACGGTCGCCCACCTCGTGGCCGACGCCGACGACCGGCACTTCGTGGCCATGTCGGCGCTGACCGCCGGGGTCAAGGAGGTGCGCGAGGTGATCGACACCGCGCGCCGCCGCCGTCGCGCGGGCGGCGCGCCCACCGTGCTGTTCATCGACGAGGTGCACCGCTTCACCAAGACGCAGCAGGACTCGCTGCTGGCGGCGGTGGAGGACCGGACCGTGACGCTGCTCGCGGCCACCACCGAGAACCCGTACTTCTCGATCATCTCGCCGCTGCTGTCGCGCTGCGTGCTGCTGACGCTCAAGCCGCTGGACGACGACGCGGTGCGCACCCTGGTGCGGCGCGCGCTGACCGATGAGCGCGGCCTGGGCGGCTCCGTGACGCTGGGCGCCGAGGCCGAGGACCACCTGGTCCGGCTGGCCGGGGGTGACGTACGCAAGGCGCTGACCGCGCTGGAGGCGGCGGCGGGTTCGGCGCTGGCCGTGCACGAGGGCGACGGCGTGCCCGAGATCGACGTGGCCACGGCCGAGCGCGCGGTGGACACGGCGGCGCTGCGCTACGACCGGGCCGGTGACGCGCACTATGACGTGATCAGCGCGTTCATCAAGAGCATGCGCGGCTCGGACGTGGACGCCGCGCTGCACTACCTGGCCCGGATGCTGGTCGCCGGGGAGGACCCCCGCTTCATCGCGCGCCGCCTGATCATCTTCGCCAGCGAGGACGTCGGCATGGCCGATCCGGGCGCGCTGACCGCCGCCACCAACGCCTCGTACGCCGTGCAGCACGTCGGCCTGCCCGAGGCGCAGCTGAACCTGGCCCAGGCCGTGGTGCACTGCGCCACCGCGCCGAAGTCGAACGCGGTCACCACCGCCATCGGCGCGGCGATCGCCGACGTGCGGGCGGGCAAGGCCGGGCCGGTGCCCAAGCACCTGCGCGACGCCCACTACGCCGGGGCGCGGGGGCTGGGCCACGGCGCGGGCTACCGCTACCCGCACGACGATTCCCGAGGTGTGGTGGCTCAGCAGTACCCACCGGACGATCTCGTGGGCGTCGACTACTACCGTCCCACAGGGCACGGCAACGAGCGGCACATCGCCGAGCGGCTGCCCAAGCTGCGTACCGTCATCCGTAGCAAGGAGAGCTCATCATGAGTCGGGCTGATGCGACCGACGGCCGGGGCCGCAAGAAGGGCCGCACCGGCGGCGAGGCCGAGGAGGTCTCCCAGGAGGAGACCGGCTGGCTCGACGATCTGCGCAGCGCGAAGCAGTCCCGCGACCAGTTCGACGACGCCGACTTCACCGACGGCGGCAGCAGCCGCTGGAACAAGCTGAGCGCGCTGAACGACGATGCCAAGCCCGCGCGGCCCGGTGCCGCCCGGGACGCCGAGCCGCCCGCCCGCCGCCGCGCCGCCGACGAGCCCGCGGGCCGCCGTGCTGCCGAGGAGCCGCCGGGTCGCCGTGCCGCCGACGAGCCCGCGGGCCGCCGCCGCGTCGACGACGAGCCGACGGGTGGCTTCCGGCCGGATGACACGGCGGGTCGCCGCCGTGCCGAGGAGCCGCCCGCCGGGCGCCGCCGGGCCGACGACGAGCCGACCGGCGGTTTCCGCCGGGACGCTGCTGACGACACGGCGGGCCGCCGTCGTGCTGCCGAGGCGCCTGCGGGCCGTCGCGCTGCGGAGGAGCCCGCGGGCCGCCGCCGCGCCGACGACGAGCCGACGGGTGGGTTCCGGCCGGACGATACGGCGGGCCGCCGCCGCGCCGCTGAGGAGCCCGCCGGGCGCCGCCGCGCCGAGGAGCCGCCCGCGGTCCGGCGCGACCCTCGCGAGCCGGAGGACCCGCGCCGGGGCCGCCCCGAGCCGCCGCCGGTGCCGGTCATGGAGCCGCCCGCCGGGCGGGGCGCCGTGCCGCCGGGCCGCAAGCCCGGTGGTGAGCCGCCGGTCGTCCGGCGCCGTGAACTCGACCCGCCGCGCGGCCCGGGTGACGTGCCGCGCAGCGGCAACGCCCCGGGCGTGGACGGCATGCGCGGGCGTGGCCCGGCCGCGCCCGCCGGGATGCCGGGCTCGCCCGCGGTGCGCCCCCCGGCGCGCCCGGAAGCGCAGCGTGGCGGCTTCCCGGCCGCCCCGGCGGCCCCGCCCAACCGTGGCGGGGTGCCCATCCCGCCCGCCGGGCAGCCGCACGGCGGCCCCGGACCGGTCCCGCCCGGCCCGAACGCGGGACCGGGTGGCCTCGGCCCGAACGCCGGTCCCGGCGGCCCCGGAGCAGGCCCGCTGGGCCCGAACGCGGGTCCGGGGCTCAAGCCCGGCGGCCCGGCCGGTCCGGGTGCGGGTCCGGACGCCCGCCGCGCCGAGCGCCCGCCGGGCCGTCCCGAACCGGGCCGGGAGCCGATCGCGGTCCGCCCGCCCGACCCGAACGCGGTGGTGCCGCCGCCGGGGGAGCGCGGCGGCCGGGCCGGGCTGGCCGGTGGCATCGACGCGATCCGCGGCGCCCGCTCGGAGGTCCGCAAGCAGCTGCGCGAGCAGCAGCGGCTGCGCATGTGGACGCTGATCGCGCTGGTCGTGCTGGTGGTCGGCGCGCTGCCGTTCTGGTTCGTGCTGCGCGCGGCGACCCGGGACCCGGTGCTGACCACGCTGGACGCGCTCAACGTGCCGTCGTGGGCGGTGGTGTCCGGCAAGACCCAGGACAACATCTCCGGCAGCCGCTGGTGCCTGATGGAGTGCCGCTACCGCGAGCGCTCCATGGAGTCCGAGCGGGAGCCGAAGGAGACGGCGCAGGCGTTCCAGCAGGCGCTGACCAGCGCGGGCTGGGTGCGCTGGGACGTGCCGAGCTGCGCGCTGACCAGCGGCGGGGACGGGGAGTACTCCTGCTGGCGGCGCGACGAGTTCACGCTGGACCTGTGGGTTCGTCCGATCACCACGCCCGAGTGCAACCCGCTGCTGCGCAACCGGCCCACGGTCGGCCCGACCGAGGAGTCGGCCGTGGAGGCGTCGCCGTCGCCCGCCGAGGCGGGGACCGCGGACGACAAGTGCAAGGGCTCCGCGGTGACGATCAAGGTGCTGAACACGGTCGCCGACGAGCGGCTGCAGCACACCGGCGAGCCCGGCCCTGGTGAGGGCGGTACGGGCGACGAGGAGATCACTCCGGAGAGTCCTGCCCCGACACCGTCGGCGAGCTGAGGCCTAGCTGCTGCGAGCGCCGCCGGGGCGGGCGGTAGGGTCTGCACGTTGGGACAAAGTACGACGTGCGGAGGGCTTGGCATGTCTGGAGGCGAGATCGCGGCACTGATCGCGGCGGGTGCGTTCGCGATGCTGGTGCTGGTGCTGGCGGTGCCGATCCTGAAGCTGCGGCACACCGTGGACGCGGCCACCGTGACGTTGCGCCAGGTCAGCCAGCACACGGGGCCGATCCTGGACAAGGTCAACATCACCGTCGACAACGTCAACGATGCGCTGGGCCAGGCGCAGGTCACCCTGGACGGGGTGAACGTGCAGCTGGCCAAGGTCGACGTGATGACGCAGCACCTCGCGCACACCACGGCCAACGTGTCGAACCTGGTGAGCGTGGTGAGCGCGACCGCGGCCAGCCCGCTGGTCAAGGCGGCGGCGTTCACCTACGGCGTCCGGCGCGCCACTGCGGCCCGCAAGGAGGCCGATGAGGCAAAGTCGGTGCGTGACGAGCTCAAGGCGCGCAAGCGCACCCGGCGGGGCTGAGACCATGATCCGCAGACTGCTCTGGCTGGGCGTCGGCATCGGCATCGGCGTGGTGGTGGTCCGGGTGATCACCAAGCAGGCCCGCAAGCTCACCCCGGCCGGGCTGGCCGGGACCGCGCAGGAATCCATTGGTCACGCTGCGGGCTCTATGCGTAGTTTTGTGGATGACGTGCGCGACTTCACGGCCGAGCGGGAGGACGAGCTGCACGCCGCCTTCGAGGACGGCGTCTCGCTCGAACCCGTCGACCTGCCGTGGGCGCACGGGGTGGGCGGCAAGTTCTATCAGTTCAAGCAGCAGCAGGAAGGTGAGCAGCAGCGATGAGGACCGCGGAAGTCAAGCGACGGTTCCTGGCGCACTTCGAGGCGAACGGGCACGCCGTGGTCCCGAGCGCTCCACTGCCGGCCATCGACGATCCGAACCTGCTGTTCGTCAACGCCGGCATGGTGCAGTTCGTGCCCTACTTCCTGGGCCAGCAGACCCCGCCGTTCCGGCGCGCGGTCAGCGTGCAGAAGTGCATCCGCACCCCGGACATCGACGAGGTCGGCAAGACCTCGCGGCACGGCACGTTCTTCCAGATGAACGGCAACTTCTCGTTCGGCGACTACTTCAAGGAGGAGGCGATCCGCCTCTCCTGGGACCTGGTCACCAGGTCCGTCGCCGACGGCGGCTACGGCATCGACCCGGAGAAGATCTGGGCGACGGTGTACCTGGACGACGACGAGGCGATCTCGTACTGGCGGGCGGTCGGCCTGCCCGCGGAGCGCATCGTGCGCCGCGGCAAGGCGGACAACTTCTGGTCGATGGGCATCCCCGGCCCGTGCGGCCCGTGCTCGGAGATCTACGTGGACCGCGGCCCGGCGTACGGCCGGGAGGGCGGCCCGGAGGTCGACGAGGACCGCTACATGGAGATCTGGAACAACGTCTTCATGCAGTACGAGCGCGGCCCGGGTGTCGACAAGGAGAACTACCCGATCCTGGGCGAGCTGCCGGCGAAGAACATCGACACCGGCATGGGCCTGGAGCGCATGGCGTCGATCATGCAGGGCGTCGACAACCTCTACGAGATCGACGAGGTCCGCCCGCTGATCGACAAGGCGTGCGAGCTGACCGGCAAGCGCTACAACGTCGGCCACACCACCACCGCGGCGGAGTCGCACCCCGACGACGTGCGGCTGCGCGTCATCGCCGACCACGTGCGCACCTCGCTGATGCTGATCAGCGACGGCGTGACCCCGTCCAACGAGGGCCGCGGCTACGTGCTGCGCCGCATCATGCGCCGGGCGATCCGGGCGGTCCGGCTGCTCGGCTTCGAGGGCCCGGCGCTGCCGGAGCTGCTGCCGGTGGCGCGCGACTGCATGTCGCCGTCGTACCCGGAGCTGGCCACCGAGTTCGGCCGCATCTCGCAGTACGCGTACCAGGAGGAGGAGACGTTCCGGGCGACGCTGCGCGCGGGCACCACGATCCTCGACCTGGCCGTCGCCGACACGAAGAAGTCGGGCGGGCTGGAGCTGGCCGGTGACAAGGCGTTCCAGCTGCACGACACCTACGGCTTCCCGATCGACCTGACCCTGGAGATCGCGGCCGAGCAGGGCCTGTCCGTGGACACGGACGGATTCAAGCGGCTGATGGCCGAGCAGCGAAAGCGGGCCAAGGCGGACGCGCAGGCGCGCAAGACCGGCCACGCCGACCTGTCGGCGTACCGGGGCGCGCTGGACGCGGGCGGCGCGGTGGAGTTCACCGGCTACGCCGAGGTGGCGCGCGAGTCGAAGGTGCGCGCGCTGGTCGGCGGCGAGGGCCTGATCAAGTCGGCGGGCGAGGGCGAGCTGGTCGAGCTGGTGCTCGACGCGACCCCGTTCTACGCCGAGGGCGGCGGCCAGCTGCCCGACCTGGGCATCATCACGGTCGGCGGCGGGCGGGTCGAGGTGCTCGACGTGCAGCAGCCGCTGCCGGGCCTGATCGTGCACAAGGCGCGGGTGCTGGAGGGCGAGGTCCGCTCCGGCGAGACCGGCTACGCGCAGATCGACGTGGAGCGGCGCCGGGCGATCTCCCGCGCGCACACGGCGACCCACCTGGTGCACCAGACCATGCGCAACTTCCTCGGCGAGTCGGCGACCCAGGCGGGTTCGCTGAACGCGCCGGGCCGGCTGCGGTTCGACTTCAACACGCCCGGCGCGGTCCCGGCCAGCGTGCTGCACGACGTCGAGCAGCAGGTCAACGAGGTGCTGATGGGCGACCTGGAGGTGCGCGCGTTCGTCACCTCGCAGGCCGAGGCCAAGCGGCTGGGCGCGATGGCGCTGTTCGGCGAGAAGTACGGCGAGTTCGTGCGGGTCGTCGAGGTCGGCGACTACGCCCGCGAGCTGTGCGGCGGCACCCACGCGGCCCGCTCGGGCCAGCTGGGCCTGGTGAAGATCCTGTCGGAGGCCTCCATCGGCTCCGGCGTGCGCCGGGTCGACGCGCTGGTCGGCATGGACGCGTTCCGGCACCTGGCCAAGGAGCACCTGCTGGTGTCCCGCCTGGCCGAGCTGTACCGGGTGCCGCGCGAGGAGGTCGGCGACCGGGTCGAGCAGACCGTGGCGTCGCTGCGCGACGCGGAGCGCGAGCTGGAGAAGATGCGCGCGCAGCTGGTGCTCGGCGGGGCCGCGGCGCTGGCCGAGGGCGCGCTGGACCTGGGCGGCGTGGCGTACGTCGGCACCGAGGCGCCGGAGGGCGCGGCCGTCAACGACGTGCGCACCCTGGCGCAGGAGGTGCGCGGCCGCTTCCCGGCCGACCGCCCGGCCGTGGTCGCGGTGTCCGCGCGCGCCAACGGCAAGGCGTCGCTGATCGTCGCGATCAACGAGGCGGCCAAGGCGCGCGGCCTGTCCGCGCAGGACCTGGTCAAGGGCGCGCTGTCGGGCCGGGGTGGCGGCAACGCCGACCTGGCGCAGGGCGGCGGCGTCCCGGCCGACCAGGCGCAGCAGCTGCTGGGCGCGGTCCAGCACGCGGTGCAGGCACGCTGAACGCAGGCAAGACCGAGGCTCCCGCCCCGCTGCTCCGGCAGCAGGGCGGGAGCCTCGCTCATGTAGAGGAGAGAAGCGATGGGCTGGACGCGCGGAGTGCGGCTGGGTGTGGACGTGGGCACCGTGCGGATCGGAGTGTCGGTCTGCGATCCGGACGGGATTCTGGCCACTCCGCTGGTGACGGTGGCTCGCCAGGCCAAAACGGATGAATCTGACATACCAGCTGATATGTTGGAGATCGCGCGCCTGGTGGCCGACCATGGCACGGTGGAGGTGGTGGTGGGCCTGCCGCTCAACCTCGCCGGGGTGGAGGGGCCGGCCGCCAAGCACGCGCGGGCATACGCCGACAAGCTGGCCGCACTGATCGCGCCGGTGCCGGTGATGCTCACGGACGAGAGGATGTCCACCGTCGCGGCGACCCGCCGACTGTCCGATCGCGGAGTCAAGGGCAAGCGGCAGCGTGCCGTGGTCGACCAGGCGGCGGCGGTGGAGATCCTGCAGGGATGGCTCGACGCGCAGCGAAGGCGAGCAGGATGATCGACGAACTGGACCGCGCTTTCGACGACCACGACGACGGCGATCCCCGGCTGCAACCGCCGGGGGAGGCCGCGAGGCGGCGACGGCGGTTCGGTTGGTTCCGCTCGGTGCTGGCGATGTGCCTGGCGGTGGTGCTGCTGGGCGTGCTCGGCTTCGGCGCCTACCTGGTCTACGACAAGGTGGCCGGGGCGCTGGGCACGCCGGACTGGGAGACGTCGGCCGACGGCACGCCGGTCCAGGTGGAGATCAAGGCGGGGGACACCCAGGCCGCCATCGCGAAGACCCTCAAGATCGCCGGGGTGGTGGCCAGCGAGAAGGCGTTCGTCGAGGCGGGCGAGCGCAACCCGGACGCCCTGAAGATCCAGCCCGGCTACTACAAGCTGCGCACCCATCTGAGCGCGGACGACGCGGTGCTCATGCTGCTCGACGGCCGCAACCGCATCGTCAACGGGATCACCATCCCCGAGGGCATGAGCTCGTTCAAGGTGTACCGGCTGCTCTCGGCCAAGACCGGCATCCCGGAGGCCGACTTCAAGGCCGCGGCCAAGGACCCGCTCGCGCTGGGCATCCCCGACTGGTGGTTCAACCGGAGTGACGACAAGAAGGTCGCGCCGACTATCGAGGGCTTCCTGTTCCCCGACACGTACGAGTTCGCGCCGAACGCCACCGCCGACACGGTGCTGCGGACCATGGTCAACCGCTTCCTGACGGTCACCGGCAGCATGAGCTTCGCCGACAAGGTGCAGGCCGAGCTGGGCGGGATCACGCCGTACGAGGCGCTGATCGTGGGCTCGCTGGCGCAGGCCGAGGCGGGCAACGCCGACGACTTCGGCAAGGTCGCGCGGGTCGCCTACAACCGGGTCTACAAGCGCACGCCGGACCTGACCTGCGCCTGCTTCCAGTTCGACGTGACCGTCAACTACTCGCGGGAGCTGGCCGGCAAGGACCCGAAGCCGTCGAGCGGCCTGAGCCACGACGAGCTGACCGACCCGAAGAACCCGTACAACCGCAACGCCGAGGGCATGATCCCCACGCCGATCAACAACCCGGGCAAGGCCGCGCTGGAGGGGGCCATGGATCCGCCGAAGGGCGACTGGTACTACTTCGTCGCGGTCGACAAGGAGGGCCACTCGGCCTTCTCGGAGGACTTCGAGCAGTTCTGCAAGGACAACGAGACGGCCGTGAAGAACAAGGTCCTCAAGCAGAGCTCCTGCTGAGCCCGCTGGTCTTGATCGGATATGCCCGAATTGTGCTGGACGGCGGCTGAAAACCCGCCGTCCGCCCAGGGGTGCGAAAAACCCTTCACGTGTAACGTAGCCGCCGGACGCTGCCCGTACACGAGAGGGTCCCGATGACTGACGAGCTCTTCCTGCCGTTCGACGAGCACCCCGAACGCAGCCAGCGCCGTCGCCACGCGGTGGACGGCAACCGGGGTCGCAACGGGAAGAAGAAAAAGAAGAAGAAGCGCGGCCGCGGCCGCTCCTTCCTCGCGCTCTTCCTGACCTTGCTGCTGCTGGGCGGCCTGGCCGGCGGTGCCTACTTCGGCTACGACAAGCTCAAGTCGTTCTTCATTACTCCCGACTACACCACCGCCGCGTCCTCGGCCGAAGTGCAGGTTGAGATCAAGGACGGCTACCTCGGCAAGGAAATCGCCAAGGAGCTGAGGGCCAAGGACGTGATCAAGAGCGAGCAGGCCTTTGTTGAGGCCTCGGAGGCCAACCCGGCCGCTAAGAACATCCAACCCGGCGTCTACAAGCTGCGGATTCAGCTCAGCGCTGCCGACGCGATCAAGATGCTGCTGGACACCGCTAACCGGATCACCAATGGCATCACCATCACCGAGGGCCTGTCGACGTTCAAGATCTACAAGCTGCTCTCCGAGAAGCTGGAGATCCCGCTGGCCGAGTTTAAGGCCGCAGCGAAGGACCCGATCAAGCTCGGCGTGCCGGACTGGTGGTTCAAGCGTGAGGACGGCAAGAAGGAGAGTCGCTCGCTGGAGGGCTTCCTCTTCCCAGACACCTACGAGTTCCCGCCGAACGTCACCGCCGAGTCCGCGCTGAAGATGATGGTCGCGCGGTTCCTGGACGTCACCGGGAAGCTGAACTACGCCGACAAGGCCGCCGAGCTGAACATCTCGCCGTACCAGGCGCTGATCGTGGCCTCGCTGGCGCAGGCCGAGGCGGGCAACGCCGACGACCTGGGCAAGGTCGCGCGGGTCTCCTACAACCGGGTGTTCAGTGACAAGGCGGTCCAGGAGATCGGCACCTGCCGCTGCCTGCAGTTCGACGTGACGGTCAACTACTCGCGGGAGATCGCGGGCAAGGAGCCGAAGCCGTCCAGCGGGCTGAGCCAGGCCGAGCTGACCGATCCGAAGAACCCCTACAACCGCAACGCCAAGGGCCTGCCGCCGACCCCGATCAACAACCCGGGCCAGCATGCGCTGGAGGCGGCGGCCGACCCGCCGAAGGGCGACTGGCTGTACTTCGTGGCGATCGACAAGCAGGGCCACTCGGCCTTCTCCAGCACGCACAGCCAGTTCTGTCGTGACAACCAGACGGCCGTCAAGGCCGGCGTCCTGAAGCAGAGCTCCTGCTGATGCGCGCCGCGGTCCTCGGCAAGCCGGTCAGCCACTCGCTGTCCCCGGTCCTGCACAACGCCGGCTACGCGGCGGCGGGGCTGGCCGGCTGGTCGTACACCGCGATCGAGTGCGCCGAGGACGAGCTGCCCCCGCTGGTGGCTGGCCTCGGCCCGGAGTGGGCGGGGCTGTCGCTGACCATGCCGCTCAAGGAGGTCGGGCTGACCGTCGCGACGGCGGTCAGCCCGGTCGCCGCCGCCGTCGGCGCGGCCAACACCCTGGTCCACCAACCCGACGGCACGTGGCGCGCGGACAACACCGACGTGCCCGGCATGGTCGCCGCGCTGGGCGAGGCCGGGATCAGCGGTGCGGCACGGGTCGCCGTGCTCGGCGCGGGCGGCACCGCGCGGGCTGCGGTCGCCACGGCGGCGCTGCTCGGCGCGGAGTCACTGACCGTGTACGCCCGCCGCCCCGAGGCGATCGACGAACTGCGCGCGGTCGCCGCAGCGATGGGCGTGCCGCTGACCGGCGCGGGCTGGGCGGTGGCCGAGGAGTGCGCCACCGCCGACGTGGTGATCTCGACCGTGCCCAAGGGCGTCGCGGACACCTTGCAGGTGCCGTGGCGGCCGAAGACGGTGCTGTTCGACGCGCTCTACCACCCATGGCCTACCCCGCTCGCCGCTTCGGCACAGCGGGCCGGGTGCCCCATCGTGTCCGGGTTGGATCTTCTGCTGAATCAGGCGCTCGGCCAGTTCGAGCAGTTCACCGGGGTTGCCGCGCCTGTCGAGGCGATGCGCGGCGCATTGCGGGAGGCCCGGCGCGGTTAGCCTGTTCGGGTCAGGGTGGATGCACGTGTGGGAGCTTCTGGCCCCGTTTGACCTGGTTGGTATCTGGCTGTGACGATATTCACATGCGTGCATATAGCGTTAGGGTCTTCGATAAGCATAGATTGTTGCGATCTTATTTGGACCTTGACGGGGAGGATGTGAAGATCGTGCGCATACGATTCACTGGGGGCCTGAAACGCGGTTCGGCAGCGGTGCTGGCGTCGCTGGCAGTTCTGCTGGGTACCGCATCGCCCGCGCTCGCCGCAGAACACAGCGCCTGCATCGTCCAGCCGCTGTTCCGGTCGTGCGAGACCGACGACATTCCGGCGCACAGCTCGCAGCACTGGGTTACCTTCGCGGCTACTGCAGTGAGCGACGACGCCGCCTACAAGGTGATCGATTCGGGGAACGGCGTGGTGGTCGCGTCGGGAACGATCAAGCGCGACGCGGTAGTCGAGCGAACCATCTACGGTTTGTACGGCAGGTACTACTTGCGCCTTTACAACGCGCGCCCGCATTCATACGGGACGATCCAGAACTACACAATCTAGGTCGCCGTCGCGACCTGACCCTGCGTGTCCGACTGTCAGACCTTGGCAGATGGGGCGTGCTGGTGAACCGAGGGCAGCCCCTGCGGCGGTTGGGTGCGGTGGCGTCGCGCTAAATTTGCCGCGATGTCACCGCGCGGTCGAGGGCCGGCCGTCCATGGCGGCTGGACTTCTCCACGTAACACCGACGTGGAGGAGCAGACGATGGACCGACGTGACCTGTTCGTGGCCGGGGCGCTGGGCGCCGCGGTGGCGGCCCCGGCCCTGATCGGGGTGCCCGCCTGGGCGACTTCCGCCGACCGCGATGATGACCGGGTGCATGACCGTGACCGCCCGCTGGTGATCGGGCACCGCGGGGCCAGCGGCTACCGGCCCGAGCACACCCTGGCCTCGTACGAGCTGGCCGCCCGGATGGGCGCCGACTTCATCGAGCCGGACCTCGTGACCACCCGGGACGGGGTGCTGGTCGCCCGGCACGAGAACGAGATCTCCGGCACCACCGACGTGGCCGCCCGGACCGAGTTCGCGTCCCGTCGCGTCACCAAGACGATCGACGGGGTCGCGGTGACCGGCTGGTTCACCGAGGATTTCACCCTCGCCGAGCTGAAGACGCTGCGCGCGGTGGAGCGGCTGCCCGCCGTCCGCCAGCGCAACACGGTTTACAACGGCCTGTTCGAGGTGCCCACGTTCGAGGAGGTGCTGCGCCTGCGCGAGCGGCTGTCCAAGGAGCTGCGCCGGGAGATCGGCGTCTACCCGGAGACCAAGCACCCGACCTACTTCGACGGCATCGGGCTGCCGCTGGAGCGGCCGCTGGTGGCGGCGCTGCGCAAGCACGGGCTGGACCGCCGGGACGCGCCGGTGTTCGTGCAGTCGTTCGAGGCGGCCAACCTGCGCGAGCTGCGTACGGTGCACCGGGTCAAGGCGCCGCTGGTGTTCCTGGCCGGCGCGGGCAGCCCGTTCGGCGACCCGAAGCCGTACGCGGAGTACCTGGCCCCGGCCGGGCTGCGCGAGCTGGCCCGCTTCACCGACGGCATCGGGCCGGAGAAGGGCCTGGTCATCCCGCGTGCCGCCGACGGCTCGCTGGGCACGCCCACCGCGCTGATCGCCGACGCGCACGCGCAGGGGCTCAAGGTGCACCCGTACACCTTCCGGGCGGAGAACCAGTTCCTGCCGGTGAACCTGCGCAACGGCGCAGTGCCCGCCGAGTACGGCCGCATCCTCGACGAGCTGGCGGCCTACCTGGCGGCCGGGGTGGACGGCTTCTTCACCGACAACCCCGACCTCGGCGTCCTCGCCCGCACCCTGGCCTGACCTTCGCCACCGTCAGGCCCGCCCTGAGCGGCGTCCAGTTTCGGGGAGATTGCCGGCTCCTGCCGCCTTGCTCGTGCACTTTCCCCGAAACTGACGGCGGTTCGCCGAACGAACCCCGCCAGGCGCTCGCGTTTCGGAAGCTGTGCAGTATGACAGGTTTGAGCGTGTTAGGGGCTTAGATTCCGTTTTACGCGGGTAGCCTGGCGCGGTCGTTTCGTCGTGCGGAGCCGGGGGCCGGTCATGAACGCTCGCAGGGTCACGGTCGCCGTGGAGGCGGTGCTGACCGCCGTGGTCGTGGCGGTGGCGGGGCTGGTCTCGTTCGCGGGCCCGGCCTCCTCCCACGCCCCGTCGGTCGCGCCGCTGCCGCCGCTGATCAGCGAGCCGTCGGTGGACGGCCAGCTGCTCAACGGCGCCGACGTGCACATGGAGGCGCAGCCGTTCGCCGACCCGGACGTGCACGACACGCACGCGTGCAGCGACTGGGAGATCTGGTCGGTCGCGCCCGCCCCGGTGGAGCGGGTCTGGTCCGGCCAGTGCGTGCACGGCGCCACCCGGCTGCACGCGCACCTCGGCAACGGGCACTTCGAGGGCTCGCTGGCCGGGCAGGCGGAGCTGCCGCCGGGGCGTGACTTCGAGGTGCGGGCCCGGTTCCGCTCCTCCTCGGCCGATCCGGCGACGCAGTGGAGCCCGTACGCCACCCGCACCTTCCGCACCGACGTGCAGCTCGCGCCGCTGCCGGGCGCGCCGCAGTGGCGCACCCTGCAGGACGGGTACGTGGTCGAGGAGGTCGCGTCCGGGTTCGCGCTGCCGGTCGGTATCGCGATGGCGGCGCGGCACCCGGCCGACCCGGCCGCGCCGCGCTTCTACGTAAACGAGCTGTACGGGCAGATCAAGGTGGTCCGGGGCGACTTCAGCGTCACGACGTACGCCAAGGACCTGCTGAACTTCGACCCGACCGACAAGTTCCCCGGGGACGGGGAGTTCGGGCTGGGCGGCATCACGGTCGAGCCGGAGTCGGGCGACCTGTTCGCCGCCCTGGTCTACAAGGCCGGGAGCCGGTTCTTCCCGAAGGTGGTGCGGCTGACCAGCTCCGACGACGGTCTCACCGCGACGAAGGTGACCACGGTGCTGGACATGAAGGGCGAGGACATGGTCGCCTCGCACCAGATCTCCAACCTCACCATCGGGCCGGACGGCAGGCTGTACGTGCACGTCGCCGACGCGTTCGAGCCGAAGACGGCCAAGGACAAGAACTCGTTCCGGGGCAAGGTGCTGCGGCTCAACCTGGACGGCAGCGCGCCGCAGGACAACCCGTTCTACGACGCCGACGACGGCATCAAGGCCAGGGACTACGTCTTCGCGCTCGGCTTCCGCAACCCGTTCGGCGGTGCCTGGCGGGCCGCCGACGGCCAGCACTACTCGGTGGAGAACGGCCCGTCCATGGACCGGTTCGCGCGGGTCACCCGGGGGACCGACTTCGGCTGGTACGTCGGCGACAGCGCGATGAAGAACAAGGCGCTCTACAACTGGAGCGTGGCGCACGCCCCGGTCGGCATCACGTTCGTGCAGGAGGAGAACGGGCAGGGCGCCGGGTTCCCGAAGGAGGTGTACGGCAACGCGTACATCTCGGAGAGCGGGCCGACGTACGCGTCCGGGCCGCAGGTGCGCGGCAAGCGCATCGTGATGTTCGCCTTCGACGCGAAGGGCAAGGTCACCGGCCCGAAGACGCTGGTCGAGTACAACGGCAACGGCAAGTCCACCATCGCGGGACTGGCCGCCGGCACCGACGGGCTCTACTTCAGCGCGCTCTACCCCGACGACGCCAAGGACGGGCCGTACGCGCCGAAGGCCAAGCTCTACCGGGTCCGCTACGCCGACAAGGCCGGTGCCGCGCCCAAGGCCGCCAAGGTGGACAAGAAGCTGTGCACGGACGACGAGCTGAAGGTGTCGGCGTCACCGGCGAAGGCGGCGGTGGACCGCAAGAGCCCGCTGAACATCACGCTCAAGGTACAGAACACGGCCAAGCGCTCGTGCGTCCGCGACCTCGGCGCCGACCTGCAGGAGCTGCAGCTGCTGCGCGACGGGGAGAAGGTGTGGTCGTCCGACGACTGCGGCCCGCTGCACGGCAACCAGGTGGTGCGCCTCGGCCCCGGCGACTCCCGCAGCTACACCGTCACCTGGAACGGCAAGCAGAGCAACACCTGCGAGAAGAAGGGCGGACGGCGGGTGCCCGACGGGTCGTCGCCGGCCGTGGGGGCGTACGAGATCGTCGCCCGGGTCGGCAGCGACCGCAGCGAACCCGTCCCGCTCCGGATCAAGTGATCCCGACTGGTGGCACGCGCGGGCCTGCGAGGAGTGGCGGGCCCGCGCCGTGACAGACTGGTGATCGTGTTGCGTTGGCTGACCGCAGGGGAGTCGCACGGGCAGGCGCTGGTCGCCGTGCTCGACGGCGTGCCCGCCGGAATCGAGATCACCAGTGACGAGATCGGCCTCGAGCTGGCCCGCCGCCGCCTCGGCTACGGCCGCGGCGCGCGCATGGCCTTCGAGCAGGACGTGGTGACGATCCTCGGCGGCGTACGGCACGGCCGCACGCTGGGCAGCCCGGTCGCCATCCAGGTCGGCAACTCCGAGTGGCCCAAGTGGGAGACGGTCATGTCGGCCGACCCGGTGGACCCGGAGCTGCTGGCCAAGCAGGCCCGCAACGCGCCGCTGACCCGACCCCGCCCCGGCCACGCCGATCTGGCGGGCATGCAGAAGTACGGTCACGACGACGCCCGGCCGATCCTGGAGCGCGCCAGCGCCCGGGAGACCGCGGCCCGCGTCGCCGTCGGCACCGTGGCCCGGTCGCTGCTGCGCCAGGCGCTCGGCATCGAAATCCTGTCGCACGTCATCGAGCTGGGCTCGGTCGCGGCCAAGCCCGGCCTGGTGCCGGTGCCCGGCGACACCGAGCGCATCGACGCCGACCCGCTGCGCTGCCTGGACCCGCAGGCCAGCGAGCGCATGGTCGCCGAGGTCGACGCCGCCAAGCGCGACGCCGACACCCTCGGCGGCATCGTCGAGGTGCTCGCCTACGGCGTGCCGCCGGGCCTGGGCACGCACACCCAGTGGGACCGCAAGCTCGACGCCCGCATCGCCACCGCGCTGATGTCCATCCAGGCCATCAAGGGTGTCGAGATCGGCGACGCGTTCACCCAGGCGCGCTCGCGCGGCTCGGTGGCGCACGACGAGATCGTGCCCACGCCCGACGGCGTGAAGCGGGTCACCGACCGGGCCGGCGGCCTGGAGGGCGGCATCACCTCCGGCGAGCCGCTGCGGGTACGCGCCGCGATGAAGCCGATCTCCTCGCTGAACCGGGCCCTGTCCACCGTGGACGTCACCACGGGCGAGGTCGCCACCGCCATCAACCAGCGCTCCGACGTGTGCGCGGTGCCCGCCGCGGCGATCGTCGCCGAGGCGATGATGGCGCTGGTGCTGGCCGAGGCGGCCGTCGAGAAGTTCGGCGGCGACTCGGTGCCCGAGATCCGGCGCAACGTCGCCGGCTACCTGGACAACCTGCTGATCCGCTGAGGAGGAGACGACCGTGAGCAGGCCGTTGTGCGTGCTGGTGGGCGCGCCCGGGGCGGGCAAGTCCACCGTGGGCCAGCTGCTGGCGCAGGCGTACGGGGTGCCGTTCCGCGACACCGACGCCGACGTCGAGGCGGCGGCGGGCAAGCCGATCTCGGAGATCTTCATCGACGAGGGCGAGCAGCACTTCCGGGCGATGGAGTCGGCCGCCGTCGCGGCCGCGCTCGCCGAGCACGAGGGCGTGCTGGCGCTGGGCGGCGGCGCGATCCTCGCCGAGGCCAACCGGGACCTGCTGGCCGGGCACACCGTGGTCTACCTCAGCGTCGAGCTGTCCGACGCGGTGGCCCGCACGGGCCTGAGCCAGGGCCGCCCGCTGCTGGCCCTCAACCCGCGCGCCACCCTGCGCTTCCTGCTCGACCAGCGCCGGCCGCTGTACGAGCAGGTCGCCACGTTCACCGTGGCCACCGACGGGCGCACCCCGGAGGAGATCACCGCCGAACTCGTCGAGCTGCTGAAGGGCTGACCGTGCCGGACCTGACCCGGATCCCCGTCGGCGGCGAGCGGCCGTACGACGTCTTCGTCGGCCCCGGCGTGCTGGCCGAACTGCCCACCGTCACCAAGGGCGCCGACCGGGCCGCGGTGCTCTACGCCCCGCCCGTACGCGGCTACGCCGAGCAGGCCGCCGCGCTGCTGACCGGTTCCGGCACCGAAGTGGTCATGGTCGAGGTGCCTGACGCCGAAGCCGGCAAGAGCATCGCGGTCGCCGAGCGCTGCTGGGACGAGCTGGGCAGGGCGTCCTTCACGCGTAACGACGTCGTGGTCGGTGTGGGCGGCGGCGCCGCGACCGACCTGGCCGGCTTCGTCGCCGCCTGCTGGCTGCGCGGGGTGCGCTGGGTCCCGGTCTCCACCAGCATCAACGGCATGGTCGACGCGGCCGTCGGCGGCAAGACAGGGGTGAACACCGCCGCCGGCAAGAACCTGGTCGGCGCGTTCCACCCGCCCGCCGGGGTGCTGTGCGCCACCGACGCGCTGGCCACCCTGCCCCGCGAGCAGCTGCTCGCCGGGATGGCCGAGGTGGTCAAGGGCGGCTTCATCGCCGACCCGATGATCCTCGATCTGATCGAGCGCGACCCGGCGGCTGCCGTGGACCCGGCCGGGCCGGTGCTGCGCGAGCTGATCGAACGCAAGATCGCGGTGAAGGCCCGGGTGGTCGGCGAGGACCTGCGCGAGGCCGGGCTGCGCGAGATCCTCAACTACGGTCACACGCTCGGCCACGCCATCGAGCGCCGCGAGCAGTACCGCTGGTCGCACGGGCACGCGGTCAGCGTCGGGCTCGTCTACGCCGCGCGGCTCAGCGTGCTCACCGGCCGCCTGGACGAGGCCACCGAGGCGCGGCACGCGGCCATCCTGAGCTCGCTCGGGCTGCCCGTCTCCTACCCGGCCGACGCCTGGGACGAGCTGCGCGCCACCATGTCCGTGGACAAGAAGGCCCGCGGCCGGGCGCTGCGCTTCGTGCTGCTGGACGGCCTGGCCCAGCCGGTCACCGTGCCCGTGGACGACGAGGCGCTGCTCGCCGCGGCCTACCGGTCCGTCGCCGCCTGACCCGTTAGGACGCATGCATGAAGGTCTACGTGCTCAACGGCGTCAACCTGGGCCGCCTCGGCACCCGCCAGGTCGACGTGTACGGCGCCACCACGTACGCCACGCTCGTCGAGCTGTGCGAGAAGACCGGCTCACAGCTCGGGCTGGACGTCGAGTGCCGGCAGACGGACGCCGAGGCCGAGCTGGTCGGCTGGCTGCACCAGGCCGCCGACGAGCGCGCGGCGGTGGTGCTCAACCCCGGCGCCTGGAGCCACTACTCCTACGCCGTGCGCGACGCGTGCGCGATGCTCAACGGCCCGCTGGTCGAGGTGCACATCTCCAACATCCACGCCCGCGAGGAGTTCCGGCACCACTCGGTGGTCTCCGCCGTGGCCACCGGCGTCATCGCCGGCCTCGGCGTCGACGGCTACCGCCTCGCCCTGGAGCACGTCTTCCACCTGCTGGACCGCTGACCGCCGCCGGACACGGCATACCGTCGCATCGCCTTTGCTCTGCACACAAATACGCACCCGACGCCGGTGGTCCGGTGCGTATTTGTGTGCAGAGCAAAGCGGCCGGAACTGTGGTAGGCATCCTGGGCGTGCGCGGCGGGGCACGCCGGAGGGTGGCGTGTAGCCTGGCCCCGCCGCGCACCCTGACTCAGCGCACGCCGGTGGCTTCGCTGAGCAGCTGATGGACCTGCGGCCCGGCCACACGCACCACCTGGGTGCCCTCGCGCGGGCCCTCGGTGACCGCCTCCAAGCCGAGCCGGGCCGCGGCGGCGACCAGGGCCTGCGCCGCGGCCTGTGACCCGGCGCGCACCGTCAGCCGGCCGGGCCTGGCCTCGACCCCGCCGGTGAGCAGCGCCATCCGCCACAGGCCGAGTGCCGCCTGGCGGGCGTCGGCAGCGGCGGGCGTCGCCGCGAGCAGCCGGGTCCGGCTGCGCCAGGCACCGGTCAGCGCCCGGGTGATCCGGTTGTACGACCCGGCCGGCACCTCGACGCGCAGCCCGTCGCGCTCCGTGTGCACCACGTTCGCCCAGGTCAGCGTCGAGAGCAGGCTGGCCAGGCGGGTGGCCGCGGGGGCCGAGGAGGTATGCGCGACAGCCGCGGTGCCGGGCCGGTGCCAGCCGGACGGGCGCAGCTCCTGCCAGGCGAACGCGGCTTCGAGCAGGGGATAGGCGCCCAGCGGGGCCTGGGCGAGCGCGCGCTGCAGCGGGTCGGCGCCGGCCGGCGCGGCTTGCCGCGGGAGGTCCGCGATCAGGGTCGCTGACATGGGACGTGCTCCTCTCAGGCAGATGATCTAGGTACGTGGGATCTCGCGGTCGGCGACGACCATGCCGTCGGTCACCCGGTAGGCCCACAGCACGACAGCGGTGTCGACGAGCTCGCCCTGGGGTGTGAACTGCAGCCGCCCGGTGACCCCGTCGTGCGCATACGCGTCGACGAAGGCCTCCATGTCGCGGCGGGTGGCCCGGCCGGCCTCGAACCCGGCCAGGAAGATCGAGGCGGCGTCGTACGCCTCGGCGCTGTAGGTGCCCGCGTCCCGGCCGAACTCGGCGCGATAGCTGCCGGGGAAGTCCCGGGCGGCGCGCTCGGGCGGCAGGCAGGGGCAGGTGATGACGGCGCCCTCGGCGGCGCGCTTGCCGGCCGCGCGCACGAAGCCCGCGTCCTTGACGCCGTCGCCGGCCACGAACGCGGCCGTCACGCCCGCCTCGCGCATCGCCTTGAGCAGCGTGCCCGCGCCGGAGTAGTAGCCGCCGTAGAAGACCACGTCGGCCCCGGCGGAGCGGATCTGGCTCACCACCGAGGAGAAGTCGACCTGGCGCGGCGGCACCGAGGCGCGCTGCACCACCTTGCCGCTGAGCGTGGCGGCGACCTCGTCGGCCAGCCCTCGCCCGTACGCGCCGGTGTCGTCGACGACGAACGCCTTGCGTGCGCCGAGCACGGTGTCGATGTAGCGGGCCGCGGCGGGGCCTTGCGAGGCGTCGTTGCCGAGCAGCCGGTGGAACGTGGACCAGCCGCGCTGGGACAGGTTGGTGCGGGTCGCCGACACCGTGACGACGGGTACGCCGCCCTGGTCGAGCAGTGGCCCGGCGGCCTCGGCCTCACCGGAGAAGGCCGGGCCGATCACGCCCATGATCTTCGGGTCGGCGACGATGTTCTGCACCAGCGCCGGGGCCTGCTTGGGATCGCCCTGCGAGTCGAAGGCCACCAGCTCCGCCGGGCAGTCCGGGTGGCGCTTGCGGTACTGCGCGAACGCCAGCTCGGCGCCCGAGCGGATGTTGCCGCCGAGATCGGCCGAGTCGCCGGTGAGCGGGCCGATCACCGCGACCTTCATGCCGCACACCTGCGGGGTCGCGAGCGGGGTCGCGGCCGCGTCACAGCCGGCGGTCGCCAGCGCCACCAGCGCCAGAACCGCCGTCAGCCGTGCGTACGGCACTCGCAACAGACTTACTCCTCGCGTAGGGTGCGCCTATCCTGCCCGGATGAGCGTGAGGATTAGATGAGTAACCCGGTGGAAACCGCCCGGCGACCCGCACCCGTGGTGCTGGCCGCCGTGTTTCTGCTGGTCACGACCCTACTGGGTGGCTGCGGCAGCGACCAGGAGCCGCCGCGTACGGCCCCCCTCAGCCCCGCCGGCCGCCCCTCGCAGCCCCAGGCCGCCCTCTACGGCATCAGCTCCGACACCCTCGGCTGGGTCGTGATCGACGCCCAGGGCTACGTCCTCTACCGCAGCGAGCGCGACTCGGCCCGCCCGTCCCGCTCCGCCTGCACCGGCGCCTGCACCGTCCAGTGGCTCCCCGTCCCCGCCGCCGACCCCATCCGCGTCGAGGGCATCGACCGCCAGCTCGTCGGCACCGTCCTCCGCCCCGACGGCACCAGACAACTCACCCTGGCCGGCTGGCCCCTCTACGGCTACGCCGGCGACCGCATGCCCGGCGACACCAACGGCCACGCCAAAGACGGCCACTGGTTCGCCGTAACCCCCATCGGCACCCGCGCCGGCCCCACCCCCAGCTGACCCCGCCCCCGCCCCTCTCTCTCCCGCCGATCTTGCGTGAACTGCGGGTGCGACACGCATAAACCGGGCAAAAGGGCAACACTTCGCGCAAGATCGACGCGATCTTGGCGCGGACCGCGGACCGCGGACCGCGGAGCCGCGGGGGTGGGTCAGGGGAGGGTGAGGGTGGCTTCGGTGCCGCCGCCTTCGGCGGGGGTGAGGCGGAGAGCGCCGCCGTGGAGGTCGGCCACCCAGCGGGCGATGGCCAGGCCCAGGCCGGTGCCGGTGGGGGAGCCGGGGCGGAAGCGCTCGCCGTCGGCGGGCAGGCCGGGGGCGGGGCCGGGGCCGTCGTCGCGGACCACGACCAGGCCGGGGGCGACGGTCAGGGTGATGGCGGCGGGGGCTTCGGCGTCGCGGCCGTGCTGGACGGCGTTGTGGATCAGGTTGCGCAGGGCGATGCGGACCAGGGTGGGGTCGCCCAGGGTGACGGTGGGCTCGGTGTGCAGCGTGGCGGTGTGCGGGGGCTGCACGGTCTCGGTCAGCACCTCCTCGGCGAGCTGGTCCAGCCGGAAGCGCTGGCGCTCCAGGTGGCGCAGGCCGGCGACCAGGCGGGCGCGGGTGAGCAGCGCGGCGACGGCGTCGGTGAGCCGGTCGGTGGCCTTGATGACCCGGCGCAGCGCGTCCGGCTGCGCCTTCGGGTCGGCCAGCGCGCCCTCGGACACGGCCCGGATCACCGTCAGCGGGGTACGCAGTTCGTGCGCGGCGTCGGCGACGAAGCGCTCCTGCTGGGTGAGCGCGTCGGCGATGGGCTGGGTGCCGCGGCGGGCCAGCAGGTAGCCGCCGAGGCAGGTCATCGCGGTGAACGCGGTGCCGCCGACGATCAGCGCCACGGCCAGCCGCCGGTGCGCGGCCTCACCCGGGCCGGGGTCGGCGACCGCGACCACGGTGCCCGCGATCACGCCGGTGTCGGCGTGCCGGAAGGGCACGGCCAGCAGGTGCACGATCTCCTGCCGCTCGTCGCGGATCGCCTCGCTGACCTCGCCGCCCGCCGCGTGCACCGTGCGGGCCGGGCCGAGCAGCGTCGGCGGCGGGATGACGGCCAGCCGGGCGGGATGCGCGAAGACCAGGGAGACGTCGGTGCGGTTGGCCTCGTACACGTACACCGCGGTGGAGCCCTGGGCCACCGCGTTGTCGTAGAGCTTGTCCAGCAGCAGCGCCCCGGAGTCGTAGTAGAGCAGCGCGACCGCGGTGCTGGCGGTGCGGTGGAGGTCGGCGGTGACCGCCTCGGCCCGCTGCCGCTCGTCCACCACCAGGGCCACCGCGCCCATCCCGGCCAGGCCGAGGATGTTGAGCGCGAGCAGCAGCGCGGTGAGCCGCAGCCGCAGCCCGGCCAGCCGCTCGGCCGTCTGCAGCTGCCGGGTGCTCCGCTTCACGCCGCCTCCCCGCGCGCGCTCATCGTCCCGCCAGGTCGATGCGGTAGCCGGAACCGCGCACCGTGGTGATCAGCGGCGGGTCGCCGAGCTTGCGGCGCAGCTGCCCGACGACCACGTCGACCACGTTCGAGGCGGGGTCGGCCAGCTCGTCCCAGCAGTGTTCGAGCAGGTCGGAGCGGCTGACCACGGCGGGGCGGCGGACCAGGAGCATCTCCAGCACGGAGAACTCCTTCGGGGTGAGGGTGAGCAGGATGCCGTCGCGGCGCACCTCGCGCCGGGCGGTGTCGACCTCGACGTCTCCGGCGCGCAGCACGGCCGGCACGGTGCTGCCGCGGCGGCGGCACAGCGCGCGTACCCGCAGCACCAGCTCGGCGGCGACGAACGGCTTGACCACGTAGTCGTCGGCCCCGGCCTCGAACCCGGCCACCCGGTCGGTGACGTCGTCGAGGGCGGTCAGCATCAGCGCGGGCACGGCCAGCCCGGCGGCACGGCGGCGGCGCAGCTGCCCGGCGGAGTCACCCTCCGGGAGGATGCGGTCGAGCACCAGGCAGTCATAGTCGTTGACGCTGATGGAGACGTCGGCCTGGCTCCAGTCGGCGGCCTGGTCGACGGCGAAACCGACCGCACGCAGGGCGGTCACCACCACGCCCCGCACCTCGGGATCGTCCTCCACGACCAGCACCCGCACGGCGGCGAGGCTAACAGCACACCCGTAATCCGGGCCACCCACGCGGCGGCGCCGAGATCACGGGCCGGTAAAGTAGTCGGGTCTGTTCTTTGTCAAGTATCTGATCATGTAACGGGAGCCTGGCTGTGGCCACCACGAACGACCTCAAGAACGGCATGGTGCTCAACCTCGACAGGGAGCTCTGGGCCGTCGTCGAGTTCCAGCACGTAAAGCCCGGCAAGGGTCCGGCGTTCGTGCGGACGACGCTCAAGCACGTGCTCACGGGCAAGGTGGTCGACAAGACCTTCAACGCCGGCACCAAGGTCGAGACCGCCAACGTCGACAAGCGCCAGATGCAGTACCTCTACGCCGACGGCGAGGACTTCGTCTTCATGGACCTGGACACCTACGACCAGATCCACGTCAACGGCGAGACCGTCGGCGACAACGTGAACTACCTGCTCCCCGAGGCCGAGGTGATCGTCGCCACGCACGAGGGCGTGCCGCTGTACGTCGAGCTGCCGACCAGCGTCATCGTGCAGGTCAAGTACACCGAGCCGGGCCTGCAGGGCGACCGCTCGACCGGTGGCAACAAGCCGGCCGAGATCGAGACCGGCGCGACCGTCCAGGTGCCGCTGTTCATCACCACGGGTGAGAAGATCAAGGTCGACACCCGCGACGGCCGTTACCTGGGCCGGGCCTGATGGGCCTCGGGCCCGTCCGGAGGATCGCACGTGGCTGAGGGACCCAAGTCGCAGATGCCGGCCCGGCGCCGGGCGCGCAAGCGCGCGCTCGACGTGCTCTACGAGGCCGATCTGCGCGACCTGCCGGTGCGCACCGTGCTGGCGGCGTACCTGGAGCGGCTGCCGACCCCGCGACCGGAGCACCTGCCCTACGCGGTGTCGCTGGTCGAGGGGGTGAGCGAGCACCTGGACGAGATCGACGAGATGATCGCCACGTTCGCCGAGGGCTGGACCATCGACCGGATGCCGGTGGTGGACCGCAACCTCGCCCGCATCGCCGTGTACGAGCTGCTGCACGTCCCCGACGTGGACGACCCGGTGGCCATCACGGAGGCGGTCGAGCTGGCGAAGGAGATGTCGACCGACGACTCGCCCCGCTTCCTGAACGGCCTGCTGGGCCGGATCGCCGACTACGCCCCCCGGCACTGAGCACCGAACCGAGCTGCGAAAGCGGCCCTTCCCCAGGTGGGGAAGGGCCGCTTTCGTCGGTGCGGGAGTGTGTCAGCTGGCGAAGAAGGCGCGCGGGTCGGCCACGAGCACTCCGTGGTCGGCCAGGCGCTCGATCAGCTCGCTCGGCGTGCAGTCGTAGAAGACGGCCAGCGCCTGCAGGTCGACGGCGCGGATGGAGAGCACCCGGCCGTTGTAGTCGCCGCGCTGCTGCTGGATGGCGCGGGCGTAGCGGGCCACCGAGGCGAGGTCCTCCTTGGCGCCGTCGTACAGGCGCTCCAGGTCCAGAACGATCTTGCTGGTGGCTTCCTGGCGCGGCGCGGGGCCGTCGGGCAGCAGCTCGCCGACGGGCACGCGGTAGAAATCGGCCAGCTCGGCCAGTCGGGACACCGTGACGGCACGGTCGCCTCGCTCGTACGAGCCGACGACCACGGCCTTCCAACGCCCGTTCGACTTCTCCTCCACGCCCTGCAGGGACAGGCCCTGCTGCTGGCGGATGGAGCGCAGTCGCGCACCGAGGGACTTGGCGTAATCAGACGGCATTCCGACACTCCCAGCTATGGGCCGGGGCGGGTTCCCCGACGATCGCTACGCAGCGTGACGGTACGGCGCTAACGACACGCGGTCAAGTGCTCGTTGACCACAAGTTGAGACAACCTCATCCGACCGGCTTGATCAACTGAACTGATCCGCCAGGTGCAATGGTATGACCTGCGGATTGACTAGCCCCCGTACGTATCGCCGCCTGTCTCACTGCTAAGTTTAATGCTGACCTTGACATCCTTTAACGACCCGTCCCGTGAGGCGGGGAAGGAGGTCTGCCTTGGCGCGCCCAACGACAGACGAGTCGTCCGCACCAGCGCAGCAGCCGGCCGCACCGGCTCCCACGAAGATCGTTCTCTCCGCCGCGGACGTCTCCCGCGTGGTGGACCGCATCGCGCACCAGATCCTGGAGAAGACCTCCGGCGCCGCCGACGTGGTCCTGCTCGGCATCGCCACCCGCGGGGTGCCGATCGCCCACCGGCTGGCCGAGCGCATCCGGGCCTTCGAGGGCCGCGACATCCCGGTCGGCACGCTCGACATCACCCTCTACCGCGACGACCTGCGCAGCAGTTCCGTGCGCGCGGTCGGCCGCACCGAGGAGCCCGCGGGCGGGGTCGACGGCCGCAAGGTCGTCCTGGTCGACGATGTGCTCTTCTCCGGCCGCACCATCCGGGCCGCCCTCGACGCGCTCAGCGACCTCGGCCGCCCGGCCGCGGTGCAGCTGGCCGTACTGGTCGACCGCGGCCACCGGCAGCTGCCGATCCGGGCCGACTACGTCGGCAAGAACATCCCCACCGCCCTGTCCGAGCAGGTCAAAGTGAAGCTGACCGAGATCGACGGGGCCGACGAGGTGGTCCTCATCAACGCGGGGAAGGGTGACGCCCGATGAAGCACCTGCTGTCGACGGCCGACCTGGACGCGGCCACCGCGATCGAGATCCTGGACACCGCCGCCGAGATGGCCAGCGTGTCCGGCCGTGAGATCAAGAAGCTGCCCACGCTGCGCGGGCGGACCGTGGTCAACCTCTTCTACGAGGACTCCACCCGGACCCGGATCTCGTTCGAGGCCGCCGCCAAGCGGCTGAGCGCCGACGTGATCAACTTTTCGGCCAAGGGCTCCAGCGTGGAGAAGGGCGAGAGCCTCAAGGACACCGCCTGGACGCTGCAGGCCATGGGCGCCGACGCGGTGGTCATCCGGCACCCCGCCTCCGGCGCGCCGCACCGCCTCGCGAACTGGGTCACCGGCAGCGTGCTCAACGCGGGCGACGGCACCCACGAGCACCCCACCCAGGCGCTGCTCGACGCGTACACCATGCGCTCGCGGATGGGCCGGCTCGACGGCCTGCACGTGGCGATCGTCGGCGACGTGCTGCACAGCCGGGTGGCCCGCTCCAACGTGCTGCTGCTTAACACGCTCGGCGCCAAGGTCACCCTGGTCGGCCCGCCGACGCTGATCCCGACCGACCTGAACACCTCGGTCCAGCTCAACTACGACCTCGACGCGGTGCTGCCGCAGGCCGACGTGGTGATGATGCTGCGCGTGCAGCGCGAGCGGATGACCGACTCGTACTTCCCCTCGGCGCGGGAGTACTCCCGCCGCTACGGCCTGGACGGCGCGCGCCTGCGGCGGATGCCGTCGCACGCGATCGTCATGCACCCCGGCCCGATGAACCGGGGCATGGAGATCACCCCCGAGGTGGCCGACTCACCCCGCTCCACCATCGTCGAGCAGGTCACCAACGGCGTCAGCGTGCGCATGGCCTGCCTTTACCTCCTCCTCGGGGGAGCCCGATGACCCAGTCCGCAGCTCGGAGGACGTTCGTGACCGACATTCTGATCAAGGGCGCGCGGGTGCTCGGCGGCGAGCCGGCCGACCTGCTGCTGCGCGACGGCCGCATCGCCGAGGTGGGCACCGGGCTGACCGCCGAGGGCGCCGAGGTGGTCGACGCCACCGGCCTGGTCGCCCTGCCCGGCCTGGTCGACCTGCACACCCACCTGCGCGAGCCCGGCCGGGAGGACGCCGAGACGGTGTACACCGGCTCCCGCGCCGCCGCGCTGGGCGGCTACACCGCGGTCTGCGCGATGGCCAACACCTCCCCGGTCGCCGACACGGCGGGCGTGGTCGAGCAGGTCTACCGGCTGGGCCAGGAGGCCGGGCTGGTCGACGTGCAGCCCATCGGCGCGGTCACCGTCGGCCTGGCCGGCGAGCGGCTGGCCGAGCTGGGCGCGATGGCCGACTCGGCCGCCCGGGTGCGGATCTTCTCCGACGACGGCTTCTGCGTGGCCGACCCGCGGCTGATGCGCCGCGCGCTGGAGTACGTCAAGGCGTTCGACGGCGTCATCGCCCAGCACGCCGAGGAGCCCCGGCTCACCCAGGGCGCGCAGATGCACGAGGGCGACGTCTCGGCGAAGCTCGGGCTGACCGGCTGGCCCGCCGTGGCCGAGGAGTCGATCATCGCGCGGGACGTGCTGCTCGCCGAGCACGTGGGCGCCCGCCTGCACGTGTGCCACGTCTCGACCGCGGGCAGCGTCGACATCATCCGCGCCGCCAAGGCCCGGGGGGTACGCGTCACCGCCGAGGTCACGCCGCACCACCTGCTGCTGACCCACGAGAAGGCCGAGTCGTACGACCCGGTATACAAGGTGAACCCGCCGCTGCGCACGAACACCGACGTCCAGGCGCTGCGCGAGGGCCTGCGCGACGGCACGATCGACATCGTGGCCACCGACCACGCCCCGCACGCCGCGGAGGACAAGGAGTGCGAGTGGGCGCACGCCCGCCCCGGCATGCTGGGCCTGGAGACCGCGCTGCCCATCGTGCTCGACGTGCTCGGTGAGCAGTGGGACCTGATCGCCGAGCGCATGTCCCGCGCCCCGGCCCGCATCGCCGGGCTCGACGGGCACGGCAACGACCTGGTCGCGGGCGCGCCCGCGAACCTCACGCTGATCGACCCCACGACGCGGTGGACGGTCGAGCCGACCGGGCTGGCCAGTCTCAGCCACAACACGCCGTACGCCGGGATGACCGTGCCCGGCCGGATCGTCGCGACCTTCCTGCGGGGCGTGCCGACGGTGCTCGACGGAAAGGTGCAGAAGTGACCGAAGCAATCCTGGTCCTGGAGGACGGCCGCGTGTTCCGCGGCGAGGCCTACGGGGCCGTCGGCGAGACCTTCGGCGAGGCGGTCTTCACCACCGGCATGACCGGCTACCAGGAGACCCTCACCGACCCGTCGTACCACCGCCAGGTCGTGGTGCAGACCGCGCCGCACATCGGCAACACCGGCGTCAACGACGAGGACGACGAGTCCGACCGCATCTGGGTGTCCGGCTACGTCGTGCGCGACCCGGCCCGGACGCCGTCCAACTGGCGCGCCACCGAGGACCTCGGCACCCGGCTGGCCCGCCACGGCGTGGTCGGCATCAGCGGCGTCGACACCCGCGCGCTCACCCGGCACCTGCGCGAACGCGGCGCCATGCGCGTCGGCGTGTCCAGCGTCGAGGCCGACCCGCAGGCACTGCTGGCCCGGGTGCTGGAGCAGCCGCAGATGGTCGGCGCGGACCTGTCCGCGCAGGTGAGCACGCCGCAGGCGTACACCGTCGGGGCGGAGGGAGCGCATCGGTTCACCGTGGCCGCGCTGGACCTCGGCATCAAGCGCAACGTGCCGCGGCGGCTGGCCGCCCGCGGGGTGACCACCCACGTGCTGCCCGCCTCCTCGACGTTCGAGGACCTGATGGCGGTCAAGCCGGACGCGGTGTTCTTCTCGCCCGGCCCCGGCGACCCCGCCACCGCCGACCACCCGGTGGCGCTCGCGCAGGAGGTCATGCGCAACCGCATCCCGCTGTTCGGCATCTGTTTCGGCAGCCAGATCCTGGGCCGCGCGCTCGGCTTCGGCACGTACAAGCTGGGCTACGGCCACCGCGGCATCAACCAGCCGGTGATGGACCGCCTCACCGGCAAGGTCGAGGTCACCTCGCACAACCACGGCTTCGCCGTCGACGCCCCGCTGGAGGGGACCGTCGACACCGAGTTCGGCCGGGTGCAGGTGTCGCACGTCTGCCTCAACGACAACGTGGTGGAGGGCCTGCGCGCGCTGGACGTGCCCGCCTTCACCGTGCAGTACCACCCGGAGGCGGCAGCGGGGCCGCACGACGCCGACTACCTGTTCGACCGGTTCGCCGAGCTGATCGGAGACAAGTGAGATGCCGAAGCGTTCCGATCTGAAGCACGTGATGGTGATCGGGTCCGGCCCGATCGTCATCGGCCAGGCCTGCGAGTTCGACTACTCCGGCACCCAGGCGTGCCGGGTGCTGCGCAGTGAGGGCCTGCGGGTCAGCCTGGTCAACTCGAACCCGGCCACGATCATGACGGACCCCGAGTTCGCCGACGCCACCTACGTCGAGCCGATCACGCCGGAGTTCGTGGAGAAGGTCATCGCGGCCGAGCGCCCCGACGCGCTGCTGCCCACCCTGGGCGGCCAGACCGCGCTGAACACGGCCGTCGCGCTGCACGAGTCGGGTGTGCTGGAGAAGTACGGCGTGGAGCTGATCGGCGCCGACATCGACGCCATCCGCCGCGGCGAGGACCGGCAGCTGTTCAAGGACATCGTGGCCCAGGCCGGGGCCAAGCTCGGGCTCACCGGGGACCTGGTGCCGCGCAGCCGGGTCTGCCACTCCATGGACGAGGTGCGCGACACCGTCGCCGAGCTGGGCCTGCCGGTCGTCATCCGGCCCTCGTTCACCATGGGCGGCCTCGGCTCGGGCATGGCGCACACCCCGGAGCAGCTCGACCTCATCGCGGGCAGCGGCCTGGCCGCCTCGCCGGTGACCGAGGTGCTCATCGAGGAGAGCGTGCTCGGCTGGAAGGAGTACGAGCTGGAGCTGATGCGCGACAAGCACGACAACGTGGTCGTCATCTGCTCCATCGAGAACATCGACCCGATGGGCGTGCACACCGGCGACTCGGTGACCGTGGCCCCCGCCATGACCCTCACCGACCGTGAGTACCAGGACATGCGCGACCTGGGCATCGCGGTGCTGCGCGAGGTCGGCGTGGACACCGGCGGCTGCAACATCCAGTTCGCGATCCAGCCGGACACCGGCCGCATCGTGGTCATCGAGATGAACCCGCGCGTGTCCCGCTCCAGCGCGCTGGCCTCCAAGGCCACCGGCTTCCCGATCGCGAAGATCGCCGCGAAGCTGGCCATCGGGTACACCCTCGACGAGATCCCCAACGACATCACCCTCAAGACGCCCGCCGCGTTCGAGCCGTCGCTCGACTACGTCGTGGTCAAGATCCCGCGGTTCGCGTTCGAGAAGTTCCCCGGCGCCGACCCGGAGCTGACCACCACCATGAAGTCGGTGGGCGAGGCGATGAGCCTGGGCCGCAACTTCCCCGAGGCGCTGAACAAGGCGATGCGCTCGATGGAGACCAAGGCGGCCGGCTTCTGGACCGCGCCGGACCGCTTCGGCTCGGCCGAGGAGGCCCTGGAGGCCCTGCGCATCCCGCACGACGGCCGCCTGTATGCGGTCGAGGAGGCGCTGCGCCACGGCGCCACGGTCGCGCAGGTGCACGAGGCGTCCGGCGGCATCGACCCGTGGTTCGTGGACCAGATCCTGGGCCTGGTCGAGCTGCGCGCCGAGATCCTCGCCGCGCCGGTGGTGGACCTGCCGCTGCTGCGCAAGGCGAAGCGGGCGGGCCTGTCCGACCGGCAGCTCGCCGCGCTGCGCCCGGAGTTCGCGGGCGAGGACGGGGTGCGCACGCTGCGCCACCGCCTGGGCGTGCGGCCGGTGTACAAGACCGTCGACACCTGCGCGGCCGAGTTCGCCGCGACGACGCCGTACCACTACTCCTCGTACGACGAGGAGACCGAGGTGGCGCCGAGCGACCGGCCCAAGGTGCTGATCCTGGGCTCCGGCCCGAACCGGATCGGCCAGGGCATCGAGTTCGACTACTCGTGCGTGCACGCGGTGATGGCGCTCAAGGGCCGGTACGAGACCGTCATGGTCAACTGCAACCCGGAGACGGTGTCCACGGACTACGACACCGCCGACCGGCTCTACTTCGAGCCGCTCACCTTCGAGGACGTGCTGGAGGTGGTGCACGCCGAGCACAGCTCCGGGGTGGCCGCGGGCGGCCCCGGCGTGGTCGGCGTGATCGTGCAGCTGGGCGGGCAGACCCCGCTGGGCCTGGCGCAGCGGCTCAAGAACGCGGGCGTGCCGATCGTGGGCACCTCGCCCGAGTCGATCCACCTCGCCGAGGAGCGGGGCGCGTTCGGCCGGGTGCTGGCCGAGGCGGGGCTGCGCGCCCCGGCGCACGGCACCGCGACCAGCTTCGCCGACGCGAAGAAGATCGCCGACGAGGTCGGCTACCCGGTGCTGGTACGCCCGTCGTACGTGCTCGGCGGCCGCGGCATGGAGATCGTCTACGACGACGCCACGCTGCGCGACTACATCGGCCGGGCCACCGACATCTCGCCGGAGCACCCGGTGCTGGTGGACCGGTTCCTCGACGACGCCATCGAGATCGACGTGGACGCGCTCTGCGACGAGCACGGCGACGTGTACCTCGGCGGCGTGATGGAGCACATCGAGGAGGCCGGCATCCACTCCGGCGACTCGGCCTGCGCGCTGCCGCCGATCACCCTGGGCGGGCGCCACCTCGACGTGGTGCGCGAGTACACCGAGGCGATCGCCCGTGGCGTGGGCGTGCGCGGCCTGCTCAACGTGCAGTACGCGCTCAAGGACGACATGCTCTACGTGCTGGAGGCCAACCCGCGCGCTTCGCGCACCGTGCCGTTCGTCTCCAAGGCGACCGCGGTGCCGCTGGCCAAGGCGGCGGCCCGGATCATGCTCGGTGCCACGGTCGCCGAGCTGCGCGCCGAGGGCATGCTGCTCGCCGAGGGCGACGGCGGCGTGCTGCCGGAGAACGCCCCCGTCGCGGTCAAGGAGGCGGTGCTGCCGTTCAAGCGCTTCCGCACCCGGGCCGGCAAGGGCGTGGACACCCTGCTGTCGCCGGAGATGAAGTCCACCGGCGAGGTCATGGGCATCGACACCGCGTTCGGGCACTCGTTCGCCAAGTCGCAGGCGGCCGCGTACGGCACCCTGCCGACCAGCGGCAAGATCTTCGTCTCGGTCGCCAACCGCGACAAGCGGGGCATGATCTTCCCGGTGAAGCGCCTGGCCGACCTCGGCTTCGAGATCGTGGCCACGGTCGGCACCGGCGAGGTGCTGCGCCGCCACGGCATCGTCTGCGAGGTGGTCGGCAAGCACAGCGAGGACGCCGAGCGCGACGCGGTCAGCCTGATCGCCTCCGGCGAGGTGAAGATGGTCATCAACACCCCGCAGGGCTCCGGCGCCAAGGCCCGCTCCGACGGCTACGAGATCCGCAGCGCCGCCGTCTCCGCCGACATCCCCTGCTGCACCACCGTCCCCGGCGCCGCGGCAGCCGTGATGGGCATCGAAGCCCTGATCCGCGGCGACATGACGGTAAGGCCGTTGCAACACCTCCACGCCGTGATCCGCCCGGAGCTGTCCGCGTGACCCGCCCCTCTCCCGCGTCGATCTTGCGCGAACTGCGCTCTCCCGCGTCGATCTTGCGCGAACTGTGGGGGCGACACGCCCATACCCCTCAAAAGGGCAACAGTTCGCGCAAGATCAACGCGATCTTGGGTGGCCACCGCCCGGGGACGGTGGCGGCGTGACGGTGTTCGAGAGGGTGGTCAGGCCCCGGCTTTTCAAGATCGGGGGCGGGGACGCGGAGCGGGCGCACGAGTGGACCTTGGAGCGGCTCGCGGGGCTGGCTCGGCGGCCCGCCGTGCTGGGTCTGCTGAAGCGGCGTTACGCGGTCGACAAGCCCGTCGACGTGTTCGGGGTGCGGTTTCCGAACGCGGTCGGGCTGGCGGCCGGGATGGACAAGAACGGGGTCGCGCTGAAGGCGTGGCCGGCGCTCGGGTTCGGGTTCGTCGAGGTCGGCACGGTGACCGCGCTCGGCCAGCCGGGTAATGAGAAGCCCCGGCTGTTCCGGCTGCCGGACAGCAACGCGATCATCAACCGGATGGGGTTCAACAACGAGGGCGCGCAGGCGCTGGCGGGGCGGCTGGCCGCGCTGGGGCCGATCGGGGTGCCGCTCGGGATCTCGCTGGGCAAGTCGAAGGTGACGCCGCTGGAGGAGGCCGTCGCGGACTACCGAGCGTCATATGACGCGCTGAAGTCCTACGGCGACTACTTCGCGGTCAACGTCTCCTCACCGAACACGCCCGGCCTGCGCAGCCTCCAGGACCGCGACCAGCTCGACGCGATCCTGGCCGCCCTGACGGAGACCGACGGCGAGCCGCGTAAGCCGGTGCTGGTGAAGATCGCGCCGGATCTCACCGACCACGCCATCGCCGAGCTGCTCGAAGTGTGCGTGGCGCGCGGAGTGGCCGGTCTGATCGCGACCAACACCACGCTGTCGCGGGACGGCGTCGCGGCGGCCGACCAGGGCACGGCGGGGCAGGCGGGCGGGCTGTCCGGCGCGCCGCTGACCGAGCGAGCGCACAAGGTCGTCTCGTTCGTACACGGCGAGAGCGGCGGGCGGCTGCCGATCATCGGCGTGGGCGGGCTGATGAGCGCCGACGATGCGGCCCGCATGTTCGACGCGGGCGCGAGCCTGGTCCAGCTCTACACCGGATTCATCTATCACGGACCGGCGCTGGTGCGCGCCGCGGCGCTGCGCGGCCCGGAGCGCCGTCGGTGACAGACGAGGTTAAGAAGGGCACCTTCTACAACGCGGAGCGTTGTGAAGGTGCCCTTCCTTTCGGGAGGGACCTTTTGGAGCAGGACGAGCTGCTGGCGCTGGACCGGGCGCACGTGTGGCACCCCTACGGGCCGATGCCGGGGCGGCAGGAGCCGCTGGTGGTGGCGAGCGCGAGCGGGGTGCGGCTGCGGCTGGCCGACGGGCGCGAGCTGGTCGACGGGATGTCGAGCTGGTGGGCGGCGATCCACGGCTACCGGCACCCGGTGCTGGACGCGGCGGTGACCGGCCAGCTCGGCCGGATGAGCCACGTCATGTTCGGCGGGCTCACCCACGAGCCCGCGGTGCGGCTGGCCAGGACGCTGGTGGACATCACGCCGGACGGGCTGGAGCACGTGTTCCTGGCCGACTCGGGCTCGGTGAGCGTCGAGGTCGCCGTCAAGATGTGCCTGCAGTACCAGGTGTCGCGGGGGCGGCCCGGCAAGCGGCGGCTGGCCACCTGGCGCGGCGGATACCACGGGGACACGTTCCATCCGATGAGCGTGTGCGACCCGGAGGGCGGCATGCACAGCCTCTGGGGCGACGTCCTGCCCCGGCAGGTGTTCGCGCCGGTGCCGCCCGCCGAGTACGACGAGTCCTATGTGAGCGTGCTGAAGGAGGCCCTCGCGGCGCACGCGCACGAGCTGGCCGCGGTCATCGTCGAGCCGGTGGTGCAGGGCGCCGGGGGGATGCGCTTTCACGACCCGCGCTACCTGCGGGTGCTGCGCGAGCTGTGCGACGAGCACGACGTGCTGCTGGTGTTCGACGAGATCGCCACCGGCTTCGGGCGCACCGGCGAGCTGTTCGCGGCCGACCACGCCGGGGTGACCCCGGACGTGATGTGCCTCGGGAAGGCGCTGACCGGCGGATATCTGACACTCGCGGCGGCGCTGTGCACGGCGGAGGTGGCCCGGGGCATCTCGCAGGGCGCGGTGCCGGTGCTCGCGCACGGGCCCACGTTCATGGGCAACCCGCTGGCCTGCGCGGTGGCGAGCGCCAGCATCGAGCTGCTGCTCGCGGGGGACTGGCGGGCCCGCGTACGCCACATCGAGGGCCTGCTGCGCGCGGGGCTGGCGCCGCTGCGGGAGCTGCCGGGGGTCGCCGACGTGCGGGTCCTGGGCGCGATCGGCGTGGTGCAGCTCGACCGGGAGGTCGACATGGCGGCGGCGACGGCCGCCGCGACGGGGGCGGGCGTGTGGCTGCGCCCGTTCCGGGACCTGATCTACACGATGCCGCCGTTCGTCAGCTCCGACGAGGACGTGGCGGCCATCACGAGCGCGATGGGCGCGGCGGCCGCCGCGTGTACGAGATGAGTGAGGGAGTGTTCATGGAGCCGTTCGGGGCGCGTCTGGCGCGGGCGATGGACGAGCGCGGGCCGCTGTGCGTCGGGATCGACCCGCACGCCTCGCTGTTGCGAGCGTGGGGGCTGTCCGACGACGCGGACGGGGTGGCGTCGTTCTGCGCCACGGTGGTCGGGGCACTGGCCGATCGGGTGGCTGTTTTCAAACCGCAGTCCGCCTTTTTCGAGCGGTTCGGGGCTCGCGGAGCGGCGATTCTTGAGTCAACTATCCGACAGTTGCGCGAGGCCGGAGCCCTTGTGCTTCTCGACGTGAAGCGCGGCGACATCGGTTCGACGGCGGCCGCGTACGCCGACGCGTACCTGAACCCATCGAGACCCATGTATGTGGACGCGATCACCGCGAGCCCGTTCCTGGGGCTCGGCTCGCTCGCCCCGATGTTCGACACGGCGGCTGAGCACGGCGGAGGCGTCTTCGTTCTGGCGCTCACGTCCAACCCGGAGGGTCCGTCCGTGCAGCACGCTCGGGGCATAGACGGCCGTAGCGTCGCGCAAACGATCATCGACGAGATTTCCCAGCTCAACAAGGGTGTCGAGCCGATCGGAAGCCTCGGTCTCGTGGTCGGGGCGACCATCGGCGAGACCGGTCACGACATGTCGGCGCTCAACGGCCCGATCCTCGTTCCGGGCCTCGGCGCCCAGGGCGGGACCGCGGACGATCTTCGCCGGATCTTCCCCGGGAACCTCGCCGCGGTGCTGCCGTCGTCGTCGCGCGAGGTGCTCGGCGCGGGCCCCGATGCCACGTCACTGCGCGCGGCGGCATCCCGGACGCTCGATGCCTGTCGGGACGCATTGGGACGTCCGGGCCGGTCGTGACCTTTTCGTGATCATGCGCGGTGACGTTGCCGAAAACGCCGTTGACCGCTAGGTTTCCCCGCGCTGGGCTGATCTGCTCTCGTGACCCGCAAGTCACGTGAGTTTCACCAGCAACGGGTGCGCCGAGGTTACCCACCGTCCGCGGTGGGGAAGGCGGTGCACCACACGTCGGCAAACCCGCCGGCGTGAGGAAGAGGACCTGAGGAGAACTGGTGCCGCTCCCGTCACTGACCCCAGAGCAGCGCGCTGCCGCGCTGGAGAAGGCCGCGGAGGTCCGCAAGGCTCGGGCTGAGCTCAAGGAGCAGCTCAAGCAGGGCAAGACCACCCTGGCCGCCGTGCTCGACCGCGCCGAGGCCGACGACGTCGTTGGCAAGCTGAAGGTGTCGGCCGTGCTGCAGGCGCTCCCCGGTATCGGCAAGATCCGGGCCACGCAGATCATGGAGAAGCTGAAGATCGCCGACTCGCGCCGCCTGCGCGGGCTGGGCGACCAGCAGCGCAAGGCGCTGCTGGCCGAGTTCGCGGCCTGATCAGGCCCGGATCGTCAGCACTCCCCGGAACATGGCTCGTCCCGGCGCGCCGCCACTATCGCGGCGCGCCAAGGTACTCGCCACGTTCCGCGCCGCGGGCGGCAACGTCCGCGGCGAACGGGCGGCGGTGTGCCGAGGCTCCACCGCATGCCCACCGGATCGGGTCGTGCACCCGGCGTGAGTGAGACTCACGCCAACGG
This sequence comes from Catellatospora bangladeshensis, assembly GCF_016862575.1. Taxonomy (GTDB): domain Bacteria; phylum Actinomycetota; class Actinomycetes; order Mycobacteriales; family Micromonosporaceae; genus Catellatospora; species Catellatospora bangladeshensis. The sequence goes on along the minus strand of NZ_BONF01000032.1, from coordinate 5,784 downwards.
GTGAGAGGCCCGCTCCGCAGATCGTCGCCCAGCGGCGCCGTCGAAACGACGGCGCCGCTGGTTCGTTTCTGAGGGCAGGAACACCCCATCCGGGCCGGAACCCCCTGTTAAGTCTTGGTGACGTAGTGCGCAAACAGGGGCCCGGCTGCCACCTCCGCTTCCCGATTGGGTAGAACTTGAGAATGGAAGACGACGTACCGCTCGCCGCCAGAGCGGCCGCGCCCGCCCGCCTCACCGTGCTCTCCGGTCCCTCAGGTGTCGGCAAGGATGCCGTCATCGAGGTGATCCGCAAGCGTTCTCCCTGGGTATGGCTTTCCGTCTCGGTCACCACCCGCAAGAAGCGCGACTACGAGATCGATGGCAAGCACTACACGTTCGTCAACCGCACCGAGTTCGAGCGCCTCGTCGACGGCGGCATGCTGCTGGAGTGGGCCGAGTTCGCGGGCAACCTCTACGGCACCCCGCGCGCCGCGGTGGAGGGCCGCCTCGCCGTGGGCATCCCGGCGCTGCTGAAGATCGACCTGCAGGGCGCCCGCCAGGTCCGCCAGGCCATGCCGGACTCGCAGCTGGTCTTCCTGGCCCCGCCCAGCCGCGAGGAGCTGCGCCGCCGGCTCATCGGCCGCGGCACCGAGGACCCGGACACCATCCGCCGCCGGCTGGCCCACGCCGACGAGGAACTGGCCGCCGAGTCCGAGTTCGACGTGACTGTCGTGAACGACTACCTCGAGCGCGCTGCGGACGAGTTGGTAGGATTGCTCGGTTCGCCTGCGCTCGCCGCCGCACGCCCGCATATCTGAGCGCACGCACACTCTCTTAGACAAGGACTGGACACGTGGCTGGAACCGTCGCCCAACCCGAAGGCATCACCAACCCGCCGATCGACGAGCTGCTGGAGAAGACCTCGTCGAAGTACGCGCTGGTGATCTTCGCGGCCAAGCGTGCCCGGCAGATCAACGCCTACTACAGCCAGCTCGGCGAGGGCCTGCTGGAGTACGTCGGCCCGCTGGTGGAGACCACGCCGCAGGAGAAGGCGCTGTCCATCTCCATGCGCGAGATCAACGCCGGGCTGCTCACCGCCGAGCCGACCAACGAGGCCTGAGCCTTCCCGACATGGCCCGCGTCGTACTGGGGGTAGGCGGCGGCATCGCCGCCTACAAGGCCTGCGAGCTGCTGCGGCTGCTCACCGAGTCCGGCCACTCGGTGCGCGTGGTGCCCACGGCGTCCGCGCTGCGCTTCGTGGGCGCACCCACCTGGGAGGCGCTTTCCGGGCAGCCGGCCGCCACCGAGGTGTGGTCCGACGTGCCGCAGGTCCCGCACGTCAAGCTCGGGCAGACCGCCGACCTGGTGCTGGTCGTGCCCGCCACCGCGGACCTGCTGGCCAAGGCCGCCCACGGCATGGCCGACGACCTGCTGACCAACACGCTGCTCACCGCCCGCTGCCCGGTCGTGTTCGCGCCGGCCATGCATACCGAGATGTGGGAGCACCCGGCCACCGCCGACAACGTGGCGACGCTGCGCCGCCGCGGCGCGCTGGTGATCGAGCCCGCGGTCGGCCGGCTCACCGGCAAGGACACCGGCAAGGGCCGCCTGCCCGACCCGGAGCAGATCTTCGAGATCGCGCTGCGGGTGCTGGCGCGCGGCGTCAGCCCGGTCGCCGACCTGGCCGGCCGCCACGTGGTGGTCACCGCCGGGGGCACCCGCGAGCCGCTCGACCCGGTGCGCTTCCTGGGCAACCGCTCCTCCGGCAAGCAGGGGTACGCCTTCGCGCGCACCGCGCTGGCCCGCGGCGCCCGGGTGACCCTGGTCGCCGCGAACGTGTCGCTGCCCACGCCCGCCGGGGCGGACCTGATCCGGGTCGGCACCACGGCCGAGCTGCGGGACGCCGTCGTCGGCGCGGCGAAGGAGGCCGACGCCGTGATCATGGCGGCCGCCCCGGCCGACTTCCGCCCGGCCGCGTACGCCACCCAGAAGATCAAGAAGACCGACGACGGCGCGACCCCGGTCATCGAGCTGACCACGAACCCGGACATCGCCGCCGAGCTGGGCGCGGCCAAGCGGCCGGGGCAGGTGCTGGTGGCGTTCGCCGCGGAGACCCATGACGCGCTGGAGCATGCCCGCGGCAAGCTGGTGCGCAAGCGGGCCGACCTGATCGTGGTCAACGAGGTGGGCGAGGACAAGGTCTTCGGGTCCGACCGCAACGAGGCGGTGGTGCTCGGCGCGGACGGCTCGGCGCGCGAGCTCGGCCCGCAGAGCAAGGACGAGCTCGCCGACGCGGTCTGGGACCAGGTCGTCGCGCTGCTGTGATCACCGTCCCGTCCAGCGGACATCCGGCCGGGCCTGCGGCGGCAAGACCTACTTTCTGACTAGACTTTCGCCAAGGCGGTGGTGGGCCGTACCGTCCATTCATCGTCATCCAAGTCGCTGTATGGGAGAAATCGAGTGGCACGTCGCCTGTTCACCTCGGAGTCGGTCACCGAGGGTCACCCGGACAAGATCGCTGACCAGATCAGCGACGGCATCCTGGACGCGCTGCTCCGTCAGGACCCGCGCAGCCGCGTCGCGGTCGAGACGCTGATCACCACGGGCCAGGTGCACGTGGCGGGCGAGGTCACGACCTCCGCGTACGCCGACATCCCGGAGATCGTGCGCAACACGATCCTGTCGATCGGCTACGACTCCTCCAAGAAGGGCTTCGACGGCGCCTCCTGCGGCGTCAGCGTGTCCATCGGCTCGCAGTCGCCCGACATCGCCCAGGGCGTGGACAGTGCGCTGGAGCAGCGCTCCGGCGAGGGCGCCGACGGCCTCGACGCGCAGGGCGCCGGCGACCAGGGCATGATGTTCGGCTTCGCCTGCTCGGAGACGCCCGAGCTGATGCCGCTGCCGATCGCGCTCGCGCACCGCCTGGCCCGCCGCCTTACCGCGGCCCGCAAGGACGGCGCCATCCCGTACCTGCGCCCCGACGGCAAGACCCAGGTCACCATCGAGTACGACGGCTTCAAGCCGGTCCGCCTCGACACCGTGGTCGTCTCCTCCCAGCACGCGCCCGACATCTCGCTGGAGTCGCTGCTCACGCCGGACGTGCGCGAGCACGTCATCGCGCCCGAGCTGGACGGCCTCGGCCTGGACACCGAGGGCTACCGGCTGCTGGTCAACCCGACCGGCCGCTTCGAGATCGGCGGCCCGATGGGCGACGCCGGCCTCACCGGCCGCAAGATCATCGTCGACACCTACGGCGGCTACGCCCGCCACGGCGGCGGCGCGTTCTCCGGCAAGGACCCGTCGAAGGTCGACCGCTCGGCGGCGTACGCCATGCGCTGGGTCGCCAAGAACGTCGTCGCGGCCGGGCTCGCCGAGCGCTGCGAGGTGCAGGTGGCGTACGCCATCGGCAAGGCGAAGCCGGTCAGCCTGTTCGTGGAGACCTTCGGCACGGAGAACTACCCTGTCGAGCGCATCGAGAAGGCCATCAACGAGGTCTTCGACCTGCGCCCCGCGGCCATCATCCGCGACCTGGACCTGCTGCGCCCGATCTACCAGCAGACCGCGGCGTACGGTCACTTCGGCCGCGAGCTGCCCGACCTGACCTGGGAGCGCACCGACCGCGTCGCCGACCTCAAGTCCGCCATCGGCTGACCCCCGGCCTGAAAGGAAGGGCACCTTCTTATCGCTTTGCGATGTAGAAGGTGCCCTTCTTGACGTCCGACCGCGGCGGATCCCGCGCGGCGGGACCGGTGGGCGACGGCGGCGTCGGACCGCTCTGCTAAGACTCTTGGCGTGACAGCGCGTGCGAAGCAGGACCGGGAGCCGGCCGGGAGCCTGGCCGTCGCGCGGGTCTGCGTGGACGTGCCGTTGCCCCACCTGGACCGCACCTTCGACTACCGGGTGCCGGCCGACCTCGACGGCAAGGCCCGCCCCGGCACCCGGGTCAAGGTCCGCTTCAGCGGCCAGCTCGTCGACGGCTGGCTGCTCGAACGGGTCGAGGAGACCGCGCACGAGGGCAGGCTCGCCTGGCTGGAGAAGGTCGTCTCGGCCGAGCCGGTGCTCGACCCGCAGGTGGTGCGCGCGGCCCGCGAGGTCGCCGACCGGTACGCGGGCAGCCTCGCCGACGTGCTGCGCCTGGCCGTGCCGCCTCGCCAGGCGAAGGTGGAGGCCGAACCGGGCGTGCCCTCCCCAGACGGCGTGCCGGACGCGCCGCCGTCCGACGGCTGGCGCCGCTACCCTGCGGGCGAGCCGTTCCTGCGCGCGCTGGCCGAAGGGCGCTCACCACGGGCGGTCTGGTCGGCGCTGCCCGGGGAGCAGTGGCCCGCCCGGATCGCGGAGGCCGTGGCCGCGACGCTGCACAGCGGCCGGGGCGCGGTGGTGGTCGTGGCTGACGCGCGGGACCTGGAGCGCCTGGACGCGGCCCTGACCGCGCTGCTCGGCCCGGACCGGCACGTCGCGCTTTCGGCGGCGCTCGGCCCGAGCGAGCGCTACCGGCGCTTCCTGCGCGCCCGGCGCGGGCAGGCGGCGGCCGTGGTCGGCACCCGCTCGGCGGCGCTGGCGCCGGTGGCGGAGCTGGGCCTGGTCGCGCTCTGGGACGACGGCGACGACCTGCACGCCGAGCCGCGCTCGCCGTACCCGCACGTCCGGCAGATCCTGCTGACCCGCGCCCAGCAGACGGGTGCGGCGGTGCTGGTGGGCGGCTTCGCGCGCACGGCGGAGGCGCAGCTGCTGCTGGCCACCGGCTGGGCCAAGGAGGTGGCGGCGCACCGGGACCAGGTGCGCCGGGCCGCGCCCGCGGTGCTGCCCGCCGACGACAGCCAGCTGGCCCGGGACCCGGCGGCGGCGTCGGCCCGGCTGCCCAGCGTGGCCTGGCAGGCGGCGCGGGAGGCGCTGGCCGCGAACGCGCCGGTGCTGGTCCAGGTGCCCCGGCGGGGGTACGTGCCGGCGGTCTCCTGCCAGGACTGCCGCGAGCGCGCCCGGTGCACACGCTGCTCCGGGCCGCTGGCGCTGGGCGGCTCGGGCAGCGTGGCGGCGTGCCGCTGGTGCGCCCGGCCCGCCGCGGGCTGGACCTGCCCGGCCTGCGGCGGCAGGCGGCTGCGCGCGGCGGTGACGGGCGTCCGGCGTACCGCGGAGGAGCTGGGCCGGGCCCTGCCGGGAGTGCCGGTGCGCACCTCGGGCAAGGACGCGGTGCTGGCCACGGTGCCCGCGGAGGCGGCCCTGGTGCTGTCCACGCCGGGCGCGGAGCCGGTGGCGGAGGGCGGCTACGGCGCGGTCCTGCTGCTGGACTCGTGGGCGCTGCTGACCCGGGCCGATCTGCGGGCCACCGAGGAGGCCGCGCGGCGCTGGTTCAACGCGGCGGCGCTGGCCCGGCCGGGGGAGCGGGGCGGCAAGGTGGTGGTGGTCGCCGACGGCGGGCTGGCCACGGTGCAGGCGCTGGTGCGCTGGGACCCGGCCTGGCTGGCCGAGCGGGAGCTGGGCGAGCGCCGCGAGCTGGGCTTCCCGCCCGCCGCGCGGCTGGCGTCGCTGACCGGCCCGGCGGCGGCGGTGAGCGAGTTCCTCGACGTGGCGCGCCTGCCCGACGGGGTGCAGGTGCTCGGCCCCCTGCCGGTCGGCGAGGACGAGGAGCGCATGCTGCTGCGCACCGCCCGCGGCGGCGGCCTCGCGCTGGCCAAGGCCCTCCACGACGCGGCCGGTGTCCGCAGCCTCCGCAAGGCCGCCCACCCCGTCCGCATCCAGCTCGACCCCCACGAACTCTGACCCCCGCGCCCCTAGATCATCCGACTTGCCCGGCACATGGGTGTATCC
>NZ_BONF01000031.1 GCF_016862575.1 Catellatospora bangladeshensis | reverse complement strand
CGGTGGCCGAACAGTTCGCGCCGGGACGTGGTGGTGCGGCGAACATGACGATCGAGAAAGACCGTCCGGGCGGTGTTCGAGCGCACTCGCCAGTCAGCGGCAAGAGCCAGCCTGCGGGCCGGTTCGTGATGACTGCCGAACTGGACGGGTCGATCACGTGGCACGTCACCAAGCCGAAGATCAGCAGCGGTTCGGATGGTGCGCGCGATGCCGACATCGCAGAGCTGTACGCGCTGAACCCGCCGCCCACCTCGAAGCGGGACGTTCAGAAGCGTTTGGGTTGGGGTTCGGATCGCGCTGTGAGCGCCCTTGCGCAATGGCGCGCCCTTGAAGAAGCCAAACATGACTAGGTGCTCGCCTGGGTCGCCAGGACGCCCCATGGTCCTGGTCCTCCCCCTAAAGGGGGGAGGAGAGGACCGGACCACTTGGGGTGGTCCTACAGGACCACTCAGGACCACTTCAGGACCAGGACCACTAGGGCCTGACCTGCGGATTCATCCGGACCAGTGGTCCTAGCCCATCACGGAGAACAGGCACCCGGACCACTTCAAGATCAGGACCACTTTTCAGCGCCAGGACCACCCAGGACCAACGGTCCGGCCGGCATTACAAGATCACCACTAGAGATCTGGAGAACGAAAATGACCACGACCCCCCTCACCGACACCTGGCTGATTCAGGACGTGCTGCGCCCGGAAGGGCTCACCTGGATGTCCGGACCGATCGGCGAAGCCAAGTCCCTGCTGACCCTGGACGTGGCCTGCCATGTCGCATCTGGCCGCAACTGGCACGGCCAGCCGGTGGACGGCTGCCGAGTGCTGCACGTGACTGGCGTAGAGCTGGGAACGATTCAGCAGCGCCTGCGGGCGTGGAAGCAGCACTACGGCGTCGGTGCGATCGACGACCTGCTGATCTCCGCGCAGTACGTGAAGGTCGAGTCGCCCTACTGGGACATGTTCGTCCAGTCGTGCCGGAAGCTGGAACTGGACCTGATCATCCTGGACGGCCCGATGTGGGCCTGGGAGTGGGAGTGGGACAAGCGCAACGGCGTGAACAAGTCCGACCCGATGGCCAAGACCCTGAACGGCCTGGACGCGCTGGCCCAGACCACGGGCGCAACGGTCCTGCTGGCCGCTGATGGCCTGCGCGACTTCACCGGTCCCGAACTGGCCATGTCCACCAGCGGGGATGTGGTGTCGATGCGCCCCATGGACCGGATCGGCGCTGCCCCGTTCCGCTTCAAGATGACCGATGTCGCCATCGGCAAGGACGCCCGCGGCCTGTCGATCACCTCGCAGATCCTGACGCCCGCCAAGTAGTCCGCACGGCCAGGGGTGGCCACGCTGCCCCTGGCCCACCCAAAGAACACCGGGGAGATCCAGACGATGACTACATCAACTAAGGAAACCAGGATGTCCGACACTGCCCGTACCGCCCTGCTGGACCAGGTGGACGCGGCCAACCGAAACACGGTCGCGGCACTGCTGGCCGTGGCCGACGCGGTGAATGCCCGCACCACGACCGGCCCGCTTCCGACTAAGGCTCTACCGCTGGTCGAATCGCTGGCGCTGCGCCTGATGGAGGGCCGGACGACGCTGTGCCGAGATCTGTCGTGGGCGCACCCGGCACCTGCTACCTGGATGCCGTACGCGCCCGGACTGATCCGCTGCGCCGCGTGCGTGCGTACGGTCCTGGCCAGGATCAAGGGCACTGATCAGGACTTCCGCTGTGACGGCTGCGGGAAGTACAGCAGGCCCCTGTATCCGCAGGCCGCGATGATCCCCGGCCAGATGCTGGACCTGCCGGAAGTGCAGTTCACCGTGTCGATGCCCACCATCACCGTGACTTACGGGCTGTGCCGCAGATGCAGGTGAAATACAAACTGCTCGATGAGACCCATTCGACGGACCATCTCAGCGGCACGCAGACAGATCCGAATTAGATAGATATCTCTCGATGTCTTTCCTTTTTTGTCCGAAATTTTGGCCTGAGATCGGGAAGGTGGCTTCCCTACCCTCACCAGCCAAAACTTCCCGAAAACTCTTTACCTGCGCCCTACTGGCGCTCCTCACAACCTTCGGAGTGGTGATGACTTACCCGACTGCGGATGACCTGGGCCTAGACCTGCCGATGGCCGTCCAGAGCGTCCCCGAATCGTCGATGGTGATGCGGGTCGGCACGGTGGCCAACATCGTGGAGGCTGACGACATCACGGTCCGGATCAGCGGTTCACCCGCACTGGTCCGGGCGTCGTACCTGTTCCCGCTGTATCAGCCTGTCCTGGGTGACCGGGTGGTGGTCCAACGCCAGGACTCTCAGTGGTTCGTGCTGGGCACGATGTCCGGCCCGATCAACTCGGCACTGCCGAATCCGACCTTCGAGGAAGGCACTGCCGGCAGTACCCCGTCCGGCTGGTCCATCGTCCCCGTGTCGGCGGCTACTGGTCCGATCACGTTCACGAAGGTGACGACTTCGCTGACCGGCTCGGCGTATCAGGAGGCGATCAGCGGCAGCTACGTCGGCAGCCTGCTCTACACGAACAACGGCTCGTCGGGCGTCTCGATCTCGGACGTGTTCAGCAGCTCCACGCCGACCGCGGAAGGTGAGGCGTGGACGTTCGCCTGCTGGATCGCAGGTGGGATCATCGCCAACAATGCGAGCGCCAAGATCGAGTTCTATGTCCAGTGGCTGGACACGGGCGGCGCACTGCTCAGCGAAACCAACGTGATCACCGCCCCGTTCATCTCACAGGTGATCGCCCCCGCGTTCCTGCGGATGAAGACAGCCGACGCCCTGGCCGTCCAGGCACCCGCGAATGCGGCCAGTGTGCGGATCAGGATCAATGCCCTGTTCTCGATGTCGCCTGGATCAGCCGGTCTGGGATCGAGCGTGGACCTGGACTACATGATCGTGCGCCGCGTCGGCTGAGGTGGCTCGTTAAGCCTATGGGTGCCGCGCGCCCATAGGCTTACTTCATCAAGCGCGAACGGCCCGATCAGCGGGCCGCCGTGACGGAGTCGTCGGGTAGGGCTCTCGGATTGAAGTCCTGGAACCCGTCCACTCCCCCTGCGAGCCGCATCCACGGCAGTTCGTGGGCGTGCTTCACGACATCTTCGCGCGAAGTTTCCTCTTATCGAATGACTGTTCGAATTATTGTGCTGCCCAAATGCTGCAATCACCTCAAATGGCATGTAACGCCCGATCCACTAACGTCCGTTGAATAAGATTCACATCTCACTTTCGCGGTGTAATACGGACGTTGGCGGCGAAACCGTCCCAGCGGATCATTGACGCCGTTCCACTACGATCTGAGGCGGACACCGGTACCGAGACCCGACGTATGACTTGTAACCTGCGATCAAGTCAGCAGAAGGGGCTAGAACGTTCCGGCGAACACCACCACTTGATGATCGGCAGCAAGGTCACTCGATGCCTGCGCTTCGGCGCACAAAGAGTGATCGGCACCCGCGCCAACGGGTGCCGATCGTCAAGCCCCATCAACCGGCCAGCCAGCCGACGTAAAGGAGCCTTTACGTGAGCCTACCTGGGCAGCCCAGCCCGCCGAATCCAGCTATCCACGAACCGGGCGTGACCTCGGAAAACACGAACACGCCCGCCAGCAACGACAGCCCACTGTTCTTGCCCGGCAAGCCGCAGGAGTGGGCACCGCTCGTCAAGGCTCTGGCGATCGTGATCACCGCCAGCGGTGGATGCATCTCGACGATCTTGTTCGCGTTCGGGGACCTGTTCAGCCGGACCGGCCCATAACCGACTCAGTGGTCTGGATCAAGGTCCTCCATCCGAACATGCCGGTCGCGCCTAACGCAGCACCCCCTCGTCTCGAACTCTCGGGCGACGGGGGTGCTGCCTTCTAGAACGCCCGTGCGAACTGACACAACATAATGACACTTATGATGTACGGCGGCTCAGTGAGTGGGCAGCGGGAGCTGCGGATCGCCGGTATCAATATCCACCGGCCAAAGGAGAAAATCCCCGTCAGGTTGTGACCTAGAGTTCGCCATGACGAGCTTGATCATGTCGGCGGGCCATCGAGTGGTCTGGTTCCAGCGCACATGACGCAAGGTCGCCCGCTTCAGTTCTGTGAAGGCAAGGTCCGCGCCTCGAAGATCCACTTCGTAGAGCACTGCACCTTCGAGCGAAGCAGTGCCGAACTTCGCCTCGATCATCGAACTGAACCCGATGACAGCCCCATCTAGAACAGCGCCTTCCAGGTTCGCCCCAGGCAGGTCAGCCTTCAAGATGATCGAACCCGGCATCACTGCGTCGTTGAATGATGCGTCCGTGCCATCAACGTTTCCGATCCGGGAGTTCGTAAGGTCGGCCCTGGCGAAAATCGCGGACTTCATGAACGTATCGAAGATCGCAGCCCCACGAAGGTCCGCACCGACGAGAACCATGTCCTTGATGTTGGCCAGGGGTGGCCGTTCCCTCAGGAGCAGATTCGCGGCGAGGTCGTTAGTTGACATCTGAATCCGTGCGTTGAGCGACAAACCCGGCAGGTATGACCCAGTTAGATCGACGATCGGGTCATAGGGCTTGCCACGCAGAACCGCCAGGACACTGAACGCCGCTTGGAGATCGGCCCCTGCTACAGCCTTCGGGTCACTAGAGCGCTCCCGAACGGACGTGTCCCTGACATAAGCGGAGAGGAGCTTGATGATCGGGCTGCGATAGCCATCATCGTCGCGTGCTATCTCACGGAGGGCATAAATGCCTCCGATACGCTCCGCAGGCCGATTACTCGCAAGCTGTTCGGTAGCTGCGGTGAACCTACCCGTGACAAGTCCGCGTTCGGCCAAGAGCTGCTGATCCTGGAGGATCTTTAACTGTTCCTTTGTCGCCTGGTTGGTAACCCAGGTCTGGTACCCCGACGCCAGTGCCGGCAGCGCCGTAGCGACGGCCAGGCCGATGGCCGCGTACGCCACAACCTTCTGCAATCGATCGGGGTTCTTCACGCTCTGCGCCTGGCGGACAGGTGGCTTCGGACCCGCTTTGACGATCCGTCGCCACTGGGCCGTGAACTTAGGCATCCGTCCATTGCACAGCCCGCCCGCAACAGGCGCACCGCATGACCGTCGCGAATATCCGACCGGAAGGAGCGATGCCCCCTCCACGATGGGCGATAGCGATAGCTTGCCGAACTCCCCTACGCTGGCTGACCGTGCACGCCCCCACTATGTTGCCTCACTCCGGCCAGCGCCTGGTGACTGTTCGGCATCTAGTCCAGGCTGTCGCCGAAGAGGGTGACCCCAGTTGGACGGACAAGCTCGAAGCTTGGTCAACGCTCGGCGGCGCGATCTTCGCGGCCTTCGCCGCCATCGGCACGTTGTGGCTGATCGCCCAGGGGATTCGACATCGCCGCGAAGACAAGTACGAAGCCGAGATCAGGCAGGCCCGATCCATCTTCGGTGTGGCAGAGATCCACGTCAGCCATCGCCCAGATGGGACGAGCGTGATCGACGCCGTGCGGTGCACGATCACCAACCGCAGCCTGGACCCGATCCTGTGGGCACGCGCCATCTTCAAGCCGATAGGCCAGGGTGAGAAAACTTATGAGTGGATGTTCTATAAACTCCTTCAGCCCGGCGATGAGATCATGGCGACACCTAGCGGTTTTCCAACTTTTGAGCTGAATGTTCGAGTAAATCCCGAGTTCAAATGGATCGGATTTGCGCCGTTGATCCAGCTAGTAGACGTGGAGATCGAGTTTGCTGATCACGCGAACGTGATTTGGCGTCGCCGAGGAACCGGTGAGCCCCGGAAAAAGCCTCGTGGGCCTTCAATTTCCGAGATCCTCATTTCTCACCTACTGAGTCGGCTTGTCCGTCCGACACCGAAGGTGACCACGAGCAGGCAAACAGATGTCCACTAACTCCTACGGAATGCCTTCATCGGAACACGCCGGTCCTCAACCTCATTGTTGGTGCTGACGTCCAGGCCGAACAGCCCATAGATCAGCCTCAGAGCTTCATATGCGTCACGCTCTGGGTCGCCGTCAGCAGACCAAGACTTATCCCACGGCTCATCCGTGCTGGCCGGGCGACCGCGTGAAATAAATAGGTTGAACTCCGCACCTGCCCCGAGCAGACGCGGTTGATCTCCCCCGAAACGGCGGGCAAGGATCCTATGTTCAAACGATCCTTTGTTCAGTGGGGCCACTAGATCATCGGCGATTCGGAAATACTCCAAGGTCATCTCGGTAAGAACCAACGAGTTGATGCGGTTCGGTGTCCCTCGCTGCTCCATCGCCCAGCAAAGCAGTTCCGGCGTCGCTACCGCGCCTGCGGTCACGGAGCCGTCTGGACGGATCCACAGCGCGCAGCGTGTCTTATCCAGGTAAAGTCCCCCGGCGTACGCCGTCAGCTGTCCGAGCCGATCCGCGAAGTTGAACCCGTTAAAGCGAAGAACATCCTGGTCACGCAGTTTCCCTTCGAGGTTCGCCGACCCGAACATGCCACTGAGCAGATCGACCCGCCCGGCCGGCAGACTCTGCCAGTACAGCACCGGGGTGTTCTGCCACTCCTGCCGCTGCTCCATGTGGTCGATGCCTTCGGTGGCCAGTTCCCTCGTAAAAGGGTCCGCAGCCAGTTCAGGCCGCCCGATGGCCTCGAAACGTATCCCGGCCAACTCGGCTTCGGTGAAGTACCTCTCTGCCCCGTGCACCCGGCGGTAGCCTTCATTGATCAACCGGTAGGCCGCATCCGGGAGCACCGAAACAGACCCATCACCCCGGCGCTCGGGGATCACGAAGCCATCCGCGAGCTGGCCCTTGTCGTTGAGGGACCGGCGAACGATCACGTAGCGGTCCCGCTCTGGTACTGGTTCCACCTCGATCACTAGGTAATGCCCCGACTCCTCGCTGTCGGGATCGGGGAACCAGTGGTACTCAACGGCGACCCGCGGCCACAGGTAGTCGTTCAAGACATCTTTGTACGATTCGATCTTGACGTTGGCTTGCGGGAAAGGATGAAGGCTGTCCGCGATATCCCTTGCCTCGTTGTCATCACGTTTCGTCTTGATTCCGCACACGATCATCCCGCCCTGTGCGTTTGCGAACGCGGCGACATCCTTAGAGATGTCGAACTTTCCCTTATCGTTAGCCGGGTAGGGTGTGGCCTTGAAGTCCAGCCAGGGATTCTCAGCCTGCCCAAGAAGGTCTTTCGCCTTGCCGGATTGCAGCGCCTTGATCACGCCAGTGCGACTGATACTCACGAACGCTCACGGTACGCAGCCAGCCCGCTCTTTCCACCGGCCGTTTCGGCTAGCTATCCCCCGTTCGAAGTCGTCCGAACGGCTCAAGCGGAGCGTCTAGCGGCCTAGCGACAGGTCCAGAGGCTTGGAGGCTTCGGCCGCGCTCACCTCCAACGGGTCGCGGTTGGCGATGATCACGCTGTAGAAGTCGGAATCCGCGGGCACTCCTTCGACCTGGAACAACAGCTTGCACCGCCAGTCCCGTTCGTCCGTGGCCGTGATCTCCCCGACGCCGACGACGCGCTGAGTCGCATCGGTGATCACGACACGGGTGCCGACGTGAAGATCGTCGTACCCTCCCCTGCCGAAACAGCCAGCAGTGTTGTTGCCGTAGTGCCCGTACTCGATCGCGACCGATCCCCTGATGGTCCTGGTGGTCCCGCCAGCATCGAACCGGCTCAGCAGGAACGCACTCAGGCCCGCGATGCTGCCCCCCGCGCAGACCAGCGAGGCAACGGCGATGACCATGGTCCTTTTCCTGAACTTCACGGCTGACTCCTGAGATAGGGAACCCCGCCGCACGGTCTCGGTGGGCGCGTACGGCGGGGTTGCTAAGGGGTGGGCGAGCCGGGTGCGCCAGCCCGCCCATGAGCCTCAAGCGCCAACCCGAGGCCACTTCTGCAACCTACTGTAAGAGGTTGAGGAAGTACATGACCTGGTTGCAGTGAAGTTGGTAGACGTGATCGACTCGGAGAGCCAACCCGAGGAAGTCACCATGCCCGCTATCCCGATGAGTTCCACCCAGATCGCGGCGGACATCACCGCCCGGATCGAGTCCGGGGAGTATCAGCCCGGCCAGCAGTTGCCGACGATCGCGAAGCTCGCGGAGCTGTACAGCGTCAGTGACGGCACGATCTCCCGCGTAATGATCGTGCTGCGCACGCGCGGAACCGTGATCGGTGTCCCTGGCCGTGGAGTGTTCGTCCCCGAGTCCTGACTTCCGGTCCCCCACATGCGGAAGTGCCGGACCGGTCACGTGGACCAGCCCGGCAGCTACGCAGGTGGGGTTATGCGGAAGCCAGTTCGGAAGTCTTTGCCGGCCCGATCAGATCCCGCAGGCGCCGGGAGCTGATGCCCAGTCGTGCGGCGAGCTGCTCGCGGTTCAGGTCCGGTTCGGCAGACATCAGGGCGGAAGCCAGTTCCCGCGTGACTTCCGGTCTGCGGCCAGCGGCGGGACGTGCGGGAATCCGTACCTTTCGAGGAGCGTCCGCCACTTCCGGTGTGGCCGAACCCGGAAGCTCTGCCGGGCCCTGGACCAGAACCTCAGGGGTCGGGACTTCCGCTGCACGTTCCGCACGACGCTGGTTGTCGCCGATCGTCAGCAGTGCGGCAGAGCAGACGGTCATGAGGCCATCCACGAGCACCGGAAGCAGTACGGAACCGACCCCGGTTTCTCCGTGGGCGTGGAGCGCTGCCCGCATGTGGTCGTAGCTGACAACACCGCCGATCGCCGCGACGCTGCCCACGGCACCCCAACGGATCACCGCCTGATACCAGACCTTGCGCCACTGGACCTGGGCGATGACCTCGATCCCGACCAGCAGCGCGAACGGCGGAAGCGCCGCGAACATCAGCATGAGCCAGGACGGTGATCCCGCGAGGAACGCGTGTGCCACGTTGGCCGCTACGGACGCGATCACGCCCGTCCAGAACCCCACACGTGCCCAACCCCTTCCACGGGGCGCAGCGGCGATTTGAGGGGGCATAGCATCGGTCATGACTGGACCTCCTACGTCCGGTCACGTGGTCCGCGTAGTTGCACGCTGCGCGGACCACTCCATTGGTTGGGTCTGGCGTTATCGCCAGATGATCTCTACGGACTCCGGACGGAACGTGCGTGTGCCGCGTCCCGTGGAACGAAGGGCGACGATCATGAGGGTGTCCACGACAAGCCGCTGACGCGCCGTGTCGAGCGCATCCCAGGCCGCCTGCTTGTCGTCTGCCTCGATCAGCGGTCCCAACACGTCCACGCGTCCGTTGTCGGCCAACAACTGCTCAGTTTCAGCGATCTTGGCTTTCAACCTGGCCGACTCCCGGCGCACACCCGCTTCCGTAAGCACTTCATCGGCGAGCAGGGTCGCCAGGCCGTCCAGGCGCTTGCGCAGTGCCTTGACCTCCCGGCGCAGCACGGCAACATCCGGACCGGTGTTCCGTTGCAGCAGTAGGCGCGCGTCAGGCCGTGACAGCCGCTCTACGACCACCATGCCGATCCAGTCGTCTACCGGTTCCGCCTTACGGACCAGGTGCTCAACAGGTCCCGAACACCGGTAGGTCGGATACCTACCACCTGACGCGGGAGACGCTCCGCCACGGTGGACGGTGTGGCCACACACCCTGGCCGCTTCCTGGCCGTCGCGGTCCTTGAGCACCACGTCACCGGGCAGTCCGCACAGGCCCACACCGGTCAGGAGTGCCTGCGGCGTACGGCCAGGGTGGGAGCGCGCCGGATCGGTAAGTACCTCCACCACGGCACGCCAGGTGTCCTCCGATACCAGGCCGTCCCAGGCAGCCTGGCCGACGATGCCGGCGATCCGAGCCTTACGCGGGTCTTTGTACTGCTCGCGAACCCGCGCAGTGACGTGCGAGCGCAGTCCGGCATAGCGAGGGTTCAGCAGCACCGGCCCGACTGTCTGACCCGTCCAGGTGGATGCGGAACCGTCACGGGACGCCTGAGGCGTGTGCAGGCCACGGGAATTCCAATCGGCAGCTACCTGGGCGAGCGGGACGCCTTCCAGGACGGCCGTATACGCGTCCCGGATCGCCGATGCCTCGCTCTCCCTGACCGTTTGGCCATCCTGCTCATAGCCGAACGGACGACGACCCCCGACACGCCTGCCCTGCTCCGCAGCCTGGAGTGCCGCACGTCGCTGACGGTCGGACTTCTGCTCGATCTCGTGCCGGGCGACGCTGGCGAGCACGGATGCGGTCAGACGGCCTGCCGGAGTGCTCAGGTCCATGTCCGAACCGCGTACCAGCGCGATCGTGATCCCGCGACGCTCGCCGACTTCGAGCAGCCGAACAGTGTCACGGGGGTTGCGGGTGAGCCGGGTCAGATCCCAGGCCACGACGACTTGAGCACGTCCACTGTCCAGGTCGGCAAGTAGCGCCTCGAATCCCGGCCGACGCCTACGCCCCGATGCACTCACGTCGTTGTCGGCGTGCTCGCGCACGACGTTCAGGCCGCGCGTCCGGGCGAGACTCAGGGCGTCGTCGCGCTGGCGGCTGATGCCCAGTTCGTCACCGGTCCGGTCCTGGGACTGCCGCGTGTAGATGAGTGCGTCCACATCCCCCATTTTGCCATCCTGGCAGTCGCCTGGACCCTCGGCGACCTCGCCGGGCTGGACCGGCCGGGCGCCGCCGAGATCAATATCGCCTTCGAACTGCGCAAGGGAGCCCTGACATGACCCATCCCGAACCCGCCGCCGTCCATGCGGCCCGCCCGGCCGATCCCGAACCCGCCGCGCCGGACGGCGTCGACACGCGGACGGTCCGCGACGCTCGCATCGTGCTCGGCTGCCTCCTCGAACCGGGCAGCGCCGCACTGCATCGGCTGGTCACCGCGCACGGACCCGTCGAGGCGCTGGACCGGCTCGCGTCCGGGCTGGAGTCCGGACCCCTCGCCGAGGCCGCCGCGCTGCGCCTGCAGGGCCGCCCCGCCGTCGAACTGGCCGAGCGGCTCTGGGAACGCGCGGCGCGGCTCGGCGTACGCGTCATCACTCCGGAGTCCGCCGAATGGCCCGCGCAGTTGGCCGACCTGCGGCACATCAGCCGGGACACCTCGTCCACCATCGACCGTGACACGTTCCCGCCGCAGAGCATCTGGCTGCGCGGGCCGCACCCGCTGGGCGAGGTGGCCGGGCGCTCGGTCGCGCTGGTCGGCGCCCGCGCCAACACCGTGTACGGCGCGCACGCCGCGGCGGAGCTGGGCTACGGCCTCGCCGATCGGGGGTGGACGGTGCTGTCCGGCGGCGCGTACGGCATCGACGCGGTCGCGCACCGGGCCGCGCTGGCGGCCGGCGGGCTGACCGTGGCGGTGCTCGCCTGCGGCGTGGACCGGCCGTACCCGCTGAGCAACAGCGCCCTGTTCGAGCAGATCGCCGAGGAGGGGCTGCTGATCAGCGAGTGGCCGCCGGGCACGGCGCCGTTCAAGATGCGCTTCCTCGTCCGCAACCGGGTCATCGCGGCACTGGCCCGGGGCACGGTGCTGGTGGAGGCGGGGGCGCGCAGCGGCGCCCGGCAGACGCTGCGCCGGGCGCGGGAGCTGGGCCGGGCGGCGATGGCGGTGCCGGGGCCGATCACCTCGGAGATGTCCGTGGGCTGCCACGAGGAGCTGCGCCGCGGGCCGGACGAACCGGTGCGCCTGGTCGCCACGGTGGACCAGGTCCTGGAGGAGGTGGGCGGGATAGGCGATCTCGCTCCCGTGCCGCGCGGCGCGCAACAGCCGCTCGACGCCCTCGACCCGGTCGAACGCCAGCTCGTCGACGCGGTCCCCCGGCGCGGCGCCGCCCACGCCCCCGAGATCGCCGCGGAGGCCGGCGTCTCCCTGCGCGACGCCCTGGCCAGACTCCCCTCCCTCGCGCTGCGCGGCCACCTCCGCGAACACTCCGGCGCCTACTCCCGCCCCCGCCCCGCGCGGCGCCCCTGACCCCGCCCAGCCAGCCCCGTCCGGGGTAGCTGCGAGTGAAGATCGCTGTCCCGTGTCGAAAAGTGCGGCCCAACCCCACCTTTTGCCACGAGACAGCGATCTTCCCACCCCTCCCCACCGGGACACCCAGCCAAGATCGCCGTCTCATGTCGGAACACGCAGCCCAGCCCCACTTTGTGACACGAACCCGCGATCATCGCCGCCCCGCCACCGGGAGCAACCCCGCCAAGATCGCGGTTTCGTGTCGGGATGTGCGGCCGGACCTCACTTTTGGACACGAGACCGTGATCATCGCGTGCCCCGGCGCGGTGGTGGGCGGGGACGGGGTGGCCAGGCTGTGGGAACGGGGTTTGGGGCCTGTGGTGGGGGGCCGGGGCGGCCTAGACTCCGGTTACGTGATCACCTCTCGTGTAGCACCCGCCCCGCTGGACGGCAGCCGTGAGCTGTTCGCGCTGGACCCGGCCGTCGCGCATCTGAACCACGGTTCGTTCGGCGCGGTGCCCGCCCCGGTCCGGGCGGCCCGGCAGCGCCTCATCGACGAGCACGACGCGAACCCGGTGCGGTTCGTGACCAACGCGGGGCTGTGGGAGCGGGTCGCCGCGGCCCGCGCCACGCTGGCCGGGTTCTGCGGCGCCGACCCGGACGACAGCGCGCTCGTCGCCAACGCGACCACCGCGACCGCGCTCGTCCTGGCGGCCGTCGCCCCGCGGTCCGGCGACGAGATCCTGGTCACCGACCACGGGTACAACGCGGTCCGGCTGGCGCTGACCGAGGTGGCGCAGCGGCACGGGGTGCGCGTGGTGACGGTCCCGGTCGAGCTGAACTCGTCCGACGCCGAGACCGCCGAGGCGGTGCTGTCGCGGGTGAGCGAGCGCACCTGCCTGGTCATCGTCGACCAGGTCTCGTCGGCGACGGCGCAGCGGCACCCGGTCGGCGCGATCGCCGCCGCGCTGCGCGAGCGCGGCGTGCCGCTGCTCGTGGACGGCGCGCACGCCCCCGGCATGCTGGCCCACCCGGCGCGCGGCCTGGAGGCCGACTTCTGGGTCGGCAACCTGCACAAGTGGGGTTTCGCGCCCGCGGGCACGGCGCTGTTCCGGGTCGCGCCGTGGTGGCGGGAGCGCATGGTGCCGCTGGTCGTCTCGCACTCGCAGCCGGACGGCTTCCCCGCCTTCCTGGAGCAGCAGGGCACGGTGGACCACAGCCCGTGGCTGGCCGCGCCGACGGGCCTGAGCCTGTTCGAGCGGTACGGCTTCGACACGATCCAGCGGCACAACGCGGAGCTGGCCGCGTACGGCCAGCGCGTGGTCGGCGAGGCGCTGGGCGTAGACCCGGCGGAGCTGCCGGACCCGGGCGAGCACGTGAGCATGCGGCTGCTGCCGGTGCCGGACGGCCTGGTCACCGATCACGCCCAGGGGGCCGCGCTGCGCAACCGCATCGCCGACGAGCTCGCCGCCGAGGTCAACGTGATGGTCTGGCGGGACCGGGCGTTCGTGCGCCTCAGCGCGCAGATCTACAACCGCGCCGCCGAGTACGAGCGGCTCGCCGAGGGCCTGCCGGCGCTGCTGCGGAAGTAGGCAGCAGCCGGACCCGGCCGAGCCCGAGCACGGTCAGCGGGTCGAGGTACACCGGCCCCCGCCGCAGCCCCCAGTGCAGGCAGGCCGCGGCGGGGCAGCCGGGGTGGCCCGGTGCGAGCGTGCCCAGCGCCTGCCCGGCGGCGACCACGGCACCGGCCTGGACCGACGCGTCGACGGGCTCGTAGGTGGTGCGCAGCCCGTCGGCGTGGTCGATGCTGACGACGCCTCGCCCGGCCAGCCGCCCGGCGTAGACGACGGTGCCGGGGGCCGCGGCCAGCACCGGCGTGCCGGGATCGGCGGCGAGGTCGACGCCCCGGTGTCCGGGCAGCCACGGCTCAGGCGGCGGATCGAACAGGCGCACCGGCCGTGGCGTGCCTGCCAGCGGCCACCGCCAGCCGCCGGGCGCGGCGACCGCCCACCGGGTTTGCGGAGTGGCGGCAGCCCAGGGCGGCGCTGTGGGTGGCGCGGGGCGCGCCGCCGTGAGGATGAGCACGAGCAGCAGGACCGGTGTGGCGCGGATCGGCTTCATGGCGGCAGCCTGCCGGGCGCGGCCATATCGGCGCCACGGGTGCCGGAGCGCACCTGTGGACAACCGGGTGGTTGGGGACAACCACCCGGTCACGTCCTCGGTGTGCTAGGGGCCGTACGTCAGAAGCCGCCCTCGGCGGGCAGGGAGATGTCGGGCTTCTCCAGCTCCTCGACGTTCACGTCCTTGAACGTCATCACTCGGACGTTCTTCACGAAACGGGCAGGACGGTACATGTCCCATACCCATGCGTCGTGCATCTCGACCTCGAAGTAGACCTCGCCGTCGGAGTTGCGCACGTGCAGATCAACCTGGTTGGCCAGGTAGAACCGCCGCTCGGTCTCCACCACGTAGGAGAATTGGCGCACGATGTCGCGATACTCCCGGTAGAGCTGCAGCTCCATGTCGGTCTCGTACTTCTCGAGATCCTCTGCGCTCATCGCTCGCCCTCCTGCGGCCACGTCCTGCCGATGAACCGTACCGCGCCGTGCCACGCGGCGCGCGTTTAGCCACGGAGGGGGCCCGGCGCCGTCAGCTCGGTCATACCCTGCGTGACGGCACGACCGCGCCCCGCTCGCGCCACGTTCTGGTACGAACGCCGGTGCACCGGGCTGGGCCCGTGCTCCTCCAGCGCGGCCTGGTGCTCGGCGGTGCCGTACCCCTTGTGCAACGCGAAGCCGTACTGCGGGTACACCATATCGAGCTGCGTCATGATGCGGTCACGGGACACCTTCGCCAGCACGCTGGCCGCCGCGACACAGGCCGCGACCTGGTCACCCTTCCACACCGCGAGGCCCGGCACGCCCACCCCGTCCACCGGGAACCCGTCCGTGAGCACGTACGACGGCCGGGGCTGCAGCGCGGCCAGCGCCCGGCGCATCGCAGTGAGGTTGCACACGTGCAGCCCGCGCTTGTCGATCTCCTCGGGCCCGATCACCACCACGGCGTGCGCCACCGCCACCGCGAGCACCTGGTCGTACATCCGGTCCCGGGTCGCCGCGGTGAGCAGCTTCGAATCGGTGAGGCCCTCGATCTCGGCGCGCTTGGCCTCCGGCAGCACCACCGCCGCGGCCACCAGCGGGCCCGCACAGGCTCCTCGCCCGGCCTCGTCGGCTCCGGCCACCACCAGGAAGCCCCGGCGCTGGAGGGCCCGTTCGAGGGCGTACACGCCGCCGTCGACGCGCAGCACGGGCCGGGACGGGCTCAGCACTCGCCCACCCCCGCCCCGCGCAGCACCTCGACCAGATCCGCCGGGTAGTAGACCTCGCCGGTGCCGCGCAGCTCGGCCGCGCTCCACCAGCGGTGCGTGTGCACCCAGGCCCGCTCCACCTCGTCGAAGCCGCTGGTGTCCACGCTCCAGTGCGGCACGCGTACCAGATAGAAGTCCTGCTCCTGGCGGTAGGCGACGCCGGCGAAGGAGAACGAGGTCACCTCGGAGTGCACCGGGCCGCCCAGCCGCTCGGCGGGCACGGCCAGGCCGGTCTCCTCGAACAGCTCGCGCGCGGCCGCCTGCGCGGTCGTCTCGCCGTCGTCGAGGCCCCCGCCGGGGGTGAACCAGTACCGGGTGCCGGGCCGGTGCGGGTCGCTGCCCTGGAACAGCAGCACCCGCTCGGCCGCGTCCACCAGCAGCACCCGCCCGGCACGCCGTCGCCGTGGTTCGGCCTGCGGTGCCACCTGCATGTCATGGAGCCTAGTTCGTACGCCGTCGGCACGCCCGCCCGGCGGCGGGGTCACCGCCCGGCCGCCGCCGAGGGCGCCGGCACGCCCGAGAAGGTCTCCGGCACGGTCAGCCAGGTGGTCCGGTTGAACGGCCAGAACAGCACGAAGGCCCGGCCGATCACGGCATCGACGGGCACGGTCGCCTCCTCGATGTTCTGGCCGTGGTTGTTGTAGTTGGCCAGCGAGTCGCCGGAGGCCTCCCGGTGGTCGCCCATCACCCACAGCCGCCCCTCGGGCACGGTGATGTCGAACTCCTCCGGCGCCATCCGGTTGCCCGGGTACACGTACGGCTCGTCCAGCGGGTGGCCGTTGACCTGGATGCGGCCCTGCGGGTCGCAGCACACCACGCGGTCGCCGGCCACGCCGATCACCCGCTTGATGTAGTCCTCGTGCTCCGGGGTGTTACGCCAGCTCTCCGGGGACACGAAGACGATGATCTCGCCGCGCTCCGGCGTGCGGAAGTCGTAGACGAGCTTGTTGACCAGCACCCGGTCGTCGACGAGGAGGGTCTCCTCCATGGATCCCGACGGGATGAAGAACGTCTGCACCACGAACTGCCGCACCAGGAACGCCACGATGATGGCCACGCCCAGCAGGATCGGCAGTTCCTTCCAGAACGAACCCTTGCTGCTTTTGGTCTGCTCGTCAATCACGCACGGAGCCTACGCGGCGAAACTGAAAACGACGATCACCCCTGCTGTGTTGCACGGGCGCGTGTAATCCTCCGGCGCAGCAGTGCCGCGCCGAGCAGCACCGGAGCCACCAGCGCCAGCTCCGGGGCGGGCGCGGGCGTGGCGGTGCCCGCGGCCAGCGCCGGGTCCGGCACCTTGTCGAACACGTCCTGGCGGGCCACCGACCCCCAGCGGTCGAACGGCAGCGCGACCACCATCGCCTTGCCGATCACGTCGTCGATGGGCACCTGGCCCTGGCAGCGCGAGTCCTGGGAGACCAGGCGGTGGTCGCCCATCACGAAGAGCATGCCGGGCTCCACGGTGATCTCGGCGAACTTGCGCGAGTTGCAGCTCTTGTCGGCGGTCGTCTCCAGCGACGAGTTGCGCACGACGTAGGGCTCGTCGATCGGGACGCCGTTGACGTATATCCGACCCTCGACGTCGCAGCAGGACACCCGGTCGCCGGGCACCCCGATGACGCGCTTGATGAAGTCCTTCTCCCCCGGCTGGCTGATGCCGACGAGGTCGCCGACGGTGCGGCCGAGCTTGGAGAAGAAGCCCGCGTTCGTGTCGTTGCCGTTCTCCGGAGCCCAGTTGTCGGGGCCCTTGAACACGATGACCTCACCGCGCGTGGGGTCGCGGAACTCGTACACCACCTTGTTGACCAGCACCCGGTCGCCGACCTGGAGGGTGTCCTCCATGGAACCCGACGGGATGTAGAAGGCCTGCATCAGGAAGGTGCGGATCAGCACGGCCAGGCAGAACGCCACCACCAGCAGGAGCGGCAGCTCCTGCCACAGCGGCATGCCCTTACGGCCGCGACGGCTGCGGCGCCGGCGCTTCTTCCACTGCTCGCCCGTGAACTCGTCGTGGGATGCCCTACGGCTGGGAAGGAGTGCCACAACTGCCGCCGCTCGTGAAGTTCGCCACCGGATGTCGGCCGTCAGCCTAGAAGACCAGAGAACTTTTCGGGAGTACCGATCTGCTCATGACACGGGACTGTCATCCGGGGCGACAGAACGGCGACGGGCGGCGACACCCGAAGGTGTCACCGCCCGTGAACGGCGTCGGCCGGGTCTCAGGAGACCTTGGCGTCGCGCAGCTCCTTGATCTTCGCCTTCTTGCCGCGCAGGTCGCGCAGGTAGTAGAGCTTCGCACGGCGCACGTCACCACGGGTGACGAGCTCGATGCGGTCGATCGCCGGGCCGTGGATCGGGTAGGTGCGCTCGACACCCACGCCGAAGCTCAGCTTGCGGACCGTGAAGGTCTCGCGCAGGCCCGAGCCCTGGCGGCGGATCACGACGCCCTGGAAGACCTGGATCCGGGAGCGGTTGCCCTCGACGACCCGGACGTGCACCTTGAGGGTGTCACCGGCCCGGAAGGAGGGGATGTCCGCCCGCAGGGAGGCGGCGTCAAGTGCGTCCAGCGTGTTCATCGCTGCATCCTTGATTCTCAGCGCACCGTCGGCCGGTGCGCGTGTGGGCGATACTGACCCCGCGCGCACGCCAACCTGAGGCGGCGTGGGTCCGGGGTCCTCGTCGTCGTGCACGGCGTGCCCGAGCGACGGCAGACGTCACCGTCCGCGGACGGCAACCTCCCTACTCTGCCACATCGACCGGCCGGGCCGGAAATCCGGCCCCGTCGAGTAGAGCGAGGTCACGCTTGTCCAGCGTCGCCCGGTCCAGCGCGGCCAGCAGGTCCGGCCGCCGGGTCGCGGTACGCAGCAGCGCCTGGTCGCGCCGCCAGCGGGCGATCTTCCCGTGGTCACCGGAGCGCAGGATGTCCGGGACGTCGTGCCCCCGCCAGGACTGCGGCTTGGTGTAGACGGGCGTCTCCAGCAGGCCGTGCGCGTGCGACTCGTCGGCCAGCGACTCGGCGTTGCCGAGCACCCCCGGGATGAGCCGGGTGATCGCCTCCATCATCACCAGCACGGCGACCTCGCCGCCGAAGAGCACGTAGTCGCCCAGCGACACCTCGCTGACCGGCATCCGCTCCGCGGCGTGGTCCAGCACCCGCTGGTCGATGCCCTCGTATCGGCCGCACGCGAAGATCAGGTGCGGCTCGCGGGCCAGCTCGTACGCGGTGGCCTGGGTGAACGGCGCGCCCGCCGGGCTCGGCACGACCAGCCGCGCCGGGGTGCCCGCGGGCGCCAGCGCGTCCAGCGCCTCCCCCCACGGCTCGGGGCGCATGACCATGCCCGGCCCCCCGCCGTACGGGGTGTCGTCCACCGTGCGGTGCACGTCGTGGGTCCAGGTGCGCAGGTCGTGCAGGCGCAGGTCGAGCACGCCGGTGGTGCGCGCCTTGCCGATGAGCGACAGCTCCAGGGGCGCGAAGTACTCCGGGAAGATGGTGACGACGTCGACGCGCATGCCGCTCGTCACGGGCACGTCCGTCACAGGTCGAACAGCCCGCCGGGCGGGTCGACGACGATCCGGCCGCCGGCCACGTCCACCTCGGGCACGATCGCGCTGACGAACGGGATGAGCCCCGTCCGGCCGTCGGGCATGCGTACCACCAGCAGGTCCGACGCGGGCGCGTGCTCGATGCGGGTGACCTTGCCCAGCGCCTCGCCGCCGACCGTCACCACGTCGAGCCCGACCAGCTGGTGGTCTAGGAACTCGTCCGGGTCCTCGGGCGGCGCGACGTCGGCGGAGTCCACGTTGAGGACCGCGCTCTTGGCCAGCTCGGCCATGTTGCGGTCGGGGATCTCCGCGAAGGTGACGATCAGCTTGCCCGAGTGCGGGCGGGCCGACTCCACCGTGAGTGTCCCGGGCAGCCCCGCGACGGTGGGCTCGACGAGAAGCGTCGAGCCCACCGCGAAGCGCTGCGCGGGCTCGTCGGTGCGCGGCTGCACCAGGACCTCGCCCCGGATGCCGTGCGCGCGCACGACGTGTCCGACGATCAGAAGCATGAGCCGCTGAACGCCGTCAGAAGGCGTCGACGATGTCGACGCGGATGCCCTTGCCGCCGACCGAGCCGACCACCTGGCGCAGGGCACGCGCGGTCCGGCCGCCCCGGCCGATGACCGTGCCGAGGTCCTCGGGATGCACCCGGACCTCCAGCCGCGGCCCGCGCCGGTTGTCGACCAGACGCACCCGGACGTCGTCCGGGTGGTCCACGATGCCCTTGACGAGGTGCTCCAGCGCGGGCCGGAGCGCTGCGTCAGCCCTGCTGCTCGTCGCCGGCCGCAACGGCCTGCTCCTCAGCCTTGGCCTCGGCTGCCGGCTCGGCAGCCGTCTCCGCCTTGGCGGGCTCCGCCTTGGCGGCCTTCTTCGCCGGGGCGGACTTCGGGGCCTCGAGGCCCGCGGCAGCCTGAGCGGCGGCCTCGTAGGTCGCCTTGCGGTCGGCCTTCGGCGCCGCGACCAGCAGCGGCGGCGGGGCCGGCAGGCCCTTGAACTTCTGCCAGTCGCCGGTCTTGGAGAGGATGGCGATCACGGACTCGCTCGGCTGCGCGCCGACCGACAGCCAGTGCTGCACCCGGTCCGACTTGACCTCGATCACCGAAGGGTCTTCCTTCGGCTGGTAGATGCCGATGTACTCGATCGCCTTGCCGTCGCGCTTGGTGCGCGAGTCGGCGACGACGATGCGGTACTGCGGGTTGCGGATCTTGCCCATCCGCAGAAGCCGGATACGAACGGCCACGTTTTTACGCTCCTGTGGGAATCGATGTGAGCGCCATCGCCCTGCGTGGGGTTGCCGGGCTCCGTTGCTCGAGACATCGCCGCGCGCCGGAAGTTAGAGGGCAGCCGGAAACGCACCGATAATCAGCTAGCCATTGTGCCAGACGGATCGGTCCACACCGCGCGCGGGCGGTCCCCACGCCGTGTGCGCCGCGCCACCGGCCCGCGGCGGCACGCCGCCAGCCCCATGATCGATGTTTCGTGTCACAACCTCGGGTCAGACCGCAGGTAATGACACGAAACGCCGATCATCACCGGGGAGCCGGGCCGCGGGACGGTCAGTTTCGGGCGCGGGGGCGGTCCCAACCTGCGGGGACCTCGGTGGGGACCGTCCAGGACGGGTCAGGCTGGAAGTCGCACCAGGTGCCGTCGAACGGGAACGCGCCCGCCTCGATCAGCTTCACCACGCGCTCGCCCTCGGCCCGCACCGCATCCCCGTCGGCCACCCAGTAGTGCTGCGGGTACGCCAGGCGCTCGGCGAACTCCTCCTCGTCCTTCCAGCGCCACGACCGGTCCGGCGTCACCACGATGTCGAGGTCCTGGTCCACGATGTCGACCCCGGCGACGTGCCCGTCGTCCCAGCGGACCCCGGACTCCTCCAGGTTCACATACCACCGGGTGAACCGGCCCGCCTCGTCCCGGAAGAACCACACCGAGTGGTCCTCACCGCGCGGCAGCCACTTGAGCAGGCTCGGGCCGGTCCAGGAGACCTCCCAGAGCTTCGTCTCGACATTGATCCACTCGGCGAACGGCATGGAGCGCAGCCCGCGC
Organism: Catellatospora bangladeshensis; assembly: GCF_016862575.1. GTDB lineage: Bacteria > Actinomycetota > Actinomycetes > Mycobacteriales > Micromonosporaceae > Catellatospora > Catellatospora bangladeshensis. The sequence continues at coordinate 141,346 of NZ_BONF01000031.1, read as the reverse complement.
CGGTCCACCGCCAGCCGGTCCAGCATCGGCGCGCCGCGCGGCACCCAGAGCAGCAGGCCCTGCTCGTCGTCGGTGGCCACCACGGCCGTCTTGAGCAGGCCGATGCGGTGGCCGTGGAAGTGTCGGTGCAGGATCACCCGTCCGGGTTCGAGACGCATATGCCAACCCTAGCCAAAGACTTGATTGACCAAGTCGTACGACACTAGAGTCGTTTCGTCGCGATGCACCGCAGCGGCCTGTCCCGGCCCGCTCGCACAGGGAGCGGGAATGGGTGGCACTCGTCCGGGTGACCGGGCCGGATCGACGAGCCTGCCACATACCTGAGTCATGTCCGTGCACCAACGCTCAGGAGGACCGGGAATGCAGATTCCCATCGAACACGGCAAGCGCATCCCCAAGATCGACGAGGACTTCAACTCGCTCGCCGAGCACGTCCGGCAGATCGCGGAGACCCAGCGCAGGCACACCGCCATCCTGGAACGTCACACCGTCTACCACCAGGAGCACCGCGCCGAACTCGCGGCCATGCGCAGCGAGCTGGCAGACACCCGGGCCCACATGGACCTCCGCTTCACCGCGCTGGAGGACGACCTGGTGGGAGTCAAGACCGACGTGTCCGGGCTCAAGACCGACGTCGCGGGGCTCAAGACCGACGTCGCGGGGCTCAAGACCGACGTGTCCACGCTCAAGACCGATATGGCGGAGGTCAAGGGCACGCTTGCGGTGATCCTGTCGCGGTTGCCGGAGCAGCCAGCCGCGTGACATGGAGAAGGCGGCCCGCCGGGGTTCCGGTGGGCCGCCTTTCGCGTTCTGGTCGTCAGTACGAGCGGGCCAGGATCGCGGTCAGGTCGGGCTCGTCCTGGGAGGCCGGGATGGAGCCGTCGGCCCGGTACAGGCAGCGCACCGTGACGGCGCGCTCGTTGGCCAGCGCCTCGCCGTCCACGCCGACCTTCGCCCACGGGATCCGCGCCCAGCCGGTCGCCGCCGCCTCGAACGCCTCGTCCAGCGTGGACACGTCGACGGTGTTGTTCTCCCGGCGCGCCAGCGCCTCGTCGTACAGCGCCTTCTGGTCGGCCTCCAGCGCGGCGGTCACCGCGCCGACGGCCTCGCCGAGCGCGAGCGGGGTCTTCGAGCCGTCGAAGCGGCGCACCAGCACGACACGCCCCTCGGCCAGGTCGCGCGGGCCGACCTCGACCCGGATCGGGTAGCCCTTCAGCTCGGCGTCCACGGCGCGGCGGCCGAACGGGGTGTCCACCCGGTCGTCCAGCTTGACCCGGACCCCGGCGGCGGCCAGGTCGTCGACGAGCGCGCGGGCCGCGGCCGTGATCGAGCCGTCGGTCTCCTTGACCACGGTGACCAGGGCTTGGATCGGCGCGAGCGCGGGCGGGATGCGCATGCCGCTGTCGTCGCCGTGGCACATGATCAGGCCGCCGAGCATGCGGGTGGAGGTGCCCCAGGACGTGGTCCAGGCGTGCTCGCGGGTGCCGGCCTGCGACGAGAAGCCGATGTCGAACGCCTTGGCGAAGTTCTGGCCCAGCTCGTGGGAGGTGCCCATCTGCAGCGCCTTGCCGTCGCCCATCATCGCCTCCAGCGTGTACGTGCTGGTGGCGCCCGCGAAGCGCTCGCGGTTGGTCTTGCGGCCCAGCACGACCGGGATGGCGAGCAGGTCACGCATGTGGCGCTCGTACACCTCGTGGTGGATCTTCAGGGTGTAGGCCTTGGCGTCCGCCTCGGTGGCGTGCGCGGTGTGGCCCTCCTGCCAGAGGAACTCCGACGTGCGCAGGAACACGCGCGGGCGCATCTCCCAGCGGACCACGTTGGCCCACTGGTTGAGCAGCAGCGGGAGGTCACGGTACGAGTCGACCCACTTGGCCATGAACTCGCCGATCACGGTCTCGCTGGTGGGGCGCACCACGACCGGCTCGGACAGCTGCTTGCCGCCGCCGTGGGTGACCACCGCCAGCTCGGGCGAGAAGCCCTCGACGTGCTCGGCCTCACGCTTGAGGTAGCTCTCCGGGATGAACAGCGGGAAGTACGCGTTCTCCGCGCCCGCCGCCTTGATCCGGGAGTCCATGTCGGCCTGCATCCGCTCCCAGATGGAGTACGCCGTCGGTCGGATGACCATGGTGCCCCGGACCGGGCCGTTGTCGGCCAGCTCAGCCTTGGAGATCAGGTCCTGGTACCAGCGGGGAAAGTCCTCCGCCCGGGGAGTGAGCACGCGTGCCATAGCGCGTCATCCTACTGACCTCCCGCCCCGCGCCTGCCCGCAGCCCGCCCGTGTCCGCCGTGATCGTCCGACTTGCCAGGCACATGGACGTATGCGCGGCCAAGATACGCCCGTCTGCCAGGCAAGTCGGACGATCATCACGGGCCGCGCGGGCCGCGTGGGTCAGCGGACCACGTGGCCGCGGAGGATGATGCGCTGGGGGACGAGGAGGGCGCGCAGGTCGGCGCGGGGGTCGTCGGCGTAGACGACCAGGTCGGCCAGGCCGCCCTCGACCAGGCCGGGGAAGCCCAGCCAGTCGCGGGCCCGCCAGGCGCCGGCGGCCAGCACGTCCTCGGCGCGCATACCGGCGGCGTGCAGGCGCAGCATCTCCTGGGCGGCCAGGCCGTGCGTGATGCCGCCGCCCGCGTCCGAGCCCACGAAGATCGGCACCCCGGCCTCGTACGCCGCCGACACCACGTCCGGGAACCGGTCCCGCAGCGCCAGCATGTGCTTGGCGTACCGGGGGAACTTCACCGCGGCCGTCTCCGCGATGTGCCCGAACGTCTCAATGTTGATCATCGTGGGGACCAGGGCGGTGCCCTGCCGCGCCATCAGGTCGAGCACGTCGGCGGACAGGCCGGTGCCGTGCTCCACGCAGTCGATCCCGGCCCGCACCAGCGTGGCCACGCTCGACTCCTCGAAGCAGTGCGCGGTGATGCGCGCCCCGGCCGCGTGCGCGGCGTGCACCGCGGCGGTCAGCGTCGCCTCGTCCCAGGCCGGGGCCAGGTCACCCTGCTCGCGGTCGATCCAGTCGCCGACCAGCTTCACCCAGCCGGTGCCCGCGCCCGCCTGGCGGGTCACCTCCGCGACCACCTCGGCGGCGGGCACCTCCACCCCGATCGCGGGCAGGTACCGGCGCGGCGGCGCGACGTGGCGGCCCGCGCGGGCCAGCCGCGGCATGTCGGGGGCGTCGTCCAGCTCGGCGTACGGGAACGGCGAGCCCGCGTCCCGGATCGCCAGCACCCCGGCGTCCCGGTCCATCGCGGCCAGCTCGCGCGCCTGCTCCAGGCTCGCGACCGGCGCCCCGCCGGGCGCGATGCCGATGTGGCAGTGCGCGTCCACCAGACCCGGCAGGACGTACCCGCCGGTGCTGACCGTCTCCGCCCCCGGCACCGGCGACAGGGTGACCCGGTCCCCGACCAGCCAGATGTCACGAACCTCGTCGTCGGGGAGCACCACGCCCCGCACGTGCAGCGCCGTCGCCATGCTGGCACTGTCCCACACCGATGGCGCGCGATGGCTAGGGTGTGCGCCATGCCGCCCCTGCCTCGCCTGCGCTGGTACGCCGTCGGGTTCGCGCTGCTCGCCTGCGGACTGCGGATCGCGGCGCCCTACTCGTGGGGCCTGCTGGCGGAAGACGCCTACCCGCTGCCCGCGTTCCTTGTCGAGCTGCTGCTGCCGCTCGGGCTGGCGGTCCTGGTGCCGGTCGGCGGCTACCACCTGGTGATCCGGCGGTACGCGCAGCCGCCCGCGACGTTCACGGCGACGCCGGACGGCTTCGTCGCGCCGACCGCGCCGCAAGGCGGCCACCGGGCGATCCTGGCCGGGTTCGTGCTCGGCGGCATCCCGGTGACCGAAGCCGGGCCGGGGGGACGGGTGCCGGTGACCGATCCGGCGCTGCTGGGCATGAGCGCGGTGCTCGCCGCCGCGTGCCTCGCGCTCGCGGTGTGGGCGCTGCGGCGCGGTCCCCGCGTCCGCCTGACCCCGGCGGGCGTGGAGGTGCGGCTGCTGCGCACCCGGCGGTACGGCTGGGACACGCTCGCGCCCGGCGGCCCGCCCACGCCCGCGCCGAAGCAGCGGGAGCTGGCGCTCGCGGTCGGCCGGGCGGACGGCTCGTACCAGATGAAGATCGTCAGCTTCCGCGAGGCGTACGTCGACGGTGCCTTCCTGGCTGCGGCGATCCGGCACTACGTCGAAGACCCCACCCACCGGGCCGCCATCGGCACCGAGGCCGAGCTGCACCGCCTGCGCGAGGCGCTCGGCGTCGGCGCCAGCCCCGCGGAGACGGCGCCCCTCCCCTGACCCCGGCCCCGGCCTCGGGCCGCTGGGAAGATCGCTGTCTCGTGTCAAGATCGGCGGTCTGGCACCAGGTTTGGACACGAACCACCGATCTTGCCCGCGGCGCCGGGCCGTCACCCGGAAGTGTCGCCGATCTGGCCGATCGATCGCGATGGCTTGCCTTGTTCGAACATGTGTTCGATAATGGATCCAGGCGCGGGGCGCCGGCGCAGCTGAGTGATGGCAGTCAGCAACTGCGACGGCGCCTCCCCGACTGCATGCATCGATCCCATGCAGAAGACGAAGATCGCCACCTCGGGGCCGGGGTCGGGGGGTGACCGGTTGCGGACCCTGAGGTGGCGATCTTTTCGTCGAGCTACTTGTTTTTGTCGTCGTCGCGGCGGGTCAGCTTGCCGAAGTCGAGCTTCGGCGCCTTGAACGGGCTGCCGCCGCCCATCTGCTGCTCCAGCGCGGCCGGGTCCATGCCCGGGGGCAGTTGCGGCATGCCGGGCATACCGCCGGGCAGACCGGCCGGGAAGCCGCCACGCGGGCCGCCGCCGCCCTTCGTGCCCTTGCGCTTGTTCTTCGGCGACTTGGTGGCCTTGCGGCGCCCGCCGCCGGGCAGGCCCATCATGCCGCCCATCTGCTTCATCATCTTCTGCGCCTGCTCGAAGCGGTTGAGCAGCTGGTTCACGTCGGTGACGGTGACGCCGGAGCCGCGCGCGATACGCGCCCGCCGCGAGCCGTTAAGGATCTTCGGGGTGGCACGCTCGCCCGGGGTCATCGAGCGGATGATCGCGGTGACCTTGTCGAAGTGGCTGTCGTCCAGCTCCGCCAGCTGGTCCTTCATCTGGCCCATGCCGGGCATCATGCCGAGCAGGTTCGCGATCGGGCCCATCCGCCGCACGGCGATCAGCTGGTCCAGGAAGTCCTCCAGCGTGAACTGCTCGCCACCGAGCAGCTTCGCCGTCATCTTCTCCTTCTGCTCCTCGTCGAAGGCCTGCTCGGCCTGTTCGATGAGGGTCAGCACGTCGCCCATGCCGAGGATGCGGCTGGCCATCCGGTCGGGGTGGAAGACGTCGAAGTCCTCCAGCTTCTCGCCGGTGGACGCGAACAGGATCGGCTGGCCGGTGACCTCACGCACCGACAGCGCGGCGCCGCCGCGGGCGTCGCCGTCGAGCTTGGAGAGCACGACACCGGTGATGCCCACGCCGTCGCGGAACGCCTCGGCCGTGGCGACCGCGTCCTGGCCGACCATCGCGTCGATGACGAAGATGACCTCGTCCGGGTCGACCGCGTCGCGGATCGAGGCGGCCTGCGCCATCATCTCGGTGTCGATACCGAGCCGGCCGGCCGTGTCGACGATCACGATGTCGCGCATGTGGCGACGGGCGTGCTCGATCGATTCCTTGGCGACCTGCACCGGGTCGCCGACGCCGTTGCCCGGCTCCGGCGCGTACACCTCGACGCCGGCGCGCTGGCCGAGGACCTGCAGCTGGTTCACCGCGTTCGGGCGCTGGAGGTCTGCCGCGACGAGCAGCGGCTGGTTGCCCTGCGACTTGAGCCAGCGGGCCAGCTTGCCGGCCAGCGTGGTCTTACCGGAACCCTGCAGACCGGCCAGCATGATCACGGTCGGCGGCTGCTTGGCGAACTGGAGCCGCCGGGCCTGGCCGCCCAGCACCGCGACCAGTTCCTCGTGCACGATCTTGATGATCTGCTGCGCCGGGTTGAGCGCCTGCGACACCTGCGCGCCGCGCGCCCGCTCCTTGAGCCGGAAGATGAAGGCCTTCACCACCGGCAGCGCGACGTCCGCCTCCAGCAGCGCCAGCCGGATCTCGCGGGCCGTGGCGTCGACGTCGGCGTCGGTGAGCCGGCCCTTGCTCCGCAGCTTGGAGAAGATGCCGGAGAGCCGGTCGCTCAGGGTGTCAAACACAGCGCAACATCCCCAATTGGTCGATTTCGGGTGGGTCGAGTGCCGAGAGGCAGCCCTGGTAAGGGTAGCCGCTGCCGCCCCGCCCTCATCCCACCGCCGCCCGATCCCGCATACCCGCCCCGCCCAGCCCCAACCACCCACCCCGCGCCTATGGTCGGCTAAGTCCGCCCCGCCGCCGCCCCCGGCCGCCCTCGCCCACCCCGAAGATCAGTGTTTCGTGTCGAAACCTGTGGCAGGACCGCACCTTTCGACACGAGTCCGCGATCATCCGCCGCCGCCACGGGCCGCCACGGCCGCCCCCGCTACGAAGATCGCCGGTTCGTGTCCAGAAGTGCGGTCCAGCCACAGGTTTCGACACGAACTCGCGATCAACGCCCCGGCCGCGAAGCTGCGGACCGGGCGCGCGGACGGCGGGTTAGACGGCGGCGAGCACCGCTGCCTCCACGGCGTCGCGGTCGACGTCGCCGACCAGGTAGAACGCGTCCACCACGTCGGCGCCGAGGGTGGACACGCGGGCGGTCCGGACGTCCACCCCGAGCGCGGCCAGCGCCGAGGTGACCCGGTAGAGCAGGCCGGGCGCGTCGGTGGCCCGCAGCTCCAGCAGCGTCGCGCCGGTCGCCTCGCCCCAGATCACCCGCGGCTCGGCCCCGGCGGGCCGCTTCCCGCCCCCGCTGCCCAGCCGGCGCGGCAGCGGGAGCTGGTCCAGCCCCACCCGGCGCAGGTCGGCGGCGAGCAGCTCGCGATCCGGCGGCGTGCCGTACCGGTTGTTCACCGCGCACTCGATGATCGCCCGCTCGCCGATGGTCGACGAGCCGGCCGCGACGATCTCCAGCTTGTGCGTGGCGAGGCACCCGGCCACGGCGGCCAGCAGCCCGACCCGGTCGCGGGCGGCCAGCGCCACCCAGTCGTCGGCGACCTGGACCACGGGCAGCGGCCCGGCCAGCAGCGCCGGATCGGGCGAGGTGGGCTCGGGCAGCGGCCCGCCACCGAGGACCTTGCGTACGCGGTGGCACAGGTCGTCGATGAGCTTCGACTTCCACGCCGACCACGCGCCGGGGCCGGTCGCGGCGGCGTCGGCGCGGGCGAGCATCTGCAGCAGTTCGAGCGTGCCGGCGTCGCCGACGAGCTTGGCGACATGGTTGATGGTGGCCGGGTCGTCGAGGTCGCGCCGGGTGGCCGTGTCGGGCAGCACCAGGTGATACCGGACCAGGGTGGCGATGGTGTCGACGTCGGCGGGCGGCAGGCCGATCGCGGCGGCCATCTCGCGGGCCAGGTCGGCGCCGACCTCGCTGTGGTCGCCGGGCAGGCCCTTGCCGACGTCGTGCAGCAGCGCGCCGAGCACGAGCAGGTCGGGCCGGGCGACCTCGCGCGACCAGCGGGAGGCGTTCGCGGCGGCCTGCACGAGGTGCCGGTCGAGGGTGAACCGGTGCACGGGGTGGTGCTGCGGGGTGCCGCGCAGCCGGGTCCACTGCGGCAGCCAGGCCGAGGTGAGCCCGAACCGGTCGCACGCCTCCCAGGCGGTGACCAGGCCGGTGCCCGCGCCGAGCAGGGTGAGCAGCGCGGTGCGGGCCGAAGAGGGCCACGGGGTGGGCAGCGGCGGGCAGAACCGGGCGAGCCACTCCAGGGTGGCCCGCGCGATGGGCATCTGGTGCTGTGCGGCGGCGGCCGCGACCCGCAGCGACAGCGACGGGTCGGGGTGCGGGCCGACGGCGGCGCGGGCCAGCACGATCTCCCCGTCCACGGCGACCACGTCGCGGGCCACGGGGCTGCGTACGGACGACGCCTCCCGGGCGCGCGGATCACCGTTGCGGACCGCGGCGGCGTGCCAGCGCTGTACCGAGCGCCAGGCGTCGGTGAGGGACCAGGCGACGGTACGCGCGTCGAGCCCGACCCGGCGCAGCAGCGCGTCGCCGTCGGACAGGCCGAGCAGCTCCGCCACCTGCAGGCGCTCCTGGGCACGCAGCCGGTCGTTGCGCCGGCCGATGCTGACGTGCAGCGCGTCGCGTACGTCGAGCAGCCGGGTGGCGGCGGCGCGCACCTGCGGCGGGAGCGCGTCGGCGACCCCGGCGACGCCGATGCCGCGCAGCACGCCCACGTCGCGCAGGCCGCCGGCGGCCTCCTTGAGGTCGCCCTCCAGCAGGTACGCCAGCTCACCGTGGGCGGCGTGGCGCTCCTCGACGAGCTCGCGCAGCCGCATGAGCTGGCGGCGGGCGGTGCGCCGCCACTGGTCCACGGCGGCGCGGGCGAGCTGGGCGGACAGGGCCGGGTCACCGGCCACGTGCCGGGCGTCGAGCAGGCCGAGCGCGACCTTGACGTCGTCGTGGGCGGCGTCGAGCGACTCGGCGACGGTGCGGGTGGAGTGGTCCAGGCCCATCCGGGCGTCCCAGATGGGATACCAGAGCGAGGCGGCCAGCTCGTCGACCCGCGGGACCCCAGCGTGCACCAGGATCAGGTCGAGGTCGCCGTGCGGGGTGCACTCGCGGCGGCCGAGCCCGCCGACCGCGACGAGGGCGACGCCGGGGGTGTCCGGCAGCAGCCGGCTGAGCCAGGCGTCCAGCGCGTCGGCGCGGGCGCTGCGGGCGAGCGCGCCGACCGAGGCGGGATCACGTTGTGCCAGGCGCGCATAGTCGGGCCCGGGGCCCGCCGCGCTGTCCGATGCGGAAGTCGCGACGTTCCCCGGGCCCATCTTTCCTACTCTCCGAATATCAGAGCGCGTCGAGACCGCGCTCGCCGGTGCGGACGCGGACCACCTCGGAGACCTCGGTGACCCACACCTTCCCGTCGCCGATCTTGCCGGTCCGGGCGGCGGTGACGATGGAGTCGACGACCTTCTCCACGTCCAGCTCGTCCGTGACCACCTCGATGCGGATCTTCGGCAGGAACTCCACCGTGTACTCGGCACCCCGGTACACCTCGGTGTGGCCCTTCTGCCGGCCGTAGCCCTGTACCTCGCTGACGGTCAGGCCCGCGACGCCCATGGCGTGCAGCGCCTCCTTGACCGCGTCCAACTGGTACGGCTTGATGACGGCGGTGACCAGCTTCATGCTCAACCCCTCCATCAGGGAACCTTAGCCGGACACCTTCTCGGTGGCCGGAGCCGTCTCTTCTTCCACATCGGCCTTCGGGGCCTTGGGACCGGCACCGATGCCGGCCAGCGCGAAGGCACCCGCGGCACCGCCGCCGGTCGAGGGCGACAGGTCGTACCCGCTCTCGGCGTGCTCGACCACGTCGATGCCCTCCACCTCGGCCTCGGGCGACAGCCGGAAGCCGATGGTCTTGTCGATCACGAAGGCGAGGATGCCCGCGACCACGAACGAGAAGACCGTCACGATGCCGCTGGCCAGGGCCTGACGGCCGAGCTGGGTCGCCCCGCCGCCGTAGAAGAGGCCGTCCTGGCCGCCGAGCGTGGTGATGAAGGAGTTCAGCTCGGTGCTGGCGAACAGACCGATGAACAGCGAGCCGATCCAGCCGCCGACGAAGTGCACGCCGACCACGTCGAGCGAGTCGTCGTAGCCGAGCTTGTACTTCAGGCTGACCGCCAGGGCGCAGACCGCGCCGGCGACCAGGCCGAGCAGCACGGCCGGCAGGGTCGGGATGAAGCCACAGGCCGGGGTGATCGCGACCAGGCCGGCGACCGCGCCGGAGGAGGCGCCGACCAGGGTGGGCTTGCCGTCACGGATCCACTCGATGATGAGCCAGCCGAGCAGACCGGCCGCCGTGGCGACCTGGGTGTTCAGGAACGCGACGCCGGTGATGGCGTCGACGGTCAGCTCCGAGCCCGCGTTGAACCCGAACCAGCCGAACCACAGCAGACCGGCGCCCAGGGCGACGAACGGCACGTTGTGCGGCTTGAACTTGTCCTTCGGCCAGCCGATGCGCTTGCCGAGCACGAGGGCCACCGCCAGCGCCGCGGCACCGGCGTTGATGTGCACCGCCGTACCACCGGCGAAGTCGAGCGCGAAGATCTTGGCGCCGATGAAGCCGCCGCCCCACACCCAGTGCGCGACCGGGATGTAGACCAGGGTGACCCAGCCGAAGGCGAAGACCAGCCAGCCGGCGAACTTCGCCCGGTCGGAGATCGAGCCGCTGATCAGGGCGACCGTGATGATGGCGAACATCATCTGGAAGATGGCGAACACGTACGTCGGGATGCCCGTGGAGGCCCCGGCCAGGAACCAGATCTCGCCGGTCTTGTCGATCGGCATGCCCAGGTACGTGGAGAAGTTACCGATGTACGCGTTCAGGTCCGCGTTCTCGTTCGTGCCGAACGCGGCGGTGAAGCCGTAGACGACCCAGATGATCGAGACCAGCCCGATGGAGGCGAAGCTCATGATCATCATGTTGAGCACGCCCTTGGCACGGTTCAGGCCGCCGTAGAACAGCGCCAGACCCGGGGTCATGAGCAGCACCAGAGCGGACGAGACCAGCAGCCACGCAGCGTTACCGGTGTCGATCGTCGGTGGATCTTCAGCGAGCAGCACGCTGCCCTCCTAGGGTGAGTGGGTTCCTCCCTCCCAGCCACCGAGGTCGACCGGCGGGAGCGCCGCCAGGTCCGCCCGGCCCGATCGCCGCAATGCCATCGGTGCTGGTTGGGAGGCAGCATCGCCATCCCCTGTTTCGCGCAATGACGCGGCTCGGTTTCCAGCGCGTCACGATCTGTTTCGTACGTGTGAAGAAATGTTCACACGTGAGGAGCCCATTCATGGCGCGTTTTCAGCGCAGCGCGTGCTCCAGCGTGTACCGCTCGTAGTCAATCAGCCGAAGGTCGCGAAGCGGCCGCCGAAGGTGGCCCTTCTGCACGATCCGGACGAACGCCGGCTCCCCCGCCGTGGCGAGGCGGCGGATGCCCTCGACGTGGTCCACGATGCGCTTGCGGATGGTCCGCACCAGGCGGTGCCGGTCGCGCGGGATCAGCCCGTACGCGTCGGCGAACAGGCGCAGCCGGCGCGGGCGGTCCGGCCGGTGCCAGCCGAGCGTGATCGAGTCCCGGTCACTGAAGATCGGCACCCAGGTCCACGCGGCGTACGCCACGTCGTAGATGCGCGAGCCGGGCGAGGCCAGGTCGAAGTCGATCATCGCCAGCGTGCCGTCGGGCCGCCAGATGACGTTGTGCGGCGCGGCGTCGTGATGGCAGATGATCTCCGCGTCGGGTGGGGGCGGGCCGAACGAGCGCCACACCCCGCCCGCGGGCGTGCGGAAGCCCGCCTGCGCGTCGTGGAACATGCGCAGCATGGTCGCCACGGTGACCAGCGCCTCGTCGGTGACCCAGTGCGGGGCGAGCGGGTACTCCCCGCACTCGCCCGGCAGGTAGGACAGCACCTCGCGGCCGTGCTCGTCCATGCCGAGGGCACGTGGCGACCCGGTGAAACCGGCGTACTCGAGATGGCGCAGCAGCGCGTGCACCGTGGGGGTCCACGGGCCGGCGTTGCGGCGCACGGTCTCGCCGACGCGGACCACCGTGCTGACGTTGCCGCCGCGCAGCGGTATCTCGGTCGGGTCCTGGAAAGGGGCTGTCACCATCGACTCTTCAGCGCTCGTCGCTCGTCACTCGTCACCCAGCAGCGCGGACACGAACTGCTGGGGATCGAAGGGGGCGAGGTCGTCCGGGCCCTCGCCCAGGCCGACCAGCTTGACCGGGATACCGAGAGCGCGCTGCACCGCGATCACGATACCGCCCTTGGCCGTGCCGTCCAATTTAGTGAGGACCACCCCGGTGACGTCGGCGACCTCGGTGAAGACGCGGGCCTGGCTCAGCCCGTTCTGGCCGGCGGTCGCGTCCAGCACCAGCAGCGTCTCGGAGACCGGGCCGTGCTTCTCCACCACCCGCTTGATCTTGCCCAGCTCGTCCATCAGGCCGACCTTGTTCTGCAGGCGGCCCGCCGTGTCGATCAGCACCGTGTCGACGCCCGCGTCGATGCCCTTCTTGACCGCGTCGAAGGCCACCGCCGCCGGGTCGCCGCCCTCGGGGCCGCGCACGACCTGCGCGCCCACCCGGGAGGCCCACGTGGCGAGCTGGTCGGCGGCGGCGGCGCGGAACGTGTCGGCCGCGCCCAGCACCACCGTGTGGCCGTCCGCCACCAGCACCCGGGCGATCTTGCCGCAGCTGGTGGTCTTGCCCGCGCCGTTCACGCCGACGACCAGGATCACCGACGGCTTGCCCTCCACCACACCGGTGTGCAGCGAGCGGTCCAGCTTCGGGTCCAGCGCCTCGGTCAGCTCCTCGGCCAGCAGGCCGCGCAGATCGGTCGCCGTGCGGGTGCCCAGCACCCGGGTGCGCTCGCGCAGCTTGGCAACGATCTCCGTGGTCGCCTGGACGCCCACGTCAGCGCTGATCAGGCTCTCCTCGACCTCGTCCCACGCGTCGTCGTCCAGGTGGTCGCGCGAGAGCAGGCCGAGCAGGCCCTTGCCGAAGACGTTCTGCGAGCGGGCCAGGCGGGCGCGCAGCCGCACCAGGCGGCCCGCGGTCGGCTCCGGCTGCTCGATCTCGGGCGCGACCGGCTCCGCCGGCACCGGCGGGGCCGGCGGGGCCTTCTCGACCGGCGGGGCCGGGGCGGGCGCCGGAACGACGGCGGGCTTCTCCACCGCCGGCTTCTCGGGCGCGGGCTTCTCCCCGACCGGCGTCTTGCCGTCCGGCTTCGGCGGGGCGATCACGCTGGGCGGGATCTGCTCGCCGCGCTCGATGCCGGGGCGCTCGGCCTCCTTCGTGCCCGCCTCGGGCGGCAGCACGGCACGGCGCGGCCGGCGCACGAGGAAGACCGTCAGCCCGGCCACGAGCAGCAGGGCGACGATCACGATCACGGGAACGAGCGCGTCTTTCATGACGGGCATCCTCTCAAATCCAGGGCCGCAGGGGGCACACCGGAGCCCGCGCGCGCCTTTTCGACACGACCGGACCTGGCCACCGTGCCTGCCATCCCGGAGGATGTGCGGCGTGGCGACCCTCCTGCTCGGCCCCCTGCTGCGCCGTGTCGACGGTGACCAGGCGGTCATCTGGGTACAGACCGACCAGCCCGCGCGGGTGACCGTGCGGGCCGCGGAGCACACCGTGACGTCGGACACGTTCGAGGCGTTCGGCGTCCATCTGGGGCTGGTGGTGCTGTCGCGGCTGCCGGTGGGTGCACACGCGTACGCCGTCGAACTCGACGGCGCGCCGGTCTGGCCGCTGCCGGAGTACCCACCCTCGGTGATCACCATTCGCGATCCCGGCGACCCCGACGCGGTGATCACGTTCGGCTCCTGCCGCGAGGCGTGCACGCGCACCCACGCCGCCGCCGGGCACGACCCGGACGCGCTGGAGGCGCTCGGGCAGCGGCTGCTCGACGCGGCCCGCGCCGGGCAGGCCCGCCTGCCGGACCTGCTGGCGCTGATCGGGGACCAGATCTACGCCGACAACCTGTCCGCGCCCACGACGGGCTGGCTGGCCGGGCGGGAGCGCCCCGCGCAGGCGCCGCCGGACCACGTGGTCACCTTCGCCGAGTACGTGCACCTCTACCACGAGTCGTGGACCGAGCCGCCGGTGCGCTGGCTGCTGTCGACCGTGCCCAGCGTCATGATCTTCGACGACCACGAGATCATGGACGACTGGAACTCGTCGGCCGGCTGGCTGGAGTCCGTCCGCGCGCAGCCGTGGTGGGCCGAGCGCATCGTCGCCGGGCTCGCGTCGTACTGGCTCTTCCAGCACCTGGGCAACCTCACCCCGGTCCAGCTCGACACCGACCCCGTATGGCGGCGCATCCGGGCGGGCGAGGACGCCACGGCCGTGCTGACCGCGTTCGCCGAGCGGGTGTCCGTGCCCGCCGGGCCCGACCTCTACCCGTGGGGCTGCGTGGTCGACGTCGGCCGGACCCGGCTCATCCTGCTCGACTGCCGCGGCAACCGGGTGCTCGACGGCCCCGAGCGGCGCATGTGGCCGCAGGAGCACTGGGACGCCCTGGCCGAGCAGACCCGCGCCGACTGCGACCACCTGGTGCTCGCCTGCTCGCTGCCCTGGCTGCTGGCGCCCGCGGTGCACCACGGCGAGGCCGTCATCGAGGTGCTCGCGGCGCGGCACAGCGGCACGATGGAACGGCTGCGCCAGCACTACGACCTGGAGCACTGGGCCGCCGTCGGGCACTCCTTCGACGAGCTGACCGCGCTGATCGCGGCGGTGCGCGGCCCGGCCACGGTCAGCGTGCTCGGCGGCGACGTGCACCACTCGTACGTCGCCCGTGCGGAGATCCCCGGCGCGACCGCGGCCGTACACCAGGTCACGTGCTCCCCGCTGCACCAGAGCATCAAGGGCGTCATGCGTACGCTGCTGCGCGTCGGCTGGTGGCGGGTGCTGTCCGGCCCGGCCTGGCTGGTCGCGCGCGCGTTCGGGGTGCCCCGCCCGGCCGTGCGCTGGCGCGCGCTGCGCCCGCCGTACTTCGGCAGCGCCGTGGCCACCCTCGCCCACCACGGCCGCACCGCCTCGGTCGTCATCGAGGGCACCGCCCCCGGCCCGGCCCTCTCTCCCGCCCTGTACCACCACCTCACCTGACCCCGCCGCGCGCCCGCGCGACGGGGTCAGGCCACGGTCACGGCAGCGGGGCGGGGGCGGAGTGGTCGTCGGAGACGAGGGTGACGCGGCCGTCGGCGTGCTGGACCGAGAGCAGCGTGCCGGGCGGGAGGGCGTCCAGGACGTCCGGAGGCAGCTGCACGGTGCCGTCCCCGGCGATCACCGCGAACTCGCGGCCGTCGCGGCCCTCCGAGCCGACCCGGCCGTCGCGGATGGTGACCGCACGGCCCAGCCGGGCGCCCACGTCGGGGTCGTGCGTGACGGCGACGATCGTGGTGCCGCGCTCGGTGTTGACCGCCTCCAGCGCGGCGAGCACCTCGTCCCGCGCGCCCCGGTCGAGCTGGCTGGTGGGCTCGTCGACCAGCAGCAGGCCGGGTGAGCTGGCCATGCCGACCGCGATCGCGGCCCGCTGTGCCGCGCCGGGCGGCAGGTCCTGCACCTTGCGGTGGCCGAAGCCGGTCAGGCCGAGCAGGGCCAGGATGCGCTCCGGCGGCTCCAGGTCGGCGGGCCGCACATGTGCGGCGCGGCGCTGGGCCAGCCACACGTTGCTCAGCACGGTGGCGTACGGCAGCAGGTTGCGCCGCGCCCCCTGCAGCACCACGCCGAGGTCGGTGCCGCGCAGGCGGGCCAGCTCGGCCTCGCTGATCCGGCCGATGTCGACCAGGCCGATCTGCACCCGGCCCGCGCTGGGCCGCATCAGCCCGGCGAGCAGCGCGATCAGGGTGGACTTGCCGGAGCCGGACGGGCCGACCAGGGCGACCCGCTCCCCCGGCGCGATGTCGAGGTCGACACCGGCCAGCGCGACCACGTCACCGCCCTCGGCGCGGTAGATGTGCACGACCCGGCGGCACACCACGGCCAGGCCGGTCAGGCTGGAGTTCTTCACGACGTCGCTCCCTCGTTCACCCGGGCGGCCACTCTCGTGGCGAGCAGGCACGTTGTCAACAGGACCAGCACGGCCACGGCGATCGGCAGCGCGATCATCGGGCTGGGCAGGTCCGGCGGCGGCACCAGGAACGGCCTGGCCACCCCGGGCAGCCGGGTGCCGGTCGGGGCGAACCCGCCGTCGGCGTACACGGGCACCACCCCGCGGGCCAGCACCCACGATCCGGCCGCCGCGAGCAGCCCGATCACGGTGCCGGTGAGCACGATCGCGAACCGGCCGCCGAGTGCGGCGCCGCGCAGCACGCGCCCTCGCACGCCCTGCCCGCGCAGCACGGCCAGCCCCTCGTCGGGGTGACCGCGCTCCAGCACGGCGGTGACCAGCAGCCCGCCCGCGGCGAACGCGACGCCGGTGAACGCGGCCGCGGCCAGGAACCACAGCGCCAGCGCGGGCGCCTGCTCGCGGTAGAGCTGCCAGCGGCCTTCGGCGGTCCGTTCCGACAGCACGTTCAGCCCGTTGGCCTCCAGCCGCGACACGATGTCGGCGGGCGCGTCCGCGGCCAGCCACACCTCCGGGTCGGGGGCGTCGCCCTCCTGGTTGAGGCGCATGTCGGCGTACTCGAGGTCGACCAGGGCGCCCTGGGCGCCGTGCCGTGGCACCAGGTTCATGGTGCCGGCCCGCTCCACCGGCAGCCGGACCGTGCCGCCGTAGCCGAGCAGCACGTCCGGCAGGCGGCCCGCGGCCACCATGGGCAGCCGTTCGGGCGCGGTGTCGGGGAACACCCGCAGGTCCGGCGTCACCGTGGTGTCCACGCGGATCCGCAGTCCCGCCGGGGCCGGGCCGACCTCGGGCACCGGCCGGGCGGCGCTGGTCTCCGGCAGCCGCCAGTGGTGCCCGGCCAGCGCGGCGGCGGCGACCAGCACCCGGCCTGAGGGGTCGCGCAGGTCGCCGACGGTCAGGTCGAACCGGTAGCGCCCGCGCGTGAAGTGGTCGATCGAGACCTGCTTGAGCCGGCAGGGCGCCTGCGCGCAGACCTCGGTCTTCACCCGATACTGATGGGTGCCGGGCTGCAGCCGGTCGACGCGCACCTGGGACTGGCGTCCCTGCGCGGTGGCCAGGCGCAGGGTCAGGCCGACGGTGGCGTCCGCGTCGAGCGCGTCGAGGGTGACGGTCACGTCGACCTCGGCCGCCTGCAGCTCCAGTGACGTCACAGGAGCGGGCTTCAGCAGCCGGGCGGCCTCCTCAGGGCGCAGTGTGCCGTACGCCTGCGGCCACAGCGCCACCGCGGCCAGCCGCGAGCTGTCCACCGCCAGCAGGGCCGTCTCGCTGTTCACGTTCATCTTCATGGTGGCCATGGCGTAGCGGCCCTGCGGGTCGGCGGCACGGACCGCGCTGACCAGGCTCGTCGCGGGCAGCGGCGCGACCGACAGCACCCGGTCCGCGCCGATCTGCACCTCGGCCCGCTGCTCCCACGCCTGCCCGGCCGTGTCACCGGCCGCGAGCGCGAAGCCCAGCAGGCCGAACACCACCGTCAGCAGCACCACGATCCAGTGCGTGCCGCCGCCCCGGGCCAGGGTCAGCGCCGCCAGCCCGGTGCGCAGGCGGCCCTTGCGCAGCGCCCGGCGGCCGAGCCGCTCGGCGGGCAGCCCGATCAGGCGCGCGGCGACCAGGCCCAGGCCCAGCCCGATGCAGAGCGGGGCGAGCAGGGCGATGCCGCCCGACGCGGAGTCCCCGTCGAACACGGCCACCTGGTATCCGGCGACCAGCGCGAGCGCGCCGACCATCGCCTCGATGCCGCCGACCAGGCCGCGGCGCCTGCGCACCCTGGCGCGGCGCAGCAGCCCGAGCACCGGGGTGGTCAGTGCGCGCACCTGCGCGAGCATGCCCGCGGCCAGCGCGCCCAGCACCGCGACGGCGGTGTAGACCACGGAGGTGACCTCCGGCTCCACGAGCGGGGCGCCCGGCAGCACGGTCAGCGCGAGCGCCGTGGTGACCGCGTACCCGATCAGGTAGCCGGGCACGATCGCGATCAGCACCGGCAGCGCCGTCTCCGCGGTGGCCAGCCACCACCGGGTGCGCGCGGGCACCCCGCGTAGCGCGGTGAGCCCCAGCTCGCCGCGGCGCTGCTCGACGCCCCCGGCGACCGCGATGAACAGCACCAGCCAGCACAGCAGCACCAGCGGCACGGCCGCCAGCAGCAGGCTGGAGCCCAGCTGCGCCGTCCCCTCGTCGAGCCGCTTCAGCAGCTCGGGCAGGTCGCTGTCGGCGTTGTACCCGCCCGCTTCCAGCTCCGCCTCGGCGTCCTCAAGCTCGGCGCGCAGCGTGTCCATGTCGGCGAACGCGGCGGGCGTGGCGATGAGGTCGACGGTGCGCACCGTGTCCCGCCGGGCGGCGGCCAGGGTGCGCTCGGTGGCGAACACCGCCGGTATGCGCTGGCCCACCAGCGGCTCGCGGTCGGCCCAGTACGGGTCGTCCCCGGCCGGGCGCTGGTAGAAGCCGACCACGGTGAGGCGCAGCGGCTGCGCGCCGTCGTCCGGGCCGGTCGTGGCGGGCGGCGTCAGCTCCATGTCGCGGCCCAGCTGCACGCCGATCCGGTCGGCGGTGTCCGTGCGCAGCACGACCTCGCGCTCGCCGGTGGCGCACCGGCCCTTGACGATCACCAGGTGCTCGCACATGCCACTGCGCCAGGCCACGAACGCCTGCGTACGGTCGAGTTCGCCGGAGGCGACCCCGTCCAGCACGCGGCCCTCGACGGTCTGGAAGCCGGGCACGTACGGCAGCGACGAGGGGGTCTGGTCGCGCCACTGCGGCTCGCTGTTCTGCGCCGACACCACCCGCTCGGCGACGGTCGCGGCGCTCACCTCCACCTCCTGCAGCGACCGGGTCGCCGCCTGCTGGTAGAGCGGCCCCGCGGCGGCCGCCGCGGCCGCGGCCGCGGTGAGCACCAGGGTGATGACGGCCAGGCCGCGCCGCGCCCGCACCATCGCCCACAGCAGCGCCGTCACCGGGCCACCTCCTGCTTCCGTTCGGGTCGGGCACCGGTCTGGTCCGCCCCGGTGGTCTGCGCGGGAGGCCCGGCCGGGCCGCCGCCGTCGTCGCGGGCGGACCTGCCCACGGTGGTCACGCGGACCAGCGAGCGGCCCGCGAGCAGTGCGGCGGCCACCAGCACGGCCGCCGCCGCGAGCACCGCGGGCAGCACCACCAGCTGGTCCGGGCCGGGCGGTGCCAGATCACCGGACGAGGTCAGCATCGTGCGCGCGGGTCCGCTGAGCGCCCAGGCGGCCAGCGCGGTGAGCGCGCCGACCGGGACCGCGATGAGGATCATGGCGAGGTTGCCGATGCGGGCGGACCGGGCGGCGACCCGGGCGGGCATACCCTGCAGGCGCAGCGCCGCCAGCTCGGCCGCACGGTTGCGCCGGTCGGTCGCGGCCAGCACCATCGTCGCGAGCGCGACCAGCAGCACGCTGAGCACGGCGGCGGCCAGGTGCAGCCGCAGCGCCAGCCCCGCGCCCTGCTCCCGGTAGCGGGCGGCCAGCGAGGCCACCGTCTCGTCGCCCACCGGCACCAGCCCGCTGGCGCGCAGCCGGTCGACCGCGTCGGCGGGCGCCGTCGCGCTCAGCCAGACCTGCAGCTGCGCCGAGTTGTCCCGCGAGTCGCCGAGCCGATCGGCGGTGGGCAGATCGAACAGCAGTCCCTCGCCCGGCACACCCGGCAGCGCAGGCATCACCCGGCGGGCGTCCACCGGCATGTCGACGGACGCGAGCACCTTGGCCGCGCGCAGGTCCCTGGTGTGCGCCAGGGCCGGCGGGCCCGCGGCGACGACCGGCAGCGGCATCGGCGCGTCGTTGACGTGCAGCCGGATGTCGGTGCTGATGAACCGCGGATCGGCCGGCTGGTAGAAGAGCGACACGTAGTCCGGACCGGGGATGACCGTCACCTCGGGCTCGGTGCCGAACCGGGGCCGCCAGCGCGACGCCGCCGCGATCGCCTGCCCCTCCAGCAGGGTGCGGTCCGGGCCGAGCTGGCGCAGCCGGTGCAGGTGCAGCCCGTCGGGGGAGCGCGGGAAGCTGAGCCAGAACAGCCGGCAGCCCGGCGCGGTGGCGCACTCCGGCAGTTCCAGACGGTGGTTGGCCCTACCGAGGGTCATCGGGATGTCCAGGCGGCCGGTGACCGGCTCGCCACGCGGCCCGACCAGCGCCACCGTCACCCGCATCGGGTTCGGCGAGTCGTCGACCACGTCCACGTCGAACTCCAGCGCCCCGCCCGCCACGGTCACGGCGTCGCCGCCGGGCATCCGCAGCAGCGCGGCGAGGTCGGCGGGGGACGTGCCGCCGGCCGGGCTCGCGACCGCGGCGAGCCGCTCGCTGTCCACCCCGATCAGCGTGCCGTCGGTCAGCTCCTGCCGGGTGGCGGCCATCGCCCAGGCCCCCTCCGGGTCGGCGCGGCGGACCGCGTCCACCAGCGCGGGCCGGGAGACGGCGAACACGGTCAGCACCCGTGGCGCGCCCAGGGTCAGCTCGGCCCGCTCGCGGGCGGCACCGGCGGCCACGTCCCAGGCGCTCACGGTGTATCCGACCAGCGCCACCGCGACCACGGTCAGCGCGACCAGCCGGTCGGCCCCGGGCCGCCGCGCCACCTGCAACGCCGCCAGCGCCGGGGCCAGCTTTCCGCGGTGCAGCCGGGAGGCGCCGTACGCGGTCGCGGCACGCCGGACCAGGCGGGCGGTGAGCAGGCCGACCACGATCGCCAGCAGCAGCGGCACCAGCAACGGCAGGCCGCCGGTCTGGTCGCCGGAGGCCAGCGACTGCCCGATCGCGGCCAGCGCGACCACGCCCACGGCCAGCTCGGTCAGCCCGACCTTGCCCCGCCGCCGGGTGGGCACCTGGCGCAGCGCCTCCACCAGGGAGCCGCCGTGCGCGCGCCGCTCGGCGATCGCCGCGCTGGCCATCACGACCAGCAGCGTCCCGCCCGCCGCGAGCAGCGCGGTGCGGTCCAGCATGATCTCCTGCGCGCGGGCGAACGTGGCCCAGGTCAGCAGGCGCACCATCACCCAGCCCAGCAGCACGCCGAACGGCGCGGCCACCAGCAGCACCAGCGAAGTCGGGCCGAGGGCCAGCAGGGCGCGGTGCCGCGGCGGCACGCCGCGCAGCAGGCCCAGGGCCAGCTCGCCGCGGCGCTCGGCGGCGGTGTACCCGACGGCCATGAGCAGCACGAACCAGCAGACGACGAGCAGCTGCGCGGCGCCCAGCGGCGCGGCCAGGCCGAGCACCTCGCGGGCCTCCTGGATGCGCCGCAGCAGCCGGGGCAGGCCGTTGGAGATCATCGTGCCGGGCAGGCCGATCGCGGTGGGCAGGGCCCCGGACAGCCGGTCGACGTCGTCGGCGCCGAAGGTCGCGTCGGCGACCAGGTCGACGGTGGCCCGGACCCGCGTCGCGCCGAGCGTGTCGATCGTGGACTCGGCGGTGAACATCGGGTTCGACACGCGCAGCGGCTGCGGGGTGAGGTCGTCACGCCCGGCCCAGTAGGGGTCGTTCGCGGCGAGCGCCGCCGCCGGGTCGTACACGCCGGACACGCGCAGCGTGACGGGCTTCTCGGCCAGGTCGGGGTCGAAGCTCAGCTCGCTGCCGGCGGAGACCTTGAGGCGCTGCGCGGTCGCCTCGCTGAGCAGCACCTCACCCTGCCCGGCGGGGCACGCGCCGGTGATCACCAGGTGCGCGCAGACGCCGGTGCGGGTGGTCACCGGGGCCTGCACCGCGTTCGCCGCCGGGCCGGTCTCGCCGGTCTCGCCGGCTCCCGCGGTCACCGTGCCGGGCACGAACGCCCCGATGATCTCGGTCAGGCCGTGGTCGCCGATCTTCTCCAGCGCCTGGGCGCGCAGCGACTCGACGGCGGACGCGTGTCCGCCCTCCACGGCGACCTCGGCGGTGAAGGTGACCGCCCGCTCCAGCGCCGTGGCCGAGCGCAGCTCCGCCGCGACGGCGGCCTTGTCGGCCGCGGTGGCGTAGAGCGGCGCCGCGGTGCCGGCGGCCACCGCGAGCACGGCCAGCACCGCCAGCGTGACGGCCTGGCTGCGGCGGCTGCCCAGCACGCCGAGCACCAAGCGAAGCATGTGGTGCCACCTCTCGGGACGTTCTACCGGCCGGTCGCGTGTCGGGCGGCCCGGTCGGGCGGTATGGGGGTGCCGTGGCGTCGGCTACGGGCCGCGCGGCTCCGGCGGGGGACGAGCAGAGTCCGCAGACCACGACTGCTGTGTCGTGGCTACGACCCGGAAGCGGTGACCGGCGCCGACGCGTATGCGCGGACCAGCTCGGCGGCGCCGTCGAGCAGGTGCAGCTCGGCGTCGCAGGCGGCGGCGGCCTCCAGGTCGTGGGTGGCCAGCACGACGCAGGCGCCCCGGTCGGCCTCGGCGCGCAGCAGCTCCAGCACCTTGGTGCGGTTCGCGGCGTCCAGCTCGCTGGTGATCTCGTCGGCCAGCAGCACCGCGCCGGACAGGGCCAGGCCGCGGGCGATCGCCGTACGCTGCTGCTGGCCGCCGGACAGCTCCTCGACCAGCTGGCCCGCCTGGGCCGACAGCCCGACCTGCTCCAGCGACTCGGCCGTGGCGCGGCGCGCGTCCTCCGGGGAGAAGCCGTTGGCGACGAGCACGACCTGCACGTTCTCGCTCGCGGTGAGGATGGTGGCCAGGCCGTTGTCCTGCGGGATCAGCACCACCCGGCGGGACACCGCGTCGTCGCGGTCCCGCAGCGGCCTGCCGTCGACGGCGACCGCGCCGGTGACCGGCCGCAGCACCCCCGCCATGGCCCGCAGCAGCGTGCTCTTGCCCGCGCCGGACGGGCCGGTCACCGCGAGCATCCGCCCCGCGGCCGCCGCCACGGACACGTCGCGCAACACGGGCGCGCCCGCGGTGTACTCCACCGTCACGCGGTCCACTACCAGCGACGACGTCATCGCCGCTCCTCTCGCCGGAACAACCTGCTGATCTCGGGGGTCGCGGTGCTCCGGCGGAAACCGCTCTCTCGGCAGGCCGGAGAGGGTGGAACGTGGAGAGTCCATCGACACGCCGCGTGATGGCGGCTTGCCGGGACGGGCCAGGTTCCGGGTCGGTGATCACCACGGTCCGGTAGTAGTCACGCGCAGCCTGACCACCGGGTTGTCACCGGGCCGAACCCGTTTCACATCGCGGGAGAAAGTTTCACGAACAACAGTCCACTCGTCACAGAGTGTGCCGCTGCGCTCACAGCCCCAGCGCGCCGCGAAGGTAGCGCAGATCGTCCGGGCCGTTCCACCGCGCGGCGAGCAGACCGGCGGCGCGTGCCCCGCGGATGTTGCGGTCCGTGTCGTCCACGAACAGGCAGAGCGACGGCGGCGTCTCCAGCGTGCGGCACGCCTGGCTGAAGTACTCCTTGGCCGGCTTGTGCACGCCCATGTCCGCCGAGGAGAACACCGCGTCGAAGGCGTCGCTCAGCCCGAACCGGGCCAGGTCGTCGTGCAGATCGTCGGTGGCGTTGGTGGCCAGCCCGACCCGGCGCCCGGCCGCGCGCGCCTCCCGCACGAACGCCAGCACCGTCTCGTCGACGTAGCCGCGGTAGGCGTCCCACTCGGCCAGCGCCGCCGCCGACGCGCCGGTGTGCTCGCCGATCGAGTCCAGCCACTGCTGCCGCGTGAGGTGACCGGTGATCGCCGGGAGCTGGCGCGCCCACTCCAGGCCGGAGGCGAGCAGCGCGGCGGGCGCGATCCCGTGACGGGCCTCGAAGTCGCCGTACGCGGCCGCGTCGTGGTGCCGCAGCACGCCGTCGAAGTCGATCAGCAGTGCCTCGGCAGGCTTGCGCCTCACTCGGTCTCGCTCCTCAGTCGCTGGCTGATCACCTCGGTGACACCGTTGCGCATGGTCACGCCGTACAGGGCGTCGGCGACCTCCATGGTGCGCTTCTGGTGCGTGATGATGATCAGCTGGCTGCGCGAGCGCAGCTCCTGGAACAGGGTGATCAGGCGGCCGAGGTTGACGTCGTCGAGCGCCGCCTCCACCTCGTCCATGATGTAGAAGGGGCTGGGGCGGGCGCGGAAGATCGCGCACAGCATCGCCACCGCGGTCAGCGAGCGCTCGCCACCGGACAGCAGCGACAGCCGCTTGATCTTCTTGCCCGGCGGGCGCGCCTCGACCTCGACGCCGGTGGTCAGCATGTTGTCCGGGTCGGTCAGCACCAGCCGGCCCTCGCCGCCCGGGAACAGGATCGGGAACACCACCTGGAACTCCCGCGCGGTGTCCTCGAACGCGGTGGTGAACACCTCCAGGATGCGGTCGTCCACGTCCTTGACCACGGTGAGCAGGTCACGGCGGGTCGCCTTGAGGTCCTCCAGCTGGTCGGAGAGGAACTTGTAGCGCTCCTCCAGCGCCGCGAACTCCTCCAGCGCCAGCGGGTTGACCTTGCCGAGCAGGGCCAGGTCGCGCTCGGCCTTGGCGGCGCGCTTCTCCTGGATGGCCCGGTCGTAGGGCTCCGGCTCGGCCAGGTCCGCCGAGCCCAGCATGATCACCGGTACGCCGACGTGCGGGCCGTACTCGCCCAGCAGCGTCTCCACGTCGATGGAGAACTCCTCGGCGGCCCGCGTCTCCAGCTGCTCGATGCGCATCCGCTGCTCGGCGCGGGCCATCTCGTCGCGGTGCACCTCGGAGGTGAGCCGGTTCAGGTCGTCGCCCAGCCGCTTGCCCGCGTTGCGCACCTGCGCCAGCTCCGCCTCCCGGGCGGTCCGCGCCTCCGCCAGCTCGTCGCGCCGCTCGGCGGCCTCCTCCAGCGCCACGTTCAGCCTGGTCAGCACCTCGCGGGTGCCGGACTCGACGGCCTTGGCCACCGACGCGCCACGCTCCCGGGCGGCCCGGCGGGCGGCGGCGCGCTCGCGGGCGGCCCGCTCGGCGGCGGCCTGGCGCAGCAGCGAGTCGGCCCGGCCCGCGATCTGCGAGACGCGCTCCTCGGCGGTGCGCACGGCCAGGCGTACCTCGACCTCGTTCTGGCGGGCCTGCGGCACCAGCGCGGCGAGCTGGTCCCGCTCGCCGGTGGACGGGTCCTCGTCGACCGGGACCGCCTCCGCGGCCGCCAGCCGCTCCTCCAGCTCGGCCAGGTGCATCAGGTCCTGCTCGCGAGCACCGGCGGCCTTGTCCCGGGCCGCGCCCAGGCGCTGCGCCTCGGCCTGCGCGGACCGCGCGGCGGCGCTGACCTCGGCCAGGCGGCGGGCGGCGGCGTTGCGCTCGCCCTCGGCCGCGCGCTTGGCGGCGGCGGCCTCGTCGACGGCGCGCTTGCGGTCGGCGACGACCTCGCGGGCGGCGGCGATCTCCTCGCGCAGCCGGGCGGTCATCTCCTCGGCCGCGACCCGCTTCGCGCGGGCCTCGTCCACGGCCGCCTGGACCTCGATGTAGCTGGGCGCCTTCGACGAGCCGCCCGCGCCGGAGAACGCGCCGACCAGGTCGCCGTCGCGAGTCACCGCGCGCAGCGCCGGGTGGGCGGCGACCAGTGCCGCCGCGGCGGTCAGGTCGTCGACCAGCACCACGTCGCGCAGCGCGTGGGTGACGGCCGGGCGCACGCTCTCGGCGCAGCGCACCACGTCCAGCGCCCAGCGGGCGCCGCCGGGCAGCGCCACGTCGGGGCGGGACTGCGTGGCGGACGTGCCGATCAGCAGGGTGGCCCGGCCCGCGTCCTGGATCTTGAGCAGGCGCATCGCCTCGGCGGCCTCGTCGACCCCGGCCACGGCGACCGCGTCGGCCAGCGCGCCCAGTGCCGCGGCCAGCGCCGCCTCACAGCCCGGCTCGACCGCGAGCAGCGACGCGACGCTGCCCAGCAGTCCCGGCACGTCAGCCGCACGGGCCAGCAGCGCACCCGCGCCGTCCTTGCGGTTGAGACCCAGCGCGAGCGCCTCCTCGCGGGCCTTCCAGCCGGTCGCCTCCTTCTCGGCGGCGCGGTCGGCGTCGGACAGCCGCTTCACCTCGGCGCTCGCGTCCTCGTGCGCGGTGACCGCGGTGGCATGCCGGGTGTCCAGGTCCGCGTTGTCGCGGTCGGCGTCGGAGGTCTCCTCGGCGACCAGGTCCACCTGCTCCTGCGCCGCCTCGGCGCGCATCGCGGCGTCGTCGTACGCCGCGGCCAGGCGCTCGATCTCCTCGGCGGCGGTGGCGGTACGCGTACGGGCGGCGTTGACCTGCCCGGCGAGCTTCGCCATGCCCTCGCGCCGGTCGGCGATCGCCTTCACCGCGGCGACCAGCGCCCGCTCGGCGGCGGCGAGCTGGCGCTCCAGCTCCTGGCGGCGCTCGACCGCCTCGGCCAGGCGCACCTGGTCCTCGGCGAGCGCCTCGCGCAGCGCCTCCTCCTGCTCGCGTACCGCCTCGGCCTCGGCCTCCAGCCGCTCGGGGTCGCGGCCCGGCCGCTCCTCCTCGGTGGGAGCGGACAGGTGGCGGTGCCGCTCGGAGGCCAGCTGCGCGGTGGAGCGGAAACGCTCCTGCAGCGCGGACAGCTGATACCAGACGTCCTGGGCCTGGGTCAGCGCGGGCGCGTCGGCGGCGTGCTCCGCCTCCAGCGCAGCCAGCCGGAGCTGGACCTGCTCGTACTCCTCCTCGACCAGCTCGCGCCGGGTGCGCAGGGCCGCCTCGTCGGCGATCTCCTTGTCCAGCGTGGCGCGCAGCGTGAACAGGTCGTCGGCGAGCAGGCGCAGGCGCGCGTCGCGCAGGTCGGCCTGGATGGTCGCGGCGCGCCGGGCCACCTCGGCCTGCCGGCCCAGCGGCTTGAGCTGGCGGCGCAGCTCGTCGGTGAGGTCGTTGACGCGGTTCAGGTTGGCCTGCATCGCGTCGAGCTTGCGGAGCGCCTTCTCCTTGCGCTTGCGGTGCTTGAGGACGCCCGCGGCCTCCTCGATGAACGAGCGCCGGTCCTCCGGGCGGGCGTGCAGCACGCTGTCGAGCCGGCCCTGGCCGACGATGACGTGCATCTCCCGGCCGATGCCGGAGTCGGACAGCAGCTCCTGGACGTCCATCAGGCGGCAGGCGTCACCGTTGATCTCGTACTCGCTCGCGCCGTCGCGGAACATGCGGCGGGTGATCGAGACCTCGGTGTAGTCGATCGGCAGCGCGCCGTCGGTGTTGTCGATGGTGAGGGTGACCTCGGCCCGGCCCAGCGGCTGGCGGCCGGACGTGCCGGCGAAGATCACGTCCTCCATCTTGCCGCCGCGCAGCGCCTTGGCGCCCTGCTCGCCGAGCACCCAGGAGATCGCGTCAACCACGTTGGACTTGCCGGAGCCGTTCGGGCCCACCACACAGGTGATGCCCGGCTCCAGCCGCAGCGTCGTCGCGGAGGCGAAGGACTTGAAGCCCTTCACCGTCAGGCTCTTGAGGTGCACAGCGCTCCGAAATCGTTCAAAGGGCGTCCCGCCGGGCGGCGGGTGGCACATGCTATCGGGTCAAAGCTGCAGGGTACCCGGAGGAGAGCTCGTCTCTTCGGGGGACGCCGCACCGGGCGGCTGTTCTATGCCCCGCCGCCCGCGCCGCTATGCGCCCCGGCGGACAACGATCCATGCCCTCTGCGCGCTCCGGCGCTGTGCCGCCACGACGTGGCGCCACGGGCAATGAAGAAGCGCGCCGCCACAGGAGTGGAGGCGCGCATAAGGACTGGTGCATCGTGGCGACTCGCCCCGTACGGCGGTCGGCCACGTCCCGCTCACGCGGGGATTGTTCAGGTAAGGGCCGGCTCGGCGATGCGGAAGAAGTCGTCCGCCTCGGCAGCGGCAGCCGCCAGGCGATCGTTCTCCGCACGCAACCGGGTTACCTCGAACTCCAGTGCCCGCACCGTGGCACGCAACCGGGTGACCTCGTCCAGCAGGCGCCGATCGGGCGCTGCCGTGACGTGGCCATAGAGGGCCTTCGCCATATCGTCTCCTTGTGAAGCGCTGCCGGTTCGCCGGCCAAACGCGCGCCCAGTTATATTCGCGCTCCCGGCCCGTTGGCATCCGGCATGTTGCTCCGGATAATGCTGGCGAGCGCGGTCGGGCGCGACTGGCGACGTATCCATATTCCGCCGATCCGCCGGTGACGTCAAGTTGCCCTGCCTCACAGGTCACAGAAGGTGTCGGGAGGCGACAAACCGCCCCGGCTGCTAGCGTCGGCGCGTGGCACCTCGTCGCCGGCACACCGGCCGGCATCGTGCTCCGCTGCGGATGTGGCCCGCGCTCACGGCCTCCGCGGCGCTGCTGTCCGTGCTGGTCGGAGGCGTGATGGCGGTGGGCCCCGCGCTCACGGCCGCCCCGGCGGGCTCCGGGCGCGCCGCTCCGGGCGGCCCCGTGCCGGATCAGCCGGTCCCCACACTGAGCGTCACCGTTTCGGGTGAGCCCGCCGGTGTGCCGTCGACCACACCGGCCCCGTCGCCCACGGCGGTGACGGCACCCGTCGGCAGCGCGGTGCCGCTTCCCGCCCCGAGCCGCCCAGCCGCCCGCCGGACCACCCCACCGCCCGCGCCGCTCCCGGCCGCCTCATCGCCGCCCGCCCACCCGTCGCCTCGGCCCACCCTGGAGAGCTCGCGCGTCACCGAGCTGGAAGACCAGGTCACAGCTTTGATCAACCGGGAGCGGGAGCGGGCGGGCTGCTCCCGGGTGCGCACCGACGAGCGGATGCGCACGGCCGCGCGCCGCCACAGCGCGGACATGGCCGAGCACGACTACTTCAGCCATACCGGGCGCAACGGCAGCAGCTTCGTGGACCGGCTCGCGGCCGCCGGATACCCGCGGCGGGAGGCGGCCGGCGAGAACATCGCCTACGGCTACCCCACCGCGCAGTCCGTCGTCGACGGCTGGATGGCCAGCACCGGCCACCGCAACAACATCCTCGACTGCGACGCGCGGGCCACCGGGGTCGGCCTGGCCTACCAGGGGCGCACCACCTACTGGACGCAGGAGTTCGGCCGGGATTGAGGCCGCGGCCGGTCGGTCGGCTAGCCGACAGTCGCCCGTGGGCAGTCGCGGCGTCCCGACCTCGGTCGTTGTACGGGCGTGACCCCCCTGCTGCCACTAACCGCACACCCGCACCTGCAGCCGGAGCTGTGGGCCGCGGTCGAGGCCGCCGGTGTCGGCGTGACCGTGCTGCTGAACATCGACGCCGGCCCCGGGAGCGGGCTCGACCCGACCTGGACCGCGGCCACCACCCGGCTCGTGCGCGCCGGAGCGGGCCTGCTCGGCTACGTCGACCTCGCGTTCGGCGCGCGCCCGACCGAGCAGGTGCGGGCCGAGCTGGGCCGCTGGGCCGGCTACCCGGTCCGGGGCGTCTTCTTCGACCAGGCGCCGACCAGCCCGTACTCCGTCGGCCCGGTCGCCGTCGCGGTCCGCGCCGCCCGCCGGATCGGCTTCGACACGCTCCTGGTCAACCCGGGGCGGCCCACCGACTCCATCTACCGCGGCCTGGGCGCGGTGCTGTGCACGTACGAGGGCCCGTGGGAGCAGTACCGCCACGGCACCCCGGAGGGGGTACGCCCCGGCGACACGCACCTCGTGCACTCCGTGCCGCTGGACCAGATCGCCGCCTGCCACGAGCTGATGCGGGGCCGGGGCGCCCGGTTCGGCCTCGCCGTGCACGAGGCGTCCATCCACGGCGCGCCCGCGGTCGTGCCGGTCTCGGTGTAGCCGCCGTGCACGTCGCGGGCGTCCGGGTGCCGGTCAGCGCGGTCGTCGTGCTCGCCTGCGTGGCGTGTGCCGCCCCCACCCGGCCCGCGCACTGGTACGAGGCGCCGGCGCGGCCCGCCGTACCCGACAGCCTGCGCTGGCAGTGGGCACTGAGCGCACCCCCGCAGGTCACCGCCGCCGACGTGTTCGTGCTGGACGGCTTCACCACCGACGCGTCCCTGGTCGAGGACCTGCACGCCGAACGCCGCCGCGCGGTCTGCTACCTCCCGCTCGGCGAGGTGCGCCGCGGGCGGCCGGACGCCGCCCGCTTCCCCGCCGACCTGACCCGGCCCGACGGCCTGGTCCGCTGGGACGCCCCCGAGGCGCAGCTGCGAGACCGCATCACGCCGATCCTCGCCGACCGCCTGCGCCTCTGCCGCGACAAGGGCTTCGACGCCGCCGCCCTGGACCTGCTGGCCGGTGCGCCGCGCAGCGTCGTGGACCACCTCGTCGAGCAGGCCCACGAGCTGTCCCTGCCCGTCGGCCTCCTCGACACCGCCCACGACGACGCCGACCTCAAGGTCCCCGACGGCCCCGCCTACGGCCGCCCCTGACCACGCCCGACCCGCGCTCCGGGGGTCACCCTCCCGCACGGCGGCACGGCGAAGATCGCCGTCTCGTGTCAGAACCTGTGGCCAGACCACACCTTGTGACACAAACTCGCGATCAAGCCACCGCCCCACCCTCGCGGCCACCCATGATCGCGTCGATCTTGCGCGAAGTGTTGCCCTTTTAGGCGGAATGGGCGTGTCGTACCCACAGTTCGCGCAAGATCGGCGCGGTAGAGGGTGGGTGGGTCCGCGTGGGGTGGCGGCGGTTAGGGGGTGGCGGGGTTACGGGGTTGTGGGGCGGGGGCGGGGTTGGCAGCGGGGGCAGGAGAAGGAGCTGCGGTTCATGAAGCTTTCGCGGCGGATCGGGGAGCCGCAGCGGGAGCAGGGCTCGCCCTCGCGGCCGTAGGCGTTGAGGGAGCGGTCGAAGTAGCCGGACTCGCCGTTGACGTTGACGTAGAGGGCGTCGAAGGTGGTGCCGCCGACGGCGATGGCCTCGGCGAGGACGTCGCGTACGTGGGTGAGCAGGCGTTTGGCGGCGGGGGCGGTCAGCTCGTCGCTGGGGCGTTCGCCGTGGAGTTTGGCGCGCCAGAGGGCCTCGTCGGCGTAGATGTTGCCGACGCCGGAGATCAGGGACTGGTCGAGCAGGGCGCGTTTGACGGCGGTGCGGCGGCGGCGCAGGGCCGCCAGGAAGTCCTTCTCGACGAAGGCGGGGTCGATCGGGTCGAGGGCGATGTGGGCGATCTCGGCGGGCAGGACCGCGCCGCCGGGTGAGACCGCGAGGCCGCCGAAGGTGCGCTGGTCGACGAAGCGCAGCTGGGGGCCGCCGTCGGTGAAGTCGAAGCGGATGTGCAGGTGTTTCTCCTCGGCGGCGTCGGCGGGCTGCACGAGCAGCTGGCCGGACATGCCGAGGTGGCCGACGACGGCGTCACCGCTGTCCAGCGGGAGCCACAGGTACTTGCCGCGGCGGCGGGCCTCGGTGATGGTGCGGCCGGTCAGCGCGTCGGCGAAGTCCTGCGCGCCGCCGGGGTGGCGGCGGATCGCGCGCGGGTGGCGCACCTCGACCGCGCCGATGGTGCGGCCCACCACCCAGCGCGCCAGGCCGCTGCGCACGGTCTCGACCTCGGGCAACTCCGGCATGACTCCGCCTCTCCGCTCCGGCCGTTCAGATCGTGTACGGCCATACCGTGATCATGTGCGCGCCGAACCAGAGGCCGAACGCGCTCCACATCATGAGCAACACCACCGACGTTCCCGTCGACACCCGGGCCAGCCCTCGGGCCAGTGGCACGCAGCACAGCAGCAGCACGGGCACCAGCAGCCGCGGCTTGGAGTGCCAGTAGCCGGCCTGCCCCAGCACCAGGACCAGGGCGATCAGCCCGTACACCAGCAGCGGCGGCCAGACCCGCTCGCCGGCCGCGTACACCGCCAGCAGCAGGGCGACCACGATGAGCAGCACGGTGACGATCTCGACGACGCCCTCGCCGCCGAGCACGGCCGAGGCGATGAAGTCCAGCACGCCCTTGCCGAAGTCGAACGTGGTGCCCCAGCCCCTGGTCTGCACCGTGAACCAGGCGTCCCACTCGCCGACGCGCACGCCGACCCACGCCAGGAACAGCGGCACCCCGGCCAGCGCGAGCCCGGCCGCCGTGACGGCCTGCGGCAGCTCGTACCGCCGCAGGGTGACCTCGCCCCGGCGGGACCGCCACCACAGCAGCAGCACTGCCACGGCCAGCGCCACGCCGACGGCGGCGCCGGTGGGCCGGGTCAGCGCCGCACCCAGCCCGGCCAGGCCCGCCGCCCACCACACCCGTTCGTGCGCGGCCAGCAGCGCGCCCGCCACCAGGGCCAGGAACAGCGACTCGGTGTAGCCCATGCCGAGCACGACCGCCATCGGCTGCGCGCAGACGAGCACGACCAGGGCGTACCCCACCCGCCGTCCCCACAGGCCGACGCCGAGCAGGTAGACCAGCACCCCGGCGGCCAGCGCCGCGAGATGGGCGGTCAGCAGCGACGCGGCCTCCGGCGGCAGGCCCAGTGCCGTGCCGCCCCGCACGAGCAGCGGGAAGAGCGGGAAGAAGGCGAACCCGTTGCCGGTGATCTCACCGTCGCGATAGGTGTACCCGGACGGGTAGCCGTTGACGGCGACGTCGAGCAGCCAGCCGCCGTCCCACAGCAGCAGCCGCTGCCACAGCGTCTTCGGCGAGTCGGGCGGGGACATCGCCCACACCGCGCCGAGCTGGGCGCAGCGCAGCGCGGCCACCACGACGAACGCCGCGGCGACCCCGCGCAGGCCGCCCGCCCGCCGCCACAGCCTCGGTTTGCGGCCGGCGTCTGTCGGCGGATTGTCGAGGTGGGCGGGGGCGGCCACCGTCATGTCTCCCGGGCCTCCGGATGCGAGGTGTCCACGGCCCGGTGCGACAGCACCTGCCAGGCCTCCTCGGCGGCCCGCTGCTCCGCGTCCTTCTTGGTGCGGCCGGTGACCCCGCCGAAGCGCTCGCCGCCGACGACCGCCCAGGCGGTGAACATCTTGGCGTGGTCGGGGCCCTGCTCCTCGATGGCGTACTCCGGCACGCCCCAGCCGTGTGCGGAGGTCAGCTCCTGCAGGCTGGTCTTCCAGTCCAGCGACGCGCCGCGCCGCGCCGACTCCGCCATCAGCGGGTCGAACAGCGCGCGGACCACCTCGGCGGCCCGGTCCATGCCGTGCTCCAGGTAGATCGCGCCGAGCAGCGCCTCCAGCGTGTCGGCGAGGATCGACTCCTTGTCCCGCCCGCCGGTGGTCTCCTCGCCCTTGCCCAGCAGCAGGTGCGGGCCGATGCCGCCGTTGCCGAGGGAGCGGGCCACACCCGCCAGGGCGCGCGAGTTGACAACGCTGGCCCGCAGCTTCGCCAGCCGGCCCTCGGGCAGGTCCGGGTGTGCGGTGTAGAGCGAGGCGGTGATGACGACGCCCAGCACGGCGTCGCCGAGGAACTCCAGCCGCTCGTTGGTGGGCAGCCCGCCGTGCTCGTACGCGTACGAGCGATGGGTCAAAGCGCGTTCCAGCAGCTCCGGAGCGAGTGTCACGCCGAAGGCGGCACCCAGGTCGGCCAGCGCGGCCGCGGCCTGCTCGGTCCGGTCCGCCGAACGCGCCTCCTGCGAGGACTTCGAAGCCATCAAACCCACCCCTCTCGGCGGCTTAGGGGCGGCAGCGTCATGCGGTGCCCGCTCCGCGGGCTCCCTTCTGGTACGGCGACGTCGCCGGCTGGCGCTTGCCAGCCGGCGACGTGACGTTTCGCAGCTTCCCGGCGCACCGGGATCGCCTGAAGGCTCAGACCTCGAGGACCTGGCGGCCGTTGTACGTGCCGCAGACGCTGCAGGCGGCGTGCGGCAGCTTGGCCGACTTGCACTGCGGGCAGGCGACGGTCGCGACCGCGCTCACCTTCCACTGCGCCCGGCGGTGACGGGTGTTGCTGCGCGACATCTTGCGCTTCGGGACTGCCACTGTCTTACTCCTCAGTAGTAGTCGGCTGGTCGCCGACCATTATCTCGGTACGGCCGCAGCCGTCTCCCACCCGGTTCGGCGAACCGATCAGGGCGCCGGCTCCGCCGGCTCGTCCGGCCCGGATGAGCCGGTCAGCTTGCTCAACTTCGCCCAGCGCGGGTCGATCTGCTCGTGGTGGTGATCCTCGGGCAGCTCGTCCCACCGCGCCCCGCACTCGGGGCACAGGCCTGGGCAGTCCTCCCGGCACAGCGGATTGACCGGCAGCGCCAGCACGACCTCGGCCCGCAGCGTCGGCTCCAGGTCGATCATGTCGTCCTGCAGCCGCCCGACCTCGTCCTCGTCGGTGGTCTCGTCCGTGGCGCTGTCCTCGTAGGCGAACAGCTCCTGGATGTTGACCGTGAGGTCGTAGCCGATCTCGGTGAGGCAGCGGCCGCACTCGCCCTCGACGGGGCCGGTGACGGTCCCGGAGACGAGCACTCCCTCGGTCACCGACTCCAGCCGCAGGTCGAGCGTGAGGTCGGCGCCCTCGGGCACCCCGATCAGCTGCAGGCCCAGCTCGGCCGGAGCGGGGACCACCCGATGGAGGGTACGCATAGCACCCGCGCCTCGGGGCAGGTCCCTCGTGTCGAGGACGAGCGGTGCGCGGGGATCGAGATGCTTGGTCGAGTGCTCAGCCATGGCTTTCATCGGGAAGGCAGCGGGAATGCGGCCGTTGTCGCAGGCCGAGGTAGAAGATTACCCGAAGCGGCCCATGCTCGTCGAACGGGCCGGGCCGCGTCGCGGGTCCCGCCGGCCGCCGCGACGGTGCGGCGGTCCGGACGGGTCAGAACGGAAGGGGACGGTCGTCGTCGCCGGGGACGAACGACCCGATCTCACGCAGCGCGTGCATCTTGTCGCGGCCGCGCTCGATGGAGGCGAGCGCACGCGTCAGGAACTGCTCGAAGTTGCCCAGCGCGGTGTCAACGTACTCGTCGACCTCCTCGCGCAGGCGCTGAGCCTCGGCGCGGGCCTCGCCGACGATGCGCGCGCCCTCGTGCTCCGCCGAGACGGTGATCTCGTTCACAGAGACCAGGCGCGCGTGTTCCTGCTCACCCTCGTGCATGATGCGGTCCGCCTCGCGCCGGCCGGCGTCGAGGATCTTGTCGCGCTCCTCGAGCAGCGCCGCGGCCCGGCGCAGCTCGCCGGGCAGCTCCGCCCGCAGCTGGTCCAGCGCGCCGATCAGCTCACCGCGGTCGACCATGCAGTTGCGCGACATCGGCACCGATCGCGCGGCCTCCACCATCGCGATGATGTCGTCAATACGGTCGAGTGGGTCCACCGACGGTCACTCCTTGTCCAGTGTCATGTCCACACCATGATGCGTCCCCGGGCCACCCCTGCGGCAGACCGGGGACCCCTGCGGCGAGTCGCCGCCGTGACCTGCCGATTCAGCCGCCGGCCGGGCGGAACTTCTCCAGGAGCCGGCGTTCCACCAGCTCGGGGACGAAGGAGGAGACGTCCCCGCCCCACTTGGCGATCTCCTTGACGAGGCTCGACGCCACGAATGAATAGAGCGGGTTCGTCGGCATGAACAGCGTCTCGACGCCGGACAGGCCGATGTTCATCTGGGCCATCTGCAGCTCGTAGTCGAAGTCGCTGACCGCCCGGATGCCCTTGACCACCACCTGGGCGTCGTTGTCACGGCAGTAGTCCACCAGCAGGCCGCGGAACGACTCGATCCGGACGTTCGGCAGCGCCTTGGTGACCTCGCGCAGGATCTCGAGGCGCTCCTCGACCTCGAACAGGCCCTGCTTGTGCTGGTTGATCAGCACGGCGACGATGACCTCGTCGAAGAGCCGGGCCGACCGGTCGATGATGTCCAGATGTCCCCGGGTGACCGGGTCGAACGACCCGGGACAGACCGCACGCCTCACTAGCCGCTCACCCTTCATCCGTGACGCCACTCTGCGCAACGGCGCGACCGTACCAAAGCGCGGTCTCGCCGTACCGGCGGCCGCGTTCGCCAGTGACGCCCTCCACCCAGGTGGGCTCGGGCGAGCGGCTGGACCGCTCCACGACCAGCACCGCGTCCTCGGCGAGCCAGCCGTGCCCGGCCAGCGCGGCCAGCACCCCGGTCAGCTCCGCCTCGGACAGCGCGTACGGCGGGTCGGCGAAGACGATGTCGTAGGCGCCGTCGGCCGGACCGGCGGCCAGCACCGTGCCCGCCTTGCCCGCGGCGACCCGCGCCGCGGCGCCCGCGCCGAGCACGGCGATGTTCTCCCGGATCACCCGGACGGCCTTGGCGTCCGACTCGACGAGCAGCACGTGCGAGGCGCCCCGGGACAGCGCCTCCAGGCCGACCGCGCCCGAGCCGGCGAACAGGTCCAGCACCCGTGCCCCGGCGAGTTCGGTCATCGCGTCGAGGGCGGAGAACAGTGCCTCGCGTACGCGGTCGGCGGTGGGCCTGGTGTCGCGGCCCGAGGGGGCGTTCAGCCGACGCCCGCCGAACCGGCCGGCCACGATCCTCGTCACGATCCCGACGCTACGGCATCCCCGTTCGGCGACCCCGGTGCACCGACCGGTGAACCAGATATGAACTGCTCGTGCGCGTAGCGCCACCGAATGCACGGCCGTCACGCAAATGCGATAACGATTCGGCAACGTTTCATGTTCGGGCTGGATGACGACTGTGTACCCCCACGCGGGCTCCCCTAGGGTCAGGCGGTCGCTTCGCGCTTCACCCTCGTCCCACGAACCACATGGAGCACGTGTGAAACGTCCCCTCTTCCGCCGCCTGCTCGCCGTCACGGGCAGCGCCGCGCTCGGCCTCATGGGCGCGGTGGCCCTGGCCAGCCCGGCCCAGGCGCACCACACGACCATCTCCGGCGTCGCGCAGTGCACGCCCAGCGAGTGGGTCATCACGTGGACCGTCGAGAACTGGGAAACGGAGATGACGGCCACGATCGACGTGACCGCCGACCCGAACACTCCCATCACGAACATCGTCGACGGCGCGACCCTGCCGAAGAGCACCAAGAAGAACAACAAGTGGACCTACGGCAAGCTGGTCGGCGAGCAGCGCGTGCCGCTGTCCACCGACGAGGCCGAGCTGACCGTCAAGGGCACCTGGACCAACGGCAACAAGGCCACCAACAAGGGCAGCGTCGATCTCGACGCCGACAAGTGCGGTGAGCACAAGGCCGGCATCACCGGCAGCGCGGTCTGCGACCCCGAGACCGGCAGCTGGAACGTCACCTGGCTGGTGTCCAACAAGCACTACTCGGACGAGGCCACGGCCAGCGTCATCACCCAGAACGGCCCGGACTCGGAGCGCAGCGCTGTCAAGAAGGCCAACGGCCAGTGGCAGACCCTCGCCAACGAGAACGTCATCAAGGGCCTGAAGGACGGCGACAAGATCGCGGGCGGCAAGACCGTCGAGGCGACCCAGGTCGTCGAGGGCAGCGCCCTGGCCGCGCGGCTGAAGGTCGAGCTGGAGTGGAAGCGCAACCGCTTCCAGACCAAGACCGACACCGAGGTGCACGTCGTCAACTTCAGCGGCAGCTGCGTCAAGAACGCTCCGAAGCCGAGCGTCACGTTCGCCTCGGACTGCACCGGCGTGGTGACCGTCACCCTGATCAACGCCGAGGGTGCCACCAAGGCCGCCTCGTTCGAGGTCAAGGGCGCGGGCGACTGGACCAGCGGCCCCGTCGAGGTCACCGCAGGCAACACGGTCGTGGTGACCGTGCCGGCCAGCGCGTCCTCCTCGATCACCGTGACGGAGAGCGGCAACGCGGTCGAGAAGGGCACCTACTCCTGGACCGACTCCCCCGCCTGCCACCCGGTCGAGATCACCAGTGACCAGACCTGTGACAAGCTCACCGTCACCATCACCAACCCGGCCGGCGGCGCCGAGGCGACCGTCGTGCTGACCCCGGTCGCGGGCTCCACCCCGGCCGCCAGCGAGCAGGCCCTGAAGGACCGTTCCGACGACGCGATCAGCAAGACCGTCGCGCCCGGCACCTCCGTGACGGTCGAGTTCGAGGTCGGCGAGAACGGCCTGGTCGTGCACGTGGCCGTGAACGGCGAGCAGCGCGGTTCGATCACCTGGGAGAAGCCGGCCGGCTGCGAGCCGATCGGCGGCGAGGTCACCGACACCTGTGAGGGCCTGGTCTTCGACCTGAACAACCCGCAGGACGGCAGCAAGACCGACGTCGTGCTCACCCCGAGCACCGGCGACGCCGTCAGCTTCACCCTGAACCCGGGCGACTCCAAGAAGGTCGAGTTCAAGGCGACCGGTGACGAGCTCAAGGTCACCGTCTCACTGAACGGCAAGGTCGTGGACGAGGTCGAGTGGGTCAAGCCCGAGGGTTGCACCGAGCCCTCGCCGTCCCCCTCGGCGTCCCCCTCCCCCGAGCCGGGCCTCCCGGTGACCGGTACCAACGTCACGATCTTCGTGATCTCCGGTCTGCTGCTGGTCGCGCTCGGTTTCGCGGTCTACATGATGGCCCGCCGCCGTCGGCTGAACCTGACCGACGTGTGACGGTCGCCTGACCGATGAGAAGGGGCGGGTCCCACCGGGACCCGCCCCTTCCTCGTGTTCAAGGTCATCCGACTTGCCAGGCACATGGGCGTATCCGCCCTCAAGATTCGCCCGTCTGCCAGGCAAGTCGGATGATCAAGGAGCCGGGGACGGCGCGGGGTCAGCCCTTGTGGAGGTATTCGGCGCGGTCGGCGTCGACCAGGCGGGTGATCTGGGCGGCGAGGAGGGGGTGGGCGGAGAGGTCGGGGTCCTCGGCGAGGAGGGACTCGGCCTCGGCGCGGGCCTCGCCGATCAGGTCGCGGTCGCGCAGCAGCGACAGCAGGCGCAGGTGGGAGCGGCGGCCGGACTGCGCGGCGCCCAGCACGTCGCCCTCGCGGCGCTGCTCCAGGTCCAGTTCGGCCAGGCGGAAGCCGTCCAGGGTGGAGGCGACCGCGTCGAGCCGCTCACGCGCCGGGGTGCCGGCCACCGCCTCGGTGACCAGCAGGCACAGGCCCGGCGCGGAGCCCCGGCCGACCCGGCCGCGCAGCTGGTGCAGCTGCGAGACGCCGAACCGGTCCGCGTCGAGGATCACCATCGCCGTGGAGTTCG
Source organism: Catellatospora bangladeshensis (assembly GCF_016862575.1). GTDB lineage: Bacteria > Actinomycetota > Actinomycetes > Mycobacteriales > Micromonosporaceae > Catellatospora > Catellatospora bangladeshensis. The sequence goes on along the minus strand of NZ_BONF01000031.1, from coordinate 102,917 downwards.
GCACGTCCACGCCGACCTCGATGACCGTGGTCGCGACGAGCACGTCGATCTCCCCGGCCGCGAACGAGCGCATCACCGCGTCCTTCTCGTCAGCGGGCAGCCGCCCGTGCAGCACGCCGATGCGCAGCCCGCGCAGCGGGCCGTCGGCCAGCAGCGGCGCGACGTCCAGCACGGCCACCGGCGGCCGCTTCTCGTCCTCGACCGCGTCGCCCGGCGGCGGGGTGTCGTCGTCGGACTCGGTGTCGCCGATACGCGGGCAGACGACGTACGCCTGGTGGCCCTGCTGGACCTCCTCGACGACGCGGCGCCAGGCCCGGTCCAGGAACGCGGGCTTCTCGGCGACCGGCACCACGTGCGAGGCGATCGGCGAGCGCCCGCCCGGCAGCTGGGACAGGCTGGACACCTCCAGATCGCCGTAGACGGTCATGGCGACCGTACGCGGGATCGGGGTGGCCGTCATGACGAGCACGTGCGGCGGCTGCTCGGCCTTGGCGCGCAGCGCGTCACGCTGCTCGACGCCGAAGCGGTGCTGCTCGTCCACCACGACCAGGCCCAGGTCGGCGAAGTCGACGCCCTCGTAGAGCAGCGCGTGGGTGCCCACGACCAGCCCGGCCGATCCGTCGGCGAGCTTGGCCAGCACCTTGCGCCGGGCGGCCGCGCCCTGCGAGCCGGTGACCAGGGCGACCTGTGTACCCGGACGGTCGGTGTCGGCCGCACCGAACAGGGTGTCGGCGTCCTCGCGGGCGGCGGCACCCAGCATCTTCGTGATGCCGCGGTGGTGCTGGGCGGCCAGCACCTCGGTCGGAGCGAGCAGCGCGGCCTGGCCGCCCGCGTCGACGACCTGGAGCATGGCCCGCAGCGCGACCAGGGTCTTGCCCGCGCCGACCTCGCCCTGCAGCAGCCGGTGCATCGGGTGGGCGGTGGCCAGGTCCGCAGCGATCTCCTCGCCGACGGCGAGCTGGCCGTCGGTGAGCGTGAACGGCAGCGCCGCGTCGAACCCGGTCAGCATGCCGCCGTCGCGGCGCGGCCGGGCCTTGGCGGGCCACGCGGCGGCCTCCCGCTTGCGGCGGACCAGGGTCAGCTGCACCGCGAACGCCTCGTCCCAGGCGAGCCTGCGGCGGGCGACGTAGAGCATCTCCTTGGACGAGGGCCGGTGGATCTCGCGGAGCGCGGTGGCCAGGTCGACGAGCTTGCGCTCAGCACGGGTCCGGGACGGCGTCGCGTCGGGCGGCATCTCGACCGTGTCCAGCACGACCCGTACGCAGCGCGCGATCACCCACGTCGGCACGGCGGCCGCGGCCGGGTAGACCGGGATCAGCGCCCCGGCGAACTCCTCGACCTCGGCGGCCACCTCGCCGTCGGCGGCGCCCTGGTCGAGCAGCACGTACTCGGGGCTGTTGAGCTGGCGGCGGCCCCGGAAGTCGCTCACCTTGCCCGCGAACAGGCCCCAGCGGCCGGGGCGCAGGTCGCGCTCGCGCCAGGCCTGCTGGAAGTAGGTGAGCACGAGCTGGCCGCCCGCGCCGTCGCCGACGACGACCTCCAGCATGCTGCCGCGCCGCTGCCGCATCGGCCGGGTGGTGGTTCGCAGCACCTGCGCGAGCACGGTCACCTCTTCGCCGATCTCCAGCGTGCGCATGTCGGTGTGCTCGCCGCGCTGGTCGTACCGCCGGGGGACGTGGTAGAGCAGGTCACCGGCCGTGTAGAGGTCGAGGTGCGTCTTGAGCGCCTTGGCGGTCTTCTCCCCGACCAGCTTGGACAGGTCGGTGTCGACATCCGCGGTGGTCATGCCCTCACTCCATCACTCCACCCCGACAAGCAGCGGGTAGTGCGGCTGGCCGCCCTCGTACGCGTGCACCTCGACGAACGGCCAGCGCGCCGCGACGTGCGCGGTCAGCGCCTCGACCAGGCCGTCCGGGGCCTGGGCGCCCGTGAGCAGGGTCACCAGCTCGCCGCCGCTGGCCAGCATCCGGTCCAGCAGCTGCGCACACACCGTCGGCAGGTCCGCGCCGATGAGGTTGACCTCGCCCTCGATCAGCGCGATGACGTCGCCGGGGCGGCAGCGCCCGGCCATCGTCAGCGCCTCCCGGCTCGCGGTGGTGACCTCGGCCGAGCGGCACGCGCCCGCCGCCTCCGCCATCGCGATCACGTCGTCCTCGAAGCGCCGGGCGTGGTCTCGGATCGCCAGCGCGGCCAGGGCCTGCACGGGCGAGCGGGTCGGGATGACGCGCACCTTCACGCCCTCGCCGAACGCCTCCTCGGCCGCCATCTGGCACACCGCCCGCAGGTTCGTATCGGTGGGCAGCACCGCCACCCGCCCGGCGCCGGTGGCCAGGATCGCGTCCAGCACCTCGGCGGTCGACGGGTTGCCGCTGACCGCGACCGCGCCCTCGGCGGTGAGCAGCTGCTCGATGCCGTCCCCCGCGGCGGTGACGACGACCGCGCGGGCCGTCGGGTCGGGCCGCCGCGGCGCGCCCGCCGCGGTCGGCGCGGTCAGGTGGGTCACCTGGATCTGGTACGGCCGCCCGGCCGCCAGCCCCGCCTCCAGCGCCGCGCCGGCGTCGTCCACGTGCACGTGCACCCGCCAGGTCGCCGGACCGCCCACGATGACCAGGGAGTCGCCGAGCCGGTCCAGCGCCACCCGCAGGTCGGCGATCTCGCCCGCCCCGGTGTCCAGCAGGAACTGCACCTCGTACGCGGGCCCGCGGTACGCCGCCGCCACGTGCGCGTGGCCGCCGTGCCCGTGCCCGGCGTGATCGGCGTGTTCGTGCCCGTTCGGGGCTGGGTCGATCATGCTCTCGTCGTGCTCGCCGGTCAGCGCCTCCAGCAGCGCCTCCAGCAGCAGCACCAGCCCCTGCCCGCCCGCGTCGACCACCCCGGCGGCCGCCAGCACGGGCAGCTGCTCCGGAGTACGGGCCAGCGCCTCCCGGGCGCCCCGAACCGCTGCGCGGACCGCCTCGGCGTCGTCGGAGCCGCCGTGTGCCGCGTCGGCCGCCGCGCGGGCCACGGTGAGGATGGTGCCCTCCACGGGCCGGGCCACGGCGGCGTACGCGGCCTTCGCGGCGGCGTCCAGCGCGGGCGCCAGGCCCCCGCCGTCCAGGCTGTCGGCCAGCCCGGACAGCCACTGCGCCGTGATGACGCCGGAGTTGCCGCGCGCGCCCATCAGCGCGCCCCGGGCCGTGGCACGCAGCAGCGCACCGGCCGACTGGGGCTCGGCCAGCGGACCGGCCAGCACCTGCTCGGCCGCGGTGAGCGTCAGCAGCAGGTTGGTGCCGGTGTCGCCGTCGGGCACCGGATACACGTTCAGCTGGTTCAGCGCCTGCTCATGCCGTCGCACGCCGGCGACCGCCAGCCCGCTCCAGCGCCGCACCGCCGCGATGTCCAGGACCTCCAGCACGGCCGCCAGCCTATCGGTGCCGCACCCGCTTCTCACGCACGGCGTGGCGGGCGGTACAGTCATGCCAGCCACACCGGGCGCGTCGGCGCCGGGTGGCTCCGCCCCGATTGGGCACGTGCCATGCGCGTCAGGTACCCTGGCGAAGTTCCCGGCACAGTGACGCTTGGTCGGGTAGTTGATCAAGACGAACTCAGGAGAATCCCGTGGCTAGCGTGTGCGACGTCTGTGGCAAGGGACCGGGCTTCGGTCACAACGTGCCGTGGTCGAAGAAGAAGACCAACCGTCGCTGGAACCCGAACATCCAGACGGTGCGCACCCCCGCCGGTGGCGGCAACTCCAAGAAGGTCCAGGCCTGCACGTCGTGCCTGAAGGCCGGCAAGGTCACCCGCGCCTGACGCAGACTCACGAAGAGGCCGCCGAGCACCCGCTCGGCGGCCTCTTCGCCGTCCTGGCGTGTGACGCGCTCAGAGGGTGCGGCCGAAGGAGCGGCAGCCGGGCTTGTCCCGGTAGTGGCCGAAGTTCTCGATCAGCTGGTAGCCGATGGCCTGGTAGAGGGCGATCGCCTCGGGCTGGGCGAGGCCGGTCTCCAGGATGGCGCGCACCCGGCCGTGCGCCCGCGCGTCGGTCTCCAGCGCCGTCATGACCGCCCGCGCGACGCCCTTACCTCGCCCGTCAGCCGAGGTGTAGACGCGCTTGATCTCGGCGACCTCCTCCGAGCCGCCGAAGCTGCGCCAGCCGCCGCAGCCGACCGCCGCGCCGTCGAGGTACGCCACGAAGAAGCCGCCGTCCGGCGGGTCGAACTCGACCGCCTCGATCGGCGTGGCGTCGGAGTCGCCGTAGCGTTCGGCCAGGTCAGCCATGAGCTCGGCGATCAGCTTGCGGGCCACCGGCGCGCCGTACCGCGTCGGCCTGATCTCAATCTGGGTCACGGCGCCGAGGATACTGATCAAGCAGGTCACGCCCGGAAGTGGTCCCACCCCTTGGGGCCGTACCACGGGCGGCTGTCCACGGTGACCGTGGTGCCGTCGGTCACCTCGCCGATGAAGTGCCACCCGTCCGGCAGCGCCGAGCCGGGCGGGAACGTCGCGGCCAGCGCGTGATCGTCGCCACCGGCCAGCAGCCACTGGTACGGGTCGACGCCGAGCGCGAGCGCCGCGTCGCGCATCTGCTCCGGGACCTTGAACGCGCTGCGGTTGAGGTTGATGCCTACCTTGCTGGCGGTGGCGATGTGCCCGAGGTCGGCGATGAGCCCGTCCGACACGTCGATCATCGCGGTCGCCCCGGCCCGGCCCGCCGCGGGACCCAGCGCGTACGGCACCACCGGCCGCCGATACGCCTCCACCAGCAGCTTCGGCGTACGGAACCCGCGCGACAGCACGGTGTACCCGGCGGCGGCGTAACCGACCCGCCCGGCCAGCGCGACCAGATCCCCCGGCCGCGCGCCCGAGCGCAGCACCGGCGGCAGCCCGTGCAGGTCGCCGAGGGCGGTGACGGCGATGGTCAGCGTCGGGCTGGCGGTCATGTCGCCGCCGACGACGCTCGCCCCGACCAGCGCGGCCTCGGTGGCCAGCCCGTCCGCGAGCTGCTCCGCCCAGGCCGCGTCCAGGTCCGGCGGCATGCACAGGCCCACCAGCAGCGCGGTCGCCGTGGCGCCCATCGCCGCGATGTCGGCGAGGTTCGCCGCGGCGGCGCGGCGGCCGATGTCCTCGGCCTCGGCCCAGTCGCGCCGGAAGTGCCGGCCCTCGACGAGCACGTCGGTGGAGGCGACGACCCGCCCGTCGGAGGCGGTCACCAGCGCCGCGTCGTCGCCGGGGCCGATGATGGTGGCCGGGCCGGTGCCCAGCCGCGCCACCACCCGCTCGATCAGGCCGAACTCGCCGGTCCGCGCGACGCTCATGCCGTCCCCTCGCCAGGTGATCCCATACTGTTCCCTTCCTCGCCCTTGCGCCTCCTGCCGCGGCCTGTGCACCCTCAGTGAGGTACTTTCACTGGCGGCACGTGGTGAAGGAGTCGTCCGTGGTTCACGCTTACATCCTGATTCAGACGTCGGTGGGGCGCTCCGTCGACGTCTCCGCGGCCATCGGCGAGATCCAGGGTGTCACCCGGGTGGACGCGGTGACCGGCCCGTACGACGTGATCGCCATGGTGGAGGCGAACACCGTCGACGAGCTCGGCAAACTCGTGCTCTCACAGATTCAGCTGATCCCCAACATCACCCGTACGCTCACGTGCCCGATCATCCACCTATGAGTAACGACCAGACGGCACGGTCGGGCGACCGCTCCGCGAAGACGATCGCGACCGCGATCGCGGTGCCCCTGGCGCTGGCCGCCGGGTTCGGCTTCTTCCAGGCCATGCGCCCCCCGGCGGAGCCCGCCGCGGCGCCGAGCGCGAGCGCCGCGCCCCGCGTGATGCCCACGGCGCCGGTGGCGGTGCCCGCGCCCTCGCTGAACGCCCGCCAGACCACGGTGTGCCGCGCGCTGCTGTCCCAGCTGCCCGACCGCCTTCAGGACCTGCCGCGCCGCGACGTCACCGCGGGCCACGAGCAGAACGCGGCGTACGGCGATCCGGCGGTGACCGTCGCCTGCGGCGCCGCACCGGTGCCGAGCCTTCCCCCGGAGGAGAAGGTGTGGACGCTGAACGGCGTCTGCTGGCACCAGCGCGACGAGGTGTGGACCACGGTCGACCGAGAGGTGCCGGTGCAGATCACGATGCCGCTGGCGTACCAGCCGCCCGGCCAGTGGATCATCGGCCTCTCCAACACCCTCGTCGCGACCGTCCCCTCGGCCGCAACAATCCCCGCCGGCTGCGCCACCCGCAGCTGAGCCGCGCGAGTTCGCCGCCACCCGCGTCCCGCTCGATCTTGCGCGAAGTGTTGCCCCTTTGGGCGGAATGGGCGTGTCGCACCCACAGTTCGCGCAAGATCGGCGCAGGAGGGGGCTAGTGGAGGCCGGTGCCTCGGCGCTGGGCGGTGCGGACCAAGCGGGAGACGAGCTTGGCGTAGTCGAGGCCGCTGGCCGCCCACATGCGCGGGAACATGCTCGTGGACGTGAAGCCCGGCATGGTGTTGATCTCGTTGAGGTAGACCTCGAGGTCGTCGGTGACGAAGAAGTCGACCCGGGCCAGGCCCGCGCAGTCCAGCGCGGTGAAGGTGCGGACGGCCAGCTCCTGGACCCGTGCGGCGACGGGCGCGGGCAGGTTCGCGGGCAGGTCGTATTCGCAGTCCTCGCCGAGGTACTTCGCCTCGAAGTCGTAGAACTCGTGGCCGCCGGCCACCACCCGGATCTCGGCCAGCAGGGACGCCTCGGGGCTGCCGCCGACCTCGCTCTCCAGCACACCGCACTCGACCTCGCGGCCTACGATGCCCTGCTCGACGAGCACCTTCGGGTCGATCGCTCGTGCCTTGGCCAGCGCCGCGTCGAGCTGGTCCCAGCTGTTCACCTTGGTGATGCCGAACGACGAGCCGGCCCGGGACGGCTTCACGAACACCGGCAGGCCGAGCCGCTCCTTGTCGGCCTCGGTCAGCTCCTGTCCGGCCCGGAGCACCACGTACGGCCCGACCGGGATGCCCTCGGCGGCGGCCAGCTTCTTGGTGAACTCCTTGTCCATGGCGGCCGCGGAGGCGAACACGTTCGCGCCGACGTACGGCACGCCCGCCATCTCCAGCAGTCCCTGGATGGTCCCGTCCTCGCCGTACGCCCCGTGCAGCGCGGGGAAGACGACGTCCACCCCGGCCAGCGCGGCGGCGCCCTCGGCGGGCTCCAGCACGACCAGCTCACGGTTGGTGGGGTCGGCGGGCAGCACGACGGCCCGGCCGGACGCGGCGGTGATCTCGGGCAGGCTGCTGCCGGTGATGGCGAGCTGCGCCGGGTCGCCCGAGGTGAGCACCCAGCGGCCCTCGCGGGTGATGCCGACCGGAACGACCTCGAACTCGGCCGGGTCGAGCGCGCCGAGGATGCTGCCCGCGCTGACGCAGGAGATGGCGTGCTCGGTGCTGCGGCCGCCGAAGACTACGGCGACACGGGTCTTACGCTGGCTGCTTTCACTCACGCGGCTGACCCTACCGTGCGTTGTGGGGATCCGGTGAAGAGCACGTCGCGGGGCAGCCGAGAGTGGCACTACCATTCCGCAGCGTGACCCCTCACGCGCGCCTGCGGCGTATCCGGATCTGGCTGGTCCTCTTCATCATCGGTCTCGTGCTCAGTGGCGCGACGGCTTTTCCGCTGGTTACCGAGGTCCGCTGGCTGGACGGCCTGCTCCGGGAGAGCCGGCTGCCCGCGCCGGACGCCCTCGTGGACTTCATCGGCACGGTCCGGGTGGCGCTGGAGACGGCCGACCGGGACTTCCCGTTCCTGCTGTACGGCACGGACTGGCTGGCCTTCGCCCACCTGGTGATCGCGATGGCCTTCTACGGCCCGTTCCGCGACCCGGTGCGCAACCTCTGGGTGATCCACTGGGCGATGCTGTGCTGCGCCGCGGTGATCCCGCTGGCCCTGATCATGGCCCCGATCCGGGAGCTGCCCTGGTGGTGGATCCCGATCGACTGCTCGTTCGGCGTCTTCGGCATCGTCCCGCTGCTCATCGTCCGCCGCCACATCCTGGCCCTCGCCGCCACGGCCCAGCCCACTCCCGCCCCGTCCCCGGCGCCGGCCGCCGCCTAGATCAACGAACTTGCCTGGCACTCGGGCGAAAGCGAGCCCAAGATACGCCCATGTGCCAGGCAAGTCGGACGATCAACGCCACGGACGATCAACGTCGCGGACGATCAACGTCGCGGACGGTCAACGTCGCGGACGGCCGGGGGCGCGCCGGGCGGTCAGGGTAGGGCGGCGGCGTCGAGGGACTTGGTGAGGTCGGCGAGGAGGTCGTCGGTGTCCTCGATGCCGCAGGAGAGGCGGACGAAGCCGGGTGCCACGCTGTCGCCCCACTGGTGGCGGCGGTCGGCGCTGGAGTGCAGGCCGCCGAAGCTCGTCGCCGCCGCGACCAGCGCCGAGGCGCGCAGGAACGCCGCCACGTGCTCGGCCGAGGGCAGCTCGAACGAGACCAGCCCCGGGATGATCCGCATCTGCCGAGCGGCCAGCTCGGAGTCCCCCGCCCAGCGCACGGCGCCGGCCAGCGGGTGCTCGCGCAGCAGCTTCGCGACCGCCGCGGCGTTGGCGGACTGCTGCCGCAGCCGCAGCGCCAGAGTGCCCATCGAGCGGCGGGCCAGCCAGCAGTCGAACGGGCTGGGCACGGCCCCGGCCAGGGTGCGCCACTGCCGCATCCCGTCGAGCAGTCCCGCGTCGTTCGTCGCGGCGTACCCGAGCAGCATGTCGGAGTGCCCGGCCAGGGCCTTGGTGCCGGACGCGACGACGACGTCGGCGCCCAGCTCCAGCGGCCGCTGCGACAGCGGCGTGGCGGTGGTGTTGTCGACCGCGACCAGCGCCCCGGCGGCGTGCGCGGCCCGCGCGACCTCGGCGATGTCGACCAGGTCCAGGCCGGGGTTGGCCGGGGTCTCCAGCAGCACCAGCCGCACCCCCTCGAACGGCGGGTACGGCCCGGCCGTCGGCGCCTCCACGGTGGTGATGCCGAGCCCGGCCAGCGTGGACGCGGCGAAGGAGCGCACGTTGTAGTACCCGTCCGAGGGGATCATCACGGTGTCCCCCGGGTGCAGCACCGTCATCAGCAGCGCCGTGATCGCCGCCTGCCCGCTGGCGAAGGCGAGGCAGCCGCCGCCCTCCAGTTCCCCGATCGCGTCCTCCAGCAGGCGCCGCGTGGGGTTGTCGCCCCGGCCGTACCCGTCGCTGCCGGGGGTCCAGCCCGCCGGGTCGAGGTGGTACGGCGCGGCGAAGACGGGTCCCGGGAGCATCGGTGCTCCGGGCACGGGTGCGGGCATGCCTGCATGAAGGGAACGGGTGCTGTCCCCGTACTGCGAACTCATGCTCAGACGGTAGCGGTCACTCCGCCTTGGTCGAGCGGGACATCAGGGCCGCGACCGCCACCTTCGGGTCCACGCCCTCGTGGCAGACCCGCTCGACCTGCTCGGTGATCGGCATCTCGACGCCGTGCGAGCGGGCCAGGTCCCGGATGGCCAGGCAGCTCTTGACGCCCTCGGCGGTGTATCGGGTCGCGGCCTGGGCCTGCTCCAGCGTCTTGCCCCGGCCCAGGTGCTCGCCGAAGGTCCGGTTGCGCGACAGCGGCGACATGCAGGTGCCGACCAGGTCGCCGAGCCCGGCCAGGCCGGAGAAGGTCAGCGGGTCCGCGCCGAGCGCGACGCCCAGCCGGGCGGTCTCGGCCAGCCCGCGGGTGATCAGCGTGGCCTTGGTGTTGTCACCCAGGCCCATGGCGTGCGCGATGCCGAACGCCAGCGCGATCACGTTCTTGACCGCCCCGCCCAGCTCGCACCCCACCACGTCGTCGTTGGTGTACGGCCGGAAGTAGGGCGTGGTGATCGCCCGCTGCACCCGGGTGGCCCGGTCGATGTCGGTGCACGCCACCACGGTCGCGGCCGGCTGCTCCAGGGCGATCTCACCGGCCAGGTTCGGTCCGCTGACCACGGCGACCCGCTCGGGCGCGACCCGGCCGGCCTCCACGATGACCTCGCTCATCCGCTGGGTGGTGCCCAGCTCGATGCCCTTCATGAGCGAGATGAGCGTCGAGTCGGCGGTGAGGTCGGCCGCCCAGTCGCCCAGGTTGGTGCGGAGCGTCTGCGACGGCACGGCCAGCACGACCAGCTCCGCGCCCTTGATCGCCTCGGTGGCCGAGGCGGTCGCGGTGACCCGCTCGCCCAGCCGGGTGCCCTCCAGGTACTCCGGGTTGCAGCCGGTCTCGCGGATGGCGGCGGCGATCTCCGGCCGCCGGGCCCACAGGACCACGTCGTTGCCGGCGTCACCGAGGATCTTCGCGAACGCGGTGCCCCACGACCCCGCGCCCAGCACGGCCGCCTTCATCGGGCACCGCCCTTGGCCTGGCCGTTCCCGGCTGCGTCGTTCCTGGCGGAATCGTCGCGCACGCCCCACAGCGGCGGCGGCGTCTCGCCCCGGATCTCGGCCAGCATGTCGCGCAGGCGCAGCATCACGGCGTCGGTCATCTCGTTCAGCACGGCGCCGGTCGGCTCGGCCCCGGCCCACTTCGACAGGTCGACCGGCGGGCCCGCCCACAGCGACACCGGAATCTTCGGCAGCAGCCGGACCTTCTTGGTACGCGGATCGAAGATCTTCTCCGGGCCCCAGGTGGCGACCGGGATGACCGGGGCACCGGTGGCCAGCGCCAGCCGGGCCACGCCGGTCTTGCCGCGCATCGGCCACAGCTCGGGCTCCTTGGTGGTGGTGCCCTCCGGGTAGATCACCACGCAGGCGCCCTGGCGCACCGCGTCCACGGCGGCGTCGAGCGCCTTGACCGCGTCGGCCGTGCCCCGGTGCACCGGGATCTGCTTGCACCAGTGCAGGATCCGGCCCGCGAGCGGGATCCGGAAGACGCTCTCCTTGCCCAGGAACTGCGGCCAGCGGCCGGAGTCGTAGACGTAGTGCGCGGTGGTGAACGGGTCGGCGTGCGACACGTGGTTGACCGCGAGGATGACCCCGCCCTCGGCCGGGATGTGCTCCCAGCCGCGCCAGTCCCGCCTGGTCAGCGCGATCATCGGCGGCTTGACCAAGCACACCGCGAACCGCTGCCAGAAGCCCAGCCTGCGCCGCGCCAACGAAGCCTCCCTGTCGTCCACCCGTACACCTGCCCGTGCGTGGGTGCGTACTAACCGCCCACCCGCGGTCCGCCACCGCGCCGGGGTGCCCGGCACGACCGGCCGGTCACGGCCGTGACGTGCCGGTGTGCCGTCCACGTTCAGCGCATCATGCCATGTCCCGCTGGGGGCGGGCCTCAGCCGCCGGAGGCCGCCGCCCGGCCGGACGCCCGGCGGGGCTGCCAGAATGGCCGAGTGTACGCACCCGGAGTCACCGTGCTGGTGCCGCTGAAGCCGCTGGCCGAGGCGAAGAGCCGGCTGCGCGGCGCCGCGCCCGATCACGAGGATCTGGTGCTGGCGCTGGCCCGCGCCACGGTCCGGGCGGCGCTGGCGGCGGCGGGGGTGGCCCGCGTGCTGGTGGTGACCCGGGACCCGGTGGCCGCGGCGGAGCTGCGCGGCTGCGGCGCGGGCGTGGCCGCCGACGACGGACGTGATCTCAACGACGCGCTGCGCCGAGCCGCCGCCGCCGTTGCCGGGCCGGTGGCCGCGCTCCCGGCCGACCTGCCCGCGCTGCGCCCGGCGGAGCTGGCCCAGGCGCTGGCGGCGGCGGGCGGGCGGCGCGCCTTCGTGCCCGACGCGGACGGGGTGGGCACGGTGCTGCTGGTGGCCGCCCCGGGCCGTCCGCTGGATCCGCGGTTCGGCGCCGGCTCGGCCGCCGCGCACGAGCGGACGGGCGCGGCACGGCTGACCGGCGACTGGCCGACGCTGCGCCGCGACGTGGACACCGCCGACGACCTCGCCGTGGTACGGGGCTGGGGACTGCTGCGCACGGGCGCGACGGCGTAGCGTGAGGGCCATGCAGGGCACCGTCGCCACGTTCGACCCCGATTCCCGCACCGGCTCGCTGCTGCTCGACGACGGCACCCCGGTCGACTTCGACCGGGCCGCGTTCGACGCGTCCGGCCTGCGGCTGCTGCGCCTGGGCCAGCGCGTGCGCCTGGAGCACGGCGAAGACGGCACGCTGCGCCGCATCGCCATCCCGACGATGCCCTGACCGGCGGACCCGGCCGACCGCTGCCGGACATGGCGCGGCACAGCCGAGTTCATCTCTTGTTCACCCAGATCAGGCAAAAATGACAGGGTGAGCGCTGCCCCGCGACGACCGCGTAACAACTCCGGCTCCACACCCGCACCGGACCAGCCGCCGCCCGCCGACAGCGCCGTCGAGCAACCGGCTCCCGCTTCCGCAGAGGCCCGCGACGAGCCCAGGACCCTGGAGCAACCGCAGCTCCCGGCGCAGCCGGTGGTGCCGCTCCGGGTGACCGTGGTGCCCGAGTTCGCCAGCACCGCCCTGACCGAGCTGCCCGAGGACCGGTACTTCAACCGCGAGGTCTCCTGGCTGGACTTCAACGCCCGCGTGCTGGCCCTGGCCGAGGACCCCCGGGTGCCCCTGCTGGAGCGGGCCAAGTTCATGGCCATCTTCGCCAGCAACCTGGACGAGTTCTTCATGGTGCGCATCGCGGGCCTGCGCCGGCGGCTGGAGACCGGCCTGCCGACCCGGGGCGCCGACCGGCTGCCGCCGCGCGCGCAGCTGGAGGTCGTCTCCGAGCGCACCGCCGAGCTGGTCGCCGACCACGCGGCCGAGTTCACCAAGGTGATCCGCCCGGCCCTGGCCAAGGCGGGCATCCACATCCTGAGCTGGTCCGAGCTGGAGCACGCCGAGCGCGAGCAGATGCGGGTCTACTTCCGCGAGCACATCTTCCCGGTGCTGACACCGCTGGCGTTCGATCCGGCGCACCCGTTCCCGTACATCTCCGGCCTGTCGCTGAACCTCGCAGCGGTGGTGCGCGAGCCGGAGACGGGGCACGAGCTGTTCGCGCGGGTCAAGGTGCCCAACAACGTGCCGCGTTTCGTACGCATCGAGCCCGCGTCGCGGACCGGGGCCGAGGGCCGCCACAGCTACCGCTTCCTGCCGGTCGAGGAGCTGATCGCCAACGAGCTGGGGCAGCTGTTCTCCGGCATGGACGTGGTGGAGCGGCACGTCTTCCGGGTCACCCGCAACGCCGACTTCGAGATCGAGGAGGACCGGGACGAGGACCTGCTCCAGGCGATGGAGCGGGAGCTGATGCGGCGGCGGTTCGGGCCGCCGGTGCGGCTGGAGGTGGCCGCCGACATCTCGGACCGGGTGCTGGCCACGCTCGTCACCGAGCTGGAGGTCGACTCCCGGGACGTGCTGCGGGTGCCCGGCCTGCTGGACCTGTCCGGGCTGATGCAGCTCTACGGCCTGGACCGGCCGGATCTCAAGGACCCGCCCTTCGTGCCCGCGACGCATCCGCGCCTGCGCGAGGTCGAGTCCACCCGCAGCATCTTCAACGTGCTGCGCGACGGCGACATCCTGGTGCACCACCCCTACCACTCGTTCTCCACGAGCGTGCAGCGCTTCATCGAGCACGCGGCGGCCGACCCGCACGTGCTGGCCATCAAGCAGACGCTGTACCGCACCTCCGGCGACTCCCCTATCGTGGACGCGCTGGTCGCCGCGGCCGAGGCGGGCAAGCAGGTGGTGGTGCTGGTGGAGGTCAAGGCGCGCTTCGACGAGAAGGCCAACATCGGCTGGGCGCGCACGCTGGAGAAGTCGGGCTGCCACGTGGTGTACGGCCTGGTCGGCCTCAAGACGCACTGCAAGACGGCGCTGGTGGTGCGCGAGGAGGCGGGCCAGATCCGCCGCTACTGCCACATCGGCACGGGCAACTACCACCCGAAGACCGCCCGGCTCTACGAGGACTTCGGCCTGCTCACCGCCGATCCCGAGGTGGGCGCGGACCTGACCGACCTGTTCAACACGCTCACCGGGTACAGCCGCCAGACGGCGTACCGGCGGCTGATGGTGGCGCCGCACGGGGTCCGCAGCGGCATCATCGAGCGGATCGAGCGCGAGGCGGAGTTCGCCCGCGCCGGCAAGCCCGCCCTGGTGCAGATCAAGGTGAACTCGCTCGTCGACGAGCAGGTCATCGACGCGCTCTACCGGGCCTCGCAGGCCGGGGTGCGCATCGACGTGCTGGTGCGCGGCATGTGCGCGCTGAAGCCGGGCGTGCCGGGGCTGTCGGAGAACATCCGGGTGCGCTCGATCCTGGGCCGCTTCCTGGAGCACTCGCGGCTGTTCCGGTTCGGCAACGGCGACGTGGCCGCGGGCCGGGGCCGGGCCGAGTTCTGGATCGGGTCGGCGGACATGATGCACCGCAACCTGGACCGCCGGGTGGAGGCGCTGATCCAGGTGACCGACGCGGCGGCCCGGACCGAGCTGGCCGAGCTGCTCACCGCGGCGATGTCGGACCGGACCGAGGCGTTCGACCTGAACACCGACGGCACCTGGTCGCGGCTGATCTCCACTTCGGAACACCACCGCACCGACCTGCAGGCCGCGCTGCTGGAGCGGGTGCTGAAGCGGTGAGCCGGGAGGTGCGCAGCTTCGACGTCGCCCCCGCCTTCGTGCTGCCGCCACCGGACGCGTCCGGGGTCCGGGCCCGGCCCCGGCCGGAAGTCACCGTGACCGCGACCTACCTGGACACGGCCGACCTCCGGCTGGCCCGAGCCGGAGCCGCGCTGTGGCACCGGGCGGGCGAGACCCTGCCCTGGGCGGTGCGGCTGCCGCACGCCAACGGGTTCACGCCTGGTGAGCTCCATCGGGCGGGCGCGCCGGACCGGCCGCCGGAGGAGCTGGTGTGGCTGGTCGCGGCGCTGACCCGGGGCGCCGCGCTGGCCCCGGTCGCGGTGCTGCGTACGGTGCGCCGCCGGGTGGACCTGGTGGATCCCGCCGGTGCACGCCTGGCGGAGATCGCCGACGACACCGTGGAGGCGGCCGTGCCGGGCCGCGCCGTCCGGGTCTTCCGCGAGGTCGTGGTGACGCCGCTGGCCGGTGCGCCGGAGCTGCTGTCCGCTGTGGAGGAGCGGCTGCTGGCGGCCGGTGCCCGGCCCGCACCACCCGCCCCTGCGCACGTGCGGGCGCTGGGCGCGGCGGCGGCGTACCCGCCGGACGCGCTGCCCCCGGCCCCGCGCCTGCCCGTGCCGCCCCGTGCCGCGGACGTCGTGATCGACGTGGTGCGGGCCGGGGTGGCCCGGGTGCTGGCGCACGATCCGCTGGTGCGCCTGGACGAGCCGCTGCCCGGCGGCGACACCGCGGTGCACCAGATGCGGGTCGGCTGCCGGCGCCTGCGCTCGGACCTGCGCACGTTCGGCAGGCTGGTGGATCCGCGCTGGGCGCGCCCGCTGCGCGCGGAGCTGCGCTGGCTGGCCGACCGGCTGGCCGGTCCCCGGGACGCCGAGGTGCTGCGCGCCCGCATGCACGAGACCGCCGCCGCAGATCCGCTCGTCCCGCTGGACGCCGCCGACCTGGCCCGCCTGGACACGATCCTGGCCCACCGCCGCGACGAGGCCTACGGCGAGCTTCAGGAGGCCCTGCGTACCCGCCGCTACCTGGTGCTGGTGCAGCGCCTGACCGCCGCCACCCGCCGCCTTCCGCTGCTGTCCGCAGCGGGCGAGCCGGCCGCGGCGATCCTGCCGGGGCTGGTCGCCCGGCCCTGGCGCCGCCTCGTCAAGGGCGGCCACGGGGTGCCGGGCGCGGGGCGGCTGGCCCCGGACGCGCCCGATGTGGACTGGCACCAGGTCCGCATCCACGCCAAGCGCGCCCGGTACGCCGCCGAGGCGGCCCAGGCCGCCGGGGACCCGCGCCTGGCCCCGCTCGCCCGTAAGCTCGCCAAGCTGCAGAACCTGCTCGGCGAGCACGCCGACGCCGCCATGGCCGCCGAAACCTGGCTGGCCCTGGGCGAGGCCCACCCCGACCTCGCCCCCACCTGCGCCCACCTCGCCGCCCGGGAGCGCGCCGCCGCCACCGCCGTCCGCACGACCTACCCCACCCGCTGGCACAAGACCGAAAGGAAGGGCACCTTCTTAACGCAATACGTATAAGAAGGTGCCCTTCTTAACGACTCCGCCCGTGCCGTTCACTACGGCACGGGCGGAGCTTTGACCTTGTTGGGATACGGGCGCCGGTCAGCGTTTGGCGGCCTTCTTGGCGGGGGCCTTCTTGGCCGTGGTCGCCTTGGCGGTGACCGTCTTCTTGGCCGCGGTGGTCTTCGCCGCCGCCGTCTTCTTCGCGGGCGCCGCCTTGGCCGCGGTCACCTTGGTCGCGGTCTTCTTGGCCGCCGTGGCCTTGGCGGTGGTCGCCTTGGCCGTGCTCTTGGTCGCGGTCTTCTTGGCCGGGGCGGTCTTCGCCGCGGCGGTGGCCTTGCCCGCGGCCGGGCGGGTCGAGGCGGACGTGGTCTTCTTGGCGGCCGCCTTCTTCGCCGGGGCGGCGACCTTGCCGACGGCCACGGTCTCCTTGAAGCCGGCGCCGGGCCGGAAGGCCGGGACCGACGTCTTCTTCACCTTGACGGCCTCGCCGGTGCGCGGGTTGCGCGCCATCCGGGCGGCCCGGGCCCGCTTCTCGAAGACACCGAAGCCGGTCAGCGAGACCTTGTCGCCCTTGGTGACCGCGTTCTGGATCTCGGTGAGCGTCGCCTCCAGGACGGCCGCGGCGGTCTTCTTGTCGACCACCTGCGGGTGGGCGGCGATCGCGTCGATCAGCTCAGTCTTGTTCACGGATTCCTCCCGTATGGTGCTACTGGACTTATAACAGTCATTCTGTGCGCACAGTAGGCCCAACGTCAGCAATATGCCAACAGGAGGGTGAAAAACCACCTATGTGTCGCAAAGAAAAAACGCCCCCATCCTGTTAACAGGACGGGGGCGTTTACGTTGCTGTCGCGCTTCGGCACCTACCCGACGAGCACTCCGAATGCGGGCCGGTGGCTTTCGAACTCGGTGATGGCGTCCGCATGCCGCAGCGTCAAACCGATGTCGTCCAAGCCTTCCAGCAGCCGCCAGCGGCTGAAGTCGTCCAGGGCGAAGGCCCAGGTGTGCCCACCCGCGCGGACCTCCCGGGCGACCAGGTCGACCTCGATCGAGGTCGCCGGGTCGGCTTCCACGAGATCCCAAAGGGTCTCCACGGCCGCCTGCGGCAGCTCCACCGTCAGCAGCCCCTGCTTCAGGGAATTCCCCCGGAAGATGTCGCCGTACCGGGGCGAGACGACCACCCGGAAGCCGTAGTCGTTCAGGGCCCAGACCGCGTGCTCCCGCGACGAGCCGGTGCCGAACTCCGGCCCGGCCACCAGGATCGAGGCCCCGGCGTACGCCGGGTTGTTCAGCACGAACGACGGGTCCTCCCGCCAGGCGCTGAACAGCCCGTCCTCGAAGCCGGTCCGGGTCACCCGCTTCAGGTACACCGCCGGGATGATCTGGTCGGTGTCCACGTTGGAACGCCGCAGCGGCACCGCGGTGCCGGTGTGCACGGTGAACTTCTCCATTTGGCTATACCTCGGTTCAGCGGGCGCCGACGGCGTCCAGGTCGGCGGGGGCGGACAGGTGGCCGGTCACCGCGGTCGCGGCGGCCACCGCCGGGGACACCAGGTGGGTACGGCCGCCCTTGCCCTGCCGTCCCTCGAAGTTGCGGTTGGACGTGGAGGCCGAACGCTGGCCGGGCTGGAGCGTGTCCGGGTTCATGCCCAGGCACATCGAGCAGCCCGCGAAGCGCCACTCGGCGCCGGCCGCGGTGAAGACCTCGTGCAGGCCCTCCTCCTCGGCCTGCTCGCGCACCGCCGCGGAACCGGGCACCACCAGCATGCGTACGCCGTCGGCGACCTTGCGCCCGCGCAGCACGTCGGCCGCGGTGCGCAGGTCCTCCAGGCGCCCGTTGGTGCAGGAGCCCACGAAGACCACGTCCACGTTCACGTCGCGCAGCGCGGTGCCGGGCGTGAGGTCCATGTACTCCACGGCCCGGCGGGCGGCGGCGCGCTCGGACTCGGTGCCGAACGACTCCGGGTCCGGCACCACGCTGTCCAGCGAGGCACCCTGGCCGGGGTTGGTGCCCCAGGTGACGAACGGCGTCAGCGCGCTCGCGTCGAGGAACACCTCCTTGTCGAACACGGCGCCGGAGTCGGTCGGCAGCGTCTTCCAGTACGCCACCGCGTCGTCCCAGGCCTGGCCCTGCGGCGCGAAGGTGCGGCCCTTCAGCCAGGCGAAGGTGGTCTCGTCCGGCGCGATCAGGCCGGCCTTGGCGCCCCACTCGATGGACATGTTGGAGACGGTCATCCGCCCCTCCATGCTCAGCTTCTCGATCGCGGGCCCGCGGTACTCCACCACGTAGCCGCGGCCGCCGCCGGTGCCCTCCTGGGTGATCAGGGCCAGGATCAGGTCCTTCGCGGAGACGCCGGGCGGCAGCTCGCCGGTGACCGTGACCGCCATCTGCTTGGGCAGCGCCTGCGGCAGCGTCTGGGTGGCCAGCACGTGCTCGACCTCGGAGGTGCCGATGCCGAAGGCCAGCGAGCCGAACGCCCCGTGCGTCGACGTGTGTGAGTCACCGCACACGATCGTCATGCCCGGCTGCGTGAGCCCCTGCTGCGGGCCCATCACGTGCACGACGCCCTGCTGCGGGTCGCCGAGCGGGTGCAGCTTCACGCCGAACTCCGCGCAGTTCTTGCGCAGCGTCTCGATCTGCGTACGCGACACCGGGTCGGCGATCGTCAGCAGGTTGTCGGTGGGCGTGTTGTGGTCCTCGGTCGCGATCGTCAGATCCGGCCGCCGCACCGCACGTCCGGCCAGGCGCAGGCCGTCGAAGGCCTGCGGGCTGGTCACCTCATGCAGCAGGTGGAGGTCGATATAGAGGAGATCGGGCTCGCCTTCCGCTCGACGTACCACGTGCGCGTCCCAGACCTTCTGGGCAAGGGTCCTGCTCACTGGGCTGCTCCCACCATCTGGACATCCCGCATCTTGGGAGGTATGTTTCGGTCTGTGGGACACAGTATGTCTGGCGTGGGCGTCCTTGACAAGGCGGTCGTGATCCTTGCGGCGTGTGTCGACGGCGCCAGCCTCGCGGAACTCGTCGATCGCACCAAGCTGCCGAGAGCAACGGCGCACCGGCTGGCGCAAGCGCTGGAGATTCATCGGATGCTGGTACGGGACACGCAGGGACGCTGGCGTCCCGGTCCCCGCCTGGGCGAGCTCGCCAACGCCGCCCCGGACGTCCTGCTGACAGCGGCAGAGCCGCTGCTGTCCGCATTGCGGGACGCCACCGGCGAGAGCGCGCAACTCTACCTACGCAGAGCCGACGAGCGTCTCTGCGTGGCCGCGGCCGAACGGGCCAGCGGCCTGCGGGACACCGTGCCCGTCGGCGCCATACTGCCGATGACGGCCGGCTCCGCGGCACAGATCCTCCTGGCCTGGGAGCCCCCCGAGGCGGTCATGCCGCTGCTTCCCCGCTGCAAGTTCACCGGCCGCACGCTGGCCGAGGTGCGCCGGCGCGGCTGGGCCCAGTCCGTCGCCGAGCGCGAGCCCGGCGTGGCCTCGGTCAGCGCCCCCGTACGCGACCGCACGGGCCGGGTCATCGCCGCGATCAGCGTCTCCGGCCCGATAGAGCGGCTCGGCAGGCGCCCCGGCGACCGTCACGCGATGGCGGTGGTCCGCGCCGGGCAACGGCTCTCCGGACTCTGAACAGCTGACCCTTCCCCCGCTGAGCGTCGTGGTTGACGGCCCCTACCATGAGCGCCGATCTTCAACGGGGAAAGGAACCCTCATGGCAGACCCTCAGGCGCCGGTGGACGATCCGTCCACCGGCGCCGCCGTGTCCGCGCCCGAGACCGTCATCTCGCTCGACCGCGACCCGTACGCCGACACCGCGCCCGCACCCGCCCGGCGCCGCCCGCTCCCGCTGATCCTCGCCTCGGTCGTGGCCGTCGTGCTGCTGCTCGGCGTGGGCGCGTACGCGGTCTACCGCTTCGCCTTCGGCGACGGCCGCCGCGCCGAGGAGCTCGTCCCGGCCTCCGCCGGGCTGTTCGCCACGATCGACCTGGAAACCGGCCTGGAGCAGCAGCTGAAGCTGTTCCGGCTGGCGCAGAAGGCGCCCCGCGCCGACGGCGACGGGGCGCGGCAGCGCGACGAGGCCCTCGGCGAGTTGCTGAAGCGCATCGGCCTCGACGGCGTCGACGTGGACCGCGACGTCCTGAGCTGGCTCGGCCGCCGGGCCGGGATCGCGATGTGGCTCGACGGCGGGCAGCCGTACGTGCTGATCACCGCCGCGAGCACGGACAGCGGCAAGGCGGGCACCGGCCTGACCCGCCTCCGGGACGGCGTCAAGGACGCCAGCCTCGGCTTCGTGGCCCGCGACGGCGTGGTGCTCGTCGCGATCGGCGAGAAGGACGGCCAGCGCGCCGCCGACCGCGCCTTCGCCGAGGCCCAGCGGGCCCCGCTGGCCGAGGCCCAGCCGTTCGCCGCCGACCGGGCGTGGCTGGAGGGCGACCAGCTCGCCGTGATCTGGGCCGACCTGGCGGCCTACCAGGAGGTCACCACCGCCGGGCTGCGCGCCGGGATGACCGAGGCCGAGCAGCAGGAGGTGCTCGGCGGCACCCCGAAGGCGCAGGGCCGCCTGATCGTGGGCGTACGGGCCACTGGAACCGGCCTGGAGGCCCGCTACCGCACGTTCGGTGCGCAGACCCCGGCCCCGGCCGCCCACGACGCCGTGGCGAAGCTCGGCGCCCTGCCCGGCGACACGAACGTCGGCGTAGTGGCGCGGCTGCCCCAGGGCCTGGCCGCCCAGGCGAACACGGTGACCTCGCCCTACCAGGCCGTCCTCGGGCTCGTCATGATGCAGGCGATGGCGACCGCGACCGCGGGCGAGGAGGTCGACCTGTCCGCGCTCGAGGAGCTGGAGAACGGGCCCACGCCCGGACCGGGCGAGCCGGAGTCCCTCGGGCCGGACCTCACCAAGGCCGAGCAGAAGGAGCTGGCCCGCCTGCTCAGCAAGGACCCGGAGGAGCTCACCGAGGCCGAGGCCAGGCGGGCCGAGGAGCTGATGGGCCTGCCCGAGGGCGTGCTGACCGACCAGGGCGGCCTGGACGGTCCCGAGGGGGCGGGCAGCATGACCGATCCGTTCGGCATGTTCGCGGCGCTCGACGGCGCTGCGGTGAGCGTGGCCGCCCGCTTCGGGCAGGGGCAGGACCCGGCGGTCCGGGTCACCGCCGAGGCGCGGGACGCCGCTGGCGCCGGCCGCCTCGCCGACCTGCTCGGGGGCGGTCTCGCCGGGCCCACCGCCGGTCCGAAGGGCGGTCTGACCACCACCACCGCCGGGAACGTGGTCACCGCCACCACCGCGGGCTACACCCCCGGCAGCGGCACCCTCGCCGAGCGGCCCACGTTCCAGCAGGCCGTCGCCGGCGCGCCCGCGGGCACGGACCTCGCGGTCTACCTGGACCTGGCGAACCTGCTGCCACAGGACCAGCGCGAGCGGCTGCCGTTCGAGGCGCTCGCGGTGCTGCAGGGCAGCGACGGCGGTGACCAGACCGGGGTCATCCGCCTGATCATGCGCTGACCCTCGCTCAGGACGGAGAGATCGCTGCTTCGTGTCGGAACCTCAGGCCTCACCGCAGGTTCTGACACGGAGCAGCGATCTCCCCACCGCCGACACCGACCCGGCCACCCGGGAAGCGCGCCTTCTGAAGCCGACCGGCTCGTCAGAAGTTCGACCCCGGGGTATCGACCAGATGCCCGCCCACCGAGCTGGGGTTCTTGTCGTCCGGGAAACCCTGGTGGAGATCCCGGGAAGGGTCGAGGGTGCTGCGGCTGCGACTGCGCCGGGACACGATGAGCAACATGGCGGCGATCAGCACCGCCGTGACGGCGAACATGCCTACCAGTACTTCCATGGCCGGAGGGTAGTGCCCCCAGGCCACCTCCCACAGCCCCGGACCGGCCCGCGAAGATCACTGTTTCGTGTCGAAAACTCAGGCCCAACCACGGGTTCTGACACGAGGTAGCGATCTTCGGTCATCCAGCCACGACGGCGCCGCCCGAAGCCGCCGTCGGGCTGGCAGCTTCAGAAGGACCCGCCGGAGTTGCTCTCTGTGCCCGAGTGAGGCGTCCCGTAGGGGCTTGGCGTCTTGTGGTCGGGAAAGCCCTGGTACCCGTCCTGCGAAGGGTCGAGGCGGCTACGGCTACGGCTGCGCCGCGACACGATGAAAACCATGACGGCGATCAGCACCGCCACGACGACGAGAGTCCCCACCAGCAATTCCATGGCAGGAGGGTAGTGGCATCCGGCCACATTCCGCTGCCCCGCACGGGCACCTGGAGCGAGCCCACTGGCGCGCTCGCGGCGACCCACCCCGAGCCGCACGGCGCCCTAGGCTCTGGCGGGGCGTCGCTACCCTCCGGGCATGGAGATCTTCTTAGGCGTTCTGGTCGGCGGTGCGGCGCTGGTCACCGTCCTGCTCCTGATCGTGGCGAGGCGCAGCCGGAACCGGAGCACCCTCGACCCCTCCAAGGACCTCTACGGGGGCGTCCCGCGTGGCACCGAGGTGCACCCCACCGTGTTCGACTGGGAGCAGTACCGGCCTTGACCGCATCCCGTCGCCCCGATGCCGATGACGAAAGAAGCGCACGAGCATCGCTCGTGCGCTTCTTTAACCTGGTAGCCCCGAAGGGATTCGAACCCTCGCTACCGCCTTGAGAGGGCGGCGTCCTAGGCCGCTAGACGACGGGGCCAGGTCGACGTTCCGGAGAACATCTCTTCTTCAGTTTTCGACCGCCTTGCTGATCTCTCAGCTCGGCGGCCTGCTGAACTTTAGCAGGTCCAGCAGCCTCGCGCTAATCGGGCTCTCACCCGTTCAGGCTTGGTTGCTGGGGTACCAGGACTCGAACCTAGACTAACTGAACCAGAATCAGTTGGGCTGCCAATTACCCCATACCCCATCGGCACCGTTTCCGCTGCCGGGGATGAACTTTACCTGACGGCCCCGGCAGCGCCAAATCGGTATCCGCTAGCGCGCCGCGACCGGGTTGCGCAGCTCGCCCAGCCCCTGGATCCGCACGCTCACCACGTCTTTCGCGGCCAGCGGGGACACGCCCGCCGGGGTGCCGGTGAGGATGACGTCGCCCGGCAGCAGCGTCATGACGTGGGACACGTACGACACCAGCGAGGGCACGTCGAACACCATCTGCGAGGTGCGGCCGAGCTGGCGCACCTCCTCGTTGACCTCGCAGCGCACCTCGACGTCGGAGACGTCGGCCGCCGTGTCGATCCACGGCCCCAGCGGGCAGAACGAGTCGAAGCCCTTGGCCCGGGTCCACTGGCCGTCGCTGCGCTGCAGATCCCGTGCGGTGACGTCGTTCGCGCAGGTGTACCCGAAGATCGCCTTCTCCGCCGCGGCCCGGTCCACCCGGCGCGCGCCGGTGGCGCCGATCACCACGGCCAGCTCGGCCTCGTGCTCGACCTGGTGCGACTGCTCGGGCAGCCGGATGATGTCGTGCGGGCCGATCACCGAAGTGGACGGCTTGAGGAAGAGCAGCGGCTCCTTGGGCACCTCCGCGCCGTGCTCGGCGTAGTTGCGGCCCACCCCGATCACCTTGCTGGGCAGGATCGGCGACAGCAGGCGTACGTCGGCCAGCGCGAACCGCTGCTCGGTGTAGTCCAGCTCACCGAACGGGTGCCCGTTGATCGCGCGCACCGTCAGCGCCTGCGAGCCGGCCTCCGGGTCGCCCTCCACGACGCCGAACGACATGCCACCCGGATGAACGAAACGTGCGATGCGCACCACAGCCCCCAGCCGAAGCTCAGTTGATTGATTCTGCGCTCCAACTTACGCGCCGCCCCGGTGTGACCCGGCTCGCTCCACGGCCGACACCGCCCGCCCGGTTGGGGCGCACGCCGCGGCTACCCTTGCCGGGTGACCGCCGCCACCGCCATCACCGAGGTCCTGGACCCGGCGGTGTGGCGTGCCCGGCGGCAGGCGCACGAGCAGCTCGTCGACGGCTGGCTGGCCACGCACCTGGCCCGGCGCCGCGACGGCGTCAAGCACCCGGTACACGACTTCCTGTTCACCTACTACTCGCATCGCCCGGCCCAGCTGCGGCGCTGGCACCCCGGCGCGGGGGTGCTGCTGATCGACGGCGAGCCCGCCCGCGACTACGTCGCCGCCGACGGCGGCGTGCTGCTGGACCCGACCCTGCTCGCCAAGCGCGCCGAGGCCGTGCGCTGGATCCGCGACCTGCTGGCCGCGACCGCGTCGCGCCCCGCTCAGCTGGGCTGCTTCGGCATGCACGAGTGGGCCATGGTCTACCGGCAGACCCAGCAGGAGGTGCGGCACAACGCCTGGCCGCTGCGGCTGTCCCCCGCCGCGACCGCCGAGGTCGTCGAAGACCGGGGGGTACGCTGCACCCACTTCGACGCGTTCCGCTTCTTCACCGCGCCCGCCCGTCCGCTCAACGTGCACCAGCCGTCGCGGGAGCTGCAGCCGGTCCTGGAGCAGCCCGGCTGCCTGCACGCCAACATGGACCTCTACAAGTGGGCGTACAAGCTGTCCCCGCTGGTGCCCAGCGAGCTGGTCACGGCCTGTTTCGCCCTGTCCCGCGAGATCCGGGTGCTGGACATGCGCGCCAGCCCGTACGACCTCGATGCCCTGGGCTTCCCCCCGGTGCGCATCGAGACCCCCGAGGGCCGCGCCGACTACGCCGCCCAGCAGCGTGACTTCGCCACCCGCGCCGCCCCGCTACGCGCCGCGCTCACCGCCCACTGCGACGCACTGCTCACCCTCCCCGCCCCCTGATCCCCGCCGATCTCACTCCCCGACGCCACCCTCGCGCGGCACCGTGGCGCTCCGGTGCCGGCGTGCATGATCAAGTCGATCTTGCGCGAACTGTTAGGCATTCGCCCGTTTCAGGCGTGTCGTCCCCACAGTTCGCGCAAGATCGGCGCGGGAGAGAGAGGCGCGGGAGAGGGGGCGGTCAGGCGATGCAGGCGCAGACGATGAGGGCGGCGCCGAAGTGGGTGGCGGCGACGACCTTGGCGGCGGGGTGGGGCTCGACCTCGGCGATCATCTCGCCGAGGCGGCCGGGGGTCAGCCAGTCGAGGACGAAGAAGGCCAGGGCCATCAGGGCGATGCCGAGCACGCCGAAGACCACCGTCGAGGCCAGGCCCTTGCCGAAGTCCTCGTAGCTGGTGAAGATCGCGGTGAACACGATCAGCGCGATGCCGAGCTGGTTCGCGGCCAGCAGCAGGGCAGCGTTGCTGCTGCGCTGGTGCCAGATGAGCTCGCGCAGGCGGCCCGGCGTGAGCAGGTCCACCACGATGAAGCCGACGGCCATCAGGCTGACGCCGGCCACCCCGAAGACCACGCTCTGCCACGCGCCCGTGATCAGATCCTGCAACATGAAACTGCCTCCACTAGGTCAGACGTCGTGGGGCAGGCTAGCGGACCCCCGCAAGGGGGCCCGCCGCACAGGGATCAGCAGGTGGCCTACAGCGCACCCAGGTACTTGCGGCGCTCGAACGGCGTCACCTCGCGCCGGTACTCCTCCCACTCCGCGCGCTTGTTGCGCAGGAAGAAGTCGAACACGTGCTCGCCGAGCACGTCGGCGACCAGCTCCGAGCCGGCCATGACGTCGATCGCCTCGGACAGGTTCTCCGGGAGGCTGGCGTAGCCCATCGCGCGGCGCTCGGCGCTGGACAGCGCCCACACGTCGTCCTCGGCGCCCGGGGGCAGCTCGTAGCCCTCCTCGATGCCCTTCAGGCCCGCGCCCAGCAGCACGGCGAAGGCCAGGTACGGGTTGCAGGCGGAGTCGAGCGAGCGGACCTCGACCCGGGCCGAGTTCGGCTTGCCGTACGCGGGCACCCGCACCAGCGCGGAACGGTTCAGGTGGCCCCAGCAGACGTACGCCGGAGCCTCGGTGATCTGGTCCGGGAGGGTCTGCGGGAACAGGCGCTTGTAGGAGTTCACCCACTGGTTGGTGACCGCGGTGAACTCGCGCGCGTGGGTCAGCACGCCCGCGATGAACGCCTTCGCGGTCTTGGACAGCTTGTGCGGGTCGGCCGGGTCGTGGAAGGCGTTGCGCTCGCCCTCGAACAGCGACAGGTGCGTGTGCATGCCGCTGCCCGGCTGGTCGGTGAACGGCTTGGGCATGAACGTGGCCCGCACCCCGTGCGACAGCGCCACCTCCCGCATCACGTGCCGGAAGGTCATGATGTTGTCGGCGGTGGTCAGCGCGTCCGCGTACCGCAGGTCGATCTCCTGCTGGCCGGGGGCGACCTCGTGGTGGCTGAACTCCACCGAGATGCCGATGCGCTCCAGCGCCAGCACCGCCTGGCGGCGGAAGTCGCGGGCGATGGCGTGCGTGGTGTGGTCGAAGTAGCCGCCCGCGTCCACCGGGGTCGGCACGCCGCCGTCCGCGGGCGCGTCGGCGAGCAGGAAGAACTCGACCTCGGGGTGGGTGTAGAAGGTGAAGCCCTTGTCCGCGGCCTTCGACAGCGCGCGGCGCAGCACGTGGCGCGGGTCGGCCCAGCTCGGCGTGCCGTCGGGCATGAGGATGTCGCAGAACATCCGCGCGCTCTCCCCGGAGCCGCCGCCCTCGAACGGGAACACCTGGAAGGTGGTCGGGTC
The DNA here is from genome assembly GCF_016862575.1 of Catellatospora bangladeshensis. Lineage (GTDB taxonomy): Bacteria > Actinomycetota > Actinomycetes > Mycobacteriales > Micromonosporaceae > Catellatospora > Catellatospora bangladeshensis. Next base: position 76,348 of record NZ_BONF01000031.1, on the reverse strand, counting down.
CGGCATCGCGATCATGTCGGACTCGTAGACCCGCGCGAAGCCCTCGATGGCCGAGCCGTCGAAGCCGATGCCCTCCTCGAACGCCGACTCCAGCTCGGCCGGGGCGACGCTGACCGACTTCAGGGTGCCGAGCACATCGGTGAACCAGAGGCGCACGAACCGGATGTCGCGCTCCTCAAGCGTGCGCAGCACGAACTCCTGCTGACGATCCACGGCATGCCTCTCTCGGACGAGATCTCCGGGCCAGTCTGGCGCGGCCTCATTACGGGCACGTTACGCCATACCTCAGCTCTACGCCGGGCCACGGTGATCCCGCAACTTCGACGCCCTTCACCCCGTTGGACGGGGCAGTAACAAGCTCGCGCGAGGAGCGCCCATGAACCGCCTGGACCGTTTGTTCCCCGTCCGGCACCGCACGATCGCCGGGGGCGTCGCCCTCGGCGGTCTGCTGATCACCGCGCTCACGCTGGCCGGGGTGCTGGGCGCCTCGCATCGCCAGAAGCAGGGACAGGCCGCCGGTGTACGCCAGACGGACACCATCACGGCGAGCCAGCCGGAGCTGCAGGCGGCCCTGCTGGCCCCGATCGACCTGCCCGCGAGCTACGCCCCGCAGCCGCCGGCCGCCTCGCCCAAGCCGAAACCGCCCAAGCAGGAGCGCTGCGCAGCCCTGCTCAGCGCCCCCGACGAGCTGATCCGCACCGCGGCGGCCACCGTCTCCACCCACCCGAAGGGCGCGCTCGAGCCCAGCGCCCAGGCGGTCTCCAAGCACCGCGGCCCGACACTGATCACCCAGGTGCTGGCCACCTTCACCGGGGACGGCGCCGCGACCACGCTCGGCGAGCTGCGCCGCCTGGGGCAGCGCTGCCGCGACTTCAACGCGGTGCTGGACGACGGCACGGCGGTGCGCGTCCGCGTCGACGACGTGCCGCGCGACAGCCTGCCCGCCGAGCTGCTGAAGCTGGAGGGCGACGCGTACGCGGTCCGCTTCACGCTCACCGGCAAGGCCAAGACCATGACCGGCTACCTGGCGCTGGGCCGCGTCGGCGGGGTCCTGTCCGGCCTGCGCGAGATGGACTCCGGCGAGCCCACCGGCGCCGTAGCCGACCTCACCCGCTTCACCGGCCTGCTCGAACAGGCCGCCCGCAAACTCCTCCCCATCACCCTCGGCGCCCCCCAGCCCTGACCACCCGCCCCAGTCCCCGCCCCCGCCCCGCGGCCCGCGGCCCGCGCCGCCGGGCGTCATGATCCTCCGACTTGCCTGGCACTCGGGCGTATCTTGAGGCCGCTTTCGCCCATCTGCCTGGCAAGTCGGACGATCATGGGGGGTGTGGTGGGGCACACGGGGTGTGGGTGGCACGCGGGGGCGGGGGTGTGCGGGAAGATGTGGCTATGACCGCCACGCTGCGTCTCGCTCTCGCCCAGGTCAATCCCACCGTCGGCGACCTCGCCGGCAACAGCGCGCTCATCCGTGAGTGGGCGGCGCGGGGCGCCGAGGCGGGCGCGCACGTCGTCGCCTTCCCCGAGATGATGCTGACCGGCTACCCGGTCGAGGACCTGGTGTTCCGGCAGTCCTTCGTCGAGGCCTCGCAGCGGGCGCTGACCCGCCTCGCCGCGGACCTGCACGCCGACGGGCTGGGCGAGACCGCGGTCATCGTGGGCTACCTCGACGCCGACGGCCCGGCGCGGCTCGGCGCGGACAGCACCTCCCCGGTCGGCCCGCGCGACTCGCTGGCGCTGCTGCACCGCGGTGTGGTCGCGGCCCGCTACCACAAGCACCACCTGCCCAACTACGGCGTCTTCGACGAGGACCGCTACTTCGTGCCCGGCGACACGCTGACCGTGGTGCGGGCGGTGTGGGCCGACGGCAGCCAGGCCGACCTGGCGCTGACCGTGTGCGAGGACATCTGGCAGGCGGGCGGGCCGTTCGCGGTCGCCGCGTCGGCCCGGGTCGGGCTCGTGGTCAACATCAACGGCTCGCCGTACGAGCTGAACAAGGACGACGTGCGGCTGCCGCTGGTGGCGCGGCGGGCGCAGGAGGCCGGCGCGGCCGTGGCGTACGTCAACATGATCGGCGGCCAGGACGAGCTGACCTTCGACGGCGACTCGATCATCGTGGCGGCCGACGGCACGCTGCTGGCCCGCGGCCCCCAGTTCCACCAGGCGCTCATGGTGCACGACCTGCCGCTGCCGGAGGCCGACCCGGACGCCCCCGACGGCCACCTCGGCGCGATGCGCGTCGAGCGGGTGCTGCTGCCCACCTCGTGGGCCGCGCCGCAGGGCCCGGCCGCCGACGCCGGCATCGCCCCGCGCCTGGGCGACGAGGCCGAGGTGTGGAACGCGCTCGTGCTCGGCCTGCGCGACTACGTGCGCAAGAACGGCGCCAAGTCGGTGCTGCTGGGCCTGTCGGGCGGCATCGACTCGTCGGTGGTGGCCGCGATCGCGGTGGACGCGCTCGGCGCCGAGCACGTGGTCGGCGTCTCGATGCCCAGCGGCCACTCGTCGCAGCACTCCCGCGACGACGCCGCCGACCTGGCCCGGCTCACCGGCCTGGACTACCGCATCGAGCCGATCCAGCAGATGGTCGACGGCTTCCTGTCCAACCTGAACCTGTCCGGCCTGGCCGTGGAGAACCTGCAGGCCCGCGTCCGCGCGGTGATCCTGATGGCGCTGTCCAACCAGGAGGGCCACCTGGTGCTCACCACCGGCAACAAGAGCGAGCTGGCCGTGGGCTACTCGACCCTCTACGGCGACTCGGTCGGCGCGTTCAACCCGCTCAAGGACGTGCCGAAGACGCTGGTGTGGAAGCTGGCCAACTGGCGCAACACCGTCGGCGAGGTGATCCCGGAGAACTCCATCACCAAGCCGCCGAGCGCCGAGCTGCGCCCCGGCCAACTGGACACCGACTCGCTGCCCGAGTACGACACGCTCGACCCGATCATCATGGGCTACGTGGACGGCGACAAGGGCCGCGCCGAGCTGGTCGCCGAGGGCCACGATCCGGCGCTGGTGGACCGGGTGCTGCGCCTGATCGACGGCGCCGAGTACAAGCGGCGCCAGTCCGCGCCCGGCACCAAGATCTCGTTCAAGTCGTTCGGCCGCGACCGCCGCATGCCGATCACCAACCGCTGGCGGGAGAGCTGACCCGGGCGCTCAGTGAATTACTCCACTGAACCCTGACATCGGGTGTTCAACAGGTGGAAACATCGTCCTCAGATCCCGGGGACCGCGTTCGCGGCTTCGAGGAGAGAGGAGACAGCGATGTCCGACAGTGTGCCCTCCCTCTACGGCGGGCCGGCCGGCACGCGGGTGCGCACCCGCCACCTGCAGCTGGCCAAGGAGCGTGGCGAGAAGTGGGCCATGCTCACCTCGTACGACCAGTACACGGCCCAGATCTTCGACGAGGCGGGCATCCCCGTGCTGCTCGTCGGCGACTCGGCCGCCAACAACGTGTTCGGCTACGAGTCGACCCTGCCGGTCACCGTCGAGGAGATGCTCCCCCTGGTCCGCGCCGTGGTCGGCGCCACCAAGCGCGCCCTGATCGTCGGCGACCTGCCCTTCGGCACGTACGAGGAGGGCCCGGTGCAGGCGCTGCGCACCGCGGTCCGCTTCATGAAGGAGGCCCGCTGCCACGCGGTGAAGCTGGAGGGCCACCGCCCCGAGCAGATCGCCGCGATCACCGGCGCGGGCATCCCCGTCATGGCGCACCTGGGCTTCACCCCGCAGTCCGAGCACCAGCTCGGCGGCTACCGGGTGCAGGGCCGCGGCGAGGACGCGGCCGCCACCGTGCTCCAGCAGGCCCGCGAGGCCGTCGAGGCGGGCGCGTTCTCCGTCGTCCTGGAGATGGTCCCCGGCGACGTCGCCAAGCAGGTCACCGCCGAGCTGCCGGTGCCCACCATCGGCATCGGCGCGGGCCCCGACACCGACGCCCAGGTCCTCGTCTGGCAGGACATGGCCGGCCTGCGCCCCGCCTCCGCCGGCCCCACCCCCCGCTTCGTCAAGAAGTACGCCGACCTGCACACGGTCCTGTCCGAGGCGGCCACCGCCTACGCCGCCGAGGTCCGCGAAGGCACCTTCCCCACCGCCACCCACACCTTCTGAAAAGGAAGGGCACCTTCTTAACGCTATGCGTAAAAGAAGGTGCCCTTCTTAACGTCTCTCAGACGTCGGTGACGCGGAGGCCGGAGTGAGCCTTGTAGCGCTTGTTCATGGCGATCAGGTTGGCCGTGAGGGCTTCGACCTGGCCGGCGTTGCGCAGGCGGCCCGCGTGCACGCCGCGCATGCCGGGGATGCGGCCCGCCAGCGCCTGGACCACGGCCACGGCCTCGCGGTCGTCGCCGAGCACCAGGATGTCCAGCTCCATCGACGTCACCGCCGGGTCGGCCAGCAGCTCCGCGCTGACGTGGTGGAACGCCGCGGTCACCCGGGCACCGGGCAGCAGCACCTCGGCCTGCTGGGCGGCGCTGCCCTCGTCGACCTTGAGGGCGTACGGGCCCTGCTTGTCGAAGCCGAGCGGGTTCACGCAGTCCACCACGATCTTGCCGACCAGCACCTCGGCCAGGTCGGCGAGGGTGGCGGCGTGCCCGGCGTACGGCACCGCGACGATCAGCACGTCCGAGCGCGCCGCGACGTCGGCGTTCTCGCCGCCGCCCACGTTCCCGCCGGACAGCTGCCCCAGCTCCTGCGCCGCCGCCTGCGCCCGCTCGGCGCTGCGCGAGCCGATCAGCACCTGCTGCCCGGCCAGGGCCAGCCGGTATGCCAGGCCGCGGCCCTGATCGCCGGTGCCGCCGAGAATGCCGACCGTCAGCCCGCTGACGTCGGGAAGGGAAGCGAGATCCAAAGCCATACGCCCGATCCTCGCACCGAACGAGCGTTCAGCGCGCTATGACATGGCTCGCACGAACAGCACGCCCGCCACGGCCACCCCGAAGCCCACGATGACCGCGCGCAGCGTCCGGGCCGGCAGCCGCCGCCCCAGCCGCGCCCCGGCGAACCCGCCCAGCAGCGTCGCGGGCACCAGCACCGCCACCGCCGGCCAGAAGACCGGCCCGAACAGGGTGTACGCCGTCGTGGCGACCACGCCCACGGCGAGCTGGAGGGCGTTCTTCAGCGCCACCACGCGGTTCATGGTCTCCACGAGGACCACGCCCAGCACGGCGATCAGGATGACGCCCAGCACCGAGTTGAAGTAGCCGCCGTAGACGCCGACCCCGAACAGCAGCAGGTACCGCAGCCAGGCGGGCTGGCCGTGCGGCTCCCCCACCAGGCGCACCACCCGCTCCTGGAACGCCAGCAACAGCGACGCCGCCAGCACCAGCAGGGGCATGACCTTGGCGAAGACGCCGGGTGGCGTGTGCAGCAGCAGCACACAGCCGGTGATGGCCCCCGCCACCACGGTCGGGGCGAGCACGCGCAGGCGTACCCCCTGGTCTTGCAGGTCTTGGCGGGTGCCCAGCACGCTCGCGGAGTAGCCGCCGGTCACGGAGATCGAGTTGGTGACCGTCGCCTGGATCGGCGGCACGCCCAGCGCCAGCAGGGCGGGCAGCATCAGCAGCGAGCCGCCCCCGGCCACCGCGTTCACACCCCCGGCCACCACCCCGGCGCCCGCCAGCAGGCCCAGCATCCCTACATCCATCCCACGCGAGGCTAGCGGGTGGCCGGGTTTCGGGGTTGATCGCTGGTTCGTGTCACGAAGTGCGCTCCAACCGCAGGTTGTGACACGAACTCGCGATCAACCCTCCCCAGCCCGCGCGGTGGCAAGCGCTCCGCGCGGAAGCCGTATCATGGTCAACGCGACGGACGAGTCGGCCGGGCGGTCGCGTCACCACGGGAAACCGCTGGTGCCGAGGAACGTCCGGACTCCACAGGGCAGGGTGGTTGCTAACGGCAACCCGGGGCGACCCGCGGGAAAGTGCCACAGAGAACAGACCGCCCGCGGCTCTTCGGAGCGGCGGGTAAGGGTGAAACGGTGAGGTAAGAGCTCACCAGCACCCCGGGTGACCGGGGTGGCTCGGTAAACCCCACCCGGAGCAAGACCAAGAAAGGCCGCTCGACCCGCCTCGGCGGGCAGGAGGCCGCGCGGACGATCGAGGGCGGCCCGCCCGATGTCCGCGGGTAGGTTGCTCGAGCCTGCCGGCGACGGCAGGCCTAGATGGATGACCGCCGCCCGCGCGCGAGCGCGGGGCACAGAATCCGGCGTACAGGCCGACTCGTCCGTCCCCTGTACCGGCTCTGGGCGACTGCCGCACCCGTTCCGGACGCCGTGGCATGATCGGCGGCGTGTCCGCTTCGCACCCCCTGGTCGTCCGCACCCGAGAGGTGTCCGACCTGCCCGCCTGCGTCGAAGCGCTGGCTGCCGTACACGCCTCCGGCGCGGGCTACCCGACCCGCTGGCCCGCTGATCCCGTCGCCTGGCTGACCCCTGCCGACATCGAGCAGGGCTGGGTCGCCGTCCTCGGCGAGCAGGTCGTGGGCCAGGTGCTGCTGCGGGACAGTCCCGCCCACGGCCACAACATCAGCCGCCTGTTCGTCTCGCCCGCCGCGCAGGGCGCCGGAGTGGCCGCGGCGCTGCTCGACACGGCCGTCACCTGGGCCCGTGACCGGGACCTGCCGCTGATGCTGGACGTGACCGCCCATGCCGGGGCCGCGATCAGGCTGTACGAGCGCACCGGCTGGCGGCGTACGGGCACCACGGTCGCGGCCTGGATCGCCCCGGACGGCAGCCCCGTCGACGTGCACCGCTACGTCCTGCACCCCTAGCCCACACCGCGCCCGTCCCGGGACCGGCCGTCTCGCGCGGCTGTCACGGAGCGGCCGGAGCCAGGCACAGCACCTTGCCGCCGAGGAAGACATGGGGCTGCCCGGCATCCGGACAGTCGATCACCGAGGCGCCGATCTTCACGATCCGGTATGCGCCCTGCTCCGCGCAGTCGGCCGGAGCGGCGTCCGCCCCGGCCTGCTTGACGCAGTCCCCGACGGCGAGAGCACCTACCGCGCTCGACTGCTCGACCGCCGGGGCCGGGAGCGGCGGATTCTCCTGGCGGATACCGACGAAGTAACTGACTCCGACGATGGCGCAGGTGACGACGCCGAGCACCACCCCGCCGACCACGCCGATCACGATCTTCGTCGACGAGTCCACGCCCACCGCCCTCCCTGCTGATGAATGGCGGACGTTACCGTCGCTCTCGGTGGCCTGTCGACCCGCCGATGCCCCGTTGGCCTACGGGCGGTGCGATCCGGATCGAGCGCCGGGAACGGATCCCGGCCGTGGCCTGTCCTAGGTACGGGATGTTCGACCACGGGAGGTTCCTGATGCCGCTGCGCAGACTGCTGCTCGTGGCGTTGCTGCCGATCGTGCTCGCGCAGGCGGCCTGTTCGGCGGATTCGCCGGCCCGTCCTGCCGCCACCGCGACGGCAGCCGCGCCGCGGCCCTCCGCCGTCGCCCCGGCCGCGCCCGCCGAGCCCACGGACTGCGGCGATGTCGTGCTGCTCCAGGGCGGCGAGGTGTCGGCCGAGACGACCGCCTGCTTCCTGGACGCGGTACGGGACAAGCGCCCCGCCGTGCTGAAGGTGACCCGGCCGACCGTCGAGGGCGACCCGATCCGGTACGCGTACACAGCGCTGCCGGACGGCAGGGTCGAGGTGGTCACGGATGCCAGGGAGGACGGCTTCGGCAGCGGGACCATGTTCCGCGAGACGTGCACCGGCCCGGCGGCGGGCGGCGCGGCGCTGACGTTCGCGACGTGCTCGTCCCCGGTCCGGATCGGCTGAGCGCCGGGACACTGGGCGGGGCCGGACCCGCGGTGGGCCGCTCCGGCGCGCCTGACCTCGCGGGCGGCCGGCACCCGATCAGCGAAAGCCGCGGGGATCAGCGGTGGCTGCGCGCCGGAGACGGTGCGGAACGGCCACTTTCCTGCCGCCGCACCGGCAACGGCACCCGCCGCCCCCGACCCCCGGGGGACTCGGCCGCCCGAGGGTTAAGAAGGTGCCCTTCCTCTACGTATTCCGTTAAGAAGGTGCCCTTCCTTTCTAGGTTTGTGGCGAGGGTGTAGATGAAGAGGGTGACGCCGAGCATTTCGCAGAGTTCTTCGGCGGAGGCGGCGAGGACGTAGCCCATGGAGGCCCAGCCGGGGGTGAAGCCGATGTTCTCGCGGCCGGTGAAGGCGCCGAGGACCTCGATCCCGGCGGCGCCGCCGAGGTAGAGGGCGGCGGAGGCGAGCAGCAGCCAGCGGATGCGCGGCGGCAGGCTGAGCAGCAGGCGCAGGTAGGCCAGGCCTAGCACGACGACCACTGGGGCGGCGAGGACGAGCCAGGACAGGTAGGACGCCTTGCCGTCGAGCACGTCGGCCTGCGCGCCCAGCTCGTGGAACTGTGAGAACTCGTCCAGCGACAGCACGGTGAAGACGCCCGCGAGCACCCGCCAGTGCCACCGGTGGCGGCCGCCCGAGGCCGCGGCGGCTGCGCCGGTGCGCCACAGCAGCAGCGCGGCCAGGAACAGGATCCCGCTGGAGAACCAGGTCGGCAGGTTCTGCTCCTTGTCGACGTAGAAGAACTTGACGATCCTTCCCCAGTACGGGATCAGGTCGTACACGCCGAAGCCGTGGTACACGATCGTGAACCCGAGGCTGAGCAGGTGGATCGCGGCCACGCACCAGAGCAGCAGGCGCAGCAGGCGCGATGCCGGAATGTCCAGTCCCATGCCCGCTCAACGAGGCGGCGGCTGTCCACAGCACGGCGTACACCGGTTACTCATGCGCCCGGTTCTGTGCCATAGTCACCCCGTGTCCGATACCCCTGCCCGGATGCTCGCGCTCGCCGGTGTCCTGATCGCCCTGGCCAGTCTGGTGGTGGCGCTTGCCGGTTACCGGCGCACGCGGGTGCGCCCGAGCGCGCGGCTCTACCACATCAACAACTTCGGGCCCGGCGACAGCAAGGAGTTCCTGATCGCCACCACCCTGACGAACGGGACGCTGGGCGCGGTGCAGGTGGTGACCTGCGAGTTCGAGGTGAAGGGCCTGCGCGGCCGGCACATGGTGGGCGGGCAGAGCCGCAAGGGCCCCGATCTGCCGTACAAGGTGGAGGGTCACCATTCGGCGACGTGGACGGTGCCGGTCACCGACGTCGCCGAGCTGCTGAAGGTGTACGGCAAGCAGACCGCGAAGATCCGTGCGGTGCTGGCGCTGGGCAGCGGCCGGGACGTCAAGGGCGGCTGGTTCCGCTTCGACTCCGACAAGTGGGGCAGCGGCGGCGAGAAGCCGAAGACCCCGGCGCAGCGCACGCAGAGCCAGGCGAAGGCGAAGGTCTGACGTGACCGGCGTGGACATGTACTGGCACCGGGTGCCCGCGGACGACTTCGCGAAGGCGCAGCGCAGCCTGTTCGAGCAGGTGCCGGTGTACGGCGCCGAGGGCTACGAGGCGGCGCTGGCCGAGGGCTCCGTGGTGGCCGTGGCCGAGGACTACCTGCTGCTGGAGGTGCTGTTCGCGGGCGGTGCCACGCCCGGCGAGCACGCCGCGAGCCTGGTGGTGTCCGGCGGCGGCTGGTATCCGGTCGATCCCGCCACCGACGAGGAGATCGGGCTGCTCGCGCCGGACGAGGTGCGCGCCGTCGCGGCGTACCTGGACGGCGCCGAGCCCGCGGTGTGGATCGCGCGGCGCGAGGCGGAGCTGGCCGCGGTGCTGCGCGGTTACTCGCCGCACCCGTGGGACGAGCGGCGCGCCGCCCACCTGGCCGGGCACGCGCGGGCGCTGGCGGCGTTCTACCGCCGGGCCGCCGACGCGGGCGAGGCGGTCGTGAAGGTGCTGGTCGGCTAGGACCTGACCGCGCTGTACGATCGACGGGTGCTGCTGGCTGCCGCCGCTCGCGGGTACGCCGAGGAGGTGCGCTGAATGGGCACCGGACACGCGCACGACCACTCATCCGGGCACGGTCACTCCCCCGGGCACGGCCATGCGCACGGGCACGGGGTGAGCGCGGACGCGGACCGCCGCTGGCTGAGCATCGCGCTGGCGCTGATCCTCGGCTTCATGGGCGTCGAGGTCGTGGTGGGCGTGCTGGCCGGCTCGCTGGCGCTGCTGTCGGACGCCGCGCACATGCTCACCGACGCGGCCGCGATCGTGCTGGCGCTGATCGCGATGCGGCTGGCGGCGCGGCCGCCCCGGGGCGGGTACACGTTCGGGCTGAAACGGGCCGAGATCCTGTCGGCGCAGGCGAACGGCATCACGCTGCTGCTGCTCGCGGCCTGGCTGGGGTACGAGTCGGTGCGGCGGCTGCTGCATCCCGAGGCCGTCGCGGGCGGCGCGGTGCTGTTCACCGCGCTGGCGGGCATCGCGGTCAACCTCGCCGCGACCTGGTGCCTGTCCCGCGCCAACCGCACCAACCTCAACGTCGAGGGGGCGTTCCAGCACATCCTCAACGACCTGTTCGCGTTCATCGCGACCGCGGTGGCCGGTCTGGTGGTGCTGCTGACCGGTTTCGACCGCGCCGACGGCATCGCCTCGCTGATCGTGGTGGCGCTGATGGTGAAGGCGGGGGTGAGCCTGCTCGGCGCGTCCGGCCGGATCCTGCTGGAGGCCGCGCCCGCGGGCGTGGACCCCGACGCGCTGGGCGCCGAGCTGGCCTGCACGCCGGGCGTCGTCGAGGTCCACGACCTGCACGTATGGCAGGTGACGTCGAGCTATCCGGCGCTGTCGGCGCACATCCTGGTCCAGCCCGGCGGCGACTGCCACGCCGTACGCCGCGCCGTCGAACACCTCCTCCATGAGCGCCACCACATCGACCACACCACCCTCCAGGTCGACCACACCGACGAGCACGAGACCCCCGCCGCCATCTCCACCGCCCACTGCGCCGACCCCCACGGCGCCACCTACCGCCCCGCGTGACGCGCCCTCATCGGGGTGCGGTTTCGGGGAAAGTGCAGGCAACGAGCCGCTCATTGCTGCACTTTCCCCGAAACCGCACCACGGCCGGGCGCCCGCGGCTCCTCGGCGGACACGGGTGGGGAGTGCCGGAACGGGTGGTGGAGTAAGGGATGCCGCGATACGTGCACTGTGGAGTGGTCACATCGGCGGTCGTAGGAATTTGACTTTTTTACGGATTTCGCCAGCACATGTTCCTTTTGCGGCGCACAGTGATGTCTGGAGCAGCAGTGCGCGGACTGGCACCGCAACCACGGCCGTTCCACGGTTCCGCCGGAGACCTGTCCGGCAGGACGCGATCCGTGAGGAGGACGAGCGATGGCCGTAGCCAAGGCCGCAGCGAAGAAGGCCCCAGCAAAGAAGGCCGCTGCCAAGAAGGCCGTGGCCAAGAAGGCCCCGAGCCGGCCGGCCGCGGCGAAGAAGGCCGCGGCCGCGAAGAAGACGTCGCCGGCGCGCAAGACCACGGCGAAGAAGACCTCGCCGGCCAAGAAGTCGACGGCCGCCAAGAAGACGGTCACGGCGCGCACGACCGCTAAGAAGACCACGGCCAAGAAGACCACGCCGATGAAGAAGGCCGCACCGGCCCGCAAGACCACCACGGCGAGGAAGACCACCGCCAAGAAGGCGCCCGCGAAGAAGGCCACCACCGCGCGCAGCTCCACGGCAGCGAAGAAGACCACCGCCGCGAAGAAGACCACGGCGGCCAAGAAGACCACCGCCGCCGCGCGGAGCAACGGCGCCAGGAAGACCACCGCGGCCCGCAAGACGGCCGCGAAGAAGGCGTCGCCTGCCAGATCCACGTCCGCCGTGCGCAAGACCACCACCGCGCGCAAGAGCACGACGGCCCGCCGGAGCACGCCGATGCGCAAGGCCGTGATGGCACGCAGCACCTCGCCCGCCCGGCGGACCGCGGCGAAGTCCGCGCCCGCCCGCAAGGCGACGATGCGCAAGAGGGCGCTGAAGAAGGCCGTCCGGTCGTCGGTCCGATAGGCGTCCGTACGGGCCCCGCCGTGGCAGGCGGGCGCCTGGTAAGAATGACCAATGGCATACCGCCGACTGCTCGTCGAGGCCATCGACTTCGCCGCCCTGCGCCGCGAGCTGGAACTGCCGGAAGGCTTCCCGCCCGCGGCGCAGGCGCAGGCCGAGGCGGCCGCCGTCGAGGTCAAGCTGCCCGACGTCGACCGCACCGACCTGCCCTTCGTCACCATCGACCCGCCCGGCTCGCGTGACCTGGACCAGGCCGTGTGCCTGTTCCGCCGGGACGGCGGCGGCTACCGGGTGCACTACGCGATCGCCGACGTCGCGTCGTACGTGGCCCCGGACAGCCCACTGGAGGCGGAGACCTGGCGCCGCGGCCAGACGGTGTACCTGCCCGACGGCAAGGTGCCGCTGCACCCGGCGGTGCTCAGCGAGGGCGCGGTGAGCCTGCTGCCCGGCGTGGACCGGGCCGCCGTGGTGTGGACCATCGACGTCTCCGCCGAGGGTGACACCGTCGCGGTACACCTGGAGCGGGCCCGCGTACGCAGCCGCGCCAAGCTGGCCTACGAGGGTGTGCAGGCCGATGTGGACGCCGGGCGGCTCACCGAGGCGATCGCGCTGCTGCCCGAGCTGGGCCGGCTGCTCATCGCGCGGGGCCTGGAGCGCGGCGCGATCAACCTGCCCATGCCCGACCAGGAGATCGAGCCGCACGACGGCAGCTGGCGGCTGAGCCTGCGCGCACCGCTGCCCGCCGAGGAGTGGAACGCGCAGATCTCGCTGCTCACGGGCCGGGCCGCGGCGGGCATCATGCTCGCCGGGAAGATCGGCATGCTGCGCACCATGCCCCCGCCGGACCCCGAGGCGGTCGACCGGCTGCGCGTCGCCGCCCGCGGTCTGGGCGTGAGCTGGCCGGACGGCGCGACGGTTGGGCAGGTGCTGGCCGCGCTCGATCCCGCCGAGCCCAAGGCGGCGGCGTTCGTCGACGAGGCCGCCGAGCTGCTGCGCGGCGCCGGGTACACGGCGTTCGCGGGCGAGGTGCCGCAGCAGCCGCTGCACAGCGCCGTCGCGGACGCGTACGCACATGTCACGGCCCCGCTGCGGCGGCTTGCCGACCGCTACGTCACCGAGGTCTGCCTGGCCCTGTACGAGGGCCGGGAGGTGCCCGCCTGGGCCGCCGCCGCGCTGCCGGAGCTGCCCGCCGTCATGTCTGGCACGGACCGGGTCGCCTCCGCCGCCGAGCGGGGCGCGGTGGACCTGGTCGAGGCCACGGTGCTGGCCGGCCGTATCGGCGAGACCTTCCCCGCCGTGGTCCTCGACACCAACCACGGCAAGCCCGGCGGCACGGTCGCCCTCGACGAGCCCGCCGTGCGCGCCCGCTGCGACGGCGACCTCACCGCCGGCGATCGCGTCACGGTCCGCCTCACCCAGGCCGACCCCACCAAACGCCTGGTCCGCTTCACCCTCGCCTGAAAAGGAAGGGCACCCTCTTAACGCTATACGTAGAGGAGGGTGCCCTTCTTAACGCTCGAACGAGGATCCTGCCGTCCGATGCCCGGCCGGAACGCCGTCGGAGGCGCGGGCCGGGGCTCCGACGTGGCCTGGCCCTGCCGGCCGCTCAGCCGTCGAGCAGGTGGGACGTGTCGTTCACCGTGCGCACGGACACCCCGCCGTCCGGCCACACGTCCACGATCGAGATGCCCGCCGGGTCGAGCAGCAGCCGGTAGAGGAACGCGTCCCCGGCTGCCAGCGCGTCCCGCAGGATCAGCTTGATCGGCGACACGTGCGACACGACGGCCACGGTCTGCCCCTCGTACGCCTGCTGCAGCCGCCCCATCGCGCCGCGCACCCGCTTGGCGACCTGCTGGAAGGACTCGCCCTTCGGCGGCGCGACGGACGTCGAGCCCAGCCACGCGTCCAGCTCGGCCGGGTAGCGCTCGCGCACATCGCTGAAGGTCAGCCCCTCCCACGCGCCGAAGTCGCACTCGATCAGGTCCTTCTCCACGCTCACCGGCACGCCCCCGGCGGCCTCGGCGACCGCCGCGGCGGTGGCCCGGCAACGGCTCAGCGGCGAGCTGACCACCCGGTCGGGCCGCAGCCCGGCCACGCGCACCCCGGCCAGCGCGGCCTGCCGCTCCCCCACCTCCGACAGCGGCACGTCCCCGCGCCCGGAGTAGCGCTTCTGGGCGGTCAGCTCGGTCTCGCCGTGGCGTACCAGCACCAGCCGCGTCGCCGGGGACGAGCGCGGCGCCCAGTCCTCGCGCGCCGGGCGGCCCGTGGCCGCGGTCTGCGCCTTCGCGGCGGGCTCGGCCGTGTCGAACAGGGGGTCGGGGCCGGACGTCTCGGTGATGGTGGCGACGATGACGGTCTCCCCGGCGCCGCCCGTGGCCGCGGCCGCGTCCATCGCCGCGTTGGCCAGGGCGTCGGCGGCGCGGTTACGCTCGCGCGGGATCCACGTGTACGTCACCCGGTCGAACCGGCGCACCAGCGCGGCCACCTCGGCGGCCAGCGGGCGCAGCCCCGGGTGCTTGATCTGCCAGCGGCCGGACATCTGCTCGACCACGAGCTTGGAGTCCATGCGCGCCTCGACCTGCGCCGCCCCCAGCTCGGCGGCGGCCTCCAGCCCGGCGATGAGCCCCCGGTACTCGGCGACGTTGTTGGTGGCCACGCCCAGTGCGGCGCTGCGCTCGGCGAGCACCTCGCCGGTCTCCGGATCGCGCACGACCGCGCCGTACCCGGCCGGGCCGGGGTTGCCGCGGGCGCCCCCGTCGGCCTCGATGATGACCCGCACGACCGTCACAGGCCCGACTCGGCAGTGCGGATCATGATGCGGCGGCACTCCTCGCAGCGCACGACCTCGTCCGGCGGGGCCGTCTTCACCCGGTTGCGGTCGGCGCCGAACAGCTCCAGGCGGCAGCCGCCGCACCGGCCGTGCTGCACCAGCGCCGCACCGAGGCCGCCGGACTGCTCGCGGATCTTCTCGTACAGCTGGACCAGCTCGCCCGGCAGGTCGGCGGCGAGCGGGCGGCGGGCCTGCTGCTTCCACTCGATCTCGCGGGTGATCTCGGTCAGCGCCTCGTCGCGGCGGGTCTCGGCGGCGATGCGCTTCTCGCGTGCGACGGAGATCTTCTCGTCCACGCCGTCCAGCCTGCCCTGCGCCGTCTCGCGCTTCTCCATCAGCTCCAGCTCGGCGTCCTCCAGCTCGGTCTGCCGCCGGGTCAGCGAGGTGATCTCGTGCTCCAGGGCGGTCAGCTCGCGCGCGGGCAGCCGCCCGTCGTCGAGCCGCTGCTGGTCCTTGGCGCGCCGCTGGCGTACGGAGTCGACCTCGCGCTCCAGCTTGGTGATGTCGCGGTCCAGGTCGTCGACCTCGACCTCGGCTCGCACCCGCTCGTCTTCGAGCACGCCGATCGCCCTGCCCAGCACGTCCAGCTCGGCGAGCTCGGGCAGCACCTTGCGGCGGTGCGCCAGCTGCTGCAGCGTCGTGTCGATGGCCTGCAGGTCGAGCAACCGCTGCTGGTCCTTAGGGTCGGCCTTCACGTCGGCACTCCTTCTCTCTGCGGTTGTCTGCGTGGTGGGCGGCGCACTCAGGCGACAGGGTCAAGTGTCGCGCAGGCGTGGAACCGGAACGGATCGGTGGTCGTGTCGGAGACGATGATCTCAAGTCCCGTCTGCGCCCGCAGCCAGGCGGCCAGCGGTGTCAGCCACGGCCGCTCGGTGGCGTAGTGACCCGCGTCGACCAGCGCGGGCCCGCCGGAGGCGACCAGGTCGATGGTGCGGTGGTGCTTGAGGTCGCCGGTCAGGTAGACGTCGGCCCCGGCGGCCACCGCGTCGGGGATGAACTCGTCGCCGGACCCGCCGCACACCGCGACCGTGGACACCGTCCGGGCGGGGTCGCCGGCGACGCGTACGCCCCAGCTGCCCACCGGCAGCGCGGTCGCCGCGAGGTGCGCGAACTCGCCGAGGGTGAGCGGCGCGGGCAGCCGCCCGACGCGGCCGAAGCCGCGGCCCTCGTCCGTGGGCCGCAGCGGGCGGGTCTCCACCAGGCCGAGCAGGTCGGCGAGGGCGTCGCTCACGCCGGGGCGGGCCACGTCGGCGTTGGTATGCGCGACGTACAGCGCGACCCCGTTGCCGATCAGGTCGTGCACGATGCGCCCCTGGTAGGTGGTCGCGGCCACCGACGACACCCCGCTGAGCAGCAGCGGATGGTGCGCGATGATCAGGTCGGCGCCGGTGTCCAGCGCCTCCGCGACGGTCTGCGGCAGCACGTCCACCACCGCGAGCACCCGGGTCACCGGCTGCTCGGGGCGGCCGGTGACCAGCCCCACCCGGTCCCACGGCTCCGCCCAGCGGGGCGGGAACTCGGCCTCCAGCAGCTGCGTGAACGACGCGACAGTCCAGGTCACCCGATCAGACTAGTCAGGCGGGCAGAGCCGTGCGGCGGCCTGCACCGCCAGTTCCCACGGGAACTCGTGGCGGTAGGCGTCGCCCTCCCCCGGCGCGTGCAGTTTCAGCACGTCGTCGCCGTACAGCACCTCGATGCCCCAGCCGCGCAGGCGCGTGATGTTGTCCTGGAACGCGGGATGCCGCGCCATCGCGTCGTTGGTGTACGGGACCGCGACGATCGGCAGGCCCTTGCCCTGGCTCTCCACGAGCAGGCCCAGCGCGAGCGTGTCGGCGATGCCCGCACCCCACTTGTTGACGGTGTTCACCGTGGCCGGAGCCACGACCAGCACGTCCGGCGAGGGCAGCACGTCCGGGTCGCCCGGGTTCTTGTAGGTGCTGCGCACCGGGTGCCCGGTCTGCGCCGCCAGCGACGGCACGTCGACGAACTTACGGCCGTCCGGCGTGACCACGACGCACACGTCGAACCCGCGCTCCTGGGCGAGGGCCACCAGCGTCCCGACGTCACGGGCCACCGGCGAGCCGCAGGCCAGGGCGTACAGCACCGGCCTGCCGGTCACACGCCCACGCCCATCTGCTCGGCCAGCTCCGCCAGCGACGCCGACGGTGTGCCGCGGGTGCGGCGCAGGACGTCGCTGAGCACCTCGTGCGCGATCGGGCGGCAGCGGATCTCGGCGGGCGCCAGCAGGTCGCCCTCCAGCAGCATCTCGCCGGCCCGTTCCACGTCGCCCACCTGGGCGAAGCCGCGCGCCATGTCGAGGTAGTGATGGGCCCGGCGCTCCGGCAGCATCGCGTTGAACGCGGCCGGGTCGAGGCTCTCGTGGATGACGATCGCCTGCCCGCCCTCGCCCAGCTCGACCGCGGCCGCGGCCCGGTGCACCTGCACGTTCGTCGGGCCGAAGCTGGTCCAGTAGTGGTTCTTGTCGCCGCCCAGCCCGGCCGCCGCGTCCTGGGCGCCGGTCAGCAGGTCCCGCATGGTGGCGCTGTCACCGATACAGGAGGCCGCCATCGCGCCCTGCAGCAGCAGGAAGCCGTACACCGACAGCCGGTCCTCGGTGGTGTCCGGGCCGGTCGGGCACAGCCGGTTGGCGATGTTGACGTTGACCTCGAGCGCCGCCCGGTGCCGGCCCAGCGCCCGCAGCGCGTTCGCGACCCGGGTGGTGGCCACCCCGGCCAGCAGCTGGTCACCGGCCCGCTGCGAGACGGCGATGGAGCGGTCCGCGGCCAGCCAGCTCAGGTCCAGCTCGCCGAGCTTGCGCAGCACCGAGGAGGCCAGCTGGTAGACCTGCCCGAGCAGGTGCGCGGCCTCGCGCGAGTCGTCGGTGTGGGCGTACGCGGTGTCGGCGGCCTGGGCGTCGCGCAGCAGCCGGGGCAGCGCGCGGGCCAGCACGCCGTACCGGCCGTGCTCCCAGGTCTGCCAGGCGTGCAGGGCCGCCTTGCGCATCTCGGCGATCGGCGGCGGCTCGGGCGCGGCGTAGAAGAACGCGCTGATCTGGTCGTAGCGCTCCAGCGCGGAGCGGATCTCGGCGACCTCGATCTGGTCGATGCAGTTCACGCTGTCGGGCCTGCGCTCCGGGTCCTTGCCCAGCAGGAGCTGGACGTCGAGCTGGAGCACGTCGGCGATCTCGTACACGACGGAGAACTTGTCCAGCCGGCGCACGCCGCGCTCGACCTTGTCCACCCAGCTCTTCGATTTGCCCAGGCGGTCGGCGAAGACCTGCTGCGACATCTTGCGTCGGTTGCGCCAGTACGACACCCGGCGGCCGATCGGCAGCTCGTCCATCTCCCAGCCCTCCCCTCATCGGGTCGGTCTGACCGAGTCGCACAGTCTGTGCGCCCATATCCGGTCCGACACTCGTATCTTCAGATGCAAGTTGCAGTTGGACAATGCATTCAGGCGTTTGCTACTGGACTGTTGTCGATGTAACGACAACCTTCGGCATTGGTGACGGCAACAGCAGATGTCGATCTAATGACGTCGGTGGGGGTAACCCGGAAGAGGGGGTCGGGCTCATGCGGTGGCCACAGGCGCCGTTCGGCAGAGTCCTGTTGCGACGCCGGCTGCGGCTCGCCGCGCAGCGGTACGCCGACCACGGCTGGGCGGTCACCCCGGGCGGGTTCTTCAACGGCCGCCGGATGGCCTGCGACCGCCCCGACTGCCTCGCCACCAGCTGCCACCCGCTGCTCGACGACTGGGAGCTGCGGTCGAGCACCGCCACCGCGCAGCTCGACGACTGGTGGAGCGAGCGCCCGCACGCGGTGCTGCTGCCCGCCGGCCACGTCTTCGACGCGATCGAGGTGCCCGCGCTGCTCGGCAGGCAGGCCGTCTGCGGCCCGCCGACCGGGCCGGGCCGGGCCACCTCCGCGGGACGCGTACGCGGGCCCGTCGCGGTCACCGCCGCCGGCCGCTGGACGTTCCTGATGCGCGCCGGCGGCACGTTCGCCTCCGAGCTGGACCACCGGGTCGACGTCGTACGGCACTCGCTCGGCTCGTGGATCCCGGCGCCGCCCACCGTGCTGCCCGAGGGCCCGGTGCGCTGGCAGGTCTCCCCGCAGCAGGTCGACTGGCGGCTGCCGGATCCGGAGGAACTCCAGCTCGCACTCGTCCGGGCACTGGTCGCGCTCGACGCCGCGTTCCTGGACCTGCCCGTCAACGCCCGCCGCCGCCTCGCCCCGCCGATGCTGACCCGGCCGGTCGGCCTCAAGCCCACCCCGACCCTGCGCCGAGCCGTCTGAGCAGCGGCTCCATCACCCCTCGTCCCCACCCGGCGGCACGCGCCGGGCAGCGACCGCCCGGCAGCGCGGTCGTTGAAAGAGGTATCGAGGAGGTCCGACATGGCACCTGACAACCTAGAACGGCACTTGTCGCACGTCGAGTCCCAATTCGGGGTCATACGATCGACAGCCGCAGCTCGCTGGGCAGGCACCCGTCCCTCGGGCGCGCGCCCGCACGGCTCCCGCCCCTCAGGCTCCCGCCCCACCAGCACCCACCGCCCCACCCGCTAAAGGAAGGGCACCTTCTTAACGCTATGCGTAGAGGAAGGGCACCTTCTTAACGCCTTTCCCTGGAGAGCGGCGAAGCACCGTCCGATGTCACCCGGACATCGGCCGCCACCCCCTCCCTGAGCCTCGCAGCCTGCTCGACGATCCGGCGTACCTCGTCCGGCTGACACTCCACGAACGAGGGAGTGAAGTGCAGGACCTGCACGCCGTGCCGCCCCAGGATGTTGTGCCGCTCCAGTGACCGCGCCCAGTCCTCGGGGCTCAGGTGGAACTCCCGCGAATCGACCTCGATCGCCAGCGCCACGTCCGGCAGATAGCCGTCGGGTGTGGGCAGCCGAGTCCCGTCCGGCAGCGCCAGCTGCGGATTCCACAGCATCCGGCCGGCGAGCAGCGAACTGGCCTCCAGCACCGCTCGCGTCTGCGCCTCGGGAGCGGAACGGGCACCGCCCGCGATCTCGTCCAGCGCCCTGCGCACCACTGCGGTCCGGCTTCGCGCCGCCCGGCGGACCTCCTCGTCGAGCACGTGCGGCGTCACCCGGAACCGCTGCACCGCCTCGGCCACGACAGCCCGGACCCTACGCAGCTCACGCAGCTCCCGGCACGTGTCGACGACCGCCCGAGCGGGACTGACCACACGGTAGAGCTCGGTATGGCGGGCCTGGCGATCCATCGCCGTCGCCCGCTTCACCACGGCGAACCCGTTGGACCGGCAGCGCGTCTCGTGCGGCACGGACAGGTGGATCTCATCCGAGGCCGGCAGGGTACGGAAGCCGTACCAGGCCAGCGCCGAAGGACCGGTGATCTGGGCGTCCGGCCCGGCGTAGAGCGCCGCCGCCACCCGCCGCTGCTCGTCGGTCAGCGTTCCGCCGTCGAGGCAGTACACCCCGGTCAGCACGCGCTGCCAGCGTCCCTCGCGGATGCGGCGGTAGATGAGCATGTCGCTGTACCCGGCCTGAAGCACCTGCGCGCGGGTGACCAGCCTGCGCTGTGTGTATGCCGTCTCGTCCAGCACGGCGGCTGCGTCGGAAGTCATGTGCGGCAGCGTCACCGCCGGCTCGTCGCGAGACAATCGATCGCAACGTGTTCCTGTGGACAGGCAAGCGCTTGTGGATAACCCCCGTCAGGGCGGGTGATCTGCTATGCGGCACAAGCCGCAGGTGAGATAGGCGGACGTTAAGAAGGGCACCTTCTATAACGCATAGCGTTAAGAAGGTGCCCTTCCTTTGCTTTAGAGGGTGGTGGTCCAGTTGTGGGGGTCGGGGACACGGCCGAACTGGATGCCGACGAGGGTTTCCCGGAGGGCGGCGGTGACGGGGCCGGTGCCGCCGTCGCCGAGCTTGAACTCGCCGTCGACGCCGCGCACCGTGCCGATGGGGGTGAGCACGGCGGCGGTGCCGCAGGCGAAGGTCTCCACGATCTCGCCGCTGCGCGCGCCGTCACGCCACTCGTCGATGCTGACCGGGCGCTCCTCGACGTGGCGGCCCTGCTCGCGGGCGAGCGTGATGACCGAGTCGCGGGTGATGCCGGGCAGGATCGAGCCGTTCAGCTCGGGCGTGAACATCGAGCCGTCCGCGCGTACGAAGAAGACGTTCATGCCGCCCAGCTCGTCCACCCACTTACGCTCGACGGCGTCGAGGTAGACGACCTGGTCGCAGCCGTTGTCGGCGGCCTGGGCCTGGGACAGCAGCGAGGCGGCGTAGTTGCCGCCGCACTTGGCCGCGCCGGTGCCGCCGGGCGCCGCGCGGGTGTAGTCGTCGGAGACCCAGATGCTGACCGGCTTGAGCCCGCCCGCGAAGTACGGCCCGACCGGCGACGCGATCACGCAGAACAGGTACTCCCGGGCCGGGCGCACGCCGAGGAAGACCTCGCTGGCGTACTGGAACGGGCGCAGGTAGAGGCTGCCCTCGGTGCTGGTCGGGATCCAGGCGCGGTCGATGTTCACCAGCTCCCGGACGGAGTCGACGAACAGGTCCTCGGGCAGCGGCGCCATGGCCATGCGCTGCGCCGACTGCGCGAAGCGGCGGGCGTTGGCATCGGGCCGGAACAGGCCGACGGAGCCGTCGGCGCGGTGGTACGCCTTGAGGCCCTCGAAGATCTCCTGGGCGTAGTGCAGTACCGCGGTCGCCGGGTCCATCGGGATCGGCGCCCGTGCCTCGACGCGCGCGTCGTACCAGCCTTTGCCCTCGGCGTACCGGATGGTCACCATGTGATCGGTGAAGACCCGCCCGAAGCCGGGGTTGGCCAGCAGCGCCTCGCGCTCCGTGGCCGATACCGGCTGCGAACTCGGACGGATCTCGAAGTCGATCGTGCCACCGCCACTCATGCGCGCTGCCCTCCATCAGTCGGGGATCTGGGGAAAACTTACCTCTAACGGTCGTTCATCCCCAGCCCGGCCGATGACCAGGGCGGTTTGTGCGCATCCACCCCGGTCACCGCACGGACCGGGGTTCGTGCGGGGTCATGCTACGAGTACGGATACCCGGTCGCCGACCTCGGCGGTGCGAATGGGCTCGCCGGTGCGCCCGGAGAGCTCGGTGGCGACGGCCTCCTCGATCTTGCGGGCCTCGTCGGGGTGGCCCAGGTGCTCCAGGCACAGCGCCACCGACAGGATCGCCGCCACCGGGTCGGCCTTACCCTGGCCCGCGATGTCCGGCGCGGAGCCGTGCACCGGCTCGAACATCGACGGGAACGCCCGGGTCGGGTTGATGCAGCCGCTCGCGGCCAGGCCGATGCCGCCCGTGACGGCGGCCGCGATGTCGGTCAGGATGTCGCCGAACAGGTTGTCCGTGACGATCACGTCGTAACGCTGCGGGTTGGTCACCATGAACATGGCCGCCGCGTCGACGTGCTGGTACTCGGTGGCGATGTCGGGGAACTCCTTGGCCACCTCGGCGAAGGTCCGCGCCCACAGGCCGCCCGCGTGGGTCAGCACGTTGGTCTTGTGCACCATGGTGACCTTGCGGCGGGCGCGCTTGCCGGCGCGAGCGAACGCGTCGCGGATGACCCGCTCCACGCCGTGCCGGGTGTTCAGGCTCTCCTCGGTGGCGATCTCCGCCGGGGTGCCGCGGTGCAGGCCGCCGCCGGCGCCCGTGTACAGGCCCTCGGTGCCCTCGCGCACCACCACGAAGTCGATCTCGCCCGGCTTCACGCCGCCCAGCGGGCCGGACGTGCCCGGCCACAGCCGGGAGGGGCGCAGGTTGACGTACTGGTCGAAGTCGAAGCGCAGCTTCAGCAGCAGCCCGCGCTCCAGCACGCCCGGCGGCACGCTGGGGTCGCCGACCGCGCCGAGCAGGATCGCGTCGTGCTGGGCCAGCTCGTCGCGCACCGAGTCCGGGAACACCTCACCCGTGCGGTGGTAGCGCGCCGCGCCTAGGTCGTAGGCCGTGGTCTCCACGCCCGGCAGCACCGCGTCGAGCACCTTGAGGCCCTCGGCCACCACCTCGGTGCCGATCCCGTCCCCCGCCACGACCGCGATGCGCATACCAGCCCGCTCCTCAGCAACAACCATGTCCACTGTTCTACCGAACGTTAAGCCCGCCTCCCACACAACGGTACACCCGTTCCACATCGTGGACTCCCGCCCGGCGCCGCCACCACCCGTTGATCATGAACTTGTGGACGTGTTCGGCGGCGTGTCGCCACCCTGCCACCGTGATCAACGCACGAAATCGCGTCACGGGTTGCGGTGGTCGCCGAGGAGGCGGCCGCTGCGGATGAGAGGGCGCTTGGAGACGCCGCGTACGGCGCGGCCGGGGTCGGCGTCGGGCTGGCTGCTGCGGACGAACAGGGTGACCGTCACCGCCGGGGCGAAGCCGTTGCGCGACATCAGCGTGGCCGACGCGTTGTTGGTCTGCTCGACGTCGGTCACCACGCGGGTCGCGCCACCGGCGAACAGCGCCTCGCAGCAGGCGTTGACCAGCCGGCCCGCGATGCCCCGGCCCTGGTACGCCGGATCCACCGCGATCCACTCCAGGTAACCCCAGTCGTCGCGCAGCTCGAACGTCTGCGAGCCCAGCACGAAGCCGACCACCGCCGTCCCGTCCAGCGCGACCCAGCAGGCGCTGTCCCCGCTGTCCAGGTGCTCCGCGACGGCCGTCAGGGACCAGGAGGTGTACGGCTTCACCGTGGTGTCGAAGACCCGGTAACCGAGGTCCAGGACCTGGCGCAGGTGCTCGAAGCCGACCGGCGCGATGACTATCTCCGTCTGGGGCGACTCACTCATGCCGGAATGCTGCCATGAACCGGCCCCCAGAGGCCGGATCAGCACCGCTGTGACATAACTAACCGACCGGTCGTTCTTATTCATTGCTAGCCTCCGGACATGAAGGCAGCGATCCTCCTCACCGGACGCCTCGTCAACGCGACCGCCGCGCTCGCCCCGCCCCTGGGCCGACGCCTGGCCTACACGCTCTTCTTCCGGCCCACCGGCCGGGCGCCCGTGCACCCCCGCGAGCAGGCCGTCCACGCGGCCGCCGGGCGCTCGCAGGTGGACCTCGACGGCGTCCCGGTCGCCGTCTACACCTGGGGCGACGGCGCGCGGCCGGTGCTGCTCGTGCACGGCTGGAGCTCGCGCGGCTCCCGTTTCGCCGGGCTGGTCACCGACCTGCTCGACCGCGGCTACAGCCCGGTCGCCTTCGACGCGCCCGGCCACGGCGACTCCGGCGGCAGGTCGACGAACCTGCTGCAGTACGAGCGGATCATCCGGCAGCTGCAGGAGCGGCACGGCACGTTCGCCGCGATCGTCGCGCACTCGTTCGGGGTGCCGTGCGCCTTCCATGCGCTGCGGACGGGCGTGCGCGCCGACCGGCTCGTCGCCGTGAGCGGCCCGGCCGAGTTCGACCACCTGATCACCGAGTTCGCCCGGCAACTGCGGCTGCGGCCCTCGATCGCCGCCTACCTGCGGGTCCGGTCGGTCCGCGACATCGGCGTACCCGACCTGTGGGAACGGTTCTCCAGCACCTTCGAGCCGGATGCGCTCAAGGTGCCGCTGCTGATCGTCCACGACACCGACGACGACGTGGTGTCGGTCGACCACGCGCAGCGCCTGCACGCGGCATACCCGGGATCGCGGCTGGAGATCACCAGCGGGCTGGGGCACCGCCGCATCCTCGGCGATCCGCTGGTCGTCGGCCCGGTCGGCGCATTCCTCGACGCCGGGACCCCGGCCGCGAAACGGTGACCCGTAGACAGCAGCCGGCCCGGTGAGCTGCGGCAAACAGCTCACCGGGCCGGCATTGCCAGCTTGACTGCTCGGCACGCGTGACGGGCGGAGTCACCCGAAGACCCGTCCGTCCCCGCGTAACGGGCGTGTCCGCAGTGGACACCCCAGCAGGTTACCCAGCAGACACCACGCTACGCAAGCGCCCGCTCACTCATCGGTGAGATCAACGGCGCTGACCGAGCCCGCGCCGATGTTCTCGGCGGCGCGCTGCAGCAGGTCCGCCGGGACCGGCGAGTCGACGGTCAGCGTCATCAGCGCCTCGCCACCGGCCTCACGGCGGGCCACCTGCATCGCCGCGATGTTCACGCCGACCGCGCCGAGCACGGTGCCGACCGCGCCGACCACGCCGGGCCGGTCCTGGTAGCGGAAGAACAGCAGGTTGCCCTCGGCGTCCAGCTCCAGGTCGAAGCCGTCCAGCTCGGTGAGCTTGAGCTGCTCGCGCAGGCCGTGGGTGACCACCGCACCGGCGACCGAGACGGTGCGGCCGTCGGGCAGCGCACCGCGTACCGTCACCAGGTTCTTGTGCTCGTTGACCTCGGGGTTGGTGGTCAGGTCGATCTCCACGCCGCGGTCGGCCGCGATCAGCGGCGCGTTGACGTAGGTGACCTGCTCCTCGACGATCGGGCTGAACAGGCCCTTGCTGGCGGCCAGCTTCAGCACCGACACGTCGTGCTGGTTGACGATCTCGCCGCGCACCTCGACGGTGACCCCGGCGGCCACGCCACCGGCGACGGCGGTGAAGACCTTGCCCAGCTTCTCCGCCAGCGGCAGCAGCGGCCGGACCTCCTCGGCGACCACGCCGCCGGCCTGCACGTTCACCGCGTCCGGCACGAACTCGCCCTGCAGCGCCAGCTTGACGCTCTTGGCGACCGCGAGACCGGCCTTGTCCTGGGCCTCATGGGTCGAGGCGCCCAGGTGCGGGGTGGCCACCACGTTGTCGAACTGGAACAGCGGCGAGGTGGTGCACGGCTCCTTGAGGTACACGTCGATGCCGGCGCCGGCGACCCGGCCCTCGGCCAGCGCGTCGGCGAGCGCCTCCTCGTCGATCAGGCCGCCGCGGGCGGCGTTGACGATCCGCACCTCGGGCTTGACCAGCTGCAGCTCCTTGGCGCCGATGAGGCCTACGGTCTCCGGGGTCTTCGGCAGGTGGATCGAGATGAAGTCGCTCTCGCGCAGCAGCTCCTCCAGGCCCACCAGGCGGACCCCGAGCTGCGCGGCGCGGGCCGGCTGCACGTACGGGTCGTACGCGATGAGGCGGGTGCCGAAGGCGGCGATGCGCTGCGCGAACAGCACCCCGATGCGGCCGAGGCCGACCACGCCGACGGTCTTGCCCTGCAGCTCGACGCCGGTGTACTTCGAGCGCTTCCACTCGCCGTTCTTCAGCGCCGAGGAGGCCGAGGCGGTGTTGCGGGCGACCGCGAGCAGCAGCGCGATGGCCTGCTCGGCGGCCGAGACGATGTTGGAGGTCGGCGCGTTCACGACCATGACGCCACGGGCGGTGGCGGCGGGCACCTCGACGTTGTCGAGCCCGACGCCCGCGCGGGCGACGACCTTCAGGCGCGGCGCGGCGGCGATGGCCTCCGCGTCGATCTGGGTGGCGCTGCGCACGATCACGGCGTCGGCGTCGGCCAGCGCGGCAAGCAGCGCCGCCCGGTCCGTGCCGTCCACGTGGCGCACGTCGAAGTCGTGCGCGAGCACGTCGAGCGCGGCGGGAGCGAGTTCTTCGGCGATGAGAACGACGGGAGTCACAGCTTGCCTCACGGAGAGAGTTGGATGACCTCACAAGCCCGGACCGCCGCACTGCGCTTCGGGCCCCTACCCACGCGATGCTACGGGTTCGGCCGTGCTTCGCACGCCGAACCGGCGCCGTGACGGTACTCACGTTCGTGCTGCTCAGTCCGTTTCCGCCCGACTCGTTAACCGGTCAACCGGGCCCGCTGACGGTGCCGGCGGGGCCGGCCCGGCGAAAGCCGCGAAAACAGAGAAACCGGGCCGTGACCAGGGGTCTCCTGGCACGGCCCGGTAGGCCCAGGCCGCATGGTTCGGCGGCTGGACAGTATGGGAGGGGAAAGATCAGGCGGTCTCGGTGATCGGCCGGTCGACCCAGCTCATCATGGCCCGCAGCTTGGCGCCGGTCTCCTCGATCGGGTGCACGGCCCCCTGCTCCTGCAGCTTGGTGAAGTTCGGGCGGCCGTTGTCGTCCTCGGCGACCCACTCGCGGGCGAACTCGCCGTTCTGGATCTCGCCGAGGATGCGCTTCATCTCCTCCTTGACCCGGGCGTCGACGACGCGCGGGCCGCGGGTGACGTCGCCGTACTCGGCGGTGTCGGAGACGCTGTACCGCATCCGGGCGATGCCGCCCTCGTACATCAGGTCCACGATCAGCTTCAGCTCGTGCAGGCACTCGAAGTAGGCCACCTCGGGCGCGTAGCCCGCCTCGGTGAGCACCTCGAACCCGGCCTGGACCAGCGCGGACGCGCCGCCGCAGAGGACCGCCTGCTCGCCGAAGAGATCCGTCTCGGTCTCCTCCTTGAAGGTGGTCTTGATGACGCCGGCCCGGCTGCCGCCGATCGCCTTGGCGTAGGACAGCGCCAGCGCCTGCGCGCCGCCGGTGGCGTCCTGCTCGATGGCGATCAGGCAGGGCACGCCCTTGCCGTCGACGTACTGGCGGCGCACCAGGTGGCCGGGGCCCTTCGGGGCGACCATGGCGACGTCCACGTCCGCCGGCGGGGTGATCAGGCCGTAGCGGATGTTGAAGCCGTGGCCGAAGAACAGCGCCTTGCCCGAGGTCAGGTTCGGCGCGATGGACTCGGCGTAGATGAACCGCTGCGCGGTGTCCGGCGCCAGGATCATGATGACGTCGGCCTCGGCCGCCGCCTCGGCCGGCGTGACGACCCGCAGGCCCTGCTCCTCGGCCTTGGCCCGGCTCTTCGAGCCCTCCTTGAGGCCGACGCGCACGTCGACGCCCGAGTCGCGCAGCGACAGCGCGTGCGCGTGCCCCTGGCTGCCGTACCCGATCACCGCGACCTTGCGGCCCTGGATGACCGACAGGTCCGCGTCGTCGTCGTAGAAGATCTCAACCATTCTCGTTCCCTCTCAAGGTCGCTCGCGGCGCCCCGGCATCTTCGCCCTCGGCTGCCGCGCTCCGGTCCGCGGCCGTACCGCGTCCCACTAAGTGATCGTCTTACCCCGTCCCGGGGCAACGGGTGGTCAGGCGGCGAGGCGCAGGGCCGGGTTGGCGGTGATGCTGCGGGAGCCGCGGCCGATGGCGACCAGGCCGGACTGCACCATCTCCTTGATGCCGTACGGCTCCAGGTCGCGCAGCAGCGCGTCGAGCTTCTCGGCGGTGCCCGTCGCCTCGATGGTCAGCGCGTCGGGGGCCACGTCCACGACCTTGGCCCGGAACAGCTCGACCGTCTCCAGCACCTGCGAGCGCACCGGGCGGTCCGCCCGGACCTTGACCAGCAGCAGCTCGCGCTGCACGGCGGTGGCCGGCTCCAGCTCCACGATCTTGAGCACGTTCACCAGCTTGTTGAGCTGCTTGGTGACCTGCTCCAGCGGCTGCTCGTCGGCGTTGACGACGACCGTGATGCGGGACACCTCGGGGTGCTCGGTCTCCCCCACGGCCAGCGAGTCGATGTTGAACCCGCGCCGGGAGAACAGCCCCGCGACCCGGGCCAGCACGCCCGGCTTGTTCTCCACCAGCACCGAAAGAGTGTGCTTGCTCATCAGAGGTCGTCCTCGTCGAAGGTGGGGCGCACGCCCCGGGCGAACATGATCTCGTCGTTGCTGGTGCCGGCGGCCACCATCGGCCACACCATCGCGTCCTTGCCCACCACGAAGTCGATGACCACGGGCGCGTCGTTGATCGCCATCGCGGCCTCGATGGTCTTGTCGACGTCCTCGGCCGACTCGCAGCGCATGCCGATGCAGCCGAGCGCCTCGGCGAGCTTCACGAAGTCGGGGATGCGGTGCTTGTGGGTGCCCAGGTCGGTGTTGGAGTAGCGCTCGTTGTAGAACAGCGTCTGCCACTGCCGCACCATGCCGAGGTTGCCGTTGTTGATGACGGCCACCTTGATCGGGATGCCCTCCAGCGCGCAGGTGGCCAGCTCCTGATTGGTCATCTGGAAGCAGCCGTCGCCGTCGATCGCCCAGACCACCGCGTCCGGGCGGGCCACCTTGGCGCCCATCGCGGCCGGAACCGCGTAGCCCATGGTGCCCAGGCCGCCGGAGTTGAGCCAGGTGGCCGGCTTCTCGTACGAGATGAACTGGCTGGCCCACATCTGGTGCTGGCCGACGCCCGCGACGTAGACGGCGTCCGGCCCGGCGATCTCGCCCAGCCGCTTGATCACGTACTGCGGCGCGAGGGTGCCGTCCTCCGGCTCCTCCCAGCCCAGCGGGTAACGGGTGCGCAGATCGTTGAGCTGCGCCCACCACTCGTCCCGCGCCGGGTGGGTCTCGCCCTTCAGCGCGGTGATCAGCTCCTCGATCACGTGCTTGACGTCACCCACGATCGGCACGTCCGCGTGGCGGTTCTTGCCGATCTCGGCCGGGTCGATGTCCGCGTGGATCACCTGGGCGTCCGGGGCGAAGCTGTCCAGCTTGCCGGTGACCCGATCGTCGAACCGCGCGCCCAGCGTGATCAGCAGGTCGCTGCGCTGCAGCGCGTACACCGCCGACACCGTGCCGTGCATGCCGGGCATGCCGACGTGCTGGGCGTGCGAGTCGGGGAACGCGCCACGGGCCATCAACGTGGTGACCACCGGGATGCCGGTCAGCTCGGCCAGCTCCCGCAGCACCTCGGTGGCCTGCGCCTTGAGCACACCGCCGCCGACGTAGAACACCGGCCGCTTCGCCGCCATGATCAGGCGGGACGCCTCGCGGATCTGCTTGCCGTGCGGGTGCAGCGTGGGCCGGTAGCCCGGCAGGTCCAGCGCGGGCGGCCAGCTGAACGTGGTCTGCGCCTGCAGCACGTCCTTCGGGATGTCGACCAGGACCGGGCCGGGGCGGCCGGTGGCGGCCAGGTGGAACGCCTCGGCCAGCACCCGGGGCAGGTCCTCGGCGGCCTGCACCAGGAAGTTGTGCTTGGTGATCGGCAGGGTGATGCCCTGGATGTCGGCCTCCTGGAAGGCGTCCGTGCCGATGGCCGGCCGGGCCACCTGGCCCGTGATCGCCACCAGCGGCACCGAGTCCATGTACGCGTCGGCGATCGGGGTGACCAGGTTGGTGGCGCCCGGCCCGGACGTCGCCATGCAGACCCCGACCTTGCCGGTGGCCTGGGCGTAGCCGGTCGCCGCGTGGCCGCCGCCCTGCTCGTGGCGCACCAGGATGTGGCGCAGCTTCGAGTCGAACAGCGGGTCGTACGCGGGCAGGATCGCGCCGCCGGGGATGCCGAAGACCACCTCGACCCCGAGCGCCTCCAGCGACTTGACGAGGCTCTGCGCGCCGGTCACCGCGACCGGGGCGGACTGTGCGCTGGTGGCGGCGGGGGGCGCGGACCGTTGCGCCGCGGCCCGCTGGGCCAGTGTCTCCGGGCTGGGTCTGGTCATGTCAGATCACCTTTGGCATCTGGAAGGTTCGCATCGGCTGCCGTCCAACAAAAAAGCCCTCGTGCAGTTAACGCACGGGGGCTAGCGCACTCTCGTCAGGTGAGAGAGTGCGCTCAGGTAAGTACTCGGGCAGACCGAGAGGTCGACATGGGCCTAGCTTGGCGCATCTCAGCCGATGAGTCAACTGCTCCCGGATGTTGGGACGACCGTGTCGTGGCGTCCCGCGTTCAGGCCGTTCAGCGGCTGCCCGAGCTTGCCGTGCGGGGCGAGCGCGGCGCCCGGGGCGGGCGGCACCGGCGTGCCGTTCGCCGGTGGGCGGGGCGGTGCCGGGGGCAGCGCCTTGGGCGCGCCCGAGGCCGACGCGGCCAGCCGCGCCTCCAGGTGCTCGGCCGGCACGCCCATGCCGAAGAGCTGGCCCTGGCCGTACGGGCAGCCCGTGGCCTCGACCAGCCGGCGGTGCTGCGGCTCGCTCATGCCCTCGGCGATGACCTGCAGGCCCAGCCGCTGGCCGAGGCGGACCACCACGTCCACCATCGGCGCGCCCGGCAGGTGGTCGGTCGGCCCGTCGATGACCAGGTCACGGTCGATCTTCAGGATGTCCACCGGCATGTTGCGCAGCTGCCGCAGCGACGAGTAGCCCGCGCCGAAGTCGTCCAGCGCGATGCGTACGCCGAGCGCGCGCAGCGAGTCCAGGGTGCGCCGGAACTCGTCCAGGTCGGTGGCGACGGCGTGCTCGGTCACCTCCAGCACCAGCCGCGACGGCGGCACCCGGTGCCTGCGCAGCACGTCCTTGACGCCGGTGACGTACTTGGTGGAGTGCAGCTCGCGCGGCGAGATGTTCACCGACACCCAGACGTCGTAGCCCTCCTGCACCCAGCGCGACAGCTGGCGGCACGCCTGGTCCAGCACCCAGGCGCCGATGACCTCGATCTGGCCGGTCTCCTCGGCGATCGGGATGAACTCCAGCGGGCCCACCTGACCCAGCTCAGGGTGCTTCCAGCGGATCAGCGCCTCGGCGCCCACCGGGCGGGTCGAGGGAAGGGCCACCACCGGCTGGTACGCCAGCGTCAGCTCCTGGCGCTCGATCGCGCCGCGCAGCTCGTGCTCGATCGCGGTGCGGCGGCGCAGCTGCCGGTCGTACACCTCGTCGTACAGCTCGACGCGGTTCTTGCCGCGCTGCTTGGCCGCGCGCAACGCGAGGTCGGCGTTGCGCAGCAGGGTCGGGATGTCGTCGGCCGCGCCGCAGCCGGCCAGGCCGATGCTGGCGGACAGGAAGATGTCCGCCGCGCCGTGCTGGTACGGCCGGGACAGCACGGCCAGCAGCCGCTGGGCGACCTTCGCGGCCTCGGCCGGGCGGCTCCACATGAGCACCGCGAACTCGTCGCCGCCCAGGCGCGCGGCCAGGTCGCCGGGGCGCAGGTTGAGCCGCAGCCGCTGGCCGACCTCGATCAGCACCGCGTCGCCGACGTCGTGGCCGCGCATGTCGTTGACGTTCTTGAAGCCGTCCAGGTCCAGGGTGAGCAGCACGCACGGCGGCCCGCCCGCGGCGTCGAGGTACATGGTGCGCAGCAGGCCGCGCCGGTTGGCCAGGCCGGTCAGCGGGTCGGTGTGGGCCAGCTCGCGGAAGTGCGACTCGCTCTCGGCCAGCCGGTTGTTGGCCCGCCGCACGTCGACGATGGCCAGGTACTGCCGACCGACCATGAAGAAGCCGTTGAGGATGCCGACCAGGGCGGTCACCAGCTCGATGCCGGTGTTGCGGGAGTAGCCGTCCACCGCCACCAGCGAGATGGCCAGCACCGGCGCCAGGCCGGTGGCCAGGCCCGAGCTGGGCGACACCGACTCGGCGTCGCTGATCCGCGGCGGCGGGGGCGGCCCGATGAACCACAGGCCCGCACCGGCAGGGATCGCCAGCGCGCTCACCAGCACCACGGCGCCGGTGCCGTAACAGGCGCCGCCCGCGACCCCGGTCATGCCCAGCGCCAGCAGCGCCGCGCCCGCGCAGTGCCGCAGCAGCGGGCCGCGCCACGGCTGGGCGCGCACCACCAGCACCGTGCTCAACCCCAGCACCACGCAGCACAGCACCGCCGCGACCAGCACCGGCACGCAGGCGCCGGGCAGCGCGTGATGGCCGGGCTTGTCCGGCGCGAGCAGGAACGTCCACGCCACGATGAACAGCCCGGAGGCCACCATCAGCGATTCGAGCATCAGGCGCAGCCGCGCCCCGTCGCCGACCACCTGGTCGGTTATCTCCAGCAGGGCCGCCACCAGCAGCAGCGCCGCGATGGAGGCGGGCAGGCCGAGCAGCCCGCCGAGCACGATGCGGCTGCCGATCCGCTCGTCCCAGCCCTCCGGCCAGCCGGCCGTGTGCAGCCACGCGACCGGGGCGGCGAGGGCGTACACCATCAGCGCACCGGCGCAGAGCCGGTTCGCCCGGACGACCAGGCCGTGCTGGTCGACCAACCGATTCTTCGCCAGTGCCCAGACCGCGGGCACAGCGGTCAACACGCTCGCCAGTACGGCTGTCGCGAGCCCCGGGGGGAGGTCCACGTCAACCACTCTGCCGCAGCGCAGAGCACAAAGCGAGACACCTTGTGCGACATTCCCACCCGCACCGCGTCCCGGCTTGTGGACACAGCGCTGCTGAGCTGGGCGCGCTCCCGGACGAGTGACACACTTACGACATGCCCGAGCTGCGTTCCCGCACCTCCACTCACGGTCGCACCATGGCCGGAGCCCGCGCGCTGTGGCGCGCCACCGGAATGACCGACGACGACTTCGGCAAGCCCATCGTCGCCATCGCGAACAGCTTCACCCAGTTCGTCCCGGGGCACGTACACCTCAAGGACCTCGGCGGCCTGGTCGCCGACTCGGTCGCGCGGGCGGGCGGCGTGGGCCGCGAGTTCAACACCATCGCCGTGGACGACGGCATCGCCATGGGCCACGGCGGCATGCTCTACTCGCTGCCCAGCCGCGAGCTGATCGCCGACGCGGTCGAGTACATGGTGAACGCGCACTGCGCCGACGCGCTGGTGTGCATCTCCAATTGCGACAAGATCACGCCCGGCATGCTGCTGGCAGCGCTGCGCCTGAACATTCCGACGGTGTTCGTCTCCGGCGGCCCGATGGAGGCCGGCAAGACCGTCGCCGTCGAGGGCGTGGTGCACACCAAGCTGGACCTGATCGACGCGATGATCGCCGCCTCCAACGACGCGGTCAGCGACGAGCAGCTCGGCCAGATCGAGCGCTCGGCGTGCCCGACCTGCGGCTCCTGCTCCGGCATGTTCACCGCGAACTCGATGAACTGCCTCACCGAGGCGATCGGCCTGGCGCTGCCCGGCAACGGCTCCACGCTGGCCACCCACGCCGCCCGCAAGGCGCTGTTCGAGCGGGCCGGCGAGCTGATCGTGGACCTGTGCAAGCGCCACTACGACGGCGACGACGCGTCGGTGCTGCCGCGCGCCATCGCCACCCGCGAGGCGTTCGAGAACGCGGTCGCGCTCGACGTGGCCATGGGCGGCTCCACCAACACGGTGCTGCACCTGCTGGCCGCGGCCCGCGAGGCGGAGCTGGACTTCGGGGTGGCCGACATCGACGCCGTCTCCCGGCGCGTGCCGTGCCTGGCCAAGGTCGCCCCGAACAGCCAGCAGTACCACATGGAGGACGTGCACCGGGCCGGCGGCATCCCGGCCCTGCTGGGTGAGCTGAACCGCGGCGGCATGCTGCACACCGGGGTGCACTCGGTGCACTCGCCGGACCTGGCGAGCTGGCTGTCCGACTGGGACATCCGCAGCGGTGCCACGCTGCCCGAGGCGGAGCGGCTGTTCCACGCCGCGCCCGGCGGGGTGCGCACCACCGAGCCGTTCAGCACCGAGAACGTGTGGTCCACCC
The DNA here is from genome assembly GCF_016862575.1 of Catellatospora bangladeshensis. Classification (GTDB taxonomy): domain Bacteria; phylum Actinomycetota; class Actinomycetes; order Mycobacteriales; family Micromonosporaceae; genus Catellatospora; species Catellatospora bangladeshensis. The sequence continues at coordinate 42,394 of NZ_BONF01000031.1, read as the reverse complement.
TGGACACCGACGGGGCCAACGGCTGCATCCGCGACGTCGCGCACGCGTACTCCGCCGACGGCGGCCTGGCCATCCTGTTCGGCAACCTCGCCCCGGACGGCGCGGTGGTCAAGACGGCCGGTGTCGCCGAGGAGAACCTGCGCTTCACCGGCCCGGCCAAGGTGTTCGAGTCGCAGGACGACGCGGTCACCGCGATCCTGGGCGGCGAGATCGTCGCCGGTGACGTGGTCGTCATCCGCTACGAGGGCCCGCGCGGCGGTCCCGGCATGCAGGAGATGCTCTACCCGACCTCGTTCCTCAAGGGCCGGGGGCTGGGCAAGGCCTGCGCACTGATCACCGACGGGCGGTTCTCCGGCGGCACCAGCGGCCTGTCCATCGGGCACATCTCGCCCGAGGCGGCCGGCGGCGGCCTGATCGCGCTGGTCCAGAACGGCGACACCATCGCCATCGACATCCCGGCGCGCTCGCTGGTGCTGGACGTGCCCGAGCCGGTGCTTGCGGAGAGGCGTATCCTTCAGGACAAGCGGGAAAAACCGTACACGCCGGTGGACCGGCAGCGCCCGGTGAGCGCCGCGCTGCGGGCGTACGCCTCGATGGCCACCAGCGCGAGCGACGGCGCGTACCGCCGCGTCCCGTAGATCTCCCAGCCCCCGCGTAGGCACCGCCCCCGCGGGATGGCTCCCTCACGCCGGTCGGCCGTGAACCTCCAGTTCACGGCCGACCGGCGTGTCCGCGTCAGGAGGGGTCGTTGCCCGGGAGCCATTTGATCGAGCAGCCGACGCTGGGATACTGCGGCTCCGGCACCGGTTGACCGGCCAGGACCAGGTCGATCGCGGCGGACAGCGTCGCGCCGGTGACGGGGACGTCGTTGCGCGGGCGTGCGTCGTCGAACTGCCCGCGGTACGCCAGGCGGCGCTGCGCGTCGTAGAGGAACAGGTCCGGGGTGCAGGCCGCGCGGTACGCGAGCGCGACCCGCTGGTCGGCGTCGTGCAGGTACGGGAAGCCGAACCCGGCTCGCTTCACCTGCCCGGCGAGATGCTCGGGGGCGTCGTCGGGGTAGTTGCCGGTCTCGTTGGCGCTGATGCCCACCACGGCCAGCCCCTGTGCCGCATACCGGGCGGCGACCTCGCCGAACACCGACTCGATGTGCCGCACGTACGGGCAGTGGTTGGACAGGAACGCCACCAGCAGCGCGGGCGCTCCCGCGAAGTCCTCCAGCGCGACGGTCTCCCCGCTGACCACGTCGGCCAGCGCGAACCCCGGCGCCGGCGTCCCCAGCTCCACCATGAACGAATTGACAGCCATGCACCCATTCTCACCCGCCCGCCGCCCCCGCGGTGATCACGGCCCCGGGGTGGCGACACGCCGCCCATCACGTCCATAAGTTCATGATCAACCCAGCTGAGGGGGGCGGTGGGGGGTGATCAATGCGGGCATAGGATGTTGCGCATGCACGAGCCGAGACTGCCTCATCTGACCGCCGCCGATCCGGCGCTGGCCGCGCTGGTGGAGGGGGAGGCGCGGCGGCAGCACGACAAGCTGCGGATGATCGCGTCGGAGAACTACGTGTCGGCCGCGGTGCTGGAGGCCTGCGGGACGGTGCTGAACAACAAGTACTCCGAGGGGTATCCGGGCCGGCGGTACTACGAGGGGCAGCAGTTCTGCGACCAGATCGAGACGCTGGCGATCGAGCGGGCCAAGGCGCTGTTCGGGACCGCGCACGCCAACGTGCAGACGTACTCGGGGTCGCCCGCGAATCTGGCCGTCTACCTGGCGTTCATGACGCCGGGTGACACGTTCCTGTCGCTGGAGCTGGCGCAGGGCGGGCACCTGACGCACGGCTCGCCGGTGTCGGCGACCGGCAGGTGGTTCCGGCCGGTGCACTACACCGTGGGCCGGGACACCGGGCGCGTCGACATGGACCTGGTCCGGGACGTCGCGCTGGCCGAGCGGCCCAAAATGATCTTCTGCGGGGGTACGGCGATCCCGCGCACCATCGACTTCCCCGCCTTCGCCGCCATCGCGCGCGAGGTGGACGCCGTCCTGGTCGCCGACATCGCGCACATCGCGGGCCTGATCGCGGGCGGGGCCCACCCGTCGCCCGCCGGGCACGCCGACGTCATCACCACGACCACGCACAAGACGCTGCGCGGCCCGCGCGGCGCCATGATCATGGCGAGCGCCGAGCACGCCGCCGCGATCGACAAGGCCGTGTTCCCCGGCCTGCAGGGCGGCCCGCACAACCACACCACGGCGGGCATCGCGGTCGCGCTGCACGAGGCGGCGCAGCCCTCCTTCACCGCGTACGCCCACCAGGTCGTCGCGAACGCGAAGGCGCTCGCGGCGGCACTGACCGACCGGGGCTTCGACCTGGTCTCCGGCGGCACCGACAACCACCTGCTGCTCATCGACCTGACCAACAAGGGCGTCGAGGGCAAGCCGGCCGCGAAGACGCTGGACGCGGCCGGGATCGAGCTGAACTTCAACACGGTGCCGTACGACCCGCGCAAGCCGTGGAGCCCGTCCGGCATCCGGCTCGGCACCGCCGCGCTCACCACCCGGGGCCTGACCGAGCCGCACATGGCCCTGGTCGCCGCGTGGATCGACGCGGCCGTCACCGCCGCGGTCAAGGACGACCAGGCCACCGTCGAGCGGATCGCGGGCGAGGTGCGTGACCTGCTGAAGGGCTTCCCGATGCCGGGATACACCGACTGAGACCTGTGATCGGAGCTCCGTTCGTGCTGAACTGTTCAGCACGGGCGGAGCCCGCTCGTTCGAAATGGCAGCTGGAGCTCATATGAAGCGGGTAACCATCGCCGACATCGCCCGCGCCGCCGGGGTGTCCAAGGGCGCCGTCTCCTACGCGCTCAACGGCCGTCCGGGCGTGTCGGAGGAGACCCGCCGGCGCATCCTCGCCGTGGCCGAGCAGTTCGGCTGGCACCCGAGCAGCGCGGCCCGCGCCCTGTCCGACGGCCGCACCGGCGTGCTCGGCATGATCGTCGACCGGCCCGCCCGCACCCTGGGCATCGAGTCGTTCTTCATGCAGCTCATCTCGGGTATCGAGGCCACCCTGTCGGCCCGCGACGTCAGCCTGCTGCTCCAGGTCACCGAGGACCGCGAGCGCGAGATGGCGACGTACCGGCGCTGGTGGGCACAGCGGCGGGTGGACGGCGTCATCGTCGTCGACCTGCGCCGCGACGACCCCCGGGTGGCGCTGCTGGAGGAGCTGAACATGCCGTGCGTGGTCATCGGCGGCCCGCACGGGCTGGGCACCCTGCCCGGCGTATGGAGCGACGAGGTCGCCGTCACCACGGCAGTGGTCGAGTATCTGGCCGCGCTCGGGCATCGCCGCGTCGCCCGCGTCGCCGGGCTGGCCGACCTGTGGCACACCTCCGTGCGCGGGCAGGCCGTCGCCGACGCCGCCGACCGGGTCGGCCTGACCGACGTGACCACCGTCTACACCGACTACACCGGCGAGGAGGGCGCTCGCGCGACGCGGGCGCTGCTGTCCCGGCGGCCGTCGCCCACCGCGATCGTGTACGACAACGACACCATGGCCGTGGCCGGGCTCGGCGTCGCGCACGAGATGGGCATCGCCGTGCCGCAGCAGCTGTCCATCGTGGCCTGGGACGACTCGCCGCTCTGCCAGCTGCTGCACCCGCAGCTGTCGGCCGTCAGCCGCGACATCGCCGCGTACGGCGGCCACGCCGCCGAGCAGCTCCTCAAGATCCTCGACGGCGCCGAGACCCGCAGCTTCCAGGACACCACCCCCCAGCTCATCCCCCGCGGCAGCACCGCTCCCCCGGCCGCTGCCTGACCCCACCCGCCTGGTGCTGCCGGTCCGGGCCGCCGTCGCTCCGCGCGACCCACAAGATCGCTGTTTCGTGTCAGAAAGTGCAGCCTGACCAGAGGTTCTGACACGAACTAGCGATCTTCGCCAAGCGCGGGCGCGGGAAGCGCGGCCCGGTGAGCAGGCGCGGAAAGCGCGGCCCGGTGAGCAGGCGCGGGAAGCGCGGCCCGGTGAGCAGGCGCGGCTTAAGATCGGGCCATGGTGCTGACCGCGGCGACCGCCCGTGACCTGCTCGGGGCGCTGCCGGTGGCGGTGGTGGATCCGCTGGACGCGCGGGAGTTCGCGGACCTGGAGCGGCGCTTCGGCTTCACGTTCAACCCGGACCACCGCACCCTGCTCGCCACCGGCCTGCCGACCGGCCCTCGCTGGCCCGACTGGCGCACCGACCCCGGCGACCTGCGCGACCGGCTCGCCGCCCCGATCGACGGGGTGCTGTTCGACGTGCAGGAGAACGGCTACTGGCACCCGTCCTGGGGCGAGCGGCCCTCGCGCACCGCGTTCGCGCTCGCCGTGGCCCGCCGGCACCTGGACGCGGCGCCCCGCCTGGTCCCGGTGTACAGCCACCGCTACGCGCCCGCGCTGCCCGAACCCGGTCTGCCCGTGCTCTCCGTCATGCAGACCGACGTCATCGTGTACGGCACCGACCTCGCCGCCTACCTGCGCCGCGAGTTCGGCCTCCCCGGCCCCGGCGCCGCACCCACCGCCACCCCCATCCCCTTCTGGTCCGACCTCACCTGACGGCTCGGCTCGACTTCGTTTTTGGATGGCTGGGCTCGTCGCCCGCGGGCGGGGCCGGATGCTCCTATGGAAGTCAAGCGGTGTTCAGGGCGGCGAAATCCGCCATGAGTGCGGCGTGGACCTCGCGGACGATGTAGCGCTTCAAGCAGCGCATGATCTCTATCTTGGCCAGGCCTTGTTTGGTGCGTCGTTGCACGTAGTTGCGGGTGCGTGGGTCGTAGCGCATGCGAGTGAGCGCGATCGTGTAGAGGGCGTTGTTGGCGGCTCGGTCACCGCCGCGGTTGAGACGGTGACGGTCGGTGCGCCCTGAGCTGGCCGGGATCGGGGCTGCGCCGCACAGGTGGGCCAGCGCGGCTTCGGAGCGCAGCCGGTCGGGGTTGTCCCCGGCGGTGGCCAACAGCTGCCCGGCGACCTCGGGGCCGACGCCGAACAACGCGCTCAGGCGTGGAGCGGTCTTGGCCACCGCTGGGCGCAGCCGCCGGTCGGCGAGGGCGATTTCGGCGTCGAGTGCCTGTATCCGGGTCGCGATCGCGTGCAGCGCGGCGCGCGTCGCGTGAACCGGATCAGTCATGACTGTCTCATCGACGGTCAGGTCGACACAGGCGGTGACCATCGCGGATCTGGGCAGCCCGGCCAGGCCGGTACGCACCGTCTCAGGCGCGGAGGTGATCAGGCCGTGGAGCTGGTTGAGCGCCGCGGTGCGAGCCTTGACCGCGCCGCGGCGGGCCACTCGCAGCGCGCGGATCGCCTCGACCGGCCCGGTGCGGGTCTTGGGCGTGCCGGCGGCCTGTCCGGACAGCGCAGCTCGTGCTGCGGCGATGGCGTCTATCGGGTCTGACTTGCCCTTGCTGCGGCGTGTCCTGCGGTCGGGTCGGTCGACCTCGACCAGGTCGACGCGTTCGCCAGTCAGGTAGCGCGCCAGCCCGGCGCCGTAGGTGCCGGTGCCCTCGACACCGACCTTGGCTACCCGCCCGAACGAGCGGAGCCAGGCCAGTAGTGCCCGGTAGCCAGCCGGGGTGGCGGGGAACTGCTGATCTCCCAATACGCGGCCGGTCTGGTCGACGACAGCGGCGTGGTGGGTCTTGCCGTGGGTGTCTATCCCGCCCGTGACCGGGCGCTTCTTGGCTGCCATGCTGGACTCGTCGTCCCTTTCGCTCGCACCGAACAGGGTCGGCACGCACCCGCCGGACGGGCGGACAGGACAGTGACGGGGCCTCTCGCACAGGCTCCTATAAGGTCACGAATGCCCAGCTGGTGGCGTGCAGGAGCGGTCACCCGGACAGTCGACGAATCCGGCAGAGGACAGCAGTCGTCAGTCAGAGCAAGAGTCAGACAACCGGGTGACCGCTCCTACATCCTCACTGTCAGAGCAGGGCGTACACCGTGGTGGCCTGGGCCACGAGCTGGCCCTTGGCGGTCATGGTGATGTCGGCGAAGGCCATCGAGCGCCCCAGCTTGGTGAGCCGGGCCGTGACCAGCACGTCGCTGCCCAGCACGGGGCGCTGGAACGTGGTCGACAACTGCACCGTGGTCATCGGCACGAAGCCGCCGCGGGCCGCGCTGATCGCGATCACCGTGGCGGTGTCGGCCGCCGCCATCAGGGCCTGCCCGCTCAGCGCGCCGCCCTCCCGGGCGAGCCGGTCCGACCAGGGCAGGCGCAGGGTCGCCCAGTCGGCGCCGGTCTCCTCGACGGTCAGCCCCAGCTCGCGTACCCAGGGCGCGAAGTTGTCGGCGAGGATGCGGTCGCCGTCGAGCACGGGCGCCTCCTCGGCCACGCTGCCGCCCGCGACGCTCGGCAGCACCTGCACCTCCGCGCCGCCCACGACCGGCGTCTCCTGACCTGACAGCACCCGGCAGTCCTCTCCGTCGACGTACACGTTGACGTACCGGCGCAGTTCGCCGCGCTCGTCGCGGATGCGCCGGCCGAGGCGGGGCCAGCGCTGGTCCACCTCGTCGAGCACCGCGCGCAGCGTACCGCCCGCCTGCACCTCCAGCCGTGACTCGCCGCCGACCTCGGTCCGCAGCGCGCCCGGCACCAGCACGGTCACCATCAGAGCCGGACCGCCCGCACGCACAGCACGTCGGGCAGGTGCGCCGCGACCAGCGCCCAGCTGTCGCCCTCGTCGGCGCTGGCGAACACCTCGCCGGTGCGGGTGCCGAAGTAGACCCCGACCGGGTCGCCGTTGTCGACGGTCATCGCGTCACGCAGCACGGACGGGTAGAACGGCGCGGTGGGCAGGCCGTACGCCTGCGGGGTCCAGGTCTTGCCCGCGTCGGTGGTGCGGAAGACGCGGCACTTCGCGTCGACGGGGAAGCGCAGCGCGTCGGCGCTCAGCGGGAAGTTCCACGCGGTGCCGCCGCGGCGCGGGTGCGCCACGATCGGGAAGCCGAAGTCGCTGGGCAGGGTGTCCGCGATCGACGACCAGGTCTGCCCGTCGTCGTCGGACCGGTAGACGCCGTGGTGGTTCTGCAGGTAGAGGCGCTCCGGGTCCTCGCCGTCGCGGGCCACCTTGTGCACGCACTGGCCGAACTCGGGGAACGGGTCGGGCATGAAACTGACCCGGATGCCGGTGTTGGACGGGTGCCAGCTTTCGCCGCCGTCGGTGGTCCGGTAGACGCCGCCGGTGGACATCGCCACCAGCACCCGCTGCGGGTCGGTCGGGTGCGGCAGGATCGTGTGGATCGCCTGGCCGCCGAAGCCCTCGCCCCACTCGGTGCGCTGCGGGTGGTCCCACAGGCTGCGGACCAGCTCGTACGACGTGCCGCCGTTGGTGGAGCGGAACAGGGCCGACGGCTGGGTGCCGGCCCAGACCACGTCGGGCTCGGCGGCCGCGCCGGGCTGCAGCGCCCACACCCGGCCGAGCGCGGTGTCGGTGTCCTGCGGGAACGCGACCGGGGCGTGATCGGGCTCGCGCCAGCACGCGCCCAGGTCGTCGCTGGTGGCCACGCTCGGCCCGAAGTGCGAGCTGTCCACGGCGGCCAGCAGGCGCGGGGTGGCGCGGCGGGTGTCGATGCCGACGGAGTACACCGCGGTCATCGGGAACTGGGGCACGGACATGTCCCACGAGTCCCCGACCCGGTCGCGGCGGGCCAGGAACAGTCCCTTGGCGGTGCCTATGAGCAGCAGAACGGTCATCGTCGACCTCGCTTCTGTCTCAGGAGTCACTTCGGTGAACGAAGGCCACCGTACGTCGCCGGCCAGTATGCCCGTGACGTCCGACACAACAGACTACGTGGAACAATCGCCGGGTGACCCGCTTCCGACACCCCGCCGCCGCCAGCGTCGCCGCCCTGATCGCCGCGCTCGGCGGCATCCCGCTCGCCGCGCAGGGCGGGTTCTGGCCGCTGGTCCTGGTCGTGCCGGTCGCCGTCGCGATCTGGGCGTGGCGGGCCGGCACCGACGTCAACCCCAACGGGCTGCGCGTGCGCGCTCTGCTGGGCAGCCGCATCGTGCTCTGGCCGGAGGTCAGCGAGCTGCGCGCGGACGGCGACAAGCGCGTGGTCGCGGTGCTCACCGACGGCAGCGCGCTGCCGCTGACGGCCGTACGCCCCGCTGATCTGCCGAAGCTCGTCTCCGCCGCGGGCCAGTCCCTCACCACGGCCTGACCCGCGGGCCCATCGCGGTCCGCACCTTCCCGGGCACCGCAGCGGCGCCCGCAAAGCCGCACTCTCCCCGAAACTGCAGCCGAGCCGCGCCTTGAACCTGCACTTTCCCCGAAACTGCAGCCGAGCCGGGCCCTGGAGGCGCACTTTCCCCGGAACTGCGGCCCGGAGACGGCCCGCACACGGCGGGTCAGTAGCCGTCGTGGACCTGGTTGTCGAGGGGTTCGCCGGTGAGGTAGCGGTCGAGCTGGCGGCGGACGAGGCGGTACGCGCGCGGCAGCAGGCCGCGGACCGAGCCGGCCACGTGCGGCGTGATCAGGACGTTGGGCAGGTCCCACAGCGGGTGCCCGGCGGGCAGCGGCTCGGGGTCCGTCACGTCGAGCGCGGCGCTGATCCGGCCGGAGGTCAGCTCCTTGTTCAGCGCGGCGGTGTCGGCGACCGGGCCGCGCGCGGCGTTGACCAGCAGCGCCCCGTCGGCCATGGCGGCCAGGAAGCCCGCGTCGACCAGGCCGCGGGTCTGCGGCGTCAGCGGCACCAGCAGCACCACGACGTCGGCCTGCGGCAGCAGCCGGGGCAGTTCGTCGACGCCGTGCACGCCGTCGCGCGCGGTGCGGGCGACGTACGCCAGGTCGACCTCGAACGGGGCCAGCCGCGCCGCGACGGCCGCGCCGATGGAGCCCGCGCCGACGATCAGCACCCGCTTGCCGCCCAGCTCGTCGGTCGGCGTGACCTCGGCGTACGCCCACCGGTGCGCGGCCTGCGCGCGGGCGAAGTGGTCGAAGCGGCGCAGCGACGCGAGGATCGCGCCGACCACCCACTCGGCGGTGTGCGAGTCGTGCACGCCGCGCGCGTCGCACAGCGTCACGTGCGACGGCAGGCGGCCCACCCAGGCGTCCGCGCCCGCGGTGATCAGCTGGATCACCTTCAGCGAGGTCATCCGTTCGGCGAGCCCGACGACGTCGCCGCTGCTCAGGAACGGCGGCACCCAGAACTCGACCTCCGCCGGATCCCCGGGCAGCGGGGCGTCGGGCCGGGGCAGCACCGCCAGCTCGACGCCCGCGGGCAGCGGGTCCAGCAGGTCACGTCCGGCCTCATGGGCGATCCACATCCGCACGCCCCCACGCTAGCCGCCGCCGATCTTCGCCGCAGCACCCCGCCGCCATCGCCCAACCGTTAAGAAGGGCACCTTCCTATACATATAGCGATAAGAAGGTGCCCTTCCTTGGGGGTCAGGACCAGTCGTCGATGTCGGGGAGCGGAAGGTGCTCGGACGGCAGGGGGTATGTGCCTTCGCCGACGACCGCCCCGGCGGCGTTCAGCGCCCGCAGGGTGTAGGTGCCGTCGTTGCGCTGCAGCGTGGTGCCGACGCCGCCGACGAGCGTCACCGTGTCGAGCAGCTTGCCGGCCCTGTCCCGGACCTGCACCGTGGTCGCGCTGCGCGGGGCCAGGAGCAGCATCGAGAACCGCTGCTGCGCGTCGGGGCGCGGAGCCTGCGCCACGGACGGGTCGTTGGGGAAGTCCAGCATGACGCCCACGACCAGGTCGGGATCGGTCACGTCGGCGGAGGTGACCATGGACATCCCGCCGCTGTCGGGCACGGTCCAGCTGGACAGCCGCCACCAGCCACCGTCCAGCGGTGAGCCGACGACGCTGTAGGTCAGCAGCTCCGTGCCCGGCGGGCGGCCCATGAACAGCAGCCGTGGCGGCCCTACGGTGTCGAACTCCATCGACGTGCGCAGGTGCTGCGCCGCGACGCCCGCGTCGAACTCGCCGCGCGCCCCGGCGACGCCCGCCTCGATCTCCGCGGCTGAGACGTCGCGCACCCGGTACCCCGTGCCGGGCGCGACCGCCTGGCCGCGGAAGTGGACGGTTCCGTCGCAGGTGACCCGCTGCCACGCCCACGGCTTCCCGATCAGCGCGAAGTCGCCGTCAGGCGCGTCCGCCCAGGTCAGCGGATCGGCCCTGACGTCGGCGACGGCGATGACACATCCGGCGGGGGCGAGCGCGAGCGTGGTCCTGCCCACCCGGTACGCGGCCAGCGGCCGCAATGCGAACCGGTGCACGGTCGGCTCGTCCGGCTCGTACCTCTGGTCGTCGCCGCTGTTCAGCAACTGCGGGCTCGCTCCCCGGGGGGCCGTGGCCACGATGCCCTGCTGGCGCCCGCCGTCCGTGCGCACCGCGAGCACCAGCCGCGTCTCCTCGACATCGCCCGCGAACAGGATCTTCACCTGGCCGCCCCGCACCGCGCCCACGTCGTGCTGCTGGAGCAGCCCGGTGAGCTCGTTCACGAACGCGCTGTCCGCGGCGAGGCCGCCCCGCACCGGCGAGTCGATCAGCCGCCGCAGCCAGGGCGTGAGCGGCTCGCCGTGATCCTCCACCGGGGCCGAGCCGGACGGGCCGCCGAGCACCGGCGGCGCCGCTGCCTGGATGCCGATCGGGCCGAGCAGCGCCGCGACGACCGCGACCACCGCGCCGGTGCTCCAACCCGCCACCGCCGCCCGCCGCGACCTGCGGTGCCGCCGCATCAGGCGGCCGTACGGGTCCTCGCCCGGCACCACCGGTCCGGCCAGCCTGGCCAGCCCTTCGATCAGATCCCGCTCGCTCATGCGATCACCTCCGCGACGTCGCCCGCGCACCGGGGCTCCGGGCGCAGCACCTCCCGCAATCTGGCCAGCCCGCGGCTGGCCTGTGACTTCACCGAACCCACCGAGCAGCCCATCACCGCGGCGGTGTCCGCTTCGGACATGTCTTCCCAGTACCGCAGCACCAGCACCGCCCGCATGCGCACCGGCAGCTTCGCCAGTGCGGTGAGCAGCTCGTCCCGCTCCGCGTACGCGGCGCTCCCGTCTGCTCTCCCCCGTTCCGGCAGCACGCCGGTGAGCAGCTCGCGGGAGCCGATCCGCCGCCACACGCTGGTGCGCTGGTTGACCAGCGCCCGGCGCAGGTACGCCATCGGATCGTCCACCAGGTCCCAGCGCCGGTACGCCTTCAGCAGCGCCGACTGCACGAGATCCTCGGCGGCGTGGGTCGAGCCGGTGAGCAGGTAAGCGGTGCGCAGCAGCTCGCCGTAGCGCAACTGCACGAACTCGCGGAACCCGTCCTCCGCCATACGGCTCCTCCTTCCGTCGCCCTTCCCGACGCGGTTTACGGGGCCCAGGTTGAGAGAATCGAGGCAGTAGTTGAGCACATCCCACGGCGTTAGGCTGGATCGCATGTCCTCGCACCGGGTTCGCACCGGACTGGCCGCCGCGGTCACCGCGCTCGCCTTCACCGCGGCCTGCTCGGCCGAGGGTCCCGAGAGGGTGGCCACGCAGCCGCCACCGCCTCCGTCGGCGCAGCCGTCCGGCTCTCCCGCGCTCACCCCCCGGGTCGCCGATGTGAAGACACTGGTCACCGGGCTGCGCGCGCCGTGGGGCGTGGCGTTCCTGCCCGACGGCTCGGCGCTGGTCACCGAACGCGACAGCCGCCGCGTGGTGAAGGTGTCCGCCGGGCCGAAGCCGAGCGTGACCGAGGTCGGCGTGATCCGCGAGGCCGACTCCAACGGCGAGGGCGGCCTGCTCGGCATCGCGGTGTCGCCGAACTACGCGCAGGACCAGACCGTCTTCCTGTACTACACCGCGCAGGACGACAACCGGGTCGCGCGCTGGAAGCCGGGCGGCCGGCCGGAGCCGATCGTCACCGGCATCCCGATCTCCGGTATCCACAACGGCGGACGGCTCGCCTTCGGGCCCGACGGCTACCTCTACGCCACCACCGGCGACGCGGCCACCCGCGGCAACTCGCAGGACCTGAAGAGCCTCGGCGGGAAGATCCTGCGCATGACGCCGGACGGCAAACCCGCGCCGGGCAACCCGTTCGGCACGCTGGTCTGGTCCTACGGCCACCGCAACGTGCAGGGCATCGCCTGGGACTCCGGCGGTCACCTGTGGGCCACCGAGTTCGGCCAGAACACCTGGGACGAGGTCAACCGCATCGAGCCGGGCAAGAACTACGGCTGGCCCGAGGTCGAGGGCGCGGCGGGCGAGGGCGCGTACGTCGACCCGGTCGCGGCCTGGCCCACCGACGAGGCGTCCTGCTCCGGCGCGGCGATGGCCGGTGACGTGCTGGTCGCGGCCTGCCTGCGCGGCGAGCGGCTGTGGCTGCTGCCCGCGGGCCCGGACGGCGTGCTGCACGGCAAGCCGGTGGCGGCGCTGACCGGCGAGTACGGCCGCCTGCGCGACGCGCACACCGCACCCGACGGCACGGTGTGGGTGCTGACCAGCAACCACGACGGGCGCGGGGACCCGGCCGACTCCGATGATCGGATTCTTGCCATAACCCTCGCTCCCGCGTGACGGCGGGCATGATGGGGCGATGACTCGGTTGGCGCGGTGGGTCCGGCCACCGGCGTGGTCCGGGCGCATTCCGTGGCGGCGTATCGGCGCCGCGACGGGCGTGTTCGCCGTGTCCGTCGCCGGCCTGGCCCTGGGCCTGTACCTGTGCGGCGCCACCGGCGTGGACGTCGGGCCGTTCCGGGCCACCATGGCGGTCACCCCGTCGCTGTACGGCGACACCGAGGTGGTGCTGCCGCCGCTGGGCTCGCTGCAGCTGGACAGCCACGACGGCCCGGCCCGGCTGATGGTGCGCCTGGACGCGCTGGACCGGGCCCGCACCGAGGCCCTGATCACCGACCCTGCGGGCATCACGGCGGCCAGCCGCACCGCCGTCGACGACGTGCGCGCCGGGGTGACCCGGCTCGTGCTGCGCACCACCGCCGTCGCCGTGCTGGCCGCGATGCTGCTGGCCGCGCTGGTGTACCGGCGCATGACCCGGGTCGCCTGGTCCGGCGGGCTGGCGCTGGCGGTGATGATGAGCGCGTTCGGGGCGGCGTTCGGCACGTTCAACCCGGGCGCGCTGCGCGAGCCGCGCTACGAGGGGCTGCTGGCCAACGCGCCGTCGGTGATGGGCAACGCGCAGCGCATCGCCGACCGCTACGACGAGTACGCGGCGCAGCTGCAGAAGCTGGTGAGCAACGTCGGCAACCTGTACGCCACCGTGCAGAACCTGCCCGTCTACTCCCCCGAGGACGACAACCTGCGCGTGCTGCACGTCTCCGACCTGCACCTGAACCCGGCGGCGTGGGGCGTGATCCGGACCGTGGTGGAGAACTTCCACATCGACGTGGTCGTCGACACCGGCGACATCACCGACTGGGGCAGCGAGCCGGAGAAGGCGTTCGTCGCCTCGATCGCGCTGCTGAAGGTGCCGTACGTGTACATCCGCGGCAACCACGACTCTCCGGTCACCGAGGCCGCCGTCGCCGCGCAGCCCAACGCGATCGTGCTGGACAACAAGGTGGTCAACGTCGCCGGGCTGACCATCGCCGGGATCGGCGACCCGCGGTTCACACCCGACAAGGGCCAGGAGCCGGCGGGCGAGGGCCAGTCGAAGGCGACCCTGGAGCGGGTGATCGGCATCGGTGACCGGCTCGCCGACACCATCGGCAGGCAGCCGGGCGACATGGTGGACCTGGCCCTGGTGCACGATCCGACCTCGGCCGGGCCGCTGGCCGGATACGCCCCCGTCGTGCTCGCGGGGCACCTGCACCACCGCGAGGTGCGCAAGCTCGGCGACGACGAGACCATGCTGATGGTGCAGGGTTCGACGGGCGGCGCGGGGCTGCGCGGCCTGGAGGGCGACAAGCCGACCCCGCTGACCATGTCGGTGCTCTACTTCGACGACAACCGCATGCTGATGGCGTACGACGACATCACCGTCGGCGGCACCGGCCTGGCCGAGGTGGCCCTGTCCCGGCACGTGGTCGAGGACCCCTCGACCAGCCCCGCCGCCCAGCCAGGGGCATCGCCCCGCCCCATCCCTACCCGCACACGTTAAGAAGGGCACCTTCCTATACGCATAGCGTGCCGAGCTGCTGCTCGTCTCGCTCCGCGAGCCGACGAAGGTGCCCTTCCTTGCGGTTCAGCTGAGGCGGGCGAGGACCAGTTCGCGGACGGTCTTGGCGTCGGCCTGGCCCTTGGTGGTCTTCATGACCGCGCCGATGATGACGCCGGCGGCGGCGTGGTTGCCGGCGCGGATCTTGTCGGCGACCGCGGGGTTGGCGGCGATGGCCTCGTCGATGGCCGCGGTCAGCGCGCCGGTGTCGGAGACGACCTCCAGGCCGCGGGCGGCCATGATCTGCTCCGGGTCGCCCTCGCCGGCCAGCACGCCCTCCAGCACCTGGCGGGCCAGCTTGTCGGTGAGCTTGCCCGACTCGACCAGGCTCTGCAGCTGCGCGACCTGCGCCGGGGTGGCGCCGACCGACTCCAGCTCGACGCCGTCGGCGTTGGCCTTGCGGGACAGCTCGCCCAGCCACCACTTGCGCGCCGCCTCGGGCGAGGCGCCCGCGGCGACGGTGCGCTCGATCAGCTCGACCGCGCCCGCGTTGAGGATGGACTGCATGTCCAGGTCGGACAGGCTCCACTCGGCCTTCAGCCGGGCCCGGTGCGCCCGGGGCAGCTCCGGCAGGGCGGCCTTGAGCTGCTCCACCCAGGCCGGCTCCGGCGCCAGCGGCACCAGGTCGGGCTCGGGGAAGTAGCGGTAGTCGGTCGCGGTCTCCTTGGAACGGCCGGACGTGGTGTCGCCGGTGTCCTCGTGGAAGTGCCGCGTCTCCTGCGTGATGGTGCCGCCCGCGTCGAGCACGGCGGCCTGGCGCAGCATCTCCGAGCGCACCGAGCGCTCCACGCTGCGCAGCGAGTTCACGTTCTTGGTCTCGGTGCGGGTGCCCCACTCCTCGCCCGGCTTGTTCAGCGAGGTGTTGACGTCGCAGCGCATCGAGCCCTGCTCCATGCGCACGTCCGAGACGCCCAGGGCGCGGATGACGTCGCGCAGCTCGGCGACGTACGCCTTGGCGACCTCGGGGGCGCGCGCGCCGAGGCCCGGCACCGGCTTGGTGACGATCTCGACGAGCGGGATGCCGGCCCGGTTGTAGTCGACCAGCGACTCGGTCGCGCCGTGGATGCGGCCGGTGGCGCCGCCCACGTGCAGCGACTTGCCGGTGTCCTCCTCCAGGTGCACCCGCTCGATGCCGATGCGCACCAGCTCGCCGTCGACCTCGACGTCGAGGTAGCCGTCGGTGCACAGCGGCTCGTCGTACTGGCTGATCTGGAAGTTCTTCGGCATGTCCGGGTAGAAGTAGTTCTTCCGGGCGAAGCGGCACCAGGTGGCGATGCTGCAGTTGAGCGCGAGTCCGATGCGGATCGTCGCCTCGATCGCGGCCCGGTTGGCCACCGGCAGGCTGCCGGGCAGGCCCAGGCAGACCGGGCAGACCTGGGTGTTCGGGTCGGCGCCGAAGACGGTGGGGCAGCCGCAGAACATCTTCGTCTGGGTGCCCAGCTCGACGTGCGTCTCCAGGCCGATGACCGGCTCGTATCGGGAGGTCACCTCGTCGAAGGTGGGCAGCACGTGAGTGCTCATCTCCTCGCTCCAGGCTGCTTGGGTGGGCGCCGCGACGCCGCCGGACAAAACAACCACCAGCCTAGTAGCCCGTCCGGGCGCGCCCACACCGGGTTATCGCGCCCTCACCACCATCGATCATGACCAAACGAGTGGCGTACGTCACAACATGAGCTGATCGAACGATGCCCCATTCATTCATTCGTCGTTGTGCGGCGATCATTTCCGGCCGATCCTGAATGCACCCTGAGAACGCCGCTCGCCCGACCGGTCACCCCTGTCCGACCTGCCGGTTTACGCGCGACGTTCTTCCCCTCATCGATGCACAGGGAGGTGCATGATGGGTTCCGCAACGCTGTCCCGCCTCACCGCCGAGGTCCTCGGCACAGCGGTTCTGGTCTTCTTCGGTGTGGGTGCCCTGCTCGTCGGCGGCGGCCCGCTGCTCGCGGGCGCGGTCGGCCTGATGATCGCCGCGGCCGCCGCCGCGTGGATCTTCGGCGGGCACTTCAACCCCTGGCTCACCCTCGCCGCCGCCGTCCGCGGCAGCATGGACTGGGCGGGCGCGGCCGTGATCATCGTCGCGCAGCTGGTCGGCGGCTTCGCCGGCGGCCTGCTGATGTGGCTCTGCTACGGCGAGAACGGCGTGCAGGGCGGCCTCGGCGCCAACCGGCTCGCCGAGTCGGCGAGCTCCGGCATGGGCCTGGTCGCCGCGATCGTCGCCGAGGCACTGGCCGTGTTCGTGCTGGCCTGCGTCATGTTCGCGGCCGGTGACGGCGAGCGCTCCGGCATCAGCCTGGGCCTGGCGTACGCGGGCGGCACGCTCGCCATCGCCGCGGTCACCAGCGCCTCGCTCAACTTCGCCCGCACCTTCGGCCCCGAGCTGGCGCTCACCCTGGCCGGCGGCCCGGCCGACTGGTCCGACATGTGGGTGTACGCCGTCTCCGGCGCGCTCGGCGCCGTGCTGGCCGGCCTGCTCTACCCGCGGCTGAAGGGAGCCGCCTCCTAGCACCCCTCCCGCCTCCTCAGCGACGGCGAACGGCGCCCCCGCTCCGGGGACGCCGTTCGCCGTTTCAGCTGCTCAGAGTGCGGGCGGGGTGAACGTGCCCACCGTCGACTCGACCGCGGCGGCGATCCGGTACATCCGGTCGTCGGCCATGGTCGGCGCCATCACCTGCAGGCCCACCGGCAGCCCGTCGGACAGGCCGGCCGGCACCGAGATGCCGGGGCCGCCGTACAGGTTCGTCGGGATGGTGTACAGGTCGGCCAGGTACATCTGGTACGGGTCGGCCGTGCGCGCGCCCAGCTCGAACGCGGTGAACGGGGTGGTCGGCGAGACCAGCACGTCTACCTGCTCGAACGCCTGGGTGAAGTCGCGCGTGATGAGCGTGCGCACCTTCTGCGCCTGGCCGTAGTAGGCGTCGTAGTAGCCCGACGACAGCGCGTACGTGCCGATGATGATGCGCCGCTTCACCTCGTCGCCGAAGCCCGCCTCGCGGGTCAGCGACATGACCTCTTCGAGCGAGTTGCGGCCGTCGTCGCCGGTGCGCAGGCCGAACCGGACACCGTCGAAACGGGCCAGGTTCGACGAGCACTCGCTCGGCGCGATCAGGTAGTACGCGGGCAGCGCGTACTGGAAGTGCGGGCAGGACACCTCGACGACCTCGGCGCCCAGCTTGGTCAGCGCCTCCACGGTGTCGCGGAACACCGCCATGACCCCGGGCTCGGCGCCTTCGCCGCTGAACTCCTTGACCAGGCCGACGCGTACGCCGGTCAGGTCGCCGCTCGCGCCCTGGCGGGCCGCGGCCACCACGTCCGGCACCGGCATCGGGATCGACGTCGAGTCGCGCGGGTCGTGCCCGGCGATGACCTCGTGCAGCAGCGCCGCGTCGAGCACGGTGCGCGCGCACGGGCCGGGCGTGTCCAGCGAGGACGAGAAGGCGATCAGGCCGTAGCGGGAGGTGCCGCCGTAGGTCGGCTTCGCGCCGACGGTGCCGGTGACGGCGCCCGGCTGGCGGATCGAGCCGCCGGTGTCGGTGCCGATGGCCAGCGGGGCCTCGTACGCGGCCAGCGACGCGGCCGAGCCGCCGCCCGAGCCGCCCGGGATGCGGGTCAGGTCCCACGGGTTGTACGTCGGGCCGTAGGCCGAGTACTCCGTCGACGAGCCCATGGCGAACTCGTCCATGTTGGTCTTGCCGAGCATGACCATGCCCGCCTCGCGGATCCGGGTCATCACGGTCGCGTCGTACGGCGGCCGCCAGCCCTCCAGGATCTTCGACGCGGCCGTGCTCGGCACGCCCTTGGTCGCGATGACGTCCTTGATCGCGATCGGGACACCGGCCAGCGGGCCGAGCTTCTCCCCCGCCGCGCGCTTCGCGTCGACGGCGCGCGCCGCCTCGACCGCGCCCTCGGTGTCCACGTGCAGGAACGCGTGTACCCGGCCGTCGACCTCGGCGATGCGGTCCAGGTGCGCCCGGGTGACCTCCTCCGCGGAGACCTCGCCGGAGGCGATCTTCTCCCCCAGGGCGGCTGCGGACAGCTTGATCAGATCACTCATCGGGGTCACTCCTCATCCGCAAGGATCTGGGGGACACGGAACCGGTCCTCGGCGGCGTCCGGCGCGCCCGACAGCGCCTCGGCGGTGGTCAGGCCGGGCACGATGACGTCCTCGCGCAGCACGTTGACCAGCGGCACCGAGTGCGACGTCGGCGGGATGTCGTCCGCGGCGACCTCACCGACCCGCGCCACCGACTGCAGGATCACGTCCAGCTGGCCGGCGAAGCGGTCCAGCTCCTGATCCGTGACGGCGAGCCGCGACAGGCGCGCGAGGTGCGCGACCTCCTCGCGGGAGATGGCGGCCATGACTGCCCCCTAGACGTAGCGGCGAACTCGGACAGCACGGAGGATGGCACCCACTCCGCGCCCGTAGCGAGTCTATTTGTCACCCCTGCCGCCTTCCGCAGCGCCCCTGCGCGCCGCGCGCCGCCCCCAAGATCACCCGACTTGCCAGGCACATGGGCGAATGCGCGCCCAAGATACGCCCACCTGCCAGGCAAGTCGGCGGATCTTGAGCGCCGCGCCGCGCCGCGCCGGGCGGGCGGGCGGGGATGCGGGGGCGGGAGGTCAGGAGAGGGCGGGGAGGGTGGTGCGGGAGAGCCAGTCGGCGAGTTCGTCGGGGGGAAGGGGGCGGGCGTAGAACCAGCCCTGGGCGATCTCGCAGCCGGCGGACTGGAGCAGGCGCCAGGCGCGCTCGTCCTCGACGCCCTCGGCGACCACGCGCAGCCCGAGCGCCCCGGCCAGCTCGATGATCGACCGTACGATCACCAGGTCGTCCGGGTCGTCGGCCATGGACAGCACGAACGAGCGGTCGATCTTCACCTCGGACAGCGGCAGCCGCCGCAGGTGCTGCAGGGACGAGTAGCCGGTGCCGAAGTCGTCCAGCGCGATGCCGACCCCGAGCAGCTGCAGCCGGGTCAGCGTGGCGAGCACCCGGTGCGGGTCGGCCATCAGCGCGCTCTCGGTGATCTCCAGCTGGAGGCGGCACGGCTCCAGGCCGTAGCGGCCCAGCAGATCCTCGATCTGCTCGACGATGGCGCCGGTGTGCAGGTCCCGCACGCTGACGTTGACCGCCATGCGGACCTGGAGCCCGGCGGCGTCCCACTTGGCGAGCTGGACCATCGCCTCCTCGATCACCCAGGCGGTGAGCAGGCGCATCACCGAGCTGGGCTCGGCGACCCGGATCAGCTCGTCGGGGCTGACCGGCCCGCGGGTCGGGTGCTGCCAGCGCAGCAGCGCCTCCACGCCGACCACGCCGCCCGTGGCGATCTCGACCTGGGGCTGGTAGAAGAGCCGCAGCCCGCCCTTGTCCGGGCGGCCGAGCATGGCGCGCAGGTCGGCGAGCAGACTGAGCCGCTGCGGCGAGTTGTGGTCGGCGTCGGGGTGGTAGACGGCGATCCCGTCCCCGTTGTGTTTGGCCGTGTACATGGCCACGTCGGCGTGGCGGAGCAGGGTGGCGAAGTCGGTGCCGTGGTCGGGGTACAGCGCGACGCCGATGGAGCCGCTGACGTCGAGCGGCATCCCGTCCAGCACCACGGGGTTGATCAGCACCTGCTCGATCCGCTCGGCCAGCTCACGCGCCTCGTCGGCACCGTCGAGCCGCTTGGCCACCACGGCGAACTCGTCGCCGCCGAGCCGGGCGACCAGGTCGCCCTCGCGCACCACCCGGTCCAGCCGGTCGCCGACCGCGATGAGCAGCCGGTCGCCGACCTCGTGCCCGAGCGAGTCGTTGACGTGCTTGAACCGGTCGAGATCCAGCAGCAGCAGGCCGAACCGGCAGCGCGCGTCGCCCTGCACGGCGCGCTGGGCGTGCCCGGCGACCGCGGCGGACACCTCGCCGATGAGCGCCTTGCGGTTGGCCAGGCCGGTGAGGGTGTCGATGTTGGCGAGGTGGCGCTGCTCGGCGGTGATGATGGACAGCCGGCGCACCGCGAGCAGCGGCAGCACCAGCACCAGGATCAGCTGCGGGGCCACCTCGGTCTGCGCGGCGATGACCGGGCCGAGCATGAGCAGGGCGCCGGTGCTCAGCGCCTCGTTGGCCAGCGGGCCCATGATGATGGGCAGCAGCGAGCCGCCGTCGCGCAGCCAGATCGCCGCCGCGGTGGTCAGGTACTTCACCGCGAACCACGCGGTGGCCGAGGCGACCAGCGCGAGCAGGCCCGGCGCGGCGTCGCCGCTGATCAGGTGCAGCGTGCCGTACGCGATGCCGAACGCCAGCGCGTACTGGCCGAGGTTGAACACGGCCCGCCACAGCGCGTGCCGCAGCCGCAGCGAGGACACCGCCACCGCGAGGCCCTGCACCACCACCGCGGCGGCCAGGCCCGCGTCGATCATGATGGCGAAGGTGAAGCAGATCGACGGGTAGATGGCCGCGGTGTTCCACCGGCCGGGCAGCGTGACGGGCAGCGCGTCCCCGGCGACGGCGAGCACGGTGAGCAGCCAGAAGCCGAGGCTGGCGTGGGCCAGCACGTCAGGCAGGTTGGCGAGGTCACGCACAGTGAACGCCGCCGCCAGCAGCGTGACGGCGATGACGAACGCGCCGAACGGCCGCCGCCGCTCCGCGGGCACCCGATTGCGATGTGCCTGCAGTGCATGGGGTGTGGCCGCCATGGACACCTTCCCGAGGCCGTTGGACGCGCGACCGCGCCGCCCATATCGCGGCTGGTCACTTCACTCTAAGCCCGAAAACGCCCGAGACCACTCTCCGCGTTGGCGTGTGACGAAGATGTGATTGTTTGACCTTTTCTACGGTCACGCATCGTAAGACCCATGCAACTACGCGTATATAACTCTGTGCGTCCTCACTGGAGCACCACGCGGATCGCGGTGTTGCGGTAACCGGCGCGCGCGAACGCCGCCGCCATCGGCCGGTTGCCCAGATCGGTGTCCGCGCCGATCTCCTCGGCGCCCTCCGCCACCAGCATCGCCGTCGTCTCGGCCAGCAGGTCGTCCACGTAGCCGTGACCGCGCTGCGCCGGCACCACCGCGATGTAGCCGACCACGGCCCGCGCCGGGTTGCGGGCCGGCACGATGAGGCCGACCTGCGCGCCCTCCGGCGTGTACGCCGCGCGCCACCACTCTCGCGGGGACGGCATGCCGGCCAGCTCCTCGATCATGAGGCGCGCCGCCTCGTCGAGGCCGTGCCGGGCCACGTCCCGGCCGGTGTACCCGTCCAGCGAGCCCTGCGCCGCGGCCCGGCAGATCGCCGTCGCCTCGGCGTCGTCCACCTCGCGGAACACCAGCCTCGTGGAGCGCTCCGGCACCCCGTCGGCCAGTGCCCAGGTGTAGTTGAAGCGCTCGATGAACGGCACGTATCCGGCGGCGGCCGCCGCGGCCAGCCGGTCCTCGGTGGCCTCGCGTACGCCGTCCAGCTCGCGCCAGCCCGGGGGCAGGAAGACGTGGTATTCGGGGCGGGCGCCCTCGGCCGTACGCAGCTCGCGCAGCGCCGCCGTCAGCAGCGCCGCCCCGATCTCCAGCCGGTCCGGCTCCTGCCCCAGCTCGAACCAGTCCAGGCTGAACGGGTGGTCCTCGCCCGGCATACCCCAGAACGCGCAGCGGGCGACGGTCCGCCCACCGCGCCGGGCCACCCAGCTCCACTCGGGACGGTAGTAACCGTCCGCGAGCGTCTCCGTCCACGACCGGCGGGACTCCAGCCCCACCCCCGGCGTCGGGGGGTGGGGGTAGTCCAGGAACAGGTCCTCCTCGCCGGAGCGCAGCGGGCGGATGTCGAGATCGTTCGCAAAAGTCGTCATCGCTGACGACCCTAGATCATCTGTCTAGGCGTTTTCCCGCCGCGCGTCGGAGTACGCCTTCGCGGCCTCCGGGCCCTCCTCCAGCAGCACGGCGAAGCCCGGCTCGTCGAGCGTGGGCACGCCCAGCGACAGCGCCTTGTCCAGCTTGGACCCGGCGCTCTCGCCGACCACCACGAACGCGGTCTTCTTCGACACCGAGCCGGAGACCTTCGCGCCGAGCGCGGTGAGCCGCTCCCCCGCCTCGTCCCGGGTGAAGCCCTCCAGCGTGCCGGTGACCACGACGGTCAGGCCGTCCAGCGGCTTCGGGCCGGTGTCGGCGACGGGCTCCTGGTCCATGCGCACACCCGCGGCCCGCCACTTCTCGACCACCTCGCGGTGCCAGTCCTCGGCGAACCACTCGCGCACCGCCTCGGCGATGGTGCCGCCGACGTCCTCGACCACCGACATCTGCTCTACCGAGGCGGTCCCGATCTTCTCGATGTCGTTGAAGTGGTCGGCCAGCGCCCGCGCCGCGGTGGGGCCGACGTGCCGGATGGACAGCGAGGTGATCACCCGCCACAGCTGCTGCTGCTTGGCCTTCTCCAGGTTGGCCAGCAGCTTGCCCGCGTTGGTGGACAGCGTGCCGTCCTTCTTCAGGAAGAACGCCGCCTTGCCCAGCTGCGCCTCGTCGAGGGTGAACAGGTCGCCCTCGTTGGTCACCACGCCGCTCTCGACCAGCGCGATGGCGGCCTTCTCGCCCATGCCCTCGATGTCGAGGCCGTCCCGGCCGCCCAGGTAGATGATGCGCTCGATCACCTGCTTGCGGCAGTGGCGCGCGTTGGGGCAGCGCAGGTCGACGTCGGCCTCCTTGGACGGGGCCAGCTTCGTGCCACAGGACGGGCAGGTCTCCGGCATGGTCCACGCGGTCTGGGTGCCGTCGCGCAGCGCCTCCACCGGGCCCAGCACCTCGGGGATCACGTCGCCCGCGCGCCGGATCACCACGGTGTCGCCGATCAGCACGCCCTTGCGGGCCACCTCCTGCTGGTTGTGCAGGGTCGCGCTGGTGACCGTCACGCCGCCCACGAACACCGGCTCCAGTACCGCGTACGGGGTCACGCGGCCGGTGCGGCCCACGTTCACCTCGATGCCGAGCAGCTTGGTGTTGACCTCCTCGGGCGGGTACTTGAAGGCGATGGCCCAGCGAGGCGCGCGGCTCGTGCTGCCGAGCTTCTGCTGCTCGGCCACGTCGTCGACCTTGACCACGACGCCGTCGATGTCGTGCTCCAGATCGTGCCGGTGCGCCTGGTACTCGGCGATGTACGCCTTCACCTCGTCCAGCGACCCGACCACCTGCCAGCGCGGGCTGGTCGGCAGGCCCCATGCCTTGAGCTGGGCGTACGCGTCGGACTGGCTGACCGGCTCGAACCCGGTGCGCGCCCCGATGCCGTGCACGATCAGCTCCAGCGCGCGCCGCGCGGTGATCGACGGGTCTTTCTGCCGCAGCGAGCCCGAGGCGGCGTTGCGCGGGTTCACGTACGTCCGCTCGCCCGCCTCGACCTGGGCGGCGTTGAGGTCGGCGAACGCCTGCGCCGGGAAGTAGATCTCGCCGCGGATCTCCACCAGATCCGGCGGGTTGTCCCCGGCGAGCCGGTGCGGGATGCCCTTGATGCGGCGCACGTTGGCGGTGACGTCCTCGCCTGTGCGGCCGTCGCCGCGGGTCGCGCCCCGGGTCAGCCGGCCCTTCTCGTAGGTCAGGTTGACCGCGAGGCCGTCGATCTTCAGCTCGCACAGGTAGCGCACCGGCGCACCCGCGTCCCGCTCCACCCTGGTCGCCCAGGCCGCGAGCTGGTCGTCGTTGAACGCGTTGTCGAGGCTGAGCATGCGCTCGGCGTGGTCCACGGCGGCGAACCCGGCCCACTCGCCCGCGCCGACCCGCTGCGTCGGCGAGTCCTGCGAGACCAGCTCGGGATACGCCTGCTCCAGCGCCTCCAGCTCGTGCATCAGCTCGTCGTACGCGGCGTCGGACAGCGTCGGCGCGTCGTCCACGTAGTAGCGGTGCTGCGCGTCGTTGATCCGGGCCACTAGCTCGGCATACCGCGTCCGGACCTCGTCCGTTACCTCACTGGTCACCCGTGCACGGTAACCGGAACCCCCGACACCGCCGACGTCAGTCCCAGGCGGCGCCCAGCGTGGCGAGCTGGTCGGCGTACTCGATGCGGTCCGCCCAGCTCGCGGGCCAGATCGCCATGCCCGCCGCCGCGCCGTGGAACGCGCCCGCCAGGCACGCGATCGAGTCGGAGTCCCCGCCCGTCGCGGCGGCCCGGCCCAGCGCCGCCACCGGATCGTCCGCGTGCCGCAGTGCCGCCAGCAGCGCCGAGGCCAGCGCCTCCTCCGCAATCCAGCCCTCGCCCGTCTCCCGGCACACGTCGCCGCCGGAGTCGGGCCTGCGCAGGGCCGCGATCAGCGTGTCCAGCACGTCCGCGCACTCGTCCCAGCCGCGCGCGATGAACTCCTCCGGGCTGGTCACCCCCGGCCGCTGCCACAGGTCACCGAGCCAGTCCCCGCGATACACGGTGCGCTGCTCCGCGCAGCGCTCGCGGAGCAGGCCGGGCAGTTCGGCCAGTGCCGCGCCGTCGCGGGGCAGCCGCACCGCCAGCGCCGTCAGCTCGGCCGCGGCCAGCCCCGTCGGGTGCCCGTGGGTCAGGCCCGCCTGGAGCTGCGCGATCCCGGCCAGGGTGTCGAGGTCGTAGTCCGGCACCAGGCCGACCGGGGTGACCCGCATGTTGGCCCCGCAGCCCTTGGACCCGGCAACGGTGGCGCGCTGCCAGGGCATGCCGGCGGCCAGGTTGGCGCAGGCGTTCAGGCAGGTCATGCCGGGTGCGCGGTTGTTCTCCGGGCTCTTGGCCCAGGCCAGGAAACGCGCCCGCAGCAGCGGCTCCAGCACCTCCGGCGTGGGCGCCGACGCCTCGTGCAGCGCCCAGCCGACCGCCAGCGCCATCTGGGTGTCGTCGGTGACCAGTGCAGGTTCGGGCAGCTCGCGCGGCCCGCCGGGGCCGTACTCGGCCGTGATCTGGTCGTATCTGCGGAACTCGGTCGGCTTGCCCAGCGCGTCGCCGTACGCCAGCCCGAAGAGCGACCCGCCGGCCGTGTCAGTCACCGTCACCTGCGGCAGTCTTCCATCCCGCCGCAACACCGGCCGCGCCCGCCCGCTCCCCATCCCCACGGCGGGCGGGCGCGGCACGGCGGGTCAGGCGGACAGCGCCGGGTACAGGTTGCGCAGGTCGCCGGACAGGCCCGCCTTGACCCGGCGGCTGGTCTCGTCGGCGAGCACCTCGGGCTGCGCCGCCTCGACCGCGTCGAGCACCTGCGTCACCACGTCGCGCGGGGGCACCTTCGGGCCGTCCACGTGCGCGGCCATGTCGGTGTCCACGTAGCCCACGTGCACGGCGGTGACCAGCGTGCCCTGCTCCTTCAGCGCCAGGCGCAGCGCGTTCGTCGCCGCCCACGCGGCCGCCTTCGCGGCGGAGTAACCGGCCGTGTTCGGCAGGCTCAGCCAGGACAGCGCGGAGAGCATGTTCACGATCGCGCCGCCGCCGTTCGCACCCAGGATCGGCGCGAACGCGGCCGACACGCGTACCGGCCCGAGGTAGTTGGTCTCCATCTCGCGGCGCAGCGCGTCCTCGCCGTCGAGGACCCCGGCGCCCGTCGCGATGCCCGCGTTGTTGACCAGCAGCTGCACGTCGCCCGCCTGCGCGGCGGCCGCCGCGACCGAGGCGGGGTCGGTGATGTCCAGCTGGAGCGGGATCACCCGCGGGTCGGTGATGGAGGCCGTGTCGCGCGCGGCGGCGTACACCTTCGCCGCGCCCCGTGCCAGCAGCTCCTCGGTGTACGCCTTGCCCAGCCCGCGGTTCGCGCCGGTCACCAGCGCCACGGAACCTTCGATCTTCATCTCGCCTCCTGGTGTCTCTGTCACCAGCAACGCTATACGAAACATATAGCGTATGGCTTGAGATACGAATCATATAGCTCAGACCAGACGACAGATATGCTCGAACCATGCCCAAGCGGATGTACGGCCAGCTGTGCCCGATCGCCCGCTCGCTCGACGTCCTCGGCGAGCGGTGGACCCTTCTCATCGTGCGCGAGCTGCTGCTGGGCCCGAAGCGCTTCAAGGAACTGCTCGCCCTGCTCCCCGCGACCGGCACCAACCGCCTCGCCGAGCGCCTCCAGCTCCTTGAACGCAGCGGGGTGGTCACCCGGCGGGCCGTGCCCGGCGCCACCGAGCTGCGCGCCTACGAGCTGACCGAGTACGGCGAGCGCCTGCGCCCGCTGCTGGCCGGCCTCGCCGCCTGGGGCGCCGAGCTGCCGCTGGACGACGAGGTCGACCCCGACTCCGCCCGCGCCGACCTCATGGCGCTCTACCTCACCGAACACGCCTCACCCGGAGCGGCCGCCGGGCTGCGGGAGACGTGGCAGTTCCACGTCGGTGACGAGGTCTTCCACGTGACCGTCGCCGACGGACGGGCGCACACCCGCTCCGGCCCCGCGCCCGTGCCCGCCGACCTCACGCTCACCTGCGGACCGGCCGCCTTCGACGCTCTGACCCGCGGCACCACGAGCCCGGCAGACGCCACCGCCTCCGGCGCGCTCACGGCGACCGGCGACCTCGCCCTGCTCGACCACCCGTTCCGCGTCCTCCGGCTGCCGACGGCGGGCTTCCGGCCCTCGGCCACGCCCCCGCCCCACCTCTGATCAGTGCCGGGCTGTCCGCAGGAAGGTTCCGTGGCCGAGGCCGTCCAGACCGCGGCGCCGGGCCGGTCGGCGAGGCGGTGCGCCGGCTCGGCCGGCACTCGACCGCGAAGCCGTCCCGAGGCGCGGCGTCCGCGGGTCCCCGAGCGATCGCGGTGACGGCCTACTCGCCGGTGAGGCGGCGGGCCGCTTCGCGGCAGGCCTTCAGGACCGCCTGGGCGTACGCGGGCGGCGCCCCCGCCAGCCCGCATGCGGGCGTGACGACCACCCGTTGCGGCAGCAGCTCGTCGGCGAACCCGAGGTCGCGCCACAACCGCCGTACGCGGTCGGCGAGCGCCGCGCTGTCCGGCCGCTTCCCGCTCGCCGGTGGCGTGGTGCGCGCGACGCCCGCGAACAGCCCCAGCCCGGCGTCGATCGCCTCGCCGATCGCGTCGAGCTTCTCCGCCCCGTTCCCGATCAGCTCCAGGTCCAGCGCGAATGCGGCGGCCCCTGCCTCGCGCAGCAGGCCCAGCGGCGCGTCCGGCGCGCAGCAGTGCACGACGACCGGCGCCCCGGCCGCGCTGATCACCGAGGCCAGCGAGTCGCGGACCGTCGAGGCCGCGACGGAGCGGTACGTGTGCAGTGTGCTCGCGGTGCGCACCCGTCCGGCGAGCACCGCGGGCAGCGACGGCTCGTCGAGCTGGAGCAGCACCGTCGCGCCCGGCACCCGGCGGCGCACCTCGGCGACGTGCGCCTTGAGCCCCTCGGCGAGCGAGTCGGCGAGATCGCGGGCGGCGCCGTGGTCGGACACCACCGCCTCGCCCAGCGCCAGCTCGATCGAGGCGGCCAGCGTCCACGGCCCGGCCGCCTGCACCTTCAGCGTGCCGGTGTACCCGTCGGCCTGCTCGGTGAGCTGGTCCAGGTCGCGCTCGCGCAGGTCGTACGCCCGGCGCAGCTCCCGGCCAGTGCCCCCCGCGACGCGCCAGCGCCCGGTGTACAGCTCCACCGGGAACTCGACGAGCAGCCCCGCGCTGCGGCCGATCATGTCGGCGCCGGGGCCGCGCGCGGGCAGCTCGGGCAGGTACGGCAGGTCGGGCAGCTCACCGAGGGTGAACTTGACCGCCTCGGCGATGTCGGTGCCGGGCAGCGACCCGATGCCGGTCGCCGATCCGGCGGGCCACAGCGGTGCCTCGGGTTCGGTCATGTCAGCTCTCCCGATGTGCGCGCGGTCTGGACGCGGTCGTACCCGCGGCCGATGGCTGTTTCGGGGAAACTGCGTGAAAGCGCGGCCGCGAAAGTGCAGTTTCCCCGAAACTGTGGCACGGCCCGCGGCCGGTCACGACGCGGTGGTGATGGTGGCGCTGCCGAGGACGACGTCGCCCGCCGGGTCGGGCCGGTAGGCGACGACGGCCTGACCGGCGGCGATGCCGCGTTCGGGGCGGCGCAGCCGGACGTTCATGGCGGTGCCGTCCAGCTCGACGACGGCGGGTGCCGGGCGGCCGTGCGCGCGCAGCTGCACCTCGCATTCGATCGGCCCGGTGGGCGGGTCGCCCGCGGTCCACACCGTGCGCGCACCCTCCACCTGCGACACCTCCAGCGCCTCGGCCGGGCCGACGGTGACGGTGTTGCTGACCGGCGTGATCGACAGCACGTACCGGGGACGGCCGTCCGGGGCCGGGCGCCCGAGCGCGAGCCCCTTGCGCTGGCCGACGGTGTACGCGTACGCCCCGTCATGGCGCCCGAGCACCTCGCCGCTGGCGGCGTCGACGATGTCGCCCGGCTCGCTGCCCAGGTGCTTGCGCAGGAAGCCCTGGGTGTCGCCGTCGGCGATGAAGCAGATGTCATGCGAGTCGGGCTTGTCGGCGACGGCCAGGCCGCGGGCGTGCGCCTCGGCGCGCACCTGCTCCTTGGTCGAGTCGCCGAGCGGGAACATCGAGTGCCCGAGCTGCTCCCGGTTGAGCACCGCCAGCACGTAGGACTGGTCCTTGGCCAGGTCCACGCTGCGCCGCAGCAGCCCGTCCGCGCCCAGCCGCGCGTGATGCCCCGTGACCACCGCGTCGAACCCCAGGGCCAGCGCCCGGTCCAGCACCGCGGCAAACTTGATCTTCTCGTTGCACCGCAGGCAGGGATTGGGGGTACGCCCCGCGGCGTACTCCGCCACGAAGTCCTCGATCACGTCCTCGTGAAACCGCTCAGCCATGTCCCACACGTAGAACGGGATCCCGAGCACATCAGCCGCCCGCCGCGCGTCGTGCGCATCCTCCTTGGTGCAGCACCCCCGCGCCCCCGTCCGATGCGTGGCCGCATTCCGCGACAGGGCCAGGTGCACCCCGGTGACGTCATACCCCGCCGCCACCGCCCGGGCAGCCGCCACCGCCGAATCCACCCCACCCGACATAGCCGCTAGAACCCGCACCGCCAAATCCTACCCGCCGCCCCACCCCACCCCCGCGCCCCGCCCACCCACGTTGATCATGAACTTATGGACGTGCTGGACGGCGTGTCGCCACCCCACCACCGTGATCAGTTCAGTTCGACTCCCAGTCGATCACGGCGCCAAGGTCGTGACACACCGGCGAACACGTCCATAAGTTCATGATCAACGCACGGGCCACGCGGGGGCGGGGGGAGGACGGGGTTAGCGGGAGAGGCCGGCGCGGCGGGCGCGGTCTACGGCGGCGGGGAGGGCGGTGAGGAGGGCGTCGAGGTCGGCCGGGGTGCTGGTGTGGCCGAGGGTGAAGCGGAGGGAGGAGCGGGCCGCTGCGGGGTCGGCGCCCATGGCGAGGAGGACGTGGGAGGGCTGAGCGACGCCGGCGGAGCAGGCCGAGCCGGTGGAGACGGCGATGTCCTGGGCGTCGAGCAGCAGGAGGAGGGCGTCGCCCTCGCAGCCGGGGAAGCCGAAGTGGGCGTTGCCGGGCAGGCGGGCGCCTGGTTCGGCGGGGTCGGCGCCGTTCAGGACGGCGTCGGGGACGGCGGCGCGGACCCGGGCGATCAGCTCGTCGCGCAGCGCGGCCAGGCGCTGGGCGTGCTGCTCCTGGTGCTTGCCGGCGTGCTCGACGGCGACGGCGAAGGCGGTGATGGCGGGCACGTCCAGGGTGCCGGAGCGGACGTCGCGCTCCTGGCCGCCGCCGTGCAGCAGCGGGGTGCAGGGCACGTCCCGGCCCAGCAGCAGCGCGCCGATGCCGACCGGACCGCCGAGCTTGTGGCCGGTGACGGTGAGCGCGGCGGCGCCGCTGGCGGCGTAGTCGACCGGGACCTGGCCGACGGCCTGGATGGCGTCGGTGTGCAGCGGCACGCCCCGCGCGGCGGCCAGCGCTGCCAGCTCCGCCACCGGCTGCACGGTGCCGACCTCGTTGTTCGCCCACATCACCGAGGCCACGGCGACGTCGTCGTCCAGCGCCTCGGCGAACGCCTCCGGCAGGACCCGTCCGGTGCCGTCCACGGGCAGCCAGGTGATCTCGGCGCCCTCGTGGTCGGCCAGCCACTGCACCGCGTCGGTGACGGCGTGGTGCTCGACCGCGCCGGCCAGCACCCGGCGCCGCAGCTCGGTGCGCCGGGACCAGTAGATCCCCTTCAGCGCGAGGTTGTCGCTCTCGGTGCCGCCGCCGGTGAAGACGACCTCGGACGGGCGGGCGCCGAGCACGGCGGCGATGCGCTCGCGCGACTCCTCCACCCGGCGGCGGGCGCAGCGGCCCGGGCCGTGCAACGACGACGCGTTGCCGACCTCACGTGCGGTGGCGACGTAGGCGTCCAGCGCCTCAGGCAGCATGGGCGTGGTCGCCGCGTGATCAAGGTAGGCCATCTCGCCGCCAAGCCTAGCCGTAAGGGTGCTTACCCGTAGCCCAGGTGTACGCCGTTCGCGGACGTGCGTGAATGCGGAGGAGGGCCCGGCAGGCACGTGACCTGCGGGCCCTCCTCGACGCGTACACCTAGCGGCGCTTGCGGATCTCCTCGGCGGCCTGCGGCACGACCTGGAACAGGTCGCCCACCACGCCGAAGTCGGCCAGCTCGAAGATCGGCGCCTCGGTGTCCTTGTTCACCGCGACGATGGTCTTCGAGGTCTGCATGCCGGCCCGGTGCTGGATCGCACCGGAGATGCCGAGCGCGACGTAGAGCTGCGGCGACACCGTCTTGCCGGTCTGGCCCACCTGGAACGCGTGGGGGTAGAAGCCGGAGTCGGTGGCCGCGCGGGAGGCGCCGACGGCCGCGCCGAGCAGGTCGGCCAGCTCCTCGACGACCTTGAAGTTCTCCGCCGAGCCGACGCCGCGGCCGCCGGACACGACGATCGAGGCCTCGGTCAGCTCGGGGCGGGCGCCCTTGGCCTCGGCCACCCGCTGGGTGACCACGGCGAGCTTGTCGGCGTCGGACAGGGCGACCTCGACCTGCTCCACCGACGGCGTGGCCGCGGCGGGGCTGGGCGTGAGCGAGTTCGGCCGCACGGTGACCAGGGGCAGGCCCTTGGTGACCTTGGACTTGACGATGGTCGAGCCCGCGAACACGACCTGGGTGGCGGTGCCGTCGGCGGCCAGCTCGACCGCGTCGTAGAGCACGCCGTTGTCCAGCTTGACCGCGAGGCGGCCGGCGATCTCCTTGCCCTCCTGGGTCGAGCCGATCAGCACGGCGGCCGGCGACACGCTCTTGACGAGCTGCGCGAGCGCGGTGGCCTTCGGGGCGACCAGGTGGTTGGCGATGTCGTCGCTCTCCGCGGCGTACACCTTCGTGGCGCCGTACTCGCCGAGCTTGTCGGCGATGGCGGCGGCCGTGCCGGGGGCGCCCAGCACCACCGCGGCGGGCTCGCCGAGCGAGCGCGCCAGGGTCAGCATCTCCAGCGTGACCTTCTTGACCGTGCCGCCGGAGGACTCGACGACTACCAGAACCTCAGCCATTGTCGGCACGCCTCTCAGACGAACTTCTCGGACGACAGGAACTCGACCAGCGCCACGCCGCCCTCACCGGAGTCGGCGACCTTCTGGCCGGCGCTGCGCGGGGGGCGCTTGCTGTGCGACAGCACGGTGGTGGCGGCGCCAGCCCAGCCCACCTCGTCCGCGGGCACCTTCAGGTCGGCCAGCGACTGCGTGGTCACCGGCTTCTTCTTGGCCGCCATGATGCCCTTGAAGGACGGGTAGCGCGGCTCGTTGATGGTGTCCCACACGCTGACGATCGCGGGGGTGGCGGCCGTGACGACCTCGTACCCCTCCTCGGTCTGGCGCTCGACGGTCAGCTGCGAGCCGTCCACGGTGAGCTTGCGGGCGCCGGTCAGCGCCGCGTAGCCCAGCCGCTCGGCGAGCATGTGCGCCAGCACCTGGCCGCGGGCGTCGGTCGACTCCGCGCCGGCGATCACCAGGTCGGGCGCGAGGCCGCTGATCGCGGCGGCGAGCACCTTGCTGGTGCCGAGCGCGTCGGTGCCGGCCAGGGCGTCGTCGAGGACGTGCACGGCCCCGTCGGGGCCCATGGACAGCGCCTTGCGGATCGACTCGGTCGCCCGCTCCGGGCCCATCGTCAGGATGGTCACCTCGC
The DNA here is from genome assembly GCF_016862575.1 of Catellatospora bangladeshensis. Classification (GTDB taxonomy): domain Bacteria; phylum Actinomycetota; class Actinomycetes; order Mycobacteriales; family Micromonosporaceae; genus Catellatospora; species Catellatospora bangladeshensis. The sequence goes on along the minus strand of NZ_BONF01000031.1, from coordinate 10,243 downwards.
CGCCGTGCGCCTCCTGCAGCCGCAGCGCCTCCTCGATGGCGTACTCGTCCATCTCGTTGATGACGTTGTTGGCCGAGGCGCGGTCGACGGTGTTGTCGTCCGCGCGCAGGTTGCGCTCGGCGCCGGAGTCCGGCACCTGCTTGACAAGTACGACGATCTTCATCGCGCTCTGACGACCCTCCTGAGTTGAACGGACGTTCATGCCCTCGCCGCAAGGCTGTCGCCTGACGCGTCGCGGGTCAAGCTCGACCGGCTGTGGACGTTGCCACTTTTGCCGGTATGCCGTGGGTTACTGACGAGTAATTTATTGCCGCCATCCATCTACCCGCCAGGACGGGCGGCAATAGTGACAGAGGTCACCCCGTCATGATGCCCATCCCGTAGAGTCACGCTTAGCAGGAGGTGTCACGACATGACCACAAAAACCGCACCCCTGCCGGATACCACCGCCACGGACACCGGCGAGCCGCCGGAGGCGCAGCACCACCGGCAGCCCGAACCCGACGAACACCTGTGCACCTGCGGACGCCTGCGCGACGAGTGCGTACGCGACTCCATCCGCGACCTCTGGGATCTGTCCCGCTGAGCGTGCTCAGGCGGTGGGCGGCGACCAGATGTAGGGCGTCGTCGTGGTTACCGTGACCAGGCCCAGGCGCTCCAGGATCGGGCGGCTGTCCGGCGACGCGTCCACCTGCAGGTAGCGATAGCCGCGCTCGACGGCGCGGATGGCCCGGTGCGCCACCAGGGCCTTGTAGATGCCCTTGCCGCGCCACTCCTCCAGCGTCGAGCCGCCCCACAGGCCCGCGAACTCGGTGCCCTTCTCGTAGCGCACCCAGCCGGCGCTGACCACGAGGTCGCCCGCCTCGGCCACCACGACGGTGAGCCCCTGCGGGTCGGCCGCGATCTCCCGCGACAGGCCGGACAGCAGATGGCTGCGGTCGGCCTGCCAGACCGCCTCCTCCATCGCGACGATCCGGGCCAGGTCGGCGCGCTCGGTGACCTCGCGCAGCGTCACGCCCTCGGGCAGCACGGGCGGCTTCGCCAGCGGCTCGGCCAGGCCGATCACCACCGCCTCCAGCTCCTCCGGCACGAACCCGGCCGCCACCAGGCGCTCGGGCAGGTCCGCGGGCTTGTCGTGGCCGCGCAGCTTCCACTCGACCTGCTCGCCCCGGGCGGCGTAGAAGTCGCGCTGGCGGGCGATGAGCGCGTCCAGCTCGTCGCCGGGCAGGTGGGAGACGTCGCGGTAGGTGACGAAGCCGCCGTGGTCGAGGCCGCTGATGCGGATCACGGGACCGTCGTGCTCGACGGTCACGCCCTCCGGGAGCGGGTCGGGGGTCTCGGAACGCAGCTGTGTGTCGTACGCCCTGAGCAGGGCGTCCCGATCAAGTTCAGAAGTCATCGCCCTGATACTAGGAAGGTGCTGGGTAGAGTCCGCAACTGGTTTGATCCGCGTGAGGTGCGCGAGGTGGGCACCACGCCCGACTACCGCTTCTCGCTGGCCAACGAGCGCACCTTCCTGGCGTGGATCCGCACCGGCCTGGCCATGATCGGCGGCGGCCTGGTGGTGGCCCAGTTCCTGCCGCCCATGGCCGTGCCGCACCTGACCAAGGTCCTGGGTATCGCGCTGATCCTGCTCGGCGCCGGCTGCGCGCTGCGCGCCATCGACCACTGGATCCGTTGCGAGATCGCGATGCGCACCGGCCGCCCGCTGCCGCCCTCCCGCTTCCCCGCCGTGCTCGCCGTCGTGGTCGCCCTCGGCTCCCTCGCCCTGCTCGCCGAGGTGCTCATCGACTGGTGGCGCGCCCGGTGAACGGCGCCCATCCGGCGGACGGCGGGCGGTGAGAGGCGCGGCGGACCCGGGAGCGCAGCCGGAGCGGACACGGCTGGCCTGGCGGCGCACCGTGCTCGCCGCGACCGCCTGCGCGCTGCTGCTGTTCCGGCTGGCGTTCGAGCGCGGCCTCGACCCGGCGGGTGCGGTCGGGCTCGCGCTGGGCCTGCTGTGCTGGCTGGCGATGCTGACGCTGGCGCACCGGCGGATCAAGGAGATGGCCAGGCCGCGCCCGGCCGGGGTCGCCCGGTTGCTGGCCGCGGTGGCCGTCTCGTGCATCGCCGTCGCGCTGTTGGGGGTATTACTGATCCTGGCGTGAGGTCTACTCTCTACGCCGTGGGCCGACTCGGATTGATCTTCTTCTTCGCCAGCCTCCTCATCACCGTCGCGGCGCTGGTCAGCTGCCTGTCCGCGGAGGAGGACCGGCTGCGGACGCTGCCCCGATGGGCCTGGGTGCTCATCATCCTGTTCTTCTCCCCGATCGGCGGCATCGCCTGGTTCATCGTCAGCCGGGCCGACGCCGCGCCCCGCCGCAACGTATGGCGGCAGGGCAGCGGCTTCCCCGAGGCACAGCGCCCCGGCCGGCCGCTCGCGCCCGACGACGACCCGGAGTTCCTGCGCCGGATCGCCAAGGAGGCCAAGGAGACCCAGGCCGCCGACCGCGAGCTGCTCAGCAAGTGGGAGATGGACCTGCGCCGCCGCGAGGAGGAGCTGCGCAAGCAGGAGAAGCCCGAGGACTAGCGCTGCCGGAGCAGCTCCGCCAGCCAGTGGAACGACGCCTTGGGCGTACGCCGTTGCGTCGCGTAGTCCACGTGCACCAGCCCGAAGCGCTGGCTGTAGCCCGCGGCCCACTCGAAGTTGTCGAGCAGGCTCCAGACGTAGTAACCGCGCAGGTCCAGCCCTGCCGCGCGGCGCGACAGCGCCACCGCGAGGTGCTCGCGCAGGTACGCCACGCGCTCCGGGTCCGGCACCGTGCCGTCGGCGACGACCGCGTCCGGGAAACTCGCACCGCCCTCGGTGACGTACAGCGGGGGCAGCCGGTCACCGTAGCGTTCGGACAGCTCGTCGAGGGTGTCGCCGAGCCCGTCCGGGCACACCGGCCAGCCGAACCCGGTCCGGGCCGCGCCCTCGATCTCGGCGAAGGCGAACGGCAGCTCGCCGACCCGAGCGAAGTCGCCCTCGGGCGTGTGGTCGCTGGCCGTCTCCGGATCGGCCAATGCCACCCGGCTCGGGTAGTAGTAGTTGACGCCGTAGAAGTCCAGCGGTGCCGAGATCACCCGGAGGTCCTCGGCGGGCAGCTCGCTGAGCACGCCGAACATGTCCGCGAACGGCTCCGGCGCCTGCGGGTAGCGGCCCAGCAGCACCGGGTCCTCGAAGATCCGGTTGGCGATGAGGTCGTACAGGGCCGCCGCGAGCTGGTCCTCCGGCTTGTCCGAGGCCGGCACGACGGGCGTGTGCACGTTGGTGATGCCGAGCTGCCCGGCGACCCCGGCCGCGCGCAGCGCCCGCACCGCCAGGCCGTGGCCGAGCAGCTGGTGGTGCGCGACGGGCAGCGCGTCGAACAGCAGCGCCCGGCCCGGGGCGTGCGCGCCGGTGGCGTAACCGGCCAGCGTCACCGAGTGCGGCTCGTTGATGGTGATCCACTTGCCGACCCGGTCGCCTAGCCGCGCTCCGACCAGCGCGGCGTAGTCGGCGAAGCGCTCGGCGGTGTCCCGGTTGAGCCAGCCGCCCGCGTCCTCCAGAGCCTGCGGGGTGTCCCAGTGGAACAGGGTGGCCACCGGCTCGACGCCACGCGCCAGCATGGCGTCGACGAGCCGGTCGTAGAAGGCCAGACCGTCCGGGTTCGCCGGTCCCGTGCCGTCCGGCTGGATGCGCGGCCACGCGATGGAGAAGCGGTACGCGTCGGCGCCGAGTTCGCGTACCAGATCAAGGTCCTGCTCGTAGCGGTGGTAGTGGTCGCAGGCGACCGCCCCGGTGTCACCGTTCAGGACGTTGCCGGGGGTCGCGCAGAAGGTGTCCCATACCGACACCCCGCGGCCGCCCTCGGTGACGGCGCCCTCGATCTGGTACGCCGCCGTGGCGACCCCGACCTGGAAGTCCTTCGGGATCACTTGCCCAGCACCCGGTCCAGGTAGTCGTTGCCGAACACGCGCTCGGGGTCGAGCTTGTCGCGCACCGCGAGGAAGTCGCCGAAGCGCGGGTACGACCCGGCCAGCGTGCTCGCGTCCTGGTAGTGCATCTTGCCCCAGTGCGGCCGGCCGCCGTGCGCCCGGAAGATCTGCTCGGCCAGGCGGAAGTAGGTGTGCGGGTCCTCCTTGAAGAACCGGTGGATCGCGATGTACCCGCTCTCCCGGCCGTGCGCGGTGGACAGCCAGATGTCGTCCGGCGCGGCGACCCGCACTTCGACCGGGAACGAGATGCGCCAGCCGTTCTGCTCGATCATGCGGTCGATGGCGCGGAGCACGTCGGGCACCTCCTCGCGCGGCAGGGCGTACTCCATCTCCCGGAAGCGGACCTCGCGCTTGGTGGTGAAGACGGAGGTGGAGACGTCGGTGAACTCGCGGTTGTTGGTGAGCCGCTGGGCCAGCCGGTTGATCGGCGGGGTCAGCGCGGGCGCGGCCTTGCCGAGGTTGCAGACCCAGTTGAAGGCCGTGTTCGACATCAGGTCGTCGTCGAGCCAGCGCTGGAAGCCACCCAGCGGCTTACTGGGCGCGTCCATCGGCAGCCGGGTGTTTGTCTTGGTCAGCGCGGTCTTCGTATGCGGGAACCAGTAGAACTCGAAGTGGTCGGCTCCCAGCGCCCGCTGCTCCCACTGCGCCAGCACCTCGGCCAGCGGCTCCGGCTTCTCCACCGCTTGCAGCTTGAACGCGGGCACGCACTGCACCGTGATGTCGACCAGCACGCCCAGCGCGCCCAGGCCCAGCCGGGCCGCGCCGAGCAGCTCCGGGTTGCCGGTCTCCGAGATCTCCAGCAGCGCGCCGTCGGCGGTGGCCAGGGTCACCGCGACGATCTGCGTGGCCAGGCCGCCGAACGCGTGCCCGGTGCCGTGCGTGCCGGTCGAGGTCGCGCCCGCGATGGTCTGCGCGTCGATGTCGCCCATGTTCTGCAGCGCCAGCCCGTACGGCTTGAGCAGCTCGGGCAGGCGGTAGAGGTGGGTGCCGGCGGCCAGCTTGACCTGCTGCCGCTCGGTGTCCACGGCCAGCACGCCCTGCAGGTTGCGCAGGTCGAGCTGCACGCCGGGGGCGACGGCGATGCCGGTGAAGCTGTGCCCGGCCCCGATCGGCTTGACCCGCAGCCCGTCGGCGCGCGCGGCGGCGATCGCCTGCACCACCTCGTCCGGACTGGACGGATACGCGACCCGCGCCGGGGTCACGCTCTCGATGCGGCTCCAGTTCCGCCACACAGCACTGCTCACAGGAAAGCCTTTCCTTCACCACGGTACGTGGCCACCGCGCCCGCCACCGCGTCTTGATCGATCACATGCAGCTCGTCCAGGTGCTCGGACAGCTCGCCCGCCTTGGTGTGCCGCAGCCACACCCGGTCGCCCAGGCGCAGCCCCGCCGCCGCCCTGCCGACCACCGGCGTCTGCACCTCGCCGGCCATCTCCCGGGGCACCATGCGCAGCCCCTGCGGCCACACGATGCGGGGCAGCCGGTCCGCGCCGGGCGGGCCGGAGGCGATCCAGCCGCCGCCGAGCAGGGTCACCCGGTCCGGGGCGGGACGGCGTACCACGGGCAGCGCGAACGCGGCCGCGGGCGCCGGGGTGAAGTGGGCGTAGTTGTCGAACAGGTGCGGGCCGAACAGCCCCGAACCGGCCGCGATCTCGGTGACCGAGCCGTCCGTGCCGGTCGCCTCCAGGCTGCCGGTGCCGCCGCCGTTGACGAACTCCAGCGGCGCCAGCTCAGACACCGCCGCGACGGCCGCCGCGCGACGCTCGCGCAGCTCGGCCATGGACGATCGCTGGATCGCGCGCACCAGCGCGCCGCGCACCGGGCTGCCCTGCGGGGCGTTGCCCAGTCCCGCGATCTGCGCCTCGTACCCCATCATGCCGACCAGCCGGAAGCCGCGCCGGGCGACGACCGCCTCGGCCAGCGCGCGGGCCTGCTCGGCCCGGTGCACCGGGGAGCGCCACACGCCGATGTGGCCCAGCAGCCGCGAGCGGTACGACGAGTCCAGCTCGATGGCGACCCGGACCGGCTCGCGCGCGTCCGGCGCGACGACGGAGTCCACCAGGTCCAGGTGGTCCACCGAATCGATCATGAGGGTGACCCGGGCGGCCAGCTCGGGCGAGGCGGCCAGCCGCGCGATGGCGGCCCGGTCGGCGCTCGGATAGCCGACCACCACGTCGTCGATCGTCTCGGCCAGCCACAGCGCCTCGGCCAGCGTGTACGCCAGCACGCCGTGGTAGCCGGGCAGCGCCAGCACCGCGTCGAGCACCGCGCGCACCCGCACCGACTTGCTGGCCACCCGGATCGGCACGCCGTTCGCGCGGCGGGCCAGGTCGTGTGCGTTGTGCGACAGCGCGGCCAGGTTGAGCACGCCGAACACCGGGTCCAGCGCGGCCGTGGCCGCGTCCATGGCCGGCCAGTACTTCGCCGGGTCGGCCCAGGGCCGGGCCGTCGTCGCCTCGTGCAGCTTCAGATCCATCAGCGCACCCCCTTCACCGGCAGCACAACGAGCGCACCGACCACCGAGGTGATGCCCGCCGCCACGTAGAGCGCGCCGAAGCCGCCCATATCCGCCACGATGTACGCCCCCAGCAGCGGCGCCAGCGCCTGCGGTACGGCCGTGGCGATGTTCATGATGCCCAGGTCCTTGCCGCGCGAGGCCGGGTCCGGCAGCACCTGGGTGGCCAGCGCCTGGTCGACCGACAGGAAGCAGCCGTAGCCCAGGCCCAGCAGGCCCGCGCCGACCGTGGCCACCGGCAGCGTCGGCCAGAACGCCAGCAGCAGCGCGGCGGTGCCCTGCAGCGCCGACGACACCAGCACGAACACCTTGCGGCGGCCGATCCGGTCGGACAGCCGGCCCAGGAACAGCGACGCCAGCACCACGAACAGCATGTAGATCAGGGTGAGGACGAGCAGGGTGTCCTCGGCGTTCTCCACCTTCACCTGGTACATCAGGAAGTACAGCAGCAGCGTGGTCCCCAGCGCGTTGCCGACGTTGACCAGGATCCGGCTGAGCAGCGTCCAGCCGAAGTCGGGGAAGCGGCGCGGGCTGATCCAGAACCCGGACGCGAGCGCCCGCAGGCTGAACGGCGGCCGGTCGGCCCGCGGCAGCACCTCGTCGCGTACGCCGAACACGAACGGCAGCACCAGCACGATCAGCAGCGCGGCCATCAGGGCATACCCGATGAACTGGCTCAGCGCCAGCGCGGTGACCAGCACGATGCCGAGGATGGTGCCGATGGCCTGCGGCGCGGAGATCCAGCCGGAGACGTAACCGCGCTGGCCCACCGGCACCTGGTCCGAGATGGTCGCCGTGAGCGCGGCGGTGAGCACGCAGAACCCGATCAGCGTGAGCGTCCACCACACGCCGATGCCGACGATGTCCTCCTGCGCCCCGAGCACCACCAGCGACGCCGCGAACAGCAGCGCCCCGCCGATGATCCACGGGCGGCGGCGGCCCAGCCGGGACGCGGTGCGGTCGGACAGCGCGCCGGTCAGCGGGTACGCGATCAGCGCGAAGACGCCCGCGATGCCCGACACCACGCCGAACGCCACCACGTTGTCCACCCAGTCGGTGGCCTTCAGCTGCGCCTCAACCTGGATCGGCAGCAGCAGCTGCACCGGGGTCAGCTGCGCCATCCACACGCCCAGCCAGGCCACCGCGAACAGGCTGATCCAGCGCCCCGTCACGGGCCGGACCGGCTCGGCGAACGGCGCGGGCGCGGGCGTGGCGGTGTCGCTCGCGGCGAGCGTGGCCGGTTCGGTCATGGGGGTGCCCCTCAGCGCGATGTGAGTCCCGTCGCGTGGACCCTAGAGAACTTTTCACGTTTCCACCAGACACCCCACCCGGACAGCTGACACGGTCCGCGATGATCGCCCGCCCACCCGCGATGATCGCCCGACTTGCCAGGCACGTGCGCGAATGCGCGACCATGATTCGCCCAGGTGCCAGGCAAATCGGATGACCTTGCGGGGTGGCGGCGCGGGGTCTGGCAAGAATGTGAAAGATTCTCTAGGCTGCGCCGCCATGAAGGCATACACCCGCTTGCTCGGCATCGTGGCCGTGGCGGCGATCGCCATACTCGGCCCCGCCGCCACCGCCTCGGCCCACGAGGAACGACCCACCCGCGAGCTGGAGGGCACCGGCAGCGTCCCGGTCTACCGGACCACCGGCCCCACGCTGCTGGTCTGCAAGAGCGACCCGGCCGACTTCGCCACCCGCGTCGCGGGCTTCCCGGCGGACCTCAAGGCGGCCAACGAGCAGCTGTGGCAGCAGTGCCAGCAGGGCGGCTACCGCCACATCCAGCAGGCGGTGGACGCCGCGCACCTCCCGGGCACCATCATCAAGATCCTGCCGGGGGTGTACCTGGAGGAGCCGAGCATCGCCCCGGCCAGCCCCGAGTGCGCGGCCATGGAGAACGGCGCGGTGCGCGGCAAGATCTACGGCTACCCCGTGCTCACCTGGGACCAGCAGCTCGCCTGCCCGCACCTGGCCAACCTGATCGCCATCCTGGGCAAGAAGAACCTGCAGCTGGAGGGCACCGGCGCGAGCCCGATGGACGTGCTCGTGGACGCGCAGTACAAGAAGCTCAACGCGATCCGGGCGGACAACGCCGACGGTGTGTACTTCCGCAACATGTCCGCGCAGCGGGCGCAGTTCAACGCCTTCTACGTGATGGAGACCGACGGCTTCGTGCTCGACCGGACCATCGGCCGCTGGAACGACGAGTACGCCTTCCTCACCTTCGCGGTCGACCACGGCCTCTACACCGACTGCGAGGGCTACGGCAACGGCGACTCCGCCTTCTACCCCGGCGCCGCGTCGAACATCAACAAGGACCGCGGGCACGACGTGCCGCGCTACGCCGTCGAGATCCAGCGCTGCTACGGCCACCACAACACGCTGGGCTACTCCGGCACGGCCGGCGACTCGGTGTGGGTGCACGACAGCGTGTTCACCGAGAACACGGCGGGTATCGCGACGGACAGCGCGTTCCCCGACCACCCCGGCATGCCGCAGAACCACTCGAAGTTCGAGCGCAACATCATCGCGAACAACAACGTCGACTACTACAAGCACATCGTCGACGGGACCTGCAAGAAGCCGTTCGAGCAGCGCGGGTACGAGCAGGGCGTGGTGTGCCCGGCGGTCGGGCTGCCGGTCGGCGCGGGCGTGGTCAACCCCGGCGGCAACTACAACATCTGGCGGGACAACCACATCTACGGCAACCGGTACTCCGGGTTCGTGACCAGCTTCGTGCCGGGCTTCGTGCGTAACGACACCGAGTTCGCGCAGCAGTTCGACACCTCGCACCACAACCGGTACATCGACAACGTGATGGGGGTCAGCGAGAAGGGCGAGGCGAAGCCGAACGGCATCAACTTCTGGTGGGACGGGCAGGGCGTCGGCAGCTGCTGGACGGACATGTCCGGCACGAACATCCGTACCGTGCCCGCCTGCGGCGACGACGAGCTGCCCGCCCCGGGCACCCACCGCTACCTCGGCGAGCCCGCCGGGACGCTGAAGATGTACGCCTGCGCCGGGTACGACGGCGGGCGGCAGCACCTGCCGTCGGACTGCGACTGGTACGGCGCGTACGCCGCGCACGGCCTGGAGCGCATCGAGGTCAAGTGGGCCTTCGGCGGCGCGGTGGTGCTCGGCCTGCTCGCCATCGGGCTGTACTACCGCCGCCTGCGCGCTTCGAAGCGGGGGCTGGTGGGCCTGCTGCTGGCCGTCGGCGGCCTGGTCGTCGGCGTGTTCGGCACGATCGAGATGGGCAGTGTGCTGCACCCGATCGGCCTGGCGCTCTACGGCGCGGGCTTCGCGCTGCTTGGCCTGGCCCTGCGCGCCACACCGGCCCGCAAGCTGGGCGTGATGACGCTGCTCGTGGCGGTGTTCGCGCTGCTCGGCGCGGTGGACCACGGGCTGCTGATGATCCCGTACCTGCCGGTCTCCCCCGCCCTGCTGCGGGTGCTGATGGAGATCGTCTGGATCCCGTGGGCGCTCGGCGCGGTGCTCGCCGCCCCGCGTACCGCCACCGCTGTCGACCCGGCCACGGATCCGGCCGCTCCCGCCGCGCCGGAGCCCGCCGCGGCGTGACGTGCTTCCGGATCTAGAAGAGTTGTTGTCGCTGGGGCGACAACAACTCTTCTAGATCCGCTCCCCGCCGGACACGACGGCGGCGTGGCACCGGGCGCGGCCCCCGACCTGCGTCGATCTTGCGCGAAGTGTTAGGGATATGCCCGG
>NZ_BONF01000030.1 GCF_016862575.1 Catellatospora bangladeshensis | reverse complement strand
GCGCAGGCCCATCGAGCTGCTGCTGCCCGCGATGGCCGCGATCCGGTCCAGCCAGACACCGGTCGAGGTGTTGGCGACCCGCGAGCCGCCCGGCTCGGCGATGGCCTTGGAGCGCCAGTTCGGGTTCACGTAGCCGGTCGCGCCGACGTACGGGTTGTCGACCTTGACGCCCGGGATCGGGCTGCTGGTCGGGCTCGGCGACGCGCTCGGGCTGCTGCTCGGCGAGGCGCTGGGGCTGCTGCTCGGGCTCGCGCTCGGGCTGGCCGAGGCACTGGGGCTGGCGCTGGGGCTGGCCGAGGTGCTCGGGCTCGGGGTGACCCCGCCGGTCGTGCAGGTCACGCCGTTGAGCGTGAACGCGGTCGGCTTGGGGTTGCTGCCGGTCCAGCGGCCGTTGAAGCCGAGGCTGGTCGACGCGCCGGTGGCCAGGTTCTTGTTCCAGTCCAGCGCGTTCGCCGTCACGTTGGCGCCGGAGGCGGACCAGGTGGCCGACCAGCCCTGGGTGAACGTCTGGCCGCCCGGGAAGGCGAACTTCAGCTGCCAGTTGGTGAGCGCGTCACCGGTGTTCTTGACGACCACGGTGCCGGTGAAGCCGCCGGTGCCGGCGCCCTCCGACCAGTCGTTGGTGGTGTACGTGATGTCGCAGCCCGGCGCGGCGTGCGCCATGGTCGCGGGAAGCGTGATGAGGCCCGCGACCACCAGGGTGGTCGCGCCGCTCAGCGCAACAGCCTTGCGCCGCGCGGACAGCCTGATCGGGAATTTCATGCCATCTCCTTGGGCGGTGACGCGTCCCCCGACGGGGACACGGCGTCGGCATCGAGCCGTGGCGGGGCCACGGCGGCATGCCGATGAGGCGGTACGGACGCCCGAACCCGGCGGGCGGAACAGCGTGCCAAAACGGCCGGTCAAGGCCGGTGAAACCGCCGTCCCTCAACGGGTTGCCCTCGGCGGCAAGATCGCGTGGGCGCGCTCCCAAACGCGAACGGGTGCCATGTTTGCACAGTCGTGGCCCGCGACACAACACCCGATCTCGATCCACCGATACCGCCTCTGTCGGGTGTGGAAGTTTCACCCGGACACGACGAAGCTCCCCCCGGGCCGCCTCGACGGCGGTGGAGGGAGCTCGGTCCGGGCTGTGGCGGAGGGCTCAGCCCGAGATCTCGCTCGGCCGCGGGCCCGGGTCGAGGTCGACCACGACCAGCGCCGCCGCCTTGCCGTTCAGGTAGACGGTGACCTCGCGGCCGGCCCCGTCCAGCAGCTGGAGCGTGGCGGTCTCGCCGTTCTCCATCGCCGACTTGACCTGCGCGGCGACCTCCCTGACCTGGTTCTCAGGAATGCCGAACTCCGCCTGGCCGATGATGACGCGCTTGCGGCTCATACCCGGGTTCCTTCCTTGACGTCGCGACCCGACTCCTGCCGTGGACTGACGGACGGCGCGGCGATCTCCTCGACCCGGTAGCGGAACGAGAAGTCCTGTGCGCGCACCGCCGTCCGGCCCGCGGGGCGGCCGACGCCGAAGTTCTCCCCGGCCAGCAACGTGGTCCGGTACAGCCCGATGCTGTTGCCGTGGGCGCCGCGCAGCAGCCGGTAGGCGGCGTTGACGATGACGGCTCCGGCGCCCACGGCCGCGATCGCGACGGCCGCCTGCGGTGCCGCGACCAGCAGCGTGCCCACCTGGCCCATCGCCGCCTGCAGCTCGGCGTCGGTCAGTGTCTGCTTGAGCAGGTCGCTCAGCGCCAGGCTGTCCCGGTCGTCCCGGGACACCCACACGGCGACGTCCAGGTAGCCGTCCACCGGCCCGTGGAAGACCTGCAGGTCGTCCAGCGGCAGCCGCTGGCCGTCCCGGATGTCGCGGAACCGCTCGGTGTGCGCCTGGTAGGCGGGCCGGCCGCCCGGCCCGGCGGTGGTGAGCACCGTGTCGATCCGGATGTCGGCCTCCCGGAAGGCCCGGTTGTGGTGCACCACCAGGTCCGACAGCCGCACCGCGACCGCCGCCGGAGCCGCCCCCCGCTGCCGCCAGAACCGGCCGGCCACCCCGGGCCGCTCGTCCACCTGGAAGACGGCCTCCTCGCCCGGCGGGGCGAGCACCGGCACCAGCTCGAAGTCGATGGTGCGCACGGCGAACCGGAGGCCGCTCGGCGCCGGCGGCACCACGTCCCGGCTGAGCCCGGTGCGGAGCTGGTCGAGGAAGTTCTCCAGCGAGGACCCGCCGCGCCGGGCCGCGTCGCGCACCAGCCCTCGCTGTTCGAGCACGCGCATGTCCACCGGCTCCGACGTGGCCAGCACGACGATCGTCTCCGGCCGGGGACTGCCCCGGTCCAGGCCGGCCGGCCATTCGAGCCGCGCGCCGGGCAGCTCGCCCGTACGGTCGTCGCGGCCGAACACGTACTCCCCGCCCGGCTCCACCCGGACCCCCGACGGCGAAGAGGTGTTGAGCAGCGTGATCCGGGCGGCCACGCCGATGTCGAGCAGCGAGACCCACACGACGTCCGGGCCGCCGTTGCGCACCTTCACGTAGATCGGCTCGTCCAGGTAGAGCGGGCGGTCCGGCGTGGCCGGATGCGCCGTGCCGCCGCGGACCACCCCGAACTCGATCTCCAGCGGCGTGGCGATGCCGCCGCCCGGCTCCTCCGCCAGGCGGCGCAGCAGGTGCGCCTGGGCCAGGCGCTTGAGGTCCTGCACCACCCGCGCGATCCCGGGCGCGTCGGGGGGCGACGCCGGATGCAGCGGGCCGACGCGGTCGTGCACGGTCAGCGCACCCGCCTCGTCGATCCGCACCTCGACGTCGGCCCGCTCGTCCGGCTCCGCCACCCGCACCAGCGTCGCCGCGCCCATCGCCCGGACCAGGTCCGCACTGCGCGGATCGGAGGCGGGCACCCGCACCGGCAGGGCCGGGGCCGCCATCCGGCTGCGGTGCGCGCACGCCCCGAGCGGCACGGCGGTGTCCGGCTGCCGTGGCCGGAACCGGCCCCACGCCGCACCGTCCACGATCTTCTCCACCTGGACGTCGCCGAGCTTCGTCCGCTCGTCCGGGCCGGTGCTGTCCGGCGGCATGACCACGAACTCGTCGCCCGGCCGCACCCCGAGCAGCAGGGCGCCGGCCAGCCGCAGGCGGCTGCCCTCGGCCGACACCGCCAGCGTGGCCACCGTGTCGGTCTCCGTACGCTCGAACAGCAGGCGCTGTGCCGGGCCCTCCACCTCCGGGCGCTGCGTCGGCATGATGGTCAGCACCTGCGAGCGCACCCGCTCGACCACGGTCGCCCAGGAGACGGTGCGGCCGCCGTCCCGCGCCTCGGTGAGCGCGCCGGTCAGCGCCTCGGTCAGCATCCCCATCGAGCGCCCCTCCGCGACGGCGTACTCGTAGGCCGACTGCTCGGGCGCGCAGGCGACGACCCGTACCGCGTCCCGATTGCCCTCCGGCGCCAGGCGCCGCCGGAGATCGGGGTCCTGTCGGCCGACCCGGTCCAGGTGCGCCGAGAGCAGGGCGTACGACGCCGGCACCGACAGCGCCTTGACGGTGCGGTCGGGGTCCCGGGACATGTGCGCGGCGTGGCAGCAGTCCAGCACCACGGTGACGTTGCGGGTCCGCTCGGTCAGCCGGGCCAGCAGCCCGGACAGCTCCAGGTCGGTGATGCCGCGGAAGTCGCCGGGCTGCGATTCGTCGAAATCGGACGGCACGATGAACTGGATCCGCGACGGCAGCGACGCCGTCCGCTCGTGCTCCGGGGGCAGGCAGTAGCCGCCGTGCCCGCTGTAGAAGACGACGATCGCGTCGTCCGGCTCCGCCTCGGCGATCAGCTGCTCGTACGCGGCCAGGATCCCGGCCCGGGTGGCGTCGTCGCCCACGCACGGCGTGACGCCGAAGTCCCACGCCCGCAGCGCCGTCGCCATGGCCTGGACGTCGTTGCCGACGCCCTGCAGGTCCCCGGTGCGCGGGCCGATCAGCAGCGCGTTGCGTGCCACGGCATCCCCCTTGTGTACATCGACGTCGTCCGCTGCTCGCGAGCGTAGGCGGCCCGGCGCCCGGGAACACCGGTCCGGCCTTACGTCGAATTACGTAACCCCCTCAGTCACCTGCGAAGAAGCCCTCGCGAAGGGCCACCGTGGCCGCCTCGGCGCGGTTGCGCACCCCGAGCTTGCGCATCAGGTTGGTGACGTGCACGCTCACCGTGGAGTCGCTGATGTACAGGGTCTGCCCGATCTCGCGGTTCGTCCGGCCGGTCCGGATCCCGCGCAGCACCGCGAACTCCCGGTCGGTCAGGCCGAGCGGCGGGCGCGCCGCGGGCAGCGGCTTCACCAGATCGAGGCGGTATCGCGAGGCCAGTGCCGCGATCTGCTCACGCAGCGGCCCGGCGCCCAGCCTCTCGGCGGCCGCGAACGCGCCGCCGGCAGCCGCCGTGGCGCGCCGGTGCCGCGCCACCGCCTCCGCCTCGGCCTCGCGGAACCGCGCGTACGCCATCGGGTAGGGCCGCTCCAGCGACTCCCAGCCGTCGGCCACCCGCCGCCAGGCGGCCGCCGCGTCCTCCCCGGCGGCCCGCGCGTGCTCCGCCTCGCACTGTTCGAGCAGCAGCCTGGTGCCCGGTGAGCCGGGGTGCCCGGCGACCGCCTGCCGCGCCGCGTCCAGCAGCGCCGCCACGTCGGCCGGCGTCGGCCGTTGCTCCTGCGGGCCGGTCCGGGACAGGTGGCCGTCGGCGGCCACCCGCAGCCCCATCGCGTACAGCTGCAGGCGGACCAGGACGTTCTCGCTGCCCGCGATCGCCTCCAGGCCACGCGTGACCGCCTCCGCGGCCTGGCCGCCGTCGTGCCGCCACAGCGCCAGCTCGGCCAGGCACCCGTAGAGCGGGCCGACGAACCGGGCGTCGGTGTTCGGCCGGCTGCGCACCTCCCTGAGCAGTCCCTCGGCCTCGTCGAACCGGCCGCGGGCGGTGGCGATCTCGGCCCGGTTCAGCAGCTGGTAGGCGGTCTCGGTGGCGGGCGGCTCGGGCCGCGCCTCGTCCAGCAGCGCCACCGCCTCGTCCCACCGGCCGAGCAGGGTCAGCGTCGCGCTGGCGTTGTTGGCCAGCACCCCGCCCTGCCGGGTGTGCAGCAGGCCCAGTCCCCGGGCCTTCGCCAGCCCGTCGAGAAGCACCTCCACCGACTCGGCGAGCAGGTCGGCGTGCTCCAGGCACAACCCCAGATTCGCGTACGCGCGCAGCGTGTCCTCCAGGTGGTCGACCTCGATCGCGATCTCCAACCCCAGACGCAGCGCCCGCACCCCCTCGTCCGGCTCGTCGAGCATGGTCAGCGCCAGGCCCTCGCTGTTGAGGGCGCGGCCCTCCTCGGCGCGCGCCCGCACCGCACGCGCCAGCTCCCCCGCCCGTTTCGCCCGCGCCAGGCCGTCGACGTGCTGCCCGTCCCGGACCGCCACCGTGGCCAGGGCCGCCTGCACCCGCGACCCGGCCGCCGACGGCGGTCCGTCCGCGAGGTGCTGCTCCGCCGCGCGATACGCCGCGGCCGACTCGTCGACGGCCCGGGCCTCCCACAGGTAGCTGCCGAGCCGCTCGTACAGCTCCCCGACCCGGTCGCCGTCCGCCCCGGCGGCCTCGTCGATGGCCTCGCGCGCCCACCGCACCGCCTGGTCCACGTGCCCCGCCCAGCGAGCCGCGTCGGCCGCCACGGTCAGCACCCGGAGCTTGGCCGTGCCGGCCACGGCCGCCGCGTCGGGCACCCCCGGCCACAGGTCCAGCGCCCGCCGGTACTGCGTCTCCGCCTCCTGGAAGGCCCGCATCCGCACCGCGAGGTCCCCCGCGCGCACCGCCCAGGCCAGCGCCTCCGGCTCCCGCTCGGCCGCGAACCAGTGGTACGCCAGCTCCGGCAGCAGCTCCGGCCGCCTGCCCACCTCCGCCGCCAGCGCCCGCGCCACCGCCTCGTGCCGGAGCCTGCGCCGCAGTTCGGCGATCCGCTCGTAGGCGGCCGCGCGCAGCAGCGCGTGCTGGAAGGCATACCCGCGCTCGGCCCGGTCCTCGACGAGGACGAGCTGGTCGAGGCACTCCTGCAGCGCGTCGGCCAGCGACCCGGCGTCGAGTCCGCTCACCGCGCCCAGCAGCCGGTCGCCGACCCGGCGGCCCGCCACCGCCGCGACCTCGACCACCTTGGCCGCGGTGGGACTGAGCTGCTCCAGCCGGACCGCCATCATGTCCGCGACCGTCTCCGGCAGGCGGTCCGGGTCCGCCAGGTAACCGGCGGCCACCAGCTGCGACGCGAAGTACGGGTTGCCGTCGGCCAGCTCGGCGCAGCGCGCCACCCGCTCCGGGCCGGCCTGCTCGGCCGCCAGCGCGGCGATCAGCTCCCGCATCTCGGCCGTGGTGAAGCGGGAGAGCGAGATGCGGTGCATACCCCGGCTGAACTGCGGGGCGGCCAGCACCCGGCGCACCGGGTGACCGCGTTCCAGGTCGCTGCGGTGGGTGCAGATCAGCAGCAGCCGCTCGTCGGAGCCCATGCGGGTCAGGTAGGCGATCAGGTCCAGGGTGGACGGATCGGCCCAGTGCACGTCCTCGAAGATCAGCACCAGCGGCGCGGTCCGGCCGATGTGGTCCAGCAGCCGGGAGACGGCGCCGAAGACGCTCAGCTGCGAGCCCTGGCCCCCGACTGGCGCCTCCGCGCCGGTGAAGTCCGAGATCAGCGGGGCGAGCTCGGTCCAGGCCGGGCCGGCCAGCTCCCGCGCCTTCTCCTCGGTGCGCTCGCGCACCAGCCGGCGCAGCGCCTCGATCAGCGGTCCGTACGGGATGGCGCCCGAGCCCAGCTCGATGCACGCGCCGGACAGCACCTGAGCCCCCGCTGCCGCGGCCTGCTCGCAGAACAGGTTGAGCAGCTCGCTCTTGCCGACGCCCGCCTCGCCGCCGATCAGGACGGTGGCGGGGCGGCGCTCGTCGCGTGCCGCGGCCAGCAGGTCGGCGAGCCGGCGGAGTTCCGCGGCACGCCCGATGAAGGCGGAAGCCATGCCGTCATCTTCCCGGGCGCCGGGCAGCCCGCCCAAGCACTCACGCCGGGCCCGGCCGATCGACCCAGGACGATCGAACCGGCCGGCCGGGCAGGCCGTCCGAGCGGGCCGCCCGGGTGCCCGCCCGGCCGGTGCACGGCCACCCCGCGGCGCGCCGGGTGCGGTGCGGCGCCGCCCGCGCCGGACGGGCCGCGCCCGGTCCGTCAGACCCTCAACCGACCTCGTACCGCCACGGAAGGACTGCTCGTGATCGCCGACAACCGGGCCGCGCACCGGCGCGGCGGCCCGCCCCGGCCACCGGCCGGCGGGTCAGCCCGGCTGCCCCGGGAGCAGTGCCAGCACCGCATCGGTGATGCGGGCGACCGCGGCCGGGTCGGCCAGCTGCGCGAGCACCCACTCGTCGGCCCCGGCGGACGCCCCCGGCAGCCGGTCGAGGCTCTCCCGGCCGGACCCGGCGGCGAACACCGTGCGGAGCACCTCGGACACCGCCGCCCGCGGCTCCTCGCCCCGGGCCAGGCGCAGCTCCAGCGCGGCGAACGCCAGGGCGGCCAGGTCCCGCAGGGAGTCCTGCCCACCGTGCCCGCCCTCCTCCGTGGAGCGCGCGTCGGCATCGCCGGTGGCCGGCGCCGGGCGCTTGCGGCCCAGGGGCCGCTCGACATAGTCAGCGAACCACCGGGGACGGCCGCGCATCGCGGTGAGCACCAGCGCCACGTCCTCGGTCACCGCCCGGCGGGCCTTGTCGAGGTCCTCACCGGTGCGGGCCGCCCGCGCCTGCGCCCAGGCGTCGACCGGCCAGTCCTGCGCGCCCGCGGTGGCCTCCACGCCCACCCACTCCAGCATCTCGACGGCCAGCGCCGCCAGGTCCGCCCGCCCGCCGAGCCGCTCGGCCAGCCAGCCGGGCACCCGGGGCCGCTGCAGCGCACCGCGCTCGCCCCGGCGGCGCCGGTACGCGTCGACGGTGGCGTGGGTCAGCCGCCGCCGCACCCAGCCCTCCAGGTTCTGGATCGGGATCCGCGCGTTGGCGAAGAGGTCGTCGAGGACGGCGTTCATGTCGTCGTGGAAGCGGTCGAGGCACTCGTCGGCCAGGTGGCGCACCCCGCGGGCGCACCCGCGGTGCCCCCGGCGCAGCTCCAGGTTCCGGGTCAGCTGCCCGAAGACCAGGACCAGCAGCAGGTCGTACGCCTCCACGCGCAGCCGTCGGCGCTCCTGCGCGGAGGCGGCGGCGACGTACGCCGCCAGCAGGCCGCGCCGGGCCAGCTCCCGCAGGCCCGGGAGGTCGTCGTGCTTGTCGTTCTCGCCGGCCGTCATGTCCCGTTCCCTCTCCTCGGCTCCTGCACCGCGCCGCCGGGCCCCGCCCGCCGGGCCGTCGCGTTCGGAGTCGAACTCGCCCGAACGGCCGCGCCTGAGGGGATCCGGACCCGCCGCGCGTCGCGGCGACCTGATGCCGGGAACGCTATATCCGCCCTGCTCACAAGCGGTATGGCCGCAACTGATGACGACCAGTTCCCTTACTCGCACCCACGGGCGGGCGCCCCGCGCGCCCGATCGCGCAACGCGGCTAAGGGTTTCCGGCAGCCGCCCTAAGGGCCCCGTACCTCCGTCCATCGAGGAGGCAGCCCGCAGTACGCCCATGACCCGAGGGGATCCGCGATGTCCGTAACGACTACCTCACCCACCGCACCCATGACGGACGGCACCGGGCCACTGCTGCTGACGGCCGACCTGACGCTGGGCTGCCTGCGGGCCGCCGCGGGCGACGACGCGGGCCTGCTGCGGGAGCTGCCCACCGAACGGCTGGTCGCGCTGCATGCGCTCACCGAGACGTGGGCCAGGGCGCACCGGCTGGTCGCGGCGGCGCTGGACGAGCGCCTGCACGCGGCGGCGGCCGGCCCGCCCGCGCTCACCGAACGGCAGCGGCAGGTCGTCGCGTTGCTGCGCGAGGGCCTGACCATCCAGGCGATGGCCCGCCGGCTGGGGCTGTCGCCGCGTACCGTCGGCAAGCACCTGGAACGGGTGTACCGGCGGCTCGGCACCAGCGACCGCCTCACCACGGTGCTGCGCGCGCAGCAGCAGGGCCTCCTGCTGCCGCTGGGCGAAGGGCAGCGCGCCTGGGCGGATACCCCGGCGACCGGTGCCGCCTGATCCGGTAGCCTGGCAGGCACGGGCTGCTAGCTCAATGGCAGAGCTGCGGACTTTTAATCCGTAGGTTCAGGGTTCGAGTCCCTGGCGGCCCACCGCACACCCCACGTCAAAGGCCTTTCCGGTCCCCGGAAGGGCCTTTCGGCTGTCCGGCGGCGCCTCTCCTTCCCCGCCTGACCACCCCCACCCGGTGCGGCACCCGGGCGGGGCCTGCGTGCCACGGGACATCGACCCTCTTGGCAGTCAGACTCATCGCTTGTAGAATTCCTCGCATGATGAAGACCGACGTGCAGTCCTACCTCAGGGAGAAGTTCGCCGAACACGCCGGCCTGCCGGAGGACCAGCTGTTCGGCGACGACGTGACGCTGGCGACCGTGATCGCCCGCAGCCCTCGGATGACCAACAGCATCGACCTCATGGAGGCGTTCGCGCGCACCGCCAACGCGCTGCGCAAGGAGTACGGCGCCCGCGTGCGCCTGCCCGCGATGCCGCTCGACACCCCGACCACGACCGTGCTGAAGGTCTTCCAGGAGGAGTTCGACCGCCAGAGGGAGGCCGTGGCATGACCGTCATGGACGTGCAGCCGAGGATCCGCCGGTCGACCGTGCCCGCGGGCCCGCCCGCCATCATCACCGACCTGTGGGCGGCGCTCACCGAGCGCGGCATGTCGCTGGTGGACGTGACCTGGGAGCAGCAGCGGCTGCACGAGTCGCGCCGGTGGAGCGTGGTCGACATGCTCGCCGCGGTGGACCTGGACAGCCTGACCCCGACCGACCGGATGCTGGTCTGGAACGCGGGCCGGGCCGAGCTGACCACCAAGCCGGGCGCCGACCGGCTGGAGCGCCAGGCCAACGCCGAGTGCAACCGGTGGCGGGACACCAACCCGGCGCTGGCCTCGGCCATGGAGGCCTGCGGCACCTGGAGCCGCTACTGGAACGAGGAGGAGGCGCACCACGAGACGGTGTTCAACCGCCTCGCCGACCTCTCCGGCATGGAACCGATCGACGACGAGACGTTCATCAACTTCCGGCAGGTCTTCCCCGACGACGACATGCTGCGCACGCTGGTGCTGCTCGCCATCTCGGAGATCACCGCCGCGGTGAACTACGGCCAGTGCCAGCACGTGGTCGCCGACCCGGGCCTGCGCCGCATCTTCAAGCAGGTGGCCGCGGACGAGATCCAGCACCGCAACTACTTCATCGCGTTCGCCAAGGCGCTGGTCGACAGCGGGGAGTACCACGCCAAGGACGCGTTCGCGGTGGCGCACCTGTTCCTGCGCGAGGACGGGGAGCTGCAGGGCAGCGCCCGCGACAAGCTGGAGGAGCGGGGCACCCACGTCAACTGGTGGGACCAGCTGGAGACCAAGGAGATGGACTTCCGCCCGGAGGCGATCGAGAAGAAGGAGCAGCTGGTGTGCAGCGCGCTCAAGAAGATCACCGGCATCGAGGTGCACACGCGGGAAGAGGTCGAGGACACTTGGCTGGACCTGCTGGGCAGCTGATCGGCCTGGGGCACGACCTCCAGCTGATCAGCGAGCTGGAGGTCGCCTCCGGGCTGCGCGAGCCCGATGTCTTCTTCACTGACCGTGAGCTGCGCCGGTTCGCCGGCGCGGTGGGGCCGCTGCAGAGCCTGGCGGGCGCCTTCGCGGCCAAGGAGGCGCTGTTCAAGGCGCTGCCACCGGCCCGGGAGCCCTGGTTCTGGACGGACGCCGAGGTGGTCCACGACCCGCACGGGGGACCGGAGTTCGACATCCGCGGCTCGCTCGCCCGCCACCTGGCCCGGCACCGGCTGCGGGTGAACGTCTCGATCTCGCACAGCGGCGGTTTCGTCTCCTCCGTGGTCGTGGTGACCGGCCGGACCTCGGTTTACCAGCGCTTCTTCGGCACGATCGATCGGAAGGCCCGCGATGTTCTTCGGCGAATCACGGCTTACGCTCCCCGTCCGGCCCAATGACCTGGACGCCCTGGGCCACGTGAACAACGCGGTGGCGCTGGAGTATCTGGAGGCCGGCCGCTGGGACTGGATGGGCCGCCAGGGCATCGTGCACGGGGACCGGGTCGTCGCGGTGGTCGCGTCGATCCAGCTCGACTACCTGGCCGAGATCCCGCGCGGCGAGGTCGAGGTGCGCACCCGGCTGGAGTCGCCGACCGAGGCGGAGATCGCGGACGACGACCTCACCTTCCGGGCCCGCTTCCGGCAGCGGCTGCACCTGCCGCAGGTGCCCGGCCCGGCGGTGGACGCGCTGGTCACGGTCGCGTTCCTGGACACCGAGCTGCGGTGTCTCGTTTCGATGCAGGACTTCCTGGCGGCCGCCGCGCCCCGCTGACGGCGCCGCCTACTACCGAGTGGAGTGCAGATGAGCACGTCCGGCCTTGTCACCGGGTCCGAGCGCTGGGTGCCCACGTCCGGCGGTCACGAGCTGCACGTCAGGCAGGTCCCGCCGCAGGGCGGCGCCGCCCCCGGCGTGCTCTTCCTGCCGGGGCTGTTCTCCGACGGCGGGTTCTTCCTCAGCTCGGCGGGGCGCGGCCCCGCCACGGTGTTCGTGGAGCGCGGGTTCACCGCGTACGTCGCGTCGCTGCGCGGGCACGGCCGGAGCCGCTGGCCCCGGCGGCGCGCGTACGACTGGAACTTCGACACCTACGTGCGTCACGACATCCCCGACCTGATCCGGGGGGTGGCCGCGAGCCACCAGGGGCCGCTGTTCGTGCTG
Organism: Catellatospora bangladeshensis; assembly: GCF_016862575.1. Taxonomy (GTDB): domain Bacteria; phylum Actinomycetota; class Actinomycetes; order Mycobacteriales; family Micromonosporaceae; genus Catellatospora; species Catellatospora bangladeshensis. The sequence continues at coordinate 156,567 of NZ_BONF01000030.1, read as the reverse complement.
GCGCACAGCATGATCGGGTACGCGCTGCTGGCCGCGCTCGGCGCCGACCCGTCGCTGCAGCGGCACCTCGCCGGGGTGGTGACCATCTCGTCCGCGGTCAACGACTACTCCGAGGGCGGGCTGGGCAAGCGCGTGCAGCTGCGCGGCGCGTCGATGCTGGCCCGGCTGGCCGGCCGCTTCCCCGCGAAGGCGCTGCGGCAGGGCCGCTGGGACGAGCCCGCGGGGCTGATGCGGCAGTTCGCCGACTGGGCGCCCCGGGGCGAGTTCCGCAGCGCCGACGGCGCGACCGACTACTGGCAGGCGCTGTCCCGGGTGACCGTGCCCGCGCTGGTGACCATCGGCGCCGCCGACACGTTCCACGCCTCACCGGCGCGCGGCCGCAAGCTCGCGGACCGGCTGGGCGGCCCGGTGGACTTCCGGGTGTACGGCCGGGAGACCGGCCTGAGCTGGGATCCCGGCCACTACGACGTGATCCGGGGGGCACGGGCCGAGGCCGAGGTGCTGCCCGGGGTGGCCGGCTGGATGAAACGCGCCGGGGCCGTCCCGGCGACCGAGGAGTAGGAGCCCGCCGTGCTCGAACACGTCCAGCGCAACCACGACACCGTGCCCGAGCACGGCCTGCACCTGTACGAGAAGTTCGCCGACCCGCCGGAGACGGTGCTCTACCGCGAGTTCCCGGCGCGGATCGCGGCGTACGCCGAGCACTTCCGCGCGCACGGCATCGGACCGGGCACCCGGGTGATCGTCCCGTTCGAGACCTCGGCGGCGGTGATCCTGTCGTTCCTGGCGCTGATGGAGGCCGGCGCGCTGCCGCTGTCGGTGAAGCCGCTGCTGCCGCACAGCCCGAAGGCCGGCTACGAGGACTTCCTCGGCCGGGTGGCGGGGGAGTTCGGCGCGGCGGCGGTGCTGCAGACGCCGAGCCTTGCCACGGTGGACCTGCCGCTGGCCCGGCTGCCGCTGCCCGACCCGGAGCTGCGGCTGCCCGGCGCGCGGCTGCGCGTGCCGGCCGACGACGAGCTGGCCTTCGTGCAGTTCTCCTCGGGCTCGACCTCGTTCCCGAAGGGCATCCCGATCACGCAGGGGCGGCTGCGGGCCAACCTGGCGATGATCCTGGGCACCGACGGCCGCAACCCGGAGGACCGGGTGAGCAGCTGGCTGCCGCTCTACCACGACATGGGCCTGGTCGGCGGCCTGCTGTCCTCCTTCGCGAGCGGCAGCGACCTGCTGCTGGCCGAGCCGTCGACGTTCCTGTTCGACGCGTTCGGCTGGTGGGCGCACATGGCGCGGGAGGGTGTCTGCGGCACGGTGGTGCCCAACTTCGCGGTCGACTACTCGCTGCGGCTGATGCGCGACCTGGACCGGGAGGAGCTGGCCGAGCTGGACCTGTCCCGGCTGCACGTGATCTACCTGGGCAGCGAGCCGATCAACATCCGCAACCTGGAGGAGTTCCTGGCCCTGATGGCCCCGGCCGGGCTGCGCGACGACGTCTTCATGCCCTGCTACGGCATGGCCGAGACGGTGCTCGTGGTGACGAGCCGGCCGCGCGCCGGGCGGGTGCGTATCGTGCGCTCGCCCTCGGGGCTGCCCGCGATCTCGGTCGGGCCGCCGATGCCGGGGTTCACGGTGCGGCTGCGCACCGAGGACGGCCGCGTGTGCCGGGACGGCCAGCTCGGCGAGATCGAGCTGGCCGGCGGCACGCTGGCCGACTCCTATCTGGACGACCCGCGGCCGCTGACCGGGACGGACGGCTTCTACGCGACCGGGGACATCGGCTTCGTCGACGGCGGCGAGCTGTTCATCACCGGCCGGATCAGCGACCGCATCAAGGTGAACGGGCAGAGCCTGTTCGCCGCCGACTTCGAGCAGGCCCTGGAGCAGCTGGCGTTCATCCGGCGGGTGGCCGTGGCGCAGTCCGGCGGCCGCATCGTGGTGCTGGCCGAGGCGGACCGCACCGCGCGGGCCGACCCGGGCGGGTGCCGGGCCCGGATCGTGGAGCACCTGGTGCACGCCACCGGCGTCACCGTCCGGCCGGAGGACGTGCACTTCCTGCGGCCGGGGCGGCTGCTGCGCACCAGCAGCGGCAAGCTGCAGCGGCGGGCCATCGTGGCGGCGTACGAGCGCGGCGACTTCACCGAGGCCCGGCCCCGTACGGAGGAGCCGCCCGCGCCGGCCGGCTGACCTGAACTACCCATAAGTAGCATCACGGCTACGTATCGTTGCCGGATGTGCGGTTGACTGCGGGCGCAAACAACTAAGAACATCCATTCGTGGTTGGTGATGGCGGCATGGGGCGGTGGCCGGACCTCCCCTCACCGCGGTACCTGGACCTCGGCGGCCGCCGGCTGGCCTATCGCGACTTCGGCACCGGAAAGCCCGTGCTCGCACTGCACGGGCTGTTCAGCGAGGGCCGTGCGTTCGCCCGGCTGGCCGCGGCCCTGCCCGGCCGCCGGGTCATCGCGCCGGACCAGCGCGGTCACGGGTCGTCGGACCCCGCACCGCCGTACACCCGTGAGGGTTTCCTGAGCGACCTCGTCGCGCTGCTCGACCACCTGGGCCTGGACCGCCTGCCCGTGGTCGGGCACTCGCTGGGCGGCGCGAACGCGTACCAGCTCGCCGCGCGCCGGCCCGAGCGGGTCAGCGCGCTGGTGGTGGCCGACGTGGGCGCCGTGATCGAGGCCGACCTGTCGTTCGCGCGGGCCTGGCCGGAGCGCGCGCCGAGCCGCGAGCAGTTCCTCGACGCCCTCGGCTTCCTCGGGCCGTACCTGGTGGACGGCGTACGCGAGCACGCCGACGGCTGGGGCCTGGCCTGCCGGGTGGAGGACGCCCTCGCGGCGCAGGACCGGCTCAACGGCGACCACTGGGCGGACTGGCTGGCCGTGTCCTGCCCGACGCTGCTGATCGCGGGCAGCGACAGCTTCGTGCTCGCCGCCGACCACGCCGCCGAGATGGCGGCGAAGGCGCCCCGGGCCACGCTGACCGTGCTGACCGGCGGCCACTTCGTGTACGACGACGACGAGGCCGGCTTCGCCGCCGCCGTCCGCTCCTTCCTGGACGCCACGGGCTTCTAGCTCCGGATTCCCCACCGCATCCCGCCGAGCCGCCTCCGGGCCGGCGGGATGCGGCGTACCCCCGCCCGCAGCAGCGTCTCCGCCGTCAGATCTTCCCTGGTCACACCCGCTACGCGCGGTGATCGGGAAGATGCGCCTTGTCGAGACAGTTCATCGCTTGTAGAGTTCCTCACAAGATGACTTTTGCTGTCCGACCGTCCGCTATGGAGCCGCACGTAGCCAGAACCCGAGGAGCACACGAAGTGACCACCATCGACACCGACGAGATCCAGGCCCGCGTCACCTCGTTCATCGTCGACCACCTGCTGGGCAGCGAGTCGGCGGGCGAGCTGGACGCGGACTCCCCGCTGCTGGAGTGGGGCGTCCTCAACTCGATGAACACGGCCCGGCTGCTCACGTTCATCCGCGAAGAGCTGCACGTCTCGGTGCCGCCGACGGCCATCACCGGCCGGCACTTCCGCAGCATCAACACCATCACCAGCCTCGTGCGGTCGCTGCTGCCCACCGAGGTCGCAAGCGCCTGAAGCCCACGCCCAACGACAAGGAGGCGATCGTGCAACCAGCGTTCGACATCGCAGTTATCGGCGGCGGCCCCGCCGGTTCGACCGCGGCGTCCTACCTCGCGAAGGCCGGCCTCTCGGTGGTCGTCCTCGAGAGCGAGACGTTCCCCCGTGAGCACGTGGGCGAGTCCCTCGTGCCCGCCACCACGCCGGTGCTCCTGGAGATCGGCGCGATGGAGAAGATCGAGGCCGCGAACTTCCCGAAGAAGTACGGCGCGGCCTGGACTTCGGCGGAGTCCCGGCCCATCGACCACATGGGTTTCACCGGCCTGACCCACGACTTCCGCGCCGCGGACATCCTGTTCCACGAGCGTGACCAGCCCGGCGTCGACCGTGACCACACCTACCACGTCGACCGCGGGCTCTTCGACCAGATCCTGCTGGACCACTCGGCCAGCCTCGGCGCGGACGTGCGCTACAACGCCCGGGTGCAGAAGGTGGACTTCGAGGGCGAGTTCCCCGTGGTCCACGTGCGCATCGACGGCGAGGCGCAGCAGATCCCGGTGCGGATGGTCGTGGACGCCTCCGGCCGCCGGACCCTGCTGGCCAACCAGATGAAGACCAAGATCTCCGACCCGGTGTTCAACCAGTACGCCATCCACACGTGGTTCGACAACTTCGACCGCAAGGCGCTGGCGCTGAACCCGGAGCAGACCGACTACATCTTCATCCACTTCCTGCCGCTCACCGACACCTGGGTGTGGCAGATCCCCATCAACGAGACCGTCACCTCGATCGGCGTGGTGACCCAGAAGAAGCGCTTCGCGGCCTCGAAGAGCGAGCGCGAGGAGTTCTTCTGGGAGTCGGTGGAGAGCCGGCCGGAGCTGGCCCGTGCGCTGCGCGAGGCCGAGCAGGTCAAGCCGTTCAAGTCCGAGGGCGACTACAGCTACAGCGTCAGCCAGATCTGCGGCGACAACTTCGTGCTGATCGGCGACGCGGCCCGGTTCGTCGACCCGATCTTCTCCAGCGGCGTCAGCGTCGCGATGAACAGCGCGCGTATCGCGTGCGCCGACATCATCGCGGCCGCCGAGGCCGGTGACTTCGCCAAGAAGCGGTTCAGCATCTACGAGACGAAGCTGCGCCGCGGCGTGAGCAACTGGTACGAGTTCATCACCATCTACTACCGCCTGAACATCCTGTTCACCGCCTTCGTCCAGGACCCGCGCTACCGGCTCGACGTGCTGAAGCTGCTGCAGGGCGACGTCTACGAGGACGACGAGCCGGCGGCGCTCGCCGAGATGCGCGAGATCGTGCGCGCGGTCGAGGAGGACGAGACCCACCTGTGGCGGCCGTACCTCGGGGAGCTCAAGGCCCCGACCGCGGCACCCGCGTTCTGACGGATCGCGGCATCGTGCCCGGCTCCGGCCCGGCACGATGCCGCTCTTCCGTGCCGTCCACGGTCAGGAGGATCCAGCGTGACATTCGCATTCGAGCCAGCTCCCCCCATCCCCGCCCATGCGGTGCTGCTCTTCCTGCTCCAGGTGGCGACCCTGCTGCTGGTCGCCGTCGTCCTGGGCCGGTTGGCGGAACGTTTGAAGATGCCCGCGATCGTCGGTGAGCTGTTCACCGGCGTGCTGCTCGGCCCCAGCCTGCTCGGCGCACTCGCACCGGGCTTCTCCGCCTGGCTGCTGCCGAACGAGGCCAGTCAGGTCCACCTGCTGGACGCCGTCGGCCTGCTGGGCGTCATGCTGCTGGTCGGTATCACCGGCGCCCATCTCGACCTCGGGCTCATCCGCCGCCGCGGGGTCACCGCGGTCCGGATCAGCCTCTGTGGACTGCTGCTCCCGCTCGGCTTCGGCATCGCGCTCAGCTTCGCGCTGCCCGCGGCGATCGTGCCCGACGGAGTGTCCCGGACAGTGTTCGCCCTGTTCCTCGGGGTCGCCATGTGCGTCAGCGCGATCCCCGTGATCGCCAAGACGCTCACCGACATGCGGCTGCTGCACCGGGACATCGGCCAGCTGACCATCGCCGCCGGGACCGTCGACGACGCGGTCGGCTGGCTGCTGCTCTCCGTCGTGTCGGCGATGGCGACCATCGGCCTCAGCGCCTGGCAGGTCACCCGGTCCGTCCTCTTCCTGGTCGGCTTCGTGGCGTTCGCCGCGGTGCTCGGCCGGCCACTGGTGTCCGGCGCGCTGCGGCTGGCCGGGCGCTCCGACAACCGCGGCACCACCCCCGCGGTGGTCGCCGGGCTCATGGTGCTCGGCGGCGCCGTCACTCACCTGCTCGGCCTGGAGGCCGTCTTCGGCGCCTTCGTGGTCGGCATGATCGTCGGCCGCCCGGGCGTCGTCGATCCGGAACGGCTGGCCCCGCTGCGCACCGTCGTGCTCTCGGTGCTCGCCCCCATCTTCCTGGCGACGGCCGGTCTCCGGATCGACCTGACGGTGCTGGGCGATCCCACCATGTTCCTCATCGCCCTGGCCGTGCTGGCGGTGGCGATCCTCGGCAAGTTCATCGGGGCCTACCTGGGCGCCTGGATGAGCGGGCTGAACCGGTGGGAGGGGCTCGCCCTGGGCGCCGGCCTCAACGCCCGCGGCGTGGTCGAGGTCGTCGTGGCGATGGTGGGGCTGCGCGTGGGCGTACTGAACACCACGTCCTACACCATCATCGTGCTGGTCGCGGTGGTGACCTCGCTGATGGCGCCCCCGGTGCTGCGCTACGCCATGCGCCGGGTCAACCAGAGCGCCGAGGAGCACGCGCGCCGGCTGGCCCACGAGGCGTGGTCGACACCCGTCTACCCGGCGGCGGAACGGGCCGGAGCCCGCTGACGCCCGCGGTCGCCACCTCACGATCAAAGCTCCCTTCATGCTGCTGACGACATGAAGGGAGCTTCGGTCTGAGGTCACACGGGCTCGGCCAGGTAGTGGCCCACCGCGTCACCGAGCACCGCCGTCATCCCCGGCACGGTCGCTCCGGCCAGCACCGGCTCGCTCACCAGGTAGCGGAACAGCGCCAGCCCCAGCAGCTGGGAGGCGATGAGCTGGGCGCGCAGCCGCGGCTGGTCCGCGCCCAGCCGGGTCACCACCTCGCCCAGGAACTGCTCGATCAGGTCGGTGCGGGCGAGCTGCGCCGCGTTGTGGTCGGTCAGGGCCGCGGCCAGGCGCGCCATCGGCACCAGCCCCGCCTCCGGATGGTCCCAGACCTGCAGCACCGTGCCCACCAGCCGCCGGCCCGCGAGCTTGGGCGAGCCGTGCACCACCACCCGGACCATGCGGCGGATGTCGAGGTCCAGCTCGGTCGCCTCGTCGATCAGCTCCTGCCGCGAGTGGAAGTAGTGCCGGACGAGCGCCGGATCGACGGCCGCGCGGCGGGCCACCCCGCGGATGGTGGTGGCGTCCAGCCCGTGTTCGGCGATCTGCCGCCGGGTCTCCTCCAGGATCAGATCTCGGGTCGTCATCTCCATGGACGCTCACCTTTCTCAACAGGTGGGGAATTCAACGCTTGACAAGTCCAGTGTAGACCGGATACTCATCTTCAGATGAGTTTTCTTCCACATGTTTCCGGGGGCGGCAGATGACGGTTATCGAGACCTTGCCCGCCGGGCCCGCACCGGGCGCCGGGACGGCAGACCGCGCCAGCGCGCGACTGCTCGGGCTCTTCGACGGCGGCAACCCGGAGCTGCTGCTCCCGGCCCGCGACAGCGAGGTCGCCGTGGCCTACGGCCCCATCGGCGGCGTCCCCTCCGCGGCGTACGCGACCGACCCGGCCCGCCGCGGCGGCGCGATGACCCAGGAGGGCTGCACCCGCATCGCCGAGGTCATCGAGCAGGCCGACCTGCGCGGGCTGCCGGTGGTCGGCCTGTGGCAGTCCGGCGGCGCCTCGCTCACCGAGGGCGTCGGCGCGCTGGACGGGGTGGGCCGGGTGTTCCGGGCCATCGTCGCCGCGTCCGGGCGCACCCCGCAGATCTCGGTGGTGCTCGGCTCGGCGGCGGGCGGCGCGGCGTACGGCTCCGCGCTCACCGATCTCGTGATCATGTCCGAAGAGGCGTCGATGTTCGTCACCGGCCCGCGCGTGGTGCGCGACGCGACCGGCGTCGAGGTGGGCTTCGCGGAGCTGGGCGGCGCGGCGGTGCACTCGCGGCACAGCGGCGTGGCCCACCTGATCCGGCGCGACGAGGCCGAGTGCCTGGACGCCGCCCGCGAGCTGGTGACGCTGCTGGGCGACCAGCGCGCCTTCGGCAGGCCGGGCAACACGCTGGACGGCGCCGACTACCGCGCGCTGCTGCCGGAGTCGCCGCGCCAGGCGTACAACGTGACCAAGCTGGTCGACGCGCTGCTCGACGCGCCCGCGGTGCAGCTGAGCCCGCGCTGGGCGCCGCACGTGGTGACCGCGCTGGGCCGCCTCGGCGGGCGCACCGTCGGGGTGGTCGCCAACAACCCGCTGAAGCTCGGCGGCTGCCTGGACGCCGAGGCCGGCGACAAGGCGGCCCGCTTCGTGCGGCTGTGCGACTCGTACGGCGTGCCCCTGGTGGTGCTCGTGGACGTGCCCGGCTACCTGCCCGGGGTGAGCCAGGAGACCAACGGGGTGCTGCGCCGCGGCGCGAAGCTGCTGCACGCGTTCGCCGCCTGCCAGGTGCCCCGGGTCACCCTGGTCACCCGCAAGGCGTTCGGCGGCGCGTTCATCGCGATGAACAGCCGATCGCTCGGCGCCGACGCGGTCTACGCCTGGCCCGGCGCCGAGGTGGACGTGATGAGCGCCGAGTCGACGGTGCGGGTGGCCAACCGGCGGCGGCTGGAGGCGGTCGACGACGACAGCGCACGCGCCGCGCTGGAGGCGGAGCTGGTCGCGGAGTATCGGCAGACCGAGCACGGCCTGGCCGCCGCGGTGCGGGACGGCATCGTCGACGCGGTCATCGACCCGGCGGACACCCGTACCACCCTGATCCGCGCACTGAGCCGGCGCCGCTCGGTGCCGCACCGGCTGCCCAACATCCCGTTGTGACCGCGGCGCGCCCGAGGAGGAACCGTGGAGTTCGGCTGGACCCCTGAACAGCAGCGACGGCACGCGGACACGGTGACCGCCGTGCGCGAGGCGTTCGCGCAGGCACCGCGCGGCGAGGGCTTCTACACCCGCAAGGACTGGCTGCGCCTGGGCGAGCTGGGCCTGCTGGGCTGCAGCCTGCCCACCGAGTACGGCGGCGGCGGGCTGGGCGCCCTCGACACGGCACGACAGATCGAGGCGCTCGGCTACGGGTGCCCCGACACGGGCCTGGTCTTCGCGTCCAGCGCCCACCAGTTCGCCTGCGCCGCGCCGATCGCCGAGTTCGCGAGCGAGCAGGCCAAGCGTGAGCTGCTGCCGGGCCTGTGCGACGGCACGCTGATCGCCGGCAACGCGATGACCGAGGCCGACGCCGGATCGGACGTGTCCCGGCTCGCGGTCACCGCCACCGAGACCGACGGCGGGTGGGTGCTGCACGGCGAGAAGACGTTCGTCAGCAACGGCCCGGCCGCCGACGTGTACGTCACGTACGCCACCACCGATCCGCACGCCGGGCATCTGGGCGTGACCGGGTTCGTGGTGGACCGCGGCTCGTCCGGCCTGACGGCCGGTGAGCCGTTCGACAAGATGGGCCTCAGCTCCTGCCCGGCCGGTCCGGTCCGGTTCGACGGCGTGTTCGTGCCGCACGAGCGGGTCCTCGGGGTGGAGGGCCAGGGCGGGGCGATCTTCCAGCAGTCGATGAGCTGGGAACGCACCTGCCTGTTCGCCGGCTACCTGGGCCTGCTCGACCGGCTGGTGGAGCGGGCCGTCACGCACGCCCGCGAGCGGCGGCAGTTCGGCCGCGCGCTGGCCGACTTCCAGGCCGTCTCGCACCGGATTGCCGAGATGAAGCTCCGGGCCGACACGGCCCGGCTGCTGCTGCACCGCGCCTGCTGGGAGATGGACCAGGGCGGGCCGCGGCCGATGTCGGTCGCCATGGCCAAGCTCGCCGTCTCCGAGGGGGTGCTGGCCACCGCGCTGGACGCGGTGCGGGTCTTCGGCGGGCGCGGCTACCAGCGCGAGGACGGCATCGAGGCCGCGCTGCGCGACGCCGTACCGGCCACGATCTTCTCCGGCACCTCCGACATCCAGCGGCACATCATCGCGAAGGAATTGGGGTTGTGATGCTGTACGAACTGCTCACCCGATCCGCCGCCCGATACCCGGACAGCCTGGCCGTGGCCGGGCCGGACGGCACGCTGACCTACGCCGAGCTGGACCGCGCCGCCGACCGGTACGCGCGCGGCCTGCTCAACGCCGGTGTCGAGGCCGGGCACCGCATTCTCATCTGGAGTGACAAGAGCTGCACCGCCGTGGCGCTGATGCAGGCGGCGCTGCGCATCGGCGCGATCTACGTGCCGGTGGCGCCGGGCAACCCGGCGGCCCGGGTCGGCCGGATCGCCGAGGACTGCACGGCGACGCTGGTCGCGGCGGACGCCGAACGCGCCGCGGCCGGTCCCGAGGTGCCCGGCGGCTGCCCGGTGGTGGCCTTCGAGCACCTCGACTCGGCGGCGGACGGGCCGCTGCCCGTGCTGGACGCGGCGCCCGGCGACGTGGCGTACATCCTCTACACGTCCGGGTCCACCGGCACCCCCAAGGGCGTCGCGATCAGTCACCGCAACGCGCTGGCGTTCGTCGACTGGGCCGTCGAGCTGGTCGGGGTCAACCCGGTCGACCGGCTGTCCAACCACGCGCCGTTCAACTTCGACCTGTCGGTGTTCGACCTCTACGCGGCGTTCCACGCCGGGGCCTCGGTGCACCTGATCCCGCACGAGATGGCGTACGCCCCGGCGCAGCTCGTCGAGTTCCTCCGCGAGCAGGACATCTCGGTCTGGTACTCGGTGCCCTCAGCTCTGGTGCTGATGATGCACCAGGGTGCGCTGCTCGCCGCCGACCCGCCGCCCGCGCTGCGCGCCGTGGTGTTCGCCGGCGAGCCGTTCCCGATGCCTCAGGTCAAGGAGCTGCGCCAGGCGTGGCCGAAGATCCGGCTGTGGAACTGGTACGGCCCCACCGAGACGAACGTGTGCACCTCGTACGAGGTGACCGACGCGGACCTGCAGCGCGACCGCCCGCTGCCGATCGGCGAGGCGGCCAGCGGCGACGAGGTCTACCTCGACCCGGAGGGGGGCGAGGGCGAGATCGTGGTGGCCGGGCCGACCGTGATGACCGGCTACTGGGGCCGCGAGCCGCAGCTCGGCCCGTACCGCACCGGAGACCTGGGCCGCCGCGCCGAGGACGGGGTGTTCGAGTACGTCGGCCGCTTCGACCACATGGTGAAGGTGCGTGGGCACCGGGTCGAGCTCGGCGAGGTGGAGGCCGTGCTGGCCGCGCACCCCGCCGTGGACGACGTGCTGGTGCTGACCACCGGCGACGGCCTGGCGGCGCGGCTGCACGCGGTGGTCGTGGCGGCCGGCGACACCCGGCCGTCCCTGCTGAGCCTCAAGCGGCACTGCGCCGCCGGGCTGCCCACATACATGATCATCGACACCGTGCACGTGGTCGACGCGATGCCGCGTACCGCGAACGGCAAGAAGGATCGCACCGCGCTGGCCGCGGCGATCGTCGAGGGGAGGATCTGATGACATCGACAGGACAGCACCCGGCCAGCGTGGACATGGACACGTTCCGCGCGGTCATGGGCTCCCTGCCGAGCGGGGTATGCGTGGTGACCTCGGTCGACGACGAGGGGCGCCCGCAGGGGCTCACCTGCTCGGCCGTGTGCAGCGTGTCCGGCGACCCGCCGATGCTGCTGGCCTGCGTGAAGGCGCCCAGCCGCACGCTGGACGCGATCCTGGCCCGCAAGCGTTTCGCGGTCAACTTCCTGGACGCGGACGCCCAGGCGGTGTCGGCGCTGTTCGCCAGCCCGGTGGAGGACAAGTTCGGCTCGGTCGCGTGGGACGACGCGAGCGGCATGCCACAGCTGCGCGCCGCCGTCGCCACCGCGCAGCTGATCGTGCACGACACCGTGCAGGCGGGTGACCATGTCATCGTGCTCGGCCGGATGGTCGAGGGCGAGGCGCACCGCAACCGCTTCCCGCTCGGCTACTGGCGGGGCAGTTACGTCCGCGTCTTCCGCATCGCCCGAGTCTGACCGCGGATCCCGGGCGCGCCGCGGTGCCGCGGCGCGCCTGGCGGACCGCCGGGCATGGGCGTACGCGGCGGATCAGTCGGCGGGCTTGGGCGGGGTGATGATCGCGGCGAGGGCGGGCGCCATGATGTCGATGACCGAGTCGAGCTTGGCGGTCGCCAGCGGGCGCAGGGCCAGCATGTGCCGGGAGGCGGCGAGGCCGAACATCATCGCGCCCACGATGGCGGCCCGCAGGTCGGCGTCGGGGTCGTCGATGGCCTGGGCCAGCGTGGCGTTGAGCTTGTCGCTGCTGGTCTCGCGCAGCAGGCCGGACGCGGTCGGGTCGGCCAGCGAGGAGCGGTAGATCGCCTTGACCGCGTCCCCGGAGTCGGACTCCCACAGGTCGAGGTAGAGCCGCAGCAGCTCCTCGGGCAGATCGTCGCCGGCCTCGGCGACGACGTCGGCGACGCCGTTGCTGAGCGGCACGATGTCGGAGACCGCGGCGGCGAACACGCCCGCCTTGTCCGTGTAGAAGTGGTGGATGAGCGCCCCGTCGACCCGGGCGCGCGCGGCGATGGCGCGGATCGTGGTGCCGGCGTAGCCGCGTTCGGCGAACAGCTCGCGCGCCGCCACGGCGATGTCCTCGCGGGTCCGGCTGTCTCCGGGACGCCGACCGGTACGGGTACGGCGCACCGTCTTGGTGGCAGCCGCTTCTTCTCGGTCAGCTGACTGATTTACCATTTTGATCCCATTCACAGCAGAATTCATCGAGTGCTGATTATTCATCAGCATACCATCCGGAATCTGCTTGACAATGAGGTCCGCTCAATGTGACTGAACGCCCACCGGCACCTCACTCACCGCTGCCGAATGCGGGCTCCAGAGCACCTCGCCACCGAACCGGCGCCGCGGCAGCGCGTGGTGCCGCCCCGGCAGCACCCGCGACCAGTCCAGCGGAACCCCCTGACAGAACAGGTGTGCCGCACCCGTCATCAGCTCGCCGACCGTCGTGTTCGGCCGGATGTCCAGCCGGGCGCCGGGCACCTCGGCGCGCGCGGCGCCCCGGGCGGGCACGATCGGCACGGGGCGGCAGCGCGAGCGCTCGGCGATCCGGCGGCCCCGGCCGGTGTAGCGCCGGTTCACCGCCTGCATCACCTCGTCCAGGCCGGCCGCGCCGGTGACCACGAGCTTGGCGTAGCGGCCGACGCCGTCGGCGGTCACGTCCTGCGGCGGCAGGCCCCACAGCCGCCACAGCTCGCACAGTGCGATCTGGACGGAGATCTGCGCCGCCACGTGGGTGCTCCGGTCGGCGAAGACCGTGTCGGAGAGCAGCCGCACGCCCCGGCCCGCCGAGCGGTCCACGGCCGTCCGGCACTCGTCGAACGCCTGCCGGAAGTCCGGCTCGCTCTGGTAGAGGAAACGCGCCGCGGCCAGGGTGGACAGCGGCTCGCCGACCAGCCGCAGGCCCACCGCCTCGTCCGGCGCGGCGGCCGCGTTGCCGGTGAGCACGTGGTCCGCGGGCCGCCCGTCTGCCAGCGCGCGCAGCGAGTCCAGCGCCGCGGGCAGCGACGGGGCGAGCACGGCGGCACGGCGGTTCAGGTGCCAGCGCCGGTGCGCCAGGGTGTGCTGGATGTCGAGCAGGCCCGGCGCCGGCGTCTCGGCGAGCAGGCCGGCGAGGTCGCCCGCGGCCGCCGCGAGGCCCTCGCCGTCGGCCCCGGACAGCAGCAGGAGCAGCGGCCGCCGCCGGTGCGGTCCCGGCTCGGTGACCGCGTGCCGGGGGTACGCCGCCGGGCGTACCGGGCTCGGCCGGGTGCCCAGCCGGGGCGCGTGCCAGCGCGGCGGCACCGGCATCGGGGCCGGCGCCTCGTCCGGCCGCCCCAGCAGGATGTGCGCGTTGGTGCCGCTGAGGCCGATCGAGCTGACCCCGACCAGGCCGTGCCGGGGCAGGTCCAGGGGCGCGCCGTCGGGCATCACCCGCAGGCAGGACCCGGCCCAGTCGATGGCCGGGTTCGGCGTCCGGTGGTGCAGCTGCGGCGGCACCTGCCCGCTGCGCAGCACGTGCACCGCCTTGAGCAGCCCGGCCACGCCCGCCGCCGCGTCGGTGTGGCCGAGGTTGGCCTTCACCGAGCCGACGTACAGCGGCAGGCCCGCCGGGCGGTGCGGGGTGAAGACACTGCTGAGCGCGGCGGCCTCGACCGGGTCGCCCACCGGGGTGCCCGGCCCGTGCGCCTCGACGTACCGCACGTCGTCCGGGTGCGCCCCGGCGTCGTGCAGCGCGTCGGCGAGCAGGCTGACCTGCGCCTCCATGCTGGGCATGGTCGGGGTCATGGAGCGCCCGTTGTGGTTCACCGCGCTGCCGCGGATCACCGCGAGCACCCGGTCCCCGTCGGCCTCCGCGTCGGCGAGGCGCTTGAGCACCACCACGCCGACGCCCTCGCCGCGCACCAGGCCGTCGGCCTGCGCGTCGAACGGCTTGCAGTGCCCGGTCGGCGACAGCGCGCCCAGCTTGGTCAGGTAGATGTTGAGGTCCGGCGCGACCAGCACGTTCACCCCGCCGGCCAGCGCCACGTCCGACTCGCCGCTGATCAGGCTGCGGCAGGCCAGGTGCACCGCGACCAGCGACGACGAGCACGCGGTGTTCACCGTCATGGCCGGACCGCTCAGGTTGAGCAGGTAGGACAGCCGGCCCGCGGCGAAGCTGAACTCGCGGCCGCTGGCGAAGTGCCGGTCGATGGCGTTGGTGCCCCCGCCCTGCGCGTGCAGCAGCAGGTAGTCCATCGCCAGCATGCCGAAGAACACGCCGGTCCGGTGGCGGGAAGCCACGTCGTCGCCGAGCCCGGCGTGCTCCGCGGCCTCCCAGGCCACCTCCATGAGCAGGCGGTGCTGCGGGTCGATCTCCCGCGCCACCTCCGGCCGGATGCCGAAGAAGGACGCGTCGAACCGGCCGACGTCCGGCAGGAACGCGCCGAACCCGCAGTACCCGGCGCCCGCGGTGGTGCGGTCGCCGGAGTCGAACGCGGCGCTCCACCGGTCCGGTGGCACCGTGCCGACCGCGTCCACTCCGGCCGCGATCACCCTCTGGAACGAGTCGAAGTCGACGATGCCGCCGCCGTAGCGGCAGCCGATCCCGATGATCGCTATGGACTCCTGCTCGTTGCGTCCCCGACTGAGTCGCATCCCTGTTCCCCCAGGTCTGTGTATGAAAAAGCGGCGGTCACACCGCCGCCAGCTCCTCGACGAGTCTGTCGAGGCGGGCGGCCAGGGCCGCGGTGAAGGCGCGTGCGGTGAGGAAGAAGTGGCCGCCCTCGAAGATCGTCATGTCGAACGACTCCGTGGTCTCCCGCTCCCAGGCCAGCATTCCCAGCGAGTCGGCCATCGGGTCCTGCCGGCCGCCGAACACGGCGATCGGGCAGGACAGCGGCGGCCCCGGCTCGCGCCGGTAGGTCTCGGCCAGCCGCAGGTCGGTGCGCAGCATCGGCAGGTACATCTCCAGCAGCTCCGGGTGCTCGTCGACGTCGGCGGGGGTGCCGCCGAGGCGGTTGAGCGCGGCCAGCAGCTGCGAGTCGGGCAGCTCGTGGATCGGCCGGTGGGACAGCGCCGCGGCGGGCCCGTTGCGCCCGGCCACCACCAGCAGCGCCGGTGAGTTGCGCCGGTTCTGCAGGTTGCGGGCCACCTCGTACGCCAGCAGCGAGCCGAGGCTGTGCCCGACCACGATGTACGGCCCGGTGATCCGGTCGACGATCTGGCCGGTGAGGTCGTCGATCAGGCACTGCCAGTCCTCGACCAGGCGCTCCCGGAAGCGGCGCCCGTGACCGGGCAGGTCGATCGGGATCACCTCGCTCGCGTGCGGCAGCCAGCCCTGCCAGCTCTGGAAGTGCATCGCGCCGCCGCCCGCGTGCGGCAGGCAGAACACCTGGACGCGCAGGGCGCCGCGGTCCTGCGTCGGCTGCTGCGCAGCGGCGAGAAGGCGACCGAGATCGTCGGAGGTTGTCATCGCGTTCCGCCTTTCCTGGTAATCCGCGGCCGGTGCGGAACCGCGCCCGCGATGTCCATTGACATGGATGTCATCATACGTAGACTTCATCAAAAGGAGAACTCATCTTTTGATGACTTAGATCGCAGGCCGCGCAGCCGCCACGGATGTGCAGGTCACAGCGGGATGAGCGGCAGGAGGCGCGGATCGTATGGAGACTCCACAGCGCGATGCCGGACCGGTCGGCGACATCGCCGTGGTGGGCGTCGGTTGCCGCCTGCCCGGCGGAGTCACCGACCTCGACGGGCTCTGGGAGGTGCTCAGCCAGGGGGTGGACACCACCGGGGCGGTGCCGCCCGAGCGCTGGGGCGCCGAGTTCCACAGCCCCGACCCGGACGCACCGGGCACGAGCTACTGCCCGCGCGGGTCGTTCCTCTCCGATGTGGAGACGTTCGACGCCGACTTCTTCGGCATCTCCCCGCTGGAGGCCGGCGAGATCGACCCGCAGCAGCGGCTGCTGCTGGAGACGGCGTGGGCCGCGATGGAGGACTCCGGCCGCCCGCGCGAGAAGTGGTCCGGCAGCCGGACCGGCGTCTACGCCGGCATCCTGGCCATGGACTACACGCTGCTGCACAGCAAGACCGCGGGCATCGGCAGCATCAACCCGTACTACGCCAGCGGCAAGGAGTTCAGCTTCGCGGCCGGGCGCATCGGCTACGTGTTCGGCCTGCACGGGCCGAGCATGATGGTCAACGCGGCCTGCTCCTCCTCGCTCATCGCGGTGCACCTGGCCTGCCAGGCGCTGCGGGCCGGCGAGTGCGACACCGCCCTGGCCGGCGGGGTCAACCTGCTGCTCGCGCCCGAGCTGAGCGTGTTCATGAGCAAGGTGCGCGCGCTGTCGCCCAGCGGCACCTGCCGCCCCTTCGACGTAACCGCCGACGGCGTCGTGCGCGGCGAGGGCGCCGCCATGGTCGTGCTCAAGCGCACCCAGGACGCCATCGCCGACGGCGACCGCATCCTGGGCGTCATCGCGGGCAGCGCCACCAACCACGACGGCCGCAGCGCCGGGCTCACCGCCCCCAACCCGGAGGCGCAGCAGGCGGTGCTCGCCCAGGCGCTGCGCGCCGCGAAGCTGGAGCCGCGCGACCTGTCCTACGTGGAGGCGCACGCCACCGGCACCCCGCTCGGCGACCCGATCGAGGTCGCCGCGCTGGCCGCCGTGCTGGGCGCGGGCCGCGAGCCGGACGCGCCGCTGCCGATCGGGTCGATCAAGGCCAACTTCGGCCACCTCGACTCCGCCGCGGGCATCCTCGGCCTGCTCAAGGCCATGCTGATCGTCCGGCACCGGGAGGTGCCGCCGCAGATCAAGCTCGACCGGCCGATCGACGACCTGCGCGCCTCCGGCCTCACCGTGGCCACCGAGGCCACGCCGCTGGCCGCCGCCGACGGCCCGCTCTACGCCGGGGTCAGCGCGTTCGGCCTGTCCGGCAGCAACGCGCACCTCATCCTCGCCTCGCCGCCCGCGCTCGGGGCCGGGGTCCCGCGCCGTCCCGTGGCGCGCAAGGGCCGCCCGGCCGCGGCGATGCCGCTGCTGCTGCTGTCCGCCCCGGACCAGGTCCGGCTCGGCCGGCACGTGGCCGAGCTGGCCGCGGCGCTGGCCGCCCCGGACGCGCCGGACGCCGGTGACCTGTTCGCCACCGCCGCGGTGCGGCGTACCCACTTCGCCGGGCGGATCGCGGTGCGCGCCGCGTGCGCCGCCGAGGCACGGGCCGCGCTGGACGCGTACGCCCTCGGCGCCGAGCACCCCGCGATCCGCGCGGGCGACACCACCGACGCCCGGCCGCTGCCGTTCGTGCACGTCTTCTCCGGCGCGGCCGCGCACCCGCGGATGGGCCTCGGGCTCTACCGCACGCAGCCGGCGTTCCGCGACGCGCTCGACGAGTGCGCCGCCGTGATCGCGGCCGAGGCGGGCTGGTCGCTGCTGACCGAGCTGGGCCGCAGCAACGCCGCCTGGTCCCGGCAGCCCGAGATCAACCTGCCGGTGCTGGTCGCCGTGCAGCTCGCGCTTTCCCGGCTGTGGACGTCATGGGGGCTGCCGCCGGTCGCGGTGCTCGGCCACGGGCCGGGCCGGATCGCGGCCGCCGCCGCCTCGGGTGTGCTGGACGCCGCCGACGCGATGCGGCTCGCCCTGCGCGCCGCCGCGCGGCCCGCCGCCGCCGCCGACCGGCTGATCACCGCCGACGGCTCGGTGGACGACGTCACCGCGGCCGTCAGCGACATCGCCGGGGTGCGTGTGCTCGACGTGACCGGCCCCGCCGCCGTCGTGCTCGCCGGATCGGCCCGCGCCGTCCGCCAGGCGGCCGCGGCGCTGCGCGCCGCCGGGATCACCAGTGGTCCGGCGCGGCCGCTCAGCGCGTTCGACCTGAGCCCCGGCTCGGCCGAGGCGGGCGAGCTGGCCGCCGGGCTCACCGTGCGCGCGCCCGCCGTCCCGATGCTGGGACTGCCCGCCGACCACGTCAACGACGCGGACCGGATCGCGCAGGTGCTCGGCCCGGACTGGCTGTGGCCCGCCGTCGACGAGTTCCTGGGCAAGCGCGCCGTGCACTTCCTCGAACTGGGCCCCGGTCCGGTGCTCGCGGCGCAGCTGGTCGAGGCGGGCCGGCACCGCAAGCGGACCAGCCGGGCCTACGCGGCACTCAACCACGCGCCCGACGCCGTGGCCGCGATCGCCGACACCCTCGCCGCGCTGTACGTCACCGGCGCGCCGGTGGAGTGGGACCGGGTGTTCACCCCCCCACGCACGTTCACCCCGCTGCCGCCGACCGAGCTGGCGGGCCGACGGTTCTGGCTCGCCGGAGTGCCCGCAGGAGCCCAGGGCGCTCAGGTCGCGGGCCCGCAGGACACGACCTCGGCGACGGCGACCAGCCAGTCCGTGACCCTGGCGCAGCCGAGCGCGACCGGGCACGGACCGGCCCCCACGGGGCAGCCGGGCATCGCCGGGCAGCCGAGCGCAGTCGTGCCGGGAGAGTCCGCGCCGGCGGCCGTTTCGGCGACGCTGCCTGATGCTCGGATCCCCTCGCCCCGCACCCCGGTCTCCGGAGCGGCGCCCGCCGCTGCGGCGGTGGACGTCGGCATACCGGACGGGCTGCCCGCGCTGTCGCGCGAGGACGTCGCCGTCGAGCTGACCCGGATGGCGGCCGTCCTGCTCGGGCACGACCCGCAGCGGCGGCTGCCGCGCGCGCAGGGCTTCTTCGACCTGGGTATGGACTCCTTCACGCTGGGCCGGTTCGCCCGCGAGGTCAGCGGGCGCTACGGCGTCGACCTCGGCCCCGGCGAGCTGCTCGACCACCCGAGCCTCGACCAGCTGACGGAT
The DNA here is from genome assembly GCF_016862575.1 of Catellatospora bangladeshensis. Lineage (GTDB taxonomy): Bacteria > Actinomycetota > Actinomycetes > Mycobacteriales > Micromonosporaceae > Catellatospora > Catellatospora bangladeshensis. Next base: position 137,552 of record NZ_BONF01000030.1, on the reverse strand, counting down.
CTCGTACTCACCCTTACCCCGGCGGTGGCGGTGCCGCCGGCGGCGGCTCCTGCCGAGCAGGTCCCGGAGACGGCGGCCGCGGTGCCCTTCCCGCAGGCTGTGGGCCCGGCAGAGCCGCAGGCGGCCGCGGCGGTGGGGGTCGCCGCGGCCGCCCCACCCGCCGCACCGGCCCCGGATCCGGACGACGACGCCATCGCGATCATCGGCATCGGCGCCCGCTTCCCCGGCGGCGACGAGGGGCCGGACGGCTACTGGCGGGTGCTGCGCGACGGCGTGGACGCCACCCGCGAGGTGCCCGCCGACCGCTGGCCCGCGGCCGAGCTGCTCTCCACCGACCAGGCGCCGGGCACCGTCGCCACGTCGCGCGGGTCGTTCCTGGACCGCATCGACACCTTCGACCACCAGTTCTTCCGGGTGTCCGCCCGGGAGGCCCGCAGCATGGACCCGCAGCAGCGGATCTTCCTGGAGGTGGCCTGGGAGGCGCTCGACGACGCGGCGGTCGACCCGCGCGGCGGCGCCGCCGGGCGGGCCGGGGTGTTCGCCGGGCTCAACACCACCGACTACCAGCAGCTGGTCACCCGGCACACGGGCAACGTCGACCTCTACTACGGCACCGGCAACTCGTTCTCCGGCACGTCGGGGCGGCTGTCGTACTTCCTCGGCCTGCGCGGGCCCAGCCTGACCGTGGACACCGCCTGCTCGGCCTCGCTCACCGCCGTCCACCTGGCCTGCCAGAGCATCCGCTCGGGCGAGTGCGAGCTGGCGGTCGCGGGCGGCGCCAACGCCATGGCCACCCCGACCGTCTACCTGGCGATGTCGGCCGGTGGGGCGCTGTCGGCCGACGGGCGGTGCAAGACGTTCGACGCGGCCGCCGACGGCTACGGCCGGGGCGAGGGCGCGGGCGCGGTGGTGCTGAAGCGGCTGAGCCGGGCGCTGGCCGACGGGGACCGGGTGTACGCGGTGATCCGCGGCAGCGCGGTGAACCACAACGGCGCCAGCGGCGGGCTGACCGTGCCCAGCGCCGAGGCGCAGACCGAGGTCATCCGGACCGCGCTGGAGCGCGGCGGGGTCGAGCCCGGCGCGGTCGGCTACGTCGAGGCGCACGGCACCGGCACCCGGCTGGGCGACGGCATCGAGCTGCGCGCGCTGGCCGCGGCGTACGGCACCGGGCGTGATCCGGCCCGGCCGCTGCTGGTCGGCTCGGCGAAGACGAACATCGGCCACCTGGAGGCGGCCGCCGGCATCGCCGGTCTGATCAAGACGGTGCTCGCGCTGCGGCACGCGCAGATCCCGCCCCACCTGCACTTCACCGACCCGACCGGACAGGTGGCGTGGGACCGGCTGCCGCTGCGGGTCAGCGCGGCGGGCACGGCGTGGCCCGCGGGCGAGCGGCCCCGGCTGGCCGGGGTGAGCGCGTTCGGCTTCACCGGCACCAACGCCCACGTCGTGCTCGGCGAGGCCCCGGCCGAAGCGCCCGCCGCCCCGGCGGACGCGGGCCGCTACTACGTGCTGCCGGTGTCCGGCGCGGGCGAGGCGGTGGCCGCCGACGCGCTCGACCGGCTGCGGGGGCACGTGTCCGGGCTGGACGGGAGCGGGCTGCGCGACCTCGCGTACACCGCCTTCCGGCGGGCGCATCACGAGCACCGCCGGGCCGTCGTCGGGCGCACCGCTGCCGAGCTGGCCGAGGCGCTCGCCGCGCCGCCGTACGCGGGCGTGGTGCCCGCCGGGACGCAGCCGCGCACGGCGTTCGTGTACGGCGCGACCCTCCCCGACCTGGACTGGCTCGCCCTTGCCGAGCGGGAGCCGGTGTTCGCGGCCGCGCTCGACGAGTGGGCGGCGGAGATCGCCGCCCAGCTCGGCCAGGACCTGCGGACCCGGCTGCGCGGCGGTGTCGCCGGGGACCGGGTCGCCGCGCTGGCCGTGCAGGTCGCGCTGGCCCGGCTGTGGCAGGCCCAGGGCGTATGCCCCGACGTGCACGTGGGCCGGGGTCTCGGCGAGGTGGCGGCCGCGGTGTGCGGCGGCGCGCTGGACCTGGCCGACGGCATACGGGTCGCGGCGGGCCGGGGCACGCCCACCGCCCGCGGCACCGCCACCGTCCTGTTCGACTCGACCTCGGCGACCGCGCGCACCGGCGACCCGCTGGCCCCCTGGTACGGCTCCGACGCGTGGGCAGGTGCCACCGCGTCGGCGCTGACCAGGTCGGGGCCGGTGCTCGCGGTGGCGGTCACCGGCGGCCCGGCGGCGAGCGAGCTCGCCGGGCACGCCCCCCAGCTGGTCACGGCGCTCGGCGGCGATCCCGTCCCCCGATCGTTCGCCGACGCCGTGGCCCAGCTCTTCGTGCACGGCGCGCGTCTGCACCTCGCCCAGGTCACGCCGCGCGGCCGGGTCGTCTCGCTGCCCCGCTACCCCTGGCAGCGGCGGCGGCACTGGATCGACGTGCCGGTGCTGCTGGCCGACGACCCGAAGGTCGCCGGGCACGGCGGCCCGCACCCGCACCTGGCCCCGGCGTTCGTCCCCGCCGACCAGCCGGACGTGCGCTACCACGGGGTGCGCGGCCCGCTCGCCGCCGACGGCACCGCCACGGTGTTCGACCTGGCCGAGACGGCACTGGCCGCGGCCCGCGACGCGCTCGGCGGTGTGCCGCTGACGCTGACCGGCCTGGCCGCGGCGGACCTGTCCGGCCGCCTGTGCTCCGGCGACCGCGGCCCGCAGCTGCGGCTCGCCGCCGACGGCGCCGGGCTGGCCGTGACGCTGCACCCCGCCGACGGCTCGCCGCCCACGGCCCGCCTGCACGCCGGGCCCTCGGCCTCGGGCGCGCACGCCGCCGGAACCGGCGCCGCCGCCGAGCCGGACGGTGCCGCGGCGGGGACGGTGGTCGAGGTCAAGCCCGCCGGCGGGCTGCTGCTCGCGCCGGACACGATCGCCGCGCTGCTGGCGGCGGCTGCCGAGGCGCTCGGCGGGCACCCGGTCGAGCTGTCCACGCTGGACGGTGTCGACTGGTGGGCCGCCGCCCCGGACCGGGTGACGGTCCTGGCGGCGGTGGCTCCGGACGGCACGGTCGACGCGACGGCGTACGCCCTGGACGGCACGCAGGTGTGCGCGCTACGCGGACTGCGCTTCGTGCGGACCGCGCAGACGCTGGTCAGCCCCGAGGAGGCGGCGCGCTGGACCGCCTCGGGCTACCGGACCCGGTGGGAGCGGGTGGACGTGCCCGCCGGTACGCCGACCGGCACCTGGGCGGTGCGGCCCGCCTCCCCGATCGCCGAGGACCTCGCGGTCGCGGTCGCGGCGGCCCTGGCCACGCGCGGTGCCGAGATCACCGAGGGCCGGGCCGACCGGATCGTGCTGGTGACCGGCGGCGAGGAGCCCGAGGCCGACGTGACCGCCGCGCTGGTCGCCGCGGGCCGGGAGGCGGTCGCCACCGGCGCCCGGCTGTCCGTGGTGACCAGCGGCGCGAGCGACGCCGCGGGCGCCGTGCCCCGGCCCGGCCCGGCCGCCGCCGCGGCGACCGCGCGGGTCGTGGCGACCGAGATCGGCACCGCGTGGGGGCTGCTCGTCGACGTGCCCGCCACCGGCGCCGCCGACGCCGCGCTCGCGCTGACCGCCCCGGAGCTGCCGGAGGACGAGCTGGCGCATACGGCAGGCGGCTGGCACGCGCCACGCCTGGAGCATCTCGGCGCGCTGCGCGGCCCGCTGCCGGCGCCCCGGCTCGACCCCGAACGCTGGTACGTGGTCACCGACGGCCTGGACCCGCGCAACGAGACCTTCGTCGGCTGGCTGCGCGAGCACGGCATGCGCCGCCTGGCCGCGGTGACCGCGACGGCCGACACGGCCCAGGTCACGCGCCTGACCGAGGAGGGCGTCGAGGTGCGGATCGTCCCTCCGATCGGCATCGGCGGGGCGCTGGCCGAGCTGCCCGTCGCCGGCGTGGTGCACCTGGCGCAGCCCGCGCCGCTGCGCGCGCTGGCCGAGTTCGATCCGGCGGAGGCCGCCGCCGACCTGGACCGCTACCGCATCGCGGCGGAACTCGACGCCGCGACGCGTGGCACCTCGACCCCGATGTTCGTCGTCACCGGCTCGGCGGCGGCGCACTTCGGCGCGGTGGGCGCGGCGGGGCGGGCGGCGGCGGAGGGCGCCTTGCTGGCGCTCGCCGCCGCCCGCCGCGCCGCGGGGACACCGGCCCAGCTGCTGCGCTGGATGCCCCGCGCGGACACCGGCGACCTGTCGGTACGCGACGCGGCCGGTATGGCGGTGAGCGGGGTGACCCCCGCCGACGCCGCCGACCTGCACGAGGCGTTCGGCCTGCTGCTGCGGTCCGGGGTGGCGCACGTGGACCGGGCGGTGATCGCCGAGCCCGCGTTCGTGCGGGCGTACGGCGCGGCCGCCCGGCGCTCGGTGGCCGCGGCGATGGCCGCCGACGGCGCGACCGGCGCGATCGCCGCCGCGCCCCGTGCCGCCGAGGTGCTCGCGCTCGACGCCGACCAGCGCCTGGACCGGGTGCTGGCGGCGGTCTGCGGGGCGGTGGCCGAGGCGCTCGGCGACACGGACGTCGCCCCGGACGTCGGCTTCTTCGAGCTCGGCATGGACTCGGTGATGTCGATGGCGCTGCGCAGCACGGTCGAGCGGGAGTTCGGCTGCTCGCTCACCCCGACCCTGACCTTCGAGTACCCGACGAGCCGGGCGCTGTCCGCGCACGTGCTCGAACAGATCGGCGGCGCGCCCGCCGCCCGGCCCGGCCCCGCCCCGGCCGCCGCGACGCCCGCCGGCCCCGCGCTCCCGGTCGCCGGCCCCGCCCCCACCGCCTCGGACGGCCTCGACGAGGCCTCGGACGACGACCTGATGACCCGACTGGCCCTGGCGCTGAGCGGAGCCCGCCGCCTGCTGGACGAGAAAGGGCAGAGATGACCGACATCGACTACCGGCCACACCTCGTGGAGGCCCTGCGCACCATCGAGGAGCTGCAGGCCCGGCTCGCCGAGCCGCAGACCGCCGAGCCCATCGCCGTCATCGGCATGGGCTGCCGGCTGCCCGGCGGCGTCACCGAGCCGGACGAGTTCTGGCAACTGCTGCGCAACGGCGTCGACGCGACCGGGGAGTTCCCCGCCGAGCGCGCCGACACCGCGGCGTACTTCGACCCGGACCCGAACGCGCCCGGCAAGGCGCACACCATGCGCGGCGGCTTCCTCGGCCGGATCGACCGGTTCGAGCCGGCCGTGTTCGGCATCTCGCCGCGCGAGGCGGTGGGCATGGACCCGCAGCACCGGCTCACCCTGGAGGTGACCTGGGAGGCGCTGGAGCGGGCCGGGTACGCCCCGGACCGGCTGGAGGGCACCCGCACCGGCGTCTACCTGGGCGTGTCCACGACGGACTACGTACGGCTGCGCCAGCAGGTGGGCGACCCGGCCGACATCGACGCGTACCAGCTCGTCGGCGAGCCCAGCTTCCTGGCCGGGCGGATCTCGTACACCCTCGGCCTGCGCGGGCCGAGCCAGGTGATCGACACCGCCTGCTCGTCGTCGCTGGTCGCGGTGCACGAAGCGTGCCAGGCGCTGCGCTCCGGCGAGTGCGACCTGGCCCTGGCCGGCGGGGTCAACCTGATGCTCGCGCCGTACGGCTTCGTGCTGATGAGCAAGTTCGGCGCGCTGGCGCCGGACGGCCGGTGCAAGACCTTCGACGCCTCGGCCGACGGGTACGCCCGCGGCGAGGGCGCCGGAGTCATCGTGCTGAAGCGGGCGAGCGAGGCGCTGGCCGACGGCGACACGATCCTGGCCTTCGTCAACGGCTCGGCGATCAACCACGACGGCCGCTCCAGCGGCATGACCGTGCCGAACCCGACCGCCCAGCGCGACGTGGTCGAGCGGGCGCTGGCGCAGGCCCGGATCGCGCCGGACCGGGTGGACTACGTCGAGGCGCACGGCACCGGCACGTCCCTGGGTGACCCGATCGAGCTGCGCGCGCTGCACGACGTGCTGGCCGCGGACCGGGCGGGCGGCGACCCGCTGCTGGTCGGCTCGGCCAAGACCAACATCGGGCACCTGGAGTCGGCCGCCGGGATCGCCGGGCTGATCAAGATCGTGCTGGCCATGCGGCATGGCGAGATCCCGCCCCACCTGCACTTCACCCAGCCCAACCCGAACATCGACTGGGACCGGCTGAACGTGCAGGTGACCGCGTCGCACCAGGACTGGCCGTCCCGCGGCGAGCACCGGGTGTCCGCCGTGAGCAGCTTCGGCGTCAGCGGCACCAACGCGCACGCCGTGCTCACCTCGGGCCCGGCCCCGGTGGCGGACCGGGCCGGTGCCGAGGCCGGGTTCGAGACCGTGTTCCTGCACGCGCGCAGCGGGCAGTCGCTGACCGAGCTGGCCGACCGGTTCGCCCGGCACCTGCGCCGCGAGCCCGGCCTGGCGCTGCGCGACGTCGCCTTCACCACCCAGGTCGGCCGCAGCCGCCAGCCCGAGGGGGTGGCCGTGGTGGCCGACAGCGTCGACGGCGTCGCCGACGCGCTGGCCGCGTACGCCCGCGGCGCCCGCGACACCCGGGTCGTCGAGGCGAGCCTGCCCGCGCACAAGCACCGCAAGACGGCCTGGCTGTTCACCGGCCAGGGCTCGCAGTACGCCGGGATGGCCGCGGGCCTGCTCGCCGAGCCCGCCTTCAAGGCCGCGTTCGACGAGGTGGCGGCGCTGCTCGACGAGGGGCTGGACCGGCCGCTGCGCGAGGTGGTCTGGCCCGCCGCGGGCACCCCCACCCCGCTCGACGACACCCGCTACACCCAGCCCGCGCTGTTCGCGATCGAGTACGCGCTGTCCGCGCTGTGGCGCTCGTGGGGCGTGAAGCCCGCCGCGGTGGCCGGGCACAGCATCGGCGAGATCACCGCCGCGGTCGTCGCCGGGGTGCTCTCGCTGCCCGACGCGGCCCGGCTGGTGGTGGCGCGCGCCCGGCTGATGTCGGCGCTGCCCGCGGGCGGCGTGATGCTCGCCGTGCGCTGCGACGAGCAGACCGCGCGCCGGTTCATCACGCCCTACCCGGACACCGTGTCGCTGGCCGCGGTGAACAGCCCCAACGACGTGGTCGTCGCGGGGGCGGCGGACGACGTGGCCGCCGTGCAGCAGGCGATGGCCGCCGAGGGCATCGCGGGCACCCTGCTCACCGTCTCGCACGCCTTCCACTCGCCGCTGATGCGGCCGATGGTGGACGAGTTCCGCCGGGTGCTGGACGGGCTGACCTTCCACGCGCCCCGGGTGCCGATCGTCTCCAACGTCACCGGCACCTGGTGGACCCCGGCCGACGCGGGCCCGCAGTACTGGATCGACCACGCGCTGGGCGCGGTGCGCTTCCTCGACGGCGTACGCACGCTGCACGCCGACGGCTTCCGCACGTTCCTGGAGCTGGGACCGCAGCCGGTGCTGTCCACGCTCGGCGCGCGCTGCGTCGACGACGAGCAGGCCGTGTTCACCGCCTCGCTGCGCCGCGGCGGCGACCGCCAGCAGCTGCCCCGCGCCCTGGCCACGCTGCACCTGCGCGGCGCCGCGATCGACTGGGCCGCCGTGCACGCCGGCCGGGACGTGCGGCGGGTGGCGCTGCCCACGACACCGTGGCACGGCGAGTCGTACTGGTTCCGCGAGGCGGCGCCGGTGGCGGCCGTGGCCGCGGCCCCGGCCGGCGAGACGGTGCTCACCGACCCGGTCACCGTGCTGCGAGTGCCCGGCGCGCACCCCGTCTACCAGCTGCGCCCCCCGGCCGACGGCACGGACGTGGCGCTGCCGCTCGGCGCGCTGGCCGGGCTCGCGCTGGAGCTGGCCCGCGACGGGTACGGCCGCCGGTGCACCGTGCTGGAGGAGCTGGTGGTGCACGAGCAGCTCGGCGCGGCCGAGCTGGCCCGGGGCGCGCAGGTGACGCTGTCCCGGGTGGACGAGGCCGGGGTGCGGTTCGCGGTACACGCGGCCGACCCGGCGGCCGAGTCCGCGGGCGCGCCGTGGCGGCTGCTCGCCGAGGCCGTGGTGCGCACCCGGCCCACCGCCGAGCAGCACATGGCGATCGAGGCGGATCGCCTGGTCACCCACGACTTCGATGCGGCGGCGGCGGCCAACGCGCGCCGGGTGCTGGACTGCGACGTGGTCGCGCACGTGCGCCGCGAGGGCGACGGCGTGCTGTTCGCGCTCGATCCGGCCGCGGACATCACCGCCGCGCGGGTCGTCGACGCCACCCTGGCCGCGGTGCACTGGGCCGCGGGCCGGACCGAGGGTGCCGCCCCCGTGGACGGGACCCGGCTGGGCGGGCTGGTCTGCGCCGACCCGGCCCGGGTGCGCTATGTGTATGCCACCGGCAGCCGCGACGCGGCCGGGGCCGTCACCGGCAGCGTGCGCCTGTACGCCGAGGGCGGGGCCTGGATCGGCGGCGCGGCGACCGTCGCGGCGCCCGCCCCGCTGCCCGCCGGGCTGGTCCGCACCGCCTGGCAGGACCCGGCGAGCCTGCTCTACGACCTGGTCTGGCAGCCGCTGCCGCCCGGCACCCCGGCTCCCGCCCCCGTGGCCGGCGCCGGGCACCTGTTGCTCGCCACCGAGCTGGCCTTCGCCGACCAGCTCGCCGAGGAGCTGCGCGCCCGCGGCGCCCACGCGGTCGTCGCCGCGCCCCCGGTGCGGGGCGTCGGCGCGGACTGCGAGCCCGACCTGAACGCGCTGCGCGAACTGCTCGCCGCGTGGGCCGCCACCACCGCCGCGCCGTCCCGGATCGTGCTGCTCACCGGGCTCGCCGCGCCGCGGCTCAGCCACACCGACTCCCGCGGCCTGCACGAGCACCTGGCCGTCTCCGATCTGCTGGTCACCGCGCTGGTGCAGGTGCTCGGAGAGAGCCTGCCGGGGGTCCGGCTGGTCCTGGTCACCCGCGGCGCGGCGGCGACCGGGTTCGAGGGGTCCGAGGTGGACGCGGTGAGCCAGACCCTGTGGGGTCTGGGCCGGGTGGTGGCGCTGGAGCATCCGGAGCGCTGGGCGGGCGCGATCGACCTGGACCCGCACGACCGGCGCGGCGAGTGCGGCCGCCTGATCGAGGCGCTGGGCCGCACCGCGGCCGAGGACCAGCAGGCGGTACGCGGCACGAACGCGCTGGTGGCCCGCCTGATGTCGCGCCCGCTGCACCCCGGTGAGGCCGACCGCGAGCCGCCCGTGCGGGCCGACGGCAGCTACCTGATCACCGGCGGCTTCGGCGGCATCGGCCAGGAGATCGCGGTCTGGCTGGCGGTGGCCGGCGCGGGACGGATCGTGCTGTCCGCCCGCTCCCCGCTGCCCCCGCGCGAGACCTGGGACGGCGAGCTGTCCGCGGCGGACCGCGCCCGGGTGGACCTGGTGCGGCGGCTGGAGCGGCTGGGCGCGCAGGTGACCACGGCCGCCGTCGACGTGGTGGACGACACCGGCATGGCCCGGCTGTTCACCGAGCTGGCCGAGGACCGGCTGCCGCTGCGCGGCATCGTGCACGCCGCGGGCGTCTCCGGCCCCGCGTTCGTCCGCGACGTCACCCCGGCGGAGTATCGCGCGGTCTGGGCCCCGAAGGTGGTCGGCGGCGCACTGCTGCACCAGCTCAGCGGGGCCTCGGCCGAGCTGGAGCTGTTCCTGTCGTTCTCGTCGGTCGCCGCGACCTGGGGGTCGCAGCACCTGGCCAGCTACTCGGCGGGCAACGCGTTCCTGGACGGGCTGGCGCACCTGCGCAAGGGGCAGGGGCTGCCCGCGCTGACCGTCGCGTGGGGACCGTGGGATCTGCCCTCGGCGCTGTTCGACGCCGAGGTGATGGCGTTCCTGCACGCCACCGGGCTGCGCTCGCTGGACGCGGCGCAGTCGCTGCGGCTGCTCGGGCCGCTGCTGGCGAGCGAGCGCCCGACCGCGGTGGTCTGCGCCGCGGACTGGTCGGTCTACAAGTCGGTGATGGAGGCCCGCACCGACCGGCCGGTGCTGCGTACGGTGCACGTCGACGACGACGAGGCGGACTCCGCCGAGCGCGGCGCGTACGCCGACCTTGCCGCGCTGGCCGGTGCCCCGGACGCCGCCGACGCCGCGCGTGACCTCATCACCCCGCTGCTGGAGGACGTGCTGGCGGGGGTGCTCGGCGGCACCTCGATCGGGCCGGACGACGACATCGTGCGCTGCGGGCTGGACTCGCTGATGGCGATGGAGGTCGTCCGGGCCCTCAAGCGCGAGCTGCGGGTGAGCGTCAAGGCCAGCGCGCTGTTCGAGCACCCCACGGTCACCGACTGGGCGGTGCTGGTGCGCGACGAGTTCGCGCGGGCGCACTGGGGCGGCGAGGGCCCGGCCGAGACGGCGGAGCGGGCGGACCAGACCGATCCGGCCTGGATCGACGCCGACGTGCGGCTCGACCCGGCGATCGTGCCGCAAGGGCCGGTGGTCGTCACGGAGCAGCCCCGGCACGTGCTGCTCACCGGGGCGACCGGCTTCGTCGGGGCGTACCTGCTGGACGAGCTGCTGGCCCGGACGGACGCGACGGTGCACACGCTGGTGCGCTGCGACGACGCCGCCGAGGGCCTGGCCCGGGTGCGCGCCAACGTCGAGCAGTACCTGCCGTGGCGGCCGGAGGCGGACGCCCGGGTGGTGATCGTGCCCGGTGACCTGGCCGCGCCGCTGCTGGGGCTGGGCGAGGAGCGCTTCGCGGCGCTCGCCGCGGACTGCGACGGGATCTACCACGCGGGCGCCTGGGTCCACTTCAGCTACACCTACGACCAGCTGCGCCCGGCGAACCTGACCGGCACCGAGGAACTGCTGCGCCTGGCGGTGCACGGGGGCCGGACGATCCCGGTGCACCACGTGTCGACGTACGGCATCTGGGGCGTGCCCGCCGAGGGCCGCCACGCGATCGCCGAGGACGAGCCGATCAGCACGGCCGGCCGCCTGGTCACCGGCTACGTGCAGACGAAGTGGGCGGCCGAGCGGCTGGTCGAGCAGGCCCGCGAGCGCGGCCTGCCGGTGGACGTGCACCGGCTGGGCCGGGTGCTCGGCGACTCGCGCACCGGCGCGTGCCTGACCACGCACTTCACCACCCGGGTCATCAAGGGCTGCGTGCAGCTCGGCCTGGCCCCGGACATCGACATCGACATCGAGATGACGCCGGTCGACTACACGGCGCGGGCCATGGTCGCGATCGCCCTGGGCAAGCAGTCCTTCGGCGACACGTACCACCTGATCAACCCGGTGAAGATGCGCTTCCTAGACCTGATCCGGATCATCCGCGAGCACGGCTGGCCGGTCGAGGTGGTCCCGGTCGAGCGCTGGTGGTCGGTGCTGCGCGACTCGTACGGCAACCGCCCCAACGAGCTGCACGCGGTGATGGGCGTGGTCGAGGAGTTCGTGGTCGGCGGCGAGGAGGCCATCGACTACGGCACCGCGCAGGCCGAGGCCGCCCTGGCCGGCACCGGCATCAGCTGCCCGCCGCTGGACGCCGAGCTGCTGCACACCTACCTGGTCTGGCTCCGGGACAGCGGCTACCTGCCCGCGCCGGAGCCCGCACCCCAGTCCACCCCGCCGGCGCGGTCCCGGTCGCGCCGGACACGTTGAGAACGGCTACGGAGGTCGAGATGTCCAACGGACTGTCACAGCAGGTCATCATCGTCGGCGCGGGACCGGTCGGCCTGACGCTCGCGTGCGAGCTGGCCCTGTCCGGGGTGCCCACGCGTGTGATCGAGCGGCGGGCCTGGCGCACCAAGGAGTCGCGGGCCATGGGCCTCTACCCGGGCAGCATGGAGCTGTTCGACTCGCGGGGCCTGGCCGAGACCTTCGCCGAGTTCGGCAACCCGGCCGACCGGATCACGCTGAGCACCGGCGGCTCGGTCGAGCTGTCCGCGCTGCCGTCGCGGTACGCGTACCTCAACGTCATCCCGCAGAGCGTGATCGAGGAGATCCTGGAGACCCGCGCCCGCGAGCTGGGGGTCGAGATCGTCCGGCGCACCGAGGTGGTCGAGTTCGCCCAGGACGAGACCGGGGTGACCGTCACCCTGCGCACCGACGGCGTGCAGCGGCAGGAGCGCTGCGCGTACCTGGTGGGCTGCGACGGCTCGCACAGCGTGGTGCGCGAGCAGCTCGGCATCGACTTCGGCGGCAGCACCCACCAGTACGCGGCGATGCTGGCCGACGTGCGGCTGGCCAAGGCGCCGCTGGAGAAGGTCCGGCTGACGCCCGCCGCGGGCGCCGTCGGCGTCAGCATCGCCTACGGCGACGGGTGGTACCGGCTGGCCTGCCTGGACCGGTCGCAGCCGTGGAGCGACGAGCCGCTGACCATGGAGGTGCTGCAGCAGACGTTCGCGCGCATCGTCGGCTACGACGCGGGCCTGCACTCGCCTCGCTGGCTGGCCCGGTTCAAGGTGCACGAGCGGCTGGCCGACCGCTACCGGGTGGGCCGGGTGCTGATCGCCGGGGACGCCGCGCACCTGCACTCGCCGCTCGGCGGCCAGGGCATGAACCTCGGCATCCACGACGCGTTCAACCTGGGCTGGAAGCTGGCCGCCGAGATCGCCGGCTGGGCGCCGCCCGGCCTGCTGGACTCGTACGAGGTCGAGCGGCGGCCGGTCGCGGCGGCCACCATCCGGATGACCGAGCGCGCCACGCAGATGGTCACCAGCGCGTCGTCGCGGGTGCGCGGCATGCGCCAGCTCGTCACCGGCGGTGTGCTGCGCAGCCCGCGGATGCAGCGGGCGGTCGCCGCGCGCATCGCGGGTCTGAGCAACAGCTACGTCGACGGGCCCGGGGAGGGCCCGCTGGCCGGCACCCGGACACCGGGCCTGACCCTGCACACCATCGGCGGCATCCCGGTGCAGGTGCACGAGCTGCTGCGCAACGGCACCTTCGTGCACCTGGAACTGCGCGGCACCGAGCCGGCCGACACCGCCGACTGGGGCGAGCTGGTGACGCCGGTGGCGGGCCGCCTCGTCGCGCCCGGCCCCTGGGGCGCGGCGACCGCGGTGCTGATCCGGCCCGACGGCCACGTGGCGTGGTCGACGACGACCGTGGACGACGAGGACCGGGCGGCCGAGACCGCCGCCGCGATCACCACCTGGTGCGGCACGCCGTACCCGGGGCGGCGGGTGCCCGAGGGCTGGCCGCACGACTTCCCGGCGGAGGCGCCGTCCGCGGTGCTCGAAGCGGATCTCGCGATCACCGTCCCGGAGCGGTGAGCGGCCATGGAGCACTGGCAGTCGGCGGCGCGGCCGCCGGAGGGCTGGACGGGCTGCGTGGTCACGATCGGCTCGTTCGACGGCGTGCACCGCGGCCACCAGGCGGTGCTCCGCCTGGCCGTGGCCCGCGGCCGCAGCCTGGGCCTGCCGGTCGTGGTGTACACCTTCGACCGGCACCCGCGCGCGGTGGTCCGTGCCGACCAGGCGCCCGCGCAGCTCACCACCCCGGCGGAACGGGCCCGCCTGATCGCCGGGCTGGGCGTGGACTACCTGGTCACCCAGCCGTTCACGGAGCGCTTCGCGGCGCTGGCGCCGGGCGACTTCGTGCAGTCGGTGCTGGTCGACGGCCTGAACGCGAGCCTCGTCGTGGAGGGGGCCGACTTCCGGTTCGGCCGCTTCGCGGCGGGCGGGGTCGACGACCTGGCGGCCATGGGCATCATCCACGGCTTCTCGGTCGAGGTGCTGGAGTTGCAGGCAGCCGGCGGGTACGCCGGTGCGGCGTACTCCTCGACGCTGGCCCGCGGCCTGATCGCGGCCGGCGATCTGACCGGCGCCCGTGAGGTGCTGGGCCGGCCGCACCGGGTGACCGGGGTGGCCGGCCGGGCCGGACACCCGTCGGCGGGCCGGGGACGGTTCACGGTGCGGGTGGCGCCGTACGCGGCGCTGCCCACGCCCGGCACCTACCGCGGCACGCTGCACCTCGACGACGTCGCGCTGCCCGCCCGGATCCTGGTGCGGCCGGACGCGGGCGAGCCCGGCGAGGTGCAGGTCGAGGTATCCGACGAGGGCGCGGGCCTGGCCGCGGCGGGCGAGGTGGCGCTGGACCTGCTGGCCCGCATCGCCGCGCCCGCGGCCGGCTCGCTGCGGCCGGCCGGGATCCTGCCGTGAGCGCACAGGGGCAGGCCGTGTCCGACCTGCCGGTCGCCCCGGGCTGGCGGCGGCCGGGCCGGCGTCCCGGCGCGCACCACACCGCCGACCGCATCCTGGACACCGCGCTCGCCATGTTCGCGGAGTCCGGGCTGGACTCGGTGACGGTGCGGGGCATCGCGGCCCGTGCCGACGTCGACGCCGCCCTGGTGCACCACTTCTACCGGTCGAAGGAGGGGCTGTTCACCGCCGCGGTGGACGGCGCGGCGGTGCCGCCCGGCCTGGCCGAGCTGCTCCACGAGCCGCTGGCGGGGGCGGGAGGGTCCCTGGTCGCGCTGTTCCTCGCGCACTGGGAGCTGCCGGAGGTGCGGCCCCGCCTGCTGGCCGTGCTGCGCTCGGTGCCGTCCAGCCCCGTCGCGGCGGGGCTGATGCGGGACTGCCTGGACCAGCACCTGACGGCGGCGCTGGCCGGGGCGGGCGCGGACCGGGCCGCCGAGCGCGCCGCGCTGATCGGCACGCAGCTCATCGGCCTGGCGATCGTCCGGTACGTGCTGCGCTCCGAGCCGCTGGCGAGCCTGCCGGTGGAGCGGGCGGCCGCCGCGGCGGGACCGGTGACCGAGATGTACCTGGCCGGACCGGTCGCCCGGCTGCGCAGACCGGGGTGAGCCACGCCATATCGACCCTTTGGCATGGATCACGCTGGACCGACCGGCCTAATTGAACGTACGATGATTTCGTCACTCGATGACTTCGGTCGAAGCCATCGCCACGGACCGATGGGAGTAGTCACGTGGAAACTGGAAGGAGGCAACCCAGTACCGCCTGGACCTGGGTTGCGGCACTCGTCGGCGTCTTCATGGTGGCCGTCGACACGCTGGTGGTGACGACCGCGCTCCCGGAGATGCAGCGTCACCTGAACGTCGGCATCTCCGGCCTGGAATGGATCGTCAACTCGTACACGCTGACGTTCGCCGTGTTCCTGCTGGTCGGCGCGGCACTGGGCGACCGGTTCGGCCGCCGCCTGCTGCTCGGGCTGGGCCTGGTCATCTTCACCGGGGCCTCCGCCCTCGCCGCCGCCGCGCCGAACCTCGGCACGCTGGCCGGCTCGCGCGCGCTGCAGGGCTTCGGCGCCGCGATCATCATGCCGCTGACCATGACGCTGCTGGCCAGCGTCGTGCCGGCGGAGAAGCGCGGGCACGCGTTCGGCCTGTGGGGCGCGATGGTGGGTCTGGGCATCGCGCTCGGCCCGGTCGTCGGCGGCTCCATCACCGAGGCGCTGTCCTGGCAGTGGATCTTCTGGATCAACGTGCCGATCGGCGTGCTGCTGCTGCTGATCATGCCGCTGGTGCGGGAGAGCCGGGGCGGCGCGGGCCGCCTCGACCCGCTGGGCACGCTGCTCATCACGGTCGGCCTGTTCGGCGTGGTGTACGGCCTCATCCGCGGCGCGGAGCTGGGCTGGGACGACCCGACCATCCTGACCGGCCTGATCGGCGGCGGCGTGCTGGTGCTCGCCTTCGCCGTCTGGGAGCGGTACGCGGCGGCGCCGATGGTGCTGCCGAGCCTGTTCCGCAGCCGCGGGTTCACGCTGACCACGGTGATCGCCATGATCATGCCGTTCGGCGCGTTCGCGGCCGTCTTCCTCGGCGCGCAGTACCTGCAGACCATCATGGGGTACTCGCCGCTGGAGGCCGGGGTGCGCACCCTGCCGATGACCGCGATGCCGCTGATCGCCGCCCCGCTGTCGGGCCGGCTCAGCGACAAGATCGGCGGCAAGCCGCTGGTCGTGCTCGGCCTCGCGCTGCTGTCGTCCGGCATCGGCTGGATCGGCCTCATCGCGACGCCGGACCTGCCCTACGGCGACCTGGTGCCGCCGTTCATCCTGGCCGGCTTCGGCCTGGGCCTGTTCATGCCGGCCGTGGCCGCGCTGGCGATCAACTTCGCGCCGGCGAACCTCGACGGTGTCGCCTCCGGCGTCACCAACGCGGTGCGCCAGGTCGGCACGGTGCTCGGCGTGGCGGTCGCGGGCGTGATGTTCGCCGAGTACGGCGGCTTCAGCAGCCCGCAGTCGTTCGTCGACGGCCTGGTCGCGGCGCACAAGGTCGCCGCGGTCGCCCTGGCGATCGGCCTGCTGGTGGCCATCTTCATCCCGCGTTCGCGCCCCCAGGGGCATGGTCACGGGCACGGCGCCGGCGAGCAGAGCACGGCCCCCGCGCCGGAGCTGGCCGGAGTCAAGGGCTGAGGCCCGGTACGCCGGGGAGGCACTCCTGGTTGCCCCCTATGGGTGCCTTCCCCGGCGACCGTCGCATATCCGCTCTTTGGCCGATCGGACATCCCGCGTAGGTCTTAAATGGACCTACTGTGTAACGGGTCGAGCTACGGCCATCGATCGATGGAAGGGTCCCCTCAACCATGAACGCGGTCCGCCTGTCCTGCAACGGAGCCAGCATCGTCCACTTCGAGCCCGACGGCCTGCTCGTCACCGCGAGCATGCTCCCGCTGGGAGCGCAGCACGTATGGCACGCGCTGACCCTGCAGATCTCCTACCTCGGCACCGGCGGCGTGCTCACGTACGTGCAGACCGGCGGCGGGGGCGGGCAGGGCGACGCGTCCATGGAGCTGACCACGCTGGGCGGGCGCAGCGACCGGACCCGGCCGGACGTCCGGATGGTGCGCTTCGACCTGCCCGAGGGCGTCTCGCAGCGCACGGTCACCATCTGGGGCATGCCGGGCGGCGAGGACGACGCGCGCGGCGAGCTGTCCATCACGATCGAGGGCACCCCGGCCGAGATGACGGTGACCACCCGCGCCGCGTTCACCCGTTCCGAGCTGCCGCTGGCCCGGCTGCGGCCGGTCTCCTCGTGCGCCACCGACCTGCTATGAGCTCAGCTCGCGCTCTCGTCGGCCGCCGACCGCTCGCGGCGGCCCCACCGCGGGAACCAGGCCGGCACCTGGCGCCGGTACTCCGCGTACGACTCGCCGTAGCGCGCGAGCAGCCGGGGCTCCTCGTAGAAGTGCACGAACGCCGCCTGGCCCAGCGACACAACGACCCAGTAGACCAGCAGCGAGGTGCTGCGCAGCACGGCCGCCTGGCCCAGGATGGCCATGTCCACCGCGACGTACATCGGGTTGCGGACGAAGCGGTAGAGCCCGCCGACGACCAGGTGCTCGGTCTCGGCGACCGGGGCCGGCGTGCCGAGCCCTTCGACGATGAAGCGCAGGAAGGAGTGCAGTAGGGTAGCCACGCCGACGACGATGAGGACCCAGCCCACCGCGGTGAGCAGGCCCTGAGCCGGCACAGCCGGGCCCGGTCGCCAGTGGCTGATCCACCACGGCAGCAGACCGACCACCGTCCCCGGAGCGACACAGAGAAACACCAGGCTACCGAGGACCGCCTTCGCTTTCCGCATTCGGATCATTCTACATAGAGATCTTCAAGCGTCAATGGATGTCGAAGCTACCGGACGAGGAGGAGCGATGTCCGAGCAGCGGGGCGAGGGCCCGGCGCCGAAGCAGACGGGACGCCGCCCCGGCCCGGTCTCCAGCTATCAGGCGGTCCTGGCGGCCGCCCGGCGGGAGTTCGGCACACACGGCTACCAGGGCACCACCACGCGCGGCATCGCGACCGCGGCGGGTGTGGACACCGCCCTGATCCACCACTTCTTCCTCACCAAGGACGGGCTCTTCGAGGCCGCCGTCGGCCAGGCGTTCCGCTGCGACGACCTGCCCGCCCAGATCGACGGCGACCGGGCGCAGCTCGGTGAGCGGCTGGTCGCGGCGTTCCTGCGGCACTGGGCGCAGCCAGAGGTCAACGACTGCCTGCGCGGCGTGCTGCGCTCGGTGCACACCTCCGCGCTGGCCGCGGACGCGGTGCGGGACCTGCTCGGCGAGGGCGTGCTGGCGCCGGTGATCCGGCAGCTCGGCGTGGCCTCGGTGGAGCGGCGCGCGGCGCTGGTCGGCGCGCAGCTGGTCGGCCTGGCCACGGTGCGCTACGTGTACCGGCTGGAGCCGGTCGCGTCGCTGGACCCGCAGCAGGCCGCGGTGCTGCTCGGCGAGGTGTTCCAGCGGCTGCTGGTGGGCCGCCTCTAGGCCTGCTCGGGCAGCGGCCCGGTGAGCAGGCGCTGCAGCGCCGCCCCGGTGCCCCGGACCAGCTCGCCGAGGTCCGTCTCCGCCAGCGGGCCGCCGACCAGGTAGCGGCAGACGGTCACCCCGGTCAGGTGGGTCGCCGCGAGCGCGGCGCGCAGCCGCGGCCGGTCCGGGCTGACGCTCGCCGCGATGGTCCCGAACAGCTGGCTGAGGAACTCCGACTCCAGCCGGCCCACCGCCTCCGTGCCCTCCAGGGACGCGGCCATCCGCGCCCGCTGCAGGTCGGCGGTGGCCGGGTCCTCCCACGGCGCGAACACGGCCGCCGCGGCCCGGCGGCCGATGGTGGACGCGCTCTGCCGCAGCAGCCGCGCGGCCAGCTCCAGCGGGTCGCGGTCGCCGGACAGCGCGTTCCAGAGCAGGTTCTCGCGGGATCCGTAGTAGTGGCGGACCAGCCGCGGATCGACCTCGGCGGCACGGGCGATGCTGCGTACGCTGGCGCCGCTGCAGCCGTGCTCGGCGATCTCGCGGCGGGCCATTTCCAGGATCGCCTGGCGCACACCCCCGGGAGCCGTCTCGCCGGCGTCTGCCACCGTCTGCACTCGCGCAACCATGGGGCACACCCTCATCCCGGTCGTCAACGATGACACCGCCGTCATCATAGCGCAGCGAGGGTGTAACAAGTCTGTGCCACATCGAGTCCGAAGTGGAGCGAATGCGCGATTCACGCGCTTCGTCGCCCTGATAGTCGAAGCTCCCACCTCGTGCCGCGAGGTGGGAGCTTCGACGCCGAGCGCGCGGGTCAGGCGGCCGCCTCGTCGGGGAAGACCGCGAAGATCTGATCGGCCACGCAGACCGGGCGGACGCTGCGGTCCGAGGACATCGTCATGCGGGCCACCACCCGGTAGCCACCGGGGATGCGGCGCACGTCGCGCACCTCGGCGCTGCCGCGCAGGCGCGAGCCGGTGGGCACGGTGCCGCTGAAGCGGACCCGGTCGAAGCCCAGGTTGATGACGCTCTTGGCGTTGCGCACCCGCACCAGGTCGGCGACCATCGCGGTGCACAGGGACAGGGTGAGCGCGCCGTGCGCGATGGTGCCGCCGAACGGGCTGTCCGCCGCGGCGCGCTCGGTGTCCACGTGGATCCACTGGTGGTCGTTGGTGACGTCGGCGAAGGACGTCACCCGGTCCTGGTCGACGGTCTGCCAGTCGGTCGGGCCCCAGACCTCGCCGATCGTGTCCGGCAGGGTCGCCACGTCCTCGATGACCCTCATCGCCCACCGCCCTCGGGCCCGAACGCCTTGATGCGCCAGCCCTCGATCTGCGGCGCCGCGGCCTCCTGCCGGCCGCTGATCGTGCGCACCACTGTGTACACGGCGCCGACCAGGATCGCGCCGATGACCAACCGCTTGAGCACGGTATCCACCCTCTCCGGGGGTTCGCGGAACGGAATAACTCCTCTTTTGATGAATTCTATTCCGGACGCAGTGCCTGGTCAAGGCCGTCGATGCCCTGAGCGGCCGCGAAGCCGTGCAGCGCGGCCAGCACCCGGGTCACCGGCAGCCCGTTCGCGCGGGCCGCGGCGACGACGTCGTCGTACTCCGGCTGCGCGGTGACCACCCGGCCGTCCAGGAAGCCGCGCTTCACCCCGACCTCGGCCGCGCCCACCCGCACCCGCACCTGGTCGCGGCGCAGGCTGCGGCGCTCCACCGGGGAGACCCGCACGCCGAGCGTGGTGGTGTGCTCGAAGACGGCCCGGCACAGCGCGTCCAGCCGGTCGGCGTCGACGAGCACGCTCAGCACGTGCGCCGGGCGGCCCTTGTGGCCGAGCGCGGGGGTGCACCAGGCGTCCGCCGCGCCCACCGCGCGCAGGTGGTCCAGCAGGGTGGGCCAGACCCGGGGGTCCAGGTCGTCGACCGTCGCGTCGACCCGGTGCAGCCGCGCGTCCAGCCAGCCGCCGTCCTGCGCGGCCCCCTCCGCCGCGTCGCCGAGCACGATGCGGACCACGTTGGGGTGGGTCTGCGGATCGCGGGTGCCCGCGCCGACGCCCACCGCGACCGGGGTGCCCGCGGGCGGCGGACCCCAGGTGGTGGCGAGGGCGGCCAGCAGGGCGGCCCCGGTCGGCGTGCACAGCTCCATCCGGGCGGGGTGCTCGGCCACCGGCGCCTTCGCGGCCGCGACCAGCTCCAGCACCGCGGGCACCGGCACCGGGATCAGCCCGTGCGCCGCGCGTACGGTGCCCGAGCCCAGCGCGATCGGCCCGACCACCCGGACCACGCCGTCGCCCAGCAGGTCCAGGTCGTGCAACGCCAGCCCGCAGCCCACGATGTCCGCGATCGCGTCGAGCGCGCCCACCTCGTGGAAGTGGATCCGCTCGATCGCGACGCCATGCACCCGCGCCTCGGCCTCGCCCAGCCGCTGGAAGACCGCGGTGGCGAAGGCGGCCACCGGGGGCGGCAGCTCGGCCCCGCCGATGACGGCCAGCACGTCGGACAGGTGCCGCTCGGTCTCCGTCTCCGGCGCCTGGACCTGGGCGTACGTCGCCCGCAGGCCGTGCCGGCGCACCTGCACCGGGTCCACGGTGACCGGCTCCACCCGCAGCGAGGCGAGCCCCTTGCGCACCGCGTCGACCGACGCGCCCGCGTCCAGCAGCGCCGCGAGCAGCATGTCGCCCGCGCAGCCCTGGCCCGGGTCGATCCACAGTGTCCTCATCCGGCGGCCCTCGCGGTCGCCCGCGCGATCCGGGCGGCGGCCACCCCGGCGCCGAAGCCGTTGTCCACGTTAACCGTGGTGATCCCGGGCGCGCAGGTGTTCACCATGGCCAGCCAGGCGGTGACGCCCTCCAGGTGCCAGCCGTAGCCGACGCTGGTCGGCACCGCGACGATCGGCGTGCCGATCAGGCCGCCGACCACGGACGGCAGCGCTGCCTCCATCCCGGCGACGACCACGACCACGTCGGCCGCCTTGATCCGGTCGAGCTGGTCGAACAGGCGGTGAATTCCAGCCACCCCGACATCGACGATCTGGTCGGCGGCGGAGCCGAAGACGGCGATGGTGGTGGCGCACTCGCGCACCACCGGCAGGTCACAGGTGCCCGCGCTGACCACGGCGACCCGGCCGCGCGCCGGTCGCGGCGGGCCGAGCACCACCGTCCGTCCGATGTCGTCGATCACGGCACGTGGCAGGTTGCGGCGGCAGTGCTCGCGACCCGCTTCGTCGACCCGGGTGGCGAGCACCGGTCCGTCGGGATTGGCCGCGTGCAGGCCGCGCAGCGCGCCGACCACCTGCTCAGGCGTCTTGCCGTGTCCGAAGACGACCTCCGCGTCACCGGTGCGGGCCCGGCGGTCGACGTCAAGCGTCGCATAACCCAGCTTCATCTGATGATTTCCTCGTCTGTTGAGTTTATGCTCAAACCATACATGGCTATGCGTCAGCAAGGGAGATCTGATTCGCATGAACGGAATTCGCACCGAGGAGGAACTCGCCTACCTGCTCGTCCAGGAGATCGCCGAATACGGGCGGACCCTGGTCGCGGCCTCCGGCGGCATCGACTCGACGGTCGTCGCCGCGGCGGCCGTGCGGGCCCTCGGCCCGGACCGCGTCGGGCTGCTCACCGCCGTCTCGGCGTCACTGCCCGGCGACGAGCTGGTCGAGATCCGCCGGATCGCCGCCGAGCTGGGCGTGGTCCACCACACCCCGGCGACCCGCGAGCTCGACCTGCCGGAGTACGCGGCCAACGGCAGACAGCGCTGCTACTTCTGCAAGAGCACGCTGCTGGAGGCGGCCCTGGAGACGGCGGCCGCCGAGGGTTACACCACGATCGCCACCGGCACCAACGCCACCGACCTGGGCGACCGGTTCCGCCCGGGCATCGCCGCCGCCCGCGAGCGCGGCGCGCGCACCCCGCTGGCCGACCTCGGCATCACCAAGGACGAGGTGCGCGCCGTAGCCCGCCACTGGGGCCTGCGCACCTGGGACAAGCCGGCCGCGGCGTGCCTGTCCAGCCGGATCGCGTACGGCATCACCATCACTCCCGCCCGGCTGGCCCGGGTCGAGCGGGCCGAGGCCGTGCTGCGCCGCCACCTGAGCGGCCTGGGCAACCGCGACCTGCGGGTACGCGACCTCGGCGAGTCCGTGCGGGTGGAGGTCGACGCGGACGCCCTCTTCTGGATCGAGCGCGACGTCGAGGTCCGCAACCTGGTCCGCGAATCCGGCTTCGGCGACCTCCCCGTCGAGGTCACCCCCTTCCGCTCCGGCTCCCTCAACGAACTCCCGGTCGCCGCCTGACCGCGCTCCCGGGCGGTCGCCTGCAGATTCCCCGAAACTGCACCCCGGTCGGGGTCGCAGGCTGCAGCTTCGGGGAAACTGCAGGCCGGTCGGGGCCGCAGGCTGCAGTTTCGGGGAAACTGCGGGCCCCCGCCGCGCCCGCACGCCCCGCCCGCCCGCTCGCCCGCCACGATCGAAGCTCCCGTCACGCTGCCGGAACAGCGGGGCGGGAGCTTCGCGGAAAGCGGGTCAGGACCAGATGCGGTTCGGGCGGGAGGAGGAGCGGAGCGGGCGGGTGGCCTCCCAGAGGCGGCGCCAGGGGGCGCCCTGGGGGCCGGCGGGGCGTTCGATGCGCCCGGCGTGGGATTCGCGCAGCGCGCGGTACCAGCCCAGGTCCTCCTCGGCCCAGAGCCGGTGGACGGCGTCGGCGACGCGGACGTTGAAGTCCCGGGCCGGCTCGCCCTCGTGCGGCAACATCGGGCGGCCGTAGCGGACGACCAGCGACGGGCGGCCGCGGGTGATCGCCCACTCGCCGCGCGGCATCGCCGCGTACGTGCCGCGCATGGCCACCGGCACCACCGGCACCTTGCGCGACCAGGCCAGGAACGCCGCGCCGATGCGGAACGGCGACATCCAGCCGTCCTGCGACCGGCTCGCCTCCGGGAACAGCAGCAGGCTCCAGCCCCGGTCGAGCAGCTCCGGGGCGAGGCTGGCCTGCTTCTGCTTCGACGAGCCGCCGAAGCGCTCCACCGGGAACGCGTTGAACGCCAGCGTGGTGAGCACCGCACGCCAGCGGGCGGTGAAGAAGTAGTCGGCGGCGGCGCCGACCGCGACCCGGCCCGCGAAGTGCTTGGGCAGCGTGTTGAGGATCAGCGGGGCGTCCAGGTGGCTGGCGTGGTTGGCCGCGAAGATCACCGGGCCGGTCAGCCCGTCGAGGTACTCGGTGCCCTCGACGGTGGGCCGGGTCTGCGCCCACACCAGCGGCTTGAGCACGCCGCTGTGCAGGCCGCGCCGCACGGTGCGGGCGGGCTTGCTGCGCGTCCACGCCGTCGGGAAGGTCAGCCCGGGGCTGGGCTCGCGATACTGCACGGCCGAGCGCGGCGTACGCGAGCGCCCCCGCCAGTCCCGCCCGGACACCAGCTCCCGGAAGTCGCTCTTGAGGCTCATCGTCTCCCCCTCACCGCACGTCGGCCAGCGTGGCCGGCGGCGTGTGCTGGTAGGTGATCGACGGGCTGCCGCCCACCGTGTCCTTGGCCATCTCCAGCGCGTCGGCCAGCGTGGACGCGCTGCGGAAGCCCATCCGCGCGGCGGCCTTGCGGTCCGCGCCGACGAAGATGACGTCGCCCAGGTGCTCCATGGCGTGCGCGCCCCAGTACCACATGTAGAGCGGGTGCACGCCGTGGTAGGCGTAGCTGTTGCGGTAGAGGTGGGTGTACCAGGGGTCCTCGGCGAACTGCTTCTCGAACTTCGACTCGATGGCCTGCTGGTCCGTGGTCTGGGTCAGCACCTCCTCGAAGAAGTCGATGTAGCTCGGGTGGTGGATCTGGTGGAAGTCGTTCTGCATCGGGTGGTAGAAGATCGCCACCCCGCCCTGCCGCACGATCGGCTTGTTGCGGTACAGGTTGAAGAAGTAACCCAGGCCCAGGCTCATCACCAGGATCGGGTTCATGATCGAGTTCACGTTGTACGGGCACAGGAACGGCAGCCCCCACACCCCGATGTCGGCCTGCCCGTCGATCTCGGTCAGCTGCTGCCGGTGCACGTTGGCCAGGGTCAGCGGGTGCACCTCCTTCGGGTCGCCGGCGTGGATGCCGGTCACCCCGAACGGCGCGTCGTTGCGCTGCCAGATCTCGCGGCGCAGTTTCAGCGGCGTCATCTCGTTGGCCTTCTTGAAGGCCAGCAGCGACGCCTGGTCGCGCAGGTTCCACTCCCACTCGCGCTTCTGCAGGAACTTCGTCGCCTCGGGGAAGTTGTCGCCGTTCAGCGTGGTCTCGATGGTGAAGACCTTGACGTGGTCCTCCACCACCTTCGCCATGCGGTGGTAGGAGTGGTGCATCGCCGAGTTCGGCGGGTCGTTGAACGACGTCGAGTGCCGCAGCGTGTGCACGTTGTGGTGGTGCTTCAGGCTCTTGTACGAGCCCAGCCCGACCGCCACCGACTTCGGCCCGCCGCTCATCGCGGTGAGCGTGATGTTGACGTACACCAGCAGGTCGCTCTCGGCCGCCCGCTTGTTGATCTCGACGTCCTCGCCGTGCCGGGTCAGGCCCAGGTGGGTCATGCCGTCCGGGTCCTCGGCGTCGTGGTTGCGCAGGTGCTTGGGGAAGAAGGCACGGAACACCCGGTCGCCGACGGCCCGCTTCAGCTCGGCCGGGGTCATCCGCCGGTGCAGTGCGTTGGCCGCGAGCAGCTCGACGTCGTCGACCCCGGCCGCCGCCGCGAGCTCCAGCACGTGCTCGATGATGCGGCCGCGGATGTCCGGCGGGCGCATCTGCGGCAGCGGCAGCGAGATGTCGTCGAACACGATGGTCAGCCTCATGTCCGGGCGCAGCAGCTCCGGCAGCGGCGGGGTGCCGTGCGGGTTCAGCAGCGCGTGCCGGATGGCCGCGTCCAGGTCGCGGATGCCCGGCAGCGAGTCGGGCGGGTAGATCACGCGCGTGCCCAGCGGGAACTTCTCCAGCCGGAAGCCCTCGCCCTGGTGCACGAGGAGAGAGGGGGTGCGCTCGTCCACTTCGAGTACGAATCCGGGTCTGCTCATCTCGGTCTCCTCAGATCTCGGCCAGGTCGAAGGCGACCTTGACGGTGCCCAGGCGTCCGGCGTCGGCCGCGTGGCCGACCGCCTCCCGCCAGCGGGTCAGGGGGTAGCGCGCGTCCACGAAGCCGTCCAGCGGAGCCCGGCCGACCAGGTCGAGCGCCCGGTCGAAGTCGCCCTGCCGGCCGCCGTCGGCCTCGGGCACCCCGCCGGAGTCGGTCGCGTACGCCCCGACCAGGTGCAGCTCGCGGAACCAGAGCGGGGTCAGGTCCACCCCGGTCGACGGCATCCCGGAGAGCACCACCGTGCCCCCGGCCCGGGTCAGCCGCAGCGCGGTGTCCAGGCCGCCCCCGCCCGTGCACTCGAACGTCACGTCCGCGCCGCCGAGCAGGTACTCCGCGCCCATCACCGGGCTCTCCAGGCTGCCGCCGGTGAGCCGGCGCACGGCCCGTGCCGCGCGGGCGGGCTCGATCACCTCGGTCGCGCCGAGCTGCCGGGCCCGCACCTGCTGGTGCCGGTGCTTGGCCACCACGTGGATGCCGCCCACCTCGGTGTACTCGCGCAGCGCCAGGATGGTGAGCAGGCCGACGGTGCCCGCGCCGATCACCACCACGGTCGCCCCGGCGGGCAGCGCCACCCGGCGCACCGCGTGGATCGCGCAGGCCAGCGGCTCGGCCAGCACGGCCAGCTCGTCGCGCACGCCCTCGGGCACGACGTGCAGCTGGCTGCGGTGGGCCACCATCTGCTTGCCCCAGCCGCCGCCGGTGTCCCCGCAGTAGCCGGTCTGCAGGCCGGGCGCGAGCCCGCCCGAGGTGACCGCGATGCAGCGGGACTGCCGTCCCTCGGCGCACGCCGGGCACAGCCGCAGCCCGCGCGCCGCGCAGGACAGCACCGGATCGACCACCACCCGGCTGCCCTTGGGCAGGTCCGGCGCGTCGTCCAGGGTCACCGCGACCACCTCGTGGCCGGGCACGAACGGCGTGGACACCAGCGGCGTCAGGTACGGCGAGGACCGGCCGGTGAGCATGGCCAGGTCGGAGCCGCAGATGCCGGACAGCAGCGGGCGCAGCCGCACCCAGCCCCGCCCCGGCAGGTCCGGCACCGGCAGCTGGGTGAGCTGCAGCGGCGCCAGGTTGCCGGCGACCGCGCTGGTGAACCGGGAGCCGATCCGGGTGCTGGTGACGCCGCGCGCGGTCAGGTACTTGACCGGCGAGTTCTTGTACTGCAGGGCGAGCATCATCGGACACCACCGGGGACTCGGTTGACGGTTTCCACCAGCGTCTCCAGCGCCCCGTGCGTGTTCGCGCCCCACTGCTCGATGTGCCAGTGCTGCTTCTTCGCGTGGCGGTACAGGCGCGGGTCGGGGTTGACCGGGGTCGGGTTGCCGACCAGCTCCAGCAGCGGGCGGTCGGAGTAGCTGTCGCCGTAGGCGTACGAGCGGGACAGGTCCAGCCCGTGCTGCCCGGCGTAGCGGCGCAGCCAGGCCGCGCGCGCCTCGCCGACCAGCGGCGGGGTGTCCAGGTAGCCGGAGATCACGCCGTCGGCGCCCACGTGCAGCCGGCTGGCCTGGATCTCGTCGAACAGCGGGGCCAGCGGCGTCAGGAACAGCGACGCGGTGCCGGTGATCAGGATGGTGCGGTGGCCGGCCGCGCGGTGCGCCCGGATCCGGCGGACCGCCTCCGGCATCGCGCGCAGCAGCAGCGCCTCGCCCATCCGCTCGTCGACCAGGCGGCGCATGGCCGCCTCGGACGCCCCGGCGTAGCGGCGCATGAACTCGCGGATGAAGTCGCTGCGGCTGCGCCGGTCGGTCTTGGCGTAGCCGACCATGGCCCCGGCCAGCGAGATCAGCTCGCCGGGCCACTGCGCGCGCTCCCGGTCCACCAGCCGCGCCCACAGGTACGTCTCGATGACGTTGGACTTGACGATCGTGCCTTCCAGGTCGAACACCGCCGCGATGCCCTCGCCGGGGACCAGCGGTTTCGGCCCGGCGGCGCGCGGGCGGCGGTTGCCCGCCTGCCGCTGCAGCGCGGTGATCGCGGGGCAGTGCACCTCGCGGATGTAGTGCGTCCAGTCGATCACCGAGGTGTCGAAGCCGAAGCGCTCCGCGTGCTCCGGCGGCATGGACCGGTGCAGGGCCAGGGTCCGGTCGTCGGTGTAGATCGTCTCGACCGCGCTGTACACGCTGTACAGATCGGACAGCTTGCGCAGCTGCTCGACCCGGGTCTTCTCGGTGTGCACCTTGGTCATCCAGCCGCGGGTGCGCGGCGACGACGGCAGCCGCATCACCGTGCGCTCCGCGGCCGAGACCAGCCGCTCGCCGTGGCGCAGCAGCCCGTCGAGCTTGCCGGTGCCCACGAACCGGAAGGACGGCACGGTGATGTGCCCCTTGTCCTTGTCCGGCATGGGGTGGCGGCCGAAGTAGTCGCGCAGGTGCTCATCCATGTCGCGGGCGCTCAGCGGGTTGCGGAAGCCCGAGCCGGCGTGGAAGTACGCCGTCTCGCCCGGCGCGACCGGGTTGGCGGTGACCGCGAGCATCGCGTTGACCACGAAGTCGATCGGGATGACGTCGACCGGCGCGTCCGGCACGCCGGGCGGGAAGGGCAGGATGCCGCGGCCGTAGGCCAGGATGATCGGGTCGAGCATCTTGTACGACTCGAACCAGCCCGGGAACGGGTGGTGCAGCGCGCTCTGCACGATGGTGGGGCGGAACACCGAGATGCGCATGCCCTTGGTACGGGCGTACTCCTCGGCGACGCGCTCGGCCAGCGCCTTGGTGAAGGTGTAGACGTCGGTCCAGCCCAGGCTCTTGGCCCGCTGCCGACCCGCCTCGACCAGGCGCTTGTCGACCAGCTCCAGCCGGGAGCGCTCCGCGGCGGCGGCGGCCCAGGTCGGCCCGGCCTTGCCGTCGGCGGCCCGGCCCTCGCTGAGCAGGCGGGCCAGCACCTCGGGGCGGCGTGACTCGCGCTCCACCTCGTCGCGTGCGGCGTTCGCGGCGGCCAGCTCGGCCCGCCAGTCGACGTCGTGCTCCAGCGGCGCCTCCGGCACCAGGCCGAACCGGCCGCCGTTGACGTACGCCGTGGACACGTGCACCACGTGCGGCTGCACCGGCAGGCGGGACACGGCGTCGTAGAGGTTCACCACGCCGGTCACGTTGATCCGGAACGCCTCGTCGATGGGCGGGTCGAAGGAGACCGACCCGGCGCAGTGCAGCACCGCGGTCAGGTCGTCGGGCAGGCGCAGGTGGGGCGAGGTCAGGTCGCCGTCGAGCACGCTGACGCGGGTGCGCAGCAGCTCCTCGATGCCGGGGGTGCCGATGCGCTTGCGCAGCGCGCTGAACACCGGCTTGCGGGTGAGGCCCGCCAGGCGGCTCGCGGCCGAGGTGGCGCCGCGGCCCCGGATGAGGACGGTCACCCGGGTCGTCGGATGGTCGGCGAGCAGGCGCTCCAGCAGCGCCTGCCCGAAGAAGCCCGTGGCGCCGGTGATCAGCACGTGGCCGTTCTCCAGCAGCCAGTCGGGCGTGGGTGCGGTGGACACTGATCCTCCCTAGGGTGCGCTGTCGGCGTGCCGGCCCGGGGCGGCCGGCTGCTGCTGCCGGGACTCCGCGAGGAAGTCCAGGACCCGGGCGACGACCTCCGGGCGGCGGAGGATCCGGCGGTGGCCGTATCCGGTGGTGCCGATGAGCCGCACGTCGGGCAGGGCCCGCTGCAGCGTCAGCGCCTCGGTGTACGGCACCTCCTTGTCCTGGTGGTCGTGGATCAGCAGGGTCGCCGGGAGCGTCTCGGGGGCGCGGTCGGCGAACCGGTCGGGCAGCGTGAAGTCGGTCATCGGGCGGCCGAGCCGTCCCTCCAGCCCGGTGCGGAACCGGGCCAGGCAGCGCGGGCCCATGCCGAGGGTGCGGGCGAAGACCGCGACGTGCGGCTCCAGCTCGCTCGGCGCGCCGATGGTGACCAGCCGCTCGGTGGCCAGGCCGTCGGCGACGGCCACGCCGGTGGCGCAGCCGCCGAGCGAGTGCGCGATGACGGCGTACGCCGGGCCGCAGTCCGCGACGACCGCGCCCAGCGCGCCGATGAGGTCGGTGAGCAGGCCCCGCCCCGGGCCGAACGGGCCCGGGTCGGAGTCGCCATGGCCGGGCGCGTCGAGTGCGACGACGCGGAATCCCGAGTCCGCCAGCGGGGCGACGAAGTCGCCCAGGTCGGTGCGCCGGCCGCCCCACCCGTGCATCAGGTAGACGGTCTGCTCGCCGGCGCCCCACTCCTCGGCGACGATCCGGCCGGTGGGTCCGGCCACCTCGAAGCGGCGGCCGGGCGGGCACGCCCCGGCCGGGTGCTTACGCGGGATCGCGCACCAGATGCGCTCGGCGAGCCGGCCGCCCACCGCCGGCGCCGTCCGCTCCAGGACGGCGAACAGCGAGCGGATCGCGACCAGCTGCACCGCCTGCGCGGGCGTGGCCTTGCTGACGGGACTGACTGCCATGGCAACTCCTGCGGGTTACGCGCCGGCTCAGCCGGCGGTGGCGCCGGCGGTGGCGAAGACGAGGCTCACGTTGTGGCCACCGAAGGCGAACGAGTTGGACAGGGCGGCGCCGACCGGTCCGATCCGAGTCTTCACGACGTGGTCCACATCGCACAGTGGGTCGGGTTCCTCGAGGTTGGCGGTGGCGGGCATCATGCCCCGCTCGACGGCCAGCACGGTGGCGATCGATTCGATCGCCCCGGCGGCGCCGAGCAGGTGCCCGGTGACGCCCTTGGTCGAGCTGACCGCGGGCGAGTCGCCGAAGGCCGCGCGGATCGCCGTCGACTCGACCTGGTCGCCGAGCTTCGTCGAGGTGCCGTGCGCGTTGACGTACTTCACGTCGCCGGGCGCGAGGCCCGCGCTGCGCAGCGCCTTGCGCATGGCCTGGGCGGCGGCCTCGCCGTCCGGCCGCGGCATGGTCGGGTGGTACGCGTCGGTGGTGGCGCCCCAGCCGATCAGGTCGGCGTAGCGGCGCGCGCCACGCGCCTGGGCGAACTCGGCGCTCTCCACCACCACGATGCCCGCGCCCTCGCCGAGCACGAAGCCGTTGCGGCGCGTGTCGAAGGGCCGGCTGGCGTGGGCCGGGTCGGCCCAGCCGGCGGCGAGCGCCCGCGCGTTGCCGAACGCGGCCACGCCGGTGCCGCCGAACGGCGCCTCGGACCCGCCGCAGATCACCACGTCGCACTCGTCGTCGCGGATGAGGCGCAGCGCCTCGGCGATGGCGTGCGCGCCGGCGGCGCAGGCGGTGGAGATGCTGGAGCTGAAGCCGCGGATGCCGTACTTGATACCGATCCGGGCGGAGGCCATGTTGGGCAGGAAGCCGGGGTAGAGCAGCGGGCTCACCGCGTTGCCGCCGCGCGCCTGCCAGCCGAAGGACTGCTGCTCGTAGGTGGACATGCCGCCGACGCCGGTCGACACGACCACGCCCACCCGGTACGGGTCGACGTCGGTGCCGATCTCGATCTTGGCGTCGCGGATGGCGTCGTCGGCCGCGGCCAGGGCCATCAGCAGGAAGCGGTCGACGACGCGGGCGGCCAGCGGCGGCAGCACCTCGATCGCCTCGATGGGCGGGGCGATGGCGGCGGCGTCGACGGCGCCGAAGGTCGGGTGCCCCTCAGGCGGGTTGACGATGCCCGAGCGGCCGACGCACAGCGCGTCGAAGAACTGGTCGAGGTCGCGGCCGACGGGCGTGAACACGCCCATGCCGGTGATCGTTGCGGTTCGTGCGGCTGAAGCGGGCATCGCTCTCAGGTCTCCTCGTCACTTGAGGGCGGCCCGGCCGGTCCGGCCGGCCGGGCCGTGCACTTGGGGAGGGAATTGCCGGTCAGGCGCTCGCGCCCACGGCGGTGCGGGCCGTGACCTCGCCCGCGATCTGGTCGATGGTGAGGCCGGTGAAACCCGACATCTCCTCCTCGGTGAACTTCGAGCCGTAGGTGTCCTCCAGCAGGATCGCCAGCTCGGCGATCGCCAGGGACTCCAGGTCCAGGCCCTCCGGGCCCAGCACCGTGTCGCCGGTCACGTCGCTCACGTCGTAGTTCATCTGGGCCAGGCCGTCGATGACGGTCTTGCGGACCTCAGCGATCATCGTGATCACTCCTTCTGTTGGCGGTGTGTGCTACTCGGTGCGGATGGAGCTGGCTCAGGTCGGCTCGGAGACGAGTGACCGTGAGTCGTGGGCCGTGAGGACCTCGGACACCACCCGCTGTCCGGAGCGGATGGCGCCTTCCATGAGCCCGAAGTACTCGGTGCTCGTCTCGGTGCCGGCCCAGTGCACGCGTCCGGAGGCGGTGGTGAGCCGGGGCCCGTGCCGCGTCCAGTCGCCGGGGCCGAACAGCGCGGCGTAGCAGCCGACGCTGTACGGGTCGTTCAGCCAGTCGGTGATGTGGCACTCGACCGGCTCCCCCAGGAAGGGGAAGACGTGCTTCGCCTGCGCGATCGCCGCAGCGCGCTGCTCGTCCGCGGAGAGGGCGGAGAAGCGGTGCGCCTCGGCGCCGGTGACGAAGCCGGTGAGCACGCCGGGGGAGCCCCCGGCGGGCGTGTCGTCCACGGTGGACAGCAGCGGCCCGTCCGCGCTGATGGACCAGCCGGACAGCCCGTGCTCGCGCCACGCGGGGGTGGGGTAGACGAGCTGGATCTTCAGGGCCGAGCCGCGCGCGGTGTGCGAGCTGGTCCGGGTGTGCGGCAGGCGCGGGGTGAACTCGATCCGGTCGGCCAGCTCCGGCGGGATCGCCACGATCACGGCGTCGGCGCGGTGTACGCCGCTCGCAGAGTGCACGACGACGCCGTTGTCGTCGTGGTGGATCGCGGTGACCGGGTCGTTGAGCCGGACCGGGTGCGGCAGCTGGGCGGCCAGCCGCTCGCTGATCTGGTGCGCGCCGCCGTCGACGCGGGACTCCTGCGCGCCGCCCTCGAACGCGTTCAGGTAGCGCAGGCCGCCGCCGGAACGCAGGTAGAAGGCCATGTGCAGGACCGAGACGGCGGCCGGGTCGGCGGCCATCATCTCGCCGAGGAACAGCGGCAGGAAGGTCGCCGCGTCCGGGTGGTCGATCTGCTCGGCGGCCCACTTGTCGACGGTGAGCCGGTCGAGCACGTCCGCACCGGGGGTGCGCCACGGCTCGTCCACGTCGACCAGCCGGGTCACCTCGTCCAGGGCGTCGAACATGCCGCCCAGGGCGATGGCGTTCAGGGGCGGGAAGCGGCCGTCCACGGTGCGCAGCCCGCCGCCGATGTCGAACCGGCTCGCCCCCACCATGTCGGTCGACATGGTGCGCAGGCCCAAACCGGTCAGCATCGAGATCAGCTCGGTGTGGCGTACGCCCAGGTAGGCGGCCCCCGCGTCGACCCACCGGCCGGGTGCGACCTCGATGCCGTGGGTGCGCCCGCCGACCCGGTCCCGCGCCTCGAGGACGGTGACGTCCACGCCGGCGGCGGACAGGCCGGTGGCCGCGGTCAGGCCGGCCAGGCCGGCGCCGACGACGATGACGTTCATACCGCCACGACCGCGAGCTTCTCGGACAGGCTGCCCGGCGTCGGGGCGGCCATGAAGTCGTCGAACGTCAGCTCGGTGCCCGTACGCCGGGCCACGGCGCTCAGGATGCGCGTCGCGGTCAGGGAGTCGCCACCCAGCTGGAAGAAGTCCGAGTCGACGTCGATGTCGTTGGTCTCCAGGATCCGGCGGAAGATGTCGACGATGTCGTGCGCGTTCATCAGTGACCTCCGAGGTCGGTCGCGGTCGTGCTGGCGAGTGCGGTCGTGTAGCGGCTGTGCGAGCTGCGGCGGTCGACCTTGCCGCTGGCCGTGTGGACGAGCTCGGGGACGGCGATGATGCGGCCCGGCACCAGGTGTCCGGGCACCCGCGCGGCCAGGTCGGCGCGCACCCCCGCGACGAACTCCGCGCTGTCTGCGGTCTCCGTACGCGGGACGATGTAGGCGACCAGGGTGGTCCGGCCGAGCGTGGTCACGCCCAGCACGGCCGCGGCGGCGACGCCGGGGCACCTGGTCAGCTGCGCCTCGACCTCGGTCGGGTTGACCCGGATGCCGCGCACCTTGACCTCGTCGTCCAGGCGCCCGGCGTGGATCAGCGCGCCGTCGTCGCGGGCGCGGACCCGGTCGCCGGTGCGGAAGAAGCGGCCGGAGGCCGGGCCGAGGTCGAGCCGGACGAACTTCACCAGCGTCGCGTCCGCCATGCCCCGGTAGCCGGTGGCGATGGCGGGCCCGCCGATGAGCAGCTCGCCCTCGTCGGTGACGTGCTCGACGACGTGCGGGAGCCGGTGGCCGATGGGCACGGCCGGGTCCTGCGGGTCGGCGGGCGCGGCGAGCGGCCCGTGCAGGTCGATGGCGTGCGTGATCAGCGTGGTCTCGGTGCAGCCGTAGGTGTTGACCAGGCGGATGTGCCCGGTGCGCAGGCCCTTCCAGTCGGCCAGCCGGGCCGGGCTCACCGCCTCGCCCCCGATGATCACGGTGCGCACCGACGCCGGCAGCGCCGCCTCGTCCTCGGACAGGTGCAGGACCAGCTCGTGCCAGTACGCCGTGGGCAGGTCGACGACGCTGATCCGCTGCCGCTCCAGCATCCGCAGGAAGCGGTGGAAGGAGCCGGAGTGCGCGTCGGGGTCGAACACCAGCGTGGCGCCGGTGGTCAGCGCGGGCAGGATCTCCTCGAAGGCGGTGTCCCAGTTCAGCGAGGCGAACTGGAGCACCCGGTCCTCCGGGGAGAGGTCGAAGAGGTTGCGCAGCGACGTCACCGTGGCGGTGATCGCGGCGCGCGGCGTGGTCACCGGCTTCGGCATCCCGGTGGAGCCGGAGGTGAACAGCAGGTAGGCGGGCTCCTCGGGGCCGTCCGGCAGGCGCGGCGGCTCCGCGGCCGACGGCTCGTGCCGGATGTCGAGCACCTCGACGCCCGGCGGCACCGGCGGCGCGAGCTGCCCGTCCGCGGTGACCAGCACGGCGCTCGACCGTGCGGCGGCGAGCATCTCCAGCTGGCGTGCGACCGGGAAGCCCGGGTCGAGCGGGCAGTAGGTGCCCCCGGCGAGCAGCGTCCCCAGCAGGCCGACCATGGTGGCCGGCGCGTGCGTGGCCAGCACGCAGACCACGCCCGGGTACGGGCCGAGCAGTTCGGCGACCGCGTTGGCGCGACGGCTCAGCTCGGCGTAGGACAGTTCCCCATCCGGTGAGGCGATCGCCACCCGGTCCGGGTAACGGGCCGCGACCCGCTGGAACGTCTCGATGAGATCGGGGACCGCGGGTGGCGGCTGGTGCCCGCG
This sequence comes from Catellatospora bangladeshensis, assembly GCF_016862575.1. Lineage (GTDB taxonomy): Bacteria > Actinomycetota > Actinomycetes > Mycobacteriales > Micromonosporaceae > Catellatospora > Catellatospora bangladeshensis. Next base: position 103,154 of record NZ_BONF01000030.1, on the reverse strand, counting down.
GGCAGCCCGGCCCTTGTTGCGTTGTACCAGCATCACATCCTCCAGCAGGTTCGTGACCAGCGCGGACGCTGATTCATCGTCGGACGAGTTCCTCGCTTGTTGAAATCCTTGGCTGATGCAGTTAAAGCCACGACCCTGTGTCGCGTCAAGTCATCAGGCATTGACATCTTGTGGACGGAGAGGGAAAGTCATCAAAGAAGGAAGTCAACACATGTCGAAAACTCGAAATGGGGGGCGACCGGCCGACGCCTCGGCTTCCTCCACCCCTACGCGACGCACCCGAAAGGACCAAGATGGATCCGAAGGACGAATACGACGTGATCGTCGTCGGCTCGGGTCTGGCCGGATCGATGACGTCGGCCTGCCTGTCCCGCAACGGCGCACGGGTGCTGCTGGTCGACGCCGGCTCGCACCCGCGCATGTCGATCGGCGAGTCCACCATCCCGGCGACGTCGATGATGATGCGCCTCGTCGCCGAGCGCTACAACGTGCCGGAGATCAAGTACCTGGCCACCTTCGAGGGCGCCTACTCGAAGGTCACCACCCAGGTCGGGGTCAAGCGCAACTTCGGCTTCGTCTACCACCGGCCGGGTGAGCGACAGGTCCCGCGCGAGACCCACATGTTCCCCATCCCGAAGATCACGCACACGGAGAACCACTTCTTCCGGCAGGACGTCGACAACTGGATGGTCCTGGTCGCCGTGAAGTACGGCACCAAGGTCGTGCAGCAGACGCGGGTGACCGACTTCGACTTCGACGAGGACGGCGTCACCGCCACGTTCCACACCGGCAAGCAGGTGCGCGCGCAGTACGTGGTCGACGCCTCCGGCTACCGCTCGCTGCTCGCCGAGAAGTTCGGCCTGCGCGAGGACCCGACCCGGTTCCGCCACCACAGCCGCACCCTGTTCACGCACATGGTCGGCGTGAAGCCGTACGACGAGCTGGCGCCCAAGAGCCGCTACCACCACCCGAGCCCGTGGCACGAGGGCACCCTGCACCACATCTTCCCCGGCGGCTGGATGTGGGGCATCGCCTTCGACAACCACCACCGCGCGACGAACCCGCTGTACAGCGTGGGCCTGCAGCTGGACCCGCGGCAGCACCCGAAGCCGGACTGCACCCCGGAGGAGGAGTTCCGCCGCTTCATCGCGCAGTACCCGGACATCGCGCCGCAGTTCGCCAACGCCAAGGCGGTCCGCGACTGGACCCGCACCGACCGGCTGCAGTACTCCTCGCGGCAGACCGTGGGCTACCGGTGGTGCCTGACCTCGCACGCGGCCGGCTTCATCGACCCGCTGTTCTCGCGGGGCCTGTCCAACACCATGGAGACGATGAACGCGCTGGTCCACCGGATCCTGTCCGCGATCAAGGACGGCGACTGGTCGACCGAGCGCTTCCAGCACATGCAGGACCTGGAGCAGGGTCTGCTCGACTTCAACGACGACCTGTGCGCGAACGCGTACATCTCCTTCGGCAACTTCAAGCTCTGGGACGCGTGGTTCCGCATCTGGTCACTCGGCCAGATCATCGCCACCTTCGAGATCAACCGGGCGTACGCCAAGTTCGTCGACTCCCGCGACGAGTCGGTGCTCAAGCCGCTGGAGAGCCCCTGGTGGCGCGGCAAGGTCGTGGCCAAGGGCCAGCCCTACGAGAACGCCCTGCAGCTGCTGCGCGACGTCAACGAGGTCATGCAGTCGGCCCAGCGCGGCGACATCGGCGCCGAGGACGCCGCGGACGAGCTGCTGCGCCGGCTGCGGACGGCGGACTTCGTGCCGCCCGCGTTCGGCCTGGAGGACCCGGACAACCAGTGGACCGACGCGTCGCTCTTCGGCGTGCTCAAGACGCTGCGCTGGGCCAAGAAGAAGGCCCCGGCCGACATCGGGCAGCTCACCTACGAGGGCCTGACCCTGTTCATGAAGAAGCGGTTCGACAAGGGCGAGTTCGAGTTCGGCGAGGAGCTCAAGCACGCGCTGGCCCCGACGGTCTTCGGCAAGCGCTTCCGGGTCCCGACGCCGAAGTGACCCACCCCTCACCGAAAGGAGATCCCGTGTCCGACAAGGGAAAGTCCCACGAAAACGTCTATGACGTCGCGATTCTCGGCTCCGGGTTCGCCGGGTCGATGCTCGCGGTGATCCTCGCCCGGCAGGGCGCGAAGGTCATGATCGTCGACACCAAGGCGCACCCGAAGTTCGCCATCGGCGAGTCCACCATCCCGAACATGCTGGTCTCGCTGCGCACCATGGCCATCCGGTACGACGTGCCCGAACTGCTCGCGCTGTCCACCTTCTCGGGCTGCCAGGACATCATCTCGCCCTGGCACGGCGTGAAGAACCACTTCGGCTTCCTCAACCACCAGGAGGGCAAGCCGCAGGACCCGGGCCAGCTGACGATGTTCAACTTCCCGAAGCTGCTGCACGAGACCTCGCACATGTACCGGCAGGACACCGACGCCTACCTGTACTACGCGGCCATCAAGTACGGCGCCGACGCGAACACGAACTTCCACGTGGTGGACGTCGACTTCGACGACGACGGCGCCACCGTCACCTCCAACCAGGGCGAGACCGTGCGCTGCCGGTACGTGGTCGACGCGAGCGGCTACCGCTCGCCGCTGGCGGACAAGTTCAGCCTGCGTGAGGAGCCGTGCCGGTTCAAGCACCACTCGCGGGCGATCTGGAACCACTTCGTCGACATGCCCAACACCGACGCCGTGTTCGAGCGGGACAAGAAGGACACCCCGCCCGTGCCGTGGTACGAGGGCACGGTGCACCACCTGTTCGAGCGCGGCTGGCTGTGGATCATCGCGTTCGACAACGACAAGTCCTCGAAGAACCCGCTGTGCAGCGTCGGCCTGACGCTGGACGAGCGGCGCTGGCCGCGGCAGGAGGGGATGACCCCCGAGGAGGACTTCTACTACCACATCAACAAGTTCCCGGACATCGCGCGGCAGATGGAGGGCGCCAAGCCGGTGCGCGAGTGGGTGGCCACCGACCGCCTGCAGTACTCGTCCCGGCAGACGGTCGGCGACCGCTGGGTGCTGCTGGCCCACGCGGCGGCGTTCATCGACCCGCTGTTCTCCCGCGGCCTGTCGAACACCTGCGAGACCATCAACGTGCTGGCCTGGCGCATCCTCGCCGGGATCAAGGACGGCGACTTCTCCGCCGAGCGCTTCCGCGAGGTCGAGCGGCGCCAGCAGGCCCTGTTCGACGGCAACGACAAGCTGGTCAACGCCGCGTACATCTCGTTCGAGCACTACGACCTGTGGACCGCGGTGTTCCGCACCTGGGCCTGGGGCTCCAACGCCGGCGCCTTCCGCGCCCACGAGGCCTTCCGCAAGTGGCGCAAGTCCGGCGACGAGGCGGACCTGCTGGAGCTGGAGGACGTCAAGAACCCCGGCCTGCACTGGTCGGACCACGAGGGCTACAACGAGCTCTTCGACGCCATGGTCAAGCACTGCGACGACTTCGAGGCCGGGACCATCAGCGGCCCGCAGGCCGCCGACAAGCTCTACAAGCACCTGCGCGAGGCCAAGTACGTCCCGAAGCACTTCGGCTGGGACGACCGCAACCTGCGGTTCATCAACCCGACGCCGCTCAAGCTCGCCAAGACCATGTGGTGGGCGGCGACCGAGGCCCCGCCCGAGGTGCGCCGGATCATGCTCGGCTTCGTGCGGGAGGCGGCCAAGGAGTTCGTCATGGGCCGCAGGATCTTCTGACCGCGGCCATGGAGGGAGCCCGATATGGACCGATTCGATGAGTCCTTCGACCAGCGGCAGGACGGCGACTACGACGTAGCCGTCGTCGGCCGGCACCTGGCGGGCGGGTGGCTGGCCACCATCCTCGCCCGTCACGGTGCGCGGGTGCTGCTGGTGGACGGCCCGCAGACGCCCGGCACGCGCCCCGGCGAGACGACGGTGCCCTACACCACCGCCGTGCTGGAGCTGCTGGCCGAGCGGTTCGACGTGCCCGAGATCGGAGCGTTCGCCCACTTCGTCGACCTGCCCCCCGCGGTACGGGCGGCCAGTGGCGTCAAGCGCTCCCTGTCCTTCCTGCACCACCAGGCGGGCCGGGTGCACGACCCGAAGCACACCGTGCAGTTCAACGTGCCCGGCGAGCACAACGAGTGCCACGTCTACCGTCCCGTGGTGGACGAGCACGCGTGCGACCTCGCGGCCCGCCGCGGCGCCCACCTCATCACCGCCGCGACCGTCACGGCCGCGGAGCCCACGCTGGACCGGGTGCGGCTGACCCTGTCCAACGGCACCCAGGTCAGCGTCCGCTACCTCGTCGACGCCTCCGGCACCGCGCTGACCGGCGACGCGGGCGACGACACGGAGCTGGCGCTGCGCTCACGCGTGCTCACCACGTACATGACCGGCGTGGAGGACCTGGGCGAGGTGGCCCGGCTGAACTCGTACCGGCAGGCCACGCCGTGGTCGGCGGGCACGGTGCACCACCTGTTCCCGGGTGGCTGGGTCCAGGTGGTCACATTCGCCAACCACCCGGAGGGCATCAACCCGGTGTGCGCGGTGACGCTCAGCGTGGACCGGGACAGCGCGGCGGTGCTGCCGAACGACCCGGAGGAGCTGTTCCGGACGGTCGTCGCCCGCTACCCCACCATGGCCGCGCAGTTCCGGCGGGCGGTGGCCAGCCGGCCGTGGACCGCGGCCAACACCTCGCGGCGGCCGCTGCACGCCACGTACGGCCCGCGGTGGATCGCCGTGGACCGGGCCGTCGGGGTGGTCGAGGACTTCCTGTCCTCGGACATCTCGGTGGCGGCCGAGGTCGTGCACGCCACGGCCGCGGCCCTGCTGCGAGTGCTCGACGGCGCCGAACCGGCCGACGACGCGCTGGCGGGGGTGGCCCGGTTCCAGCACAAGCTGCTCGCGTACAACGACCGGATGCTCGCGTCGGCGCGGATCGCCGGCGCGGACTTCGCGTCGTTCAACGCGTTCAGCCGGGTCTGGCTGCTGTGGCAGATCCTCGCGCACCTCTCGCTGAAGCGCGCCTGCGCCGACGCGGAGACCGAGGGGTCCTGGGCGCCCGTCGAGCGGTTCGGCGACGGGGCGCTGTGGTTCCGTACGCCGGAGGGGCTGGTGCCGTTGCTGGCCTGGTTCTTCGCGCAGTACGAGGACGTGCGGCGCGGCGTGCGCACTCCGGCCGGAGCGGCGCAGGCGATCTTCCGGCGGCTCGCCCGTTCCCGGTTCGTGCCGCCGCTCTACCGGTTCGCCGCACCGTCGGCGCGCTACTACAAGTTCACCTCGACCCGCCGCATCGCGATGCTGCTGTGGGTCATGACCGTCGCCCCGAAGGACTTCCAGCGCCTGCTGCGCCGGGAGAACGTGACGGGCCGGCGGCGCCCACCGGCGGTGGCTCCGGCGGCCGAACGGGTCACCGCGGCGGCCGAGCGCAGCTGAACAGGAGATACGGAAAGGCCCCGCGGTCACCCGCGGGGCCTTTCTCAGTGCACTACCTCAGCGGAACCGCCGGATCAGAAGACCCGGTCGAAGATCTGCCAGTCGGTGTCGATGACCTTGCCCGCACCGTCGATCCAGCCGGCCTTGCCGTTGGTCGTGTAGAGCCGGACAGTGCCGTCCGCCTTCACGCCCATCAGGTCGATCATGTCGTCACCGTTCCAGTCGCCGGGCGACATGAAGGTGGTGAACATCTGCCAGCCCGAGCCGATCTGGGTGCCGGACGGGTTCTGCCAGCCGCCGGAGCCGTTGCTGTTGTACATGTACAGCCGGCCGTCGGGCTTGCGGCCCAGCAGGGTCTGGAAGCCGTCGCCCTGCCACGAGCCGGGGGTGAGGATGGTGTTGAACATGCCCCAGCCGGTGCCGATCCGGGTGCCGGAAGGATTCTTCCAGCCGCCCGCGCCGTCACTGGTGTAGATCCACAGCTCACCGTTGGGCTTGCGGCCCATCAGGTTGGGCATGCCGTCGCCCATCCAGTTGTTGGTGACCATGATGTCGTTGAACATGTTCCAGCCGGAACCGATCTTGATGCGCGGGTAGAACGGCGCGTTGTTGCTGTCCGTCGCATCCTCGTCGATCTTGTACTGCCACAGGCCGCCGTTGGCGTCCCGCGCGATGATCGACGGCTTCTTGTCGTTGTTCCAGCTGGTCACCCGCATGAGCTTGGTGTAGATGTTCCAGCCGCCACCGAACGAGCCGAAGTCGTAACCGCTGATGCCGCCGAACCCGTCCGTGCCCAGGCCCGACCCGCTGACCATGACCACCCGGCCGGAGGCCGCGCAGGCCCAGCCGGTCGTCTTGCAGCGGACCAGGAAGTCGCTGTGGCCGTCGCCGGTCCAGTCGAGGTTCACCAGGCCGTTGCGCGTGACGTCAGCCTTGATGTCGTCGGAGTAGCTGCTCACCCGGGCGTAGACGCCGTAGGTGCTGGCGCACGGGTCGTAGCCCCACGACGTGACGCCGATCTGCTTGCCGTCCACGAAGATCGGGCCACCCGAGTCACCGTGGCAGGTGTCGACGCCGTTCTCCGGGGTCGACGAGTTCGGCGAGCCCGCGCACATCATCGCGGTCGTGTTGAAGATCGACCCGTAGGTGGCGGTGCAGTCCGAGTTCTGCTGGACCGGGACCTCGGCGGCGTAGAGGATGCCGGCCGGGGTGTCACCGTCGGGGTCGGTCGTGCCGTAGCCGACGATGGTCGCCGCGGTGCCGTCGGCCGGAGCCGCCGCACCCTGGTCGGCCAGCGTGACCGGCGTGTACTTGCTGTTCAGCGCGTCCTTCAGCGTCAGCACGGACACGTCGTGCAGCGGCGGCGGGGGCGTCGTGTGCGCCACCCACGCGTCGTACTGCGCCTTGTAGTTGTAGCGCTGGTCGGTCCAGGTGCTGCCGACCCGGGCCACCTGGCCCGCGCTCCAGTCGACGCCCTCACGGGCGTCGGCGACACCGGCGATGACGAACGTGGTGCCGAAAGGCAGGTCCACGTTGCAGTGCGCGGCGGTCAGCACCTTGGTGGAGCTGAGCACGGTGCCGGTGCAGGTGCTGTAGTACCACCCGGCGTTGCCGTCCTCGTCCCACGCGACGAAGTAGGACCGGACCGCGACCACGCCAGGGTGGTCGGCCGGGTTCGCCAGCTCGCCGCCGATGATGCGCGAGTCACCGGTCTTGACCGTGGCACGGCCGCTGAAAGCCGCTCCGTACGTTCCGGCCACGGGCATCGGCTTGGTGGCCTTCTGCGCCCCGGACGGAATCCTGCTGTGCTCGAGGGCGATGTCCTTGGCGTTGGCCGGCAGCGGCGGCAGGCCGTCGGGCGCCGCGCTGGCGACACCCGTGGGCAGCAGGAAGGCCGCCCCGCCCAGCACCAGGCCGGTGAGCGCGCCGGCGACGCGGCGGCCCTTCGACCAGCGAGGGTTGTCCTCGTTTGACACTGACTTCTCCCGTCGTCCCCAGGTTTTTTCGCGCGGCCGGACGTCGGCCGCGGCCTCGGAGCGGTCGAGTAGTTGGACGATGATCGATAACAGCAAGAGGGGCTGGGATACCGCTGCTTGGTGAATCGACTGAATCCCCGTGTCCGGCCTACGGGCCGGGTTCTCTTCTGCGATCGCAGCCATGAGGTCATGAGCTGCACCCGAGTGCTCGCACACCCTAACAAGATCGGTCAACCCAGGGAACCGGCCTTGTGACCCCGATTCCCCACACTTGTCAGACGAAAGCGTTGCGAAGAAACAAAAGTCCAGTATGCGAGGGTGCAGCCACCGAGCGAATCCGCAGGTTGAGCCGTCCGGCCGAGGGACGGCCCAACCGAAAGTCGAACCGGTGTCACACCGGCCGGCTGCCGTTGCCCGGGAAGCAGCCGGGTCGCCGGTCCCCTCAGCGCAGCCGCGGGACCGTCGCCGTGCCGGGCACAGTGGCCGCAGCGGCGGGGCGGGCCGGGATCGGGGCGGCGCCCGGCTTCGGTGCCGCGGTGCGGGGCGATGCGACGTTCATCAGCGTCGCCTTGCCCACGGTCACGTTCTGCGACAGGGTCGAAGGCTGGCCGGGGCTCAGGAAGTAGTACGGGTCGAGGTGCCCCGTCACCGTGGCCGTGCCGCCCAGCATCGCCGGCCCACTCGCGAACGGCGTCCACTCCGTGCTCTGCAGCGCGGCCGACCACGCCGCGGGCGCCCCGGTGCAGGCGCCCGTCACCTTGAAGGTGCCGCGGGCGAAGCCGAACTCCTGGTTCTGCGCCACGGCGCCCTCCAGGGTGAAGGTGCCGGGCACGGTGCAGGTGAACGTGCCGCGCACGGTCACGGTGTACCGCGGCTGCCGGTTCTTCGACACCGCGCGGGTGGGCATCCAGGCCGCCAGCGAGACGCCGGGGTTCCCGGTCACCGTCGGCCGGACCAGGGCCGGCAGCGCCGGCATGTCGGCGACGCCGTACAGCAGGCGGCCTCGCTCGGTGGTGGAGGCGCTGCAGAGCTGCTCGAAGGTGGCGTTGAGGCGCTTGAGCACGCCGTCGGCCACGGACAGCTCGTGGATGACGAAGGAGCCGCCGCCCCCGCTGCACCCGCGGCCGTTGCCGCCGAGGCGGATGCCCGGCTGCGCGCCGTTGAACGGGTACTCGCCCGCGGCCGCGTAGGTGCCCACGGCGAGGTCCTGGCCGGGCGGCGCGGCCAGGTCGAGCGTGAACGAGTCCCACTCGGCGGGCAGGCCCGGCTCTCCGGTGCGCGGCACCTCGCTGTGGCCGCTGACGTCGACGTGGACGCGCTGGCCGGTCCAGGTGACCTCGATCGCGGTCCCGGCGGTGGTGCTGGTGTACGCGTACGACTGGCCGGAGGCGACGTAGCCGTCGCCGAAGAAGGTGAGGCGCGCGACGGGCGCCTCCTCCGCGCCGGCGGGCCCGGCGGGCACGACGGCCATCGCGGCGACGGCGGCGAGCCCGGCGAGGCCGCGCTTGAGCAGTGTGTGCATGGTGCTCCCCGTTTGCTGGATGAGAGTTGCAGGGTGCCCCGGTCCGTCGCCCGGCGGTTGTTCCAGGCGGCGGCCGGTGGCGGATGAGACCGGGCCGGTCCGTCGTCAGTGACGGCGGATGGGCTTACGAACGAGCAGGTGTGATCCGGTGGTGGCCCCGGCCGGACGCGCGCCGGCGGGCGCCGGGCCGTCCTGGGACGCGGCGGGCCCGGCGGTCAGGGCCTGCGGCTGCCCGATGGTGGCCCAGTACTGCATGTCGAGGAACCGGTCCGCGCCGCCCAGCAGGTAGTAGGCGTCCGTGGTCGCGAAGACCTCGATCGTGACGGAGGCGCTGCCACTGCGGAACGGCACGCCGGAGGTGCTCACGACGTGGGCGGTCCAGGGCTCGGGCGACCCGGTGCAGGGGCCGGTGCCGCTGTAGGTCCCCGACGCCGAGCTGTCCTGCACGATCGCCCCGCGGTAGGTGAACGTCCCGCCTCCGGAGCAGGTGACCGTGCCGGTCACGACGGCCCGCCGCTGCGGCGCCCGCATCTTCAGCACGGAGCGGGTGGGCAGCCAGTTCTGCAGCGCCACCGACTCGCTCACCTCCGGCACCGGGCGTTCGGCCGTCAGCGGCGGCATGTCGACGCCGACGAGCAAGCGGCCCCGGACCGCCTCCGTGCGCATCTCGCAGTGCTGCTCGAAGGTGGCGTCGAGCTTCTTGACGGCCCCGTCCACCACGGTCAGCTGGTGAATGGTGAAGCTGCCGATGAGCGCCGAGCAGCCGCGGCCGTTGCCCGAGAACTGCATCGTCGGGTTCCCCGTCCCGATACCCCACCGGTAGGCGTCCTGATATGTCCCGGCCGCCAGCTGCTCACCCGAGGGGGCCGCGAGGATGAGGTCGAAGTTGTCCGTCGTGACGCCGGACTGCGGGCTGTGCCACACCTCGCTGGGGCCGTAGACCGAGACCGAGATCCGGCCGCCGTTGTCGTTGAGGTGCACGCCCATGTTGATACCGGCGGTTGTGCTGGTGAACGCGTAGGCGCTGTAACGAGCGATGTGGTCGTCGCCGGAGAAGGTGAGCCGGGCGACGGGCGCATCGTCGGCGTGTGCGGGCGTGACCGGTACCACCGTCATCGCGGCGACGACAGCGAGCCCGGCGAGGCCGCGCTGGAACCTGAGGCGCATCGTTCTCCCCCGTCGGAGAAATCAAGAAGCCCTATGAGACGCGATCATGCGCGTGGGCCGCGCCAGCCTAAGACCAGCATGCTGCCCGGACAATCAGCCGGGAGACGGGCGTCGATCGGCCCAACGTACGACGCAGAGCCGAACCCGCGTGACACACGGATCCGGCCCGCGTGCAGTTTCGGGGAAACTGCAGGATCTCGGCGGCGCTTTCGTGCAGTTTCCCCGAAACCGCACCCTGGTTCGTCAGGCTTTCGGGGCGGCCGGGTAGCGGGTCATGCGGTTCGGGTGCGGCCGGGGCTCGATCCAGGGGCACCCGGCTGGCGGACACCGCCGGGGCGCAGCGTGCCGAGCGGCCCGACGGCGCCGCCCGTGGCGGTGGACGGTGCGACCTCGGTGTTCAGGCGCACCGGCGTGCCGAGCACCGTCGGCTGCTCCATGCCCAGCCGCGGCGCGCGTTCCAGGAAGTAGTACGTGTACGCGTCCGCGACCAGCGTGACGTAGATCCGTGCCGCTCCGGCCTGGAACGCCCCGGTGCCCTCGATGTTGAACGTCCCGCTCCACGGCTGCGGCGTCCCGGTGCACCGGCCCGCCAGCTGGACCGAGCTGGAGACCCCTGCGGGCTCCTGGGGCTGGATCAGCTGGATGTTCATCGTGTACCCCCTGACGGATGAGGCGGGCCGGAGGTGTCGCAGCACGCCGCAGGGGCCGGACCACGGTCCGCGAGCGGCTTGCTCGTTTCCCGGTCCGGCCCCTGCGGGTCGTTGTTCAGGCGGCGGGGTTCGCCGTGTAGCAGACCATGCCGTTCGGGTCGGGGCGGGACGCCAGCTCGGTCAGGCCCAGCTGCGGCGCCATCGCGATCGCCTTGTCGTTGCTGTCCCAGACGCAGACGGTGCCCACGCCGACCCGCTTCATCGCCGCCGTGAGGTCGGCCGCCGAGGCGTCGGAGTTCCCGTCGGCCCACGCGCTCAGCTTGCGGCGGTCCAGCGCGAACTCGCTCTCCCAGCCGTACTCGATGAGGTAGCCGTCGCGGGCCATGACCACCGGGACCCTGCTGGTGACCATCGGCATGGCGCGCATCACGATGCTGGGCGCCAGCAGGTATCCGGCGGGCCGGTCCAGGTCGCGGATCCAGAACGCGGCGATCTTGCGGCCCACCGGGATCTTCCAGGCGGGCACCGGGATGCGCAGCGCGGTGGCCCGGTCGACGAAGACGTGGCTCTTGCTGCTCCACATCGGAGTACCCGCGAACGCCAGCGCCCCGACCAGCGCGGCGGCCACCGCCACCGGGATCGCCCGCGGCGCCAGGCCGCCCCGCGACTCCAGCCGCAGCCACCGTTCCCACGGCAGCGCGACGTACATTCCGATCAGGACCGGGAAGGGAACGATCCAGGGCAGGCGCCACAGCACCGGGCCGAGGCCGGTGAAGCCGTGGATGGTCTCGATGACGCCCGGGATCAGCAGCACGGTCAGCGTGGTGACGGCGCCGGCGGTGAGCAGCCGCGGCACGCCGTCGCGCACGAACAGCGCCCCGGCCCACAGCGCGAACGCGCTGATCAGCCCGATCACCCCGACCAGCACCGTACGGGCCAGCGTGCCCCGCGCGTCGTAGAACTGGAGGGTCGCCATCTCCTCGGTCATGCCGCCCATCCAGAGCCGGAACGCGACCGTGACGGCGACCGGGTAGACGGTCAGCGCCAGCGCGGACGCGAACGCGTCGCGGGGACGGCGCATCAGCAGCAGGATCACCCAGGCCGCGCCGGCCATCACCGGCAGCAGCATGACGGAGACGGTGGACAGGCCCACCGAGGCGATCGACAGCGCGACCAGCAGCCACAGCGAGCGCCGCGTCCGGTGCTCCACCAGGTCGGTGAGGTACACCCAGGCCAGCGGGATCATCGCCGAGACGAACATGCCCTTGCCCTCGGCGAGGCGGAGGTGGAACGTGCCCAGGGCCGCGTCCTCACCCGCCACCAGCAGCAGGTACGCCAGGCCGATGCCGAACACCAGCAGCGGGCGGCGCGGCGCCCAGCGGTGGGCCAGCCGCCACAGGGCCAGCGACGCGACGATCGCCAGAACGGGCAGCAGCACGAACCAGGTCGCCGAGGAGGCGTGCAGGCCGGTGGCCGCGCCGATGGCCCCGGCGAACGCCTCGAACGACGAGATCGGCGGCTGCGAGGACAGGCCCGGCAGCACCTGGTCGGTGAAGAGGAAGTCGCGCAGCGGGATCAGGTCGTGCTCGGCGATCCACACCGACTTGCCGACGTAGAAGACGTCGTCCTGCGAGTTGCGGTTGAGCACCAGCGCGATCGCCGCCATGCCCAGCGAGGCCACCAGCACCAGCGCGCCCTGCAGCGGGGTGGTGGTGCTCGGCGCGGCCGGGCGGGGCGAGAAGCCGGTCGCGGTCAGCGTGGCGGCGCAGGCGACCAGGCCCAGCGCGATGGCCAGCCACCAGGACCAGCCGGAGGTGAGGTACGCGACCAGCACCGCCGCGCCCGCGGCCGCGAGCAGGGCGACCTTCAGCAGCAGCGGGCGGCGCGAGGCGGCGCCCGTCTCGCTCGGCTGCTCGGCCGCCGGAGCGTCCGCGGCCACCGGCGCGGCGGCTGCCGCGGCCCGGCGGCGCAGGCTGAACGCCGTTCCGGCGACGGTCAGCACCAGCCACGTGTAGAAGAGGATGGACGGACGGGCCGAGACGAAGAAGCCGAGGTGGTAGAGCACGGTCCACCCGGCGAAGGAGATGACGGCCGCGTCCGTGAGGGCCACCGGTGCGCCCGCCAGGAGCCGCCCGAGGCGCTCTCTCATACGGTGACTCGCTTCTTCTCTTTCAGGTCGTTGAGGGCGATGGCCTGGTCGACGGCCTTCTGGAACGGCTCATCGGAACCGGTCGGCCCGAGGATGTAGGTGCGCAGCGCGTGGCGCTTCTCGGCGAGCACGTCGAACTCGTCCGCGCGCGCGGCGTCCAGGGCGGCGGCCAGGCCGTTGAGGTTGCCGTCGATCAGGTACGACGCGGAGATGCTCGGGTTCTCCGCGACGAAGTCCTCGTCGCTGAGCCCGCTGGTGTTGACCACCGAGTACGGCTTGTCGGTGAACAGGAAGTCCGAGACCACGCTGGACACGTCGGTGATCATCAGGTCGGCCTCGGCGAAGCAGTCGTACAGCTCGCCCTGGCCCGGGTAGGAGATGTCCGACTCGGGCAGCAGGTCGATCACGGCCTTGAGTGCCGCGGCGGCGGCCGCGCTGCGGGTGCCGGTCAGCGGGTGCGGCCGGAAGATGATCCGCACCCCGGGCTTCGCCGCCTGCAGCGCCTTGACGATCTGGACACCGCAGCGCACCAGCGAGGTGTGGTGCTCCTCGGTGGTCCAGCCCTCCCAGGTCGGCGCGTAGAGCACGGTCGGCGTGCCGGTGCGCTGCCGGGGCGGCGCGGCGGCCAGCTTGCGCGCGAGCTGGGTGAGCTGCGGCCGGCCCACGTGCACGAAGTGGTCGGCCGGGATGGGCACCCCCGCGGTGCCGTACCGGTCCTGGCCCGCCTGCCCGGCGACCCAGATCTCGTCGTACACCTTGGTGAAGGGGTTGACGCTGGCCAGCTTGTCGCTGTCGCCGTGGCCGATGAAGGTGGTGCGCAGGTGCGGCAGGCGCAGCAGGTTGATGTTGTTGCCGTTGTTGCCGGGGAACATGACCAGCTTCACCGAGGACACGTCGAGCGTCAGGTACTCGGCGGCCTTCTGCACGCAGATGACCGGGGTCTTGCTGGGCTTCAGCTCGTTCCACAGGGCCGGGTTCTGGAAGATCACCAGCACCCGCTGGTCGAGCCCGTCCAGCGTCGGCAGCCACACGTTGCTCTGGTAACCGGTGCTGGCCTGGCCGCCCGCGTAGAGCACGACCTCGGGACGGTACTCGCGCAGCGCCTTGTTGATCGCCTTCATCCGGCGGGTGCCGGACAGCCGCAGCGTGCGCTGGATGCGCCGGGCCAGCGAGTAGAGGTAGACCGCGGAGACCGCGGTGATGCCGGCCGCGCCCAGCCAGGCCGCCTCGGCCGACCACTGCGCCAGCGCCGCGAGCACCAGCACCGCCGCGGTGTGCGGCCAGTTGCCCGAGGTCGGGTCGGAGCCGACCCGCGGCTCCAGCGCCTTGACGCCGAGGCCGCGCGCGGCGGCACCCGCCTGGTTCAGCTCGCGGGCCGCGGTGAGCAGGCCGATCGCGGACACCATCAGCCACAGCAGCCAGGCGCACCAGGTCGCGATGACCAGCGGGGCCGACTCGGCCAGGCCCAGCAGCAGCACCGGCATCGCCGCGGTGCGCAGCGCGCTGCGCAGGTGCACGTCGAACGAGGCCCGCGCCAGCACCCGGTGCAGCTTGTCGAACTCGTCGCGCCGGGTGTACCACTCGGCGAACTGCCCCGCGGCCACCACCAGTGCGGTGAGCGCGGCCCAGCCCACGGCGGCGGTGGCCAGCGCGAGCGGGATCGAGACGAGCATGAGGCCGGTGAGGGCGATTCCGGGGAGGTTCGAGCCGAGCACGCGCCGGACATCGCTGACCATCAAGTGCTTCCTTTCGCGGTTGTGCCTGCGCGGGAGGTGACCGGGTACGGCGGTACGCCGTCCGGATCGGGCCGGACGGCGCTGCTCACTACCAGCGGGAACCCTCGGAGGGGGCTTCCATGTCCTCGGCGAGGAAGGTGTACGGGTCCACCGGGCCTGCGCTGCGCTCGCCCTGCCGGACGTCGATGATGTGGCCGGTCCACCCGGAGATCAGCACGTCGACCGAGGTGTGCGCGACGGTGCCGGCGTCGAGCAGCGAGTTCTCGGGCTCGTCGCCGAAGGCCTTGGTGCGCATCGGGGTGCGGGTGCGCTCCGGGTTGATGCAGTTGACCCGGACGCCGTGGTCGGACCACTCGTCGGCCAGCGCCTGCGTCAGGTTGACGATCGCGGCCTTGGTGGAGGAGTAGAGCGAGTAGTCCGCGCGGCCGCGGGTGTACGAGCTGGACGTGTAGAACAGCAGCGAGCCCTGGGTCTCGCGCAGGTAGCGCAGGGACTCGCGGGCCAGCACGACGGGGCCGAGGTAGTTGACCCGGACCGTCTCGTCGATGATCGACTCGTCCACCTCGTCGATCTTGCCGATGTGCAGCACACCGGCCGTGTTCACGATGAAGTCGATCCGGCCCGTCTCCGCGTACGCCTGCGCGAGCGCGGCCTTGACGTGCGCCGGGTCCTCCAGGTGCGTTCCGGTCAGGCTGCGGCTGAACCGGTAGACCTTCGCACCGTACGACTCCAGCAGGTCCGCCGTCGCGCCGCCGATGCCGTAGCTGCCGCCCAGCACCACCGCGGTGCGCCCGGCGATGCCCGCCTCGTACGCCTCCCGGCTCGCCTGCACCGGCGCCAGGTGGGAGCCGAGCTGGAACAGCCGGTCGGCCAGGTAGATGTCGACCGGGTGCGTGATCTTCATGTTCTGCTCGCTGCCGTGCACCACGTAGATCGGCACCTCGGGCAGGTAGCGCCGGACCACGCCGCAGTCGTCCGTGGCCTTGAAGTCCGGGTCCTGCATGGCCAGCTCGTACGCCCGGCGCAGCACCGAGAGCCGGAAGCCCTGCGGGGTCTGGCCGCGGCGGAGCTTGGCCCGGTCCGGGATGTCGCTGATGATCTCGCCGCCCTCGGCCGGCTCCGTCACGATGATCGTGTCGGCCGACGGGATGGCCACGTCGATCGCCTCGTGCCGGGCCAGCGCGGTCACGCAGTCGCCGATGATGCGCTGGTCCACCAGCGGGCGCACCGCGTCGTGCAGCAGGATGTTGCACTCGCGGCCGTCCAGCGCGGCGATGGCCTTCATGGTGGTCTCGCTGCGGGTCGAACCGCCGGCGAGCACGGTGATCGGCTTGTCGGAGCCGAGGTCGGCGACGATCTTCTCGACGTCCTCGACGAAGTTCGGGGTCATCAGGATGATGATCTCGGCGATGCGGTCGGTGGCGACGAACGTCTCCAGCGTGTGCCGCAGCACCGGCTTGCCGGCGACCTTGATGAGCTGCTTGGGCAGCTTCAGGCCGATGCGCTCGCCGGTCCCACCCGCAAGGATGACAGCGACAGTGGTCAGACGATCCCCGTCGATCATTGGTGAGGCTCCGAGCGGTGGAGCAGCCGACGGCCGGGCAGGGCCACCCGGGCCCGCGGAGACCCGCCGAGAACCGGCGGAATTGGGGTGTGGCCGTACAGACTGCGAGGGGTGGACCGGACCCGGGAATGTTAGCAGCGGCTAGAGAGCCTGTTCAACCGACGTTCAACCGCCCGCCGTCCCACAACACAGGACGACAGCGGGCGGCTGCGCTCAGTTAACCCTCGGCTGTGACGTCGGCCACGACCACCGTCACGTTGTCCGGCGCGCCGGCCGTGAGCGCTCGCTTGATCAGCTGGTCGGCGCATGCGCCGGGGTCCACCGGGGCGGCCATCGCCTCCGCGATCGCCTCATCCGCCACGATGTCGGACAAGCCGTCACTGCACAGCAGCAACCGGTCACCGGGGGCCAGCACCAGCGCCATCACGGTGGGCGTGAACTCCCGGCCCTGCACCGCCTGCGTGATGATCGACCGGTGCGGGTGCTGGCGCGCCTCCTCGGGGCTGAGCAGCCCGCGCTCGACCATCGCCTGGACCAGGGTGTCGTCGACGGTGAGCTGGCTGAGCCGCCCCTCCCGCAGCAGGTAGGCCCGCGAATCGCCGACGTGCAGCAGCGTGGCGTGGTCCGCTCCGAGCAGCAGCGCGGTCAGCGTGGTGCCCATGCCGTCGCTGGCCGGGTCGGCGTCGATCGCGGCGCGGATCCGGCCGTTGGCCACCGCGAGCGTCGCCAGCAGCGCGTCCGCGCCGTTCTCGGCCGGATCCTGCTCCAGCGGGGACAGCGACTCGATCACGATCTGGCTGGCCACCTCGCCGGACGGCGAGCCGCCGACCCCGTCGGCCACCGCCACGAACCGCCTGCCCGCGTAGGCCGAGTCCTCGTTGTTCTCGCGGACGAGGCCGGCGTCGGTGCGGGCGACGGCGTGCAGGATCACGGTCATGCCCCATAGCCTGCCTATAAGAGCGCCGTTTGTCTTTAAGCAGTTGTACGTATCCTGCCCCGCCCGCGCGTCGGCCGCCGCTCCGATGCTGATCAGAGGCGCGGACCGGCCGAGCAGATCCGGTAAACGGTACGGATCTCCGACCGCGTGGTGCACCGTGGCCTGGCGCACGGCCGCTCACCGGCGTGCGCCGCGCCGTGCGCCTGGTACGTAAGGTGAAGCGGTGACCGCGGTGGCGATGGTGGGGCGTGAGGCGGAGCGGCAGGAGCTGCTGCGCCGCTGGTCCGGGCCGCGCTCCGGCGGCCGCCCCGACGTCGTCCTCATCACCGGCGCGGCCGGCATCGGCAAGTCCAGGCTGGCGGCCAGCGCCGTGGCGGCCTTCTCCCCGGCCCCGGCGGTGGTGCTGTCCGGCGCGGCGCGGCTGCACTCGCCCGCGCCGTACGACTGGCTGGCCGCCGTGCTCAGCGGCCGCGACACCCACGACCTGCCGGTGCCCGCCGGGGGTCTGGCCTGGCTGGCGCAGGACCCGCACGCGCCGAACGAGCGCTACGCGCCCGAGGCGCTGCTGCGGCTGGCTGTGCGGACGGTCCGTGCCCTGGTCGGCACCGGTCCCGCGGTGCTCGTCGTGGAGGATCTGCACGCGCTCGACCCGGCCAGCCTGAACCTGATCGGCGAGCTGGCCACCGCGCCCGGCCTGCCCGCGCTGCTGCTGGTCACCAGCCGGCTGCCCGACTCGGCGGACTCGCCGGAGCTGGTGGCCCGCACGCTGGCCCGGCTGTCCGGCGCGCCCGGCGCGATCCGGCAGCACCTGCCCCCGCTGGGCACGGCCGAGATCGCCGGGATCATCGCCCAGGTCCACGGCGACGTGCCCGCGCAGCTCGCCGCGGCGGTCCGGGAGCGCACCGGGGGCAACCCGTACTGGCTGGTCGAGCTGCTGGCCGCGACGGCCGGGCGGGACGCGGCGGCCCTGCTGCGCGAGCCGCTGCCGGGTCACCTGCGGACGGCCGCCACGCCGGAGCCGGCCGACCTGACCGCGCGCGAGCAGGAGGTCCTCGGCTGCCTCGCGGCCGGGATGTCGAACAAGCAGATGGCCCGCGAGCTGGACATCTCCATCCGGACGGTGGCGGTGCACGTGTCGAACCTGCTGCGCAAGACCGGCTCGGCGTCGCGCACGGAGGCGGCGTTGTGGGCGGTCCGGCGAGGCTGACGCGCCGTGTGCGCTATTTGTCCCTTTTCTTCGCTAAGCTGACCGGGTGCAGCTGACCTTCATCCGCAAGACGGTGCTGTCCGGCGACACCAACTGCCCGTCGCTCTACCGCACCGACCGGGACACCTTCGTCGTACAGGGCTGGCGGGTCACCGATCCCGACGCCCTGCGCCAGCTCGACATCCCCGACCACGAGACGGTCGTCGAGGTCCCGTCGGACGTGCTCGCCGAGATCGCGCGCACCCTCTGACCGGCGTTCCGCCGGAGCACCACCGGCGGACGTTAAGAAGGGCACCTTCTTATACGCAAAACGATAAGAAGGTGCCCTTCCTTACTTCGGGTCAGTCTTCGAGCTCCTCGACGAGGTCCTCGTCGGAGCGGCGGCGGCGACGGCGGCGGATGGACGGCATGGCCATCACGAAGCCGACCTCGCGGCGGCGGCGGTAGTAGTGGCGGCGGCGCGGGCCGGCGATGGCGTACACGATCGACGTGATGACGCCGAAGGCGACGTAGACGCCGAGGATGAAGATGCCGCCCGCGTCCTTGATGCTGAGCACGCCGCCGTCGCCGAACGTCGGCAGCAGCAGCATCGCCAGCACGGCCCAGGTCACCATGCCCCAGACCAGGCCGGTGCCCACGGCGGGCACGATCTGGCCGCGGATGAACTTGCCGACGAACGCGCCGAACAGGCCGCCGGTCGCACCGGCGACGACAAGCACCATCACCCACGCGGTGGAGGCGTCGGTCTCGCCGACGAGCTGGGCGTACGGCTTGATGTGACCGGTGATCTGCAGCGCCAGGGCCAGGAACAGGCCGCCGGCGACACCGCCGACCACGCCGGCACCGGTCCGGCTGATCAGGTTCACCTGGGGGGTGTATTCACTCATGATCGGGCTCCGGAGGGGTTGAGGGTTGCGCGCGAACCTTACAACGGCGGCGCAACCTGCACCTAACCAATGTCTCCTATGTGATCGACGATCGCGCGGGCGCCGGCGGCGGTCGCGCCGCCGGTCACATAGGACGCTAGTTCGTTGGCACATCAAACTATTGACACGCTTGTAAGAAGCGTGTGAACCTCTCCACGGGACCGGCGCGCGCAGCCGAGGGCAGTCCCGCGCAACGCATACGCACGTGCCGTCGCCGCTCGGTGACACAGGCACGGCGGCGGTTGCTCACTGCCCTGGGCCCGCCCTGTCTCCTGTGCGCCTGGCGGCACCGTCCTCCACTGGAGTGCCACAGATGCAACCCCGAGCCCGAAGAACCCGCACCCTCGCCGGCACCATCGCCGCGACCCTGACCGCAGGCGCGCTGGCGGTGGTCACCCAGCTGGCCGGGGGCACCCCGGCCAGCGCCGCCGCGTCCGAGCCGTACACCTGGAAGAACGTCCGGATCGACGGCGGCGGCTTCGTCCCCGGCATCATCTTCAACCAGACCGAGCAGAACCTGATCTACGCCCGGACCGACATCGGCGGCGCGTACCGCTGGAACCAGTCGACCAGCAGCTGGATCCCGCTGCTGGACCAGTTCGGCTGGGACAGGTGGGGTTACAACGGCGTGCTGAGCATGGCGACCGACCCGGTGCAGACGAACAAGGTGTACGCCGCCGTCGGCATGTACCTCAACAGCTGGGACCCCAACAACGGCGCCATCCTGCGCTCCTCCGACAAGGGCGCCACCTGGGCGGTCACCGAGCTGCCGTTCAAGGTCGGCGGCAACATGCCCGGCCGCGGCATGGGTGAGCGGCTGGCGATCGACCCGAACCGCAACAGCACCCTCTACTTCGGCACCGAGGCCGGCAACGGCCTGTGGCGCAGCACCGACTCGGGCGTGACCTGGGCCAAGGTCACCAACTTCCCGAACGTCGGCAACTACGTGCAGGACGCCGCCGACACCAACAACTACCTGAACTTCAACCAGGGCGTGGTGTGGGTCGCGTTCGACAAGTCGACCGGCACCGCGGGCAACACCACCCAGGCGATCTACGTCGGCGTCGCCGACCTGCAGAACACGGTGTACCGCAGCCTCAACGGCGGCACCAGCTGGGAGCGCGTCGCGGGCCAGCCCACCGGGTTCCTCGCCCACCAGGGCGAGATCGCGGGCGGCTACCTCTACATCACCACCAGCGACAAGGGCGGCCCGTACGACGGCGGCCACGGCGACGTGTGGAAGATGCAGCTGTCCACCGGCGCCTGGACCCAGATCAGCCCCGTGCCGTCGACGGACACCAACAACAACTGGTTCGGCTACTCCGGCCTGTCCATCGACAAGCAGAACCCGAACACGCTGATGGTCACCGGCTACAGCTCCTGGTACCCGGACACGTTCATCTGGCGCAGCACCGACGGCGGCGCGACCTGGCGGCAGTTCTACGACTACGCCTGGCCGAACCGGACCAACCGCTACACGCTGAACATCACCGGCGTGCCGTGGCTGGACTTCAACGAGCAGAAGTCGGCCCCGGAGCAGTCGCCGAAGCTGGGCTGGATGACCGAGGCGCTGGAGATCGACCCCTTCAACTCCAACCGCATGCTGTTCGGCACCGGCGCGACCATCTACGGCACCACCAACCTCACCGCGCTGGACACCGGCGGCACGGTCGCGCTGAGCCCGTTCATCAAGGGCCTGGAGGAGACCGCGGTGCTCGACCTGATCAGCCCGCCCAGCGGCACCTCCCCGCTGATCTCGGGCGTCGGCGACATCGGCGGCTTCCGGCACACCAACCTCGACGTGGTCCCGGACATGTTCGACATGCCGTACTTCGGCAGCACGAACAGCATCGACTTCGCCGAGCTGAACCCGAGCTACGTGGTCCGGGTCGGCAAGGGCGCGCGTACGGCCAACGGCCAGACCAACATCGGCGTCTCCTCCGACGGCGGCGCGAACTGGTGGTCGGGCAGCTCGCCGAGCGGCGCGCAGGGCGGCACGGTGGCGCTGAACGCCAACGGCACCCGCGTGGTGTGGAGCACCGAGGCCAACGGCGTCTTCTACGCCACCAGCTTCGGCGGCGGCTTCAGCCAGGCGAGCGGCGTGCCCGCCACGGCCGAGGTCGAGTCGGACCGGGTCAACGCCAACAAGTTCTACGCCTCGTACGACAACACGTTCTACGTCAGCACCAACGGCGGCCAGAGCTTCTCCACGGCCGCGACCGGCCTGGGCGTGATCTCGGGTTTCAAGGCGATGCCCGGCGTGGAGGGTGAGATCTGGCTGGCGAGCGACACCGGCCTGTACCGCTCCACCAACTCCGGCACCTCGTTCACCAAGTTCGCCGCGTCGGCGAGCGGCGTGAGCGTGGGCTTCGGCAAGGCGGCGCCCGGCCGCACCAACATGGCGGTCTACACCATGGCCACCATCGACGGCGTGCGCGGCGTGTACCGCTCCAACGACGCCGGGGCGAGCTGGGTGCGCATCAACGACAACCAGCGCCAGTGGGGCAACGCCGGTGACGCGATCACCGGTGACCCGCGCACGTACGGCCGCGTCTACCTGGGCACCAACGGCCGCGGCATCCTCTACGGCGACAGCACCGTGACGCCGTCGAGCCCGCCGCCGAGCCCGTCCGCCTCGGTGTCGGCGTCCCCGTCCGCGTCGGCCTCGCCCAGCGCGTCGCCCTCGGCCTCCCCGAGCGCGTCGCCGTCGGCTTCGCCGAGCCCGTCCTCGCAGGCCGGCAAGGCGTGCACGGCCACGTACCGGATCGTCCAGTCGTGGCCGAACGGCTTCCAGGGCGAGCTCAAGGTGACCAGCACCGGCACCGTCGCCACGACGGGCTGGCGGGTCAGCTTCACGTACGGCGCGGGCCAGGTGATCAGCAACATGTGGGGCGGCATCCGCACCCAGACCGGCTCCGCGGTCCAGGTCGTCAACGAGGCCTGGAACGGCGCGCTGGCGCCCGCCACCAGCACCACGGCGGGCTTCAACGCCTCCTGGAACAACACCTCGAACCCGATCCCGGCGCCGGTGTCCTGCACCGCGCTGTGATCGCCCCCGGATGGCGCGAGGCGTCCCTCCCTGCGGAGGGGCGCCTCGCGCTCGTACAGAGAGGAAGCAGATGAGCCAGGCACGTATCTCCCGGCGCGGGCTGTTCGGCGCGGCCGGCGCCGTGGGCGTGGCCGCCTCGGGGCTGCTCGGCGCGCCAGCGTCGGCAGGCCAGGGCTACCGCTGGCGCAACGTCGAGATCGTCGGGGGCGGCTTCGTCCCCGGCATCGTCTTCAACCAGTCCGAACCGGGCCTGGTGTACGCGCGTACCGACATCGGCGGGGCGTACCGCTGGCACCCGGCGACCGGCCGGTGGATCCCGCTGCTGGACTGGATCGGCTGGGAACGGTGGGGCTGGTCCGGCGTGGCCAGCCTCGCCACCGACGCCCGAGACCCGGACCGGGTCTACGCCGCGGTGGGCACCTACACCAACGACTGGGACCCGAACCCCGGGGCCGTGCTGCGCTCGCGCGACCGGGGGCGCACCTGGCAGGTCACCGAGCTGCCGTTCAAGCTGGGCGGCAACATGCCCGGCCGGGGCATGGGCGAGCGGCTGGCCATCGACCCGCACCGCAACAGCGTGCTCTATCTGGGCGCGCCCAGCGGCCACGGGCTGTGGCGCAGCACCGACCACGGCGCGAGCTGGGCGCAGGTCACCGCGTTCCCGAACCCGGGCACCTACCGCGCCGACCCGAACGACACCAGCGGCTACTCCAGCGACCTGCAGGGCGTGGTGTGGGTGGTGTTCGACCCGCGTACGGGCGGCCGCCGCAAGGGCACGCAGACGATCTACGTGGGCGTGGCGGACAAGGACAACCCGCTCTACCGCTCCACCGACGGCGGCGCGACCTGGGCCGCGGTGCCGGGCGCGCCGACCGGGCACGTGCCGCACAAGGGCGTGCTCGACCACGAGGGCGGCTTCCTCTACCTGGCCACCAGCGACACCGGCGGGCCGTACGACGGCGGCTCCGGCAAGGTCTGGAAGCTCGACACCGCCACCGGCGCCTGGACCGACATCACCCCGGAGAACGGCTCCTGGGGTTACTCGGGCCTCACCATCGACCGGCAGCGGCCGGGCACGCTGCTGGTGGCCACGCAGATCGCCTGGTGGCCGGACGTGGTCTTCTTCCGCACCACCGACGGCGGCGCGACCTGGACCCGCTCCTGGGACTGGGGCGCCTGGCCGAACCGGGTCAAGCGCTACGACCTCGACATCACCGACGCGCCCTGGCTCACCTGGAACGCCGTGCCGCCGCTGCCGGAGGAGGCGCCCAAGCTGGGCTGGATGACCGAGTCGCTGGAGATCGACCCGTTCGACTCCGGCCGCCTGCTCTACGGCACCGGCGCGACGATCTACGCCACGGACAACCTGACCGACTGGGACACCGGCGGGACCGTGCACATCGCGGTCCGCGCCCGCGGCCTGGAGGAGACCGCGGTGCTGGACCTGATCAGCCCGCCGGTCGGCGCACACCTGATCTCGGCGGTGGGCGACGTGGGCGGCTTCGTGCACCACGACTTCGCCGACCCGGGCCTGATGTTCGACAACCCGACCCACGGCAGCACCACCGGCCTGGACTTCGCCGGGCTGGTCCCGGCGACGGTGGTACGGGTGGGCAACCCGACGAACGGGACCCGCTTCGGCATCTCGTACGACGGCGGCGCCACCTGGACGCCCGCGGCCACCCAGCCGGACGGCATCACCGGGGGCGGCCGGATCGCGGTCAGCGCCGACGGCGGGCACGTGGTCTGGTCGCCGGACGGCGCGGCGGTGCACCACTCCGCCGACGGCGGCGCGACCTGGACCCCGAGCAGCGGCGTGCCGGCCGGGGCGCGGGTGGAGTCGGACCGGGCCGCCCCGCGCACCCTGTACGCCTTCGCCGCCGGGACGTTCTATGTCAGCACCGACGGCGGGGCCTCCTTCACCGCCGCGGCGACCGGGCTGCCGGCCGAGGGCGACGTGCGCTTCCAGGCGGTGCCGGGCCTCGCGGGCGACGTCTGGCTCGCGGGCGGCAAGACCGGCCTCGCGTACGGCATGTGGCGCTCGACCGACGGCGGGGCCACGTTCACACAGCTCAGGGGCGTGGACGAGGCGGACAACGTGGGCTTCGGCAAGGCCGCCCCGGGCCGCGCCTACCCGGCCGTCTTCTCCAGTGCGAAGGTGCGCGGCGTACGCGGCGTGTTCCGCTCGGACGACGCTGGCCGCCGCTGGATCCGGGTGAACGACGACCGGCACCAGTGGGCCTGGACCGGGGCCGCCATCACCGGCGACCCGCGCGTGCACGGCCGCGTCTACGTCGGCACCAACGGCCGCGGCATCATCGTGGGTGACCTGCACTGACCTGTGACGACGCGCGGTGCCCGCGCCTCGGGCCGCCGGGCTCAGCCCGGTTTCGCACCGGCCCGGGGGCGGTCACCGCGGGTTGTCAGATATCGGGCAAACAGGGCGGCTCGCTGTCCATTCGGGCAGAACACGGCGACGATCATGCCACCATGAATCCGTGCGAACCGTACTGGGACCGACAAATCATGTGATTGTGGTCGGAGCGGGTCTCGGCGGACTCTCCTGCGCGCTGCATCTCGCAGGGGCCGGCCGCGAGGTGACCGTGATCGAGCGCTCCGGCGCGCCCGGCGGCCAGGTCGGGGTGCTGGAGCTGGACGGGCACCGGTTCGACACCGGCCCGACCATGATCACCGCACCGGACCTGCTGGCCGAGCCGCTCGCGGCGGTCGGCGAGCACCTGCACGACTGGGTCGACCTGATCCGCCTCGACCCGGCGTACCGCGCGCACTTCCCCGACGGCACCACGCTCGACGTGCACGCCGACACCGACCGCATGGTCGCGGCCATCGCGAAGCTGTGCGGCGGCAAGGAGGCCGCGGGCTACCTGCGCTTCCAGCGCTGGGCGCGGCGGTTGCAGCAGTTCGAGCGGCGCGACCCGCACGGGCACTGGCGCACCCTGGCCACCGAGGGCGCCCGGCGGCGGCTCACCGACTTCTTCGCCGACCCGCGCACCCAGCGGCTGTTCTCCTTCCGCAACCTGTTCACCGGCCGCGACCACGCCGCCGCGTCCTACCTGGACACGGTCAGCGAGGTCTGGTATCCGCGCGGCGGCATGAACGCGGTGCCCCGGGCGCTGGCCGCGGCGGCCGAGAAGCACGGCGTGACCTTCCGCTACCACACGCAGGTCACCTCGGTGGAGACCCGCTCGGGCCGGGCGGTGGCGGTGCACACCGCCGACGGCGAGCGGCTCACCGCCGACACCGTGGTGCTCAACCCGGACCTGCCCGCCGCGTACAGCCTGCTGCCCGGCATGGCTCCGGCCCGGCTGCGGCGGCTCACCCCGTCGCCGTCGTGCGTGGTGCTGCACCTGGGCACCCGCGACGACCGGGGCGGCTACCAGCGCATCGCGCACCACAACCTGCACTTCGGCCGCTCCTGGCGGCAGACCTTCGACGAGGTGGTCAACCGCGGCGAGCTGATGAGCGACCCGTCGATCCTGGTCACCAACCCGAGCCGGACCGATCCCACGGCCGCGCCCGCGGGACGCCAGACGTATCAGGTGGTGGCCCCGGTGCCCAACCTGCGTACCGCCCCCGTGCGCTGGGACGGCCCGGTGGGACGCCGCTACGCCGGGGAGCTGATGGCCACCCTGGAGGCGCGCGGCTACCTGGACTTCGGCGCCGATCTCACGCTGTCCTATGTGGTTACGCCGGACGACTGGGCGCGGCAGGGTATGGCCTTCGGCACCCCGTTCGCCAGCGCGCACACGCTGCGGCAGAGCGGCCCGCTGCGGCCGGGTAACCTGCATCCAACCCTGAGTAATGTTGTCTTCACAGGGTCCGGCACCCGTCCCGGCGTCGGCGTACCCATGGTGCTGATCTCGGGCCGGGCGGCGGCACGTCGAGTGGTCGGAGCACGCGCATGAGGTCTCGGGAAGAGGACCTGGTCGAGCTGGTGGACGCGGCCGGCGCCCCCTGCGGCAAGGCCACCGTCGCCCAGGCGCACAGCGCCCCTGGGATGCGGCACCGGGCGTTCTCCGTACACCTGCTCGACAGCAGCGGGCGGCTGCTGCTGCAGCAGCGCGCCGCGGTGAAGACCCGCTTCGCGCTGCGCTGGGCCAATGCCGCCTGCGGCCACCCCGGCCCGGGGGAGGACCTGGTCACCGCCGCGGCCCGGCGGCTGGCCGAGGAGATCGGCGTACGCGGCGTCGAGCTCACCGAGATCGGCGTGTACGCGTACCGCGCCGAGGACCCGGCGACCGGCCGCGTCGAGGACGAGTACGACCACGTGCTGCTCGGCATCGTGGACGCCGACGCCGAGCCGCCGCGCCCGGACCCGGCCGAGGTCGCCGCGCTGCGCTGGGTGCACCCCACCGACCTGCTGAGCCACCTGGCCGAGCAGCCGGACGAGTTCGCGCCGTGGCTGGCCGGAGTCACCGGCGTCGCGGTGCCCGCGCTAGGCGACTTCTCCTGAGACTTGTGACGCGTATCTCAATCGTGTCCTGAACGCGACTCACGCCCCATACCGCCACAGCCGTCCCCTGTGGCACCCTGAGATCCCTTCGCATCGCGGAGCACGATCTGGGGAGCGGGTATGGCGCACCGACGCGTCCACGGCCTGGCCGCCGTGGTGACCGGAATCACCCTGACCCTGTCAGCGGCGTGCGGCGGCAAACCGGCCGCCGCGCCCTGGAGTCCGGCCTCGGCAGGCGCCGCCCCCGGCGCCTCGGCCGTGGCCACGCCCTCGCTGGACGCCTCACCGAGCCCGTCACCCAGCCCGGCCGCGCCCAGCCCCACGCCGAGTCGGGCGCCGACCAAGGCCCCCACCACCAAGCCCACCCCGGAGAAGGCGAAGTACACCCTCCAGCGCACCACCGGCTCGGCCGGGGTCGCGCTCACCTTCGACGACGGGCCGCACGCCACCTGGACCCCGAAGGTGCTCGACGCGCTCAAGGCGCGCGGCGTGAAGGCAACCTTCTGCCTGGTAGGCACCCAGGCCAAGGCGTACCCGCAGCTTGTCCGGCGGATCGTGGCCGAGGGCCACACCCTCTGCAACCACAGCTGGAACCACGAGTTCAAGCTCGGCACCTGGTCCGAGGCCGCGATCAGGGCCAACATGCAGCGCACCAACGACGCCATCCACGCCGCCGTGCCGGGCGCCCCGATCCGCTACTTCCGCCACCCGGGCGGCAACTGGACCGCCGCCGCGGTCAAGGTGAGCCGCAGCCTCGGCATGAGCCCGCTGCACTGGACCGTCGACCCGCAGGACTGGCGGCGCCCGGCCGCCTCCACCATCGCGAGCCGGGTCGTCAAGAACACCCGCGCCGGGGGCGTGGTGCTGCTCCACGACGCCGGCGGCGACCGCGCGAACACCCTGGCCGCGCTGCCCACCATCATCTCCGGCCTGCGCGGGAAGTACCGGCTCATCCGCCTGCCCGACACGCTCTGACCCCCGATTTGGCGGAACGGGTGCTGGTCACATATGCTTTCCGAGCCTCCGGCGGGGCCGGATGGGAGCAACAGCCACCATCACAGGCAGCTGCAAGCTTTATCGCGGCTGTGTGGGATGATGGTTCGGCCGCCCTCATCGTCTAGCGGCCCAGGACGCCGCCCTTTCAAGGCGGTAGCACGGGTTCGAATCCCGTTGGGGGCACGGACCGGGACCTGATAAGGTCTCCCGGTAGCAAGGAAGAGCAAGTAGCAAGGTCCTGTGGAGCAGTCGGAGTGCTCGCCGCCCTGTCAAGGCGGAGGTCGCGGGTTCAAGTCCCGTCAGGACCGCCAATGCACGACCACCCCGGTGGTTTCGGCCAGGTAGCTCAGTTGGTACGAGCGTCCGACTGAAAATCGGAAGGTCGGCGGTTCGACCCCGCCCCTGGCCACCAAAGCTCTTCGCCGGGCTTTGTCGCCCCGAACTACGGAAACGTAGGTCGGGGCTTTTCTGTATGCCCTCCCAGGCGTCACCGGGAGTACCAGGCCTTGATCACCGCGAGCAGCGGATCGGACAGCCAGTTGGTCAGGAAGCCGAGCAGGAACGCCAGCAGCGCGAACCCCACCTGATGCCAGAACCCGGACCGGCGCTCCCGCCCGAACTGCCGCTTCAGCGCCTGGTCGAAGGCCGCCGTCTGGGCCGCGGTCAGCTGGGCCAGCTGTTCGCGCTGCTGGACCTCGGTGGTCAGCTCGTCCAGGAACGCCAGGCGGCGCTGCAGGTAGGTCTCCAGCTCCTCGGCCACCTGCTCGGTCTCGCGCGCCATGCCCCGCAGCGTCTGGCGCGTGTCACCGACCTTGCGGTGCAGCGCGTTCACGCGTTCGGTCAGCAGCAGCTGGCGCGCCGCCGCGCGCTCCCGCCGGTGCCGTGCCCGCTCCGACCAGCGCCCGTAGCCCCACTTCACCAGGAGGTAGAGCCAGCGCACCGCCAGCCCGGCGGCCAGGGGCACCTGCGGCAGCAGCACGACGATCGCCAGCATGGCCGGCCAGTGCGCGTTCATCCAGGCGTCATAGGCGGCCTGGTCGTCGCTCGACGGCATGCCGCCGAGGAGCCGGTCACCGAAGAAGCAGCTCAGGGCCGCGGCGATGACGTAATAGCCCTTGAGCATGCCGCCCAGGTCCTCGACCAGCTCGTCGTCGGGCGAGTCGGGCGTCAGCCCCAGCAGCCTGAACCAGAACGTGTGGGGCCGCCGGCCCGCATCCTGGTCACCGGTATCCCCAGCCGGCGCCGGCAGCGGGCCCACCGCATCCCCGTCCGGCACTTCGGACATCGTCATTCAGCGATGGTCCGCCGATCCGGCACGGCCCGGCAATCGGCCCAACGCCCCAGCTCCGCGTCGCAGATCGGCCGAGCCGCCGTACCGCCCCACCGGATGATCGTTGTTTCGTGTCAGAAGGTGAGGTCTGGCGCTACTTTGTGACACGAAACGGCGATCACGGCCAGCGGCGGCGCGGCGGGTCAGGCCTCGCGGCGGCGTTTGGTGGCGACGGTGGAGCCGGCCAGGGTGAGCAGGCAGCGGTTGAGCTGGCCGTCGGCGAGCGCCGCCCCGATCAGCGCCTCGCCGGTGGGCTCGTCGTGGTTGACGTACGCGCTCACGAACCGGGCCACCCAGCGGGCGTCGTACGCCGCCTCCTCGATGCCGGGGAAGTCCAGCGCCCAGGCGCCGGCGCGCACGCCGTCCCCGGCCAGCTCCCCGGCCAGGCACCAGGCGACGTTGTAGGCACCCGTGCTGCCGTCGCGCTGCACCACCTTGTCGAGGGTGCCGGCCACCGCGCTGCCGTCACCGGCCAATGCCTGGTCAAGTACGAGAGCGGCGTCCTCGAAGGAGTGGTCTGGATCGACGGTCACGACGGGAGCCTATCGGGCGGCGGCAACCGTACCGGAGCACTCGACACCCATCGGGCGTAATGGCCCCTCCCCCAATCCAGGCAATGACGCTAAGGTGCCCGTTGGACCGTCGCCATGGAGGCACCCTCATGCGTATCTCGCGAGCTGTCATAGCCGCTGCCTGCGTATCGCTGCTCACGCTCGCTGCCTGCGGTTCGTCGCAGGACGATCCGGAGAGCCCGAACTACCAGGGTGCGTACCTCTACGGCACCGACGGCAACATGGCCAACGAGTTCGGCGCCCTGTTCAAGGAGCAGGCGGGCCTGCTCGACGGCATGAAGGGCACGCTGCCGCTCACCGAGCTGAACCAGACCTTCACCAGCCGGCTGAACGCCGTGTGGCCGGGTCTGAAGGACTACCTCTTCGCGGCCGAGACCTACGACGCGATGATGATCAGCGCGCTGGCGGCGCAGCAGGCCGGCACCATCGAGCCGACCAAGATCGCGCAGTACGTCAACGGCGTGACCTCGGGCGAGATCGTCTGCCGGACCTTCCAGTCCTGCGTGACGCTGGCCCAGGCCGGCAAGTCGATCGCGTACCGCGGCATCACCGTGCGGCACGGCTTCACCGACGCCGGCGAGCCGTCGACGACCAGCTACGGCACCGTGCACTTCAGCTCGGCCAACCAGCTCGACAACGGCAAGACGGAGTACCTGGGCACCGGCAACGAGCTCAACGCCAGCGGCAAGAAGCCGCCGCGCCCGGTGAAGGACGGCAAGTCGGCCGTCGCGCTGAAGTTCGGCGGGCTGCTGCCGCAGACGGGCGCGCTGGCGTACACCGCGCCGCCGATGCTGGCCGCGGCGAAGCTGGCGGTCAAGGAGATCAACGAGGCCGGCGGCGTGCTCGGCAAGGGCGTCGAGTGGGTCGACGGGAACGACGGCACCGACCCCCGGGTCGCCACGGCCACGATCGCCAAGCACGCGTCCGAAGGTGTACACATCCTGATCGGCCCGGGTGCGTCCGGCGTGGCCCTGGGCTCGCTGCCGGAGGCCGTCAAGCACGGCATGATCATGTTCTCGCCGTGCAACACCTCGGCGAGCCTGACCACCGCCGACGACAAGGGCCTCTACTTCCGTACGGCCCCGTCCGACATCCTGCAGGCGCGGGCGATCGCCGACGTGATCCTGCGCGACGGCGACCGCAAGGTCGCGATCGTCGCGCACAGCGGCAACTACGGCACGAACCTCGCCAAGGACGTCGTGAAGGAGCTGGTCAAGGCCGGCCTCAGCGAGATCGACGTGCAGACGCACATCTACCAGATCACCGACGACGGCAGCGTGAAGGACAAGGCGGAGCTGGAGCGGATCGCCGGCGACATCGTCTCCGTCAAGCCGGACGGCGTGCTGGTCATCGGCTACTCCGAGTCCGCCGAGATGGTCAAGGCACTCTCCACGGCCGGTGCTGTCCTGCGCCACTAACGTGGTGCCCTGAAAGTCCCCCGAGAAGGAGTAGTCATGAGCGAGACGGTGGAGACCCGCGGCGACGACCGCCGCGACCTGATCACGGGCGACACCAACCAGGACGGCAAGGCCGACGTCTGGGTGGCGGACACCGACGGCGACGGCAAGGCGGACCTGTTCCAGTTCGACACCGACGGCGACGGCGACGTCGACATCACCCTGGTCGACCTCGACCAGGACGGCACGCCGGACATCACGGTCGACGGCGACGGCGGCCACGCCCCCAACTGAAGACGCCCTCCGAAGGGCCGCCCCCACCCGGGGGCGGCCCTTCGCCGTTTCCGGGTCCGGGGCAGGCCCACAGTTTCAGGGAAACTGCAGCAATCGCCGCCTGAATGAGCGCAGTTTCCCCGAAACTGCACCCACAAGCGGGGACTAGGCGGCGTTCATGGTACGGATGGCCTGCCAGATGAGGAGGAAGAGGGCGACGGCGAAGAGGATGCCGAGGACGACGACGCGGGGCACGGCGGGGCGCATCGGTGAGACGACCGCCTCGGGGTGGCCGAGGTCGACCAGGCGCTGCCGCTGCGCGAGCACCTCGTCGCGGCAGTGCACGAGCAGCTCGTCGCCGGGGAAGATGCGGTCCACCCGGCTCAGCTCGACGGCCAGCCGGGCCTGGGCGGTCTGCAGGCCGCGCACCGCCCGCTCCCCGGCGCGGCCGCAGCGGGCCCGCCCGTAGCGCCGGGCGTCGGCGCGCAGGTGCCCGTGGCCCATGATCTGCAGCTCGCCCGGGGTGGCGATGCGCGGGTCCTGCAGCCGGGCGAGCTGCGCCACGTAGTAGTGCGCCTCCCGGTGCCGGGCGACCCAGAGCAGGGCGAGCACCATGGCGAGCGCGGGCAGGCCCTTGCCGAGCATGCCGAGCAGCACCCCGGCCGCGCCGGAGCCGAGGCCGTCGGCGAACAGCGGCGAGTTCCAGACGAAGTGGGTGAGCCAGGCCAGGCCGAGCCCGAGGCCGAGGCCGCCGAGCCGCCACCACAGCGGCTTGTCGGTGCGCACCACGAACCAGGCGATGCCCGCCCCGGCCAGCGCCGTGAACAGGGTGTGGCTCCACAGCCCGGCCAGGAAGCCGCGCAGGAAGAACGTGGCCACCACCGGGCCGACCCCGTCGCCCTGCCCGCGCAGCGCCACCGCGTTCACCGCGAACACGATGTCCTCGACCACCTGGTAGCCGAGCCCGATCAGGGCGCCGTACACCATGCCGTCCAGCACGCTGTTGATCTGCTTGCGGGCCACCAGCACGATCATCACCACGCCGAGCGCCTTGAGCAGCTCCTCGACGGTCGGCCCGGCGATGGCCGAGCCCCAGGTCGCCGCGAACGCGGGCGAGATCAGCTTGGCGACCAGGTCGTGCAGCGCCTGGGTGCCCGGGATGGCGGCGGTGGTGGCCACCGCGCCGCCCCAGGCGAACGCGGTCGCCATGAGCAGCGGCGGCTCCCGTTCCAGGAAGTCCATGGAGGCGATGAAGAGCCAGAACGGCACGGCGTACAGGGCGAACAGGACGATCGCCGAGGTGGTCGCCACCGGGAAGCGGGCCAGGTCGGCGCGCAGGATCTCCAGCAGCCGGGCCATCCCCGCCAGCAGGATCAGGCCGAGCAGCCAGAACGCGGGCAGCTGGAGCGACTTGAGGGCGCGCGCCGCCCGCGGGGTCGGGCGCACCGA
Organism: Catellatospora bangladeshensis; assembly: GCF_016862575.1. Taxonomy (GTDB): domain Bacteria; phylum Actinomycetota; class Actinomycetes; order Mycobacteriales; family Micromonosporaceae; genus Catellatospora; species Catellatospora bangladeshensis. The sequence continues at coordinate 70,364 of NZ_BONF01000030.1, read as the reverse complement.
GAAGCGCCAGCGCCGGGAGCGCCCCGCCACCGTCACCGGTCACCGCCGTAGGTGATGGAGCTGATCGAGCCGTCGATCCCGGCCAGCTCGCGTTGCAGCTCCAGCTGGGCGCCGCTGACGGTCACCTCGATGGAGTGCTCCCCGGCCAGGAACACGGCGTAGCGGCCGCTGCGCCCCGGCGCGGTGTAGCCGCCGGCCACCCCGGCCAGCCCGCCGGTGGTGCGGATGCCGCCCTCGTTCCCGGTGACCTGGTAACCCTGCGTCGCCTTGATCTTCGTACGCAGCTTCTCCGCCGCCTCCCCGATCGGCCCGTCGAACGGCTGCACCACGATGAGGTAGCGCACGTCGCCCACCAGGAACATCACTGTGGCGCGCTCGCTGCCGGGCCGCGTCTTGCTGGCGTCGACCCGGGCCCCCGGCGGCGGCGCGACGGTGACACCCGCCCCCACGTCGTAGCGCGGGCCGGCGAGGGAGCGATCGGTGGGCACGGCCCGGTTCAGGGCGGGCAGCCCGAAGACCACTGTCAACAGCGTTGCCAGCACCGCGACGGCACCGGCCAGGTTCCGCACCAACCGATGGGCAACCATGGTCCGACGGTAGCGGTGCATATAACTTGAATGCTGCTATATCGACCAATGCCCGTCGCCTCCAGACGGCGGACCGCGCTTTGACGGTGCGAGCCCGCGCCTAGAGGATGAGTGAATGACCGGACGGGTGATCAACCGGCGGGAACAGCACAAACAGCACACACGAGCGGCGCTGGAGCAGGCGGCGCTCGCCCTGTTCGCCCGCCGGGGCTACGAGCACACCACGGTCGAGGAGATCGCCGCCGGGGCCGGCGTCTCCGTACGCACCTTCTTCCGCTACTACTCCTCCAAGCAGCACGTGCTCTTCGGCGACATCGGGCACGAGCGGGTGGACCAGCTGCGCGGCGCGCTGGAGGCGCGGCCCGCCGACGAGCCCCCGCTGGAGTCGGTGCGCGCGGTGCTGGACGCGGCCGACATCACCGACGAGGCCGAGCTGGACCAGCTCCGCGCCCGGCTCGCCCTGCTCAGCGAGCAGCCGTCGCTGCTGAGCACGTACCTGGTCCTCAGCGAGGAGCTGCGGCGGCTGGTGAGCGTGTTCGTGGCCGGGCGTTGCGGCAGGGCCGAGACGCATCCGTACCCGCTGCTGGTGGCGGGCGCGGCGCAGGCGGCCTGGGACAGCGCGCTGTGGTCGTGGGCCGCCGGGCAGACGCGCGACCTGGCGATCCAGCGCCGCTCCGCCTTTGCCCAGCTCACCGCAGGGGTCCTACCACCGGATGAAAGGGGCGAACCGCCTCACCAGCCATAACGGTCCGGTAACAGCCGTCACGGCGTGTGAACCGGTCAAGGCTCCTTACTGCTCCTACAGAGGTTGGTGATCGGGAGCCAAGGAGGCGCCATGCTGGGACGTCGGCGGGCCTACAGCGCGAAGGGCCTGTTGACAGCCGCGGCTGCGGCAGCGCTGATCTCGACGACGCTGCTGGTGGCACTGGCGAGTTACAGCGGCGCGGTGATCGAGGCGGGCGGCCGGGCGGCCGTCGCCGCGGCGCCGCCGGACGAACGGGCGATCCAGATCCGCCTGCCCTCGCGCACGGGCGGCAGCGGCTGGGTCTCCACCGGGGAGGACGTCAGCAAATCCTTCTCCGCCGAGTCGTGGACCGCCACGGACGCCAAGCTGCGCGAGTCGTTCGCCAAGCGGTTCGGCGACACCCGCCTCTCCGTCACCGCCGCCGGGTACGCCAGCGGCCTGCGCTTCAACGGCGACACCGGCGACGCGGTGGCCGACTCCTACGGCGTCGTCTACGCCCGCGTCATGTTCCTGGACGACCTAGCCGCGCACGCCCGGCTTCTCTCCGGCAGCTGGCCGCAGACCGGCGCGCAGGTGCCGCAGACCGTCGTCGGCGAGGCCGCCGCGCACGCGCTGGGCCTGAAGACCGGCTCCCGTGTGCGGATGACCAACGGCATCACCAAGCAGGTCCAGGAGGTCGAGGTCGTCGGCGTCTTCGCGGCGCTGACCGCCGACGACCCGTACTGGCTGCTCGTGCCGGAGATGGCCGAGGGCGTCGAGCCGGGCCGCAACACGTACGGCCCGCTGGTGCTCAACCGCGAGGACTTCTTCGACGGCTGGTCCTACCTCGGCAACAGCGGCTGGGTGGTCACCCCGGACCTGTCCCGGGCACTGCTGTCCGAGCTCGTCGCCGCCCGCGGCACCGTGGCCACCCTGGGCGAGGTGCCCAAGGAGCTGGGGTACGGCGAAGGCGGCCAGGCCTCGACGCACCTGGAGCGCCTGGTCGACCGCATCCAGCAGGCCAGCCTCGTCGGCCGCTCCGACCTGCTCACGCCGCTGCTGCTCATCTCGATCCTCGGCGGGTACGCCCTGATCCTGCTGGCCGCGCTGCTCACCGAGGGCCGCCGGGCGGAGACCGCGCTGCTGCGTGCCCGCGGCGCGTCCCGCGGCCAGCTCGCCGGGCTCGCCGCCTGGGAGGCGCTGCTCATCGCCGCGCCGGGCGCCGTGCTCGCCCCGCTGCTGGTCGCGCCGCTGCTCACCCTCGCCGAGCGGGTGCCCGCGCTGGCGGCCATCGGGGTGCGCCTGGAGGGCGGCATCAGCCCGCTCACCGTCGGCGTCGCGGTGGCCGCCGGGCTCGGCTGCGTGCTGGCCATGCTGCTGCCCGCGCTGCGCGGCGGCGGCACCTACGTGGCCGACCTGGCCGCCCGTTCCCGGCCCAGCCGCACCGCCGTGGCCCAGCGCGCCGGCCTGGACCTCGCGCTCATCGGCTTCGCCGTGCTCGCCTGGTTCCAGCTGCGGCAGTACGACTCCCCGCTGTCGGGCGTCGCCGGCGAGCTGGGCATCGACCCGATGCTGGCCGCCGCCGGGCCGCTCGGCGTGCTGGCCGGCGCGGTCGTCGCGCTGCGCCTGCTGCCGCCGCTGACCCGGCTGCTGGAGCGCCAGGTCGACCGCAGGTCCTGGTTCGCCGCCCAGCTCGGCGTATGGCAGGCCGGACGCCGCCCGCACGCCGGGCCGGTGCTGCTGCTGGCGCTGAGCGTCGCGGTCAGCACGCTGGCCTGGACGCTGGCCGCGACCGCCCGCCAGTCGCAGCTGGACCAGGCCGACCACACCGCCGGGGCGGACCTGCGCCTGACCGAGACCTCCTGGGCCGCCCCGCGGCAGCGGGTGGAGCAGATCGACGCACTGCCCGGCGTGCTGAGCGCGCTGCCCGCCTGGCGGACCACGCTCACCTCGGGGGAGAAGGAGACGCCGATCTCGCTGCTCGCGCTCGACACCGCCGCCGCCGGGGACGTGCTGCGGCTGCGGTCCGACCTGGGCGACGCCCCCGCGCTGACCGCGGCCATGGCCGCCGAGCGGCGGCTGGCCGCGGGCGTGGAGCTGCCCGCCGGGACGCGGGCGATGCGCGGGTCGGTCCGGATCACCGCGCACGGCGAGGACTTCATCGCCCGCCCGCGCGAGGCCACCTCGCTCCTGCTCACCGACCCGCACGGCGCCGTGTACCAGGTGCCGCTGGCCGGGAGCAGCGACGCCGACGGGTACACGTTCGACGTGCCCGTGCCGAACACGGCGGGGCTGCGGCTGACCGGCGTCACGATGGACGGTCCGGACATGCCCTTCGGCCTGCCCATCACGTTCGAGCTCAGCGGGCTGGCCACCGTCGACGCCGGGGGCGCCGCGACCCCGTTCCGCTTCGAGCTGCCCGGCGGCCAGTGGGGCGTGCCGGGCAGCCACGGCGAGGTGAAGATCACCGCGTCGGGCGACACCGCCCGCGTCGAGATGATGGACCCGGGTGGTGCCGTCAACGTGTCGTCCTCCTTCACCCTCCGTGCCAATTCCGGCTCGGTGGAGGTGCCGGTGCTGGCCACGCCCGAGGCGCTCGCCGCGCTGCACACCCAGGTCGGCGCGAAGCTGGACATCCCGCTGTGGGGCGTCACCACCACGGTGCACGTCACCGGCGAGGCCGTCGCCCTGCCCGGCGAGCTGGCGCCGGCCGCGTTGCTGGTCGACATGCCGTCGCTGGGCAGCCACCTGGTGCGGGAGGGATCCCGGATCCCGATCATCACCGAGTGGTGGCTGCGCACCGACCCGGACCGGCACGCCGAGGCCGCCGCCGCGGCCGGCCCGCTGCCCAACCTGCTGACGATCGACCGGCACGCGCTGGCCCTGCACGCCGCGGACGACCCGTTCGGCGCCGGTGCCCGCATCGCGCTGTTCATCGCGGCGCTGGGGGCGATCGGGCTGGCCCTGGTCGGCGTCGCCGTCGACGTACGGGCCACCGCCCGGCGGCGGGTCGCCGAGCTGGCCGTGCTCAACACCCTCGGCGCCACACCGAACCTGCTGGCCCGTGCCCTGATGATCGAGCAGGCGTTCCTGGCCGGGCTCGGCGTGGCCGTCGGCCTGGTGGTGGGCATGCTCGTCGCGCGGACGACCGGCCCGCTGGTGATCCTCACCCCGAGCGCGAGCCGCCCCGTGCCGCCCGCGCTCACCACGACGGACTGGCCGCCCGTGCTCGCCACGGCCGCGGTCCTGCTCGCCATCACGCTGGTGATGGCCGGGCTCGTCGCGACCACGATGCGGCAGCGGCTGGCCGCCGCCCAGCTGCGGATCGGAGCTGACCGGTGAAGGGATGGATCGCCCGGGTACGGGCCGGAGCCGGGCCGCTGGCCCTGCTCGGCGTGCTGACGCTCGCGGCCGGCCTGCTCGTGCTGGGCGCGCCGCGGATCGCGAACCAGCTGACCGACGAGGGCCTGCGCAACGACGTCTCCGCGCTCAGCTACACCTCCCGCGACCTCACGTTCCGCGGAGTGAAGGCGCCGAACGCCAACTGGGCCCCGGACCGGCGGCTGACCCAGCAGCGGGACCTGCTCTACCCGGTCCTGCGCGAGCGCATCCAGCAGTCCTGGTGGGCGGCGTCGACGTCGCCGGAGGACTCCTTCGTGCGCGGCACCGGCCTGCCGGAGCGCACCCCGCCGCTGTTCAGCGTCCGCACCGGCAGCGGGCTGGAGGAGCAGGCCGACCTGGTCGCGGGCCGGTGGCCGCAGACCAGGCCGGGCACCGACGTCCCCGTCGAGGTGGTGCTCACCGAGTACAACGCCGAGCAGCTGGAGCAGCGGGTCGGCAGCACCTTCCGGTTCCAGGACTCGGTGCCGGTGGAGGTCGTCGGCATCATCGCGCCGCACGACGAGAACGGCACCTTCTGGGAGCCGGTGCCCACCGCGCTGCGGGCCTACCTGCCCAACGAGGACGGCGACCCGTACCGCGCGGTGGTCTTCTCCGACGAGACGGGCGTCACCCGGCTGGCGAAGCAGGTCCAGGTCACCTACGAGTGGCGCTACCGCATCGACGCGGCGACGCTCGATCTGGCGGTGCTGCCCGCCGTGGTGGAGGGGACCAGCGTCGCGCGGCGGCAGGGCATCGAGTCGTCGCTGACGACCGGCCTGGACACCGCGCTGGACCGGTTCGCCGAGCGGGCCCGCGCCGCGCAGGCGCTGCTCGCCGTGGTGCAGCTGGGCGCGCTGGTCACGCTCGCCGGGCTGGTCGTGCTGGCGGCCCGGGTCCTGGTCAGCCGGCGCCGGGCCGAGTTCGCCCTGCTCCGTGCCCGGGGCGGCGCGATCCTCACCATCGGGTCGTACACGCTGCTGGAGTCGCTGCTGGTGCTGCCCGCCGCGGTGCTCGGCGCGCTGCTCGGGGCGGCGGTGCCGGGGCGGCCCGCGAACACCTGGCCGGTGCTGGCCGCGTTCACCGCGCTGGCCGTGTGCGCCGTGCCGGTGATGACCATGCGCACGTCGCGCGACCCGTCGTTCTCGGGCGAGCGCGCCGACGTGGCGAGCACCCGGGTGGGCCTGAAGCGGCGCACCGCTGAGCTGAGCCTGCTGGTGCTGGCCGGTGCCGGGGTGTGGCTGCTGCGCGAGCGCGGCCTGAGCGAGACCGGCGAGGTCGACGTCTACCTGGCGGCGGTGCCCGCGCTGCTGGCCGCGGGCGCGGCGGTGGCCATGGTGCGGGTGATCCCGCCGGTGGTCGCCTGGCTGGGCCGGCTGGCCGTACGCGGCCGCGGAGCGGTCGGCTTCCTGGGCCTGTCCCGGGCGGGCCGCACCGCGGGCGCCGTGATCGGCCCGGTGGCCGTGCTGGTCGTCGCGGTGAGCACCGCGGTGTTCAGCGTGGCCGTCGCGGGCACCATCGACGCCGGCCGCGACCGCGCCACGGACCTGCGGATGGCCGCCGACGTCAAGGTCGACGGCTACTACTTCGACGAGCGGACGGCCGCCGAGCTGGCCGCCGTGCCCGGCGTGACCGCGGTGGCCCCCTACATGATCGAGTCGGCCGGTGACCTGGCCGTCGACCAGCAGCGCAAGGGCACGGTGTACGCGCTGGTGCTCGACGGCCCGGCCTACGCGAAGGTGCTCGCCGAGTCCGGGGTCCAGTTCACCCCGCCCGCGGCGTTCACCGAGACGGGCCAGAGCCCGGTCATCCCGGCGCTGCTCTCGCCCGGCGCCGCGAAGCAGGTCGGCGACGGCAAGGGCATGGTGACGCTGCGGGGCCGGTTCTACGACTTCTCGGTGGCGGCGGTGGTCGACGGGTTCCCGCCGATCGCCAACGGCGCGACGAACTTCATCGTGCTGCCCTGGCAGGCGTTCCCGGCGGACAGCCGGCAGGCGCTGCTGCCCAGCGGCTACCTGCTGGCGGGCGACCCGGACCCGCAGGCGCTGCGGGCGGCGGGCGACGCCGGGCAGGAGCGCTGGGCGAGCACCGGCTACCGCGCGAAGTCGTACGAGCCGGTCACGCTCGTGACGACCTGGGACTCCGCCCGCGCGGAGCTGGACGAGACCAGCGTCAACGCGGTGATCACCTTCGCGTTCGCCATCGGCGCGGGCACCGGCGTGCTGCTGGCCCTGCTGGCGATCGGCTTCGCCGTCGTCTCCGGCGCCCGCGGCCGCGGCACCGTGCTGTCCCGGCTGCGGACCATGGGCCTGACCCGAGGCCAGGGCCGGGGCCTGCTGCTGGTGGAGCTGATGCCGGTGGTGACCGTGGCGGTGCTGACCGGCGCGGTGGTGGGCGTGGCGATGCCGCGGCTCATCGCCCCGGCGCTGGGCCTCGACACGTTCACCGACGGGATCACGGTCGGGGTCGCCTTCGACCCGCTGGTGGCCGGCGCCGCGGTGGCGCTGGTGCTGATCGGAATGCTGACCGCGCTCGCGGTGGAAACCCTGTTCAACCGCCGGCTGCGCCTCGGTGAGGTGCTCCGGCTCGGTTCCTTCGAAGCGGGAGAGAGCTGATGTCGACCACTGACGAGACCATCGCGCCGCCGGACCTCGCCACGCTGCAGGCCCGTGCCGCGCAGCGGGCCGCGGACCGGGCCGGCGGCGCCGACCGGCTGCGCGGCCACCTGGTGTGCGACGGGCTGGTGCGGATCTACAAGACCGAGGGCGTCGAGGTCGTCGCGCTGCAGGGGCTCGATCTGGTGGTGGACCGGGGCGAGCTGCTGGCCATCGTCGGCGCCTCCGGCTCCGGCAAGTCGACCCTGCTGAACATCCTGTCCGGCCTCGACGTGCCGACCGCGGGCATCGCCCGGGTGGGCGAGTACGACCTGCTCACCATGTCGGCGAAGAAGCGGCTGTCGTACCGGCGGCACATGGTCGGCTTCGTCTGGCAGCAGACCGGCCGCAACCTGCTGCCGTACCTGACCGCGCTGGAGAACGTGGTGACCCCGATGCGGCTGGCCGGCACCCGGTCCGGCCGCAGGGCCCGCGAGCGCGCGGCGGAGCTGCTGGAGATGGTCGGCGTCGGCTACTGCGCGGACCGCCGCCCGGACCAGATGTCCGGCGGCGAGCAGCAGCGGGTGGCGGTGGCGCTGGCCGTGGCCAACGACCCGGAGGTGCTGTTCGCCGACGAGCCGACCGGCGAGCTGGACGAGTCGACCGCGGCCGAGGTGTTCGGCGCGCTGCAGACGATCAACGCCGAGCTGGGCGTGACGGTGGTCGTGGTGACCCACGACCCGAACGTGGCCACGCAGGTGCGGCGTACCGTGGCGATCCGCGACGGCCGGCTGGCCTCGGAGGTGCGCCGGACCGCGCGGGCCACCGCCGACGGCGGCACCGAGCTGGTCAGCGAGGAGTACGCGGTGCTCGACCGGGCCGGGCGTATGCAGCTGCCCGGCGCGTTCGTGGAGGAACTGGAGCTCAAGGACCGGGTGAAGCTCACCCTGGAGTCCGACCGTGTGGAGGTGCGCCGTGGCTGACGAGCTGGTCAGGGTCGAGAACGTGTCCCGCGACTTCGGCCGGGCGGGCAAGGTCGTGCACGCGGTGCGCGACGTCTCGTTCACCGCCGCGCGCGGCGAGCTGGTCGCCGTGCGCGGCCGCTCGGGCGCGGGCAAGACGACGCTGCTCAACATCATCGGCGGGCTGGACCGGCCGACCTCGGGCAAGGTCTTCATCGCCGGGCAGGAGGTCACCTCGGCGGCCGAGCCGCAGCTGGTGGCGCTGCGCCGGGACGTGATCGGCTTCGTGTTCCAGTCGTTCGGGCTGGTGCCGATCCTGTCGGCGGCCGAGAACGTGGGCGTGCCGCTGCGCCTGGCCAAGGTGCGCCCGGCCGAGCGGGACCAGCGGGTGGCGGTGCTGCTGGAGCTGGTCGGCGTCGGCGCGCACGCCAACCAGCGGCCGTACGAGCTGTCCGGCGGCCAGCAGCAGCGCGTGGCGGTGGCCCGCGCGCTGGCCAACGACCCGCAGCTGCTGATCGCGGACGAGCCGACCGGCCAGCTCGACTCGGAGACCGGCCGCCAGATCATGGACCTGCTGCGCGCCCTGGTGCACGCCCGCGGCATGACCGCCCTGGTCGCCACCCATGACTCGGCCCTGATGGACATGGCCGACCGCGTCGTCACCCTCCGCGACGGCGCGCTGGTGCCCTGACCGGCGGAAGGCAAAGAAGAAGGGCGCTCTGGGGGGAGCGCCCTTCTTCGTATGTTCAGTTGTCTCGGTTCAGTCGCCCTGACGCTGGTGCGGGATCTGACCCTGGAGCAGAGCACGCACCTCCGACTCGCGGTAGCGGCGGTGGCCACCCAGCGTACGAATAGCGCTGAGCTTGCCCGCCTTGGCCCACCGGGTGACGGTCTTCGGGTCGACGCGGAACATCGACGCAACCTCTGCCGGGGTGAGCAGGGGTTCTGGTTCGTGCGTACGCGACGCCATGCGGTCACTCCTCCACAAGTACCTATAGACGAAGACCGGGGTCCCGCCGGTCAACGCGCTACCCATAGTCCGGCTAGTCCCCGATGTCCGACATGGGCCGAACGGGTGAAGGTCCGTGGATGGACGGATGATGAATGAACGACATGTCTGCTTTTAGCGGATGAAGACAGTAATTTCATAGCTTTCGATCACCCCAGGTGACCCGCGCGCTACCTACCGTCAGTTGCTGCGCTCCAGCAGTTGGATGGCCCGCCACCGCTGCACGAGCTGCTCATACGCGGCCGTGGCGGCGTCGCCGTCCTCCCGTTCCAGCCCCGCCAGGCCCGTGGCGACCAACTCGACCGAGTCGTCGTCGCGCAGCGCGTCCTCCGACAGCAGCGCGGTCAGGCCGCCGTAGTCGAGTTCGATCACCGACCCCGGGTGGAACGACTCCAGCCAGCGCGCGGTCTCCCGCAGCGAGTCGGTGATCGGCACGTCGCCCAGGGTGCGGCGGAGCACCCGCAGCCCCTTGTGCGCCCGCTGCCGGGCCTTGCCGATCTCCGTGCGGTAGCGCAGCACCCGGCGCGACGGCTCCAGCACCAGGTCCCGCTCGGCCGGCGAGACCAGCACGAACCAGCGCAGCGGCACGCCCCAGGTGGCCACCTGCTCGTGCATCCGGTCCTCGGCCCGGGTCTGCCCGACCACGGTCTGCGCCAGGTCGACCAGCACCGGCGGCACGAAGGCGTCGGCGAGCACCTGCGGCACCCCGTCCCGGGCCTGCAGCGCGGCCTCGGCGACCCGAACCCGCAGGTTCCACGGGCAGACCAGGGGCACCTCGGCCTGGCCGGTCAGCCCCTGCATGACATATGCCTCATCGGGCAGGTCGGGCAGGCGCGACCAGCCCGCACCGAGCGCCTCCAGCACGGTCGCCCGCTGGCGGCCGGGCCCGTCGGACACGCCGATGGCGCGCCCCTCGTCCACGTAGCGGCGCCAGAATCGTTCACGTTCCGGCGCGAACGCGGTGAGCGGCTCGTAGACCCTCAGGTACGCGGCGAACTGTGACGGCACCTCGCGATCCTCCCACGATTAGGCTGTCAGCGGGAGCGTCGCTACCGCGGCGTCGCCCGACCCCTCGGAAACACCGAGAACGGATCGGCCCCACAAGGGCCATCGGAGTCACCTGGAGCCAGCAGTGGGCGTATTCACCGACGGCAGTCACGAACAGGTCGTGTTCTGCCAGGACCGGGCCAGCGGCCTGAAGGCCATCATCGGCATCTACTCGACGGCGCTCGGGCCCGCCCTGGGCGGCACGCGCTTCTACCCGTACGCCACGGAGGAGGAGGCGCTGCACGACGTGCTCGACCTCTCCCGGGGTATGGCGTACAAGAACGCCCTCGCCGGGCTCGACCTCGGCGGCGGCAAGGCCGTCATCTGGGGCGACCCGGAGCAGATCAAGTCCGAGCAGCTGCTGCGGGCGTACGGCCGGTTCGTCGAGTCCCTCGGCGGCCGCTACTACACCGCGTGCGACGTAGGCACCTACGTCCAGGACATGGACGTGGTGGCCCGCGAGACGAAGTTCGTGACCGGCCGCAGCGTCGAGTACGGCGGCGCCGGCGACTCGTCGGTCCTCACCGCCTGGGGCGTCTTCCAGGGCATGCGCGCCGCGGCCGAGCACCGCTGGGGCACCCCGTCGCTCAAGGGCCGCCGGGTCGGCGTGGCCGGGCTGGGCAAGGTCGGCAAGTACCTGACCGCTCACCTGATCGAGGACGGCGCCGAGGTCGTGGCGACCGACGTGCACCCGAAGGCGCTGGAGTGGGCCAGGGCCACCTACCCGCAGATCAGCCTGGTCGCCGACGCCACCGCGCTGGTCGCCGGCGACATCGACGTCTACGCGCCGTGCGCGCTGGGCGGCGCGCTCAACGACGACACGGTGCCCGCCCTGAAGGCCCAGATCGTGGCCGGCGCGGCCAACAACCAGCTCGCGCACGGCGGCATCGAGAAGCTGCTGCTCGACCGCGGCATCCTGTACGCGCCCGACTACCTGGTCAACTCGGGCGGCGTGATCCAGGTCGCGGACGAGATCGACGGGTTCAGCTTCGAGCGGGCCAAGCTGCGTGCCACCAAGATCTACGACACGACGAAGCGAATCCTGGAAACGGCGGACGCCGAGGGCATCTCTCCGGCCGCCGCGGCGGACCGCCTCGCCGAGCAGCGCATCGCCGAGGTGGGCCGTCTGCGGACCATTCGGGTCTGACCCCTTTCATGATCGAAGCCCCCGCCGAGCTGCTGAAACAGCGCGAGCGGGGGCTTCGTCCGTCGAGTGGCCCGTTATTACTGGGGAGCGATATACTCCTTACCAGTCATAAAACGGACAGGTTCCGATGTGCTGTCAGACACCCGGTAACCCGAGATGCCGAAGTGCCCTCCTCCCATGTACCGTATGACCCACGAGAGATGTCTGACGTCATCGGGGCCCGCCTTCGGGTAGCCCCGTCATTCATGTGCGAGGGGGTCGGCCATGGGGCGCGGCCGAGCTAAGGCCAAGCAGACTAAGGTGGCCCGGGAGTTGAAGTACCACTCCCCGAACACCGACCTCGCCGCCTTGCAGCGCGAGCTCGGAGGTAACGAGCTCAGCAGCGGCAGCGGCAGTACTGTTGCCGAGGATCACGACGACGACGAGCGCGATCCGTACGACCCGTACGCGAATTACGCCGTCGACGACGATGACGATGACGACGACGGTAAGGACTGGACTCCCCGCCGCTGATCTTCCTGTGACGCCGCCGCTCAGCGCGGCCGGTTGTTCCAGTTGAAGAAGGTCGGGATGTTCTCGAAGTGGTTCCAGGCACAGACGGCGCCGCCGTCCGTGCCTGGCCCTTCAGAACGGGCCAACCGTGCCAGCCGCGCCTCCTCCAGCAGGGGAGCGAGTTCGGCGCGGGCGTCCAGGATCCGGTCGGCCAGGCGGTCAGTGTCGTCGGACATGGTCGAGCACTCCCTCCAGTAGGTTGATCTTGCTGTTACGGCAGTGCTCGGTCTCCGTGCCGTCGAACCGTCCGTGCTCGAAGTAGCGGTTGGCGGCGTGCCCGCCACCGCAGAAGCCGAAGTACGGGCAGGACGCGCGGCACGCCTCGATCCCGTCGAGGAACTCCGGCACCCAGCCGGTCGAAGCGCTGCCCAGCAGCGCCGACAGCGGGCTGGTGAGCACGTTACCGCTGGCGAAGTCGCCGTACACCGGATCGTGGAACCCGGCCAGCTCCGGCGAGAGCAGCACCACCGCGCCGTCATACCCGATCGTCGGAATGGGGTCCAGCGTGCGCGGCAGCAGCCCGCCGTCGGTGCCGTCCAGCACCGCGCCCAGGTAGCGCAGGCTCCACTCGAGCTCGCGCAGGTGGATGCGCGGGTCGGCGCGCCATGCCGCGGCCAGTTCGGCCCAGAAGGCCCGCACGGCGGCCGCGTCATGCCCGTTGGCGCGCTCGTTGACCCCCTCGCGCTCCTCGATGTTGACGCCGAGCGTGTCGCAGCCCAGCTCCAGGAAGTACGCGTACAGCCGGGCCGCCAGGCCCGGCCGAGGGTCGCTGACCACGCACAGGGCCGCATACGGCAGGCCGTGCCGCCGCAGCGCCCCGATCCCCCGCTCGATCCGGTCGTACGCCGGCCGCCCCGCGCGCGACACCCGCTGCCCGTTGAGGTCCTCGGGGCCGTCCACGCTCACGCTCACCCGCACCCCGCGAGCGGCGAAGAACTCGCACCACGCGTCGTCGACCAGCGTGGCGTTGGTCTGCACGTGCTGCTCCACGCCCGCCGCGAACGGGGCCATCAGCGCCGTCAGGTGCTCGCGGCCGGCCGCCAGCGGCTCACCGCCGTGCCAGACCACGGAGAAGCGGCCCGCGGCCGCCCAGACGTTCGCGTCGGCCGCCACCGCCTCGGCCACCGCCACCGGCATCCGCCGGTCCGCCGCGCGCAGGGGCAGGTAGCAGTAGACGCAGTCCAGATTGCACAGCGTCGTCGGCTGCATCACGACGTACCCCGGCACGGAGGCAAGCCCCCGCATGCCGCCAACACCGGCCACCCGCCCATTCCAGCAAACCGCGCGCCCTTTTTCCATGATCAAAGCTCCCGCCATGCTGTCGGAACAGCGTGCCGGGAGCTTTGATGTGGCAAGTGGGGCGGGTCAGTCGTCCAGCCAGTCGAGCCGGCGGTCGCCGCGGTTGCCGCGCCGGTCGTCGCCGTAGCCGTTCTGCTGGCCGTAGCCGTCCTGCTGGCTGCCGTACGGGTCCTGGCCGTAGCCGTTCTGCTGCTGGCCGTACCCGCCCTGCTGGCTGCCGTACGGATCCTGCTGCTGGCCGTAGCCGCCCTGCTGAGTGCCGTACGAGTCCTGGCCGTAGCCGTTCTGCTGCTGGCCGTAACCGCCCTGCTGGCTGCCGTACGGATCCTGCTGCTGGCCGTAGCCGCCCTGCTGGGCGCCGTACGAGTCCTGCCCGTACCCGCCCTGCTGCTGGCCGTAACCGCCCTGCTGGTCCTGGCCGTAGCCGCCCTGGTTCGCGCCGTAGCTGCCGCCCGAGGTCGGGCCCGCGTAGTGCGTGGGCTCGTCGTACTGGCCCTGGTAGCCGCCCTGCTGCTGGCCGTAGCCGCCCTGCTGGGCACCGTAGCCGCCGCCCTGCTGGCCGTACCCGCCGGGCTGCTGGCCGTAGCCGCCCTGGTCGCCGTAGCCGGGCTGGCCGCCGCCGTAGCCGCTGGTCGGAGCCACGGGCGAGCCGTAGCCACCGGCCGGGCTGCCGCCGTAACCGCTGGTCGGGGCGGGGCTGCCGTAGCCGCTGGTCGGTGCCGGGTTGCCGTAGCCGCTGGTCGGCGCCGCGGGCGAGCCGTAACCGCCCTGCGGAGCGCCGTAGCCGGCCTGGTCGTAGCTGGGCTGGCCGCCGCTGTAACCGCTGGTCGGGGCCACCGGCGAGCCGTAGCCGCCGTACTGCTGGGTGGCGGCCGGGGAGCCGTAGGGCTGCTGGGCGCCGCGCTGCTGCGGCACGCCACCGTACTCGCCGGGGCGGTGCATCACGGTCGCGTCGTTACCCGCGCCGGGCCGGGCCACCATGGTCGGGTCGGCGGGACGGCCGTAGGTGCCGCCACCGGCGCCGCCGTAGACGCCCGCACCCGCTCCGGCGCGCACGGGCTGGCCGGGACGCACGCCCGGACGGCCGCGCACCGGCTCGTCGTCGTCGTCCTCGTCATCCTCGTCGTCGTCATCGTCGTCGCCGCCGCGCTTCATCACCAGCAGCACGATCGCGCCGATACCCAGCGCCACGAGCAGACCGCCCAGGATGATCATGATCCAGGTCATGCTGTCCAGGCCGCCCTCTTCGTCCTTCTGGTCGCCGGAGACGTCCACGGCCTCACCGGGGCTCTCCTCGGTGAGACCCGATTCCTCGGGCAGCGCGCTGGCCAGGTCGCTCGGCGTCGCCTCGGCGGTCGGCGACGCCGTGGCCGCCGTGTTCGTCATGGAGACGCGGACGTCCTTCTTGCTCTGGCCGTTGCCGAGGTTGAAGTTGATGCTCCTGGGCTCGTACGGGTCCTTCTGCGCGGTGATCACGATCATGCCGGGCGCGATCGGGTTGCTGGCGGTCGGCTTGAAGCTGAAGCGGCCCGCGCTGTCGGCCGTCTTGGTGAACTCCTTGGAGTCACCGTCCGAGAGCATCACGATCGCCCCACCGATGGTCTTGCCCGTGGAGACGTCCACCACCTGCCCGGCGATCTCGCCGGTCGTCTCGGCCTGCTTCTCGGTCACGGTGATCTGCATGTTGGTAGTCAGATCGCCGACCCGCACCGACGCCGACGAGCTACCGGCAGCGGCACTGGAGCTGGCCTTGATCTTGACCACGCGCGGGGCGCTTGAGCCCTTGACCACAGTGAAAGGCGTGTTGCAACCGGAGGTGCAGCTCACTCCGCCAGGCAGGTTATCGATCTTGATCTCGACGTTCGTCAGATCCTGGTCCGGGCCGTCGTTGCCGACCGTCACCGTGACGGTGACCGACTTCTCACTGCCGCCGGCCTCGACGGAGACCGAGCCTGCCGTGACCGTGGTGGCCGCCGAAGCGGGAGCGGAGACGCCGACGAGTGTGCCGAGCGACACCATCGCTACCACTCCGACGCGTGCCAACCAGGACCGTCGCTGGGTAGTCACGGCCACCGCCTTCCAAGCTCCTCGATATCCCACAGCGAGCGGGGTGTGGGGGGCGCTGCGGGAATACACCGCCCGCAACTATGCCTTGCGAAGGAAGGATTGCGCGACCCAGGGCCCGTACATAATGAGTAAAAGTCATCTTGTATCGTCCGCTTATGTCCCCCTCGCCTGATATATCCCCGGCGGTGGCCGAAGCCCTCGACTCCCTGGCCACAGGCCGGGTCCCGGAACGTTTGACGCTTCGCGATGCGGTTAGGGCACTCTTGGCACATCTTGCGACGACCGCTCCTGGCCGTTCGGTGGAGGTGCGGGTTCCCCCATACGGTGCGATTCAGTGCGTCGAAGGGCCAAGGCACACCCGTGGTACGCCCCCGAACCTGGTCGAGACCGATCCGGTCACGTTTCTTCAGCTAGCCGCCGGACGCGTGGATTGGGCGGCGGCGGTGGCCGATGGGCGGATTCGGGCCAGTGGCATTCGCTCCGATATCGGGGCTCTTTTCCCGATCGTCTAGGCCTGGCAGACTGGTAACCCTGGATTCAGTCACGTGTCGCGCGGGCCGGGCACCGGGGTGTCCACCCCTGCCGGTCACGTACACTGAGCTGCGGCGGCAATCGCCGCCCGACGCCGACACACACCATCGATGCCGGCTTTGGCGAGCAGGGCATCAACCAGCTACTGAAGCGACAAGCGCAAGGAGCAGCAGGTGCCCCGAGGCGACGGCCGGTTGAGCCACGAACTCGACCCCCACCGGCCAGGCCCGCAAGACGCATGCGGCGTCTTCGGTGTCTGGGCCCCTGGTGAAGAGGTCGCGAAGCTCACCTACTTCGGCCTGTACGCACTGCAGCACCGCGGCCAGGAGGCGGCGGGGATCGCGGTCAGCGACGGTTCCGGAGTCGTGGTCTACAAGGACATCGGCCTGGTCGCCCAGGTCTTCGACGAGCCGACCCTGGCCAGCCTGCGCGGGCACCTCGCGATCGGGCACGCGCGCTACTCGACCACCGGCGACTCGACCTGGGAGAACTCCCAGCCGACGCTGCAGTCGACCAGCGCCGGCACCACCATCGCGCTGGCCCACAACGGCAACCTGGTGAACACCGCCGACCTGGCCCGCCGCGCCGACGAGCTGGGCATGGACCGGCAGGGCTCGACCAACGACACCGGCCTGGTCACCATGCTGCTGGCGGGCCGGCCCGACCTGTCCGTCGAGGCCGCCGCGATGGAGGTGCTGCCGACCGTCGAGGGCGCCTTCAGCTTCGTCTTCATGGACGAGAACACCCTCTACGCGGCGCGCGACCCGCACGGCGTGCGCCCGCTGATGCTCGGCCGCCTGGAGCGCGGCTGGGTCGTCGCGAGCGAGCAGGCCGCGCTGGACATCGTCGGCGCGTCCGTGGTCCGCGAGGTCGAGCCCGGCGAGCTGATCGCCATCGACGAGTACGGGCTGCGCTCGCAGCGCTTCGCCGCGCCGGACCCCAAGGGCTGCCTGTTCGAGTACGTCTACCTGGCCCGGCCGGACGCGACCATCTCCGGCCGCAACGTCTACTCGACCCGGGTGGAGATCGGCCGTCGCCTGGCCAAGGAGCACCCGGTCGAGGCCGACCTGGTCATCCCGAGCCCCGAGTCGGGCACGCCGGCCGCGATCGGCTACGCCGAGGCCTCCGGCATCCCGTACGGGATGGGCCTGGTGAAGAACGCCTACGTCGGGCGGACCTTCATCCAGCCCTCGCAGACCATCCGTCAGCTGGGCATCCGGCTCAAGCTGAACCCGCTGCGCGACAACGTGCGGGGCAAGCGCCTCGTCGTGGTCGACGACTCCATCGTGCGCGGCAACACGCAGCGCGCCATCGTGCGCATGCTGCGCGAGGCGGGCGCGCTGGAGGTTCACGTACGCATCTCCTCTCCGCCGGTGAAGTGGCCGTGTTTCTACGGCATCGACTTCGCCACCGGCGCCGAACTGCTGGCGAACGGCACGGACCTGGAGGGCATCCGCCGCTCCATCGGTGCCGACTCGCTCGGCTACGTGTCGCTCGAGGGGCTCATCGCCGCCTCCGAGCAGCCGAAGAACCGCCTGTGCCGGGCCTGCTTCGACGGGGAGTACCCGATCAAGCTGCCGGCCGCCAACCTCATCGGCAAGCACGTGCTCGAAGGGGTCGGCCGCCGCGTCGGGCCCGAGGAGCGCACCGGCGACCAGCCCTCAGCGCCGACGACGGAACTGAGCCGGTCCTAAAGCACCACTCGTCACGGCACCGACACCCTTCCCTGAAAAGCCGGTGCCGCGCACAAAGAGGAGAAGAACCGTGACGCACGTGACCGAGCGCCCCGTCTCCGGGCAGCCGGAGAACGGCAACCGTCAGCTGTGGACGGCGGAGGGCAGCACCAACCGGCGGCGCACCGTCACCTACGCCGACGCGGGCGTGTCCATCCACGCCGGCGACCGGGCCGTGGAGATGCTGAAGGACAAGGTCGCGCGTACGCACCGCCCCGAGGTGCTGGGCGGCCTCGGCGGCTTCTCCGGCCTGTTCAAGCTCGACACGTCGAAGTACAAGAGCCCGGTGCTGGCCTCGTCGACCGACGGCGTGGGCACCAAGCTGGCCATCGCGCAGCAGATGAACATCCACGACACGGTCGGCATCGACCTGGTCGCGATGGTCGTCGACGACCTGGTCGCGTGCGGCGCGGAGCCGCTGTTCCTGCTCGACTACATCGCCTGCGGCGAGGTCGTGCCGGACCGCATCGCCGAGATCGGCGCGGGCATCGCCGACGGCTGCCGGTACGCCGGCTGCGCGCTGCTGGGCGGCGAGACCGCCGAGCACCCCGGCCTGATGCGCCCGGACGAGTACGACCTCTCCGCCAACGGCGTGGGCGTCGTCGAGGAGGACGCGATCCTGGGCGCCGAGCGGGTCCAGGTCGGCGACGCGGTCATCGCGATGCGCTCCTCCGGCCTGCACTCCAACGGCTACTCGCTGGTCCGCCACGTGCTGCTCGGCCAGGCCCGGCTCAAGCTCGACTCGGTCATCGAGGACCTGGGCGACCAGCGCACCCTCGGCGAGGAGCTGCTCACCCCGACCAAGATCTACGCCAAGGACTGCCTGACCCTGATCGCCGAGTGCGAGGTGCACGCACTCGTGCACGTCACCGGCGGCGGCATCCCCGGCAACCTGGTCCGCGTGCTTCCCAAGCACGTCGACGCCATCGTCAACCGCTCCACCTGGGCCCCCCAGCCCATCTTCGACCTCATCCAGCGCAAGGGCCGCATCGACACCGCCGACCTGGAGTCGACCTTCAACATGGGCGTCGGCATGTTCGCGGTGGTCTCCGCCGCCGACGCCGACCGCGCCATGGCCCTCCTGACCGGCCGCGGCGTCGAATGCTGGCACGTCGGCGACATCGTCGAAGGCACCGGCCAGGTCCACATGCTCGGCCACCACACCCGCGGCTGACCCGCCCGCACCCACCACCAAGATCGCGGCGATCTTGCATGGACTGTGGGGATGACACGCCCTTATCGGGCATATCCCTAACAGTTCGCGCAAGATCGTCGCGATCTTGCTTTGCGGTCGCTCGCGGGGAGCGAGATGCGGCCCGCCGGTGGTGGTCAAGATCGGGCTTTCGTGTCCAAAAGTGCGGCCCAACCGCAGTTTTGGACACGAACCACCGATCTTGGCAGGGACGGCGGCGAAACCCGGCCGCGGGTGGAGCCAGACCGCGGTGGAGCCAGACCGCGGTGGAGCCAGGCCGGGTGGAACCGACCGGCGCCGAACCGGGCGGGGATGGAGCCGGGCCGGGGTTGGCGTCGGCGGATCAGCCGGTTCAGAGCCAGGTGGTCAGGGCGGCGCGGAGGCCCGTCGGGTCGAGGCCGTGGCGCCGGGCGTGGTCGGCCGGTGTGCCGTAGGCGTGGAGATCGACCCGGCCCACGCCGAGGCTGAGCAGGCGATGGGCGCGGTCGGACAGGGCCTCGCTGACCACGTGGGCCGAGGTGCCGGCCAGGTACGGCTCGACCAGGGCCACGTTGCCGGAGCCGGCCAGGGCGCGCAGGCCGGTGGTGTCGAAGGGGCGGGGGGTGTGGGTGTACGCCACCGTGACGTCCAGCCCCCGCGTCGCCTCCAGCACCGGCGCCAGCATCGGCCCGACCGCCACGACCAGCGCCCGCGAGCCGTGGCGCACCGGCCGCAGCAGGTGCGCGTCGGCGTACGCGATGTCGTTGACCTGGGTCGACAGCCGCAGGTAGACGGGGTCGTCGTGGGGCATCGCGGCCGCCAGCAGCGGCGCGACCTCGCCCGAATGGCCGGGCACGTGCACGGTCCAGCCGGGCAGCGTGTCGATGAGCTGCACGTCCATCGGTGACATGTGCGTGTAGCCCGCGGTCGAGCCGTCGTAGGAGGCCCCCACGCTGACCAGCACCGCGCCGACGCCCTGGTGAGCCAGGTCGAGCTTGATCTGCTCGTACGCCCGGTCGATCAGGAACGTGGCGTAGGAGTGCGCGACCGGCCGAAGCCCGGTGAGGGCCAGCCCGCCCGCCACGCCGATCATGAGCTGCTCGCGGATGCCCACGTTGCGCACCCGGTCGGGGTGCTTGAGGGCGACCGGCTCGAACGCGGCGGCCGAGATGTCGGCCAGCACCAGCGCGGTGCGCGGGTCCTCCTCGATCAGCCGGGACATGGTGTCGACGAACGCCTCTCGCATGATCAGATCCCCTTCTGCTCGACGCGCGCCACGACGACGTGCGGCGCGCCCTCCCGTGCCTGCGCCAGCCCGGCGGCGATGGCGTCGTGGTCGCGGCCGTCCACGGTGACCGCGGTCCAGCCGTGCACCGTGAACCGGGACGCGATGCCGCCCGGCCAGCCGTGCGAGGCCGACTGGTTGTCGATCACGAGCGCGGTGACGGTGTCCAGGCCGGTCGCGCCGGCGTACGCGATGGCCTCGTGGTTGCTGCCCTCGTCCAGCTCCGCGTCGCCGAGCAGGACGTACACCCGCGGTGCCAGGCGGCCCTGGGCCCGCAGCCCGAGCGCGGTGCCCACGCCGAGGCCGAGCCCGTGCCCCAGGGAGCCCGAGCTGATCTCGACGCCGGGCACGCGCAGCCGGTCCGGGTGGTGGCCGAGCGGGCTGTCCGCCCCGGCCAGGTCGTCGAGCCAGTCCGGCGGGAAGAAGCCCCTGGCGGCCAGCACGGCGTAGTACGCGGCCGGGCCGTGGCCCTTGGAGAGCAGGAAACGGTCCCGGTCGGGGTCGTCGGGGCGGTCCGGGTCCACCCGCAGCACCCGGTCGTAGAGGACCCAGAGCACGTCCAGGGTCGAGTACGCGCTCGGCGCGTGCTTCTCGTCCCCGGTCAACCGCGTGAGCAGCGGTTCCACTTCGATGACAGCCATGAGAGTAGGGTGCAAGTTAAAGTGCACTTGAACTCAAGGCGGGGGATCGTGAAGCCTGGTGTGACGCTGCTGACGATAGGCGAGCTGTCGGCCCGGAGCGGGGTGGCCCCGTCGGCGCTGCGCTTCTACGAGGAGCGCGGCCTGATCCACTCCGTGCGCACCGGCGGCAACCAGCGCCGCTATGAGCGCAGCGAGCTGCGCCGCGTCTCGTTCATCCGGATCGCGCAGCAGGTCGGCGTGTCCCTGGAGCGGATCCGGGAGGCGCTGGCCGAGCTGCCGGAACGGCGTACCCCCACCAAGGCGGACTGGACGCGGCTGTCCGCGCGCTGGCGGGCCGACCTCGACGCGAGGATCGCGCTGCTGGAGCGCCTGCGCGACACCCTGGACGGCTGCATCGGCTGCGGCTGCCTGTCCCTGCAGTCCTGCGCGCTCTACAACCCGGGCGACCAGCTGGCCGCGCAGGGCCCCGGACCGCGGAAACTGCTGGCCTGAGCCTGCGGGGCTGCGCACAGCCGTCGATACGTTTACCGTGTGGGAGTGTCCATTGTCGACCTTCCGCGCTCGGCGCCGCTGCCGCCGCCGAAGCCGAACCGCCTGCTCCGGCTCGCCGGTCTCGCCGCGGCGCTGGTGCTGCTGGCAGGCGTCGCCTACGGCGGGATGCAGTACTACTACGCCGACGTGCCGATGCCCAAGGAGCGCTTCGCCACCACGCACCCGATCCGGGTGACGAATCTGCCGCCCGGCGTCGCCGACGCCTTCGTCGCGGCCGTCGACCCCGGCTTCCACGACCAGGCGACCGGCCTGATCTGGCCGTCCACGCTGATCACGAAGAAGTACGCGGTGGCCGCGATGGGACTCGACGAGTCCGAGCTGGACAGCTGGCGGGTGCGCGTCGCCGCGCACAAGCTCGAGGACTGGTACTCCAAGCCCGACCTGCTCGGCTTCTACCTGACCACGGCACGCTTCGACACCGGCGCGACCGGCCTCACCGAGGCGGCCCGGTGGTACGCCGGCAAGGATCCGCGCGACCTCACCCTCGCCGAGGCCGCGCTGGTCGCGGTGCACGTCGGGGCGGGCTCGACCCACGTCGAGCAGGCCTGGCACCGGGTGCTGGACACCATGGTGGAGCGCGGCCTGCTGAGCGCCGCGACCCGCGCCGGGCTGGTGTTCCCGAAGCAGATCACCCACTGACGGGACGGCGGCGCCACCGCGCCGCGTCTAGGGTGGGCGCATGACCATGGTCGATGTGGTGCAGGAGTCCCCGCCCCGATGGAGCCGGCGCCGCCGGATCATCACCGCGATCGTCGCGATCGACGTGTTCATCGTGCTCTTCGCCGCGGTGGCCGCCGTACAGTTCTACGCCAGCGTGCCCGAGCCGGGAGAACTCCGGCCCCAGCATGCCGTCGTGGACCTGCGCGAGGTGCCCATGCCGGTGCTCAACACCTTCGTCGCGGCCGTCGATCCCGACTTCTACGAGGACCCGTTCCGGCCCTGGTCGGGCTCCCTGATCACCCGGCGCTACGCCGCGGCGGCAGTGGCCGGCGACGACGTGTCGAGCTGGCGCGTCGGCATCATGGCGTCGAAGCTCGAAGACCGGTACACCCGCACCGAGCTGCTGGGCTTCTACCTGAACAACGCCGACTTCGGCCGCGGCACGGCCGGCCTCGCCACCGCGGCGCAGACGCGCTTCGGCAAGCCGGTGGCCCAGCTGTCCGTCGCCGAGGCCGCCGTGCTGGCGGTGCCGCTGGCCCCGGAAGCCGACGCCGATCCGCGCCGGGCCTGGGAGTCCGTGCTGGACACGATGGTGGAGCGGGGCTGGCTGAGCCAGGCCGAGCGGGCCGCCCAGACCTACCCGGCCTGACCCGCGAGACGGCCCCGGAAGCCAGGCTTCCGGGGCCGCCGCGTTCCGGCTCAGGCGAACGTCGTCGGGCCGCTGCTCTGCGCGAACTTCGTGCCGTTCCAGCGGTAGCCGCGCCACTGGAAGACACCCTTGAGCCGGTTCTCGTCCGTGTACGTGGTCTCGTGGTTGCCGACCTCGACCAGGATCTCACCGGGCTTGCCGGGCTTGATCCGCTTGACGTTCTCGATCCGCTGGCTCCCAGCACCCACCGACGGCTCGATCTCGATCACGACGCCGATCGTGTCGAACCGGCCGGAGCCGCTGGGGCGCAGCGCGATCACCTGACCGAAAGCGCCCTCGCCCGAACGGCAGGTGATCAGCGCGACCTCTTCGAACACGCCGTCACCGTCGATGTCGACGCTGATCACGTCGGCGATCCGGGTGTACTCCCCGGCCTTGCCGTCGCGGAACTTCACCCTGCCGCTGGGGCAGTGCTCGCGGCCGACCTTGCGGACCGGCAGGTCGAGCGTGGCGTCCTCCAGGCCGTGCAGCTCGCTGCCGGGCGGCGGCGGGGACGTCGCGATCGCGGGGCTCGGCAAGGCGGACGGCGAAGGTGACGCCGACGGCGAGGCGGACGGCGAGGGCGACGCGACTGCCGACGGGGCGGCCGAGCTGGCGCCCGGCTGCGGCGCGACGCCCTGGTTGCCGGTGAACGAGGCGAACGCCCCGCCGCCGACCAGCACCGCCGTCAGCGCGCAGGCCGCCACGGCGGTGGTGCGGACCCGCTTGCGGTAGCGCACGGTCTGGTACGCGGCGCCCGTACCGGTGGGCTTGATCTGCGGGTTGGTCTCGGACCGGTACTCGGCGAAGGCCGACATGAGCAGGTCATCGTCGAACTCAGACATGGTTCGGCTCCTTCCGGGCCTCGGTGAGCTGGGCGGCGAGGGCGGTGCGGCCGCGGTGGAGCCAGGACTTGACGGTGCCTTCAGCGACGTCCTCCTGCTCGGCGATCTCCGCGATGGAGAGCTGGGCGATGTAGAAGAGGATGCAGGCGCGGCGCTGCGCCTCAGGCAGGTTCGCCAGCGCACGGGTGACGGCCACCCGGTCCGGGCTCGGCCCGGCCACCTGCTCCTCCCGCTGCCGGTGCAGGAAGTTGAGCGTCGTGCGCCGCTTGCGCCAGCCGCTGGTCGCCAGGTTCCAGGCGACCCGGCGCACCCAGGCGGCCGGATCGTGGTAGCCGGCGATGCGGTCCCAGCGCGCCAGCGCGCGGCAGAACGCCTCCTGCACCATGTCCTGCGCCTCGGTCAGGTTGCCGAGGTACGCGTTCAGCTGCAGCGTCAGGCTGTGGAAGTGGGCCGCGTAGCACTCCTCGAAATCGGCGCGGCCGGCCGATCCCGTGTCGCCTCGTTGTGAAGCCATGTCCCCGTCGCTCCCCTGGTGGTCCGGGCCCGTCCGGCCCGTCGCGACATCACGCCCGACCCGAGGGAGAGGTTGCGAAGATCTTTTCGGAACTTCCTCAACCACCCCGCACGGGGGCGGAGGCCGCTGCCGGGGGTGGTTCGGGGACGCTGCGGCCCCGCCGATTCGGATTCGTGCACTTTCCCCGAAACTGCGGCCGCGTCAGCTCGGATTGCTGCACTTTCCCCGAAACTGGCGGCCGCGCCGGTTCGGGTTCGTGCACTTTCCCCGAAACTGGCGGCCGCGCCGGTTCGGACTCGTGCACTTTCCCCGAAACTGAAGGCGGCCCGCCCGGTGCCGGATCATGTGTCCGCCGCCGGGCAGGCCGCCCGAGGTGTTTCCGTCGGGGTGCTGCCTACTGCTGGTCGGTGGGCTGCTCGCCCTCCGGCTGCCCGGCCTCGCCGGCCTGTGCCACCGGCTCGCCCTCGGCGAGCAGCACCGACTCGGTCGCCACGACCGTCTCGGCCGGGGTCTCCACGACGACGGTCTCGGTCAGCACGGCCGCCGCGACGGCACCCGCGCTCACCGGCGACTCGGCCGCACCCGGCTCACCGGCGCCGAAGAGCCGCGGCAGCGCGCCGGAGAAGGCCTCGCGCAGCTCGGCCTGGCTCACCGCGAAGCGGCCCGCCTCGCCGTGCCCGATGACCGTCAGGTCGGCGCCCTCGTCGTCGACCTGGCCCAGCACCGTGGCTGGCAGCTCGTGCTCGGCGAGCAGCTGCTCGAACGCCTGGCGGTGACCCACCGGCACGGTCAGCAGCACCCGGCCCGCCGACTCGCTGAACAGCGACACGAACGGCTCCAGGTCGGTGGGCAGGGTGACCGTGGCGCCGAAGCCCTTGCGCAGCACCGACTCCAGCAGCGCCTGGGCCAGGCCGCCATCGGACAGGTCGTGCGCCGAGCGGACCAGGCCGGTCTCGGCGGCACGCTGCATGAACGCGGCGATGGCCATCTCGCGGCCGAAGTCGACCTTCGGCGGGCGGCCGCCCAGGTGGCCGTGCGCCACCCAGGCCCACTCGGAGCCGGACAGCTCCAGCCCGGTCTCGCCCAGCAGCACCAGCACGTCACCGGCGTGGGCGAAGCCCATCGGGACGCGGTGCGCCACGTTCTCCAGCAGGCCCAGCACACCCACGACCGGCGTCGGGTGGATCGCGATCGCGCCGGTCTGGTTGTAGAAGCTGACGTTGCCGCCGGTCACCGGGATGCCCAGCTCCTGGCAGCCGTCGGCGATGCCGCGCACCGCCTCGGCGAACTGCCACATGACCGCCGGGTCCTCCGGCGAGCCGAAGTTGAGGCAGTCGGTGACCGCGACCGGCTCCGCGCCGGTGACGGCCACGTTGCGGTACGCCTCGGCCAGGGCCAGCTTGGCACCCTCGTACGGGTCGAGGCGGGCGAAGCGGGAGTTGCAGTCCAGCGACAGCGCTACGCCGAGCCCGGTCTCCTCGTCGAGGCGGACCACGCCGGAGTCCTCCGGCTGGGCCAGCACCGTGTTGCCGAGCACGTAGCGGTCGTACTGCTCGGTCACCCAGGCGCGGTCGCACAGGTTCGGCGACGCGGCGAGCTTGAGCAGCGTGTCCTTGAGCTGGTAGTCGTGGTGCGGGCGGGGCAGCGTCTCGGCCCGGTCCGCCTGCAGCAGGATCAGGTCGGCGGGCTCGCGCAGCGGCCGGGCGTACACCGGGCCGTCGTCGGCGAGGCTGCCCGGCGGCACGTCCACCACGGTCTCGCCGTGGAACGTGATCCGCACCCGGCCGGTGTCGGTGACGACGCCGATCGGGGTGGCGATGACGCCCCACAGCTGGGCGATGCCGAGCACCGCGTCCAGCTTGGCCGGCTCCACGATGAAGAGCATGCGCTCCTGCGACTCGCTGGCCAGGATCTCGTGCGGCTCCATCGAGGCCTCACGCAGGTGGACCTTCTCCAGCTGGATGTCCATGCCGGTGCCGGCCGCCGCCGCGGTCTCGGTGAGCGCGCAGGTCAGGCCCGCGCCGCCGAGGTCCTGCACGCCGACGATCAGCTTGGCCTGGTACAGCTCCAGGCAGGACTCGATGAGCAGCTTCTCGGTGAACGGGTCGCCCACCTGCACGCTCGGCCGGCGCTGCTCCGACGCGTCGTCGAAGGTGGCACTGGCCAGCACCGACACGCCGCCGATGCCGTCGCGGCCGGTCTTGGCGCCCATCAGCACCACGATGTTGCCGGGGCCGTCGGCCTCCTTGCGCTGCAGGCCGTCGACCGGCAGCACGCCCAGGCTGAGCGCGTTGACCAGCGGGTTGCCCTGGTAGCACTCGTCGAAGAAGACCTCGCCGCCGACGTTGGGCAGGCCCAGGCAGTTGCCGTAGCCGCCGACGCCGGCCACCACGCCGGGCAGCACGCGCTGGGTGTCCGGGTGGTCCGCGGCACCGAAGCGCAGCGAGTCCATCACCAGGATCGGGCGCGCGCCCATGGCGAGGATGTCGCGCACGATGCCGCCGACACCGGTCGCCGCACCCTGGTAGGGCTCGACGAACGACGGGTGGTTGTGCGACTCGACCTTGAAGGTGACCGCGAGCTTCTCGCTCACCTGGATGACGCCCGCGTTCTCACCCATGCCGGCCAGCATGCGGTCGGACTGCGGCGCCTTCTCGCCGAACTGGCGCAGGTGCACCTTGCTCGACTTGTACGAGCAGTGCTCGCTCCACATGATCGAGTACATGGCCAGCTCGGACTGGGTGGGGCGGCGGCCCAGGATCTGCTTGATCCGCTGGTACTCGTCGTCCTTGAGACCCAGCTCCAGGTACGGCTGGAGGTCGTCCGGGGTCGCCTCGGCGTCCTTGACGGTGTCGATCGTGATGTCGCTCATGCTGCTGCCCCCGCCAGGTGCCGGAGCACCGAAGAGAAGAATCCGAGACCGTCCAGCGAGGGGCCGGTCAGCGCCTCCACGGCGTGCTCTGGGTGCGGCATGATGCCCAGCACGTTGCCGGCCTCGTTGCGGATCGCCGCGATGTCGCGGGTCGAGCCGTTCGGGTTGCCGCGGATGTAGCGCGCCACGATCTGGCCGTTCGCCTCCAGCTCGTCCAGCGTGCGCTGGTCGGCCACGTAGCAGCCCTCGCCGTTCTTCACCGGGATCAGGATCTCCTGCCGGTCGGTGAAGTGGTTGGTCCACGCCGTGTCGGTGTTCTCCATCCGCAGCCACTGGTCCCGGTTGCGGAAGTGCAGGTGCTGGTTGCGGGTGAGCGCGCCGGGCAGCAGGTGGGCCTCGCACAGGATCTGGAAGCCGTTGCAGATGCCCATGACCGGCATGCCGCCGCGCGCGGCGTCGGCGACGGCCTCCATCACCGGCGCGAACCGGGCGATCGCGCCGCAGCGCAGGTAGTCACCGTAGGAGAAGCCGCCCGGGAGCACCACGGCGTCGACGCCGTGCAGCTCGGGGTCGGCGTGCCAGAGCCGTACGACCTCGGCTCCGGAGATACGCGCGGCACGGGCCGCGTCCCCGTCGTCCAGCGAACCGGGGAAGGTCACCACACCGATCTTGCTCATGCGGCTTCGACGACCCGGATCTCGTAGTCCTCGATGACCGGGTTGGCCAGGAGCTTGTCCGCGATCTCGCGGGCCCTCTCCAGGTCGGCCTCTCCGGCGAAATCGATCTCGACACGGCGACCGATACGCACTGAGGCGACGTCATTGACGCCCAGGCGGGGCAGCGCGTTCGCGACGGCCTGCCCCTGCGGGTCGAGGATCTCGGGCTTAAGCATGACGTCAACCACGACGCGAGCCACGGGGAAACTCCTGACTTTTTCTATGTCTGCCTGTCCGCCACGGGCAGGTTCAGATTACCGGCAGGCGTAACCGGCAAGAATTCTGGGGAGCACCGAAACTCCCACAAGTTCACTGCTTTCACAGAGCTGAGAGCAAGGTCACGACCGACAGGACCGCACAGACCCCCGCGCCGACGTAACGGATGACTCGCAGCTTCACCCGTTTCAACAGCCACCGGCCGAGCAGCACCGCCAGACCCGACACGGTGGCCAGGCCGAGCCAGCCGCCGAGGAACGTGGGCACCACCGGCCGCCCGCTGGCGACCAGCCCGGCCAGCAGCAGCTGGGACAGGTCGCCCCACTCGGCGGTGAACAGCACCAGAAAGCTCGCGCCCGCGGCCCGCCAGCCGCGCTTGGGCTCGGCCGCCTTGGCCGCGAACTCCTCCTCCTGCTCATGCTCCTGCTCGTCGGCCTTGCCCGCGCCCCGGGCCAGCACGAACGCGCCCACCGCGAACAGCGCCGCGGCGACCAACTGCACCGGCTGGGTGGGCAGCTTCGTCAGCAGCGCGCCGAAGGCCACCGCGATCACGCACTGCACGCCGAACGCGGCCACCACGCCGAGCCAGGTGGGCAGCGGCGGGTAGCGGGTGCTCAGGACCAGCGTCGCCACGAACGTCTTGTCCGGCAGCTCCACCGGGAAGATCGCCACGAACGCCACCAGCAGGGCGCCCAGAAACTCCACGGAAATGATCCTCTCAGCCCGAGACAGGGGCGTGGTCGCGCCGCGCCTGCCAGAGCCCGGGCAGTCCCCTCCCGCTTTCGGGCGAGGGTGCGTGCCGTCGGCAAGCGTTAAGAAGGGCACCTTCCTCTACGCATAGCGTTAAGAAGGTGCCCTTCCTTGGGGTTAGAGGATGGCGGCGGGGGTGTAGGCGGCGGCGGAGGGGTGCTGGGCGGCGATCTTCTCGACCTGGGCGACGATGGCGGCGACCTGGGCGGAGGCGGCGCCGACGAACGCGGAGCGGTCGGCGACCAGGGCGTCGATCTCGGCGCGGGACAGGCCCAGGCGGGTGTCGGCGGCGAGGCGGTCGAAGAGGTCGTTCTCGGCCAGGCCGCGCTCGCGCATGGCCAGCGCCACGGCGACCGCGTGCTCCTTGATGGCCTCGTGCGCGGTCTCCCGGCCGACGCCCTTCTTGACCGCGCCGACCAGCACCTTCGTGGTGGCGAGGAAGGGCAGGTAGCGGTCCAGCTCGCGGTTGATCACGGCAGGGTACGCGCCGAACTCGTCGAGCACCGTGAGGAAGGTCTGGAACAGGCCGTCCAGCGCGAAGAACGCGTCCGGCAGGGCCACCCGGCGCACCACCGAGCACGACACGTCGCCCTCGTTCCACTGGTCGCCGGCCAGCTCCCCGGCCATGCTCGCGTAGCCGCGCACGATCACGGCCAGGCCGTTGACGCGCTCGCTGGAGCGCGTATTCATCTTGTGCGGCATCGCCGACGAGCCCACCTGGCCCGGCTTGAAGCCCTCGGTGGCCAGCTCCTGGCCGACCATCAGCCGGATCGTGGTGGCCAGGCTCGACGGCGCGGACGCCGCCTGGGCCAGCGCGGTCAGCACGTCGAAGTCGAGCGAGCGCGGGTACACCTGGCCGACGCTGTCGAGCACCCGCTGGAAGCCGAGGTGCCCGGCGACCCGGCGCTCCAGCTCGGCGACCTTCGCGGCGTCGCCGTCGAACAGGTCGAGCTGGTCGGCCGCGGTGCCTACCGGGCCCTTGATGCCGCGCAGCGGGTAGCGGGCGATCAGCTCGTCGAGGCGCTCGTACGCGATCAGCATCTCCTGCGCGGCCGACGCGAAGCGCTTGCCCAGCGTGGTGGCCTGCGCGGGCACGTTGTGCGAGCGGCCCGCCATGATCGTCTGGTCGTACTCGGTGGCACGAGCGGCCATGCGGGTCAGCGCGGCGACGATCCGGTCCCGGATCAGCAGCAAGGAGTCGCGGATCTGCAGCTGCTCGACGTTCTCGGTGAGGTCGCGGGAGGTCATCCCCTTGTGGATCTGCTCGTGCCCGGCGAGCTCGCTGAACTCCTCGATGCGCGCCTTCACGTCGTGCCGGGTCACCCGCTCGCGGGCCGCGATCGAGTCCAGGTCGACCTGGTCCAGCACCCGCTCGTACGCCTCGATCACGCCGTCGGGCAGCGCGATGCCGAGATCACGCTGGGCGCGCAGCACCGCGAGCCACAGCCGGCGCTCGGCGCGGACCTTCTCCTCGGGCGACCACAGCGTCACCAGTTCAGCGGAGGCATAGCGGGTGGCCAGGACATTCGGTACGTGCGGGCGCTTCGTCACGTGCCTCATTCTCGCACGCAGCGATCCCCGTCCCTGGCCAGCCCGCGGCCGCGCGTATATACTTCTTGGCGAGATCGTATATATCGCGTACGCGAGGGGGAGCCGATGGCGAAGATGCTGATCGACATCGACGAGGAGCTGCTCGCCGACGCCGCCGAGGTCTTCGGCACCAAGACCAAGAAGGACACCGTCAACACCGCCCTGCGGGAGTCCGCCGCGAGCCTGCGGCGGGCGCGTGCGCTGGAGGAGTTGCGGCAGATGGCGGATACCGGATACTTCGACGAGCTGCTGGACAAGAAGAACTATCGTCCGAAGCCGTGACGGCTGACTACTTAGTTGACACGAGCGCCCTGGTCCGGCTGCTACGGCGCGGGCCCGAGGCGCTCAGCTGGAATCAGCAGGTAGAACAGGGCCTGGTGGGCATATGCGCCGTCACCGAGCTGGAGTTCCTGCACACGGCGCGGTCCTATGCCGACCGCAAGAAGATCCTCGCGTTGATCGGCGAGACCTACCCCTGGCTCCCGATGCCCGACGACGTCTACCAGCGAGCGGCACAGGTGCAGGATCTGCTCACTCAGCATGGGCAGCACCGCAGCGCCGGCCCCGTAGATCTCCTGGTCGCCGCGACGGCCGAGCTGAACGGCCTCACCGTCCTGCACTACGACGGCGACTTCGACGTCATCAAGAAGGCCACCGGCCAGCCCGCCCAGTGGCTCGCCCCACCCGGCACCATTCGTTAGCGCCCCCAGTTTCGGGGAAACTGCGCTCGCAGAGGCCGCCGATGCTGCAGTTTCCCCGAAACTGCAGCACGGACCCGGGCACGGCGGGTCAGCGTTCGAGGACGGCGACGACGCCCTGGCCGCCGGCGGCGCAGATGGAGATGAGGGCGCGGCCGGAGCCGCGCTGGGCGAGCAGCTTGGCGGCGGTGGCGACGATACGGCCGCCGGTGGCGGCGAAGGGGTGCCCCGCGGCCAGCGAGGACCCGTTCACGTTGAGGCGGGACCGGTCGATGGTGCCCAGGCCGTTGGACTCCCACGCGGCCAGGGTCGCCAGCACCTGCGACGCGAACGCCTCGTGGATCTCGTAGAAGTCGAAGTCCTGCAGCTTGAGGCCGAGCCGGGACAGCAGCTGGGGCACCGCGTACACCGGGGCCATGAGCAGGCCCTCGGGCTCGGGGTCGCCGTGCACGAAGTCGACGGCGGCGGTCTGCGCGGTGACGAAGTGCGCCAGCACCGGCAGGCTGTGCTCGGCGGCCCACTCGTCGGAGCCGAGCAGCACGACGGCGGCGCCGTCGGTGAGCGGGGTGGAGTTGCCCGCGGTCATGGTCGGGTTCTTGCCGCGCAGGCCGTACACGGGCTTGAGCGAGCCGAGCTTCTCCAGCGAGGTGTCGGGGCGCAGGTTCTGGTCCCGGGTCAGGCCGAGGTACGGCGTGAGCAGGTCGTCGAAGAATCCCGCCTCGTACGCCGCGGCGAGCTTGCGGTGCGAGTCGAGGGCCAGCTCGTCCTGGTCGGCGCGGGTGACGCCCCAGCGCTCGGCGGTGATCGCGGCGTGCTCGCCCATGGACAGCCCGGTGCGCGGCTCGGCGTTGCGGGGCAGCTCGGGCTTGAACGGCTGGAGCGGGCGCAGCGCCAGCGCCGCCTTGAGCCGCTCGCCGGTGCTCTTCGCGCTGTTGAGGCGCAGCAGCACGCGGCGGAACTGCTCGTTGAGCTGCAGCGGCGCGTCGGAGGTGGTGTCCACGCCGCCCGCGATGCCGGACTCCAGCTGGCCCAGCGCGATCTTGTTGGCGAGGTAGGTGATCGCCTGGAGACCGGTGCCGCAGGCCTGCTGCAGGTCGACGGCGGGGGTGGCCGGGTCGAGGCCGGTGCCGAGCACCGACTCGCGGGTCAGGTTGAAGTCGCGGGCGTGCTTGAGCACGGCGCCCGCGGCGACCTCGCCGAGGCGCTGCCCGGACAGTCCGTAGCGGGCGACGAGCCCGTCGAGCGCGGCGGTGAGCATGTCCTGGTTGGAAGCCTGGGCGTACTTGCTGTTGGACCGGGCGAACGGGATCCGGTTGCCGCCGATGACGGCCACCTTGCGCACACTCTGAGTCACAACAGCCTCCTGGTGTTCGACCTTACTCGCGAGTAAGGTCTACCGCATGAGCGACCGTTACACAAGTTTCGCAAGGTCCGGGCCGGGGCGGGCGATAGTCAAGCGGCTCGGCCTGCCTGATCCGCCGAAGCTGGCCCGGTTCCGCGAGGGCGACCCGCTCATCCCCGGTCCGGTGCTCGTCGGCCCGTCCGACGGCCCGCGCTTCGAGGAGCTGGCCAAGCTGTATGCGTCGAGCGAGGAGGCCGGTAAGCACCACGCGCTGGTCTTCGACGCCACCGGCATCACCGGCCCGGCCGGCCTGCGCGCGCTCTACGACTTCTTCCACCCGGTCGCGCGGGCGCTCACCCCCGCCGGCCGCGTGGTCGTGCTGGGCCTGCCGCTCGCCGCGGTCGCCGACCCCGGCCAGGCCGCCGCACAGCAGGCCCTGGACGGTTTCGTACGCAGCGTCGGCAAGGAGTTCGGCCGGGGCACCACGGCGCAGCTGGTCCGGGTGCACCCGGCCGCCGACACCGCAGCGCTGCGCTCCACCCTCGACTTCCTGCTGTCGGCGAAGTCGGCGTACGTGAGCGGGCAGACGATCGAGGTGGCCGCCGTCCCGGCGCCCGAAGGCGGCGATCTGCGGGGCAAGGTCGCGCTGGTCACCGGCGCGGCGCGGGGCATCGGCGCGGCCATGGCCCGGGTGCTGGCGCGCGACGGCGCCCACGTGGTCTGCCTGGACGTGCCCGCGGCCGGGGACGACCTGGCCAAGGTCGCCAACGAGGTGCGCGGCGAGGCGTACCAGCTGGACCTGACCGGGGAGGGCGCCGCGCAGCGGCTGGCCGGCCACCTGCGGGAGCGGCACGGCCGCCTGGACGTGCTGGTGCACAACGCGGGCATCACCCGCGACAAGACCTTGGCGAACATGGACCCGGCCCGCTGGGACGCCGTGCTCAAGGTCAACCTGATCGCCCCGGCGCAGGTCACCCAGGTGCTGCTGGACGCGGGCCTGATCCCGGACGGCGGCCGCATCGTGGGCGTCGCCTCGATCGCGGGCATCGCGGGCAACCGCGGCCAGACCAACTACGCCGCCAGCAAGGCCGGCGTCATCGGCTGGGTGCACGCGCTGGCCCCGGTGCTCGCGGCGCGGGGCATCACCGTGAACGCGGTCGCGCCGGGCTTCATCGAGACCGCGATGACCGCGAAGCTGCCGCTGTTCATCCGCGAGGCCGGGCGGCGCATGAACAGCATGTCCCAGGGTGGCCTGCCGGTGGACGTCGCCGAGACCGTGGCCTGGTTCGCCGCGCCGGGCTCGGCCGCGGTGACCGGGAACGTGGTGCGGGTCTGCGGCCAGTCGCTGCTGGGGGCCTGACATGCCGAGCATGCTGCGCGCGGCGCTGTCCGTGGTGCCGTTCCCGCGGCCCAGCACGCTGCCCGAGGACACGCTGACCAGCACGGCCGTCGTGGACCGCGCGCACCTGGCCCGCTACCAGCGGGTGTGCGGGTTCCGGCTGAGCGACCGGCTGCCGGTGACGTACCCGCACGTCCTGGGCTTCGGCCTGCAGCTGGACCTGATGACCCGGCGCGACTTCCCGTTCCCGGTGGTCGGCGGGGTGCACGTGGCGAACCGCATCGAGCAGACCCGGCCGCTGACCGCCGACGACGTGCTGGAGCTGGCGGTACACGCCCAGGACCTGCGCGACCATCCGCGCGGACGGCAGTACGACGTGATCACCACCGCGTCGGTGGACGGGGCCGTGGTGTGGCGGGACGTGTCGACGTACCTGCGGCGCGGGCCGTCGGCGGGGCCGCGCGAGGAGCGCCCGGCCCGCGAGCCCGCGCCCGGGGCGCCGCCGCACGCGACCTGGCGGGTGCCCACCTCGACCGGCACGGCCTACGCGGACGCCTCCGGCGACCACAACCCGATCCACACCTCGTGGCTGGGCGCGCGGCTGTTCGGCTTCCCGCGCCCCATCGCGCACGGCATGTGGAGCAAGGCCCGCTGCCTGGCCGCGCTGGAGGGCCGTCTGCCGGACGTGTACACGGTCGACGTGTCCTTCAAGCTGCCGATGCTGCTGCCCGCGACGGTCGGGTTCACCTGGACCGGCCGGGAGTTCGGCCTGCGCGACGCCCGCTCCGGCAAGCCCTACCTGGCCGGCACGGTCACCCGTTGACCGGACCCCGTCGCGGCGGCGCCTCAGCCTGCGGCGGGGCCGGGACGCCGGTCGAAGAAGGTGCGCAGGAGGGTGGCGGACTCGTCGGCTAGCACCCCGGAGTAGACCTCGGGGCGGTGGTTGAGGCGGCGGTCGCGCAGCACGTCCCACAGCGAGCCGGCCGCGCCGGTCTTGGGCTCCCAGGCGCCGAACACCACGGTGCCGATGCGGGCCAGCACGATCGCGCCCGCGCACATGGTGCACGGCTCCAGCGTCACCACGATCGTGCAGCCCTCCAGCCGCCACTCGCCCCAGCGGGCGGCGGCGGCGCGCAGCGCGAGGATCTCGGCATGCGCGGTGGGGTCGCCGGTGGCCTCCCGCTCGTTGCGCCCGATCGCCAGCTCGGTGCCGTCGGGGGCGTACACCACCGCACCGACCGGCACGTCGGCGCTGTCGTGGCAGCCTGCCGCGACGGCGAGGGCGCGGCGCATCCACTCCTCGTGCCGCGGCCTGGCTCTCAAGACTCGCGCAGCTCCTCGACCTCGTCACCGCAGCCGATGGCCTGGCACACCTCGGCGGTCACGTCGGCGGGCAGCAGGCCGTCGGTGGCGCACAGGGCCAGCAGCTTGTGCGCGGACACACCGAGATCGGCCAGCAGGTCGGCGTCGCCCACCGGATCCGCGGCGGGGTCGGCGGCGGGGCGGTCCTCGTCGTCGTCCGTGGGCTCCGCCTCGTCGATCTCGACGACCGGGACCTCCACGTCGCTCAGCAGCAGCTTGCCCAGCCGGGACTCGTCGGCGAAGGCCGAGTCGGACCCGAAGATCCGCAGGTCCTCGCCCTCGTCGAGGCGCATCACCACGAGGTAGGCGTCGTCGGACTCAACGAACATCAGGGACACGTCCGCCCCGGGATCGGTGTCGCGCAGCAGGTCCGCGACCTCGTCCACGTCTGCGGCGTCGTGCAGGTCGAGTTCGGTGGCGGCCCAGCCGGACCGGCCCCGGACCACCGCGGCGGCGAAGTACGACACGGTCCCCCCAAATAGTGTCGATATGGGCGCCGGGCGACCTCGCGGGTCACCGGCGAGGGCTGGTCATCCGGCGGCTCTTGCGGACTGACGGCCCTGATCAGACAACGACCCGTCAGCCCGCCAGTCGCCGACGCATCGCGATCAGCTCGCGGAGTTTCTCCGCCGCGACACCCCTGCCCGCCCCCCGGCCGGCCCGGGTGCTGCCCACGACGGGGAGCAGACGCTCCCGGCCCGTGCCTCCGGACAGCTCGGCCAGCAACTGCAGGCGCCGGCGGCACCGGTCCGGATCTGGCTGCTGGGGCGTCCACATACAGCCGAGAGTGCCGCGCGAGTGTGACCTCCGTCAAGTCCGGGAACGCGGTCGATCCATGACGCTTCGTGACCGGTGCTCCTCAGCACCGTACCGCCGCCGCGACCGTCGCGGAGTCTTAACACAAGGTCACTCATAGTGGCCACGCTCCTCGGCGAATCCACTCCATGACTACGGAGAGTGCGGCAGCGGTCCAGGCGACCCCGGTCGCGGCGGCCACCCCGGCGGCCACCCCCCGGTCTCCGTACCGGGCCAGCGCGTGCGCCGCGGCCCAGGCGAGCAGGCCGGCCAGCAGGGTCCAGGCCACGTAGCCGCCGAGGGTCACCCCGAACATGCCGAACGACAGCAGCCACACCCCCGCGGCCAGCGCGCCCGCCACCACCGCCCACGGGCGTACCGGGTGGGGCTCACGCAGGGTGGGACGGCGTCGGCTCACGCACCTTCAACCGGCAGGAACGCGGTCACGGTACGGCGGTCCGGGGCCACCTCGGTGATCCAGCCCCCGGCCCGGCCCAGCCGCAGCAGCGTCTCGGTCCGGGCGGGCACCTGCTCGGGGCGGCCAGGCGCGGGCGGCCAGGCCCGGCGCGCGGTGTGGCCGTCCTGCGCCCAGTCGCGCACCGCGCGGATCGGGTCACGTCCCTCCAGCGCCTTGGCCGCCTCGTCCAGCCGGGACTGCACGTCGGCGAGGGCGGGCAGCACCGCCGCCGCGTTGCCGCCGCACATCGCCGCGACCAGCTCGGGGCGGCTGCCCGCGACCCGGCTGCCGTCCCGGAACGAGCCCGCGGCCAGGGTGAGCGCGAGCGGGTCGGTTGCGGCGGCCGCGGCCAGGGCCAGGGCGAGCAGGTGCGGCACGTGGCTGATCGCGGCCACCGCGCGGTCGTGCTCGTCGCTGGTCGACGGCACCACCCGCGCGCCGAGCGAGGTGACCAGCCCGGCCAGGGTCAGCCAGTCGTCGAGCACCCCCGGCTCGTCCAGGCACAGCACCCAGGCGCAGCCGGTGAACAGCGCCGGGTCGGCGGCGGCGAAACCCGAGGTCTCCTTGCCCGCCATCGGGTGCCCGCCGACGAACCCGGCCAGCGGGTTGGCCGCGCCGCGCAGCCGCCGGGCGACCGCCTCGCGCACCGGGCCCTTCACCGAGGTGACGTCGGTGATCAGGCCGTGGAAGCCGCTGGCGACCAGCGCGTCCAGCACGTCGTCCAGCGCGGGCAGCGGCACGGCCAGCGCGACCAGGTCGGCGTCGGCCGCGGCGTCGCGGATCGTCGCGGTGATCTGCCAGCGCTGCGCCGCGGGCACCCGGGCCGCCGCGCTGCGGGCGGTCGCGCGCACCTCAGGGTCGGCGTCGAAGCCGAGCACGCGGTGCCCGGCGGCCGCCAGCGCGCGCATCAGCGATCCGCCGATGAGCCCGAGTCCGATCACCGCGATGTTCACACGCGCAGCCTGCCACACACCGCGCGCGGGAGCGTCGGCCCGGTGGGTGCCTCGTTGGGTATGACGTGCTGAAATGTACAAGATTGCGGGATATCGCGGTGGCGGCCGTCGTGAGCGTGCTCGCCTCCGCTTCGGCCGGTTCGGCCGCTCTCGCCGGCCCGGTGAACCCGGCTCCGGCGCCCTCGGTGACCTTCAACGGCGAGGTGCACGCCACCGTGTACCGGGGGAGCACCATCTACGTCGGCGGTGACTTCACCTCGGTCACCAGCAACGGGAAGTCGGTGAAGCGCGCGGGGCTGGCCGCGGTCGACGCGCGCACCGGCGCCCTGCTGCCCTGGGCCCCGGTCGCCGACGGGCGGATCACCGCACTCGCCGCGGACGGGTCCGGGATCTACCTGGCCGGCTCGTTCCACAAGATCAACGGCGTGAGCCGCGACAACCTCGCGAAGGTCGACGCCGACGGCGTGCTGCACAGCGGGTTCAAGCACGCCATCTCGGGTACGCCGTACGCGCTGGCCGTG
The DNA here is from genome assembly GCF_016862575.1 of Catellatospora bangladeshensis. Classification (GTDB taxonomy): domain Bacteria; phylum Actinomycetota; class Actinomycetes; order Mycobacteriales; family Micromonosporaceae; genus Catellatospora; species Catellatospora bangladeshensis. Next base: position 32,767 of record NZ_BONF01000030.1, on the reverse strand, counting down.
GGGCACGACCGGCTCTACGTCGGCGGCTCGATCACCAGCGTGAACGGGCAGGAACGCGCCCGCGCCGCGGCGTTCGACAGCAGCACCGGCGCGCTCGACCCGAACTGGCGGCCGCACGTCAACGACATCGTGCGCGCGCTGCTCGTCTCGTCCGACCGGGTCTACCTCGCCGGGCGCTTCAACGCGGTGAACTACCTCAAGGGCACCGGCAAGATCGCCGCGGTCGACCCGGCGCGGGGCGACGTCGACCTCGGCTTCTGGTCCCACGTCACGGCGATGGTGCACGACCTGGCGCTCAGCGGCGGCACCCTGTACGCCGGCATCGACGGCGCCGGCGGCCGGGCCACCGCGATGGACCTGGCCGGCAACGCGAAGTGGACCATCACCACGGACGGCGACGTGCAGGCGGTGGCGGTGCTGGACGGCATCGTCTACCTCGGCGGGCACTTCGACAACGTGTGCAAGAGCGCCAACGTCGGCGTGAAGGGCGTCTGTCTCGACGGCTCCAACCGGCGGGTCAAGCTGGCCGCGGTCACCCTGGGCGGGGAGCTGCTGCCGTGGACCGCCAACGGCAACGGCTCGGTCGGCGTGAACACCCTCAGCACCAACCCGGAGCTGGGGCAGCTGGTGGCGGGTGGCGCGTACACCGCCATCAACGGCAGCGCGCAGCGCCGGTTCGCCCTGTTCAACCTGGTCAACCGGCCCGGCTTCATCGACACGGGCTGGTAACCGCCGCCTGTCTCCACAGTGAAGCTCCCGCCCCGCGGTTCTCGCGGGACGGGAGCTTCACTCGTGCGGGGGCTACTTCAGGTTCTGGATCATCAGGGCCACGGCGCCGGCGACGACCGGGGAGAGCACGACCAGACCGGCCTTCAGCTCGCCGAACGTGGTCTGGTCGAGGCTGAGCAGCTTCTCCAGCTTGCCCTTGTTCTCGGCGGCATCGACCAGCTCGGCGACCGGCACGTGGTCCAGGGCGAAGTGCCGCTCCACGAAGATCTGGCCGCGTCGGCGCAGCGTGGCGGCGGTGGGCGCGTACATGGTCCCGACCACGAACGACGCCACCACGCCCGAGAAGATGACCACTCCCGGATCGAGCTCGACGGTACCGACCGTGCGCGCGGCGGCGTTGACCCCCATCACCAGCAGCACCAGGATGCCGAGCTGGCTGAGCATCCGGGCGCACATCCGCCGCAGCCGCAGCAGCGCGTCGAGCTGCTGACCCGGCGTGCCCGACAGCGGATCGGCGGCCACCTGCTTGACCGCCGCCAGCGTCGCGGCGCTGGGCAGACCGCCGATGATCGCCAAGGCGGACAGCGCGATGCCGCGCTCGGTCAGATTCTTGGCGTCGATGAAGCCCTGGCCGACACCCCCGGCCACCTCGGGCAGCAGCACCGGCGTCGCCGCGACCAGGGCTGCCGCGACCGCGATCACGGTGAGCACCGAGAACCACACCCGCCGCTTCACGATCCGGTGCATCCGGCGCACCTCGACCCAGCGGGACAGACCGAAGCCGAACGCCTCGCCGGAGGCCGCGCCGAGCAGCGCGGCCACGATGACGAAGACCAGCCGATCGTCCCTGCTGCCGTTGGTCAGCGCGATGCCGCCCCCGACGACCGTGCCGACCAGCATGGTCGCCAGGCGGAAGTCGCCGATGGACCAGTTGCTCTCCTCCCGCGCCTCGGCGGCGGCGGCCGCGGCCACCACCCCGCCGTGGGCGGCGGCCCGGTCCGGCTCGGTGTACCCCAGGACACCGGCCGGGCCGCCGGACGGGTGCACCGGCGCACCGGGCTGGTGCGGGTCGGGGTGTCGTTGCTGGATCACGCGATACTCTCCCGTCGGCAGTGGCTCGACCGGCATGGCCTCATTCCCCGGTGAACTGTGCGAACACCTTGTGGAGCACGTCGCGGCTGCCCTTGTGCAGCTCGTCGCCGGTCCACGATTCCTTGAGCTCGACCGTCCGCCCGCCGTGCAGCTCGATGACGGCGCGGATCGGCACCTGCTTGGTGATGGTGACCTTGCGGAACTCCTCGTACGGCAGGAAGCGGTGCTGCTCGGCGAGCTTCGTCAGCGGCACCGCGGACACCAGCGCCTTCATCCGGTCGGCGCCCTCGTCCTTGTCGCCCTTGGTCGCGATCGCGATCAGGCCGTTGTCCAGCACCAGCAGGTCCGACTCGATGCCGTCGAAGGTGACGTTGCCGAACCCGGCGATCACGTCGCCGCCGCGCGCGGTGGCCGTCGTCTCCACCGCCATCGCGGCGGCGACCTCGATGCCCAGCTCCAGCAGCCGGGCGCGCGCCTGCGGCAGCGTCGCCGGGTCGACCGCCAGCTCGGCCACCGGGGCGAGGTCCAGCTCCTTGCCGTCGGCGTCCACCAGGGTCGACGAGCCGGTCCACGACGAACGCCAGGACAGCCGCTCCGAGCGCAGCGCCGCCAGCATCAGCAGCACCTCCAGCGGCTGCGCGAACTTCACCGCCGCCTCCTTGCGGGTGACGTCGTCGAAGAACGCCTCGCCCAGCTCACCGGCCCGGCCCGCCGCCAGCGCATCGAGCACCTCGGCCAGGCCCACCATCGGGCGGTTAAGCCGGCGCGCGATCTCGCGGAAGATGTTGTCGGCCGCGCCCTGCAGGCGCCGGCTCTCCGTCGCGGCGGTGAACTGCGGCCAGGGCAGCACCTCACGGCCGTTCACGTTGATCGCGAGCTGGTGCAGCCGCCCGCTCACCTGCGGCAGGTACGGGATCAGGTCGGTGGCGCGGCGGCGGTCGTTGCTTGGCGAGCCCTCGGGCAGGGCGTTGATGGCGGCGATGCGCACCGGCAGCGGCGGGTGGGTGTCCCACACCGAGCCCTGCTCCTGCTCGGCGGCGCGCTCGCGCAGGCCCGCCAGCTCCTCCTCGCGGGCGGCCAGCAGGTCGCCGAACCCGGCGAACACGTCGTCGGGCAGCAGGCCCAGCTCGGCGCCCGGCGCCACGTAGCGGCCCAGGTAGAAGTCGTACGCCAGGTCCACGACGGTGACCTCGGTCAGCGCGGCGACGGCGGCCTGCTTGCCGGCCAGCCGTACCGCGGCGGCGTCGGCCTCCAGCTCCTGGCGGCGCGAGGCCGCGCTGTCGACCAGCAGGTAGAGCCGGGCGTACAGGCGGAACGGCCAGCCCGCCACGTTCCACGTGCCGATCCGGCTGACCGCGCCCGCGATGGCGATCCGGCCCCGGTAGGCCACCGCACCGAGCCGCGTGTGCGCGCCGGAGTAGTGGCCCAGCTCGTGGGCGAGCACCGCGCGCATCTGGTCCACGGTCATCGCCTGCAGCAGCGGCAGCCCGATGTAGAGGTAGCGGCGGCCAGGGATCAGGCCGAGCAGCTTGGCGTGCTCCGACACCGCCGCGTTGACCTCGGGCACGATGCGCAGCTCGTCGGGGGCGCGGGTGCCGACGCCCTCGGCCAGCCGGCGCACCTCGGCCCACAGCTGCGGCGCCTGGTCCGGGGCGAGCACCACGCCCGGCATCGGCTCGTTCTTGGCCCGGATCGCCTGCCACATCGCCCAGCCGACACCGCCGACGATGGCGATGAACAGCGGCGCGCTGAGCTTGACGGCGACCGCGGCCGGCGCCACCGAGGCGAGCCAGACCGCGAAGGCCAGCGCCGCCGCCAGCTCCACCAGCGCGAGTATGTAGAAGCCGATCAGCATCAGCACGCTCAGCAGCGCGCGTACGCCCGCGGTCATGGTGTTTCCTCCCCGTGCACCTGTTGCAACAGCGTGCGGAGGCTATCGCGGCCCCATGACGCCGACAATCCTCTTACGGGCCACCGGAAGCACCCCGGCCGATCGGCGATCCGCGCCCCGGCCCGCACGGTTAGCCTGGCGGCATGACGAGCCTGCGTGAGCTGCTGCGTGGTGACCTGCACACGCATACCGACTGGTCGGACGGCGGCGATCCGCTCGAGGCCATGGTCGCCGCCGCGGCCGCGCAAAGCCACGACTACCTGGCGATCACCGACCACTCGCCCCGGCTGACCATCGCGCACGGCCTGTCCGCCGCCCGGCTGCACCGCCAGCTCGACGCGATCGCCACCGTGAACGAGGCGCTGGCGGGCACCGGGTTCCGCGTGCTCACCGGCATCGAGGTGGACATCCTGCCCGACGGCTCGCTGGACCAGGAGCCGGAGCTGCTGGCCCGGCTGGACGTGGTGGTCGGCTCGGTGCACAGCGAGCTGCGTATGGACAGGGCGAAGATGACCCGGCGCATGCTCACCGCGCTGGCCGACCCGCACCTGGACGTGCTCGGCCACTGCACCGGCCGCAAGCTGCCGGTCGCCACCGACGCACGGCACGCCGGCCGGGGCGGCACGCTGCGGCGGCGCGCGCCGAGCAGCTTCGACGCGGACGCGGTCTTCGCCGCCGCGGCCCGCCACGACAAGGCCCTGGAGATCAACTCACGCCCCGACCGCCTCGACCCGCCCTCCAACCTGCTGCGCAAGGCGGTGAAGGTGGACGGCCTCCGGTTCGCCGTCAACACCGACGCGCACGCCGTGGCGCAGCTCGACTGGCTGGTCAACGGCTGCTCCCGCGCCGAGACCGCCGGCCTCACCGCCGACCGGATCGTCAACACCTGGCCCGTGGAGGACCTGCTCGCCTGGACCCATACCCACGCCCCGGCCTCCTGACCACCCGCCGGCCGCGCCAGGCCGCGGGCCTTGATCGTCCGACTTGCCTGGCACCCGGGCGTATCTTGGGCGCGCATTCGCCCATGTGCCAGGCAAGTCGGCGGATCTTGCGGCCCGCGGGCCGCGCCGGGCCGCGGGTCAGGCGGGGCGGCGGCGGGAGAGGGCGCCCTGGGCGACGGCGACGCCGAGCAGGACGATCAGTGCGCCGACGGGCTGGTTCCAGTGCAGGGACTCGTCCAGGACGAGGATGCCGAGCAGGGTCGCGACCACGGGCACCAGGTACGTCACGAAGGCGGCCATGGAGGCGCCGGCCACCGCGATCACCCGCATGTTGAGCGCGAACGCTATGCCGCTGCCGAACACGCCGAGCGCCACGACCGAGCCGATGACCGGCCAGGACAGCCCGGTGACCGCGGGCGGCGCACCCGACACCAGCAGCGCGGCGAGCACCGAGGCGGCCGTGGCGACGACGGTCTGCGCGAAGGCCAGCGAGACGCCGGACGGGTTGCCCGTGAAACCGCGCCCGGTGACGAAGCGCTTGATGTACGGGATGGACACGCCGTAGCAGGCGGCGGCCGCGCCGCACATGAGCTGGCCGGACAGCGAGGACGCCCCGTCGGTGTGCCAGAAGCCGAGCACGGTCAGCACCCCGGCGAAGCCGAGCAGCAGGCCGCCCGCCGAGCGCGCGGTGAACTTCTCGGTGCGGAAGACGACGACCGCGAACGGCAGCACCCACAGCGCCGTGGTCGCGTTCCAGATGCCCGCGACCAGGCTGTCCACCCGCTCCTCGCCGTACGCGAAGAGGGTGAACGGCAGCGCCACGCCCAACACGCCCGGCAGCAGCATGTGCCCCCAGAGCCGCCGGTCGGTGGGCACCCGCTGCCCGGCCACCACCAGCAGCGCGAGCAGGGTGAGCGCGCCGACGGTGATCCGCCCGGCGGCCACCCAGGTGGGGTGCAGCTCCCGTACGCCGATCTTGATGAAGATGAAGCTCGATCCCCAGATGACGGCGTTCGCGGCGAACGCGGGCAGCCAGGCGGACCTGGTCCCGGCCGCGGTGGTGTCAGGAGCGATGGTGGTGGTCACCCCTGACACACTGCCAGAGGGGCGGCCCCGCGCACCAGCGACTTCCGGACATCGAACGGCAGGATCGCGCCACGACTAAGTCGCCTGCGCGCCGCCCGGACGTTCGGCTAGGTTTCCACGCATGGGACGTGTTGATGACCTGGCTGACCGCTATGTCGACGAATGGGCCCCGCTGAGCCCCATCGGCGCCACCTTCGTCGGTATCAGCGGCTACGACGACAAACTCGACGACCTGTCCGCGGCAGGGTACGCCGCGGCCGACGAGCTGGACCGCCGCACCCTGGCCGAGCTGCGCGCGATCGAACCCGCCGACGACCGCGAGTTCGTGGCCAAGGAGGCCATGATCGAGCGCCTCGAGCTGAGCGTCGCCCGGTACGACGCGGGCGAGGTGACCAGCGAGCTGAACGTGATCTCCAGCGCGCTGCACACCATGCGCGGCGCGTTCGACCTGATGCCGGCCGACGGCGAGGAGGCGGTCGCCAACATCGCCGCCCGGCTCAACGCCTTCCCTGCCGCGCTCGCGCAGTACCGGCAGACGCTGCTCGACTCGGCGCGCGGAGGCAAGGTCAGCGCCCGCCGCCAGCTGGAAGAGGTCGCCAAGCAGTGCGACATCTGGACCAGCGCGGACGGCGACGACTTCTACCTCGGCCTGGCCCGGCGCCTGGAGGCCGATGGCGCGCTGCGCACCGAGCTGGACCGGGGCGCGGCGGCCGCGAACGAGGCCACCGCCGACTTCGCGAGCTTCCTGCGCACCGAGCTGGCCCCGCTGGGCCGTGAGAAGGAGGCCGCCGGCCGCGAGCGCTACGAGCTGGCCTCGCAGTACTTCCTCGGCGCCCGCGTCGACCTGGACGAGACGTACGCCTGGGGCTTCGAGGAGCTGCACCGGCTGGAGACCGAGATGCGGGCGGTGTCGGCGATCATCGCCGGGCCGGGCGCCTCGATCGACGACGCGGTCGCCAAGCTCGACGCGGACCCGAAGTACAAGGTCCAGGGCAAGGAGAACTTCCGGGTCTGGATGCAGGAGCTGGCCGAGAAGGCGATCAGCGACCTGAACGGCACCCACTTCGACATCGCCGAGAAGATCCAGCGCATCGAGTGCCGCCTGGCCCCGACCAGCGACGGCGGCATCTACTACACCGGCCCCAGCGAGGACTTCACCCGTCCCGGCCGCATGTGGTGGGCCGTGCCGCAGGGCGTCGAGGAGTTCTCCACCTGGCGCGAGGTGACCACGGTCTACCACGAAGGCGCCCCCGGCCACCACCTTCAGGTCGCACAGGCGGCGTACCAGGCGGAGAAGCTGAACCGCTGGCAGCGGCTGCTGAGCTGGTCCTCCGGCCACGGCGAGGGCTGGGCCCTGTACGCCGAGCGGCTCATGGACGACCTCGGCTACCTCGCCGACCCGGCCGACAAGCTCGGCATGCTCGACGGCCAGGCGTTCCGGGCCGCGCGGGTCATCGTCGACATCGGCATGCACCTGGAGCTGGAGATCCCGCGGGACAACCCGTTCGGCTTCCACCCCGGTGAGCGGTGGACGCCCGAGCTGGGCTGGGAGTTCCTGCGCGCGCACTGCCGCGTGGGCGACGAGATGCTGCGCTTCGAGCTGAACCGCTACCTGGGCTGGCCCGGCCAGGCGCCGTCGTACAAGGTCGGCGAGCGCATCTGGCTCCAGGCCCGCGACGAGGCCAAGGCCCGCCAGGGCGCCGCGTTCGACCTGCGCAGGTTCCACTCCGACGCGCTCGACCTCGGCTCGCTGGGCCTCGACCCCCTCCGCAAGGCCCTCGCCCGCCTCTGACATACGAAGGAAGGGCACCTTCTTAACGCTCTGCGTATAGGAAGGTGCCCTTCTTAACGCCACAGGCACACAGGTCACCCGACGTCGCCAGGTCTCACGCACCCCGCGCTCGCATTGACGCTGGCCTATCACACCGACTTCGATCACCGATACTTTCGATGCGACAGGCCGACGTCGATCAGGAAAGCGTCACGGCGTGGCGAGCGCCTCCGTCGGGGACAGGCGGGAGGCGCGCACCGCCGGATAGAGGCCCGCGACACCGCCGATCAGCAGGGTCGCGCCCAAGCCGCCGAGCGTCGCCCAGGCAGGCACCACCCCCGGCCAGCCCTGGAGCAGCGCATAGCCGGCCGTCACCAGCCCACCGAGCAGCACCCCGCCCACCCCGCCGAGCAGCGCGAGCAGCAGCGACTCGGTCAGGAACTGCCCGCGCACCTGCCCCCGGGTCGCGCCCAGCGAGCGCCGCAGCCCGATCTCGGCCCGCCGCTCCAGCACCGAGATGACCATCGTGTTGGCCACGCCCACCCCGCCGACCAGCAGCGCGACCGCGCCCAGGCCCAGCAGCAGCCCGGTGAACGCGTCGTCGGTGGCCTGCTGCGCGGCGAGCGCGTCGGACGGCCGGGACACCTTGACCTCGTTCGGGGCCTCGGGGTTCGCGGTGGCGGCGAGCACGTCGCGCACCGCCTCCACCCGCGACTCCGCCGAGCGGGTGTAGACCGTGGTGGCGTGGCCGTCGAAGCCGAGGTACGCCTGTGCGGCAGGCCAGCCGACCAGTGCCGCCGTGTCCAGCTCGGCGGCCAGCGGCACCGGCCGCAGCACGCCGATCACGGTGAACCACTGCCCGCCCAGCCACACCTGCCGGTCCGGCCCGGCCTCGGGCACGCCGAGCCGGCTCGCCGCGGTGGCCCCGAGCACCACCGCCGGGTAGCGGCCGGTCGCCGCGTTGAGCCACACGCCGTCGGCCAGCTCGGCGCCGACCGTCGCGGGCAGGTCCAGGTCGGCGGCGCGTACGCCGAGGCTGCCGCTCTCCGCCGCCGGGATGCGGTCGGTGCGGTACACCTTCGCCTCGATCCGGCCCACGGCGGACACGTCGGTGACCGGGCCGATCCGCTCGATCATCGCGACCGCGTCCAGCGGCAGCTGCGCGTCCTGCCCGAACAGGCTGCTGCCCGGGGTGACGGTGAGCAGGTTGGTGCCCAGCCGGTCCAGCGTCCGGTCCAGCTCGGCCCGCGACGACGCCGAGATCCCGACCACGGCCACCATCGCCGCGATCCCGATCGCGATACCGAGCGCGGAGAGGAACGCGCGCGTGGGCCGCGTACGCAACCCGACCGCCCCCACCCGCAGCAGATCCCCCACCCGCATCCGCGGCGGACTCGGTGCCGGGGCCGTGGCCGGGGCCGGGCCGCCATGATCGTCCGACTTGCCTGGCAACCGGGCGTATCTTGCCCCCTCATTCACCCGTCTGCCTGGCAAGTCGGCCGATCTTGGGGCGGGCGGGGTGGGGGAGGGTGGGGCGGGGGGCGGTGGGGTGGTCATGCGGGGACCTCCGTGGCGAGGCGGCCGTCGCGCATGGTGACGGCGCGGGGGAAGCCGGCGGCGATCTCGCGGTCGTGGGTGATCACGATGAGGGTGGTGCCGGCGGCGTGCAGCTCGCGAAGCAGGTCCAGCACCACGGCGCCGGAGTGCGAGTCCAGGTTGCCGGTGGGCTCGTCGGCCAGCAGCAGCGGCGGGTCGCCCACCACCGCGCGGGCGATCGCGACCCGCTGCCGCTCGCCGCCGGACAGCTCGTGCGGGCGGTGGGCCAGCCGGTGCGCCAGGCCGACCCGCTCCAGCGCGGCGACCGCGCGCTCGCGGCGTTCGCGCAGCGGGACCCCGGCGTAGAGCAGGCCGTCGGCGACGTTGTCCACGCAGGACGTGCCCCCGGCCAGGTGGAACTGCTGGAACACGAACCCGATCCGGCTGCCGCGCAGCGCCGACAGCTGCCCGTCGGACAGCGCCGCCAGGTCGTACCCGTCGATCTCGACGCGACCCTCGGTGGGCCGGTCCAGCGCCCCGATCATGTGCAGCATGGTCGACTTGCCCGACCCGGACGGGCCGACCACGGCGGCCAGCTCCCCGCGCTCGATCCGCAGGCTCACCCCGGCCAGCGCGATCACCGCGCCGGAGGCCACCGGGCTCGTCCCGGCGCGCCGCCGCAGGAACGGCCCGCCGTGCGACTCGCCGCGTTGCGCGTAGACCTTGGTGACGCCGTGCAGGGCGACCATCGGCGCCGTCACGACGGCATCCCGACGACGGCGCCCTCGGCCAGGCCGTCCCCGCTCACCTCGACGCGGCCCGCGGCGAACAGCCCGGTCTCCACGGCCGTGATCCGGGTGCTCCCGCCCTCCACCAGCTCCAGCCCGTAGCCGCCCTCGGCGAGCGCGAGCAGCGCGGCGACCGGCACGGTCAGCACCCCTTCCCTGGTGTCCGCGGTGAAACCGACGTCGACGGCCGCCTGGTCGAACCCGCGCACCGCCTCCTTGCCGGCCAGCGTCACGGTCACCTCCAGGCTGGTGGCCGGCTCGGCGCCGTTGCCGCCGGGGGTGATGACCGTCTGCACGGCGCCGACCTTGCCGGGCACCCGCCTGCCGTCCGGCAGCTCGACCTCGACCGCGGCGCCCGTCTCGGCCAGCCGCTCGTCGGCGACCTCCAGCTCGACCACCACCGCCCGGTCCACGCCGGTGCGGGTGAGCAGCGGGGTGCCCGGCTGCACCAGGTCGCCGACCGCGGCGCTGCGCGCGTCGACGCGCACCTGCCCCGCGGCGTACACGACCCGGCCCGGCTCGACCGTGCCGGTCTCCGGCAGGCCGAGATCCTCTTGCCAGCGCCGCACCGCGTCGGCGGTCGCGCCGGTATACTCCCGGTCCACCGTGAAGCCGCCGTACCCGAGGGCTTTCAGGTTCTGCTCCAGCTGCTTCACGTCGGGTCCCTCGCTCCCGCTGCGCAGCTGCCGGTACGCGGGCATGGTGCCGTACAGCAGCACCACCGGCTGATCGTCCACGCGATAGAGCGGCTTACCTCTGTCCACCAGCGCGTTCTCGGCGGGCAGCCAGGTCACCGTGCCCGAGGCGCGCGCCGCGACGGTGTACTCGGTGCCGTACCCCAGGATGCCGGTCTTGGTCTCGGTGTCGGCCAGGTCCTGCCGGGTCACCGTGGCGGTCCGCACCGGACCCGAGGCGGTCGCCTCGTCGCCGCCGGTGAACGTCGGCAGGCCCGCGGCCAGCCCGGCCGCCGCGACGGCGGCCAGCACGGTGACGCCGCCGACGAGGTAACGCGCCCTCACTTGCCACCGCCGCCCTTGAACGCCGGCATCAGGCCGCGGCACTTCTCCAGCGCCTGCTGGAACCTCGGGCTGGTACGCAGGTCCGCCAGGTTGCCCTCCAGGCGCAGCTTGCCGGTGTCGTCCGGCTCGGGGAACTCCTCGACGCCGTTCTCCCGCATGCACTTCGACAGCGCCCGCAACTGCTCCACCTGCTGCGGGTCGAGCTGAAGCGCGTCGCCGCCGCCGGGCAGCAGCGTCTTGCACGCCTCCAGCGCGGGCGCCAGCTTGTCCTTGGGCAGCTTGCTCATCTCGGCGCGCATCGCCTCGCCCGGCTCCGGGTCGGGCATGTCCACGCCGTGCTCCCGCATGCAGGCGGCGAACCGGCGCCCCTGCTCCGTCTTGTCCTCCGGGGCGGCGGAGGCGCTCGCGTCCGGCCGGGCCCCGCCCGCCGTCGCCACGCCCTCGTCCGCCTGCCCACCACACGCCGCCAGCGCCAGCACTCCCGCCAGCCCGGCCGCGACGGCCCACGTTCTCGTCCTCATGACCCCATCAGACCGGCGGGCGCGTATCCCCGGCATAAACCGCCTCATGATCGTCGGACCTGCCTGGCACCTGGCGAATCATGAACGCGCATACGCCCACTTGCCTGGCAAGTCGGCGGATCTTGGTTATGCCGGGGTTACCCGGTGGGCGGGCATCATTGCTGCGTGCGAGTGCTGGTGGTGGAGGACGAGGACGTGCTGGCGGACGCCGTCGCGGAGTGGCTGCGGCGGGAGGCGTTCGCGGTGGACGTGGCGTACGACGGGGACGCCGCGCACGAGCGGCTCGCCGTGCACCCGTACGACGTCGTGGTCCTGGATCGTGACCTGCCGGGGCGGCCCGGGGACGAGCTGTGCCGGGAGATCTCCGACACGCTGCCGCAGACCAGGGTGCTGATGCTGACCGCCGCCGCGGCGGTGCGGGAGCGGGTGGCCGGGCTGGCGCTCGGCGCCGACGACTACCTCACCAAGCCGTTCGCCATGGTCGAGCTGGCGGCCCGGGTACACGCGCTGGCCCGCCGGGCCGTGCTGCGGAACCCGGCGGTGCTGCAGCGCTCCGGGATCGTGCTCGACCCCGCCCGGCGCACCGCCGAGCGCGACGGCCGCGACCTCGGCCTGGCCCGCAAGGAGTTCGCCGTGCTCGCCGAGCTGCTGCGCGCCGACGGCACGGTCGTCTCCGCCGAGCAGCTGCTCGAACGGGCCTGGGACGAGCACATCGACCCGTTCACCAACGTGGTCCGGGTGACCGTGATGAAGCTGCGGCGCAAACTCGGCGAGCCGCAGCCGATCGAGACCGTCGCCGGAGTGGGGTATCGCCTCCCGTGAACAGGCTGACCCTGCGCGTCCGGCTGACCCTGCTCTACGTGGTGCTGTTCACCGTGGCCGGGCTGTCCCTGCTGGCCATCACGTACTTCCTGGTCAAGTGGCAGCTCAACACCAAGCCGATCGACACCCGGATGGCCGTGACCGACCTGCTCAAGACCGGCGGCGACATCACCAAGCTCAAGGAGCTGCTCCAGGAGAAGGCCGAGCAGTCCCGCCAGGACACCCTCACCACGATCATCACTCAGGGCGGGGTCGCCCTCGGCCTGGTGCTGGCCGCCGCGACCGCGCTGGCCTGGGCACTGTCCGGGCGGGCGCTGCAGCCGCTGCACCGGATCACCGCCACCGCCGGGCGGATCGCGGCCGGCACGGGCGGCCGCGGGCTGCACGAGCGCATCGCGCTGGACGGGCCGAAGGACGAGGTGAAGCAGCTCGCCGACACGTTCGACGCGATGGTCGGGCGGCTCGACCGCTCCTTCGACGGGCAGCGCCGCTTCGTCGCCAACGCCTCACACGAGCTGCGTACGCCGCTGGCGCTGAACCGGGCCCTGGTCGAGCTGGCCGTCACCCGCCCGGACGCGAGCCCCGACGCGCGGCAGCTCGGCGAGGCGCTGCTGAGGGTGAACGAGCGGCACGAGCGGCTCATCGACGGGCTGCTCACGCTCGCCGACAGCGAGAACGAGCTCACCGAGCGGACCCCGGTCGACCTGGCCGACATCGCCGAGTACGTGCTGGAGGCGCTGCCGCCGGGCGGCCCGGCGGTGACCAGGCTGCTCGATGCGGCGCCGGTCACCGGCGACCCCGTGCTGCTGGAACGCCTGGTGCAGAACCTGGTCGAGAACGCGGTCCGGCACAACGTGCCCGAGGACGGCTGGCTGCGGGTGGAGACCGCCACGGTGGGCGGGCGGGCCCGGCTGGTGGTGACGAACAGCGGGCCGGTCGTGCCGGCGTACGAGATGGAATCGATCTTCCAGCCCTTCCGCCGCCTGGGCCGCGAGCGGACCGCGAGCCCGGCCCGCGGCCTCGGCCTGGGCCTGTCCATCGTCCGCGCCATCGCCCAGGCCCACCACGGCACCGCCACCGCCACCCCCCGCCCCGGCGGCGGCCTCACCCTCACCGTGACCCTCTGACCCGCCGCGGCCGCGTCGTTGATCGTCCGACTTGCCAGGCACATGGGGGTATGCGAGCGCAAGATACGCCCGATTGCCTGGCAAGTCGGATGATCTAGGCGTCAGCCGGCGGTGATGGAGGTGGCGGTGACGGTGGTGTCCTGGGTGGTGCCCTGGACGGTGATGGCGGTGCCGGCGGCCAGGTCCTTGAGGGTGATCTTCTCGGTGGCCTGGACGGTGGTGGTGTCGCCGGTCTTGATGGTGAGGACGCGGCCGTCGGTGGTCTCGATGTAGACGGTGGTGCCGTCGACGAGCTTGATCTTGCCGGTGATCGGTGCGGCGGCGGTCTGCTGGCCGCCGTTCTGGCCCTGCTGCGCGCCGGGCAGGCCGCCGGGGAACTGCCCGCCGCCGAAGTTGCCGCGGTAGCCGTTGGCGGGGCGGTTGCCCGTCGCGGACCCGGCCGCCGTGCCGGAGCCGGTGCCGAAGCGCTGCTGCACCTGGACGCCGGCCAGGAAGCCGCCGCAGGTCAGCACGAGCGCCAGCAGGATGCCGGTGCTGCGGGTGAGCCACGGCCCGCGTTTCGCCTTGGCCAGGCCCGCGACCAGGTCGTCCATGGGCGCGGCGGCGTCGGTGGGCGCAGTGTCCGGGTTACGGATCGCGTGCTTCATCGGGGTCGGGCTCCTCACTCGTACCGCAGGGCGTCGATGGGGCGCAGTCCGGCGGCGCGGCTGGCCGGGTAGCTGCCGAAGAACAGGCCGATCGCGACGCACACGCCGAGCGCCAGCGCGACCGAGTCCGGCATGATCACCGGTTTGATGCCGACGATCTCGAAGTTGGCGCCGATCAGCGCCGCCGCCACGCCCAACCCACCGCCGGCGAGGCTGAGCAGCGTCGCCTCGATCAGGAACTGGGTGAGGATGATCCGGCGCGGGGCGCCCAGCGCCTTGCGGATGCCGATCTCCCGGGTCCGCTCGGTCACCGACACCATCATGATGTTGGTGATGCCGATGCCTCCCACCACCAGCGAGATCCCGGCCACCGCGCCCAGCAGCACGGTGAACGTCTCCGCGGTCGCGGTGCGCGTCTCCAGCAGCTGCGAGGCGTCCCGGATCTGGTACGGGGTGCTGCTGGCACCGTCCGCGACGTGCATCTTCGCGTTCAGGATCGACGTGATCTCGGCCTTGGCGGCGGCCACCGCGTCGGCGTTCACCGCCTCGATGGTGATCGACGAGACGGGGCCGTAGCCGGTGAGCGCGCGCTGGACCGCGGGCAGCGGCGCGATGGCCACGTCGTCCGGGTCGTTGAAGCCGGTCGAGCCCTTCTTGGCCAGCACGCCGATGACCGAGAAGATCTGCCCGCCGATGCCGACCCGCTGCCCGACCGGGTCCACGGTGCCGAACAGCTCCTCGGCCGTGGTCGGCCCGAGCACCACCACCCGGGCGGCCTGGTCGACGTCCTCCTCGGTGAAGCCCGACCCGCGCTCCACCACGCTGTTCGACGCGGAGAAGTACGACGGGTACGTGCCGATCACCGAGTTCACGTCGTACGACGCGTCGCCGAAGGTCAGCGTCTGGGACGAGCTGACGACCGGCGAGACGCTCTTCACGTCCGGTGCGGAGTCCCTGTCCTGCAGCGCCTTGACGATGTCGAGGGTCAGGTCGGTACGGTAGCCGGTGTCGCCGCCGCGGCCGCCCTGCACGGTCAGCGTGTTGGTGCCGAGCGCGGCCAGGCTGTCCTCGACCTGCTTGGCAGAGCCGTTGCCGACCGCGACCAGCAGGATCACCGCGGCCACGCCGATCAGGATGCCGAGCACGGTCAGCCCGGAGCGCAGCTTGTTCGCCGCGACGCCGCGCAGCGCGAAGCCGAAGACCTCGAAGACGCTCATACGGCCACCGCCTGCCGGTCGATGGAGCGGCGGCGCTCGTCCGTGACGATCTGCCCGTCGACCAGCCGGATCGTGCGGTGGGCGTGCTCGGCCACCTCGTCCTCGTGCGTGATCAGCACGATGGTGCGGCCCTGGGCGTTGAGCCCGTCCAGGATGCCGAGCACGTCGCGGGTGGAGCGGCTGTCCAGGTTGCCGGTGGGCTCGTCGGCCAGCAGCAGCGCGGGCCGGCTCACCAGCGCGCGGGCCACCGCGACCCGCTGCTGCTGGCCGCCGGAGAGCTGGTTCGGGTCGTGGTCGGCCCGGTTGGCCAGGCCGACCATGTCCAGCGCGGCCAGCGCCCGCTCGCGCCGCTCGGCCCGGCTCACCCCGGCATACGCGAGCGGCAGCTCCACGTTGGCCAGCGCGCTGGTGCGGGCGATGAGGTTGAAGGACTGGAACACGAACCCGATCCGGCGGTTGCGCACCAGCGCCAGCTGCGACTCGTTCAGCTCGCTGACGTCCACCCCGTCCAGCCGGTAGGTGCCCGACGTGGGCACGTCCAGGCAGCCGAGGATGTTCATCAGGGTGGACTTGCCGGAGCCCGACGAGCCCATGATCGCGACGTAGTCGCCGGGCTCGACGACGAGGCTGACCCCGGCCAGCGCGTGCACCGCCGTCTCGCCCTCGCCGTACGTCTTGACCAGGTCCGTCACCTCCAGGACCGGGCGGCCGTCCCTGCCGTACGCCGCCATCACCGGCCCCCGCCCGCGGGACGGTTGCCGCCGTTGCCGCCGAAGCCGCCCCCGCCGAAGCCGCCGCCGGTCAGGCCGCCCGGCCCGCCCGGGAACTGCTGCTGGTTGTTCGTGCCGCCGGTGACGGTGGCCAGCACGACCTGCTCGCCCACCTCGACCCCGGACACGATCACGGTGTACGCGTCGCCCTTGAGCCCGATCTCCACCGACCGGGTCTCCTGCACGCCCTCCTTCACCACGGTCACCGTGGTCCGCCCGCCCGCCGTGCGCACCGCGGCGGCCGGCACGTAGACCGCGTCGGCGACCTCGTCCACGGTCACCGTCAGGCTCACCGTCTGCCCCAGCCGGACGCCCTCCGGGATGCTGTCGAGCAGCACCTCGATCGGGTACGTCACGGTGTTGCCGTCGGACGCGGTCGGCGAGATCGCCGACACCTTGCCGGTCGCGGTCGCGCCGGTCAGCGCGTTCCACGCCACGGTCGCGTTCTGCCCGGTCTTGAGCCGGGTCGCGTCCGCCTCGGCGACCCCCGCCGCGACCTGGAGCTTCGTCAGGTCGGCGAGCTGTATGAAGCCCGAGGAGGAGGACGAGGACGACGAGCCGTTGCCGCCGCCCGACGAGCCGCCGGAGGAGCCGCCCACCGCGCCGCTGATCGCCACCACCGTGCCCGCCATGGGCGCCTTGAGCACGGTGCCGTTCACCGCCCGCTTGGCCGCGGCCACCGCCGACTCGGCCTGGTCCACCTGGTTCTCGGCGTTGGCGACGGTGCTGTCGTCACCGCCGTCCTCGGCCCGGTCCAGCGCGTCGCGCGCGGCGTCGAGGTTGCGCTCGGCGGTGTCCAGGGACTCGTTCACCTCGGTCGCGTCGACCGTGGCGAGCACCGCGCCCTTCTTGACCTTGTCACCGACCTTGACCTTGATCGCGGTGACGGTGCCGCCGGTGGTGAAGTCGGCCGACATGGTGTTCGCCGACTCGATCGTGCCGTCGGCGGTCACCGTCGCGGTCACCGTGCCCTGCGCCACCGCCACGGTGCGCACCGTGCTGCCCTGGGCCGGCTCCGCGTCGCCGCTGATCATGAAGTACGCCCAGGTGCCGCCGCCCGCGAGCAGCACCCCGAGGGCGCTGTTCAGCAGGGCGGTGCGCCCGAGCGGGATGGCTCGCCGCAATCGCATGGCGAGCATCGTGGCGGCACGCCCTCGACGGGACCTCCGGCCGACCTCGGAGGAAGCTGGGAGGTGCCGTCGGCGCGCCGGTTACGGCTTGACCAGGGCGATCCGGGCCGGGGTCGGGGCCCGGTGCCACCGGACCGCCGCCGAGAGCCGGGTTAGCAAGGAGCTGTCGAGGACGATCTCCGGTGGCAGCGGGGGCGGCAGGAAGGCAAGGTAGTTTCGCTCCGCCCGCACCACGTGGGCCTGCTGAGCGGGGAGGAACTGGTCACGCCGCACTGCCACTCCCTTGATACCTGCGGGGTTCTTCGGTATCAAAGGAGCCGTTGTTTGATACCTAGAGGCCTTGAAGTATCAAACAACGGCCGCGTTGTGCATAAAGTAGCAAGCGCGTGCAGCGTCAGACCGGGCCGACGAGTGCGTCAGGCGGCCAGCGGCAGCAGGACCCGGAACGTCGAGCCCGCGCCCGGTGCCGTGGCCAGCTCGATCCGGCCGCCGTGCGCCTTCACGATCGCCGAGGCGATGGCCAGGCCCAGGCCCGCGCCGCCGTGGCTGCGCGCCCGGTGCGGGTCGGCGCGGTACAGCCGCTCGAAGATGCGTGACGCGTGCTCCGGCGGCACCCCCGGCCCGGTGTCGCTGACCTCGACCACCGCGACCGGCAGCTCCGGGTCCAGCTCGGCGCCGACCGCGGCCACCACCGGGCCGCTGTCCCGGGCCACCGGCAGCTCGAACGGCTCGTCGGCGGGTTCGCCGCCCCGGTGGCTGATACGCAGGGTCACCCGGGCGTCGGCGGGCGTGTGCTGGAGCGCGTTGGCGACGAGGTTCGTGGCGACCTGGCGCAGCCGATGCTCGTCGCCCAGCACGCAGACCGGCTCGAACCCGGCCAGCTCCACGGTGCGCTGCGGGTTGCGCACGTGCGCGTCGCGGACCGTGTCGGCCGCGACGGCGAGCAGGTCCACCCGGGACTGCTGCAGCGGGCGCTCCTCGTCCAGCGCGGCCAGCAGCAGCAGGTCCTCGACCAGCAGACCCATCCGGCCCGCCTCCTGCTCGATGCGGGACATCGTCTCGTCCAGCTCCGGGCCGGGCGGCGCACCGCCGCGCCGGTACAGCTCGGCGAAGCCACGGATCGAGGTGAGCGGGGTGCGCAGCTCGTGCGAGGCGTCCGCGAGGAACTGACGCAGCCGCTGCTCGGACGCGGCACGCGCGGTCACCGCCGCCTCGATGCGGGACAGCATGGTGTTGAGCGCGAGACCGAGCCGGCCGGGCTCGGTGTGCGGGTCGGGATCGGGCACCCGGGCGGTGAGATCACCGCCCGCGATCTGCGCGGCGGCGTGCTCCATGTTCGTCAGCGGCCGCAACCCCACTCGGACCACGCTGTACGCCACGAAGCCGAGCACCAGCAGCACCGCCGCGCCGACACCGAGAACGATCATGAGCATCAGGTTCGCGGTGGTGTCGTCTCGCGCGGTCGAGATCGCCGAGACGCGGTACCCACCGCCTCGCTCCTCGGGCGCGCGGCTGACCGCCACTCGGAACTCCTGGCCGGAGAGGCTGCTGGCGCTGAACGGGCGGCCGGGCCCCGGCTTAGTGTCGGCATGCGCCTTGATCTCGTCGAAAGTCAGCCGTGGCCGCTCGGTGTAGCTGATGTCACTGGAGTTGCAGGAGATGACGTCGCCCGCGGCGTCGTAGGTCAGCAGGATGGCGTCGGTGGGCCCGGGTGGTGCGCCGAACCGCCCGGTGGCGAACTCCGGCCACGAGCAGACGACCTCGGCCGGGGCCGTCGCCGACGGCGCGGCGCTCGCGCTCGGCTGCGGGACGGTGCCCGGCTGCGCGGGCTGGCCGGAGCCGAACCAGTTGCCGCCGTTGCCGCGCGGGCCACTGAGCCGGAGCACGTCCTCGTCCAAGCGCTGGACCAGGTAGTGGCGCAGCGTGGTGGCGGCGACGAAGTCGGTGATGAGCAGGGCGACTCCGGCCAGGGCCACCACCGCGACCACCATCCGGGTACGCAGGGTCCACCGCCGCCACGGTGGCCGGATCATTCCTGATCACCCCGGGGCAGGCGCAGCGCGTACCCGACGCCGCGCACCGTGTGGATCAGCGGCGGGTCCCACTTGTCGACCTTCTTGCGCAGGTAGTAGACGTACGACTCGACGATGCGGCCGTCGCCGCCGAAGTCGTAGCTCCACACCCGGTCCAGGATCTGCGCCTTGGACACCACCCGGCCCGCGTTGACGAGCAGGTAGCGCAGCAGGTTGAACTCGGTCGGGGACAGGTCGACGAGCTTGCCGCCGCGGCGCACCTCGTGCGCGTCCTCGTGCAGCTCCAGGTCGGCGTAGCGCAGCACCCCGCTGTCGGCGGGCTCGCCGCCGGGGCGGCTGCGGCGCAGGATGGCCCGGATCCGCAGCACGACCTCCTCCAGGCTGAACGGCTTGGTGACGTAGTCGTCGGCGCCGACGGTCAGACCGGAGATGCGGTCCTCCACGGAGTGGCGGGCGGTCAGGAACAGCACCGGCACCAGGGCGTTCTCCGGGCCGCGGCCGTCGGCGCGCAACCGCCGGGCCACCTCGAAGCCGTCCAGGTCGGGCAGCATCACGTCGAGCACGACCAGGTCAGGCTGGAACTCCTCGGCCGCGATCAGCGCGTCCCGTCCGGTGTGCGCGACCCGCACGTCGAACTCGACCAGGCGCAGCGTCGCCGACAGCAGCGCACAGATGTTCGTCTCGTCGTCGACCACCAGCACCCTGGTCCGCGGCCGCTCCTGCTGCGTCACCGGCTCCCCCTTCGCTCAAAGCAAGCTGTGAGCTGGTTGTATCCATCCTGCCTCGGAGTTTCCTCGGAGCCGGGTGAGAGAAGCATGGAAGAGGCTCAGTTCACGAGCGGGCGTTGACGCGTACGCTGTCGCCCTCGGTGAGCCCCGCCACGATCTCGACGTCACCGTCACCGCGCAGCCCGACCTTGACCTGGCGGGCCGTGCCGTCCGGCAGCTTGACCTCGCCCTCGGTGTCGCCGGTCATGCGCACCGCCGACTGGGGCAGCAGCAGCACGCTCTCGGCTCGGTTCAGCACGACGCCCGCGGTGGCGCTCTGCCCGATCAGCAGCCCCTCCGGCGAGCCGTCGAACGCCAGCAGCACCCGGTAGCGCACCAGCGTGCCGCTGGCCGTGCCGGTCGCGGCGACCTCGGCGATGGTCGCGGCGAGCGTCTCATCGGGGCGGTTGGCCAGGGTCACCGTGGCCGGCTGGCCCACCGCCAGGCTCACCGCATCGGCCTCGGCGAACTCGGCCTCGACCATCATCGTGGCGGTCACCCCGAGCTTGATGAACGTCGCCGTGCCCACCGCGTCCCCGGCCCGGCCCTCGACCGCGAGCACCTTCGCCGCGACGGGCGCCGTGATGACCGTGCCGGCCAGCTCCCGCTCGGCGCGGGCCAGGTCGGCCACGGCCCGGTTCACCGCGACCTGCGCGGAGTAGATCGCGTCTCCGCCCGCGCCGCCGCGCCCGCCGGAGCTGCCACCGCTACCCTGGCAGCCACCGCCCGCGCCCGCGGTCGGCGACGGGGAGGGCCGGGCGCCCGGGGTCCGCGAGGGCGACGGGCCGGCCGACGGGCTCGCGCTCGGGCTCGGGGCGGCGCTGGGTGAGCTGCTCGGCGAAGCGCTCGACGAGCCTGCCGCGGCGAAGGCGGCCGGTTCGGCGGCCGCCGGGGATCCGGGGTAAGCCGCCGCGGCCGCCCGTACCGCCGTGTCGCAGCTGGTGTCGCCGTCCGCGGACTCGGCATCGGTGAGGGCCTGCTCCGCCTCGGCGAGCGCGTTGGCGGCCTCGTCGCGGGCCTCCCGCGCGTCGGCGTCGTCGATCGCGGCCAGCTCCTCACCCGGGAGCACCTCGTCGCCGGGCTTCACCTTCACCGAGGTCAGCGTGCCCGACACGGAGAACGCCAGCTCACGGGTGGCGACCGGGGCCACCTTCCCGGAGGCGGCCACGGAGTAGGTGACCTCGCCACGCTGCACGGCCGTCGTCGCCGCGGCCGCCGGGGCCGGATCACCGCCCCGCAACCCGAGCACCGTCGCCACCACGGCGCCGACCAGCACCACCGAGCCCGCAGCCAGCCACCGGCGCCGTCTTCCGCGCACCACGAACGTCATGGCCGGGGAGTCTCGCGGGCGCCGCTCGGCGATCGCTTCACACCACCTCGGAGCCACCTCAAAGCCGGGGGGCGCCCGCGCACTCCCAGCTCATCCTGAGGTCCGGTCGAGCGGGCACCGAGGCCGCTCGCGCAGGCTCGCGCAGGTGAAGACGCCGATGAGAAACTTCCGCGCCGCGCTCACCGCGACCGTGGCCGTCGCCGTGCTCGGCCTCGCCGCAGCCTGCGGCGCCGCCGACGAGGGCGACACCGGCCAGAACACCGGCAGCGGCGGCGCCGCGGACGGGTTCGCCGCGTACAGCGCCTGCCTCAAGGAGCAGGGCATCGACCTGGGGGACACCTTCGGCCGCGGTGGCCCGTCCGGGCGGCCGACGGCCCGGCCCTCCGGCATGCCGACGAACCGGCCGACGGTACGCCCCAGCGGTCAGCCCGGTGGTTTCGGCGGCCCCGGCGGGGGTATGCGCCTGCCGGAAGGCGTGACGGCCGAGCAATGGCAGCAGGCACAGCAGGCTTGCGCAGCGGTGCGCCCCAGCGGTGGCCCGGGCGGCTTCGGCGGTAACCGAGGCGAGAACGGCGCCAACGCGGCGTACCGCAACTGCCTGGCTGAACGAGGTGTGGACTTCACACCCGGGCAGCAGCTCGCCACCGCCGATCCGAAGGTGGCGGAGGCGCTGCAGGCATGTGCCGTGCTGCGGCCCGCCACGCCGAGCCCGGCGGTGAGCTGACCGCATCTCTCCCGGCGGGTTCGGTGGACCGAGCCGGCCCCGGTGTGCGCCGTTCCCCCGTGCGGTGCCCCTGGGGCCGGCTCCCTGCGTGGCGGGGTCTCCGCCCGGGTGGGCAAGATCGGGCCGCGGCGCGGTCAGGGGGTGGGCGGGCGCCAGGTCGAGCCGCGCATGAGCTGGTCGGCGCCGAGCCAGACGGCGTTCATGAGCCGGGTGGCGGTGCGGCCGGGATCCTCGTCGGGGTGGTCGGCCAGCCAGTCGGCCAGCGACTCGCTCGCGCCGACCAGGGTCAGCGCCATCGCGGTGAGATCGTCCGGCTTGACCTGCCGCCCCTCCTGGCGCAGCGCGCCGTCCAGCCGATCGGTGATCACCTCGACGACGGCCTCCCGCATCCGGCTGATCTCGGCCGAGAACGGCTGCTGCGTGCGGGCCTGCCGGTAGAGCACGGACCAGCCGTCGCGGTGTGCGCCGACGAACTCGAAGAAACCTTTGAGTCCCCGCCACAGTTGCTGGTCCGGAGGGAGAGTGGGATCGGCCGCCGCGGCCAGGCCGCTGACCAGGCGGGCCGACTCGCGGCGCAGGCAGGCGATGAAGAGTTCCTCCTTGGTGCCGAGGTACGCGTACACCATCGGCTTGGACACGCCGGAGAGTTCGGCGATCTCGTCCATGTTGGCGTGGTGGAAGCCGCGGCGGGAGAAGACCAGCACGGCGGCGTCGAGCATCTGCTGCTCGCGTTCCGCGCGCGGCACCCGGCCGGTCCGGCCGCCGTCCGCACGGGCCGCGGCGGGGTCACCTGGAGTGAGTGGACTGCTCTGCACCTTGCCAGCCTACCTACTCCGCCGTAATGTTACGCACGAGTAAGTTTCCAGGTATTACGGAGGACATCATGGCCGAGCTCGACCTGTCCGACTTCAGCTCGCTCGACCCGGCGCAGTTCGCGTCGCTGGTCAAGAACGCCTCGGACGCCCAGCTGACCGAGGTGCTCAGCGGCGACCTGCGCACCAAGGTGCTGGACGAGATCTTCCGCCGGATGCCCGGCCTGTTCCGCCCGGAGCGCGCCGGCAACACCGAAGCGGTGATCCACTGGATCATCACCGGTGCCCCGGACGGCGGCTCGGACACGTACGAGCTGGTCATCGCCAACGGCGCCTGCACCCTGTCGGAGAAGCCGGCCAACGAGCCGAAGCTCGCCGTCACGGTCGGCCCGGCCGACTTCCTCAAGGTCGTCTCCGGCAACGGCAACCCGGTGATGATGTTCATGACCGGCAAGCTGAAGGCCAAGGGCGACCTGGCGCTGGCCGCCAACATCGCGAACCTGTTCAACATCCCGAAGGCCTAGTCATGTCCTCGTTGGAGTTCTCCCTCGACCTCAACGAGGAGCAGCGGGATCTGCGCGACTGGGTGCACGGCTTCGCGGAGCAGGTCGTGCGCCCGGCCGCGGCGGAGTGGGACGAGCGGGAGGAGACTCCCTGGCCCGTCATCCAGGAGGCCGCCAAGATCGGCCTCTACGACTTCGAGTTCCTGGCCAACCTGTGGGCGGATCCGAGCGGCCTGTCCATGTGCATCGCCAGCGAGGAGCTGTTCTGGGGCGACGCCGGCATCGGCCTGGCCATCATGGGCACCTCGCTGGCGGTCGCGGGCATCTTCGGCTCGGGCACCCCGGAGCAGATGGCCGAGTGGGTGCCGCAGTGCTTCGGCACCAAGGACGACCCGAAGGTCGCCGCGTTCTGCTCGACCGAGCCGGAGGCGGGCTCCGACGTGGGCGCCATGCGCACCCGCGCGGTGTACGACGCGGCCACCGACGAGTGGGTGCTCACCGGCCAGAAGGCGTACGCCACCAACGGCGGCATCGCCAACGTGCACGTGGTGACGGCGGTCGTCGACCCCGAGCTGGGCTCGCGCGGCCAGGCCGGGTTCATCGTGCCGCCCGGCACCGCGGGCCTGCACACCGCCCGCAAGCTGCGCAAGCTCGGCATCCGGGCCTCGCACACCGCGGACGTGTTCCTGGACGAGGTGCGCGTGCCCGGCCGCTGCCTGCTGGGCGGCAAGGACGCGCTGGACGCGCGGCTGGCGCGGGCCCGCTCCGGGCAGCGCTCGTCGGGGCAGGCCTCGATGCGCACGTTCGAGCTGTCCCGCCCTGCGGTCGGCGCGCAGGCGCTGGGCATCGCGCGGGCGGCGTACGAGTACGCCCTGGAGTACGCGAAGACGCGGGTGCAGTTCGGCCGGCCCATCGTGGAGAACCAGGCGGTCGCGTTCGCGCTGGCCGACATGCGGATGGAGATCGACGCGGCCCGGCTGCTGGTCTACCGGGCGGCGTGGATGGGCCGCAACAACCGGCCGTTCACCGCGGGCGAGGGCTCGATGTCCAAGCTCAAGGCGGGCGAGGTCGCGGTCTCGGTGACCGAGAAGGCGCTGCAGATCCTCGGCGGCGCCGGCTACCTGCGCGAGCACCCGGTGGAGCGGTGGTACCGCGACGCCAAGATCTACACCATCTTCGAGGGCACCAGCGAGATCCAGCGGCTGGTCGTGGCACGGGCGATCACCGGCGCGTCGCTGCGCTGAACCGTTACCTCATCGACGGCGGTCCACCCTTACGGTGGGCCGCCGTCTTCACATCATGGTTACCGATGAGTAATATGCGGGACACCTGACGTTGACAGAGAGAGGCTCACCCCGTGGACCTGCTCTTCATTGTCCGCACCCTCGCCCGCCGCGGGCTGCTCAAGCCGGGCAGCCCCAACCGCGTGGCCGACCAGCTCAACGCGCTGCGCCGGTGGGGCTTCACGCTCGCCGGCGAGCTGCGCGCCGCCGAGGCCCGCGACCCGCACCGGATCGCGATCATCGACGAGCACCGCGGCCCGATCACCTACCGCCAGCTCATGCGCCGGGCGCAGCGCCTGGCCACGGCGCTCGGCGCGACCCGGGGCGTCGGTCCCGGCGTACGCGTCGGCCTGATGTGCCGCAACCACGCCGGCCTGGTCGAGGCCATGGTCGCCTGCTCGCTGCTGGGCGCGGACGCGGTCCTGGTCAACACCGCCCTGTCCGCTCCGCAGCTCGCCGCCGTGGCCGAGCAGCAGCAACTCCGCCTGCTCCTGCACGACCGGGAGTTCGCGCCGACCGCCGCCGCGGCCGCTTGCGAGCGCCTGGACGAGTCCTCGGTAGAGGCGCTGCTCGCGGAGACACCGCAGCAGCGCCGGCACGAGGTGAACCGGGCCGGGCGGACCATCGTGCTCACCTCCGGCACCACCGGCGCGCCCAAGGGCGCCCGGCGGCCCACCCCGAAGGGCTTCGGCCCCCTCGTCTCCATCATCGACCGCATCCCGCTGCACGTCGGCGAGCGCATCCTGATCTCCGCCCCGCTGTTCCACACCTGGGGGTACGCGGCGCTCCAGCTCGCCCTGGCCATGCGCGCCACCGTGGTGCTCCAGCGCCGCTTCGAGCCCACGGCCACCGTGCAGGCCGTCGACACGCACGGGTGCACGGCCCTGTTCGCCGTGCCCGTCATGCTGCAGCGCCTGGTCGAGGCTGGCGCCGTGCCCGCCCGGCCGCCCCGGATCACCGCGGTCAGCGGCTCGGCGCTGCCCGGCGGCCTGGCCACCCTGTTCATGAACGCCTGGGGCGACTGCCTGTACAACCTGTACGGCTCCACCGAGGCGTCCTGGGCGTCCATCGCCACCCCGGCCGACCTGCGCCGCGACCACCGCACCGCGGGCCGCCCGCCGCACGGCACCCGCATCGCGATCCTCGACCCCACCGGCCGCCCCGTGGCCCGCGGCGAGATCGGCGAGATCCACGTCGGCAACGAGATGCTGTTCGAGGGGTACACCCGCGGCCCCGGCGACCCGTCCGCGGCCGACCTGCGCGGCGGCCTGCTCGGCACCGGCGACCTCGGCCACCTCGACGCGGACGGCCTGCTCCACGTGGACGGACGCGCCGACGACATGGTCGTCTCCGGCGGCGAGAACGTCTTCCCCCGCCCCCTGGAGGAACTGCTCGCCCAGCTACCCCAGGTACGCGAGGTCGCCGTGGTCGGCGTCCCCGACGCCCAGTACGGCCAGCGCCTCGCCGCCTACCTGGTCCTGCACCCCGGCCAGACCCTAGACGCCGACGAGGTCCGCGAGTACGTCCGCCACTACCTGGCCCGCTTCAGCGTCCCCCGCGACGTCCACTTCCTGCCCGAACTCCCCCGCACCGCCACCGGCAAGGTGATCCCCCGCCTCCTCCACCCAATGTGAAAGGAAGGGCACCTTCTTAACGCTATGCGTTGTAGAAGGTGCCCTTCTTAACGTCTCGCAGGTGGAGCGGCCGCCTCACGACGTGCTCGCACTGGTGGCCCGGCGCGAGGCCGATGCCGGAGCGTCAGCGCCAGGGGGAGACGACGCGACCTTCCTCGGCGGCCAGCGCGATGTCCGTGCGGTGCTGCGAACCGGCCAGCTCCACGTGCGACACCAGCTCGTACGCCGCCGCCCGCGCCGCGTGCAGGTCACGCCCGTTCGCGGTGGCACACAGCACCCGGCCGCCGGCCGAGCGCAGCACCCCGTCGGCGTCCCGCTTCGTGCCGGAGTGGATCAGCCCCTCGGCCCCGGTGATCTCGTCGCCGGTCCGCGCGCTCGCCGGGTAGCCGGCGCTGGCCAGCACCACCGTCACCGAGTACGCGTCCTCCCACTGCAGCTCCGGGTGCTCGGCCAGCTTGCCGGTCGCGGCCGCGTACAGCAGCCCGCCCAGCGGCGTCTCCAGCAGCGACAGCACCGACTGCGTCTCCGGGTCGCCGAAGCGCGCGTTGAACTCGATCACCTTCGGGCCGTCGGCGGTGATCGCCAGGCCGACGTACAGCAGCCCCGCGAACGGGTTGCCCGCGTCGCGCATCGCCTGCAGCGTCGGGTGCACCACCGTCGCCATCACGTGCTCGACCAGCTGCGGCGGCGCCCACGGCAGCGGCGCGTACGCACCCATGCCGCCGGTGTTCGGGCCGCTGTCGCCGTCGCCGATCCGCTTGAAGTCCTGCGCGGGCAGCAGCGGCAGCGCCGTCTCCCCGTCCGTCACCACGAACAGCGACACCTCGGGCCCGTCGAGGTACTCCTCGATCACCACCCGGCCGCAGTCGGCGGCGTGCCGCAGCGCGGCGTCCCGGTCGTCGGTCACCACGACACCCTTGCCCGCGGCGAGCCCGTCGTTCTTCACCACGTACGGCGCACCGAACGCGTCCAGCGCCCGTGCCGCCTCCTCCGGAGTGGTGCACGTGAACGCCCGTGCCGTCGGCACCTTCGCCGCGTTCATGACCTGCTTCGCGAAGTCCTTGGACCCCTCCAGCCGAGCCGCGCTGCCCGACGGCCCGAAACAGGGCACACCCTTCGCGCGTACCGCATCCGCGACCCCCGCGACCAGCGGCGCCTCCGGCCCCACCACCACGAGATCGGCCTCAACCTCAACAGCCAGGGCCGCCACCGCCTCCGGCGACAGGATGTCCACATCCCGCACCTCAGCCGCCACCCCGGCAATCCCCGGATTCCCCGGCGCCGCAATCACCGCGCCGACCCCAGGATCCCGCACCAACCCCAGCACCAGGGCGTGCTCCCGCCCCCCACTCCCGACCACCAGTACCCGCACGCCCCCACCCTACCCTCCCCGTTGATCATGAACTTATGGCACGGGTCGACGGTGTTTCATGTCCAGAGCTTCCTGATCGACTCCAGCGGACCGGGCCAGGGCGCGGCGGACGACGCGGGGGATGGTGGCTGGGTCGAGGGTGTCGGGCCAGGTGAAGCGGATGATGCGGTAGCCGGCGTTGGTCAGGTCGTTCTGCCGTTGGCGGTCCCGGAAGACCGCCTCGGGGCGGTCGTGGACCTCGCCGCCGTCGGCCTCCGCAATCAGCCGGGCGGCGCGCCAGAGCATGTCGACACGTGCCAGCAGCCGACCGGCATCGTCGACGATCTCCGCCTGAAGATCGTCGGGAGTCACTCCGGCGTCGGTGCAGCGCAGCCGGGACCTGGTCTCCAACGGCGATTCGGCGCGGCCGTCCGCCTGCTCGATCCAGGTCCGCGCGACCACCGCGCCACGGCGGCCGCGCATCAGGCGCGGCAACTCCGCCAGCTCCTCCTCCGTGATCAATCGCTGGTGGAGCGCCGAGTCGAGCACCGATACCGCGGCCAGGCGGTCCACCCGCAAAAGCAGATCAGCGAGGGTACGCAGCGGCGTCGTGACCGCGATCCCTTCGACGACCATCACGTCCTCGGGCGCGAGCGTGAGCTGGTGTGGCACCACCGTCGCCTCAGTGAGGCGGCGCGGCACGGCCAGCTTGCCCGGCAGGCTGACGTGCAACCGCGTCTGCGGCCGCAATCCGTGCAGGCCGTGCACGGCGGCCGCGCTCTCCAGCACGGCGACGGCGTTCGGCCCGGAACTCAGCAACGCGGCCCGGACCAGCGCCCGAGGTGAGTCGGGCACGCCCCGCAGATCGGCATCCACCAGATAGACGCCGCGGCTGAGCGCTCGCCACACACCCTGCCGGATGAACCCCTTCACCGTGGCTGCGGACAGTCTCAGCTCCCGGCACTGGGCCGCGGTGATCAGCCCGTCCTGGCGCTCGGCCAGTCGTTGCACAGCAAGCACGGCCGCCAGCCTCCGCCGCGCCGCCCCCGCTCACAACCCCTGTGGACAACCCCTGTGGACAACCACGGCGGCCCCCTCGTCGATCATGAACTTACGGCCAGAACACGCCGTCGAGCCGTGCCATAAGTTCATGATCAACGCAGTGAAGCGGGTCAGGGGAGCATGTTGTGGCGGACTACGTTTTCGTCGCGGCCGGGGCCTACGCCGATCATGGAGATGCGGGTGCCGCAGAGCTCTTCGAGGCGTTCGATGTAGCGCTGGGCGTTCAGGGGGAGGTCGGCGAAGTCGCGGGCCTTGGAGATGTCCTCGAACCAGCCGGGGAGGTATTCGTAGACCGGCTTGGCGTGGTGGAAGGCGGTCTGGGTCATGGGCATCTCGTCGAGGTGTTCGCCGTCGACCTCGTAGCCCACGCAGATGGGGACCTGGTCCAGGCCGGACAGGATGTCGAGCTTGGTGACGACGAGGTCGGTGATGCCGTTGACGCGGACGGCGTAGCGGGCGATGACGGTGTCGAACCAGCCGCAGCGGCGCGGGCGGCCGGTGGTGGTGCCGTACTCGCCGCCGGTCTTGCGCAGGTGCTCGCCCATGTCGTCGTGCAGCTCGGTCGGGAACGGGCCCGCGCCGACGCGGGTGGTGTACGCCTTGATGACGCCGATGACCGAGGTGATGCGGGTGGGGGCGATGCCCGCGCCCACGCAGGCGCCGCCCGCGGTGGGGTTCGACGAGGTCACGAACGGGTACGTGCCGTGGTCGAGGTCGAGCAGGGTGGCCTGCGCGCCCTCCATGAACACGGTCTTGCCCTCTTCCAGCGCCTTATTGAGCAGGAGGCGGGTGTCGGCGATGAACGGCTTGAGCCGCTCGGCGTAGGTGAGGTACTCCTCGACCACGGCGTCGACGTCGAAGCCCTTGCGGTTGTAGACCTTGAACAGGATCTGGTTCTTCTCGCGCAGCACCAGCTCCAGCTTCTGCCGGAGGATGCCCGGGTCGAGCAGGTCCTGCACGCGGATGCCCATGCGGGCGACCTTGTCGCCGTACGCGGGGCCGATGCCGCGGCCCGTGGTGCCGATGCGGGCGGTGCCGAGGTAACGCTCGACGACCCGGTCCAGCGCGCGGTGGTGCGGCATGACCAGGTGCGCGTCGGCGGAGATGAGCAGCCGGGAGACGTCGACGCCGCGCTCGGCGAGCCCGTCGATCTCCGCGAGCAGCACCTTGGGGTCGATCACCACGCCGTTGCCGAGGACGATCTCGGCGTTGGGGTGCAGCGCCCCGCTGGGCATCAGGTGGAGGGCGAACTTCTGGCCGTCCGGCGTGACCACGGTGTGGCCGGCGTTGTTGCCCCCGGAGAAGCGGACGACGTAGTCCACTCGTGATCCGAGCAGGTCGGTAACCTTGCCTTTGCCCTCGTCGCCCCACTGGGCGCCGAGAAGCACGATCGCTGGCATCTTTCCTTCGCCTCCTAGGCGAGCCGCGGGCCGCCCACGGCTGTGGTGACCCCGGGGTGCCAGGCTAACAGCTTGATCGGGGGCCCATGGCGGGGCTTTCCCGGAACCCAGGAGGACACAGTTGTACGACGTGGTGCTGCTGAGCATGACGGAGCCCGACGAAGACGGCTGCTGCGGCAGCGGCGGTTGCGGCACCGGCCACGCGGACGCCCCGGCCACGCCGCGTCCCCGGGTGCCGGTGCTGCACTGCGCGGACGCGCTGCGCGCCGCGGGGGCCCGCGTGGAGACGGTGGTGGCCTGCACCGACGCCGAGATCGACGGCGCGCTGGCCCGGCTCGACGCGCCGCCCCGCGAGGACGGCCTGAGCTGGCCGGACGCGGACGGCAAGACCCGGCTCGTGATCGCCGTCACCGGTGACGCGCAGCTGCGCCACGTGCTGCGCCGGCTGGTCCGCCGCTACGCCCCCGCGCCGTCGAAGCGCCCCGCCGACCTGCCCGCCGGGCGTACCGTGCCGGACCTGCCGCCGCTGGCGGTGCTCCCCCTCGACGCCGCCGGGCAGGGCGACCTGGCCGCCCAGCTCGGCCTGCCCCGCGAGCCCGCCGCCGTGGCCGCGGCCGTGCTCGGCGACGCCGTACGCCGGCTGGACCTGCTGCGCCACGACGGCGGCTCGGTGACGCTCGACGGCGTACTGCTCGCCGGGGCGACCGAGGACGGGCGGCCCGTGCAGTGGCAGGGCCGGGTCGAGGTCGACGACGCGCTGCTCGCCGACGGCAGCGAGCCGCTGCTCG
The DNA here is from genome assembly GCF_016862575.1 of Catellatospora bangladeshensis. Taxonomy (GTDB): domain Bacteria; phylum Actinomycetota; class Actinomycetes; order Mycobacteriales; family Micromonosporaceae; genus Catellatospora; species Catellatospora bangladeshensis. The sequence goes on along the minus strand of NZ_BONF01000030.1, from coordinate 1,993 downwards.
CCGTGGCCGTGGCCAACGCGGCCGGCGCGACCACCCTGGACGGCCTGCCGCTGGTCGCCGCGGCCGACCCGGCCGACGGTGTGATCGACGTCGCGGTCGCCGTGCCGGTACGCCACAAACCACTGTTCGGCGCCGCGCGGCTGCGCATCGAGGTGCGGCGGGCGCGGGGCCGTGCGGTCTCCGTCACGCCCCGCGAAACCGAGGTGCCGTTCACCGACGACGGGGTATCGGGTGAGCTGAGCCGCAAGCGCTCCTGGTGGATCGAGCCCGCCGCCTGGGCCGTCTACACCGGGTGACACCTGCGGGAACGTGATCGGCCGCGGCCGGCCGTAGCGAGAGCGGGCCATCGCGGAGGAGCCACGGCTCGTACACACTGACTAGGCTGCAGGGCACACCGCACTGGGGAGAGGGCGATGACGGACTGGGAGTGGCCGCCGGACGAGATCAGCGGCCCTGGCGAGGACAGCAAGCCGGCCGCGCGCGGCCAGGGGACCCGGGCGTCCGCCCCCGTCCCGCGCCCGGACCAGCCGATGGCCGGGGTGCCCATCGCGGTGCCGGCCCCGCAGGCGGGCATCCCGCTGGCCGGGCCGCAGCCCGTGGCGGGCGGTGCCGACCTGACCGCCACCATGCCCGTGCCGCTGCCGCCACGCGGCCAGAGCTCGGTGCCCGTGCCGCTGCCACCGACCGCCGTGCCGGTCCAGCCGCACAGCGCCCCGATCCCGCTGCCGCAGACCGGCTCCGCGCCGATCCCCGCGCCCCCGGTCCCCGCCCCGCAGAGCGGCGCCATCCCGGCCCCGCCCCAGCGCCCCGCCGACCAGCAGGGCGGCCTGCCGCCGGTCCCGGCCCCGCCGGCCACCCCCGCGCCGCAGCGCCCGCCCGTCACCGCCGTGCCGCCGCCACAGACCGCCCCCGGCGTATGGCCCGTCGCCTCCCAGCAGAACCCGCACGTCCCGCCGCTGCCTCCCATGCCGGCCACCCCCACCCCGCAGCAGGCACCACAGTTCGGCAACCCGCAGCAGCCCACCGCCGCAGGCGAGGTCTACCTGCCCACCGCCGAGGAGTTCGCCCGCCGCCGCGCCCAGCGCCCCGCCGACCCCGTCGCCCACATGGGCATCCAGGCAGCGCTGCGCAAGACCACGTTCGGCCTGGTCAACCTCAGCCCCGGCCAGCGCGAGCAGGAGGTCCGCCGCGCCACCGACCTGGTCCGCCGCAACTTCGGCGGCCTGCGCCAGATCACCGTCGTCAACCCCAAGGGCGGCGCCGGCAAGACCGTCGCCGTCCTCCTGCTCGCCATGACCTTCGGCCGCAAACGCGGCGGCTACGTCCTCGCCTGGGACAACAACGAGACCCAGGGCACCCTCGGCATGCGTTCCCAGCAGGACTTCCACTCCCGCACCGTCCGCGACCTGCTCCGCGACCTGCACCAGTTCCAGGGCGCCCAGAGCCGCGTAGGCGACCTCTCCCAGTACGTCCGCGCACAAGGCGACGGCATGTTCGAGGTACTGGCCTCCGACGAATCAGCGACAGCGGGCGAGATGCTGACCGCCCACGCCTTCGCCGAGATCCGCGAAGTCGTCAGCCGCTTCTACAAACTGATCATGGTCGACACCGGCAACAACGTACGAGCAGAGAACTGGCAGGCGGCAATAGACGCCACAGACCAGCTCGTAGTCACCATGTCGGCCAGAAACGACTCCGCGGAGACAGCCGCACGCATGCTCGACCACCTGGAGCAGACAGGCCGCAGCAGACTCGTACGCCAGGCAGTGACCATCGTCAGCCTCCCCCCGAGCCGCCGCGAACTCGACATCCCCGCCATCGAACGCCACTTCGCCGCCCGCACCCGAGCCGTCCTCATCGCCCCCTACGAGCGCATGCTCGACTCCGGCGAACCGATCGACTACGCGCGCCTCAGCGAGGAGTCCCAGGATGCGTGGCTGCGTATTGCTGCTTCGGTTGCTGAGGGGTTGTAGTCCGTTTACGGGGTTGCGCC
>NZ_BONF01000029.1 GCF_016862575.1 Catellatospora bangladeshensis | reverse complement strand
CGCAGCCAGCACAGAGCCCAGGTGAAGTAGCCGTACCAGCCGTCGCGAGCCATCCGCCCGGAGGCGGCATGTGCCAGGTCGGCGATCGCCGCCTCCCACGCCACCAGCAGATCTGTCGGGGCCAGGTTGGGATCGGGTAGTAGCCGGTCGAACCGCTCCGCCAACTCCTCAAGCCAATCCCGCCAGTCGAGCAGGGAAGCCGACACGCACGCCTGGTTCTCCTCGGCGGAGGCCACCGAGTGTTTTGTGCAGCACCAGGCCGCCACCCGGCCGCCGTGCCACGATCCCGGACTGGGCGACCAGCACCACTCGCGTGCCCAGATGCCGAACGCGGCGACAAGAAGACGGCTGATCTCGTCCCGCCAGCCATCACGCTGACCATGATCAGCATCGACGGGCACGGCCGACACGATTGCCCGAACGATGCCCGCTGCCGCGGTCCGGTCGAACGGGTTCCGTGCCGGATCGACGTCCGGCCACGTCAGCGAACGATGAAGAGCTGTGTCCAGGGAGGTCTCAGCCATCGCGGCGATTGTCGTGCGCCGCCGCCTCCGGCTGCCACTGGATTACCGATCGAAGAGCGATTCGGCCTGCGGCGGCTGGAGGACCCTGCGTATACCGTTGATGGTTCGACGCCATGCCAGGCCGCTGGCGGCATCCGTCCAGTGGTCGGCGAGCCAGGACGTCGCGACTATCCGGTCTAGGGAGTCGACGGCCAGCGGTGTGAGGTAGTCCGGGAACTGCGGCATCGGCGTGGACGGGCCGTAGTTGGTGCAGACGGGCTCGCCTCCCGGGCGTTGCGCAGCGATCAGAGCCGCCGCCGCCACGGCACGCGGTGCGTCCCAGAGGTCGGGGTCGTCGTCGGTCGCGACACGTTCGAGCACGCGGCCGACCATGTCGATACAAGCTCCGCTGTCACCTGATCCAGTTCGGCGGCGAAGTCCGCCAGCGTCGTCGTTATCGAAGGGGCCGACGTCCCAGAAGCCCATACCCCCTCCTTCCCACAATCGCCTGGGCGATCTTCCCACCCCCGGAACGACGACGCCATACGTATGCGCTGCCTACGCTGGCCGCCGTACGTGTTGCGTCTTCATGCTCTACTGCTCGCCATGATTCGTCGTCGGGTCGCCGCTGCCGTCGCCGTCGCCGTCCTGGCCGTGGCCGGTGTGGTCGTGGTGCGTTGGTGGCATGAGCGTCCCCCCTTCACACCCGACGTGATCAACGCGTCGGTCACGGTGGACATGCTGGGTGTGGGTACCGACGGGATGGAGGGGGAACGTTCCTACGACGGGGTTTCCTACCTGCCCTCTCCCGGCGATGCATTCGTCGGAGGACACCTGCGCTGGACCCCGCCGCCGGGCGCTGCGACGGACTGGGAGGACGGCTGGTTCGTGCTTCTCGTCATCGACAAGCGCGTGGACCTGAAGCCACCCATGGTGATCGGTCGATCTGATAGCTCGGTGCGAGTAGTCCAGGGCAGCGACGGTGTGCTGAACGAGGTGGCTGAGAAGTATCCGTGGCTACGTGGCGCGGGCGACGTTCGCACGGGGGAGGACACCTGGCTCGGCAGTACCACGACCGTGATGACCTCACCGGCCGGAGGGCCGATCACTTTCGTGGCGACCTTTCCCGCGCAACGGCGGGAGACCCCGCAGCCGCCCACGTACGCTACGGCGCCCGTGAACAGGGATGATCTGTTGGTGGCTTTGGTGTTCATCGGCCCGGACCGGCAGGTCTACTGGGCACAGCGGCTGTTCGGCTGAGGGTCGCGGGCCGATCTCACGTAGCCGAAGCCATGCACGGAACGTGCGGCGTCAGGCGGGCGGCGGGCCGTCCGGTGCTTCGAGGATCAGCACCGCCATGTCCAGCAGTCGCTGGTAGTAGAGGGCCTCACCGTCGCGCAACTCCGGAACGACGCGGAGGAGGTCCTGCTCGCGTGCCGCAAGGATGTCCCACAGCCTGTCATCGATGTGCCCGGCTTGCAGCCAGGTGCTGACGCAGCCGGCCACGGCGGAGTCGAGCAGATTGGCGCGTTTGTCGTTCGGTGCTGGGGCTCACGCGCTGATCGTGCCGGTCAGCCACTGGTGGGTGCGGCGGGTGCTCATCGGCCTGGCGAACAGGTAGCCCTGGCCGTACTGGCAGCCCGCGCGGCGTAGCAGGTCGAGTTCCTCCGGGCTCTCGACACCTTCGGCCACGGCGTCGAGGTCCATCTTGTGGGCCAGCGACACGATGCCCGCGACCAGGTCCGCCTGGTGGCGGGAGGTGGTGATGCTGCTGGTGAACACCCGGTCGAGCTTGAGCACGTCCAGCGCGGTATGGCGCAGGTAGTTCAGCGCGGAGTAGCCGGTGCCGAAGTCGTCGATGGCGACCCGGACCCCGAGCCGGCGCAGCTCGGCCAGGTCGTGCCAGACCTGCTCGTCGTCGCGCAGCAGCAGCGTCTCGGTGATCTCCAGCAGCAGCCGGTCGGCGGGCAGCTCCGTCTCGGCCAGGGTGTGCTCGACGTGGGCGGCGAAACCGGCGGTGCGGAACTGGCGGGCGGAGACGTTGACGCTGACGTACGGCGGCCGCCCGTCGGCGGTGGCCGGCCAGCTCGCGGCGGTGGCGGCGGCGGTGGCCAGCGCCCAGTTGCCGATGGCGACGATGACACCGGTGTCCTCGGCGATGTCGATGAAGCTGCCGGGCATGAGCCGCCCCCGGACCGGATGATTCCAGCGCAGCAGCGCCTCGAACCCGACGGTGACCATGTCGGACAGCCGCACGATCGGCTGGTAGTCCAGCTCGAACCGGCCGCCGGGCAGGGCCTGCTCCAGCTCGGCGCGCATCTGGATGCGCTCAACGGAGCTGGTGTCCAGGTCCGGCCGGTAGCGCCGCCAGCGGCCCTTGGCCTCGGCCTTGGCGGAGTAGAGCGCGACGTCGGCCTGGCGCAGCAGGTCTGCGGCGGTGCGCCCGTCGCTGGTGACCGACACCCCGACCGTGGCACGGCCCGACACGAGCCTGCCGTCCAGCTCGAACGGCCGGGCCAGCGCCGCCACCACGCGGTCGGCGACGTCCTCGATCAGCTGCGGGCCGGAGACGCTCTCGACCAGGACCGCGAACTCGTCACCGCCCAGCCGCGCGGCGGTGTCACCGGCCCGCAGCACGCCGCGCAGCCGCTGTGCGACCAGTTCCAGCAGCCGGTCCCCGGCCTCGTGGCCGAGCGTGTCGTTGACCAGCTTGAAGTCGTCCAGGTCGATGTAGAGGACGCCGGCCAGGGTCCCGTCGCGCCGGGCCCGCGCGGCGGCCTCGGCCAGGCGCTGGCGGAACGCGGTCCGGTTGGCCAGGTGGGTCAGCGCATCGTGGAAGGCGTGGTACGCCAGGTCGCGCTGCAGGCGCCGCTGCGTGGTGACGTCGCGCAAGGTGACCACGATCCCGGCGATGGCGGGCTCGGCGCGCAGGTCCCGGCAGATCGCCTCGACCTCCGTCTGCTGGCCGTCGCAGCGCAGCACGACCCAGTCCGCGGTGGTGCCCGCCCGCTTCGCGGGCGCTGTCTTGAGCTGCTCACGTACCTGCTGGCGGCCGTCCGGGGCGGTCAGGTCGACCAGGTCGGCGCCGACGATCTCGCACACGCCGAACACCTGCCGCGCCGACGGGCTCGCGTAGCGCACGCGCTGGTCGTCGGCGTCGACGATCAGGATGACGTCGGTGGCGTTGCGTACCAGCGCGCGGAAGTACTGCTCGCTGTCGCGCTGCACGACCTCGCGGGCCAGCGCGATCCGGTCGAGCGCCAGGGCCGCCTGCGGGGCCAGCGTCTGTACGGGGGTCGACAGCGACCGCAGCAGGTCGGTGTCGCCGCCGACGACGATGGTCGCCAGGTGCGGATCGTGTCCGGTGTCGCGCCGGTCGAGCAGCACCGGGCACACCAGCGCCCGGCCGAACGGCGCGACGGCTGCGGCCGTGTCCGGGCCCAGCTCGGCCGCGGGCCGGTCCTCGGCGCATCCGGCGGAAGACACCGGCTCGTCACGAGGCTCGGTGACCAGGTGGAACGTGTGGGCCTTGCCGTTCGCGAGCCGGTCGACGGCCAGCCGCAGGCAGTCGCGTACGCCGTCGAGGTCGTGCGCGCCGACCAGGCCCGTCGCCGTGCCCCGCAGCACGTCGGCGCGGGCGAGGTCGCGCCGGTGGTCGGCGATCATGGTGTAGAGGCGTGCGGCGACCAGCACCGCGGTGATGCTGGCGAATACGGCGATCGCCGGGGTGTGCAGCAGCCGCCCGCGCACGGCCTCGTAGACGAGCAGCGCCGACGGCAGCAGCGACGCCGCGAGCAGCGACATCTGGCGGGCCGGGCTCAGCTCGCGGGGCGAGCGGGCCGGAGTCTCGGTGAGCTGTGTCATCGACGGGTGCAGGGCCGCGGCGGCCCAGCCGCCGTAGAACAGCAGCCAGCCGAGGTCGATCGGGCCGCCCACGGGGCCGTGCCCGCGCAGCTGCGACAGCGCGTACACCAGGTCGGTGACCAGGAGCCCGGCCGAGCCGATGCTCATGAGCAGGACCGCCGGGGTGAAGCGGCGCAGCGCGATGAGCCTGCCGATGGTGGCCAGGATCAGCACATCGCCGACGGGGTACGCCACGGACAGCAGGCGCTGCTGTGGGGACAGGCTGGGATCGGCCAGGTGCGGCGTGATGAGGAAGATCCACGCCAGCAGACCGAGCCCGCTGACCAGGATCAGGGTGTCCAGCGGCGGTGCTCTGCGATGCTCGTTCGCCCGGCCGTTGCTGGCCAGCCCCAGCACACCCATCGCCAGGACGGGGTACATCGCCAGGTAGAACACGTCGGCGGCGGACGGGAAGAGTGCCGTGAGCTGATGCGTGTCGACCAGGAGGTCGTAAACGGTGTCACCGAGGAACAGCAGGCATACGGCGGCGCAGATGAGCCACCAGGGCCGGGTCCGGGCGGGGCGATGGTGGCGTATGCCGTACGCGACGGCCACGGCGGACCCGGCGCCCACGACCGCCCACGCCGCGTCGTCCGCGGGGCTGGGAAGGACGAAGAAGGCGGTCAGCCCGACCGCCCAGAGGCCGACATAGGTCCACAGCGCCTTGTGGGGCATGGCCTCCTCCGCAGCACCGTCGCGGGTATCTGCGCCTTCCACGCTACTCCGCAGGTCACCGCCGGGCCCGGCCTGTGCGGAGGTCGGCCGAAGGGCACCCTGTGCGACCGTGGAGCGCCGGACAAGGTGCCCTTCGCCTCGCTAGGGGGCCGGGGCGAACACGATCCGGGAGCGCACCTGCCGGAAGCCGGTGCGTTCCAGCTCCGCCACGGTCGCGACCCGGTGGGCGTCCGCATCGGCCACGACCTCCCGGGCACCGCCCTCGGCCAGCACCCGCACCGCCTCGGCCAGCAGCTCCGCCCGCACCGCCTCGTCGAGCAGGCCGAGGTACGCGATGAGCGGGTAGCAGGCGTCGCCCGCCGTCCCCACCAGGCCGACGGGCTCACCGGCCCGCAGCGCGATCCGCCAGGCTCCGGCGGGGCTGTTGAGCCAGGCCAGCGGCTCGGTGGCGAGGTCGACGCCGCGGACCGCCAGCGCGACCTCCCGGCCGGTCAGCACGTCCGGCCGGGCGATCCGGGCGACCAGGTCGTTGATCTCGGCGTGGTCGGCCGCGGGGCGGAAGGTGTACCGCCCGGAGAACGCGGGCAGCGGGGCGCCCGTCCAGGTGAGGCGCAGCCGCTCGCCCTGCTCGACGAGGCCGGCGAGCCGGGCGGCCGCCATCGGCGCCTCGGCGACGGCCCGCACCTCGGCCCGGTGCCGCCAGTGGGCGGGCAGGGCGGCGTAGTACAGCTGGGGGCCGCCGAGCGCCTCGTGGGCGGCGTGCAGCAGCGCGGCTCCGGCCTCGGGTTCGGCGGCCAGGTCGAAGCGTTCGAGCCACGGTTCGCCGATGGCGCCGGGCGGCAGGACCCAGGCCGCGCGGGCGACGACCCGGCCGCCGCGCAGCGCCACCCAGGTGCGTTCGGGGCGGTAGCCGCCACCGGCGAGCCCGTCGGCGTAGGCGACCTGCCGCAGCTGGGGCAGCGGATCGGGCATGGAGTCGAACAGGTTTTCCTCGCCCGCGGCAAGCGGGCGCACGACCAGATCGGTCATCGGTTGATCCTCCGGAAGGCGTACGCCCCGGTTCAGATCCGCGAGTACGCCGGGCCGCGGAAGGGGCGCAGAACATCGGACACGGTTCTGACCTCCCTTCGGCTCGCGCTGGCGTGCCCGGAAAACTACTCGACGGCCCGTTCCGGCGCAACCGGACAGCGCGGGGACGCCGGTGCCCGGCATGCGGGTGGGCCTCACCGCAGACGATGCATGTGACCATCTGAAGTGCGCATGCGGCGCGGAAAGTCTGGTGCACCAGGCAGCTGCCGGTCCCTAGAATTCGTGGGTGGATCTTTCGCGTCTCGGGGCGCCGCTCGGGCCGATGATCCGCGTTCACGGCGGGTTCGCGAACCGGATGTACCGGCTCGACACCGAGCAGGGGTCGTTCGCGGTGAAGGAGCTGAACCTCGCCGACCGCCGCCGGTCTTATCGCGCCGAGGATGTGTTCCGGTTCGAGCGGGCGGCCTTCGCGGTCGGCATCCCGATGCCGGAGCCGATCGCGGCCGGCCACGGCACGCTCGTTCACCGATGGGTCGAGGGAGAGACGGTGCCCGAGGCGCCGGTGCCGGTGGCGTACGCGTACGAGATCGGTGAGATCCTCGCGCGCATCCACACGCTCGACGTCGCGTGGACCCGTGTGCCGGTCGAGGAGCCGACGCCGCGGGACTGGCCCGAGCTCGCCACGCGGGCGGCGGCCACCGGACAGCCGTGGGCCGGCGAGCTCGCCTCCGAGGTGGAGACGTTCCTCGCGATTGCCCACTTCGTCGATGCCTGCGAGCGGCCAGGCCCCGTCGTACTGACCCATCGGGACATCCAGCCGTGGAACCTGCTCGCCCGGCAGGGCCGGCCGGTGCTGCTCGACTGGGAGCTCTCGGGGATGCTCGACCTGTCCGGTGAGCTGGGCTCGACAGCGCTGAGCATCGCGAAAGGACCTGGCTTCGACGACGTCCGGCCCGCCGTCTTCCACGCGGTCCGCGAGGGCTATGCCGCGGCGGGCGGAGCGCTGCCGCCGTGGGGTCCGAGCTGGTTCGTGTTCATGATCGGCGGCTGGCTGGGGCACACGAGGTGGAACATCCTCCGCTGCCTCGCCGGTGTGGAGGCGAGCACCGGCCCCGATCTCGCCCTGTCGCACGAGTCCGTACGCGACGGCCTGCGCGGCCTGCCCGACCTGTTCGGCCGGCTTCCGGAACTCGAAGCGCTGCTCAGGTGACCTGCCGGAGGCCCTCCAGCCGCCGCGCCCGGGGGAAGCCCTGGTGGGGAGGTGCCACCGGCTGGTGCGGCGGCGCCTCCGTCATCACAGCTCCCGGCCGAACAACGACGCGATCCGGCGCTGCCAGGCCCGCATGAACCGGGGAGGCCGGGCGGGGGAGTGATTCCACCTGCGGTTCAGCGAGGGGTGAGCCACGGCGCCGCCGACGTGACGCGGGTGGCCGTGGACCTTCGCCCCCTGGTGCCCGGCCGGCCGCTCGGCATGTGCGGGAACGCCGGGAGTGCGGTGCGTCGCCCGGTGCAGCAGGCCGCCCGGCGAGTGCTCCTTTGCCATCTTCAGCTCCCTCTCTATCGGTGATAGGGAAACCCTAGCACTGATAGAGTGCGGGCGGGAGGTACCGAGTTGGCGCTAGACCGACAGCGGATCGTCGCCGAGGCCGTCGCCCTGCTGGACGCCGAGGGCCTCGACGGCGTGACGACCCGCAGACTCGCCGCGCGGCTGGGCGTGCAATCGCCGACCCTCTACTGGCACCTGCCCAACAAAGCGGCCCTGCTCACCGCGATCGCCGACGCGATACTCGACCAGGAGTTCGGCGACATGACCCCGCCGCAACCCGAACAGCCCTGGCAGGACTGGTTGAGCGGCCTGGCCGAGCGGCTGCGCCGAGCGCTGCTCGCCCACAAGGACGGCGCCCGCGTCGTCTCGGCCTCCCAGCTCTCCCACCACATGGCGGCCATCTCCGAACTCGCGATGAGCACCCTGGTCGCGCGCGGCATCCCGTTGCGCCAGGCCCGCGTGATCGTCCTGACCGTCGAGCGCTTCACGGTGGGCCACGTCCTCGAAGAGCAGGCCCCACGCCCGGATCCGGACACGCTGAAACACTTCGACCTGGACACGTTCACCCGGCAGCACCCGACCGTTGTCGCCGCGGTCACCGAGTACTTCCAACCCGGCCGCACCGTGGACGACCTGTTCCGCGACTGCCTGGAGGTCGTCATCGAGGGCGCCGCGGTCAAAGCCGCGGCCACCCCCTGACGCAGATTCGCATGACTCCATCGCGGTCAGCTGTCGCCCGTAGCCTGGCTTCCGGCGTTGACCTGTGCGTATGAGGGAAGGCCCGCCGCTATCGGAAGGCCGTCCCGGACGGCGACGGCGGTCTGCGCCGACGCTGCCAGCGCGGCACGAAACAGCAGCGAGCCGGTGCTGATCCGCCGCACGCCGAGGTCGGCCAGTGCGGCGACGGTGTGCCGATCAGGCAGGAACAGCACGTTGACCGGGAGGTCGACCGCCGCCACGACCGCGGCGATGTCCCCCGGGTCCGACAGCCCGGGGACGAACACCCCGTCGGCGCCGGCATCGGCGTAGAGCCGCACCCGGGCCAGCGTCTCCGCCAGATCACCCGGCCGCTGCCAGTAGGTGTCGGTGCGCGCGTTGACGAACAACCCCGGCACCTGCCGTTTCACCGCCCGGATCAGCGCGGCGTGCGCCGCCGCCGGACCCATGGCGTCCTCCATGTTGACGCCCGCGGCCCCGGCTTCGGCCACCGCGGCCGCGGCCTCGACCGATCCGGTCTCGATGTCGGCGGTGAGGCACACCGGCAGCGGCGCCAGGGCGGCGATCAGGCGTACCGTCTCGGCGCAGACGGCACCCTGCCCGTCGGGCAGACCGTTCGCGGCGGCGATACCGAGGCTGGTCGTGCCGAGGGCGGTGAAACCGGCCGCGGCCAGGTGCCGGGCCGACGCGACGTCCCACACGTTCGGCAGCACGAGCGGATCACCGGTGCGGTGCAGGGCGGCGAAGTCCCTCATGCCGCACCTCCCTCGAACCGGCTCGTCGCGACGAGGGCCAGGGCGTGCTCGCGGCCGGGACAGCGCCGCGGCCCGGCACCGAACGCCAGCTCGCCCGCCAGCTGCACCTGCACCACCTCACCTGCTCGGACGCTGACCCCGCCGACCGTCGTCGGTTCGAGGGCACACCGTCTGGTCGCGGGCACAGGCGGATCGTCACGCAGCACGTCCTCGACGGGGCGCTGCCGGGCCCTGTCGATCAGGGCCGCAGTCGGCTCACACGCCTGCACCAGCACCCCGATGCGTGCCGCGGTCTGTTCGTCGTACCCACCGCCGAAGATCGCGACCAGGCGGCCGACCGCCGCGTCGGCGCGCGCGTCGTCGCCGGTGCCGGGCTGATATGCCTGCGCCACGTCCCGCACGAACTCGACGACGTGCTCATCGATACCCATGGCCTGGGCCAGGACCTGCACCGGGTGCACCGATGCGCTGGTGCGCAGCGCGTCCAGCGGGATCGCCGACAGGACCGCGATCGACAGGGCACGCCGGCGCTCGTGCGCCGGACCGTTGCAGAAGCGGCCGACCGTGGCGCGCAGCCACGCCACCCCGGTCGGGGCCGGTGGCGCGGGCGGCACCACGAACAGGGGGTCGTGCAGAACGGCGAGGGCGGCGTCACGGCCGCGGATCTGCTGCATACGGTCACGCTAGGGCCGTGACGGTTCGGTGCCCGCCGAAACGATCCCCGCCACAATGGGACCATGAACCCCGCCACGGAGCTGGCCTCACTCGCGGCACTGCTCGCCGACCAGACGCGCGCCGCCATCTGCCTGGCGCTGCTCGACGGCCGTGCCTGGACCGCAGGCGAACTCGCGGCCCACGCGGGAGTCGCTCCCTCCACCGCGACCGAGCACCTGCACCGTCTGATCAGCGGCGGCCTCCTCGTGGAACGGCGCCAGGGCCGCCATCGGTATGTCCAGCTCGCGGGTCCGGCTGTCGCGCAGCTGATCGAAGACCTGGCTGCCCACACCGGTCCCACCCGGACCCCGGTCCGCGGGCTGCGGGAGGCGACCGCCGGCGCCGCCCTGCGACGGGGCCGCACCTGCTACGACCACCTCGCCGGGCGGCTCGGCGTCGCGCTGACCGACGCGATGACAGCGGCAGGCTTGCTCGACCAGACCGGCGGCTTCGCCCTCACCCCGGCCGGGCTGACCTGGCTCACCGACGAGCTTGGACTGGATCCGGCCGAGCTGCGCCAGAGCAGGCGGCCGCTGGCACGCGGATGCCTCGACTGGACGGAACGCCGCCAGCACCTGGCCGGCATCGCCGGGGCCGAGCTCTGCCGGCGGCTGCTCGACAATCGATGGGTGGCAAGGGTGGGGTCCGGCAGAGCCGTGAGAATCACCCCCAGCGGAAAGAGTGAACTCGGCCGCCTGCTGGAACTGCCTGACATCGACTGATTGCCCGCCGTTCACCGGCGAGGACCAGGGCAAATTCTGCTTTGTACGCCCTCGGGGCGGTGCGGGCCGCGACATCGCCGCCCGCACCGCTCATCGGGCGGAGGAGAGATCAGCCGCCGTGGTCGTACGGGGCGCCGATCGTGTAGAGCAGCGTGGCCAGCGAGACGAGCGCCAGCGTGACGCGGATGCGCATGATCAGCCTCCGTGCTCGTGGGGTGCGCCTACCGTGTAGAGCAGTGTGGCCAGTGACAGGAGCGCCACGAGGATGCGGACTCTCATGCCGGCTCCTAACTGCCTTCCGTCATCGGTGCGCCGATCGTGTAGAGCAGCAGGGCCAGCGATGCCAGCGTGAGGATCGCGTAGGCGGCCTGGCGCCAGTTGATGGACAGGGTCATGTGTCACCTCCTGTTACGGGTCGGGGTGGCGGATCGGGCCGGTCGCGGCGGCGGCGCATCGCGAGCGCCGTGAGCGCGACGGTTCCGGTGCCGATGAGCAGGTCGCCGGGACTGACGACCTTCCGCAGCGGCGGGACGGGGATCGTGTCGCCGAGGAACGCGAGCCGGGTGGCGTGGTCGGCGGGTTCGTTCTTGGGTGTGGTGAGGCCCGGCCGCAGGCCGACTGCTTCGGCGGTGGCGGGCTCGTAGGGCATGCGGCCGTTGAGGGCGATGGTCAGCCCGTTGGCGAGCGCACCCACGGTGATGGCGACGCCGGCGATGCGGATGGCGAGCGGCCATGCGGGCAGGTTGAGGGCCAGCCACCACAGGACCAGGCCGAACACGACGGCGAGCAGGGCGGGATGGCGCAGGGGGGTCACGTAGTACTGCGCCGCCTGGACGAGGGCGGCCAGCCACAGGAGCCACAGGGCCGAGAGCCGGAGGTTCCGCAGGCTCGCGAGGCGGCCTCCGCAGGCGTACCCGACGATGACGCCCAGGGCCGGTGGTGCGATGAGCAGGAGCAGGCCGTGAATCGTCATCGCACCACCGCGCACGCCGCGATCGAGTGGGTTCCGGTCATCCGCTGCTCCTCTCGTCTCGCGCCTTCACCATCGCTTCGTCCGATGCGGATCGTCGGAGCCGGCAGCGGGCATGCTCGCGCCCTCTGCAGTGACTACGTCTTGGCACACCGCATCGGTGGCCCCCGGCGCTCGGATTTGCGTCCGCCCGCGACGCCGCAGGTTCGGACCCGGCCGCAGGGCAGGTCCTGTCGATCGACGAGCTGACCTGGCTCAGGGCTCAGCCGACTGCCATGCCTAGGCTCGGTGCTCGCTACGGGACGTGAACTCGGCGGCCCGCTCGGTGACGAGGCCGGGGCTGTGCACCTGCAGATCGTGTCCGGCGCCTGGGACGACATCAGCGCGCCCGGCCGGCATCAGTGCGCGGATGCGGGCGGCCACCTGCTCGGCGTCGTACATCTGGCTGCGCCCGCCGAGCAGCGCCAGGGTGGGGACGGTGATCGCGCGCAGCTCGTCGTCGGTGAGCGGCGGCGGCGCGGGCAGCCGCCGCCGGAAGCCCGTCGAGGCGAGCGCCAGGCTCATGAGATCGTCGTCGAGCAGGGTGGCGTTGCGCAGCCAGCGTGCCGCGCGGTGGCGCAGCGGGCGGGGGGTGAGCCCGGCGAGCCCGCCCACGACCACCCAGGCGATGAACCGTTTGGTGATCCGGCCGAATCCCGCCGGGTCCAGCAGCGTGATCGTGGCGGCGCGGCCGGGGGTGTGGAGCTGGTGCTGCAGGGCGACCCAGCCGCCGTAGGAGCAGCCGACGAGGTGCGCACGGTCGACGTCCAGGGCGGCGAGCACCTCGTCGAGCCAGCGGGCGAGGTCGCGGCCGTCGGTGACCGGGCTGTCCTGTGTGGAGTGTCCGGGCTCGCCGACCGGGTCGATCGCGATGACGGGCCGGGTTTGGCCCCATCGCGTCACGTACTGGTGCCATCCGAGCGCGTTGCCGCCCGCGCCGGGCAGCAGCACGAACGGAACGCCGCCGGGCCGCCCCGTCCGGTACACCCGGGTGGTGCCGAAGGAGGTGGGCACGTCGATGCGGCTGTGGCCGGCGGGCCAGACCCGGCCGAAGGCGCGCTCGTACGCCGCCAGGAACTTGGCTCGTGCCTTGTCGCTGGTGAACACGCTGAGACGTGCCTCGGTCATGTCAGGTCTCCGATCGACGCGTTTTTGATACGAACGTATCATCAAAATCCTGTTGCATGATAGGCCCACGTGACAGCCCCGACACGACCGTCAGACCGGATGGAGCACAGTGCCCAAGCGCGTGGACCATGACCTGCGGCGCCGGCAGATCGGCGAAGCCCTGCTGCGCATCGCCAGCACCAGGGGCCTGCAGGCGGCGAGCATGCGCGAGGTGGCCACGGAGGCCGGCGTATCCCTGCGCCTGGTCCAGTACTACTTCCACACCAAGCAGGAACTGCTGCTCGGCGCCCTCGCCTACCTCGGCGAACAGCTCTCCGCACGGGTGGAGGCGCACATCCGCGCCCTCGGCATGCCGCCCACCCCGCGCAGCCTCGTCTACGGCACCCTCACCGCGATCCTGCCGACCGACGCGGAAAGCCGGCGCCTCACCAGGACCTACGCCGCGTACTACGCCCTGGTGCTGGCCGAGCCGGCACTCGCCGCCGACCACGGCGCGACATACCCCGACCTGCTCGAACGCTTCCTCGCCGGCCACCTGCGCACCGCCCAGCGGTCGGGCCAGGTCGATCCGGACCTGGACGCGCCGACGACGGCTGCGGGCCTGCTGGCCCTGACCAACGGCCTCGGCTCCAGCGTGCTCGGCGGCCAGCGCGACGGCGACGCCGCGCTGGCGATCCTCACGTACCACCTCGACCGCCTGTTCGGTGGCTCGCCGGGCGGGTCCGCGGCCGGACCTGCACCCGAGGCGAGCTGATCCGACGGGGATCGTGCCGCCCGATGGGCGGGCGGACGGCATCGGCGCTGCCCGGCGTACCTGTGCGTCAGCCCGGGGCCAGGATGCAGAACTCGTTGCCCTCCGGGTCGGCCAGGATCTGCCACGAGAAGTCGCGCCGGCCCACGGCGGCCGGCGTCGCGCCGAGGCTGACCAGCCGGGCCGTCTCCGCAGCCTGATCGTCGCCGCGACACGGCACCAGGTCGAGGTGGGCGCGGTGCCGACCGGTCTGCACGCCGGGCGTGCGCAGGAACTCCAGATACGGCCCGGTGCCCTTGGGCGAGCGCAGCCGCGCGAAGTCGCCGGCCGCCTCGTGCACGGTCCAGTCCAGGGCCGCGCCCCAGAACCGGGCCATGGCGCGAGGGTCGGCGCAGTCGACCACCATCGCCGCGATCGGACCGGTGTCCCGGTAGACCTCCCGGGGCTCCAGCACGCAGAACAGGTTGCCCTCCGGGCCGGCCAGCACCGTCCACGGGACGTCGCCCTGGCCCACGTCGGCGGGCGTCGCGCCGAGTTCCCGCAGCCGCGCGACCAGCTCCCGCTGGTGCTCCAGGGAGGTGGTGGCGAGATCGAGGTGCATCCGGTACGCCACCGTCGCCGGGTCCGGGACGGCGATGACGTCGATGCAGACCGGCGCGTCGGGGTCCGTCCAGTCGAAGCCCGCGGGTGCGGCGCTGGTCGCCCCGGATCCCGAGCCGGAGGCATGCCAGCCGAGCGCCTCCGCCCAGAACCGGCCGAGCGCCGAGTCGTCCCGAGCCTTGTAGTTCACCTGTACCAGTCGCAGCGCCACACGGCCGACCCTATCGCCGCCGGTCAGGCCGTGCCGCCCGACCGGCGCTTCAGCAAGGTCATGACCTGCTCGAACTCGTGCGGTGGCAGCATCCGGCTCACCGGGCCGCCGCGCTGCTGCGCGTGCAACGCGGGGCGCCACGGGCCGGGCGGCGCGCTCAGCACCGGTGTGTCGATCACCTCGTGCCGGCTTGTGACGATCCGGATCCCCTGGTGGCCCCAGGGCGCACGTGGTCGCATCTCGACGGTTCTGACCTCGTGCCACGGCATGGTGTACGTCCGCCAGAAGCGGCGCACGCGTACCGCGCCGTCGCTCACGAACAGGCCCACCAGGCCCGCCCGGACCACCGCACCGGTCAGCAGCCAGCACACGGCGTACACGCCGAAGCGCCGGCCGCCCGCGAGCAGGTCGATCAGGCAGAACAGCGAGCCGGTGCCGAGAACGAACAGCCAGCTCGCCACGATGCCCAGGCCGTTGTCCAGGCTGTAGGGCCTGCGCCATCTCCGTCGCACGGCGACATCGTGCATCACGCCACCGCACCGTCGACCACCACCTCCCAGGACGTCACTCCAAGAAGACAGAACTAAAAGGACAAGCCCTTGGTCGGCGGGCTGCGCGACGCGGTCCACTCCGGGGTCCCGTCTGGTGCTCGCGTTGAGGGTGAAAGGATTCGGCGGCACGTCCGGCGCCGTGCCGGACCACCGCTGTTGAAGGAGTGGCCATGCCGGTTTCCGCTGATCTCGCCAAGCTGCTGGACAAGGAGTACCACGACAAGTCGCTGGAGGAGATCGCCAACGCGCCGGTCGCCGCGCTCGCCGGTGTGAGCGAGCGTGCCGCTGAGCACATCAAGGACGCCCTGGGCGTCAAGACGATCGGCGAGCTGGGCCGCAGCCCGTACTTCCGCGCTGCCCGCGCGATCGCCGACCTGGCCGACGCCAAGTAGTCGCGCCCGGGGCCGGCCGCCCGTCGCGGTAGCCGGCCCCGCAGCCGCCCTGCGTCTCGGGCCCGACCCGGCACTACGTCATGCGGCTCGCCGTGCCCGCCCTCGGCCTGCACAGCGGCTGGTGGGAGCGTTGCGCCTGACCGAAACACGGTTGCCGACCCGGTACCGGTATCTGGCACGATGCGGCCGTGGACCTGTTGCCGTGCGGACACGCCGCCTATGCCGGCCCGGGCCGGATGTGCCGTCACCTGCTCGGCGACGACGGCCGTGACGACCACGTCCGGCTGCTGACCGGCCGCGGGCTGGAGTACGACATGTGCTGCCAGGACTGCGACAAGGCCACCGGCGACGGCAGCCCGGTCCAGCTGCTGGTCGCCTGCGAAGGCTGCGTCGCCCGGTGCGCGGACACCTACTGGAACCTGATCCGGTGGCGCGGCAGCGCGGGGATCGGCCTGCGCCCGGAACCACTCGACACGAGCGTGCGGGACACGCCGCTGCCCGTCGACGTGGTGGACTTCGCGCCGGTGGAAGGCCCCGGCTCGGTATGGCTGCTGCTGGACCACGACGGGCGCATCGGCCGGTTCGACGCGGACACGGGCGGCTGGACGGTCCTGGCCGAGACGACCGTGCCCGCCGAGCCCGACCATGAGCCGTGGGCCGGGCACGAGCTGCGCCGCAGCCTGCACGCCTCCGCCGACGGCCGTTTCGCGGCGGTGGTCAACGACTTCGGCCACCACGGGCAGGTGCTCGACCTGCGAACCGGCGCGGTGACGATGGTGCTGCACGGCGGCGACCACCGGCCCGACACCGTCCCGTTCTCGCTGGCGATGCTCGAGCATCAGGGCCGCACCCTGGTGATGCACCGCACGGAGTGGAACCGGCTCGACGTCTCCGACGCCGCCACCGGGCGGCTGCTCACCGGCCGGGAGCCGGCCTCCCACACGGCGGGCCGCCCGCGGCCCGAGCACTACCTGGACTACTTCCACGGCACCCTGCACCTGTCACCGTCGGGCCGGTACGTGCTCGACGACGGCTGGGTGTGGTCACCGGTTGGCGTCCCGCACGTCTGGAGCGTGGACCGGTGGCTGGAGGACAACGTGTGGGAGTCCGAGGACGGCCCGAGCCTGCACTGGCTCGACCAGCGCGCCTACTACTGGAACAACCCGATGTGCTGGCTCGACGACCGGCGGCCGGTGATCGCCGGCATCGGTGGCGACGAGGAGGCCATGCTGGACGGCGTGCGCATCTTCGACGCCGACACCGGGCGGGAGACGGCGGCGTTCGCCGGTCCCACCGGCGCGCTGTTCGCCGACGGGCGGCGGCTGTACGCGGCCGCGGCCACCGGTCTGGAGGTGTGGGATCCGGACACCGGCGAGCGCACCGGGCAGCTCCCGGGGTTCGTGCCGGCCCGCCATCACCGGCGCGCCGGGGAGCTCGCGTCCGCCGCCGGGCGGGTGCTGCGGCGCTGGCGTATCCCGTCCGGCGAGGTCGCGGCGTGAGGCCACGGGGCGAACCGGTGACCGCTGCGGCAGGCGGCGCCCGCTGCGGGCAGGAAGCGCCTGGTGGCGATCCGGGGCGGCTATCGTGATCCAGATGGGCGGCAACCGCAAGGTCTTCTACCACCTGCTGGCGAACACCCTGCTGGTGTCGGTGATCAACTTCACGGTGTGGTTCGCGATCACCTTCTACGTGTACCTGCAGACCCGATCGGTGTTCGCCACCAGCATCATCGCCGGCATCTTCCTGGTGATGACCGCGCTGACCGGCATCTGGTTCGGCAGCCTCGTCGACCACCACCGCAAGAAGACGGTGATGCAGGCGTCCGCGCTGATCTCGCTCACGCTGTACGCCGCCGCGTTCGTCATCTACCAGCTGACCCCGGAGCGGGAGTTCACCGACCCGTCCAGCGTGCCGCTGTGGACGTTCGTCGTACTGCTGATGCTCGGCGTGATCGCCGGGAACATCCGTACGATCGCGCTGCCGACACTGGTCACCGTCCTCATCCCCGAAGCCGAACGCGATAGGGCCAACGGCCTGGTCGGCAGCGCCACCGGAGTGTCCTTCCTGGTGACCTCCGTGATCAGCGGCGTGCTGGTCGGTGCCAGCGGCATGTTCTGGGTCCTGCTGCTCGCCGTCGGCGTGCTGGGCGCCGCGATGCTGCACCTGGGGCTGCTCCCGGTCCCTGAACGGCCGCCCGGCGCCGCCCAGGCCGAGCCCGGCGAGCAGGCCGCCGCACCGGACCGCCGCATCGACCTGCGGGGCACCCTGCGCGTGGTCGGCAGCGTGCCAGGGCTCCCGGCGCTGATCCTCTTCTCGGCGTTCAACAACTTCCTCGGCGGCGTCTACATGGCGCTGATGGACGCCTACGGGTTGTCGCTGGTCAGCGTGCAGGCGTGGGGGCTGCTCTGGGGTGTGCTCAGTACGGGGTTCATCTTCGGCGGCCTGCTGGTGGCCCGGACCGGCCTGGGCCGCAACCCGCTGCGGCTGCTGCTGGGCGTCAACGCGGTCCTGTGGTCGGTGACGATCCTCTTCCCGCTGCGCTCCTCGGTGGTGCTGCTGGCCGTTGGGATGTACGCGTACATGCTGCTCGTGCCCTATGCCGAGGCCGCCGAGCAGACGATCCTGCAGAAGGTCGTGCCCTACGAGCGGCAGGGCCGGGTGTTCGGGTTCGCGCAGAGCGTCGAGCAGGCCGCCTCGCCGCTGACCGCGTTCCTGATCGGCCCCATCGCCCAGTTCGTGTTCATCCCGCTGATGACCGACGGAGCCGGAGCGGACGCGATCGGCGGCTGGTTCGGTGTCGGCCCCGACCGCGGGCTCGCGCTGGTGTTCGTGCTGACCGGCATGATCGGCCTGGCGGTGACCGTGCTCGCGCTGCGCAGCACGCCCTACCGCCGGCTGAGCGGCTACTACCTCGAACAGCCGCAGTCGCCGGTGCCGGCCGGCGAACCAGCCGTGGACGCGGACGCCGTCGACCTCGACGAGGAGCCGGACCGCGACCGCACGCACCGCCGGGCGTCCTCCTCGTAGGGCAGGCCCGCTGGTCGCGGGACGCGCACCGGCCTCAGTAGAATGATCGACTGGGATACGATGCGGCGTGTCGTTCACTCCCCGCGCCGCGTGGGCCGATACGCCCGCGCCGCTGCAGGCGGCCGTCGCCGACGCGCTCGGCACCCGCATCGCCGGCCACCAGGACCTGACCGGCGGTATGTCGCCCGGACCGGCCGCCGCACTGCGGCTGGCGGACGGCCGCACGGTGTTCGCCAAGGCGATGTCGGCCGAGGTCCGAGCGCACAACCACATGCTGATCGGCCGCGAGTCGGCCGTCCTGGACGTGCTGCCGCCGTCCGTGCCTGCCCCGCGCCGCCTCGCGACCGTCGAGCACGGTCCCTGGATCGCCCTGGTCACCACCTGGGCCGCCGGAGCCGTCGGCGAGCTGTGGACAGATGCGTCGATAGCTGCCGTCGTGGCCGCGTGTAAGACGGTGAGCGGTCACCGGGCGCCGGATGAACTGCGGCCGGTCGCCGAGCGGATCTGGGACTTCGACGGCTGGGAGAGGGTCGCCGCGGCCGGGCCCGCGGACGAGTGGGAGGCGGCGTACGCAGCCCGGGCCGCTGAGGTGGTCGCGGACTGGCCGCGGTGGACGGCCGGCGACGCTCTGGTCCACCGCGACATGCGCGCCGACAACGTGGCCGTGGACCTGGCGACCGGCTCGGCGACGCTGCTGGACTGGGCGTATGCGGCCGCCGGTGTGCCGTGGCTGGACTTCGCCCAGCTGGCGGCGGACATCGTCGGCACCGGTCACCGCCTGGGCGGGCAGGTGGCGACGGATCGTGCGTACCGGCTGATCCAGGCTCTGCCCGCCGATGCCGCGCGGTTCGTGGTGGCGATGAGCGGCATGTGGCGCATCCGCGCCGCGACGGTCCAGCACAGCGTGCTGCCGACGATCTCGGCCTGGCGCCGCGAGCGGGTGCAGGCGTCACGCCAACTGGTGACTCGGCTGATCATGGACCTCACCGAGGGCCGCTGAACCGTCTGGATCGCACTCTCGTCGGCAACGCTGAGCAGCCTCCTGGCCCCGCAACAGCGCCCCGTCGGCCCCGCCATGGACCAACCGGGGGAGCCGATGGCGGGCGGCGGTGATCGTCACGTCGGAAGGCTCACCGAGCCCCACGGCCCGACGGGTCAGCAGGTGACCTGCGGATCGGCTCCGGTGTAGTTCAGCGGGCCGGCGACGATCGTGGCCGCGATCGTCGAGACGTGATCACACGTCGCGGATGATCCGGCGAAATAGTCGCGCCGCGAGGCTGCCACGACGCCGCTGACCAGCCACACCAGGACCACCACGGTCACGATCCGGCGCATCGCCACCTCCCCGATCAGGCTATGCGACCGGATATCGCCGCAGCCTCGTTCGCGGATATCGCGGTCAGGCGCAGCGTGGTTGTGCTAGCGCGGCCTCGCGGCCGGCTCGAACAGCGTTTCCGGCCGGCTGGACCGCTGGCGCATAATCCGTTGCCGTGACGCGGCACATCCGCCAGCATCCCGGATCATGAATGGATCAGCGTGGGAGCTGTTCGATCGCGTCGCCGCCGACTATGACGAGGTCGTTCCGTTCTTCGCCTCGTTCGGCACGGCAATCATCGCGGCGATCGATCCGCCGCCCGGCTGCCGCTTCCTGGATCTCGGCGCCGGAAGAGGGGCGCTGACGGCACCCGCGCTGGCCCGGGGCTGTGCCGTCACCGCGGTCGACGCCGCGCCCGGCATGGTGCGGCATCTTGCCGCCGCTTATCCGGATGCGGCCGTGCACGTCATGGACGCCCAGGCGCTCACGCTGGCGGACGACGGCTTCGACGTGGTCGCGTCATCGTTCGCGATCCACGTTCTCGATGATCCCGCGGCCGGCGTGGCCGAGGCGTTCCGTGTCCTGAAGCCCGGTGGGCGGTTCGCTTTCACGGGCGGCAGCGCCCGAAGCAAGGGCGGGCCTGCGGTGTCGGGCGCAGACGAGCTGGGCGTACGCCTCAACGAGCTGTTCGGGGAGTTCGCCGCCCACCTGCCGCCGAACGGCAGCATGGGCACGCCGGTCGACGCGGCGGACCTGCTGGAGGGGGCGGGCTTCGTCGACCTGCGCGAGGACTTCGCCGAGGTCGCCATTCCGTTCCCGGACACCGAGACCCTGTGGCGCTGGTCGATGACGCACGGGTATCGGGCTTTCATCGAGGACCTGCCCGCAGACCGCCGCGCCGAGTTCCACGACCGGGTGCTGGCGCTGCGGGCGAAGGACCTCGTCCTGCGCCGGGTGACCGGGGTGTGGTCCGGTCGCAAGCCCGGCTTCGGGGCAGCCTGACGCCTGGGCTTGAACAACCGCGTCGAGCGCCTTGACCGGGCCGTCAGCCCCAGAGCCGGTGTGTGCCCATACCGGCCAGGCCGTGGTATGCCCAGCGGCGCAGCAGCCGCCACTGGATGAGCACCGCCATCACGGTCAGGATCAGGGTCAGCGCGGCGACCGCGGCGGCGTAGCCGTAGCGCAGGTACTCGAAGGCCTCCTGGTAGATCACCAGGGACAGGTAGGTCGTCGCGTACGGCGGAGGGCCGCCGTTCGTCACGACCAGCGCGGGGATGAACGACGCCTGCAGGCTCGCCACCGTGTCCCGCAGCACCAGGACGGCGAGCACCGGCGCGAGCAGCGGCAGCGTGACCCGGCGCAGCACCTGCCCGGCACGGGCCCCTTCCAGCTCGGCGATCTCGTACGCCTCGGGCGGCAGCGCGAGCCGGGCGGTGAGCACGATGACGAACGTCTCGCCGATCGTGAACAGGCTCATCAGCACGATGCCCGCGCGGGCGTCCTCGGGGTCGGTCAGCCACTGGGGCGGCAGCGTGCCGAACATCGTCCGGCCGTTCTCGCCGCCGAGCAGAAGCAGCTGGTTGACCGGTCCCTGCAGGGGATTGAGCAGCCACAGCCACATCAGCCCGTAGGCGAGTTCCGGTACGGCGCCGGGCAGCAGCACCGCGGCCCGTGCCGTGCCCGCGCCCCGGGTCCGGCGGTGCAGCAGCAGTGCCAGGCCGACCGCGAGGACCAGGCGCAGCGGTACGGAGTACGCCAGGTAGGACAGCGAGTTGCCGACCGCGGCGTGTACCGCCGGATCGCGGGCCAGCTCGGCGAAGTTGTCCAGGCCGATGAACTCCGAGGTGGCGATGAGGTCGGTGTGGGTGAACGCCATCGTCATCGTGGCCGTGGCGGGCAGCAGCACGAGCAGGGCCAGCCCGGCGAGGTACGGCGCGAGCATCAGCACGAGCTGGCGGCGGTCGCGGTTCACCGGGTGGCCGCCTCGGCGGGCAGCGGGATCCGCTCGCCGGTGATCGCGTCGAAGGCGTGCAGGTGCTCGTCGGCGACGTGGACGGTGACCCGGTCGCCCGGCGCGGGCCGGGTTCGTGCCGGAACCCGGGCGACCACGGCGTGTGCGCCCAGGCGCAGGTGGACGAGTGCGTCCTCGCCGAGGACCTCGACCCGCTCCACCTCGCCGATTGCGCCGTCCGTCGTGCTGCCCGCGGCGATCACGGTCACGTGCTCGGGCCGTACGCCCAGCTCGGCACCTGCCGCCGTGCCCGGCGGGCGCAGCGGCCCGTCGGCGGGCAGCAGGTTCATGCCGGGTGCGCCGACGAAGGAGGCGACGTAGCGGGTGCGGGGGCGGTGCCACACCTCGTCGGGGGTGCCGAGCTGCTCGATGCGGCCGTCACGGAGCACGGCGATCCGGTCGCCGAGGGCCATGGCCTCGGACTGGTCGTGGGTGACGTGGACCGTCGTGGTGCCGAGCCGGTCGTGGACCGCCCGGATCTCGGTGCGCATCGAGGTGCGCAGGGCGGCGTCGAGGTGGGCCAGGGGCTCGTCGAGCAGGAACACGTCTGGTTCGCGTACCAGCGCGCGGGCCAGTGCCACCCGCTGGCGCTCGCCGCCCGACAGCTGGTGCGGGCGGCGGGCGAGCAGGTCCGCGCAGCCCACTGATGCTGCTGCGGCTGCCGCGCGGTCCGCGGCGGCGCGGCGGTCTGCGCCGCGGATGCGGTGGCCGAACGCGATGTTGTCGGCCACGGTCAGGTGCGGCAGCAGCGAGTACGACTGGAACACCATGGACACGTTGCGTTGTCCCGGCCGCAGCGCGGTGACGTCGCGCCCGCCGATGGCGACGGTCCCGGCGGTGATCCGGTCGAGCCCGGCGACGGCCCGCAGCAGCGAGGACTTGCCCGCGCCGGAGGGGCCCAGGACGACGAGCAGCTCGCCCCGGGCCACGGTGAGGTCGATGCCGCGCAGGGCGGGGATCGTCCCCCGGGTCAGGTGCACCCCGCGCAGGATCAGCCCTGCGGTCATCTGCTCGCCGCGCCGCGTTCGAAGACGGTGCGGGTCGCCGCGTCGAGGTCGCGGATGACCTTGTCGAGCGGGTCGCCGTGGAAGAACGCGTTCTCCAGCACCTTGCCGGTGGCGTCCTCGATCTCGGGCCAGGTCGCGATGGTCGGCACGGGGCGCAGTGCGGGGATGGTGTCGAGGAAGATCTGCGAGCGGCCCGGTGGCGTGCCGGGGGACAGGAACGCGGCGGAGGTCGCCACGGAGATGCGTGAGGGGACGGTGCGCCCGGTCTTGGCCATGAGGGTGGCGCCGGGGTCGCTGAGCGCGTATTCGAGGAAGCGCCAGGCCGCGTCCTGGTTGGCCGACGTCCTGGTCATGCAGTAGGCGTCGCTGTGCAGGATGTTGGCCGGGGCGCGGTACTGCGGCAGCGGGGCGACGTCCCACTCGAACCCGGTGATCGCCCGGAAGGCGGTGGTCACCCGGCGGGAGGAGACGAACATGGCCAGCTTGCCGGCCGCGAACCGGGCCTCGTAGTCCTGGGCCTCGACCTCGACGTCGGAGGGGACGACGCCGATGCGGGGCAGTTCCAGGAAGTCCTGCATGACCTCGCGGGCCTGGGGTGTGTCGAGGGTGAGCCGGGTCGGCGCGTTCGGGTCGTCGACGATGTCGCCGCCGTTGGACCAGATGAGCGGCGCCATCCGGATCAGCTCGGGGGCGATGCCCAGCCCGTGCACCGCCACCGGTGTCCCGGCGGTCTCGGGCTCCCCGGCGCGGACGGTCCGGCCGCCCGCGTCGCGGGTGAGTGCCTGCGCGGTGGCGACCAGGTCGTTCCAGTGCCATCCCGCGGCCGGTTCGGCGACCTCGTACTGCTTGAACAGGGTGCGGTTGTAGTAGACGGCGAGGCTGGAGATGTTCTGCGGCAGGCACATCTGCTCGCCCTGCCAGCGGAAGGCGCCCATGGCCTGGGGGTAGAAGTCCTGCTCGTGCAGGCTGGCCGAGGCGGCGAGGCGGGCGGTGACGGGCGCGAGCGCCCCCTTGACGGCGAACTGGCCGTAGTTGCGGTAGTTGATCAAGAACAGGTCGGGTGGGGAGTTGCCCGCGATGGAGGTGGACACCTTGGTCATCAGGTCCTTGGCGGTGCTCGCCTCGATGAGGGTGACCCGGGCGCCGGGCGTGGCCTGCTCGTACGCAGCGGCCAGCGCGCGGTAGGCGGCGAGCTCGTCGGGGGTGCCCGCGACCAGCAGGGACACCGGGTCGGCGGTCTGCTCGGCGGTGTCGGCGCACCCGGCGGTGACGGTGGCGGCGGTGAGCGTGGCGAGCAGGCTCAGCAGGGCGGCGGTTCGCTTCACGGGGCTCCTTCGGGGCCGTAGGCGTGCAGGAAGCGGTGCTGGGCGACACCGATGACGAGCAGGGCGGGCAGGGTGGTGAGGACGGCTGCGGCGAGGAACACGGGCTGGTTGTGCGGATCCATCGCGGCCAGGGCGCGCAGCGCCAGCGGCAGGGTGAACACGGCACGGTCGTAGAGGTAGACCATCGGATCGAGCACGTTGGACCAGGTCAGCACGAAGGTGAGCGCGGCGAGCCCGGCGGTGACGGGCCGGACCTGGGGAAGGGCCATGCGCCGCCAGGTCTGCATCGGGGTGAGATCGGCCAGCCGGCACAGGTCGTAGCTGTCGGCGGGGATTGCCCGGAACGCGAGGTAGTAGATCACCGGGTAGAGCGGTGAGGTGGCGATCAGCGCGGGTGCGATCAGCGGCACGAGCGTGTCGGTCAGGTGCAGCGTGCGGAACAGCACGAAGCGGGGCAGCAGCAGCGCGGTGGCGGGCACGGTCATGGCGAGCATGGACAGGGCGATGACGGTGGCGGTGACGCGGCGGGGCAGCTGGGTGAGGGCGAAGCCCGCCAGGGACGCCACGAGCAGGCTCAGGGGTACGCCGACCGCGGCGACGATCATCGAGTTGGCGGCCGCGCGTACCAGATCGCCTTCGTGGATCGCCTGGTCGTAGGCGGCGGTGCCGACGCTGTCGGGGATGAGCGGCGGTGCGATGACGGGCGGCTGCCCGGGTTCGCGCAGCGACCCGGTCAGGAGCAGCAGCAGCGGCGACAGGAAGATCACCGTGACGGCGGCGGCGCCGTAGGCCCGCCGGCGGCGGTGCGGTGCGGGAGCGCGGCCCGGCGGTGTCATGGGCGGGCGTACCCGATCGCGGCCGGGCCGTGCCAGAAGCGTGCCACCTTGGAACCGTCCCTAGAGGTTTCCATGCATCGATGCGTAGCATTGCATGTCTAGCCGAGGTGGGGAATATGAAATCATCGATCAGTTTCGGTGTCACTGTCCTGCTCGGCCTGTCGCTGGTGGCCTCGGCCGACGCGCACGGCCTGCCCGCCGACGTCGTGATCGGACCCGACGTCGCCGCCCTCGAAGCGCTGGAGGGGGCCGCAGGCCCGTCCGGTGCCGACGAGTGGTTCATGACCCAGCGCCTGGGCGCCGACCCCACCGGCGACCTCGTGAAACTGGCAGGCCGGTCCCGCGCCCAGGCCGAGCGGATCCGCGCCGGCGCGTCCAGCTTCGCCGCGCTGCCCGCCTGGCAGTCGATGGGGCCGACGAACCTCGGCGGCCGGGTCACCGACCTGGTCGTCGACCCGGCCGTCGCCAACACCGTCTACGCCGCCACCGCCTCCGGCGGCGTCTGGAAGAGCACCGACTCCGGCACCACGTTCAACTACGCGTGGAACACCGCCATCACCCAGGCCATCGGCGCGATCGCCATCACCAGCACCGGCGTCCTGTACGCCGGGACCGGCGAGGCCAACCCCGGCGGTGGCAGCGCCTCCTTCCCCGGCACCGGCGTCTACCGCTCGACCGACCGCGGCCTGACCTGGCAGTCGATCGGCCTGACCGGCACGCACCGGATCGGCCGGATCGTCATCGACCCCACCAACGAGAACCGCATCCTGGTCGCCGCCACGGGCAACCTGTATGTCGCGGGCGGCGACCGGGGCCTCTACCGCACCACCGACGGCGGCGCCAGCTGGACCCAGATCCTCGCCGGGGCCAACGCCACGACCGGCGCCTCGGACGTCGCCCTCGACCCGGCCGACCCCAACCGCATCTACGTGACGATGTGGGACCACCAGCGCATGCCCGCCAGCCGCCGCTACGGCGGGGTCGGCTCGGGCCTGTACCGGTCCACCAACGGCGGCACCAGCTTCACCCGCCTGGCCAGCACACTGCCGCCCTCCGGCACCAACGTGGGCCGCATGGGCGTCGCCGTGGCCAAGAGCGACCCCAACCGCCTCTACACGATCGCGGCCAACGCCACCGGCAACTTCCTCGGCTTCTGGACCTCCACCGACCGCGGCGACAACTGGACGAAGATCACCAACACGACGGCGCTGAACTCGTCGCAGTCCACGTTCGGCTGGTGGTTCTCGCGCATCTTCGTCGACCCGGCCGCACCCCAGCACATCTGGGTGCCCGGCGTCCCCATGCTGGAATCGACCAACGCGGGCGGCAGCTGGACCAGCAACTCCAGCTCCTTCCACGTCGACCAGCACGCCGTCGCGTTCGACCCGCGCGTCGCCGGGCGCGTCTTCATCGGCAACGACGGCGGCATCTACCGCTCCACCGCCAACGGCTCGCTCAGCGGCGCCTGGACCAAGACCACCCGGCTGGGCAACATGCAGTTCTACACCGTCGCCGTCTCCCAGCAGGACGTCACCCGCATCAGCGGCGGCCTGCAGGACAACGGCTCGGTCCGGTCCTGGTCGGCATGGGGCTCCTACTACGGCGGCGACGGCCTGCAGAACCTCATCGACCCCACCAACCACCAGAAGGTGTACGCCTGCTCGCAGAACGGCTCCTGCGGCCGCTCCACCAACGGCGGCAACTCGATGAGCAGCTTCGGCTCGACCACCTCCGACCGCCGCGCCTGGCTGACCCCCGTCGTTTTCGACCCGTCGAACCCGGCGATCATGTACTACGGCGGCAACCGGCTCAACCGCTCCACCAACTCGGCGCAGAGCTGGACCGCGATCAGCGGGGACCTGAGCCGGGGCAGCAGCGGCAGCACCACCTACAACACCATCTCGACGATCGCCGTCGCCAAGACCAGCCCCGCGACCATCTACGTGGGCACCGACGACGGCCGCATCTGGGTCACCCGCAACACCGGCAGCACCTGGACCGAGATCGGCACCGCGCTGCCGCAGCGCTGGGTCACCCGGCTCACCGTCGACCCGGCCGACGCCAACCTCGTGTACGCCACGCTGTCCGGATACACCACCGGCGACATGGCCGCCCACGTGTACCGCACCACCAACGGCGGCACCAGCTGGCAGAACATCTCCGGCAACCTGCCCAACGCGCCCGTCAACGACCTGGTCCTCGACCCGCAGAACCGGGCCGCGCTCTACGTGGGCACCGACGTGGGCGTCTTCACCTCGACCGACGCGGGCGCCACCTGGTCCGCGGCGGGCACCGGGCTGCCTACGGTGTCCGTGATGGACCTCGCGACCGCGGTGTCCAGCGGCCGTACCCTGATCACGGCCGGCACCTACGGCCTGGGCGTCTACCGGCTCGACGTCGGGGCGCCCGTCGCGTGACGCCCGGCAGAGTCCGCTGACCGGCTACGGCACGGAGGCCGGGTTCGCGGGCCGGGCCTGCCGCCGGGCGGCGAAGCTCACGGTGCCGGTGGTGCGGTGCTGCCGCGTACGGTGAGTGTGGTGGCCAGCTCCAGCCCCGCCTGCGGTGGCCGCTCGCCGCGGCCGAGGGCGAGGGCGAGTTCCGTGGCGGCTGCGGCCATCTCCGTGAGGGGCTGGTGAACAGTGGTCAGCGGGGGATCCACCAGCGAAGCGATCGGGAGGTCGTCGAAGCCGACCACGCTGACGTCCGCCGGGATCCGCAAGCCGAGCCGCCGCGCCGCCTGGTAGACCCCGAGCGCCTGCAGGTCGTTGCTGGCGAAGATCGCGGTCGGCCGGTCGGGGCGGTTCAGCAGCGTCATCGCGGCGGCTTGGCCGCCCTCCTGGGTCAGGTCGGCGACGGCGACCAGGCCGGGGTCGGCTGGAAGGCCGGCGGCGGTCAGCGCGGACCGGTAGCCGTCGACCCGGGCCTGGCAGCAGAGGATCTCGCGGGGACCGGCGATCATGCCGATGCGGCGGTGTCCGAGGTCTATCAGGTGGCGGGCGGCTGACCGGCCGCCGGTCCAGTTCGTGGCGCCGACGAAGGGCACGCCGTCGGGCAGTTCGGTGGTGGGGTCGACGACGACGAACGGGATGCCTCTGGCCCGCAGCTGGTTGCGCTGGTCCTCCGACAGCTGGGCCACGGTCACGACGCACGCCGGGCGCCGGGCGACGGTGTCGTCGATCCAGTAGTGGATCGTGCTGCGCTGCGGCCCGAACTCCGTCAGCACGACGCCCAGGCGGTGTTCGCGGGCGACGCTCTCCACCCCGCGGATGATCTCGATGCCCCACAGGTGCTGCAGCTCGTCGAACACGAGCTCCATGACGTTGCTGCGGGTGGCCGATGCGGGTCTGCGGTATCCGTACTGGTGGACGAGCGCTTCGACGCGTGCGCGGGTCTCCGCGGCGACGCCGGAGCGGCCGTTGAGCACTTTGGACACGGTCGGGATCGACACCCCGGCGGACTCGGCGATGTAGGAGATCGTCACCGGCCCGGCCGGGTGGGGGAGCGCGAGTCCGGTGTCGGGCACGGGCGGGTCTGACTCGGCGTGCGACAACCCGGCTCCCTCCGTCGTGTCCCCCGCCGCGTCCGCACGGCCGGGGCCGGACGGCGCCCGGCCCCGCTCACGGCGCAAGGATAACCTCTGCCGAGGTGGGCGAGCCGACCTCGATCGGTGCGTAGTCGAACCAGTCGAACCGTACGGTGCCGGCCGCGGCGTACATGCCGAGCACCCGGCCCGTGAAGCCCCCGGCCACCTCGGTCGACAGGTACCTGCCGTCGAGTTCGGCCAGCACCTCGAACGTTCCGTCGGGGTGCTCGACGCCCAGCCGGATGGTGTCGGGCTCCCTGCACGGCTGCCAGTGCGCGGACGGCGAGGCGATCACGTCCATCCGCAGCAGCACCGGTCCGGGTGCGACCGCGCGGTCGCCGAGCACCGTCCGCAGGGAGGACGCGCGCGCGGACACCTGCACCCGGCCGTCGCCGGCCTCGATCTCGTAGTGGTGCGCCTCGTCGAGGCGGGCGGCCAGGCCGCCGCGGCCCGCGGTGGCGTCGAGCAGCGTGCGTACGGTGCAGGACAGGTGCTGCTGGCGCCGGCCGACGAACATGACGTCAGGCTGGTCGAGCGAGGCGCCGCGGGCGTGCAGGGTAAGCCAGCCCGAAGGTTCGGTGAGCGACCACAGGTCCTCCGGGCGCGACCGCACGGAGATCCATTGCGGGTGTAGGCGCGGGGAGTCGAAGTCGTCGCGACGCGGGGGCGCGGGCACGGGCCGGGCCGGCCATGGCGGCGCCGGGAGGGCCGCCTCGACGCGGCCGACGACGGGCCATCCGTCGGTCCAGGTCACCGGTGTCAGGAACGTCTCCCTGCCCAGGACGTGCCAGCCGGGCGTCCCGCCCCGGGGACGTACCCCGAGCAGCATCAGCCACCACGACCCGTCGGGGGCCTGGACCAGGTCGGCGTGCCCGGTGTTCTGGATCGGATGGTTGAGGCCGCGATGCGTCAGGATCGGATTCGCCGGGCACGGCTCGAACGGGCCGTCCGGCGCCGGGCCGCGGGCGATCGACACCGCGTGGCCGCGTTCGGTGCCGCCCTCGGCGATCAGCAGATACCAGTGCTCGCCTATCCGGTACAGGTGGGGTGCCTCGGGCGCTTGGGCGTCGGGGCCGCCGGACCACAGCCGGCGGGGCGTGCCGAGGGTCCGGCCGGTGTGCGGGTCGATGCGTGTCTGCTCGATGCCGGCGTACGTGCACCAGCAGCGGCCCTGGTCGTCCCAGGCCAGGTCCGGGTCGATGCCGCCGATGCCGGGCAGCCTGATCGGCTCCGACCACGGCCCGGCGGGGTCGACGGCGGTGAACAGCATGGTGCCGCCGCCCGGTGCGACGTTGGTGGTGATCAGCCAGAACCGGCCGTCGTGGTGGCGCAGGGTGGGGGCGTACACACCGGCCGAGGACGGCGTCTCGGGGGGCAGGTGCAGCTGGCCGGGCCGGTCGAGCGCGTTGCCGATCTGCTCCCAGTGCACCAGGTCCCGGCTGTGGAAGAGCGGCACGCCGGGGAAGTACTCGAAGCTGGAACAGGCCAGGTAGTAGTCGTCGCCGACGCGGCAGACGCTCGGGTCGGGGTGCATGCCCGGGATCACCGGGTTGCCGAACACGCCGCCGGGCCGGTCTGAGGCGACGGCGGAGGTGTCCGCAGGGGATGGCTGTGGCGAGTTCATGAGGTTGTCTCCGTCGGTGTGCGGTCGGGGCGATCGCGGCGAGACGGCATCGTCTGCGTCTGCCGGGCTGAACCCGGTCGAATTCTCTCTGCCGAAGGAGAGAAACTTTCCAGGCACCTCACGACACTTTCTGGCGGAGCGTAATGACGCTCGGCGATATCGTCAATGGACACAGGTGGTCACCCGCCGATCGCCGCGCCCGATTCCTGGTCGGGGGCATGAGCATTGACGTGTATCTAGGAAAGGCGTAGCGTCCGGGCCGAAACTTTCGCTGTGAGGATGGCGAAGGTTGATCGCTGCGGGAGCCAAGCAGCGTCGCGGACACAGAGGCAGCTGGCCGCGAGGCACTCGAACATGCCGGCGCGATGCGCAGGCGGCTAACCGGCCGCCGGGCCGCCCTCGCGCGCGGATCACCTGTATGGACCAGCAGCTCGTCCGGGTTGCCCGGCTCCTGGCTGAGCGCCGCCTGCACCCGCCATCGGCTGTGCGGCGACCGCCTGACACGCCGTCCAACCCGTACCTGCCGACCTCAAGGACGATCATCATGACCCTGCAGAACACGCGCCGGACGAGATGGCGCGCAGCCGTCGTCGCCGGCGGCGTCGCAGCACTGCTCACCGCCGGCATGGCCGCGGCGGTGAGCGCCCAGGCCGCCGCCGGATGCCAGGTGGCGTACTCCGTGTCCGCACAGTGGCCGGGCGGCTTCACCGCCAACGTCGACGTCACCAACCTCGGCGATCCCGTCAACGGCTGGAACGTGCGCTGGACCTTCCCGTCCGGCCAGCAGGTGACGCAGGCGTGGAACGCGGCCGTCACCGCCTCCGGCGGGCAGCAGACCGCGACCAACATGAGCTACAACGCGGCGATCGGCACGAACGCGACCGTCTCCTTCGGCTTCAACGGCTCCTGGTCGGGCAGCAACAACCCGCCCACGGCCTTCTCGCTCAACAACGTCACCTGCACCGGCACCATCGGCGGCACACCGTCGCCGTCGAACAGCCCGTCGACCCGCCCTTCGCCGTCCGCCTCGGCCTCCGCGTCGCCCTCGCCGTCCACACCACCCCAGCCGGGCGACCCGATGGCGACGGTGGCGGCGATGCAGCCCGGATGGAACCTGGGCAACACCTTGGACGCCATCCCCGACGAGACCGCGTGGGGCAACCCGCTAACCACCCAGGCGCTGCTGCGCCACGTTCGCCAGCAGGGGTACAGGAGCATCCGGATCCCGGTCACCTGGTCCAACCACCACGGCCCGGCCCCGGCGTACACCATCGACAGCACCTGGCTGAACCGCGTCCGGCAGATCGTCGACTGGTCGCTGGCCGAGGACCTGTACGTGATGATCAACCTTCATCACGACTCCTGGCAATGGATCAACGCCTACCCCACCGACCGCGCCAACGTGCTCGCCAGGTACAGCGCACTGTGGACCCAGCTGTCCGGCGCCTTCCGCGGCTACCCCTCCCGGCTGGTCTTCGAGAGCATCAACGAACCGCAGTTCGCGGGCACCTCCGGCGACGAGCAGAACTATCAGGTGCTGCACGAGCTGAACGCCGAGTTCGTGCGGATCGTGCGCCGGTCGGGCGGCGGCAACGCGACCCGGCTGCTCGTCCTGCCGACCCTGTTCACCAACGCCGACCAGGGGCGCCTGGACGCGCTGACGGCGACGTTCCGGCAACTGGGCGACAGCAACGTGGCCGCGACGGTCCACTTCTACGGATGGTGGCCGTTCAGCGTCAACATCGCCGGCGGCACCCGCTACGACGCTTCCGTCGAGCAGGACCTGATCGCCACCTTCGACCGGGTGCACGCGACCTTCGTCGCCCACGGCATCCCCGTCATCATCGGCGAATGGGCCCTGCTCAACTGGGACCACAACCGGCCCGGCATCATCGAGCGGGGGGAGTTCCTCAAGTTCCTCGAGGCCGTGGGCTACCACGCCCGGATCAGGAACCTCACCACCATGGTGTGGGACGCGGGCCAGTTCCTCAACCGCAGCGAGCTGCGCTGGCGCGACCCGGGCGTGTTCGCCATGATGAAGACCAGCTGGACCACCCGCTCGGCCACCGGGTCCACCGACCAGATCTACGTGCCACGCAGCACGGCGATCACCGCCAAGAGCATCACGCTCAACCTCAACGGCGCCTCGTTCACCGGCCTGCGCCAGGGCACTGTCAACCTGGTCAGCGGCAGTGACTACACGCTGTCCGGCAACGTGCTGACGCTGACCGCGGCGGCGGTGACGCGGCTGGTCGGCAGCCGCGCCTACGGCGTCAACGCGACCCTGGAGGCCAGGTTCTCCCAGGGCGAGCCGTGGCCGATCAGCATCATCACCTACGACCCGCCGAGCCAGGCGGCGGCCTCGGGCACGACGAGCTCCTTCGCGATCCCGACGCAGTTCCGCGGTGACCAGCTGGCCACCATGGAGGCGAAGTACGCCGACGGCACCAACGCCGGACCGGCCGACTGGACGTCGTACAAGGAGTTCTGGACCCACTTCCAGCCCGACTACGCCGCCGGCACCCTGCTGCTCAAGCCCGAGTTCTTCAACGAGGTCCGGGACGGGACGGTCACCCTGACGTTCCACTTCTGGAGCGGGTCTCAGATCACCTACCGGATCACCAAGGCGGGAACCGCGGTGACCGGCACCAGCAGCTGAGACGGACAGGCAAGACGTGGGCCGGCGGCCTCACACGCGGGGCCGCCGGCCTGTCATCGCCCGTCGACCGGGGCCAGGGGCTCCAGCGCGGGGCCCTGCAGCACGGCACCGTCGACGTCGAAGCGGGAGCCGTGGCAGGGGCACTCCCACGTCCGGTCGGCGTCGTTGAAACCGACGACGCAGCCCAGGTGGGTGCAGGTGGCCGACACCGTGTGCAGCGCTCCGGTCTCGTCGCGGTAGGCGGCGCAGCGGCGCCCGCCGACCTTCACGATCGCGCCGCGGCCGGGCGCCAGCTCATCGAGCGTGGTGTCGGGCTTGGCGAGCCGCTCGCCGACGAGGTTCTTGGCGACGGTCCCGGCGGCCTTGGCCAGTGCGGGCGCCTCCTTGGCCGGGCTCAGGCGGTGCGGGTCGTACAGCTCGGCCCAGTCGGGCAGGGCGCCGTCGGTGATGCGGGCGGTCAGCAGGTCCGCCGACATCATCGAGTTGGTCATGCCCCAGCCGCCGAAACCGGTCGCGACCCACACGTGGTCATGCCCGGGGAACCGGCCCACGAACGGGACCTTGTCGCTGCTGGTGTAGTCCTGCGCGGACCAGCGGTAGGCCACGCCCTCGATCGGGAAGCGCTCGCCGGCCCACACCGTCAGGGCGGTGTAGCGCTGCTCGATGTCGCCGTCGCCGGGCTGGTAGGTCTCGCCGGTGACGATGAGCAGGCGGCGTCCGCGGTCCAGGGGCGCGGTCCGCACCGAGCGGTCGTCGTCGATGCCGAGGAACATGCCGCCCGGGTCGGCGTCCGCGGGGATCGGGGCCGCGACGACGAGTTCCCGTTTGGGGAGCAGCCGGGTGAACAGTTCCGGCCGGTCGAAGGCGGGAAAGCCGGTGGTGACGACGATGTCGTACGCGGTGAGCTGCTCCCCGTCTGCGAAGGTCAGCGTGCCGTCGCCGATCTTGGTGACGCGGGCCTGCTCCACGATGCGCCCGCCGAGCCGGACCAGGTCTTCGGCGAGAGCCAGCAGGAAGCGCCGTGGGTGGAACTGTGCCTGGCCGGTGACGCGCACGGCCGCGGCGACGGCGTAGGGCAGGCCGGTGTCGGTGACGAACTCGGCGGGCAGACCCGCCTCGGCCGCGGCGGCAGCCTCCTCGCGCAGCGAGGCCACCGCTTCGGCGCCCACCCCGTAGGTGTATGCCGTGCGCGCCTCCCAGTCGCAGCTCGCGTCGATCGCGGCCGCCACCTCGTGCAGGCGGGCGAGAGCCGCCTGCTGCGACCGGGCGTAGAGCCCGGCCCTGTCCGCGCCGAGCTTGTGGTAGACGGCGCTGTGCAGCGCGGTGACCTTGGCGGTGGTGTTGCCGGTGGAGGCCTGGGCGATGCGCTCGGCTTCGAGGACCACCACCCGCCGCCCGGCACGAGCCAGGGACCAGGCGGTGCACAGCCCGGCGATGCCCCCGCCGACGACGGCCACGTCCACGTCGCGCAGATCCGCCGCGGGCAGGGTGGGGTACGAGGTCGGCGGGGTGCTGCTCAGCCAGTAGGAGATGTCGTCTGCCATCGTTCGCTCGTACCCAGCGCGGCCCGGGGCAATCCCCGATGCCGTGCCGGATCCCCGTTCGGACG
Organism: Catellatospora bangladeshensis; assembly: GCF_016862575.1. Classification (GTDB taxonomy): domain Bacteria; phylum Actinomycetota; class Actinomycetes; order Mycobacteriales; family Micromonosporaceae; genus Catellatospora; species Catellatospora bangladeshensis. The sequence goes on along the minus strand of NZ_BONF01000029.1, from coordinate 134,268 downwards.
CGGTGCGCGGCGCGCGCGGGGGCAGCAAGCGGCTCGCCGTCCCCGGGGCCGGCGAGCGCGGCGCACCGTCAGGTCAGCGGTCCGTGACCGATCCGTCCTCATCGAGCGGCACCTCGTGCATCGCGAGCTCCTCGGCGCTGGCTCCACCGCCCGCGGCGCCCGCGTCGTAGGCGACGGCTTCGCCTTCGGTGTCGGACTCCAGCCCCTCGTCCGGTGCCACGAGCCGGCCGACCAGGCCGCCGGTCAGCGGGTCGTCGCCCATCCGCTCGTACATCGATACCTGGGAGTCCAGGTGCGGATCGACGGGCGCCTCGTCGCGAAGCTGCCGGTCGATCGCGGGCTGCTCGTCGTCCACGGTGTCGGAGCTGTCGGCCGGCCGCCGTAGGGCGCCGTCGTCGATCTCTTCGAGGACATCCGGTTCCTCACGCGCCAGGCGGGCTTCCAGGGCTTCACCCTCCGGCCGCTCGCCGCCCGTGGCACCGAGCTCGTCGACGGCCAGTGGGCCGCCTTCGCGGTCGGCGGGCAGCGGCGCCGCGTCGGGGCCGTCGGCCTCGCGGACGGAGTCGACCTCGTCGTAGGCGTTGGAGTCCGGGTCGGCATACTCCGGTATGCCATCGGCCTCCGTGTCCGAAACCGGATGCGGGTAGCTGTCCTGACGTGCCATGTGCCCGGAGTACCCGCTACCCGCCTGCTCAAACCGATCATGATCCGGGGCCGGGTTCATGTCGCGCCGGTGATCACCAGTTCGTTGCCTTCGGGGTCGGCCACGCGCCGGCGATCGTCCGACTCGTCAAGGAGCCGGCCACCGGCTGCGACGATCGTGGCCAGGCGCGTCCGGGCGAGATCCGGCGGCACGGCGAGCTCGAAGTGGATGCGGTTGCGCTGCCGTCGCCGCTCCGTCTCGGAGGCGTCGATCTCCTGGAACACCAGCACCGGGTTCAGCCGCCGCGGATCGTGGATGTCGCTGACCCCGGCTCGCCGGTCGGGGGTGTAGCCGAGCGCGGCGGCCCAGAACGCGCGGACCGCGGCGACGTCGGCGGCGTCGAGGAACAGCTGAGCGAAGCGCGGCAGCCCCGGCTCCGCGATCGCTCCGAGTTCGCGGGCGGCGGTCTGGAGGTTCGCGGCGAGGCCGGCGAAGTCGAGGCCGAGGCCGTGGGCGTCGCCGTCCCACTGGTCCTTGCCGCTGTCGATGATCACGAGCCCGGGGCGCAGGTCGACCAGCAGCGGGAAGCCCACGCCGTCGGCCAGCGCCGCTGCCGCGGCCGCCAGATCGCGCTGCCGAGCCGGCGAGCTGACGCGGTAGCACGCCATCGCGCTGAACACCGCCTGCCAGTCGGCCGTCCCGGCGCTTTCGCCGAGCGCCCCACCCGGCACCAGGTCGACCTCGTTGCCGTCGGGGTCGGCGTGACGGACCCCGTACGGTCCCGATGCCTCACCGAGACCCGCCTGCTCGACGGCCGCGGCCGGGCGTACCACGTCGAGGTGGACGCGGTTTCGCAACGGCCGTGGCTCGGCCGACTGCCGGATCCGTATGGCGGGGTCGCGCCGCAACGGATCGGCCAGACCCCCGTCCTCGCCGGGCACGTAGCCGAGCACGCGCTGCCAGAACCGGCTCACCGCGGGCGGGTTCGCGGATTCGAACACGACACTCAGGTGCTGCGGCACGGCGGGGTTCGCGGCCAGCCCGAGCTCACGCGCGGCCGCCGACACCGCCTCGGCGTGCCCGGCCGAGTCGAGGCGCACCCGCAAACCTGTCGCACGCAGGTCGACCACGATCTCGGCCGACACCTCCACGATGCGCCCGGCCAGCGCAGCACCCTCGGTCAGCGAAGGCGCGTCGAACCATGCCGTCGCAACGCCGTCGACCGTCCGCCAATCCGATCCGACTCCTGTCATGCCCGGCACTGTAGAGCCCGCGGCGGACGAACTCCCTCCGAACGATGATCGTGTCCAGACCGGTGATACGTCGACCTCACCGTCAACGGCGCCGGACTGTAGCGGATCCGTTGCGGCGGATACGATCTGCGCCGTGGCGCCGAAGATGACGTGGCTGAACGAACCTGGTGAGTGGTCACACGAAGGCGACGTGATCCATGCCGTCACCGAGCTGAGGACGGACTTCTGGCGCAGGACGTTCTACGGGTGGGTCACCGACAACGGGCACTTCTACCACCGGCCCGTGACCGGTGACTTCACCGCCGAGGTCACCGTCTCGGCCACCCACACCACGCTGTTCGACCAGGCCGGCCTGATGGTCCGGGCCGACGAGCGCAACTGGCTGAAGACCGGGCTTGAGGTCACCTCGGGCGCCGTGCATGTCAGCACCGTCTACACCCGCGAGTTCTCCGATGTGTCGATGGCGCCGGTCCCCGGCCATCAGGGCGAGATGTCGATGCGGGTGACCCGCTTCGGCGAGGCCGTGACCGTCCACTGCCGCAGCGCGGCCGGTCCGTGGCGGCTGCTGCGCCTGGGTCACCTCGACCTGCCCGAGACCGTCGACGTCGGCGTCATGTGCTGCTCGCCGGAGCGTGCCGGGCTGGAGGCCACGTTCCGGGAGTTCCGGATCGGGCCGCCCATCCCGAGGGAGAACCTGGAATAGGGCTGCCGTTCGGAAAGCTGACACCGGCCGGGCCCGGCGGCTGCTCCCCGTGTCGCTGCCGTTTTAGGGCCGGGTCAAGCTGAATTGGGTATTCTGAGTCAATGGTCACGGTTACGGCAAACGAGGTAAGGGTGCTCGCCCGGTCCCGGGCCGTCGATCCGGTACTCGCCCTGGTCGATGACGAGATCGTCGTGATCCCCGCAGCGGAGCTGGCCGGGAACGGCAGGGTCCTGTGCACTCAGCAGACGCTTGTCCGCGAGCTGGGCGCCGAGGTCAGCGACATCGAAGCCGAGCTGTTCGCCGGGCGTCTGACCAACCTTCTCAACGACTGAGCCGGACGGGCGGCGCGGCTCGGTGCCGCACCGCCCGTCAGGACATCAGCAGAGGCCTTCGCAACCGCCGTCGCTGGGCGGCGTACCCGCGTCCCTGGGGCTGGGCAGCCCCGGGTGGTACTCCGGCTCGGCCTTGGCGGCCCGCCTGGGCTCGGTCAGCACGAACAGCTCGCCCACGGTGCCGTCGATCAGCATGATCGTCGAGGGATTGTTCGGATTCTCCGGGTCCCCGTCCATGTCGGGGGCGTTCCATCCCTCGACCACCTTGACCGCCGCACCGCGCAGGCGCAGCACACCGTCGACGTCCTCCTGCGTCACCATCACGTTGTACGCCTGCTCAGGGTCGACGTACTTCTTTCCGTCGGTGTAGCTGGTGCACTGCTTGCCGGTGGAGTCGCAGACCGTCGTGGTGGTCGTCGTGGAGGTCGCGCCGCTGGAGGAGGTGCGCTCGGTCGTGCGGGTCGAGGTCGAGCCCATGAGGTTGCCGTCCTCGTCGCGGATGTACTCCGTCACGACGGTGACCTCGGTCGACGACCCGTCCTTGTTCTTGCGGTACTCGGTGCTCTTGGACTGGAGCAGGTTGCCGTCGCTGTCCAGGACGGTCTCGTCCTTGTGCACGACCTCGGTGGAGCCCTCCATGTGGCTCTCGCCGTGGCTGGTCCGGGTACCCGCGTTGTTGCCGTTCTTGTCGGTGATCTCGGTGCTGGTGCCGTCCTTGTCGTGGGTGACGGTCTCCTTGGAGCCGTCGCCGTAGACGCGCACGTCCCTGCCGAACCAGTCCTTGTACCTGTCGACGACCCCGCCCCCGAAGACGTGGTCCCTCGGGTCCTTCGCGCCGGCGCTGATCAGGCTGGTCTTGATGTTGGTCAGCCGGATGCCCGGCTGCTCGTCCGGTCCGAAGCCCTCCACGCCGAGGGAGAAGCCGCTTTGCTCGGGCGAGATGCCGAACTTGCTCAGCTGGTCCTTGGAGATGCCGAGCCGGCTGAGCACGTCGCCGCGCTCGTGGAGCGGGAACGCCCCGAGCGGGTCGACGCCCAGCTCCTCGCGCGCCTTGATGATCTCGGCGGGGATCGCCACCATGGCGGCGAGCCCGTACTCGAATGACGGCAGCTTGCGGTCGATGAGCAGCTCGGCGATCAGCTTCAGGCCCGGCCGGCTGGCCGGGTCGTACGGGTCGGTGCCGGCCAGCAGCTCGTCGGCGTCGCAGACCCCGTCGTGGTCGGAGTCGACCACCGACCAGGCGACGTAGCAGGCGGTCGGGTCGCACAGCCGCAGCGTGCTGTACTTCTCGGCCGGCTCCTCGACGGCGGCCGCCGGGGTGATCACATGTACTGCCAGGGCTGCCACCAGGGCAGTCGTCAGACCTGCTCGGAACAGGTTTCGCATCATGCGCGAACGATCCCACCGGCCCCGGCGGGCCGCCGCTCTCTGTCCGCAACGCGCCAGAACCCGTCCAGCCGGATCGCCCGAGATCGGCGAGGACGCCGGGAGGGTCGGCACGGGATGAACCTTCACAACGGCGGGGGAGTCTGCTTAACTGTCTGCACCCGACGGGAGAGCGCTCTCCGATCGTATTAGGACAGCTGGGAGGTGATGGCACGCAGGCTTTTCGGTCGCGGCCGCCTGAGTCCGCTCAGGACATGCGGTCGCATCCCAGTCTGAGGCCCACCGTGCCCCGGTGTGGCTGACAGCGCACGGACCAGACGTGATCGGCGCACGTCTTCATAGTTCTCTCTACGGGAGAGGTGCAACCGATCATGCTCCTACGCAGAGTGCTGCTCTGTGTCACCCTCGTGCTGGCCGCGGTCGGCTTCAACGTCGCCCCCGCGCAGGCCGCCCCCGACTTCACGGTGCTGATCTTCAGCAAGACCGCGGGGTTCCGCCACGACTCGATCCCGGTGGGCATCACCGCGATCCAGCAGCTCGGCACCGCGAACAACTTCGCGGTCGAGGCCACCGAGGACGCCACCCAGTTCAACGACGCCAACCTGGCCAGGTTCAAAGCCGTGATCTGGCTGTCCACCACCGGCGACGTGCTCGACGCCACCCAGCAGGCCGCGTTCGAGCGCTACGTGCGCGCCGGCGGCGGGTACGTCGGCGTGCACGCCGCCTCCGACACCGAGTACGACTGGGCCTGGTACGGCAGCCTGGTGGGCGCGTACTTCGCCAGCCACCCGGCGATCCAGCCGGTCACGGTGCGCATCGAGGACACGGCCCACCCGTCCAACGCCGGCATCCCGGTGAACTGGGCCCGGACCGACGAGCTGTACAACTACCGCACCAACCCGCGCGCGCAGGTGCGCGTGCTGGCCAACCTGGACGAGTCCACGTACACCGGTGGCAGCATGGGCGCCGACCACCCGATCACGTGGTGCCGCGCCTATGACGGCGGGCGCTCGTGGTACACCGGCCTCGGGCACACCCAGGCGAGCTTCAGCGAGACCCACTTCCGCACCCACCTGCTCGGCGGCATCCGGTACGCGGCCCAGGGCACCGGCAACTGCACGCCCGGCGGCACCCCGCCGGTCGGCACGTTCAGCCAGGTGACGCTGGCCAAGGGCGTGGCCGAGACGGGCGAGCCGATGGGCCTGACCGTGCTGCCGAACCGGGGCGTGCTGCACACCTCCCGCGACGGTGTCGTCCGGTACACCGACGTCAACGGCAACACCAAGGTCGCGATGAGCCTCCAGGTGTACACCCACGACGAGGAGGGTCTGCAGAGCATCAAGGCCGACCCGAACTTCGCCACCAACCGGTGGGTGTACATGTACTACGCGCCGCCGCTGAGCACCCCGGGCGGCGACGCGCCGGCGACCGGCACGGCGGCGCAGTTCGCGCCGTTCAACGGCTCGAACAAGCTGGGCCGGTTCACCGTGCGCGACGACTACACGATCGACCCGGCGTCGCTGGTCACCATCCTCGACGTGCCGACCAGCCGGGGGCAGTGCTGCCACGTCGGCGGTGACATCGACTTCGACGCGGCCGGCAACCTGTACCTGTCCACCGGCGACGACACCAACCCGTTCGACTCGGGCGGCTCCGCGCCGATCGACGAGCGGGCCGACCGCAACCCGGCGTTCGACGCGCAGCGCACCGCGAGCAACAGCAACGACCTGCGCGGCAAGGTGCTGCGGATCAAGCCGGGCGCGACCGGCGGCTACACCATCCCGGCCGGCAACATGTTCGCGCCGGGCACGCCCAACACCAGGCCCGAGGTGTACGCCATGGGCTTCCGCAACCCGTTCCGGATGAGCGTGGACAAGGCCACCGGGGTCGTCTACCTCGGTGACTACGGCCCCGACGGCGGCGCCGACCCGAACCGCGGACCGGCGGGCACGGTGGCGTTCGAGCGGATCACCGCGCCAGGCTTCTTCGGCTGGCCGTACTGCTCGAACTACAACACCCCCTACCACGAGTACACGTTCCCCAGCGGCCCGTCGCTCGGCCTGTTCAACTGCGCGGGCGGCCCGACGAACAACTCGCGCAACAACACGGGCATCACCACGCTCCCGCCGTCGCAGACGGCCTGGCTGCCGTACGGCGGCGCGGGCCCCTGGCGGCCCGAGCTGGGTGGCGGCGGCCCGATGGGCGGCCCGGTCTACAACTTCAACCCGGCGCTGGTCTCGGACGTGAAGTTCCCTGCCTCCTACAACGGCAAGGCGTTCCTCGGCGAGTTCACCAGCCGCTGGATCAAGGCGGCCACGATCAACGCCAACGGCACCGCCGGTGCGATCGACCCGATCCCGTGGTCCGGGACCGCGATCATGGACATGGAGTTCGGGCCGGACGGCGCCCTGTACGTGCTCGACTACGGCACGACCTGGTTCGGCGGCGACGCCAACTCGGCCGTCTACCGCATCGAGTACAACAACGGCGGCAACCGGGCGCCGATCGCCCAGGCCACGGCGAACCCGTCCACCGGGGCGGCCCCGCTGACCGTGCAGTTCAGCTCGGCCGGCAGCAACGACCCGGACGGCGACGCGATCACCTACGCCTGGGACTTCACCAGCAACGGCAGCACCGACTCGACCGCGGCCAACCCGACGTTCACCTACGCGGCCAACGGCGAGTACACCGCGACGCTGACGGTCCGCGACACCGGCGGCCGGATCTCGACGGCCAGCGTCGTCGTCGGCGTCGGCCGGCCGGGGATCCAGATCGTCATCCCGGGCAACGGCACCGTGTTCCAGTTCGGCGACCTGGTGCCCTACGAGATCCGGGTCACCGACCCGAACGTCGGCACCGTCGACTGCAACCGGGTCGTGGTCAACTACGTCCTCGGCCACGACAGCCACGGACACCCCATCACCAGTAAGAACGGCTGCACCGGCTCGATCCAGACCACGGTCGACGGCGAGCACGACGCGGCCGCGAACATCTTCGGGGTGCTCGCCGCGGTGTACACCCCGCCCACCGGGACGGCGGTCCAGGCCCAGCACGTGCTGCAGCCGCGGACCCGGCAGGCGGAGCACTACAGCACGATGAACGGCGTCCAGATCGCCGCCAAGGCCAGCGCACACGGCGGCAACGCCGTCGGCTACATCGAGAACGGCGACTGGATCTCGTTCACGCCGTACAACCTGACCGGCGTCACCGGGTTCAAGGCGCGTGTCGCCTCGGCCGGGGTGGGGGGCACGCTGACCGTACGGGTCGGCTCGCCCACCGGCACGGTCGTGTCCACGGTGCCGGTCGCCCCGACGGGCGGCTGGGAGACCTGGGTCGACGTGACCGGCACGGTGACCGTACCGACGGGTACCCAACTGCTGTACCTGGTGTTCACCGGGGCCGCCACCGGCTCGCTGTTCGACATCGACGATTTCACCTTCACCTCCGGCGGCACCCAGCCGCCGACGGGGACCAACCTCGCCCTGAACCGCCCGGCGACGGCGTCGAGCGTCGAGGGCGCGTACACCGCGTCGGCGGCGGTGGACGGTTCGCTGACCACCCGTTGGAGCAGCGCGTTCGCCGATCCGCAGTGGATCCAGGTCGATCTCGGCCAGTCGTATGCGATCAACCGGGTGAAGCTGACCTGGGAGGCCGCGTACGGATCGGCGTACCAGATCCAGACCTCGGCCGACGGCACGACCTGGACGACGGCGCGGTCGGTCACCGGCGGCGACGGCGGGGTCGACGACAACACGGGGCTGACGGCCACCGGACGGTACGTGCGCATCAACGGCACGGCCCGCGGCACCGCCTGGGGGTACTCGCTGTTCGAGTTCGAGGTCTACGGTGACAGCGGCCCGCCGCCGACCACCACCAACCTCGCGCTGAACAAGCCGGCCACCGCATCCAGCGTGGAAGGCGCGTTCACGGCCCCGGCGGCGGTGGACGGTTCGCTGACCACCCGCTGGGGCAGCGCGTTCGCCGACCCGCAGTGGATCCAGGTCGACCTGGGTCAGTCGTATGCGATCAACCGGGTGAAGCTGACCTGGGAGGCCGCGTACGGATCGGCGTACCAGATCCAGACCTCGGCCAACGGCACGACCTGGACGACGGCCCGCTCGGTGACCGGCGGTAACGGCGGCGTCGACGACAACACGGCACTCGGCGCCACCGGCCGGTACGTGCGCATCAACGGCACGGCCCGCGGCACCGCCTACGGCTACTCGCTGTTCGAGTTCGAGGTCTACAGCTGACCGCGTAGGCAGGCACGGCACCGGGCGCGGAGGACCGTTCAGGTCCTCCGCGCCCCGCCCCGTCGTGCTGTCGGCGGGGCGGGGTGGGTCCGGATCACGTCGGCGGCCGCGTATCGTAGGCGACCCTCATCGTGAACCAGGAGTCGTCAGCCATGCCACCCCAGACGCCAGCGGAGATCATCCACAGTGAGCCGGTGCCGGCTCCGGCAGGCCGCGAGATCGCCGCTCCCGGCCGGGCGCCGCACGCCCAGATCATCGGCCTCGGGGCGTACCGGCCGCGCCGCGTCGTCACGAACGAGGAACTCTGCACCTCGGTCGACTCGACCGACGAATGGATCAGAACGCGGACCGGGATCGCGGAACGCCGCTGGGCCGAGCCCGACGAGACCCTGGTGGCCATGTCCGTCCAGGCGGCTGCCGCGGCGCTGGCCGACGCCGGGATCGCCGCATCCGACGTGGGCTGCGTGGTGCTGGCCACGGTGACCCACCTCGAGCAGACTCCGTCGGCCGCCGCGCTGATCGCGCACCAGCTCGGAGCCGTCAACGCCGCGGCGTTCGACATCTCGGCCGGGTGCGCCGGATTCTGCCACGGGGTGGCGCTCGGCCGGGACCTGGTGCAGGGCGGCAGCGCCGGTCATGTCCTGGTCATCGGTGCGGAGCGGATCTCCGACTTCATCGACCCGCAGGACCGGACGACGGCCTTCATCTTCGGGGACGGAGCGGGCGCAGTGGTGATCGGCCCGGCTGGGCGGCCTGGCATCGGGCCGGTCGTGTGGGGCGCGGACGGCAGCCAGTACGGCGTGATCGGCCAGACCCGCGACTGGAAGGCGTTCATGGAGGACCCCACCGGTCCGCGGCCCTTCATCCAGATGTCCGGGCAGCAGGTGTTCCGCTGGGCCTCCTACGAGATGGTGCCCGTGGCGAACAGGGCGCTGCAGGCCGCGGGCATCACCGTGGACGAGCTCGACGCCTTCATCCCGCACCAGGCCAACATGCGGATCATCGACGCGATGGTCAAAGCGCTCAAGCTCCCTGAGGGTGTGCCGGTGGCCCGCGACATCGCCGCGATGGGCAACACCTCCGCCGCGTCGGTGCCGCTGGCGATGGAGCGGATGCGGCGTGACGGTGAAGTCCCCCGAGGCGGGACGGCGTTGCTGGTGGGCTTCGGCGCGGGGCTCTCCTACGCCGCGCAGGTCGTCCGGCTGCCCTGGGGCTGATGCGGTGCCGCCGACGTCCGGCAGCCGCCCGGAAACGGATCCACGGCAGCGGATTGATGTATACATTTCCATATGCGAAACAAATTGATCCGGTTCACCGTCGCCGGACTCGTCACCGGCCTGCTGTCCGCCACGGCCGCCGCCACCCCTGCGGCGGCCGACCCGGCGCCCCGGACCACCAAGGGCCCCTGCCAGTACGCCGAAACCCCGGACGACCCGCCGGCCCGGCCGGTGGGGCTGCCCTTCGACCCGCGTCACCAGCAGACCTGGAACACCCACGTCGTGCTCAACACCAGCCACGGCAAGATCACGATGACGCTGGACGCCGCCAAGGCGCCCTGCACCGTGCAGAGCTTCGAGCACCTGATCCTGCACCGGTTCTACAACAACACCAGCTGCCACCGGCTGACGGCGTACCCGACGCTGAAGGTGCTGCAGTGCGGCGACCCGTCCGGCACCGGCAGCGGCGGCCCCGGCTACCAGTACAAGGACGAGCTGCCCACCGACCTGCCGCCCGTGCCCGACCGGCCCGACCGCGTCTACTACCCACGCGGCACCCTGGCCATGGCCAACGCCGGACCGAACACCAACGGCAGCCAGTTCTTCCTGGTCTACGCCGACTCGATCCTGCGGCCCAACTACACCGTCTTCGGCACCATCGACGAAGCCGGGATGGCCGCCCTGGACGCGATCGCCGCCGGTGGGATCCAGCCGACGCCCGAAGACCCCGCGCCCGTGGACGGCGCCCCCGCGCTGACCGCCGACATCCAGCGAGCCTGCGTACACCTGTTCCCGCTGCCCTTCTGCTGAACCGGCCCCGCGCCTCCGCCGACGACGGAGGCCGCCTCGCTGGGCTCGGGCCGAGTCCGGGCCCAGCGAGACATGCGGCCGGAGCATCACCGGGCCTGCCGTGCAGACGTTCATCCGTGCGTAGCCGCCCGGCGGATCGGCGATCCCCCGCGGCCGGTGCGTGCCGGTCCCGCCCGGACAGGACACCTGATCCTGGCCGGCCGGGACCCGGGGCCGGTGGGATGCGGAGTCGAGCGCGCTCCGCGCCCCTCCGACCGAAGGACTGCACGATGTTGATACTGGTGACCGGTTCGACCGACGGCATCGGCCTGCGCACCGCCACGGCCCTGGCCGACGCGGGACACCGGGTGGTCGCCCACGCCCGCGACGAGCCCAAGGCCGCCGAGCTCAAGGCGCGCGCGCCCGAACTGCACGCCGTCCTCGTCGGCGACCTCGCCTCCCTGCGGCAGACCCGGGCGCTGGCCCGCGCCGCGACCGCGTTCGGGGTCTTCGACGCCGTCGTGCACAACGCGGGCGTATCCCGGATGGACGCACCGCAGCCGCTGCTCACCGAGGACGGCCTGGAGACCACGTTCCAGGTCAACGTGCTGGCGCCGTACACGCTGACCGCCCTCATGCCGCCGCCGCGCCGCCTGGTCTACGTCTCCTCCGCGATGGCCGCCGACGGCGTCATCGACCTCGCGACGGCCGGCTCGCCGCAGCCGTGGCACGGCGTCACCGCCTACTGCACCTCGAAGCTGTACGTGCTGATGCTGGCGTTCGCGGTCGCCCGGCACTGGCCCGGTGTGCGCAGCAACGCCACCGACCCGGGTTGGGTCGCCACGCGGATGGGCGGCCCGCAGGCCCCGATCGGCCCCGACCAGGGCGCGCGGCCGCAGGTCCGGCTCGCCGGCGGCGACGCGGACGAGCTGGGCAGCGGCCGGTTCGTCACCGACCGCGGCTGGCAGCCGTCCGGCGCCGCGTGCGACCCGGCGGTACAGGACGAGCTGCTGTCGGCGTGCGCTCGCCTGAGCGGCGTAACTCTTCCCCCCGCGGCGCGCCTCGCCCGGTGACCGGCACCCCGCCGGGCGGGCGTCACGGCACGACCGCCCGGATCCGGGCGATCCTCAGCCGGTCGGCCGAGGGCCGTTTCGTCCCGCTCGGCCGGGTCGGCTGTCCCTGGCCGCCAGGGCACCTCCCCGCCGAGACTGACCCGCATCGCCACCGGCGATCCAGCACGACAGACGAACGGAAGAACGCCATGACCACCACCCCCGTCCCCGGTGCCGGCCCGGCCGAACACGTCGACCACATCCCGGCGCACGTCAAGAACTCCTACCCGACCTGCAACGAAGTGGTGCGCCGGCCCATGCTGTCGGCGCCGCCCGCCACCTCCGGGCAGCCGCGATGACCGCCGTCGCGACGGTGCGCCTCGATGACGGCTGGCGCGGCTGGCTCGCCGAGAACCTCGCCCTCGGCGCCCCGGTCGAGCAAGTACGCTCGGCCGCCCTGGCCCAGTCGATCGACCCGGCAGAGCTGGACCGTGAGCTGGCCCGGCTCACCGAGCACCCGTACTTCCAGGTCTGCCGCCGCCTGGCGCTGCGCTACGACTGGCTGGAGTCCATCCTGGACGTGTACCGGGCGCTGCGCGACGGCGACGGCGGGCGCGACCTCGACCGGCGGCGTGACGTCGACCCGGCCGAGTTCTTCTCCCGCTACTACTTCGGTCACCGGCCGGTGGTGCTCGACGGGCTGTGCGACGACTGGCCGGCCCGCTCCTGGACCCTCGACGAGCTGGCCCGCAGATGCGGCGACGCCGAGGTCGAGGTGATGACCGGCCGCGAGGCCAACCCGGACCACGCGTGGCAGTACGACCGGCACCGCACCACCATGACGTTCGGCGACTACCTGCGGCTGGTCGGGTCGGGCACGCCCACCAACGACTACTACATGGTTCCCCGCAACAGCAACTGGCCCGGCGCGCTGGCCGCGCTGGCCGACGACGTACGGCCACCGGCCGGGCTCATCGACCCGGCCGAGGGCACGCGCCGGGCCCACCTGCTGCTCGGCCCGGCCGGCACCCTCACCCCGCTGCACTTCGACAACAGCAACGTGCTGCTGTGCCAGGTGATGGGCCGCAAACACGTGCGGCTCGTGCCCTCCTACGAGCGGCACCTGGTGTACCCGCGCGGCGGAACCTTCAGCGAGGTCGACGCCGACCACCCCGACCCGGCCCGCCACCCGCGCTACAGCGAGGCGACGGTCCTGGAGACGGTGCTGGAGCCCGGTCAGGCGCTGTTCATCCCCGTCGGCTGGTGGCACTGGGTGCGCGCCCTCGACGTGAGCGCCACCGTCACGTTCCACCACTTCGCGGTGCCCGGCGCCAACCACCGGATCGCGACACCGCCCGCGGCGCTCAGCGACGAGTAGCGGCACCGGGACGGGCGGTCAGTCCCGGCCGCCCATCCCGGCGTCGCGAGCGCGGGCGATCGCCTCACCACGGCTGCTCGCCTGGATCTTGACGAGGATGTTGGACAGGTTGTTGCGCACCGTCTTGGGACTCAGCCCGAGGCGGTACGCCACCGCCGCGTTGTCCAGGCCCCGCGCGACCAGGTGCAGCACCTCCCGCTCCCGGTCGGTCAGCTGCGGGAACGGCAGCGGCGCCGCGCCGAAACCCGAGGTGAGCAGCCCGGCGGCCTGCCCGGCCAGCGCCGCCCCGACCACCAGCTCGCCGTGCGCCACGGCCCGGATCGCCCGCTCGACCTCGGCCGGGCCCGCCTCCTTGAGCAGGTAGCCCCGGGCACCGGCGCGCAGCGCCGCGAACAGCGAGTCGTCGTCGTCCATCATGGTCACCACGAGGACCCGCACGCCGGGATGCCGCTCGGTAACGATCCTGGTCGCCTCGATACCCGACCGGTGCTGGAAGTGCAGGTCCATCAGCACCACCTGCGGCCGTGCCGCGTCGACCACCGCCAGGGCGGTGTCGACGTCGGCGGCGTCGCCGACGCACTCGATGCCGTCGAGCGTGGACAGCAGCGCCGTCATGCCCAGCCGGAACACCGGATGGTCGTCGACCACCACGACACGGATCGGCGCGCTCACGCCGCCACCGCCACCGCGGGCACCACCAGGCGCACGGTCGTCCCGGTCGGGACCGCACCGGCCATGGTCGCGCCGACCGTCAGCGTGGCGCCGACGCCTTCGGCGCGTTCCCGCATCGACCGCAGGCCCAACCCGGCCGAGCGCGCCTGCGGCGGCCCGCCGCCGTGATCGCTGACCGTCACCCTGAGCTCCTCATCCTGTTCGATGCGTACCTCGCAGACGCCGACGCCCGCATGGCGGTGCACGTTGCGGACCGCCTCGGCGATCACCCCGTACGCCGCGGTGGCCACCAGACCCGGCAGCGGCGCCGGCTCGGCCGGGGCGCACACCCGCATGTCGAGCCCGGCCAGCGCGTACCGCTCGGCCAGCGTGTGCAGGGCCGGAACCAGGCGCCCGTCGGCCAGGTCGGCAGGCAGCAGCGCCCGCGCCAGGTGCCGCACCGACTCGGCCCGCTGGCTCATCTCCTCGGCGAGCCGGTCCAGCAGCGCCTCCGCCGCCGCCGGATCGCGGTGCAGCAGGTTCCGCGTCGCGGCCAGGCCCAGGCCGATGCCGCTCAGCGCGGGGCCGAGCCCGTCGTGCAGGTCCCGCCGCAGCGCCCGCCGCTCCTCGTCGCGCGCCTCGGCCAGCCGGCTACGGGAACCGGCCAGCGCCCGGTTCGTCGCCACCAGGTCGACCACCGCACCGGCCACCGGGGCCAGGTCGGCCAGCGCGGCAGCGGCCCGCCCGCCCAGCCGCTCGCCCGTACGCGGCCAGGCCACCAGCTCGCCGACCGTACGCTGCCCGCTGACCAGCGGCACGCGGATCGGCGGCGCGGCACCCGTTTCCCTCTGCTCGGGCCGCGCCCGGCCGTCGTGCACGGAGATGGTGACCCGCTCCAGCCGCAGGGACGAGGCGATCGCCGCGGCGACCGTGTCGATCATGTGCAGGTCGGGGCCGGCGCTGCCCAGGCGGCGTGCCACCTGCCGCATCAGCGGCTCGTGGGCCTCGCCGTGCACGAGCCGGTCGACCCGGCGCTGCACCCACTGCCGCACCGGCTGGAACGCCGCCGCCAGCGCCGCGGTGACCAGCACCTTCGGGGCATAGGACCCGGCCGGTAGCAGGTGGTCGAGCAGCAGCACCCCACCGGTGTACGCGGCGATCACCGCCGCGGTCATCAGCAGCCACACCAGGGTGCGCCGGACCGCCACCTCGATGCCCCACAGCTGCTGGCGCAGCACGACGACGAGCACCGCCGCCGGAAAGAACAGCTGCGAGGCGAGCATCAGCAGCGCCGGAGCCTGCGCGGGCAGCCGCTCGGCCAGCGGCTGCGGCAGGTAGGACAGGCCGAACGCGAGCGTGAGCAGGGCGCTGCCGACGGCGAGCCAGCCCAGGCCGTGCCGTCGCGGCCGGTCGGTGACCCGGCGCCGCACCAGCACCCCGGTGGTCGCGGCGAACCCCAGCGGCACCAGCCACTGCGACACCGGACCGAGCACCTCGGCCCGGATCCAGTGCAGCCGCGGACCGGACAGCGGCACGATGCCGTACGGCGCGGGCGCCGTCATCGCCACCGCCGTCGCCGCGGTCACGCAGCAGGCACCGGCGGCCAGCACACCCGCCCGCAGCACCCGCCCGGCCGTCCACGGCCGCCGTCGCGCGGCACCGGTCGGCAGCAGCCACGGCAGCAGGACCAGCAGCCCGTAGAGCCCCGGCACCCAGGCCCAGCCGTGCGCGCCGGTCAGCAGCGCCGGGGCCCACAGCCCGGGATGCCGGTCGGCCAGCGCCGCCCACTGGGTGCCCAGCGCCGCAACCGCCCCGCCGACCGCGGCCGCGGCGACGATCCAGCCGACCAGCCCCGTCCGCCGCCCGAGGATCAGCCAGGCCACCGCGCCGTAGACAAGGCCGTCGGCGAGGTCGACCAGCGCGTACAGCTGCTCGGGGGTCATCGGCGGCTGCGCGGCGATCCAGCCGGCCACGGCGGCGGCGCTCAGCACGGCGACCACGGACGCGACCGTCCAAGCCGCCGGCCGACGGCGTGGCGGGCTCGGCAGGGGAGCGGAGGACTCGGCCATGACAGCTGATCATTGTGCACCCGTGCCGGACCGGCCGAACGGACCGGATCCGGCGGCACGTTGAGCCAGGCGGCCGGGGTCCCGCCAGACCGGGTCAGCGGTCCCTGGCCGCCGGGCCGTCAGACCGGCCACAGTACGGGCGACCCGTCGATCGGAGGAACCATGCATTCCCTGACCCCCGCGCCCGTCGCGGCCAGCACGCCCGACCACATCCCGGCCCACGTCAAGAACTCGTACGTCAACTGCGAGGGATACGGGCGCAGGCCCCGCCTCACCCCGGCCCCGGAGCGCACCGCCGGCAGGTGACGCACCGGCGCCGTGACGCCGCCAGGTCCGATCCCGCCGGCTCGCCCGGTGGGATCGGATCTGACCGCCATGATCGGGCCGCGAACGGCGCCGATTGCAGTCGACGGCGGCTACGCCGCCCGCTGGAATCGGTCCGCACGATCGACCCGGGCCGGGTCTTCGACCTCACCCTGCCCCTCGACCGGGCCGCCGAGCTACCGGACGAAGGTGCCGTCGCTGAAGCTGACCTGTGCTATCGGTCGAGTTGCAGCCGATGCCAGGCGTGCAGCGTCAGCACGCTGAAGGCGGCTGGAAAGACCGCCGCGAACAGCAGTTCGGCCGCGCCGACCGTGGTGGGCGACAAGGCCCACAGCGCCGGTGCCGCCGGCGGGAACCAGCCGCCGCCCGCACCGACCACGACGATGATCTGGGTGACGGCCATCAAGGCGACGATGGTCGCGATCGCGGGCAGCAGACCACGGCCGAGGGTGGCGGCCCAGGCCGCGGGAACCGCGAGGGCCGCGGTCATCACGGCGAGGGCGAGCAGGCGCCCCAGCCCCGCCCAGTCGGCCGGTTGCGGCGCCTGACGTGTGACGGCAGTTCCAGCCAGCGCGACGGCCACGGTCAGGGCCGTCGCGGTCGCCGCGGCCCACAGCAGGAACACGACGAGTTTCGCCGCGGCGAGCGCGGGCCGGGTGACGGGCAGGCCGAACAGGCCGGTGATGGTGCCCTCGGTGAACTCGCGGCCGAACATCCAGCTCAACCCGACTCCGAAGGCCAGCAGCCCGGCCGCCGCGGTGACCTGCGTGGCGACGTTCAGCACCGCCGGCCACCCGCCCGCGGCGGCCAGCGGCCCGAGCTTGGCGGCGAGTTGCCCGTCGCCGCCGTCCGCAGCCGCCGTGGTGGCCGCGGCCAGAGCGGCGACGCCGACGGTCAGCAGGACTGCCGTGCTGGTCAGGACGCGGGAGGCGGCCGCTTTGCGGCCTTCGACGGCGACGGCGGTGGCCAGCATGGACAGGTTCACAGCGGGCTCCGATCGCGGTGCGTGTCGTCGGCGTGGACGAGCGCGAAGAAGGATCTCTCGATGTCGACGCCGCGCGGGTCCAGCGTCCCGATCACGCGGCCGGCGTTGATGACGGTGATGCGATGCGCCACCCGGGCCACCTCGTCGAGATGGTGGCTGGACACCAGCACCCCGGCGCCGTCGGCGGCACGCCGCACCAGCGCCTCGCGCAGCAGGATGACCCCGGCCGGGTCCAGGGCGTTGGTGGGCTCGTCGAGCACCACGACCCGAGGGTGGTGCTGCAGCGCGGCGGCCAGGCCGAGGCGCTGGCGGTTGCCCAGCGACATCCGGCGTGCCCGCACGGCGGCGTATTGGGCGAGGTTCAGCTCCGTCAGGACATCGTCGACCATCCGTGCGGCTCGGTTCGCGTCGGCGCCGTGCAGGCGTGCGGCGAGCATCAGGTTCGCCCGGCCGTCCAGTTCGCCGTAGGCCAGGGGAGTCTCCACGAGGTGGCCGACGGTCGACCAGTCGGCGGTGCGCAGGGGCCGGCCGTCGATGCGTACGGCGCCTGAGGTGGGCCGCAGCATGCCGAGCAGGAGCCGCATGAGCGTGGTCTTGCCCGCGCCGTTGAGGCCCACCAGGGCGTGGATCTCGCCTGCGATCACGTCGAAGTCGACGCCGCGCACGCCGGCGCCGCCGCTGAACAGCCGCGTCAGGCCGCAGGCCTCGATGCGGGGTGCCGTCATCGCCGTCCCTCCAGCGTGTCCAGCGCCGCCGACACCACGTCGGTCAGAGCGACGCCGTCGCGCTGGGACCAGTCCAGCAGCGCCGCGGTGAGGCCGGCCAGCACCGCGGCGGCCGCGACCCGCGCCGGACCAGGGTCGGCGCCGTCGGCCACGAGCTGATCGACGAGGATCTGCTCGGTGGCGGCGTTGTTCGCTGAGATCGCCGCTCGCAGGGACGGCGTGGCCGCGGCGATACGCACCCGCCGCCGGACCGCGGCGCTCTCCGGCTCCGGCAGCCGGCCCCAGGCGGCGCGCAGGCCGGCGACCGCTCTGGCAAGTGGCGCCATGGTGCGGGGCTGGGCCGCGACGGCGCCGGCGATGACCGGGTCGTACGGGTCTTCGACCACCAGGCGCTCCTTGGCGGCGAAGTGGCGGAAGAACGTCATCTCGGTGACTCCGGCAGCGGAGGCGATCTGGGCGACGGTCGTCCGCTCGTATCCCTGCTGCTCGAACAGATCCAGTGCGCACTCCAGCAGGAGCGCGCGGGTGCGGCCGCGGCGGCCGCCCGGTTCGCTGTCCACCACGCCACGGTAAATGTTAGTGGCTAACATTTCAACCGCCGGCGAACCCGCCACCGCCCGGCGGAAACCGCGCAGCTGGTCAGGCGGCCGAGCCGGCACCGCTTGGCGGCGTTCCAGGCCTGCGCACCGTCACTCGGCGGCGTCGGCCGGGTGGTGCCAGGCGGCCAGCAGGACCAGCAGCGAGACCTGCGCCAGCACGCCCGGGGCCAGCGGCGGGGCCGGGCCCACCGTCTTGCTGAGCGCGTACCACCACTGTGCGGCGACCGGCAGCGTGCCCCACCGCGTCCCGTGGACCGCGTCGAGCCACCCGGCGTGGAGATTGGCCTCGACGTGCTCCCACACACCGAAGGCCGCCATCAGCAGCACCAGCACGGCCAGCACCCGGCCTGCGCGGACCCTGACGGCCTGCGGCCGCCACCCCACCAGGACGATCGCGGCCGTCGCCATCGCCAGACCCAGCCAGGCCAGCAACTGCACCGGGGTGTCCCAGTGCCGCTCCGTGGCCAGCTCCACCGCCGTGCCGAACGCGGCCACCGCGGCCAGGCACAGCAGGCCCGTGCGCAGGCCGGTGACGGTGCCGACCCGGTCCTGCCGCTCCCGGACCGTCACGGCTGCAACACGCTGAGGATCTTGCTCATGGTGTCCGCGCCCGGGTTGTACTTGGCCAGCTTCTGGCGCAGGCGATCCATGTTCGTGTCCGTGCTGTCGTACGGCCGGTACTCCATGACCTCCTCGGCCCAGTGGCCTGGATTGGCGACACCGGCACCACGCAGCGCGGCGGTGATCTGGTCCTCGGTCGCGGTGTTGGCGGAGATCTTCGCCGCCGCCTTCGCAGCCGGGGTGGCCGCGGCCTGTGCGGTCGTCTGGGGTGCGGCGGCCGGCGTTTCGGTGGCACTTCCGCAGGCGGCGGCTGACAGCGCGATGGTGGCGGCGACCGCTGCCAAGGTCGTTCTCCTGAGCATGGTGGTCCTTCGTCCGCGTGGGTTAGTCACCAGCTATAACGTTCGGATCAGGACCGGGGCATCGCGCGGGCGGGGCGCCGCCACAGGCCCGCCTCACTCGGGGTGCGCCGCGCCACTGGCGGCCGCACCCCGAGGGCGGCCCGGGTCAGCGCCGCGGCGGCTGCCAGTCACGGATCTCGGGCAGGTCCTGGCCGGTCTCGCGGATGTACGCCGCGTGCTCGGTCCGCTTGTCGACCATGGCCTGACGCAGCGCGGCGGCGCTGCGGGCCAGCCCGGGAACCCGGTCGATGACGTCGATGACCAGGTGATAGCGGTCCATGTCATTGCGCACCAGCATGTCGAACGGGGTGGTGGTCGTGCCCTCCTCCTTGTACCCGCGGACGTGCAGGTGCTCGTGGCCGTTGCGGCGGTAGGTCAGGCGGTGGATGAGCCACGGATAGCCGTGGTAGGCGAACACGACCGGGCGGTCCGTGGTGAAGATGGCGTCGTACTCGGCGTCGGGCAGCCCGTGCGGGTGCTCGGACTGCGGCTGCAGCCGCATCAGGTCCACCACGTTGACGACCCGGACCCGCAGCTGCGGCAGGTGCTCGCGCAGCAGCCCGGCCGCGGCCAGCACCTCCATCGTCGGTACGTCGCCGGCCGCGGCCAGCACCACGTCGGGGTCGCCGCCGTCATCGGCGGCCCACGGCCAGATGCCCAGCCCGCGGGTGCAGTGGGCCACCGCCTCGTCCATGTCCAGGAACGTCGGCGCGGGCTGCTTGCCGGCCACGATCACGTTGACGTAGTCCCGGCTGCGCAGGCAGTGGTCGGCGACCGACAGCAGCGTGTTGGCGTCCGGGGGCAGGTATACGCGGATCACGTCGGCCTTCTTGTTGACCACGTGGTCGATGAAGCCCGGGTCCTGGTGGGAGAAGCCGTTGTGGTCCTGGCGCCACACGTGCGAGGTCAGCAGGTAGTTCAGGGACGGGATCGGCTTGCGCCAGTCCAGCTCGCGGGTGACCTTCAGCCACTTGGCGTGCTGGTTGACCATCGAGTCGACGATGTGCACGAACGCCTCGTAGCAGGAGAACAGCCCGTGCCGGCCGGTCAGCAGGTAGCCCTCCAGCCAGCCCTGGCAGGTGTGCTCGGAGAGGATCTCCATCACCCGCCCGTGCGGGTCCAGGTGCAGGTCGGTGCCGACGGTGCGGGCGTGCCAGGCCTTGCCGGTGACGTCCAGGACGGCGCCGAGCCGGTTGGACTCCGTCTCGTCCGGGCCGACCACCCGGAAGTTGCGGTGCTCGGCGTTGGCCGCCATGACGTCGCGCACCCAGCCGCCCAGCACCCGTGTCGGCTCGGCGGTCTCGCCCGCCTTGACCGCGTGCGCGCGGAAGTCGGGCAGCTCCAGGTCACGGGCCAGGCGCCCGCCGTTGGCATGCGGGTTGGCCCCCATCCGCAGCTCGCCCGTGGGCAGCCAGCCGACGACCTCCGGCCGCGGCGCACCCGTGGGGTCGAACAGCTCCTCGGGGCGGTACGAGCGCATCCATTCGGCCAGCATGGTCAGATGCGCGGCGTCGTCGCGGGCCGCCGACAGCGGCACCTGGTGCGCGCGCCACGTGCCCTCGACCGGCACGCCGTCCACCTGCTTCGGCCCGGTCCAGCCCTTGGGCGTACGCAGCACGATCATCGGCCAGCGCGGCCGGGTGGTCACCTCGCCCAGCCGGGCGGCGGCCTGGATGTCGGCGATCTCGTCGCAGACGGCGTCCAGGGTCGCGGCCAGCCGCTGGTGCACCTGCACCGGGTCGTCGCCGTCGACCAGGTATGGCTTGTGCCCGTAGCCGATCAGCAGCGCGGTCAGCTCATCGTCGCCGAGCCGGGACAGCACCGCCGGATTGGCGATCTTGTACCCGTTGAGGTGCAGGATCGGCAGGACCGCACCGTCGCCCACCGGGTCCAGGAACTTGTTGGAGTGCCACGACGCAGCCAGCGGCCCGGTCTCCGCCTCGCCGTCGCCGATGACGCAGGCGACCAGCAGCTGCGGGTTGTCCAGCGCGGCGCCGTACGCGTGCGACAGGCTGTAGCCCAGCTCGCCGCCCTCGTGAATGGAGCCGGGCGTCTCGGGCGCGACATGGCTGGGCACGCCGCCGGGGAAGGAGAACTGCCGGAACAGCCGCGCCATGCCCCGTTCGTCCTGGCTGACGTGCGGATACACCTCGCTGTAGGCGCCCTCCAGCCAGGTGTTGGCCACCAGGCCCGGACCACCGTGACCGGGCCCCGTGATGAAGATCGTCTCCTGGCGGCGGGCCGCGACGATGCGGCTCAGGTGCGTGTAGAGCAGGTTCAGGCCCGGCGTGGTGCCCCAGTGGCCCAGCAGCCGCGGCTTGACGTGCTCCGGAAGCAGCGGCTCACGCAGCAACGGATTGCCCATCAGGTAGATCTGCCCGACGGACAGGTAATTGGCGGCGCGCCAGTGGGCGTCGACGCGGGCGAGTTCCTGCGCGCCCAGCGGGGCGCCCTCCACGGTATGCATGAGGCAAGCGTGGCCATAGTGACCGCTGCGACGTAGGGCCTGCCCGCCCGACACCGAAGGACTTTGGTCCCGCCGCTCCAGGGCGGTGCAGGCCGACACCTGTGTCTCAGCAGAATCCGGGACTTTGGTCCCGTCAGGCGGGGGCGGTCGTCCACCCCGGCGCGAGGCCATCTGCCCTGGCCTGACGGCAGTGCCTGCGGCGAGGGTTAGCGTATGACGGTCACCGGCCTGCCTGGCGTATCCGGCACGACCCGGCCGGGCGGGCTCACCGGCGCCCAGGCGGCCGCGCGACTGGCTGAGGACGGCCCGAACGCCGTCGCCCGCCCGCACCCACCACGTCTGCTGCGCCGCGTCGGCGCCCAGCTCGCCGACCCCCTGGTGTCGCTGCTACTGGCCGCGGCGGCGGTCACCACACTGCTCGGCGACTGGGCGGACACCGCGATCATCGTGCTGGTCGTGTGCCTCAACACCGCGATCGGGGTAGCACAGCAGGTGCGCGCCGACCGGGCGGTCGCGGCGCTGGACTCGCTGACCGCCCCCACGGCCCGGGTGACACGGGACGGCGCCGAGAGCGTCATCCCCGCCGCCGGTCTGGTGCGCGGCGACCTTGTGCGGGTCGAGGCCGGCGACATCGTCGCGGCCGACCTGCTCATACGGGAGGCGTACCGCTGCCACGCCGACGAGGCGGCACTCACCGGCGAGTCCGTCCCCGTCGCCCGGGAGTCGGGGGACGAGCTCTTCGCGGGCACCGTGCTGGTCACCGGACGGGCGGTAGGCACCGTGGTGCGTACCGGCGCGGCCAGCGCGCTGGGGCGTATCGCACAGCTGGTCGCGACGACCAGCAGCGGCCCTACGCCGCTGCAGCGGCGACTGGCCCGGCTCAGCCGTGTCCTGGGCGCCACCGCGGTCGCGCTGTGCCTGGTCGTGTTCGCCACCGGACTGCTGGCCGGCCGGCCGCTGCTGCTCATGGCGCTGACGGCGGTCAGCCTCGTCGTGGCCGCCGTGCCCGAGTCCCTGCCGGCGGTGGTTACCCTCGCCCTGGCGCAGGGCGCCCGCCGGATGGCCCGCCACCGGGCCATCCCACGCAGCCTGCACGCCGTGGAGACGCTCGGCTCGGTCACCGTCGTCGCCTCCGACAAGACCGGCACCCTCACCGAAGGCCGGATGACCGTGCGGCGGGCCGTCGCCGGCGGCTTCCACGCGCGGATCACCGGCGACGGCTACTGCCCGCAGGGCACGCTCGGCGGCGTCTCCGACCCACCACCCGGCGCGCTGTCCGAGCTGGCCCGCGCCGGGCTGCTGTGCTCCGACGCCACCGTGCTGCCGCCCGACGCCGACCACCCCGGATGGACCGCGGCCGGTGACCCTCTCGAAGCAGCCCTGGTCACTTTCGCCGCCCGATGCGGACTCGACCCGGCCCGCACCCGCGCCGCCACGCCCCGGCTGGCCGAACACCCCTTCGACCAGGCCACCCGCCAGATGACCACCGTCCACCGCGACGGCGACGGCTACCTGACCGTCTGCAAGGGCGCACCGGAGACCGTCCTGGCCGCACCCGTCGTCGACCCCGCCGACCCCGACACGGCCGCCGCCCGCCGCGCCGCCACCGAGCTCACTGCCGCGGGACTGCGCGTCCTCGCCGTCGCCGCCGCCCGCACCGACACGCCGGGCAGCCCCATCGCACCGACCGGGCTGCGGCCGCTGGGCGTCGTCGGCATCGAGGACCCGCTGCGGCCGAACGCGGCCGCGACCGCCGCCGCGTTCGCCCGAGCCGGGATCCGGCTGATGCTGATCACCGGCGACCATCCCGGCACCGCCGCCCACATCGCCGCCCAGGTCGGCATCTGGGCCCCCGGCGACCCGGTCGGCACCGGCGACCGGCCTGATCTGGCCCACCAGGTCCACGTGTACGCCCGCACCCAGCCCGAGCAGAAACTGGCCATCATCACCGAGCTGCAGCAGCACGGCCACGTCGTCGCGATGACCGGCGACGGCGTCAACGACGCCCCCGCACTGACCCGCGCCGACATCGGCGTGGCCATGGGCGGCGGCACCGAGGTCGCCCGCCAGGCCGCCGACCTCGTCCTCGTCGACGACAACCTCACCACCCTCGAACACGCCGTCGCCGAAGGCCGCCGCGTGTACGACAACATCCGCCGCTTCCTGCGCTACGGCCTGGCCGGCGGCGCCGCCGAACTCGCCGTCATGCTCATCGGGCCGCTGCTCGGCCTGGGTGTGCCGCTGCTGCCCGGCCAGATCCTGTGGATCAACCTGCTCACCCACGGCCTGCCCGGCGTCGCACTCGGCGCAGAACCCGCCGAACCGGACGTGCTGCGGCGTCCGCCGCGCCCACCCGACGAGCAGGTCCTGGGCGACGGCCTGCTGCGCGGCATCCTCACCATCGGGGCGCTGCTGACCGCGGCCACCCTCGCCACCGGCGTCTACGCCCACACCGCCGGCTGGCCCTGGCAGTCCATGGTCTTCGTCGTGCTCGGCCTGGCCCAGCTCGGGATCGCCCTGGCGTCACGCGCCACCCGCCCGCCCGGCACCCGCTGGGCCAATGCGGGGCTGCTGGCCGCCGTCGCGCTGTCGGCTGCCGCGCAGCTCGCGGCCGTCGCCGTGCCGGGCCTGCGCACCCTGCTGGGCACCCAGCCGCTCAGCGGGTCCCAGCTGGTGTTCTGCGCCGTGGTCGCGGTCCTGCCCGGCGCGCTCGTCGCCGCCTGGCGCAGCCTGAACCGCCCACCGGCTGTCCCGCCCGTGCAGCGGCGATGAGCAGAACACCCACCACCCGCGACGATCTCCGCCAGCTGCTGCTGCCCGGACTTGGCCTGAACCACGCAGCTGTGCCCGCTACGGCCCACCAGGCGCGCATAGAGTTCCCCACCACTCCGGCGTCCACGTCGCCGACGAGATCGACACCGTTCCTGCCTGTCATCCTCCTGGCTCGCGCTCATTGAGGGCCCGGCCACGCCGTGTCGCTGTGAGCGCGGACACGCCGTCGTCAAACGCGCGTAAAGAAAGCGTCCGCGGTCGTATGGATGCCGTCAAGAACCCTCACCAGGGCGTTTTCGTGCAGTTGTATTGGCCCGTCCCGCCAATCCGGCATCCGCCGAAGCGGACGCAATGCCAGTAAAACGTGAAAACTAGCTCAAAAGGGAGGCAGGCGGTGGCCGATCTGGCTTACGTGCTGCTGACGGTGGGTCTGTTTGCAGTCCTCGCTCTCGTCGTACGGGGAGTGGAACGGCTGTGACCGCCAATCTGATCGGTCTGGTGATCGCCTGCGCGCTGGCGGTCTTCCTGGTCTTCGCGCTGCTGTTCCCCGAGAAGTTCTGAACTCCCGGAAAGAGCTGTCTGACATGACAACGGCAACCGCGGGAGTGCTGTTCATCCTCTCGCTCCTCGCCGCGCTGGCGGTCGCCTACCGCTACCTCGGCGACCACATGTTCCGCGTCGTCGCCGCCGAACACCACGGCCGCGTCGAGCGCGGCATCTACCGAGTCCTCGGCGTCGACCCGCATGCCGAGCAGTCCTGGGGCGGGTACGCCCGCAGCGTCCTGGCGTTCTCGCTGATCTCGATCCTGTTCCTGTACGCGTTCCTGCGCCTGCAGGACGTGGTCTTCAAGGTCCCGGACTTCGCGGCGACCATCGACGAGCGGGTCTTCCCGCACCTGGCGTGGAACACCGCGGTCAGCTTCGTGACCAACACCAACTGGCAGGCGTACTCCGGTGAGTCGACGATGACCCACCTGGTGCAGATGGCCGGGCTGGCGGTGCAGAACTTCGTCTCCGCCGCCGTCGGCATCGCGGTGGCGGTCGCGCTGGTCCGCGGGTTCGCCCGGCGCCGGACCGACCGGCTGGGCAACTTCTGGGTCGACCTGACCCGGATCACCCTGCGGATCCTGCTGCCCATCGCCGTCGTCGGCGCGGTGCTGCTGATCGCCGGGGGCGTGGTGCAGAGCCTCGGCGACGGCACGGCGGTCACCACGCTGACCGGTGCCGAGCAGCACCTGACCGGTGGGCCGGTGGCCGGCCAGGAGGTCATCAAGGAGCTGGGCACCAACGGCGGCGGCTTCTACAACGTCAACTCCGCGCATCCGTTCGAGAACCCGACGGCGTGGACGAACTGGCTGGAGATCTTCCTGATCCTCTGCATCCCGTTCGCGCTGCCTCGCGTGTTCGGCCGCATGGTCGGCGACAACCGGCAGGGGTACGCCATCCTTGCCGTGATGGCGACGATCGCGATCGCGAGCATCGCCCTGACCAACGTGTTCGAGCTGGGCGGGGCCGGCACGGTGCCGCAGGCGGCCGGCGCGGCGATGGAGGGCAAGGACGTCCGGTTCGGCCTGTCCGACTCGGCGACGTTCGCCGCGGCGACGACGCTGACCTCGACGGGGGCGGTGAACTCGTTCCACGACTCGTACACCGCGCTGGGCGGCATGATGCCGATCGTCAACATGATGCTCGGCGAGGTCGCGCCCGGCGGGGTCGGCTCCGGCCTGTACGGCATGCTCATCCTCGCGGTGCTCACCGTGTTCGTCGCGGGCCTGATGGTCGGCCGCACGCCCGAGTACGTGGGCAAGAAGATCGGCGCCCGCGAGATCAAGTTCGCGTCGCTGTACTTCCTGATCACCCCCACACTCGTGCTCATCGGGGTGGCCGCCGCCATGGCCACCGGCAACTGGCGGACCCAGCTCAACGTCGGCCCGCACGGCTTCTCCGAGGTCGTCTACGCGTTCACCTCCGCGGCCAACAACAACGGCTCCGCGTTCGCCGGCATCACCGTCAACACCCCCTGGTGGGACACCGCCACCGGCCTGGCCATGCTGCTCGGGCGGTTCCTGCCGATCGTCTTCGTGCTCGGCCTGGCGGGCTCACTGGCCGGGCAGAGTCCCGTGCCCGCCTCGGCCGGCACGCTGCCCACCCACAAGCCGCTGTTCATCGGCATGGTCGTCGGCGTCGTGGTGATCCTGGTGGCCCTCACCTTCCTGCCCGCACTCGCGCTCGGCCCGCTGGCCGAGGGCCTGTGAACGGCCGCGAGAAGACAAGACAAGGAACAAAGATGACCGTCACATCGGTGGCAACCCCGCACCCGCGGCCGCAGCCGCGCAAGGTCGGCGGCGGGCTGCTGGACCCCCGGCAGCTGTGGAAGTCGCTGCCCGACGCCCTGCGCAAGCTCAACCCGGCGACGCTGTGGCGCACCCCGGTCATGCTGATCGTCGAGGTCGGCGCGGTGTTCACCACGCTGCTGGCGATCGCGCAGCCGTCCGGGTTCTCCTGGGCGATCACCGGCTGGCTCTGGCTCACGGTCGTGTTCGCCAACCTGGCCGAAGCCGTCGCCGAAGGCCGGGGCAAGGCCCAGGCCGCGACGCTGCGCAATGCCAAGAAGGACACCATGGCCCGCCGCCTCACCGGCTGGTCCGAGGGCGCCCCGGCCGACCGGTACCGCGAGGAGTCCGTCGCCGCGTCCGCGCTGGCCCGGGGCGACCTCGTGGTCGTCGAGGCCGGGCAGGTCATCCCCGGTGACGGCGACGTGATCGAGGGCATCGCCAGCGTCGACGAGTCGGCGATCACCGGCGAGTCCGCCCCGGTCATCCGGGAGTCCGGCGGCGACCGCAGCGCGGTCACCGGCGGCACCAAGGTGCTGTCGGACCGGATCGTCGTACGCATCACCCAGCAGCCGGGGGAGAGCTTCATCGACCGGATGATCAGCCTGGTCGAGGGGGCGAACCGGCAGAAGACCCCCAACGAGATCGCGCTCAACATCCTGCTCGCGGCCCTGACGATCAACTTCCTGCTGGCCACGGTCACCCTGCAGCCGATGGCGAGCTACGCCAAGGCCTGGCAGGGCGCGGCGCCGGACACCCCGGCGTTCGGGGCCGACGGCATCAGCGGCATCGTGCTCGTCTCGCTGCTGGTCTGCCTGATCCCGACCACCATCGGGGCGCTGCTGTCGGCGATCGGCATCGCCGGCATGGACCGCCTGGTGCAGCGCAACGTGCTGGCCATGAGCGGCCGCGCCGTCGAGGCGGCCGGCGACGTCAGCACGCTGCTGCTGGACAAGACCGGCACCATCACCCTGGGCAATCGCCAGGCGTGGGAGTTCCTGCCCGCCGCGGGCGTCACCGTCGAGCAGGTCGCCGACGCCGCGCAGCTGTCCAGCCTCGCCGACGAGACGCCGGAGGGCCGCTCGATCGTGGTGCTCGCCAAGGAGCAGCACGGCCTGCGCGCCCGCGAGGAGGGCTTCATGCCCCACGCCACCTTCATCCCGTTCACCGCGCAGACCCGCATGTCCGGAGTGGACCTGAGCGAGGGCAACGCGGACCGGCAGATCCGCAAGGGTGCGGCCTCGGCCGTCATGAAGTGGGTACGCGACAACGGCGGCCACCCCTCCGACGACGTCGGTCCGGCCGTGGACGCCATCTCGGGTCAGGGCGGCACGCCACTCGTCGTCGCCGAGCTGGTCACCGGGCAGCCGGCCCGCGCGCTCGGCGTGATCCACCTCAAGGACGTGGTCAAGTCGGGCATGCGCGAGCGGTTCGACGAGATGCGCCGGATGGGCATCCGTACCGTCATGATCACCGGAGACAACCCGCTGACGGCCAAGGCGATCGCCGACGAGGCCGGGGTGGACGACTTCCTGGCCGAGGCCACACCGGAGGACAAGCTCGCCCTGATCCGCAAGGAGCAGGAGGGCGGCCGCCTGGTCGCGATGACCGGCGACGGCACCAACGACGCCCCGGCCCTGGCCCAGGCCGACGTCGGCGTGGCCATGAACACCGGCACGTCGGCCGCCAAGGAGGCCGGCAACATGGTCGACCTCGACTCCGATCCGACCAAGCTGATCGAGATCGTCGAGATCGGCAAGCAGCTGCTCATCACCCGCGGGGCGCTGACCACGTTCTCCATCGCCAACGACATCGCCAAGTACTTCGCGATCATCCCGGCGATGTTCGCGGTGGTCTACCCGAGCCTGGATGCGCTCAACATCATGCGGCTGTCCAGCCCCGAGTCGGCCATCCTGTCCGCCGTCGTCTTCAACGCGCTGATCATCGTCGCGCTGATCCCGCTGTCGCTGCGCGGCGTGCGCTACACGCCGTCCAGCGCGAGCCGGCTGCTGACCCGCAACCTGTGGGTCTACGGCCTCGGCGGCATCATCGCGCCCTTCCTCGGCATCAAGCTCCTCGACATGATCATCTCGCTCATCCCAGGGATCGGCTGACATGCGTACAACCGGTTGGATCTCCCAGCACCTGGCCGCCGTACGGGCCGTGCTCGTGTTCACCGTCCTGCTCGGCCTGGGATACCCGCTGGCCCTCACCGGCGTCGCCCAGCTGCCCGGACTGCGGGACAAGGCGGACGGCTCCGTCGTCGAGGTGGACGGCAGACCCGTCGGCAGCTCGCTGATCGGGCAGTCGTTCACCGACGCCGACGGCAACCCGGTGGCGAAGTACTTCCAGAGCCGCCCGTCGGCGTCCGGCTACGACCCCGGCGCCACCGCCGCGTCCAACCTCGGCCCGGAGAGCATCGAGGACACCCTCGGCGACCCGGCCCTCGACCCGGACTCCGCAGCGGGCGACGGCAGCAGGCAGGCCCTGCTCACCCAGGTCTGCGCCCGCAGCAAGGCGGTCGGCGAGCTGGAAGGCGTCAGCGGCGCCCGGCCGTACTGCACCCCCGACGGCGTCGGCGCGGTCCTGCGCGTCTTCTATAGCGACGGCCTGTCCGGACGGGTCACCCGCGCCGTCAGCGTTAACCAGGCCTGCCCCGCCACCCCGTTCACCGCCACCTACGAGGGCGTGCGCGTGGAGTGCGGCAGGTTCGGCGAGGACTACGGCAAGGGCGTGCTCGTCCCCGTGCGGGGAGACGCGCCCGAGACGTCCCCGGTCCCTGCCGACGCGGTCACCGCCAGCGGCAGCTCCCTCGACCCGCACATCAGCGTCGAGTACGCCAGGCTGCAGGCCAGGCGCGTCGCCGCCGCCCGCAGCCTGCCCGTCGAGCAGGTCGACGCCCTGATCGACGAGCACACCACCGGACGGGTCCTCGGGTTCATCGGCGAACCCGGCGTCAACGTGCTGGAACTCAACCTGGCCCTGGACCGCCGGTAACCGGCATCCGCCTCGGCGCCGGCCTCGGCTCGGCCCCGGCCTGCGGCCTCAGCGAAGCCATGGACGGCACACTTGTCCCGGAGATCACCCCGGGCACGACCACCGCCCAGCGAACGGAACAGGCGAACCGATGACGAAGGTCCTCATCATCGACGACGAACCGCAGATCCTGCGCGCGATGCGCATCAATCTCAAGGCCCGCGGCTACGACGTCGAACTGGCCGCCGACGGCGCCACGGCACTGCGGGCCGCGAGCGCGTACCTGCCCGACGTGATCGTGCTCGACCTCGGCCTGCCCGACATGGACGGCGTCGAGGTCATCCGGGGCCTGCGCGGCTGGTCGGCGACCCCGATCATCGTGCTGTCCGGCCGCACCGGCAGCGACGACAAGGTCGAGGCCCTCGACGCCGGAGCCGACGACTACGTCACCAAACCCTTCGGCGTCGACGAACTGCTGGCCCGCATCCGCGCGGTGACCCGCCGCCACGCCCCCGCCCCGGAGTCCCGGCGGTTCGTCCGCGTCGGCAGGTTCGAACTCGACGTCGCCGACCACCAGATCCGCGGCGGCGACGTCCGCCTGACCCCGACGGAATGGCAGCTGCTGGCCGCGCTGGTCCGCAACCCCGGCAAGCTCGTCAGCCAGCGGCAGCTGCTGCACGACATCTGGGGCCCGCAGTACGCCACCGAGACCAACTACCTGCGCCAGTACATGGCCCAGCTGCGCCGCAAACTCGAGGCCGACCCCGCCCACCCCCGGCAGCTGCTGACCGAACCGGGCATGGGCTACCGCTTCGTGCCCTCCGACGAACTGCCCGCGTGAGCCGCCGTCCCACCGGCGGCCCGCGGCCGCTCTGCCCTGGGCGAAGTCGCTGACAGCAGATCGCCTTGGTACACCGCCACCTCGGGCCTGATCGTGGAAGGAACGGCCCGAGAACAGGAGTGCACCCATGGGCGCCACCGCCACGCTGGACGACGAACTGAGCACGAGACTGCTGCACGAGCGGATCATCGTGCTCGGCTCCGACGTCGAGGACGACATCGCCAACCGGATCTGCGCTCAGCTGCTGACGCTGTCCGCCGAGGACCCGCGCCGCGACGTCGCGCTGTACCTGAACTCGCGCGGCGGCTCGGTGCTGGCCGGGCTGGCCGTGTACGACATGATGCAGCTCATCCCCAACGACGTGATCACCGTGGCGATGGGGCTAGCGGGGAGCATGGCGCAGTTCCTGCTGTGCGCCGGCACGCCGGGCAAGCGGTTCGCCCTGCCCAGCGCGCAGATCCTGATGCACCAGGGGTCGGCCGGGCTGGGCGGCACCGCGGCCGACGTGGAGATCTACGCCGGGCAGCTGGACCGGATCAGCAACCTGATGAGCGCGCTGACCGCCGGGCACACCGGGCAGCCGGTGACCGCGATCGTCGAAGACGGGCAGCGTGATCGCTGGTTCAGCGCGCAGGAGGCGCTCGACTACGGGATGGTCGATCACATCGTCGCGCACATCGACGACATCCGCCCGCGCGTGGTCAAGCAGCGGATGGGGGTGTGACCGTCGTGGGCCAGTACACGATTCCCACCGTCGTCGAGCGGACCTCGCGCGGCGAGCGCGCCTTCGACATCTACTCCCGGCTGCTGTCGGAGCGGATCATCTTCCTCGGCACGGAGATCACCGACGACGTCGCCAACGTGATCATCGCGCAGCTGCTGCATCTGCAGTCCGAGAGCGCCGAGCTGGACATCTCCTTCTACATCAACTCGCGGGGCGGCTCCTACAGCGCGCTGACCGCGATCTACGACACGATGCAGTACGTCCGCCCGGACGTCGCCACGCTGTGCGTCGGGCAGGCGTCCTCGGCCGCGGCGGTGCTGCTGGCCGCGGGTACGGCCGGCAAACGGACGGTGCTCCGGCACGCCAAGGTGGTGCTGCATCAGCCGTCCACGCAGGAGGGCTCGTTCGACGTGGCCCAGGGCACGCTGCCGGACCTGGCGATCCGGGCGCGGGAGGTGTCCCGGGTGCGCGCCGAGATGGACGGCATCCTCAGCCGGCACACGGGTCACCCGGCGCAGAAGATCCGGCACGACCTCGACCGGCACAAGACGTTCAGCGCCGCCGAAGCCGTCGCGTACGGCTTGGCCGACCAGGTCATCTCCACCGTGAAGACGACGCCGGAGGGCTAGGCGGCCAGGGCGTAGGCGTCGCCGGCTCGCCGGGCCGGCGGCGCCGCCACGTCGTAGCGGCCCGCGGCCGTCCGGTGGGCCGTGAGCACCGTCGCCGCGGCGTTGTTCGCCGAGATGTGGAAGGCGACGGCGACGAGCAGCTCGGACAGCTCGATGCCCAGCGCCGCGCACAGCGCCGCGAGCACCTCGGAGGAGACCTCCTTGAGGCCGCGTTCGACCTCGGACAGGTAGGGCATCGAGATCCGCGCGGTGACCGCGACCTCGGCCAGCGTGCGTCCCTGTTCGAGGCGCAGGCGCCGCAGTGACTCACCCAGCGCCGAGCGCAGCAGCACCCGACGCGGAGGTGCCTGGGGGTGGGCTCGCTCCGCCGGATTCGACATGGGTCCTTCATAGCAAGGCCCGCCGTCGTCCGACAGCCGAGTTCGCTACCGGCAGAGCGGGGGTGACCCGGTCCGGCACGCGTGGGCGAGGCCGGCCGGGGGCCCGGTCGGGCTCCCGGCCGGCCTGTCCCTTAGACGGGTCGCAGCGCCCAGATCAGGTCGCGGTTGTCTCCGGCGACGGTCTGCTGGCTGAGCGTCGACCCGGCGCCCGCGGTCATCGTGAGTGTCTTGCCGCTGTACCGGTTGACCAGGAAGTACGTGCCGTCGGCGACCCGCCGGAGCGTCCATTCCTGCCGGGTCGCGGCAGCGCACGTGGCCTGGCGTACGCCGATGCCCGCCGCCGTGCTCGCGCTGACGAGGTCGAGGCACAGGTTGCTGTTGACGTTCAGCAGCTTCCAGTACGACCCGCTGGCCTGCAGCTTCCAGCGCTGGCTGGTGGCCCCGGACGGGGCCGCGTGGGTGATCAGGGCCCCGGAGGCGGTGGAGGCCCCGGCGACCTCGGCGTTGTCGAGGTTGTTGATGCCCTGCAGGTAGTAGGCGCCGTTGTTGACCGGCCCCGGGTCGGTGATCCGGTTGAAGACCCACTTCTGGTTGGCGGCGCCGGTGTACGGCTGCTGCTGGACGGGGGTCGGGTAGGCGCCCGAGACCGTCAGCGCCAGCCCGGACAGCCAGTCGAAGATCGCGTACTGGCCGCTGCCGACGGGCAGGTAGGCCAGCCGCATGCCGTCCTGGCCCGCGCAGTAGTACTGCAGGGTGGTGGTGCCGGGGGTGGTGCCGCTGTAGGAGCTGTCCAGGCACATGCGGCTGCCGATGTTGATGAACTGCAGGCCGGTGGTGTAACCCATGAGCCACTTCTGGCTGGGGGTGTCCACCCGGGTCCGCTGGCTCAGCTCGACCAGCCCGGCGGTCGACGCGCCGATCGGTTCGAGCGCCTCTCCGGTGGAGACGCTGGTGATGGCGTACGTCCAGCCGACCTTCGGGTGGGTGGTGACGTCGGCGGTAGAACCCGCGATGAAGTAGGCGCTGTCGGCGGTGTTCCAGTGGGTGGCCAGGTAGCTGCCCGCCGTCGGGTTGGCGTTGAAGTAGTCGTCACGGTTGCAGTCGGGCAGCCGGTAGTCGTTCCACTGCAGGCAGCTCCAGGTCGGGGTGCCGCCGTAGCACATGAGGTCCCACTGGTCGAGGCAGTGCCAGCTGCCGTCGGTGTGCGGCGCGGTCAGCTGCGCCGCGCCGAGGGTGTGGCCCAGTTCGTGCGCGATGGCGTTGGCGCCGAAACAGCCGGGGATGGCGTCGACGCGGGCGAAGCTCTGCCCGTTGTTGAGGTTGCCCGCGCCGGTGGTCAGATCGTCCGGCTTGATCTCGCCCACGCCGCAGATCACCGTCGCCTCGGTCAGCATCAGGTACTTGCGGTCGTTGCTGTTGTACCCGAGGTTCTGCGCGGCGATCTTGCTGCTGTCGAAGGTGGCCAGCGAGCCGGCCGGCACGACGTGGTTGCGGACCACCGCGGCGCAGCCGCCGGACACCGCCGTCGTCACGAACCGCAGGTGGCGGCTGCGGTTGCTGACCGCGGCCTGGTCGTTGAACTGGTCGTCGGCGTTGGCCAGCCACGCCCGGAACATCGGCAGCAGCTGCGCGTACCGGTCGGGCATGGTGGCCTCACGCAGGTACAGCACCTCGATGCGCTTGCCGGAGGTGCCGTCGCCGTCACACGCGACCAGCTGCGGGCTGACCTGCTCGGCGGGCATGCCCCGGGCGGAGAGTTCCTTGTCCGACAGTGCCGCCGGGCCGGTCCGCTCGCCGATCCGGGCACCGGGGAAGACGTCGTACGAGGCGATGCCGCACGATGCGGGCTTGGCAACCCGGTCCGGGCCGGCGCAGGGGTCGGCGGCGGTGCCGCCCGCCACGGCCGGTGTGGAGGTGGCCAGACCGGCGGCCAGCAGCACACCGCTGAGAGCCACGCTGAGGTGTCGCCGAAGCAACATGATGCTCCTGTCGTTCGTCTACATAGGACTGGACGTAGATCATCCTGTCATCCGGCGCAAGCTATATCGAGCGCTGACAAATGATGCAAGATCCGCCACAAAGCATTGACAGCGGCGAAGCCGGCTCGCCGGGGGCCCGCGGCCGTGTCTTCGCCGGTGAACAACCGCCGGCCGCCTGGATCTACCAACGGTGTGCTGCTGTGCGCGCCACCGCGAAGCGCTGCGGCGGCTCGGCGCGCCGGGTGCCGGTGTCGCGGCCACGACAGTCGGCCTGCCGACCGATGCTGGCCGGGGCAGGAGGCCGGGACCAGCATCGAGCCCTATGGTTGATCTTCTTCGATGGCCGGTGCGGGTCACCGCCGTGGCGCTGGTTTGCGGCCCGCTGCTGACCGCCTACTGGGCGACGCCCTGGGAGCTGGCCTGCCTCGCCGCCGCCGGGTTGCTGCACGTCGAAGTAGGCCTGCGGCTGTGGCGGGACCGCCCGGACAGCCGCATGGGACCGCTGCTGGCCGGCTGCGGTCTGGTGTGGCTGCTCGACGCCTGGGGCCGTGCCGCGCTGCCCGCCCTGTTCGCCGGTGGCCTGCTGCTGAGCCTCCTGCATGACCCCATGCACCTGCACGCGGGCCTGATCGTCACCTCCGGCCGGCTGCGCGGGCGGTGGGACCGGGCGATCGCCGCGGCCGCGTATGCGTACTGGCCGGTGCTCGCCGCCGTCGCCCTGGCGGCCGGGCGGTTGAGCCCGGCAGGGCTGCTGGGTGTGCGGGCCTGGACCTATCCGCTGGTCGGGGTGTTCCTGGTGGGTGTCTTCACCGTGCGCTACCGCCGCGCCGGGGCCGGCGACCGGCGCGTCTACGCCCCGTTCTGGGCCGCGCTGGCCGCCAACGGGCTGTGCACCGCGGCGCTGAGTACCGTCACCTACGGCCCCAGGCACTGGCCCACCGTCCTGTACGCGCTCGGCGCGGCGCTCATCCCGGTGGGCGCCGCCCTCAGCGCCCAGCGCGCCGAACGCCGCCGCCTGGTCGACGCCCGCGACCGCGAACGCCGCCGGGTGGAACGTGACGTGCACGACGGGGTGCAGCAGCGGCTGCTGGCCGCGGCGATGATGCTGCGCCAGGGCGACCCGGCACTGGTGGCGCGTGGGGCGGCGGAGGTCGAGAACGCCATCGCCGACCTGCGTGACCTGGTCCGCGGCATGAACCCGGCCGTGCTGGTGTGCCACGGCCTGTCCGGGGCGGTGGCCGCCATCGCCGAACGCGCGCGCGTCCCCGTCGCCGTCGACGACCGCGTCGGGCACGTCACGCTGCCCGAACCGGTCGCCGCGGCCGCCTACTACGTCACCATGGAGGCCGTCGCGAACAGCGAGAAACACGCGGGTGCCGGGCTGGTCACCGTGACACTCACGACCGGCGACAACCGGGTCGAGGTCACCGTCTGCGACGACGGCGTCGGCGGCGCCCTGGCGGTGCCGGGCGGGGGACTGCACGGCCTGCGCGAACGGGTCGAAGCCTGCGGAGGGACGCTGCGGCTGTCCAGCGCCCACGGCAGGGGCACCGCGGTGCGCGCCGTACTGCCGCTGGGGGCGGCATGACCACCGCCGTGCTGGCCGACGACAGCGTGCTGCTGCGCGGCGGCCTGAGACTGCTGCTCGAACGGCAGGGGATCACCGTGGCCGCCGACGTCGGCGACGCCGAGCAGCTGCTGGCAGCCGTCGCCGAGCACCGGCCCGACATCGCGGTCGTCGACATCCGGATGCCGCCCACCTACTCCGTGGAAGGCGTGCGGGCGGCGCTGACGGTGCGCCGCCGCCACCCCGGCGTGGGCGTGCTGCTGCTGTCTCAGCATCTGGAGCATCGCGAGGCGCTGGCGCTGCTGCAGCAACCCGGTGGCGGGTTCGGATACCTGCTCAAGGACCGGATCACCGACATCGCCGCGTTCGCCGCCGACGTACGCGAGGTCGCCGCGGCGGGCACCGCCATCGACCCGGTGGTCGTCGACCGGCTGCTGCGTCGGCCCCGCACCGCCGCCGGGCTGGACGTGCTGTCGTCCCGCGAGCGCGAGATCGTGGCCCGGATGGCGGCCGGCCGCTCCAACTCCGGCATCGCCGCAGACCTCCACCTCGCCGAGCGCACCGTCGAAGCCCA
This sequence comes from Catellatospora bangladeshensis, assembly GCF_016862575.1. GTDB lineage: Bacteria > Actinomycetota > Actinomycetes > Mycobacteriales > Micromonosporaceae > Catellatospora > Catellatospora bangladeshensis. Next base: position 97,705 of record NZ_BONF01000029.1, on the reverse strand, counting down.
CGTCCGCAGCATCTTCGCCAAGCTCGGGCTGGGCGACGAGCCCCAGCAGCACCGCCGGGTGCTGGCGGTGCTCACGTTCCTGGCGGCCTGACCCGGCAGGAACGGCGACCGCCGGGTGACGCCCGCCCGACTCCGATTAGGTGCCAGCACTGATGTACCGCGACCTGCTGATTCATACCGTTAAAGACGTCAACGGCATCGAGAACAGGAGATTGAGATGAACATCATCCGCACCATGCTCGCCGGTCTGGCGATCACCGCGGCCGCCGCGGGCAGCGTCCTCGTCGGAGTGTCGCCGGCGCAGGCCGCGACGACGATCGTCTGCAGCGAGCACAAGGAGGTCGCGGAGTCGGACTGGGACGTCAACACCGGCTGCTGGCTGCAGGACGGCGACCGCGTGCAGATCAGCGCGGGCGGCTCGATCTGGGCCGGGGTGTGGCTCACCGGCAACAACGGCCCGCAGGGCTGGAGCAACATCGCCAACGACACGAAGTTCCCGATGCGGACCGCCCGCGCCTACTCGCTGCTGGCCAAGTCCAACGGGAACTACCGCTACGCCGGCACGGGCATCACGTACACCTACACCGGCACCGGCAGCTGGCTCTACCTGCGCATCAACGACGACACGCCGGGCAACGGCAACGGCGCGTTCACCGTCGACGTCACCGTGACCCGCGGCTGACCACGACCGGCGTGCGGCCCGGGAGCACTGCTCCCGGGCCGCACGCCGCCCGCTCATGCTCCGACCAGTTCCAGCTCCCGTGCGGGCTCCGCACGGTCGGCGCACCCGCCTCCGCACACGTGGTCCGCCTCCGGCTCCGCGGCCCCGGCGGCGGGACCCTGCGCGCCGGGCGGCGCCTCGACGGGTTCCTGCTCGGCGGCCAGCCGGTGGGCGAGCTGCTCGCCCTCCACGTCGATGTTCGGCAGGAGCCGGTCCAGCCACCCGGGCAGCCACCAGGCGGCCCTGCCCAGCAGCGACATCACGGCGGGGACGATGGTCATCCGGACCAGGAAGGCGTCGACGGCGACGCCGACGGCCAGGGCGAAGCCCAGGGACTTGACGATGGTGTCGTCGGTGAGGACGAACCCGGCGAACACCGAGATCATGATGAGCGCGGCGGCGGTGACGACGCGGGCGCCGTGGCGGGTGCCGGTGACGACGGCCTCGTCGGGGGTGGCGCCGTGCACGTACTCCTCGCGGGCGCGGGTGACGAGGAAGACCTCGTAGTCCATGGCGAGGCCGAACAGCACGCCGATGAGGAAGATCGGCATGACGCTGATGATCGGCCCGGTGGACTCGACGCCGAACAGGTCGGCCAGCCAGCCCCACTGGAAGACCGCGACCAGGGCGCCGAACGCGGCGGCGACGCTGATCAGGAAGCCGAGGGTGGCCTTCAGCGGCACCAGCACGCTGCGGAACACCAGCATGAGCAGCACGAACGCCAGCCCGACGACGATCGCCAGGTAGGGGCCGAGTGCTGCGGTCAGCTTGTCGGACACGTCGATGTTGAGCGCGGTCGCGCCGGTGACGGACAGGTCCGCGCCGGTGGATTCGGCCACCTCGGGCGCGTGGTCGCGGATCGCGGCGACGAGGTCCTTGGTCGCCTTCGTGCCGGGCCCGCTCTCGGGGATGACGGTCAGCAGGGCCGTGTCGCGAGCGGGGTTGATCGTCGGTGGGGTGACCATGACGACGTCGTCCAGCCGGGAGACGGTCTGCTGCGCCTGTTCCGCGGCGGTGCCGACGTCGCCGAGGTTGTCCTCGACGACCAGCAGCAGCGGTCCGTTGAACCCGGCGCCGAAGCCGGCGCTGAGCTGGTCGTAGGCGCGGCGCTGGGTGGAGCCGGCGGCGGCCGTGCTGTCGTCGGGCAGGGCCAGGTTCAGGTCGAGGGCCGGGATCGCCATGACACCGGCCACGCCCAGTGACAGCAGCAGGGCGGGAACGCGGCGGCGCAGCACCCCGCGGGCCCACCGGCCGCCCATCGGCATCGTGCCGGGGGAGCGGTGCCGGCCGATGCCCTTGCGGGCGTCCTTGGTGAGGATCCTGGGTCCGGCGAAGCCGAGCAGCGCGGGCACCAGGCTGAGCGTGATCGCGACCGCGATCGCCACCGTGCCGGCGGCGGCCACGCCCATCGCGGTGAGGAACGGGATGCCGGTCACCGACAGGGCGACCAGCGCGATGATCACGGTGAGGCCCGCGAACACGACGGCCGACCCGGCGGTGCCCACGGCTCGCCCGGCGGCCTGTTCCGGTTCGTGTCCGCCGGCCAGCTCGTTGCGGAACCGGGAGACGACGAACAGCGCGTAGTCGATGGCCACGGCCAGGCCGAGCATGGTCGCCAGGGCCGAGGTCGAGGTCGACAGGTCGAAGTAGCCGGTGGCGATCTGGATGCCGGCCATGCCGAAGCCGACGCCCAGCAGCGCGGTCAGCAGCGGCAGACCTGCCGCGACCAGCGAGCCGAACGTGATGAGCAGGATGAACGCGGCCACGGCGATGCCGAGGGCTTCGGCGGCGCCGCCCTCGGACTGCTGCTGGGTGGCCGTGCCGCCGAACTCGACCCCGAGGCCGGCCTTCTCCGCGGTGCGGCCGGCGGCGTACAGGGCGTGCCGGTCGGCGGCGGTCAGGTCGCCGGGCGCCACCGAGTAGGCGACCGAGGCGAACGCGGTGCGCTGGTCGCGGGAGACGGTCTCGCTCTGGAACGGGTCACCGACCTGCACGACGTGCGGCGCGGCCCGCAGTGCGGACACCGCCTCGCCGATCGCGGCCTGCTCGGCGGGGCCGGTCAGCGTGGCCTGGTCACCGGCGGTGAACACCACCTGCGCGGCCGCGTCGTCGGCCCCGACGCCCAGCTTGTCGCGCAGCACGGTCAGGGCCTGCGAGGACTCGGTGCCCGGGATGCTGAAGGCGTTGCTGGTCGGCCCGGACAGCGTCGCCGCACCGAAGCCCACGGCGGCGAGCAGCACCAGCCACAGGGCGGTGACCAGGCCGCGGCGGCGGAAGGAGAACCGGCCCAGCCGGTAGAGCAGCGTTGCCATGATCAGTTCCTTGCCGCGTTCAGCGGCCGGCTGCGGGGGTGCGCCGACCGGTTGACCAGGAACAATAGAAGCGAACTAAGCCGAGCGGCTAACATTTGCTTAGCTGAGAGGTGTACGCCACATTCCGGTGCCGTCGCACCGTCGGCGCCGCATACTCGCAGCTCAGGGCCCAGCGGCGGCCGGCAGGCGCGATCCGAGGAGGCCGACCCCGATGAGTGCCGTGCCGTCCCGCCGCCGCACCGGCCGCGACCAGCTACTGGCCGTCGCGCTCCGGCTGTTCGCCCGCGACGGCATCCAGGCGACCTCGCTGCAGGACATCGCCGACGAGGCCGGGGTCACCAAGGCGGGCCTCTACTACCACTACAAGACCAAGGACGAGATCGTCCTGGACGTCCTCAGACCCCTCTTGGACGCGCTGCCGGCGGTGACCCGCCGCGCGGAGGCCCACCGCACCCGCACCGCGCGCGTCGACGAGGTCCTCGGCGGGCTGATCGAGATCGCGCTGTACGAGCACTCCGGCTTCGCCGTGCTGATGCAGGACCCGTACCTCACCCGGCTGCTCGGCCAGCAGGAGTCGATGCGCCAGTGGTGGGACGGCACCAGCACCCTGATCCTCGGACCGGACCCGGATCCGCAGACCCGGATCGGCCTGGCCATGTTCATCAACGGCCTGGCCGGCGCCGGCCGCGACCCGGCGATGACACCGCTGGACGACCGCTCCCGCCGGCAGGCCCTGCTCGAATGCGGCCGCCGCCTCCTGCGGTGCGACTGACGCCGGACGGCGGTCACCGATCCCCGCCTCAGCTGCTCGGGCGGTGCGGTGGCGACGGCGATCCTGCGTTCACCGTGGGCGCGTTCCACGCACCACGACGATGTCCTCGACGTCGGCCACGCCGAGCTGCCCGCGGCGGCGCATCATGGCGGCCCGCTGCCTCATCACCGGCCCCAGCGGCCCGGTCCGCGACAGCACCACCTCCGCGCGCAACCCGGCCTGACGCATGGCGATCAGCGACTCGTCGGTGCCGCAGATCGACGAATGCACCAGCAGGATCGAGCCCCCGGGACTGAGGTGCGCGGGCGCGTCACGGCACAGCCGGTCGAGCAGCGCCCGGCCGCCCCGGCCGGCATCCAGCGGGATCAGCGCCGCGCGCCGCGGCGGCTCGTCGGTGGCGGCGGGAATGTAGGGCGGATTCGACACGATGAGGTCGAAGGTCTCACCGTGCAGCGGCTGCCACAGGTCGCCGCGGCGCACGTTCACCCGCACCCTGTGCAACCGCGCGTTCAGCACCGCGCAGCAGCTCGCCCGCCAGGTCAGATCGACTGCGGTGACCTGGCTCGCCCCTGCGAGAGCCGCGACGATGGCGAGCGCGCCGGTCCCCGTGCACAGGTCCGCGACCCGCGCGCCGGCCAGCGTCTCCCGGCCCATCGCCTCGGCGAGCATCCAGGTGTCGCTCACCGGGGAGTGCACCCCGGGAAGCCGAATAAGTCGCATATGACCCTATTCCCCGAGACGGCGGTGCTACGCGTCCACGGCCCGTCAGAATCCGCCGGAGGCTGCGCCCTCGGTTTGGCGTGCTGCCGTACGCGGTAATAGATCGCCCGGAGGCCAAGCACAGCGAGGCAGGAGCGGCCGATGAGACTTCCGGAGGCGCGGGGCGATCTGTCGGCTGCCGTGATCGAAGGCTTACGATCCGGACAGGCGGTCGAGGTCGCTCACCTCCCGAAGCTCCGCGACACCGACCCGCTGGCCGACGAGGACCTGCAGCTGGCCCTCACCGTCTGCTACGAACTGCACTACAGCGGTTTCGAGGACGTCGATGACCGCTGGGAGTGGCATCCCGGCCTGCTGGCACTGCGCGCCGAGATGGAGCAGCTGTTCGAGCGGGCGCTGCGGGCTTTGACCGGCCCCCAGCCGGCGGTCGGCGCCGCCGAGATCCCCGCCGCGCTGACGGCGCTCACCGCCGAGCACGACGGCCCCTCGCTCGGGCGTCACATCCAGTCGCACGCCACCATCGAGCAGTTCCGCGAATTCGTCGTGCACCGCTCGCTCTACCAGCTCAAAGAGGCGGACCCGCACACCTTCGCCATTCCCCGGCTGGCCGGGCGCGCCAAAGCCGCACTCATCGAGATCCAGATCGACGAGTACGGCTCCGGCCGGCTCCCGCGGATGCACGCCGAACTGTTCCGGACCACGATGAGCTGCCTGGGCCTGAACACCGAATACGGCGCCTACCTCGACCGGCTGCCCGCGACCACGCTCGCCGTCACCAACATGCTGTCGATGTTCGCCCTCCACCGGCGGCTCAGGGCCGCGCTCACCGGGCAGCTCGCCGCCTTCGAGATGGGTTCGAGCCTGCCCAACAGCCGCTACGCCAACGGCCTGCGCCGCCTCGGCGGCGACAGCCGGGCGACGCTGTTCTACGACGAACACGTCGAAGCCGACGCGGTACACGAGCAGATCGCCGCCCACGACATGTGCGGTTCGCTGGTCGCCGAGCATCCGGAGCTGTCGGCAGACGTGCTGTTCGGTGCCGCCGCGTCCGAGGCGCTCGGCGGCAGGGCCAGCGCCCACCTGCTCGACAGCTGGGCCGCGGGCGCCAGCTCGCTGCGGCCGGTGACCGGACCCGGCTCGGCCGGCCGGCTGCCCGAAACCCAACTGCCGGCAGGAGTGGCGTCATGACACACGAACCCGCGCAGGAACGCCGAGCGGCGACCGTGACGCCCTACGAAGACGGCCCGCTGCTGCTGCGCGGCGACTTCGAGATCGTCACCCCGGACGGTGAGCACATCGACGCAGGCAGGCCCACGGTCGCGCTCTGCCGCTGCGGCCGCTCGCGGATCAAGCCGTTCTGTGACGGCACGCACAAGCTCATCGGCTTCCGCGCCCCCGCCGACCGGCAGCCCACCCGGCCCGACCCGTCCGACGCCGAACAGCTCTGATCACAAAGGACGGCAGTGCCATGGACGCAGTTTCGAACGGGTACCGGCAGCGGGTCGGCATCGCGGACCGAAGCCCCATGACCGTGGGGGTGGAGGAGGAGTTCCTGCTGCTCGACGCCTCCAGCGGGAACAATCTCGCGGTGGCCGACCAGGTGCTGGCACAGCTCACCGGCCAGGCGCTGGAGCAGAGCCGGCACGAGTTCCGGCAGAGCATGATCGAGATGGTGACCCCGGTGTGCTCGGACCTCACCCAGCTGCGCGAGCAGCTGACCGCCGCACGCGCCGTCGCGGCCGCCGCCGCCGCGGCGGCCGGAGCCCGGCTCGTGGCCGTAGGAGCCACCCCGATCCGGGAAGCGGACATCACCAGGCCCGCCGCCGAGCGATACGAGCGGATCATCCGCCAGTTCGGGCCCGTGGCGCTCGACCCGGCCCTGTGCGGATGCCACGTCCACGTCGGCGTACCCGACCGCGAGCTCGCGGTCCAGGTCTGCAACCACCTGCGGCCTTGGCTGCCCGTCATCCAGGCGATCGCCGCTAACTCGCCGTTCCGCGCGGGAGCCGACACCGGCTACGCGAGCTGGCGATCGATACAGCTGGAACGCTGGCCCAGCCTCGGCCCGTCCCCGTACTTCGCCGACGCCGCAGAATACGATCGCACCGTCGAGCAGCTGATCACGGCAGGTGTGATGCTGGACGCCGGAATGGTGCTGTGGTACGCCCGGCCTTCGGCCCGTTACCCCACGGTCGAGGTGCGGGTCGCCGACGTGGCGCCGACAGCCGATGACGCGGTCCTCGTCGCCGGGCTCGTCCGTGCTCTGGCCGCCACCGTCCTCGACGACATCCGCGCCGGGCTGCCCGCACCCCGCCTGCGAAGCAGCCTGCTCGGCGCCGCACACTGGCGGGCCGCCCACGACGGGCTCGAGGGGCAGCTCCTGGACCCGGCCACCGGCGAACTCCGGCCCGCCTGGGACGTCGTCGACGACCTGCTGAGCTTCGTAGGCCCTGCGCTGATCAGGGACGGCGGCCTGGAAACGGTGATCGCGGGAACGGATCGGCTGCGTATCGAGGGCACCGGCGCCGAGCGCCAGCGACGAGTCCACCGCCGTCGAGGCGACATACGCGACGTGCTGGCCTACCTCGCCGGCGAGACGAGCGTCGACGCCTGACCGCCTCGATCCGCCGGACAGTGACGATAATCGTTTCCGGCCGGCGGACAGGGGCCTTATGCTGCTTGATCCCGGGTGACCGGTCGCAGGCCGGCCGCTGGTCGCTGACATCGAGGAGTCGCCGATGCCCCACGTGACGCTCTACGCGCTCGAGGAAGATCTGGCCGGGCGGGAACCCGGCCTCATCGGGCAGCTCACCAGCGCCGTCGTGTCGGTGTACGGCGAGTGGGCCCGAAGCTCGGTGGATGTCAGGCTCATCGGCATCCCGGCCGGCCGCTGGGCTCGCGGCGGAACCGCGGTCGCCACGGCCGCGCCCTCGGTCACCTTCGGCATGCGCGAGGAGGTGTTCGCACGAGAGGACGCGGCCAGGGTCACCGCCCGACTCGTCGCGGCCTTCACCGACGCCGTCACCGCCGTGTTCGGCGACGACTGCCGCGACGAGGTTCTCGTCGAACTGGTCGGCCAGCCCACGTCGCGGTCCGGGCTCGGTGGCAAGGTCATCGGCGACGGCAGCGCCACCGTTCGGCGCTCCGATCCGGATCTGCCGGGACGAGGTCAGCTCGGAACCTCGTAGGATCTGGTCCGTGGGATGGGAGGCACTCCGGCAGTGGGGTGACGACGCCGCTCGCATCGAACGGCTCACCGGCGGCGTCGCCAACGACGTGTGGAGCGTGCGCGTCAACGGGCGGCTCGCCGTCGCTCGGCTCGGCACCAGGAGCGACGCCGATCTCCGGTGGGAGACCGAACTCATCCGGCACCTCGACCGTGGGGGCCTGACCGTGCCGGTGCCGATCCCCACGACCGACGGCCGGCTGTTCGCCGACGGCCTGGTGGTGATGGCCTACCTGGAGGGCGGACCGCCCGAGACGCAGGACGACTGGCGCCGCGTGGCCGATACGCTCCGCGAGCTGCACCGGCTGACCCGGGGCTGGCCACAGCGCCCCGGGTGGCGGTCGTCGACGGACCTGCTGCACGCCGAGACCGGGACGAAGATCGACCTCGGGGCCATGCCCGCGGAGGGCGTGGCTCGATGCCGGGCGGCGTGGGCGCGGCTCGCCGGACGTCCGGCATGCGTCGTCCACGGCAATCCCGCCAACCCCGGCAACGTCCGCGTGACCCCGCACCGGGTCGCGCTGATCGACTGGGACGAGGCGCACGTCGACGTCGCCGACCTCGACCTCGTGCTGCCCGGCAACGCCGCCGGGCTCGACGGCGGCGCGTACGACATCGCCGCACAGGCATCGTCCGCTTGGGAAGCCGCCGTCTCCTGGGACGACGACTACGCGGTCAGGCGCCTCGCCGAGGTCCGGGCGGTCTGACAACGCGTCCGAGAAGTGAGATCGCCAGATCGGAACGAGGCAGGAGATGGATCAGGGCACCCGCGACGAGTTGCTCGGCTGCCTGGTTGAGGCGGTCGGGTCCATCACCGCCGCGCACCCGGCGCGGGTTGCCGTCGACGGACCGCCCGCCGCAGGCAAGACCACCCTCGCCGACGAACTGGCCGCCGTCCTGCGCGCACAGGGCCGCGACGTCATCCGCGCGACGATCGACGACTTCCTGTTCCCCCGGGCGCAGCGCTATCCGCGCGGCGAGTACTCGGCCGAAGGCTGCTACTTCGACACCCACGACCACCACGCGCTGAACCGGGTTCTGCTCGATCCGCTCGGCCCCGGCGGAGATCGGCGCTTCCAGTCCGCGGTGTACGACCACGCGGCGGACACTGTGCTGTCCCCGCCCGTCGCGACCGCCCCCGCCGACGCCGTGCTCGTCTTCGACGGCGTCTTCCTCCTTCGCCCCGAACTGATCGATCGGTGGGACCTGCGCGTCTTCGTGTCGACTGCGCTCGACAGGACCGTGGAACGTGCCGTGATCCGGGAGCGCAGTGTGTCATCCCGCGCCGAAGTCGAACGGCGCTGGCGCGAGCGCTACATCCCTGCCCAGCAGCTCTACTTCGCCATGGCCCGGCCGGCCGATCAGGCCGACGTCATCGTGCGCAACGACGACCCCGGGCTGCCGGTCTGGGAGACCCGAGCACGCTGACGGCACTCGGCTCGGCAGATCCTGCCCGGCTCCCGGATCCGGTCGAAGCGCGTCGAAGCTCCCGGCCGAAGGACGCCGACCCCGTTGTGCACGGCGGGCGGTCAGATCACGTCCGGGCCGAGGAGTTCCTCCAGCCACCCGTAGACGCCCTCGCCGTACTCGGCCAGCGCCTCCTCGGTGGCGTCGTGCAGCGAGCGCTGGTAGGACAGGGCCTTGCCGATCTTGGCGACCACGATGGCGTCCTGGCACAGCTCGCGCAGCTCGGCCAGGTCGCGGCCGTCGGCCGTCCACGCGGACAGGTAGCGGTCGCGCAGCTCGTACAGCAGCGGATCCTTCTTCTCGACCTTGGCGTCGCGGTGCACCACCCGCAGCGCGACCAGCATCGACCCGAACGGGTGCGCCACGCCGGCGTCGCCGAAGTCGAAGAAGCGCAGGCCGCCGTCGCCGTCGGCGAAGACGTTGCTCGGGTGCAGGTCGTCGTGCTGCACGCTGGGCGCGATGCCGTCGGCGGCCAGCCGCCGGCACATCCGCTCGATCCGGGGCACCCACTCGTGCAGCCCGGCCATCTTGTCCGCATCGAGGTTGGCCAGCACGTACGGGTCGGTCAGCAGCTTCTCGTACTGCGCGGCGACGGTGTGCGGACGGAAGTCGGGCACCCCGGCGGCCAGCATGGCGCCGGCGTGCGGGGCGGCCGCGCGCTGCAGGGCCGCGTACCGGTGCAGCAGGTGCTCCCAGCGGCCGCGGTCGAACGTGTCGGACGTGATCTCGCGCATGGTCGGGCCGCCGTCGGGCAGCAGCATCCAGCCGCGCTCGGTGTCGACGGCCAGCGGCACCAGCATGTCGTGCGGGGCGATCGAGGCCAGCAGCCGCATCAGCCCTGCCTCGTAATGCGAGCCGGCGTGGTTGTGCTTGAACCACGCTTGCCCGCCCGCTATCGGCACGCGGGCCGTCGTCGACCAGGGACGCACCCGGTCGACCACCGCCGGGCCGGTCGCCGGAGTGCCCCGCCCGGCCAGCGTCGCGGCGATCCACTCCTGGGCCTGTGCCCACTCCTCAGCACGCATCGGCCCAGGCTAGGGGCGCGTCCGCCCCGCGCGCGAACGGTTATCGGACGCGGCCGTGAACACCACCCGGCACCCTCTTCGAGCCCGATGCGGTCAGCCGTGAGGCGTACGCGTTCGCGCCATCCGGTCCCACAGGGGCAGGATGATCGCTCCGAACGCGACGGCCAGTGCGACGCCGTAAAGGTTCTGCACGATGCGCAGCCAGAAGGTGTCCCGGATCTCGGACTGGCCGGCGGTGCCATAAAGGATCATCGTGAGGGCGATGAAGGCGGTCGCCAGCGGGGTGACGTACCGGCGGCTGCTGCCCGCGCCGATCGTGGCGACCAGGTAGACGCCCGTGACGGCCGCTATCAGCGCGGGTGAGGGATACCAGCCCAGGACCGCGTACGCCGTCACGGCACCCGCGATGGTGGCCAGCGCGCGCCCGATGCCGCGTGCGGTGAGCAGGCCGATGTCCGGCCGCATGACCAGCAGCACGGCCGCCGCCGCCCACCCGGGGTGGGGCAGTGACATGGCCAGGGAGCTGGCTGCGGCGATCGCGGCGGCCACGCCGAGCACCACGCCGTAGCGGGCCGCGGCCGCGCGGTCGGGAAACGGCGGCGGCGCGGCGGCGGCCGGGGCGGGCCGGGTGGGCCAGGCCAGGGCGAGCAGCCAGCTCCACAACGAGCCGAGCAGGATCATTACCGCCAGCGTGACCGCCTCGCGCGGCTGCGGGATGCTCAGCCCGATCGCGACGGCGGGCACGACGAGGTTGAGCAGCAGGACGCCCCAGCGGTGCCGGGCCGCGGCCAGCGAGGCGAGCAGCGCCGCGGTGAACAGCGCCGCCACGGCGAGCGCCGGCTGCCCGCTGAGCAGCGACCCGATGATCATGCCGATGCCGAAGGCGGCGCCGATGGCCACGGCCAGGACCCGGCCGCACCGGGCGGGCGTGATGCCCACCAGCGCGGCAGGCAGGACACCGATCGCCGCCGCGGCACCCGGCACCACGTGCCCGGCGGCGATGAGCACGACCGCGGGCAGGACGCTGAGCGCCGCGTGGATCGCATCGCGCCACTTCCAGCCGCCGCCCGCGGGCCGGCGGCCGGCACCGGGCCGAGGGGCGTCGGGGGCTGCGCCCATCGGTCAGGTCAGCGCTCGGCGGGGGCCGGGGTGCGCGGCGCTGAAGAACGGGACGTCTCGGAAGCTAATGAGACGCCCGCGTGCCGCCGCGATCGTGTTCGTGGCCTCGCTCATGTGTGGATCCCCGCGTCCCGAGCGCGCGTCACTGCCGCGCAGATCGATGGCGAACGAGGTTCACGTTAGCGGGTAAATATGGCCAAAGAATGCTAAATCGGTAATGCGCCCAGCCGCGGGCACGCGGCCGGGCGGATCAGTGCGTTCGGCGATCTGGCCTCACCGGCGTGCGACTGCGTCGAGGCCCCGGGCGGCCACCACCTGGGCGCTGCCGTCGGCCAGCCGGTAGCAGAGCCCCACCACGGCGGCCCGGCCGTCCTCGACCCGCTCGGCCAGCACCCGGGAGCGATCCAGGAGCAGCTCGACCGTGTGCCGGACGTGCTCGGCCAGGATCTCGTCCGGCTCCACCCGGCCGGCGGCCCGCGCCGCCAGCACGCTGGGCGTCACCCGCTCGACGACGTCACGCACATAGCCGGACGGCGCCATCCCGCCCTCCAGCGCGGCGCACGCGGCGGCCACGGCGCCGCACGAGTCGTGCCCGAGCACCAGCACCAGCGGGCTGTCGAGCACGTCCACCCCGTACTCGATGCTGCCCAGCACCTCGGCGCCCATCACGTGACCCGCCGTACGCACGACGAACAGGTCGCCCAGACCCCGATCAAAGATGATCTCCGCCGCCAGCCGCGAATCCGAACACCCGAACACCACCGCGAACGGGCGCTGGGCAGGAGCGATCTCGGCGCGGCGCGTCGCGTCCTGATTCGGGTGCTCCGGCACACCGGCGACGAAGCGGTGGTTGCCGGCGAGCAGCAGCTCGAAGGCTTGCTCGGGGGACGGGGTCTTGATCTCGGCCATGCCCGAAGCCTAGTACGGCGGCCGTGTGGAACCGACCCGATGTGAAGCTTGCTCAACCCCGCTGCGCTCGAATCGCACACCCGCGCGGTTGGCCCACCCGTCCACCACGTAGATCACTCATGTTCCGGAGTCGGTGTGGCCACCTCCGCTTCGTCGTGCTGCGCGGTGATCGCCGTCGGCTCGGGTGGTGGCATGCCGGCCACCACCCGAGCGTGCGCTGTCGGATCAGGCGGTGGTGAGGGCAGTGGTGATCTGCCGGGTGATGGCGGCCATGGTGGGGCTGGGCTCGCCCCTGCCCGTCCCGGTCGCGGCCTGGATGGCGACGTCGACGATGCTGCGGAAGTTGTCGGCCTCGGCCGGGTCCTGCTTCTCCAGCAGGACCACGGACGCCACCAGCGCCGGCAGCACCTGGTCGGCGATCTCGGCCACGGACTTGCCGGTCACCTTCACCGCCGACTGGTCGGCGAGCACGTGCCCGACCGGGCCGGTCGCGGAGGCCAGGGCAATGCTGCCGTCAGTGGCGATCCGGTGCGGAGAGCCGCCGGCGGCACCGGCGGCGGCCAGCAGGGAGACGGCGCCGTACGCGGCGGTGCGCAGGGTCTGCTTGTCGTGGTCGGTCAGAACGATGGACATGATCGATCCTTCGGGTGAGGGGCGTCGGGGCGGGAGCGCCCCGCGGCGGCCCAGGTCAGTCGCTGACTGCCTGGTAGAGCGTGGTCCAGAAGTCGTGCATGGCCCGGATCGAGTCCGGCACGGACGCCCCCACCTGGGTGAGCAGGATCCCGGTGAGCTGCCTGCTCGGGTCGGCGTAGGTGGAGGTGCCGCTGCCGCCGTCCCAGCCGAACTGGCCGACGGACGCGTAGTCGCCGCGGTACGTGCGCACCGCCATGCCGAATCCCCAGCTGCCGTGCTGGCCCTGGCCGAACGAGATGTGGACGTTGTCGCGGGCCAGGACGTCCCGGGCGGCCTGCTGCCCGTGGGTGAGACGGTTGGTGGTCATCAGCTCGACCGCGGGCCGGGACAGGATCCGCTCGCCGCCGTGCATGCCGTGGTTGAGCAGCATCCGGTAGTAGGCGTGGTAGTCGTCGGCGGTGGAGACCAGCCCACCGCCGCCGCCCTGGAACGCCGGCGGCGCGCTGTGCCGGCCCCCCTCCGCCGGGTCCCACACGTGGAACTCCCCGGTCTGCGGGTCGGGGGCGTACAGCGGAGGCAGCCGGTCGAGCTTGTCCGCGGGTACGTGGAACCCGGTGTCCTTCATGCCCAGCGGGTCGAAGATCCGCTCCCGCAGGAACGACTCGAACGACTGGCCGGTGACCCGGGCGACGAGCACGCCGAGCAGGTCGCTCGCGATGTGATACTGCCACCGCTCGCCGGGGTGGTGCATGAGCGGGAGCGCGCCGAGACGGCGCAGCCACTCGTCCGGCTCGGGCATCGGCGTCGGCAGGTTGGGGGTGAGCCCCTGCTCGAAGATCGCGCCCATGATCGGGGTGCCCAGCGCCGTCATGTCCATGCCGAGGCCGAACGTGGAGGTGAGCACGTCCCGCACGGTGATGGGCCGACGGGCCGGCACCGTGTCGTCCAGCGGGGCGTCGATGCGCGCCAGGACCCGGCGGTCGGCGAGTTCGGGCAGCCACTGGTCGACGGTGTCGTCCAGCCGCAGCCGGCACTCGTCGAGCAGGACCATGGCCGCGGCGACCGTGACCGGTTTGGACGTCGACGCCATCCGGAAGATGGTGTCGCGGCGCATCGGCGGTCCGCCGTCGTGCCGCATCGTCCCGATCGTCTCGACGTGCGTCTCGTCGCCCTGGCTCACCAGCGCGACGAGTCCGGGTATCCGCCCCGACTCGACGTGCCGTGCGAGCACGTCGTGCATCCGGCGCAGTCCCGCCTGGGTGAGGCTGCTCCTGGTGTCTGTGTTCATACCGCTGATCTGCTTTCTGGAGTGGGGTTGTGGCATGAGCCGGCCGATTGCCCCCGCGTGAGGCGGAGCCGGGCCGGGCGGCGGCCGGGGACCGTCCGCGCCTCTGTGGCGGGGACGGATGCGAAGCCATGGGGCGGCGACAGGTCTGCTCCGGCGGTGGTGGACCTGTTCGAAGTCCGCCCACGGCTGCGGCGTCAGGACCGTGGTGATGAGGGGAATCGCGGCCATGGGCTCCAGCCTGGCCAGGGCCGCCGGCGTGATCAATGACGAGTTCGCGTACCCAGTGATAACCCGTGGGTTAACAGAACCCGCGGACCTCGGCGTACTGTGCCCGCACGCGTGACCTGGACGGGGCGCGCCGCGTCCGTGATCGGAAGCGGCGTCCGCCACGATGGCAGCGGAGACGGATCCACGACTCCTATCGACACGAACGTGAGGGTGCACCCGATGAGCGACTGGAACACCAAGGTGATCGAAGAGTTCCGGGCGAACGAAGGCCGCGTGGGCGGGCCGTTCACCGGAGCGCCGCTGGTGCTGGTGCACCACCGGGGCCGCAAGAGCGGGCGTGAGCTGGTCAGCCCGATGATGTACCTGCCGCACGAGACCGACGAGAACGTCGTCTACGTGTTCGCGTCCAAGGCCGGCGCACCACAGAACCCGGACTGGTACTACAACCTCGTCGCGGCCGGGCGCGGAGCCGTCGAGCGGGGCACCGAGACCTATTCCGTCAGCGTGCGCGAGCTGACCGGCGGCGAACGCGACCGCCGATACGACGAGCAGGCCGCGCTGTACCCCGGCTTCGCCGAGTACGCCCAGAAGACCGCGGGCATCCGCACCATCCCGGTCCTGGAACTCACCCGCCTTTCCTGAACCTTGCGGACGTCTGGTCGGCCGAGCGTGCGGCCGACGAGACGTCCGCTCACGTTGACCTACTGTGCGGCGCTATGTAGTGTAGGCCGCATGGTAGAAGGCCCCGTCGGGCAGACGGTGAAGCTGGAGCAGGACCTGCGCAAAGGGGTGCTGGTCCTGGCCGTGCTGTCGCAGCTGCGAACCCAGCAGTACGGCTACTCGCTGCGACAGGCCCTCGCCGAGCGCGGCATGCCGATCGAAGAGGGCACCCTCTACCCCCTGCTGCGGCGCCTGGAAAGCCAGGGGCTGCTCGCTTCCCAATGGCAGGTCGACGAAGGCCCGCCGCGCCGCTACTACCAGCTCAGCACGCACGGCGCCGAGGTCTACCGCGAGCTGACCGGGGCCTGGCAGTCGCTGACATCGGTCATGAACCGCCTAGTGGATGAGGAAGGCTGAGATGGACGACCCCAGAGCCGTCATCGAGACCTACGTCGGCGACGTGGTACGCCACCTGCCGCGCCGCCAGCGCCACGACGTGGGCTTCGAGCTGCGATCGCTGCTGAACGAGGACCTCGACGGGCGCGCCGCCGACAGTGGCCGGCCTGCCGACACGTCCATGGCCCTGGCGATGCTCACCGCCTTCGGTCATCCGCAGGAGGTCGCCGACCGCTACCGGCCGGCGGGCTTCACCGTCATCCGCCCCGCCGACGCCCCGCGCTTCGCCCGGCTCGCGCTCGGCGGCCTGGTGCTGCAGTGGGCGATCACGCTGCCCGCCGCCCTCACCGGGCCGGTCCGGACCGACGAGTGGATCTACGCCGCGACCTGGTGGGGGCGGCTGACCACCTGGTGGTTCACCTGGGGCCTGGGCTCGTTCTGGTGGCCGGGCTTCCTGATCACCCTCACGCTGATCAGCAGCGCGCTCAGCCGCCGCCGCGGCGAGACCAAGTCCTGGACGCCGCGGCGCACCGTGGACCGCGACCACGTCAACCGGCTGGCGATCGTGCTGGGCCTGGCGTTCGGCATGGCCGGCGCCGCCTTCATGACCGCGCTGCCCTGGCTCGCCGTGTGGGCTCCCGGCCTGCCGCAGCCGCTGCTCGACGCCCTCGCCTTCGACCCGCGGTTTCTCCAGGAGCGGGCGGTCTGGGTGCTGCCGCTGTGGGCCGCAGGCTTCGGCGTCCACACCGCGGTGCTGCTCGCGGGCCGCTGGGACAGGCGCACCCGGCTGGTCTCGCTTGCCCTCGGCCTGGGCTGGCTGGCGCTGCTGAGCTGGTGGGTCGCGGCCGGTCCGATCTTCGCCACCGAGGCCGCCGACGACACCGCCAAGCTCTGCCTCCTGCTGATCGCCGTGCTCGTCGCCGTCGACCTCGTCGCCACCCTCCGGCGCACCACCGCCTCGATCCGGCCGCCGGTGGTGCAGGCGTGACGCGCCAGGCGATCCCGTCCGCGAAAGCGGATACGGGATCGCCTGGACTCTCCGCGTAACCGACATTTACACTCATCCATCAGATCTGCATCTGCGACATCGCGATGCGGATCCGGGAGCCGGGGCTGACTCGCTCCAGCCGCGCACCGGGCGCCGGCTGGTCCACAGTGCACCCCGCCGCAGCGGCCACCTGCCGCGCGGCCTCCCGGAAGGACCATCCATGCACCTGTCCGCACGATGGCGCGCGTCCGCCGCCATCCTCGCCGCGGTCACCGCCGCCGGTGTCGGCGTAGTCGTCACCGCCGCACCCGCCGCCAGCGCGGCCGCCGCCTGCCAGGTCACCTACCGCGCCGACCAGTGGACCGGCGGTTTCGTCGGGTACGTCAAGCTCACCGCCGGAGACACCGCCATCCACGGCTGGACCATCGGCTGGACCTGGCCCGGCGACCAGAGGATCACCAACGCCTGGAACGCCACCGTCACCCAGTCCGGCACCGCGGTCACCGCGGTCAACGCCGCCTACAACGGCGACCTCGCGCCCGGGGCGTCGCTGGAGTTCGGCATGCAGGGCACCTGGACGGCGAGCAACACCGCCCCGTCCGCCTTCACCGTCAACGGGGCGCCCTGCGGCGCCACCCCGTCACCGGCGCCCAGCTCCGCCTCGCCCAGCCCGTCCCGTAGCAGCTCACCGAGCCCGTCGGCGAGCCCGTCCGGCAGCGCCTCACCGTCGCCGAGCAGCAGCCCCTCGGCGAGCCCGTCGCCGTCCGGGCCGCCGCCGGCCGGGTGCACCGGCGCGCTGTGGTGCGACGGCTTCGAGGACCAGACCGGCACCGTGCCGTCGGGTGCGTGGACGCTGGCGTACCCCGACTGCCAGGGCACCGGCACCGCCGTCGTCGACAGCTCCGTCGCCCGGACCGGCAGCCGCTCGATCCGCGTCGAGGGCGCCGCCGGCTACTGCAACCACGTGTTCGTGAAGTCGACCCGCGACTTCAGCGCCCTCGGCGGCGTCTGGTTCGGCCGGTTCTACGTACGGCACACCACCGCGCTGCCCGCCGCGCACGTGACCTTCCTGGCCATGCGCGACGCCGCGGACGGCAACCGCGACCTGCGCGTGGGCGGCCAGAACGCGGCGCTGCAGTGGAACCGGCAGTCCGACGACGCGACCCTGCCCGAACAGAGCCCGGCCGGGGTGGCGCAGAGCCGCCCGCTGCCGACCGACCGCTGGGTGTGCGTGGAGCTTCGTGTCGACGGCCCCGCCGGGCAGGTGCAGACCTGGACCGACGGCACGGAGGTGCCGGGCCTGCGTGTCGACGGCGTGCCGACCGCCGACGTGGACCGGCAGTGGCTCAGCCGCGCCAACTGGCGCCCGAGCCTGACCGACCTGCGGCTGGGCTGGGAGAGCTACGGCGTCGGCGCCGACCGCCTCTGGTTCGACGACATCGCCTGGGGCTCGACCCGGATCGGCTGCTGACCGGTGGACCGGGGCGCGGCATCGCGCCCCGGTCCGCTCATCGGTGGCTCGGCGAGTGAGGACGTGGAGACGCCGCGGTGCTGTTCCGCGGCCGTAGCCGCCGGTGACAGCCACGGTCCGGCCCGGCGCCTACTTGCGCTCGATGCGGTAGCGCAGGACGAGGAACGGCAGCCCGAAGACCCGGAACGCGTGGTCGGCCCGCAGCCGGCCGTCGCTCAGGTAGACGTCGAGCTGCTCGGCGAAGCCGTCGACCGCGACGGAGGTCAGCTCCTCGGTGTCCGCGTCGATGTAGGTGAGGTAGTGGCCGGGCTGGTCGAGGTCACTACGGCTGGTCAGGACCAGGCCGCCGCCGGGGCGCGGCAGCGGTGCCAGCGTCGCGGTGAAGCTGGCCTGCGGCAGCGGGAAACCGACGCTCACGTAGCCCTGCCCGGCGCGCCGGTAGGTGGTGTAGATGCCGACGTAGATCGGCTCGTCGGTGTCCGCGTGGGCCCGGATCCAGCCCCGCACGACGCCGCCGTCCGGGCGGGTGATCGTGTCGACGCGGCTCACGACGCCGCGCTGCGTCTCGCGCTGGTTCATCGGGACGTTCGCCTGCCCGAGCGGCCGCGCGACCAGATGGCGGTAGAGCAGGTAGCCGGGCCGCACCCACAGCCGCCACTCGGGCACGATGTCCAGCCGGAACCGGGTGGTGTGCTCGTAGAACTCGCGCACCAGGGGGTCGACCCCGGCCGGGTCGAACCCCGGACCGGCCAGCTCGTCGAGCGAAGCCACGATGCCGACGTCGGACGCCGCCGCCGTGTACTCGCCGCCGAGCGCCTGCGCCAGCTCGCGTACGTAGCCGGTGCCGACGTAGCCGGTGCGGGCCGCGAGCGGCACGACGAACGGCAGGTCGCCAGCCCCAGCCCGCTCGGCGAGCAGCCTGACCTGCGGTTCGCGGAACAGCAGTGCCGACAGCCCCCGGAAGGCCACCACCACGGCGAAGGCGACGGCAGCCGCAGGCACACCGGGCCACAGTGCCGACATCGCCCAGCCCACGGCCAGGCCCACGACGGGCCCGAGCAGCACCTTGTACGGCCGGATGCCGAGCAGTCCGGTCAGCAGGCCCGCGAGCAGCCCGACGACGACCGGCCCGGCCCCGGTGACCGCGGCGAACGCCCAGCCCAGCGGCGCGGCCAGTGCGGCGCCGGCCAGGATGCGCGACCACAGCGCCGGGATCTCGTTCGGCCGCTGCCGTGCCCTGGCGACCACATCGGCGGCCACCATCACGACAGCTCCGGCGACCGCTCCGGCGGCCAGGACGGCAGGTCCCCGGCCCGCCGCGAGCGACGCTCCGGCCGCCGCGCCGATCACACCGGCCACGACCCACGAACCCTGCCGCTTCGTCTCCGCCACGCGGCGAATGTACCCGTGCCCGTCGTGCCGCATCCTGTGCCATCGTCGCGGGGCGCGGCGGCACGGACCGCCCCGCAGGTCACCGCGGCTCGGCGGGCGGGGTGGTGCGGTCCTCGCCGGGGGCGAGGTCGAGCTGCAGCCAGGTGACGTCGTGCCAGGAGCCGAGCTTCCAGCCGACTTTGCGGTAGGTCCCGACTTCGGAGTAGCCGAAGGCGTGGTGCAGTCCCATGCTGGCCTCGTTGGGTTGGGTCACGCCGCCCATGACCCGGCGGTATCCGCGGGCGGCGAGGGCGGGCAGCAGCGCGGCGTACAGCGCCCGCCCGCCGCCGGTGCGGCGGCGTCCGGTGTGGAGGTAGATGCTGGAGTCGCAGGCCCAGCGGTAGGCGGCACGGGTCCGGTGCTCCGTGCCGTAGGCGTAGCCGACGACGGTGCCGTCCACCTCCAGTACGAGCCACGCGTGGTGGCGGTTGGCGGCCGCGATGCGGCGTCCCATCTCCGCCACGGTGGGCGGCTCGGTTTCGAACGTGATCGCGGTGTCGGTGACGTACGGTGCGTAGATCGCGGCGCAGGCGGCGGCATCGTCCGCTGTCGCGCGGCGGATGTTCCCATCCCCACTCATGGCCACTATAGTAGTCTTCATGTCGACTATAGTGTCAATGGATCGCCGTGACCGATGATCTCAGCAAAGCCCTGGCCTCCACCGTGCGCGCCGCACGCGAGGAGCGGGCGCTCACCGTCGCGGCCCTGGCCGACGTCTCGGGCGTGTCCCGCGCCATGATCTCAAAGGTCGAGCACGCCGAGGCGCAGCCGACCGCGGCCCTGCTCGCCAAGCTGTCTGGCGCCCTCGGACTCACCCTGTCGGAACTGATCGCGCGGGCCGAAGGCGCCACGGCGCACCTTGCCCGTCGTGACGAGCAGCCGGTGTGGACCGACCCCGAGACCGGCTATACGCGCCGCGCGGTCTCGCCGTCAGCGAGCACTGCCCTGGAGCTGGTCGAAGTCGAGCTCCCGCCCGGCGCCGAGGTCGCCTACCCGGCGCAGGCCTACCGGTTCATCAATCAGCAGATCTGGATACTCTCCGGGCGCCTGCGCTTCGTCGAAGGCGATCAGGTCCACGAACTCGACGCCGGCGACTGCCTGCAACTCGGGCCTCCGGCCGACTGCGTGTTCGTCAACCCGACCGGGGCCCCGTGCCGCTACCTGGTCGTGCTCGACAAGCTCGCCGTCGCCAGATAGCCGGCCGGGCCGGGGCGCGAACCGCGCCCCGGCCCGCCCGCCGGTGGCTCAGAGCGTGAGGACCACCGTGGAGATGCTGCGTGCGCCGACGGAGACGGTGACCTGCCCGCCGTTCACGCTGGTCGGCTGGCCGGCCGCGTTGGCGTTCTGCGAGGTCAGGTAGTGCTCCGCCTTCGTGACCTGCTGCGGCGCCTGGATCACCGCGTTGTTGACCGCACTCGAAGTCCGGTTCAGGATCACCAGCGTGATCTTGCCGTCGCCCTGGTAGGCGGTCACCTCCAGCGGCGAGGTCCGGGAGTTCTTCGTCAGGGCGACCCGCTGGTAGCCGGGGCGGACATACTTGGCGTACTGCGAGAACGCGAAGCCCCGCTTCAGCGGAGCCCCGGCCGTGGTCCCGTAGGCGGCCTCGCCGTCGCCGATGAAGGAGTAGTAGCGCTTGCCGTACCACCAGATGTAGGCGCTCCAGTTCGACTCCATCGACCTGTGCACCGTGCGCATGATGTCGTCGAGCGTCTCGTTCCAGGCCGCCAGGTTGGCGGGGTTGCCCCAGATGTTGGAGCCGCTGCCGTCGGCCGCGTGCAGGTTCCACTCCGTCATCCACACCGGCTTGCCGTACTGGGCGGCTCGCGCGTACGGCGCCAGCCGGCCCGCGGACTCGGTGCCGTAGAGGTGGCCGCCGATGTAGCCGATGTTGTTGCGGGCGCACGCGTCGTTCAGGGTCGGATCGGTGTAGCTGTAGTTGAGGTTCACCGCCTCGGCGACCATCAACTTGGTGTTCTGCACCTTCGCGCCCTGGGCGCACAAGAAGTTCTGCAGTTCGGTGCCGCTCCAGTCCATCGAGTCGTAGTCCGGGTGCCAGTCCGGCTCGTTCTGCACCGAGGTGACGTCGATCGCCACCCCCTGATTGCGCATGTACTGGACGTAGCTGTTCAGATGGAGCGCGTAGTCGTCGTAGTAGTCGGTCTTCAGCTTGCCGCCGTTGATCCGGCTGTTGTTCGTCTTCCACGCCGCGGGCGCCGTCCAGGGCGATGCGATGATCTTCACCGCCGACCCGTACGACTTCGCGGTCTTCAGGGCGCTCACGTGCGTGGACCACTCACTGGAGACCGGCGAGACGCCCGTCCGCACGATCGACAGACCCAGCTGATTGGGGCCGAGTCCGACCAGCGTCTGCGTCTCGGCCGTCGACCAGGCTCCACCCCAGATGGAGACGGCCGCCCCGAACCCGTCGATCAGCTGGTATCTGGTGGCGGTGTTCAGTGTGATGTCCGGCGTGGCATTCGGTGGAGTGCTCGGGGACGTGCTCGGAGACGTGCTCGGTGACGCGCTGGGTGTGCTGCTCGGGGCCGTGCTGGGCGAGGTGGTCGGCCCGGGACCGCCGGTGCAGGCCACGCCGTTCAGCGCGAAGCCGGCCGGGGCCGGGTTGCTGGTGGTCCACGAGCCGTTGAAGCCGAACGACACCGTGCCGTTGGTCGGGACGGCTCCGTTGTAGCTCAGGTTCCGGGCGGTGACCGCCGCACCGCTCTGGGTCAGTGCGGTGTTCCAGAACTGCGTGACGGTCTGGCCGCCGCTGTATGACCAGGTCAGGGTCCAGCTCGTGAGCGGGTCGCCGAGATTGGTGATGGTGACGTCGGCTCCGAAGCCACCCTGCCATTGCGACGACACCGCGTAGTTCACCGTGCAGCCTGCGGCTGCCGCCGTGGCGGGCATCGCGACGGCGACCGCGGTCGATGCGATCAGCACGGAGCCGAGCGCCACCAGGGCGCCGTGGACCGCTCTGTGGGTTCTCAACGATCTCTCCTCGGATTCGGGCCGAACCGCCCGGCGCGACCAGGCGGTTCAGGGCGTGACGTATCGCCGTGACCGGTCGCGCCGCAGCTGGGCACGGCTGGTCACGGTGTTGCTGCATACCCGGTGAGGACAAGCGGGGATGACAGTCCTAATGCACCGTGGAGCGCGTCATGAGAAGACGCCGCCCGCTCCAGGGGGTGCCTCCGGCGCTGCACCCTTGATGCGCCGGACTGTCCCGCCCATCGAATGTGACCGATAACATCGCGCGCGTCAAGGGCGGCGAGAATGTTTCGGACGGCCGGTGCGACCCGATCCGCTTCGGATCATCCGAAGCGGATCGGGGCTGGTGCCTCGCCGTGACGGCGGTGGGGCACCCTTTGCGGCGAGTGGTCAGAACGGCTCGGTCTGGTATACGCCGCCGTCCTTGAGGTCCGTGTGGGCCCGCATTCTCACCTGGTCACTCGCGTCGGTCCGCAGGGCGTCGGTGTAGTTGCGCCCGCCGGCCGTGATGGTGCGCCTGCCGAAGGCCTTCCAGTGAGCGCCGCCGTCGGTGGTGCGCTCGATCCAGATGACGTCGCCGGGCTTCGCCATGGTCAGGCGGGTCCAGACGTACTGCACGTGGTCGATGTTCCCGACTCGAAGCTCGAGCGTGCGGCCTTCGGCGCCCTTGGACTGGACGCTCTTCTTGTCTGTTGCGGCCGTAGGGTCGACCATCTGGTCCTGAGGCGTGGTGACAGACATGGTTCCTCCTCGGGAGGCTGTGTCTGAACGGGATTGCCGGATACCGGTCTCCGGGCGCCGGTTCGCGGAGGAGTGGCGGCAGGTGAACCAGGGCCGTGGCATCGCCTTGCCCATTGATCCTCGTGGCGGATCCGCTTCGGCCGCCGGATCCTGGGGGCCCCGTTGCGGGGAGCGTCTGCCACTGTGTACGGCTGCGGGTCAACTCCGCGTTCCGCCGGCATTGCTTTCTGGATGAAGTATGGCCTTCACCTGCCGTGTTCCGGGTGATCAGCCCGCTGACCCGGGTTCAACTTTAGCAGCTCAGGGTGCGTTTCCGGGATAGCCGGTGCGCTTTTTGCTGCTACCCGGGTACAAGCACAGTGGAACGAATGCGCGCGGCGAAGTCCGCCCGCTGAGTTTGCGTGGTGTCACGCGCATCGGCGACTTATCCCGTATACGTATAAACAAGATGATTTGCGCATAACAGAGGGATCGTGTCTTGCTCACGACGTAGCGGAGGTGCGGCATGAGGCCGAAGGTCTTCATGGACAGCGACCGCGACGTCGCCGGCTACCACCGGGCGTCGTCATGGTGGCAGCGCACGAGCGCGTACGTGGCCGAACTGCAGGCCCAGCTCAATACGATCAAGTCGCGAGGGCTCACGCCCGTGCAGCAGCAGATCGCCGACAAGGCGGACACGCATCTACGGGCCGCCAGGGACGCGGCGAACAAGAGAAGACTGCTGTGGCCGGACCTCGCCGGTTCCGACATCGACCGGGCGTTCGCCAACATCCACCGGGCCGAGCTGAAGATCCTGCGCCTGACGCCCACCGAGGAGCTTGCCGAGCTGGGCCCGTTCCTGGTCGAGACCGGCCGTCAGCACCTGAAGCCCACGGACCGGCGCCTCAAGGCGCTCGAGGAGCGGCTGGGCGGCAACGGTTACAAAGTCACCGAGGACATGCGGGAGCTGGCGGTGTCGGTGCTGCTGGCCTCCCAGGTGGCGGAGGAGCAGGAGAGGGCGCAGGCGCGTAGCTTCCGCAACATCCTGCTCGCGTCGATCCTGGTCACGTCGGCGATCGCCGTGCTGTTCATCCTGTGGGCGTTCAAGGACCCGATGCCGATCGCCTCGAAGCTCTGCTTCACCCCCAAGGACGACCAGACGTACGTGTGCCCGATCGGAGTCGTGCCCAGCGGCAGGGACGTCCTGCTCGTGGAGGCCTTCGGCGCCGGGGCGGCCGCGCTGGCGGCCGCGGTGTCGCTGCGCGGGATCCAGGGCACGTCGACGCCGTACTGGGTGCCGCTGATGCTGGTGCTGCTGCGGTTGCCGGTCGGTGCCCTGGCCGCGCTCATGGGCCTGGTGCTCATCCACGGCGGTTTCGTGCCCGGCCTGTCGAACCTGGACAGCCCGGCGCAGATCGTAGCCTGGGCAATCATCTTCGGCGTGGCGCAGGAGAGCGTCACGCGGCTGGTGGACATCCAGGGCAGGAAGGTTCTCGACAACGTACGCGGACCCGAGCGCGACGGCGAGGTGAGTCTCATCCGCGACGAGCACCCGCCTGCCTGACGTGCCGCCGCAGACTCGGATCCGGCACCGTTTGCGGACAGCGGCAGGTGGGGATATGCGCCCGGTGAGCCAACCAGATCTCGACCCCGAGCAGTACCCGCCGATCGACCCCTCGGCTCCCATCCCCGACGATCCGCGGGAGCTGTCGCCGGAGACCCCCGACACCCTGCCGGAGGCACCGGTCGAGCCCGAGCCGGGCGAGGGTGAGGCGGGCGGCGTACGCGAACCCGCGTAGCCGCCCCACCGCCTCAGCGGCCGGACGGGGCCGCCTCGGGCATGAGCGCGAGCCGCAGCTGGGTGCGGCCCGCCACCCCCAGCTTGTGGTATGCCCGCTGCAGGTGGTTCTCCACCGTGCGCACCGACAGCACCAGCCGGGCCGCGATGGCGGCGTTGTCCAGGCCGGACGCGGCCAGCTCGCACACCTCCTGCTCCCGCGCCGTGAGCGCGCTCGCGACCGGCGGCGCGGCGGGATGCCACTGCGGCCACCAGCCCTCGCACCGCTCGCGCACCAGCTGGATGCGATGCGTGACGGCGTTGGCCCGCCGCAGGTCGCCCCGGCGCTGGTACGCGCTCGCCGCAGGCGCCAGCGCCTCCATCGCCAGCCGCAGGTGCCCACGCTCCTCGAACGCGGTCGCGACGTGGTCGAGCACGATCGGATCACGCCGGGCCAGGCCGTCGGCGAGCTCGGCCCACAGCCCGAACAGCGGGCTGTCGCACTGGTGCGCGATCTCCCGCAGCCGCCGGGCGGTGTCGACGTCGGGGTCGAGGCGGGCCAGCAGGTGCAGGCGCTCGGCGGCGAGGGTGAGCATGCCCCGGGACAGGGACGCCTGCAGCTGCTCGCGCAGGGTCCGCACGGCGGTGTCGCGCTGCCCGGCGGAGACCGCGAGCCACGCCTGGGCCAGCGCGGCCTCCTTGGCGGGGGTGCCGTGCGGGGGCAGCGCGGCGGCGAGCTGGTCGAGGGCGGCGCGGGCGTCGTCGAGGTCGCCCTGCTGCGCGGCGGTCCAGGCGTAGGTGGACAGCACGTTCTCGCTGATCGGGAACAGGGTGTGCGGATCGATGAGGCTGCGGGCCTCGCGCAGCCAGCGGCGGGCGTCGGCCAGCCGGCCGCCGTGGTACGCGCACTTGCCGATGATCATCGCGAGCAGGGCGACGGCGTCGGGCGCGCCGCGGGTGAGCGCGTCGCGGTAGTACCCGGCGGCGAGTTCGGCGGCCCGGGGCGCCTGCCCGGCCAGCAGCAGGGCCTGCACGTGGCAGGTCTGGGCGGCGGCGCGCATGACCGGCCACACCTCGGGCGGGGCCGCCTGGCCGCTGTCGAACATCGCCGCCGCGCGGACGGGCTGCCCGGCGGCGATGAGCAGGTACGGCCGCAGCGGCGCGACCGCCATCCGCAGCACCAGGTCACGGGGCGGGTGCTCGTCCAGCGCGGCGACGGTCGACGCGGCGGCCGCGGCGGATCCGGTGAGCACGGCCAGCGCCGCCTCGGCGGCCAGCAGGCCGGGCCGGGCGTCCGGCGGGAGGGCTGCCGCGGCGGTGGCGAGCAGGTCCCGGGCGGTATCGACCTGGCGCAGGCCGAGGAAGGTGTTGAGGACCAGCAGCGCGGCAGCCTCGGCCCGCTCGTGCGGGTCGGTCAGCTGCTCGTACGCCGTGACCAGATGGGTCTGCGCGGCCTCGACGCGGTCCTGGGCGACCAGCGCGCGGCCCAGCTGCCAGGCGGCGTGCGGGCCTTCGGCGCGGGCGGCGATCCGGGCGGCGCGGGCGGCGTCGCCACGGGCCAGGAACCACTGCGCGGCGGCGACGGCGTCGGCGGCGGGGACCTGGTCGCCCGCCTCGCAGCGCCAGGCGGTGACGTGCATCGCGTGCTCGGCCGCGCCGTTCGAGGTCTGCGCCAGGGCGTCGGCCAGCTCGCGCAGCATGCGCCGTTCCCGCAGCGCGCCGGTGTGCGCCTGGGCGACCTCGGCGTACAGCGGGTGGGCGATGGCCAGCGACGCGTCGCGGCCGGTCCCGACGAGGTGGATGATGCCCCGTTCTTCGAGGCTCTCGGCGGCGGCGGGGTCGAGCAGCCGGTCCAGGGCGGTCAGCGGCGCGGCCCCGGCGCGGGCGATGTACTGCAGCGCCTGCAGTTCGGGCGCGGTGAGGGTGCCGCCGGTCTCGGCGATCATGTCGCAGCGGTGCGGGTGGTGGGCCTCGTCGACGGGCCAGGTCCAGACGCCGTGGTGGCGGGCCAGCTCGCCGCTGTCCAGGCCGCAGCGCAGGGTCTCGCGCAGCAGCAGGGGATTGCCCTGGGTGAGGTGCCACAGGGCG
The DNA here is from genome assembly GCF_016862575.1 of Catellatospora bangladeshensis. Classification (GTDB taxonomy): domain Bacteria; phylum Actinomycetota; class Actinomycetes; order Mycobacteriales; family Micromonosporaceae; genus Catellatospora; species Catellatospora bangladeshensis. The sequence continues at coordinate 70,766 of NZ_BONF01000029.1, read as the reverse complement.
TTGCGGGTCAGCCCGTCGGCGGGGTCGCCGAGGGCGGCGCTGATGAGGTCGGCGAACCCGTCCTGGCTGAACGGCGCGAGGTCCAGGCGGTCCAGGCGGCTGTGGCGGCGCAGCGCCGCGACGGGGGAGCGGCCGAGGTCGCCGGTGCGGACGGTGGCGACGACGCGCAGCCCGGTCTCGGTGCTCATCCGCTGCAGCAGCGCGGTCGAGGTGTCGTCGAGCCAGTTGAGGTCGTCGACGCCGACCAGCACCGGACGGCCCTGCGCGAGCGTCTCGATGCGCCGCATCGCCTCGGTGAGCAGGTCGGTGGGGTGGGCGGCGGGCTCGGCGACCAGGTGCCCGAACGCGCCGAACGGCACCTCGTGCCAGCCGTAGGTCGCGGTGGCCCGCAGCACGAGGCGGCTGCCGTCGTCGGCGCCGGTGAGCACCTCGTCGAGCAGGCGGCTCTTGCCGGAGCCGGGATCGCCGGTGATCAGGGCGCCGCGTCCGCCGGCCAGGGTCCGGGCGATCGCGGCCCGTTCGGCCTGGCGGCCGGTGAACGGCCAGGGTCTGTCCAGTCGCGCGAGATGCGTCGGTGCGTCCGGCATTGTTCCCACCCGTCGTGCCCGGCGCGCGGTCCCGTACCGGCGCTTGCCAACGCTAACCGACGGCTACGGCTGGCTCACTGTGATAACGGTCCTGAGTAGCCGGTCGCGCAGCTGACAGTCCGCTGCTGAACTGGGTTTCTGAAGGTTTCCTTCACGCCGGAGATGACCTTGGAGTCAAGTTCCGGACAGGTGGCCGCGCATGCAACCCGTCGGCCGGCCGACAGCGACGGCCCCGGCGGCCGCCGCGGCCGCTCCGGAATGGAGTAGCCGCCACTCATGTGCGCACCCCCTTGCCCGGCCGATGCTCGATACCGAACGAGCCGCCCGCCAAACCGGCGAGCGGACGAACCGAGAAACAAAGGGGATCGCCATGTCGATCAGCGACGTCGTCCGCAACTGGACCGACGAGTTCCACCGCGCTACCACGCCCGAGCTGTCGCAGGCCGCCCACCCGGCCGGCCTGGTCGAGATGAGCCGCGACGAGCTGCAGACCGTCGCCGGCGGCGCGGCCATCGACGGCCACACCAGCATGTGCTGCCACTGCGTGTGCTGACACCGCCGCGCGCCCGGCACCGGGCACGTGCGCTCATCCGGGGGCCCAGGCCGGTGGACGGCCTGGGCCCCCGGGTCCACATCCGACCTGGAAAGAGGCATCAGACCGCGATGGCCCTGCACGCCGCACTCAACCTGCGCGAACGGCTGGCGCTGCCGGCCCCCGGCACCGGCGGAGCGGCCTCCGACCGCGCCCGCTGGCGGCTGACCCGCTGGCGCGAGCTGGACGCGTTCACCGGCACCGCGCTGTGGACTGAACGCCTCGCCGCCGACCAGCTCGACGAACCGGAACTGCTCCGGCTGCTCGACGACACCCCCGACCAGCTGCGCCACCGCGCCGGCGGGGACCCCGGCTGGATCACCGCCCTGCACCACCGCTACGCCGGGCCGGTGGCCGACCTGCCGCTCGAGGCTTCCACGGACCGGCCGATGGCGGCCGCCGCGGTGATCGCAGCGCCCCTGGTCGCCCACGCGACCCGGCAGGTCACCGAGCACGCCCGGCGGCTCGCCACGGCCACCCCGGACGCGCCGTTCGACCCGGACACCGTCGCCGCGGTAACCGTGCCCGGCCTGCTGTCCGAGCTGGTCGTGCAGCTGAGCCGGGCGGCCGTGCTCGAACTCAACATCGCCCGGCTGCACGAGCAGCAGCCGCCCGCCGACCCGGCCGAGCGCTTCCACACCTTCTTCGCGCGCCTGCGCGAGCCCGCCGCGGCACTGGCGTTCCTCACCGCGTACCCGGTGCTGGCGCGCCAGGTGCTGGGCACGGCCGACCGCTGGGCCGTACGCACCTGCGAGCTGCTCGACCGGCTGGCCGCCGACGCCGCCCTGCTGCGGCACACCTTCACCGGCGGCGCCCCGCTCGGCGTGCTCACCGCCGCCGACGAGACCGGCGACCCGCACCACGGCGGGCGGCGCGTGCTGCTCGCGCGGTTCAGCAGCGGGACCACCGTCGTGTACCGGCCCCGCGACGTCGCGGTCGAAGCGCGCTACGCCGACCTCGTCACCTGGCTGAACGAGCGCGGCGCCGACCTGCGCGCCTGCACCGTCGTGGCCCGGCCGGGCTACGGCTGGGCCGAGTTCCTCCCGGCGGACACGTCCACCGGCGACGCCGCGGCGTACGCCCGCCGCCGAGGCGGCCTGCTCGCGCTGCTGTACGCGCTGGGCGCCACCGACTTCCACGACGAGAACCTCGTCACCCACGGCGGGCACCCGGTGCCGATCGACCTGGAGACGCTGTTCACCCCTGCCGTGACCGAGCGGCGCAGCGCCGTCGCGGACTCCGTGCTCGGCGTGGGCGCCCTGCCGACCGGCGACGCCGTGGCCGCCGGGCGGGCCTGCGGCTGCACGCGGTGGGTAGGCGTCGGCACCGACCTGATGCGGCTGGAACTCGCCCCCGCGCACACCCACGCCGTCGCCGCCCCCGGCATCGACCTCGCCGGGTACGCCGAAGACGTCGTGCACGGCTTCCGGGTGACCTACGCGCTGCTGCGTGCAGCACGCGCCGAGCTGGCAGCCGAGGACGGCCCGCTGGCCGCGTTCGCCGCCGACGAGATCCGGGTGGTGCTGCGGCCCACCCGCACCTACCGCAGGCTCGCCGAGGCCGCCCTGCACACCGACCACCTGCGCGACGGCCTGGACCGCGACCGGCTGCTCGACTGGCTGTGGAGCGGCGTGGCCCAGCTGCCGCGGCTGCGCGACTTCGTCGCCGCCGAACGGTCCGACCTCGACGCCGGGGACGTGCCGCGCTTCACGGCCCGCGCCGGTGCCACCGGGCTGGGCACCGGGTCCGGCGACACGGTGCCGGACGTGCTGGTGCGCAGCGGGCTGGCCGAAGCGCATCGGCGGCTGCGCGGGCTGGGCGACACCGACCTGGCCCGCCAGGTCTGGCTGATCCGTGCCGCGTACGCCGCCCAGGCCGACGGGGCGGGCGCACCGCATGCCATCGTGCGCTGGCAGCTGCCCGACCTCGCCGTCCAGGTGACGGGGCCCCGGCCGGGCGTCGCCGAATCGGCGCTGCCGAAGGTGCGGCGGCGCGCGCTGGACGCCGCCGCCGCGATCGGTGACCGGATCGTCGAGCTGTCCGACGACGACGGCTGGTTCGCCCTGAACCCGGCGGGCACCGGCTGGCAGGTGGGCCGGGCCGCCGACCACCTCTACGACGGCACCGCCGGCATCGCGCTGTTCCTGGCCGCGCTCGGCGCCCACACCGGCGAGGAGCGGTTCATCGACACGGCCGACCGGGCCGCCGGGCGGCTGGCGGCCAGGATCGCCCAGCGGGCGGTCGCGGGCACGTCGATCGGCGCGTTCACCGGCTGGAGCGGCCTGTCCTACTGCTACGGCCACCTGGCCGCCCTCGGCCACCGGCCCGCCCGCACGACCGCCGAGCTGATCGCCGCCCGGCTGGACACCCTCATCGGGACCGGGACGGTGCTCGACGTCGTCGACGGCGCCGCAGGCTGCGTACTGGCGCTGCTGTCGGGGGACGACACCGACCGGATGTTTCCCCTGGCCCGCAGGGCTGCGGACCTGCTCCTACAGCCGCCGGACGGGCCGCGCCTCGGCGGCTTCTCGCACGGCACCGCAGGCCAGGCCGCCGCGCTGGCGGCGATGTGGCACGCCACCGGGCAGCAGCGCTACCTCGACGGCGCGCTGGCCGCCCTCGCCCACGACCGCAGCCTCTTCGACCCGGCTCGCGGCAACTGGGCCGACCTGCGTGAACCCGGCCGGTTCAGCCTCACCTGGTGCCACGGCGCCCCCGGCATCGGGCTGTCCCGGCTGCGCATCCGCGCCGCGCTCGGCATCCGCCCCGGCGCCGCTCCGGCCGGACTGCCGCAGGGGGCGGCGTCCGCGACCGGCGCCGCCCGATCGCTCCGCCCGGCCCCAGGTGGGTATCCGTCCAGCCCGGCCGATGTGCCCGGCGGCGAGCACGAGCGGCTCACCGCCGAGATCGCTGTCGCGGTGCGGACGACCCTGGCGGGCGGATTCGGGCGTAACCACTCGCTGTGCCACGGCGACCTGGGCAACCTCGACCTGCTGCTGGCCGCGGGCGTGCCCGACCCGACCGTGGCCGCCGTCGCCGAGGCGATCCTCGACGACGGCCAGACCTACGGCTGGCGCTCGGCCAATCCGACCGGCCATCCGTCGCCCGAGCTGATGACCGGCCTGTCCGGCGTCGGCTACGGCCTGCTGCGCCTGGCCTCGCCCGAGACGGTGCCCTCGCTGCTGATGCTCGCGCCCCCGACTACGACCACGACCTGGAGCAAGCCATGAGACGACTGCTGGCGAGCTGGTGGCGGCGCATCCGCGGCGTGCCCGTGGTGCTGCAGATGGCCGAGGCCGACTGCGGCGCCGCCTGCCTGACCATGGTGCTGCGCCGCCACGGCCTGCCCGCGACCCTGTCCGGCGTACGCGACGACATCGGCGTCGGCCGCGACGGCGTCAGCGCCTGGGCCGTCATCGACGCCGCCACCCGCCACGGCCTGACCGCCAAGGCCTACCGGGCCACCCCGCAGGCCGTCAGGCAGGTGCCGCTGCCCGCGATCGCGCACTGGGAGCACGACCACTTCGTCGTCGTAGAGCGCGTCGGGCGGCGCGGCGCTCGCATCGTCGACCCCGCGCTCGGCCGCAGGCTCATCACCCCTGACGATCTCGCGGCGAGCCTCGGCGCCACCGTCATCGCCCTCACCCCCGGCGGCGCCGCGAGCGCTCCGGCCCGCCCGGTCCGGGTCCCGGTGCGGCAGCGGCTGGACCGAGCCCGCGCGGCCGTCGGCCGGTTCCTGCCCGCGCTCGGCGCCGTGTTCGGCGTGTCGCTGCTGCTGCAGCTGCTCGGGCTGGCGCTGCCGCTGGCCACCACCGTCGCGTTCGACGAGATCATGCCCGCGCGCGAGACGTCGCTGATGCCGTACCTGGCCGTCGGCATCGGCGCGCTGGTGCTCACCCAGTTCGCCGTTGCGCACCTGCGGTCGATGATGCTGGTGAACCTGCAGACCCGCGTCGACCGGGAGCTGATGACCCGGCTGTTCGGGCACCTGCTGCGGCTGCCGTACGCGTTCTTCCAGCAGCGCTCCAGCGGCGACCTGATGCAGCGGCTGTCCAGCAGCATCCTGCTGCGCGAGCTGGTCACCGCGCAGGTGCTCACCGCTGTGATCGACGGCGGCCTGGTCACCGTCTACTTCGCCGTCCTGGCCACCCGTGACACCGAGTTCGCGCTGCTGGCGGCGGGCATCGGCCTGGCGCAGGTGCTGGCGGTCGCGGTCGTCAACAGCCGCCTCATCCGGCTCAGCCACCGCCAGCTCAACGTGCAGGCCGAAGCCGAGAGCGCGCTGATGGAGGCGCTGTCGGGCATCGCGACCGTCAAGTCGATGGGCGTCGAGCGGCAGGTCTACGACAGCTGGCTGACCCGATACGACGCGGCGCTGCGGGTCGACCGGGCACAGAACCGGCTGACGTCCACCGTCGGCAACGTCACCGCCGCGGTCGGGCTGGCGGGGCCGCTGGCGCTGCTGTGGCTGGGCACCGCCCGGATGTTCGAGGGCGGCATGAGCCTGGGGGAGATGCTCGGCCTGCAGGCGCTGGCCATGTCGTTCCTGGTGCCGCTGTCGTCGCTGGTGTCCAGCGCGCAGGTGCTGCAGTCGGTCGTCTCGCACCTGCAACGGCTGCGCGACGTGTTCGCCGCCCGCCCCGAGACCGGCGACGGCGAGGCGCTCGACACGCCACGGCTGCGCGGCGCGATCCAGGTGCGCGGGGTCAGCTTCCGCTACGACGCGCAGAGCCCGTACGTGCTGCGCGACGTCTCGTTCGACATCCTGCCCGGACAGAAGGTCGCCGTGGTGGGCGCGTCCGGCTGCGGCAAGAGCACCCTGGCCATGCTGCTGACCGGCCTGTACCGGCCGACCGAGGGCGAGATCAGCTTCGACGGGGTGCCGCAGGCACGGATCGCGCCGCAGGCCCTGCGCCGCCAGTTCGGCGTCGTGCTGCAGGAGAGCTACCTGTTTCGCGACTCGATCCGCCGCAACGTCGCGCTGGCCGACCCGGGCGCGACCGCCGAGCGGATCCGCGCCGCCGCCGCCATCGCCGGCATCGACGCCGACATCGACGCCATGCCGATGGGCTACGACACCCGCGTCGCCGAGCGCGGCCAGGCCCTGTCCGGCGGGCAGCGCCAGCGGCTGTCCATCGCCCGCGCCGTCGTCGGCGATCCGGCGGTGCTGCTGCTCGACGAGGCCACCAGCCACCTCGACGTCGCCACCGAACGCCGCGTCGACCAGGCGATCTCCGCCCTGCGCTGCACCCGCATCGTCATCGCGCACCGGCTGAGCACCGTACGCAACGCCGACAAGATCATCGTCCTGGCCGGTGGCCGCATCGCCGAGCAGGGCAGCCACGACGAGCTGCTCGCCGCCCGCGGGGTGTACGCCGAACTCGTCGCCAGCCAGCTCGACGGCTCCACCACCCCCGCCGAAGGAGAACTGCCGTGCCTGCAGCCCACCCGGTGACACCGTTCCGGCGGGTCCTCGTGGCCGCCTGCGGATCCAGCGATGTGGTCACCCTGCCCCAGTCCGTCCTCGCCATGCGCTTCGCGCTCGGCCTGCAGGTGCGCGTCGTGCTCTCGGCCGCCGCCGCGTCGTTCGTCACCGCGAAGGCGTTCACGGCGGTGACCGGCGAGCCCGCGTACGACGACGGCACCGCTGAGGCGCCCGGGGTCGCGCACCTCGACCTGGGCCGGTGGGCCGACCTCGTGCTGGTCATGCCCGCCACCGCCAACACCATCGGCAAGGCCGCCCACGGCATCGCCGACAGCCTGCTCACCACCTGCGTCCTCGCCGCCTCCGCGCCCGTGGTGTTCGTGCCGTCCATGAACGCGGCGATGTGGGACCGCCCGGCCGTGCAGCGCAACATCGAGCAGCTGCGCGCCGACGGGCACGGCGTCGTGCCGCCCGTCGGGGTGCTCGCCCTGAGCACGGGCACGGTCACCGGCCGCGGCGCGCCGCCCATCGGCGAAGTGCTGCAGTGGGCCGCGACGTTCGTGGGGGAGCGCCGCGATGGCTGAGCCGAGGATGTCCCGTACCGCCGTCGCGGCGGCCGCGGTCGGGCTGGGCCTGCTGGCCGCCGCGGCGGTGCCGTTCGTGCGGGCGTACGCCGAGTCGCCGCGGCACCGGCCCGCCGCCTCGTTCGGGGTCGCCGCCGAGCAGGCCGGCTGCGACGCGGAGCTGACCGACCCGGTCTCCGGCGTCGGCATGCACGTCGGACCCGGCACCTCCCAGCCGACCGCCACCCGCGTGGGCTACGAGACCGTGCCTCCCTCGTCCGGGCCGCACTACGTCTACCCCGCCCAGCGGGCCCGGCGTTTCTACCTGCCGCAGGACCGGCCGGCGATGGAGGAGCTGGTGCACAACCTCGAACACGGCTACACCGTCGTGTGGTACACCGGCACGCTGCCCGCCGACGAGGTCGAGGAGCTGCGCGAACTCGCGGTGAAGCTCGGCGGCGACGCGTACGGCGAGAAGTTCATCGTCTCGGCCTGGGACGACAGCTACGGCGCCTTCCCGGCCGGGCGGCCCCTGGCCATGTCGCACTGGGGCCGCACGGCCGGCTACCGGCAGTTCTGCGCCCGCGTCAGCGGCGCGGCGATCGAACGGTTCGTGCTCGCGCACCCGGCCACCGACGCTCCCGAGGTCGACGGCATGTGACGGAGTGCCGCGGTCACTTCTTGATGATGATCGCGGGTGCGGCGAGCGTGTACAGCGTGGTCAGCACTGCGGCCACGGTGAGCACGGCACCGGTGACCTTGACCGCGGCGCGGTCCTTGCGCGACTTGTCCATCGGAGTCCTCCTTCGATTCAGCCTGCGCACATCATCGGTACGCCGGTGCCCGCCGTCAATGATCGACATCGATGTCCTTGCTGCGCGGCCGGTGGTGACTTCGTGCGTGTGCGCCATGCCGGGGAATCCTGGCGACGGGCGACGATCCGGTGGGATCGGCGCAACAGTGTGCGGCGGGTCATCGGGCGCCGTCGCGCGTTGTGACGCGGGCGTCAGATGTGGCGGTCCTGTGAAGATGTCGCGGCGTTCCCGCCTGGTCCTGCGACGCGGCCGCCGGGGGCCGTCCGCCCGCGGGTGCGCGCGGGGCCCGCGGTCGTGACCTGTGCGATCGCAAGCCGGGTGTCGCTTTCAGGCGAGGTTCGAGGTCGCCTGTCTCTCGACGAGCGATCAGGACTTATCGGACATTCGGCCGCTTCGTGCGGCTGCCGAGGTCCGGCGCAGGCGGGCGCGCGCCCATACACTGTGCGGCTTAGTGATCTTGCCTGCTCCTACGCCGGGAGGTACCCCGCCGATGATCTCCTCGGTCGTCGCTGCCGCCGTCGCGTTCGTGTTCGCTCTGATCTGTACGCCGGTGGCCACCCGCGCCCTGGCCCGGCTGCGCGCCGGTCAGCCGATCCGCGACGTAAATCCCGCCGCGCATCAGGCCAAACGCGGCACTCCCACCATGGGCGGGCTGATCTTCATCGTCGGCACCGTGCTCGCCTACATCGTCGGCCACCTGGTGATGAACGCGCTGCCGTCGGCGCAGATCGTCCCACCGGGCCCGACGATGACCGGGTTCGTCCTGCTCGGCCTCATGGTGTTCTGCGGTGGCATCGGGTTCGTCGACGACTTCCTGAAGGTCACGAAGAAGAACACGGCCGGGCTGAGCGGGCGCTGGAAACTGGCCCTGCAGCTCATGGTCGGCACGGGATTCGGCGTGGTGGCGCTGGGCTTTCCGAGCACGGCCGGGTGGTCGGTGGCCGGCACCCGGCTGTCGTTCGTCCGCGAGATCAGCTGGCTGAATGTCGGCCAGGTCGGTGCCGTGGTCGTCTTCATCGCGATCGTCATGGCGAGCACGAACGCCGTCAACCTGACCGACGGGCTCGACGGCCTGGCCACCGGCACGTCGATCATCGTGCTCGCCGCGTACGGGCTGATCTCGTTCTGGCAGTACCGGCACTGGTGTGCCGATCCGGCGATGCAGTCGGCGTTCTGCTACGAGGCCCGGGATCCGCTGGAGACTGCGCTGATCGCCGGTGCCGCGGCCGGGGCGCTGCTCGGTTTCCTATGGTGGAACACGTCACCGGCGCGGATCATCATGGGCGACACCGGTTCCATGGCCCTCGGCGGGCTCATCGCCGGGCAGGCGGTCGCCACCCGGACCGTGCTGCTGCTGCCGGTCCTGGCCGCGCTGTTCGTGATCATCACGATGTCGCGGATCATCCAGTACACGTCCTACAAGACGACCGGCAGGCGGGTGTTCCGGATGTCGCCGCTGCATCACCACTTCGAGCTGGTGGGCTGGCACGAGGTCACGATCGTGACCCGGTTCTGGATCATCGCGGGCACGGGTGTGGCCGCCGGGCTGGGCCTGTTCTACGCCGACTTCCTCGCCCACCTGCCCTGACCCGCCGCGAGCGGCGCCGTGCGGTGCCGGCGCCGTTTGTACGATGCGCCGATGACCGTGCAGAGCATCCTCCTCCGCTTCTCCTACTTCGAGCACGACTGGATCACCGAGGACATCGACGGACCGGAGGCGGGCGAAGCGGTCCTGATGCGGGTGGTGTCCGAAGGCGACTGGTTCGAGGTCGAGGGCTCCGGGCCGGAGGAGTTCGACACCCTCGACGCCCTCGCCGAGCGGGCCGAACAGGTCATCGCCGGGGAGTGGCAGATGCCCGCGGCGGCCGTCCACCTGCCGATGGAGAAGCTCCGCACGCTCATCGCCGAAGGCGGCTGGACCTTCGCGGCCGGCGAGTTCACCGAGTTCGTCGGCAACCACCACGACACCGAGATGCTCGTCAGGCTCGTCCGCGACCGCTGACGCGCCGGGCTCCGCGCCGTGTCGGTGAATCGGGCCATTCATTCAAAGCCGTAGATTAACTTGGCACGCGTTCCACAAGCTCGCCACAAGCTCGGTGCCCGATGATTCGTCGATGACGATGAAATCGAGGATGCTGCCCGCGCTCGGCGCCGCTGTCACCGCCCTGGCCGCCGTCATCGCCGCCTCCGCCGTCGCGGACCTGCCGGGCGCGGCCGCCGACTGCCAGCGGTCGGTCGCCATCGACCCGCAGGTCACCGTGTCCGAGGCGGCAGGCACGCTGACCTTCACCGTGTACACCGCATCCTGCGCGGCGGCGGGATCGGTGGCCTACACCGTCACCGACGGCACCGCCCGCCGGCCCGGCGACTACCAGCTCGCGAGCGGCGTGCTCCAGTGGCCGGCCGGGGACACCGGCAGCAGGCAGATCCGGGCCACCGTCAGCGGTGACGTCCTGACCGAGGCTCTGCTGGAGGACTTCACGGTCACCCTCGGCAGCCCCAGCCAGAGCGTGCGGATCGTGAGCGCGTCCGGCCGCGGCCGGATCTTCGACGACGACACGCAGCTCCGGGCGGCGACCATCGACCACCGGCTGTGCCTGCTGGAGCCCCGTACCTCTCCGCCGCCGCCCACCGCGCTGCCGTCACCGTCGCCGACAACCAAACCCGACCCGGACCCCGGCTCGGGCACGCCCGCGACCCCGTGCACCATCGAATCCGGCAACATCATCAGCTCGCCGTTCGGCCTCAACACGCCGCTGACCGCCGACGCGACGGTGCACTTCCGGACCTCCGACGGCGACCTGCTCGCCGGGCTGGACTACGTGGCCGTGGACCGCACCATCACCATCCCCGCGGGAGCCACCACCGTCGCCGTCCCGATCCAGCTGCTGCCGCACGCGTTCACTCAGCAGGGCAGGCACTTCGACGTCGTCATCTCGTCCTTCTCCGGCGGTCAGGTCGTCTCCGGCAGCGCACGGGTGACCGTCTGGCGTTAGCCCAGCAGCGCCATGTTCGCCAGCGTCGCCGACTCCAGGTGCGGGTCGTCGATCTCGCGGGACAGCGCGAGCGCCCTGCCGAAGTGGTCCAGGGCGCTCGCGTGCGCGCCGCGCGACAGCTGTAGCAGGCCGATGGCGTTGGCGGTGCCGGCCTCCCGGCGCTTCTCGCCGATGCGCCGCCGGATCGCCAGCGCCAGCTCGAAGTGGTGCAGGGCCCCGTCCTCGTCGCCGTCGGCCAGCAGCGTCTCGCCGAGGTTCTGCAGCACGGCGCCTTCCAGGTGGGCGTTGCCGAGGTCGCGCGCCAGGCGCAGCGCCCGCCGCAGCGCGCCGAAGGCCGCCTCGAAGTCGGCGAGCTGGGTATGGATGTCGGCGAGGTTGTTCAGCGCCAGCGTGACGCCGGGCAGGTGGTTGTCCGCGGTGTGCAGCGCGAGCGCCTGCTCGAACGCGTCCCGGGCCGCGGGGAGCCTGCCGAGCTGGGCATGGGCGTGGGCGATGTTGTTCAGGGCCATGCCCTGCCCGCGCTGGTCGCCGCCCTCTCGCATCAGCTCCAGGGCACGGGTGAGCTGCTGCAGGGCGTCTTCGTGGCGGTGGGTGACGTTGCAGGCGACACCCAGGCCGCTGCGCATGAGCCGCTCGCCCACCGGGTCGTCCAGGCGCAGCGCGGCGGCCAGGCCCTCGCGGCAGATCTCGGTGTAGTCCGACCAGCGGCCGCGGTGGGTGTAGTAGCTGGCCAGCAGGTACGTCAGCTGCCAGGTGATCCGGGGGTCGCCGTGGGTCGCGGCGAGCCGGGCGACCGGCAGCAGGCTGGGCCGTTCGTCGTCCAGCAGGTCCAGCGCCCGGGTGGCGTCCGGCAGCGGCGGCAGGCTCGGCGGCGGGTCCTGCCAGGACAGTTTCACCCGGTCGCGAGCGGGCTCCAGCAGCTGGTTGGCGGTCTCGCCCAGCGCCAGATACCAGGTGAACAGCACGGTGCGGGTCTGCGCGGCCTCGTCGGGACCGGCACAGCCGAGCGCGTACAGGCGGATCAGGTCATGGAAGCGGTATCGGCCCTCGGCGACCTCGGTGATCAGATGTGCCGCGGCGAGTTCGTCGAGCGCCGGTGCGGCGGGCTGCCCGGCCACGGCCGTGGCCAGGTAGGTGGTGAAGGTCGGGCCGGGATGGTGGCCCATCCGCCGGAACAGCGCCGCGGCCGGCGGGCTCAGCGTCTGGTAGGTCGCGGCGAACACGGCCCGGACCCCACCGGGGTGGCCCGCCACCGACAGCGCGTCGAGGCGGTTCCCGCCGGTCAGCTCGCCGACCAGCTCGGCGAGGCTGCGCAGGGGCCGGGCGGCCAGCTTCGCGGCGGCGATACGCAGCGCCAGCGGCAGCCCGCCGCAGAGGTCCACCAGCAGGGCGGCCTGCTCGGGCTCCCGATCGACCCGGTCGTGGCCCAGCACCCGGCGCAGCAGCAGCGATGCCTCGGCCCGCGGCAGGGCGTCCAGGCTGACCGCGGCCACCTCGTGGTCGACGGCGAGCGCCGGGAGCTGGTGGCGGCTGGTGACGATCAGCAGGCTGCCCGCGTCCGGGGGCACCAGCGGCGCGACCTGCTCGGCCGAACCGGCGTCGTCGAGCAGGATCAGCATCCGGCGCTCGTGCAGGGCCGAACGATACCGGCCGGGATCGCACGCGGCCGCGTCGGCGGTGACACCCAGCGCCCGCAGCAGCTGGCCCAGGGCCTCCTGGGCGGGCATCGCGGTGGCCGGGTCGTGGCCGCGCAGGTCGAGGAAGAGCTGCCCGTCCGGATAGCGGTCGAGGACCCGCCGCGCCCAGTGCACCGCCAGCGCGGTCTTGCCCATGCCGCCGGGCCCGGAGATCACCGCGATCGGGCCCGGCCGGGCCAGCAGCGTGTCCAGCGCGGCCTCCTCCGGCCCTCGGCCGGTGAAGTGCCCGGCCGCGGGTGGCAGCTGGGCCGGTCTGGGCGCGCTCGGCGGGCCGTCGAATCCGGCGGCGGCGTCGCGGCGCAGCACCGCCTGGTGCAGGCGCTGCAGTTCCGGCCCCGGCGCCACGTCGAGCTGCTCGGCCAGGTGGCTGCGCAGCCGCTGGTATGCCCGGACGGCGTCGGCGTGCCGGCCCGACCGGCACAGGGCGAGCATGAGCAGCCCGACCAGGCGCTCGCGTCCCGGGTCGGCGGCGAGCAGCCGCTCGATCTCGTCGACTGCGGCCACGTGTTCACCCAGGCGCAGGCGGGCGTCCCAGAGGTCGTCCAGGCAGCGCATCCGAGCCTCGGCCAGCCCGCGCACCTCCGCGGCCGCCCAGCCGGCGGGTTCGGCGTCCTCGAAAGCCTCGCCGCGCCACAGCCCGAGCCCGTCGAGCAGGTAGCCGGCCGCCTCCGCCGCGGCACCGCGGGCCAGGGCCTGCCTGCCCCGCGCGGCGTCGTCGTGGAAGCGCGCGACGTCGACGTCGCCGGGGCGCAGATCCAGCAGGTATCCGGAGTCGCGGGTGACCAGGATCCCGGGCAGCCCGCAGTCCTCCAGGGCCTGGCGGACCCGGGCGATGTGGGAGTACAGCGATCCGGTGGCGGTGCGGGGCGGCTGCTCGCCCCACAGCGCCTCGGTGAGCCGGGCGTGCGAGACCGGGTTGCCCGCGCGCAGGCCGAGCAGCCCGAGCAGGGTGCGCTGGCGGCCGCCGATCAGCGTGGCGCGGCCGCGGGGGCCGGTCACCTCGACCGGGCCGAGCAGCCGGACGGTCTGGGTGCCCGGCGCGGCCGGCTGCCGCCGGTCCTCGTCGACGCGGTCACGCAGGGTCGCGAGCCTGCCCTGCTCGGCGGGGGAGGCGCCCAGCAGCCGGACGAGGGTGTCGAAGCGGTCCGTCGGCGGCAGGGTCTTGCCGGTGAAGTAGTGCGCGATGATCCCGGTCGACCAGCCGGTCCGGGCGGCCAGCGCACGGTAGGTCACCTCGGTGCCGCCCCGCCGCCGGGCGTCGCGCCGTTTGAGCTGGCGCAGCATCCGGGCGAGGTCCTGCAGGGTGCCCCCGTCGGCCATCACACTCCTCGATAGACGAAGCCGCATGTCCATCGTACGTGCGATATAGCGATGTTCAACGATGTTCAGGATCGCCCCGGCCGCCGCGGGACCTCTCCGACCATGGCTGCCATGACTCACACACCGTCCCGCCGTGCCAGGACCGGCTGGAGCGTCGCCGCGCTCCTGGTCATGGCAGTGCTCCTGCCCCCCACGGGCGCCTCGGCCGCCGAGGAGCCCAAGACCGAACAGCCCGGCACCGCCCCCGCAGAAGCCGTCCCCGGCGGCTTCCGCACCTGGGAGGACCTCAGCGAGGCGCAGACCCGCCTCAACACCGCCGCCGACGACATCCTCTCGGTGGACTCGCCCGGCTACGCCGGCACGATCGCCGCCCCCGAGAATGGCGAGCTGCACATCTACTGGAAGGGCGAGGTCCCCGCCGACGCCCAGGAGCGCGCGGCGCGCACCGGCGTACCCGTCAAGTTCCTGCCCGCCCGCTACAGCGAGGCCGAGCTCGCCGCCGAGGTCGACCGGCTCGGCGCGGACAGCCGCGTCGGCACCGCCGCACCCCAGGTCGACGGCTCGGGCCTGGCCGTCACCGTGAGCACCGACGCCGACCGCGAGGCGATCCTGGCCGAGGCCCGCCTGCCGCTGTCGGTGACCGTCGAGCGCAAGCCCGACCTGCTGTTCAACCGCCAGGCCGACATCTCGCCGTACTGGGGCGGCGCCCGCTGGAACAACCTCAGCACGGGCGGCTCCTGCTCCACCGGCTTCAGCGTGAACTGGGCCGGCCAGCCCCGCATGCTCACCGCCGGCCACTGCGGCAACAACGGCCAGGTCGCCCGGATCGGCACCGCCACCCAGCCCAACACCACCATCGTCGCCGACGTCAACGCCCGCGACACGCAGATGCTCAACCGGCCGCCCAACCGCACCTTCGCTGGGCGCATCTACACCGGAGCGTGGAACAGCTCGTCGAGCATCCGGGTCGGCGGCTCCACGGTGGACTACGTCGGCAACTGGATCTGCACCGGCGGCTCGTTCAGCGGCGAGCACTGCAACGCGAAGGTGTACGCGGTCAACACCAGCGTGCTGGGCATGGCGCCGATGACCTACGCGGCGAAGGTGCCGGGCACCCCGGCCGCGGGCAACTGCATCGCCGCGCCCGGCGACAGCGGCGGCCCGGTCTACTCGCACGGCCTGTTCGTCACCTGGCCGTTGAAGATCGAGATCGCGGCACTGGCCCGCGGCACGATCACCGCCGGCTACCTGGACACGCCCTGCGTGTCGCTCGGGGTGTGGAAGACCGGCTCCTACCGGGTCTTCTACGCACCGGTCCGGCGTCCGCTGTTCAGCCCGTACGTCGGTTCGCTGACCTTCTACGGAGCCAGCCTCCTGTGATGCTCTCCCCGCCGCGGCCGGATTGACCTCCGTGTCGCGGCACAGGTGCGGCGCCCCGCTCGCGAGCGGGGCGCCGTCGCGCTGACGACGTCACCGGCACCGAGGTGACGGAACTCCGACACTCCGTCGTGGACTGTTTCCCTGCCGGTCCGCACCTTCGCTACGGTCGTCTGACCTACGCGCGGTCGAGGAGAGTGCATGGGGCGACGCGGACGTGCCAGACGGGGCTCCCACCTCCGGGCAACGGGGGCGGCGCCGGAACCCTCGTCCGGCTCAGACTCCGGCACGCCGCCACGTCGGAGCAGGAAGATGGTCATCTACGTCGGCACGCTGGCGGCCGTCGCTGTCAGCACCGTCGTGACGTCACTCGGTCAGGGCGCGGGTGAGCAGCTGTTTGCGGGCGTCCGAAGCGCGGTGGACAAAGGATACGACGCGATCACCGACCAGCAGACGGTCAGCGTCACCGCGATCGTCGAGCGAGACCAGAACATTCAGGGTGAGACCTGGGTGTTACCGGAGCCACTGACGGCCACGGCCGACGAGGAGAGGCTGCTGGCGAACCCCTACAGCACGACTCACGACATGGACGCCGGTGACATCGAGCCGCTGCGTAGCTGGGCACGAGGGCGTGGCGGTGCAGATCCTGAGGTCAGCTTCCTCAAGCTCGTGGTCGAAGGCCGGCTGAAGTCCACGACCGTGCGGATCGTCAACATCAAGGCGAGCGTGGTCCGGCGCGGTGAGCCACTCGCGGGCACGCTGCTCATGGCCGGCCCCCAAGGCGGGGACACGCTCACCTCGATCGGCTTCGACCTCGACGAGAACGAACCCGTCGCCAGGACACTCGACGGAAAGACGGGGAAGTTCGGCAGCCCTTACTTCAGTACCCAGGAGACGACGACGCTCTCGCACGGCGAGCAGGTGGTCTTCCAGATCACGGCCCGGACCGAACGGCACTACGTCGAGTGGTGCGTCGAGCTGCAGTTGGTGGTGGACCGGAAGCTGGAGTCGTACCGAACCTGCCCGAACGGCAAGGCGATGCGCACCACGGCATTTCACGAGCGCCCCGGGCCTCGTGGCAAACCCGAGGTGGACCCTCGCGCCTACCAGACGCTGTACGTCTGGGCATGGGACATCTTTCCCAACCGCTTCATGCGCCAGGATCCACGTACGTATCAGTGGCGCTAGCCCGGCCGACGAAGCGGCCGGGTTCGGTCTCGGGCTGATCGTGGTGTTCGTGATCAGGACATCGTGATCACGCTCCGCCGGACCACCGCCTGGATACGGCCACCCGTGGTGTAGCACTGACACGACCTGGCGACCCGGCGGCCGCCGATCGCTCACCGCGGGTCGGCGGGTGGTGCGGTCGGGTCCTCGTCGGGGGTGAGGTCGAGTTGCAGCCAGGTGACGTCGTGCCAGGCACCCAGCTTCCAGCCGACCTTGCGATAGGTCCCGACGTCGGAGAAGCCGAAGGCTCGGTGCAGTCCCATGCTGGCCTCGTTGGGCTGTGTCACGCCGCCCATCACCCGGCGGTACCCGCGAGCGGCGAGGATGGGCAGCAGCGCGGCGTACAGCGCCCGCCCGGCACCGGTGCGGCGGCGTCCGGTGTGGAGGTAGATGCTGGCGTCGCAGGCCCAGCGGTAGGCGGCACGGGTCCGGTGCTCGGTACCGTAGGCGTAGCCGGCGACCGCGCCGTCCACCACCAGCACCAGCCAGGCGTGGCGCTCGTTGGCGGCCTCGATGCGGCGGGCCATCTCCGCGACGGTGGGCGCCTCGGTCTCGAACGTGATCGTGGTGTCGGTGACGTACGGCGCGTAGATCGCGGCGCAGGCGGCGGCGTCGTCCGCGGTCGCGCGGCGGATGATCCCATCCCCAATCATGCCTACTATAGTAGGCATGACATCTACTATAGTGTCAACGTGACCGACGACCTCAGCAAGGCCCTGGCCTCGACCGTGCGCGCGGCCCGCGAAGAGCGGGGACTCACCCTCGCCGCCCTGGCCGACATCTCCGGGGTGTCCCGCGCGATGATCTCAAAGGTCGAGCACGGTGACGCACAGCCCACCGCGGCCCTGCTCGCCAGGCTGTCCGGCGCGCTCGGTCTCACCCTGTCGGAGCTGATCGCACGGGCCGAGGGCGGCGCCGTGCAGCTCGCCCGGCGCGACGACCAGCCGGTGTGGACCGACCCCGAGACCGGCTACGTCCGCCGCGCCGTATCACCACCGGGGAGCACCGCCCTGGAACTGGTCGAGGTGGAACTGCCGCCCGGAGCCGAGGTCGCCTACCCGGCGCAGACATACCGCTTCATCAACCAGCAGATCTGGATACTCTCCGGCCACCTGCGCTTCGTCGAGGGCGAGCAGGTCCACGAACTCGACGCCGGCGACTGCCTGCAGCTCGGCCCGCCGGCCGACAGCGTGTTCGTCAACCCGACCACAGCCCCGTGCCGCTACCTGGTCGTGCTCGACAAGCTCACCGGCCCCAGATGACGCGCCGGGGCCGGGAGGGCGCGCGCCCTCCCGGCCGTGCCCGTTGCCTGCTCAGCGCCGGTGAACACGCTGGACTCGAGCGCGCAGGCGGCGCTGCATCAGGTCCACCGCCTCGGTCAGGGTCGGGGCCGCGGCCCGAACGTGCACATCGGCGCCGTTGACGTCCACGTCGACGCGCACGCAGGCCTCCGACGGCGCGGCTCCGCGGTCGTGGCTGAGCTTGATCCGCACCAGCAGCACCGGAGCCGGGGCGTGCCGCAGCACCACCTCGACCTTGCGCGCGGCGTAGGAGATCAGCTCGGCCGGCACCCGCCCGTACGTGCGTACCTGCACGGGATGGTCGGCGAGGACGGGACTGGTCATGGTGCACCTCCGATGGGTCGAACCACTGACACGCCCACATTCGCTGCGCGGAGCTGTGCCGCGGCAGGGTCTGCCGTCACGTGGTGAGGCGCCGAAAGTCCCGCCCCTCCAAAGGGACTGCGGTGACCTGAGGTCGGGACCAAAGGCCCTGCTGCGGCGGTGCAACGCGCTTCGATGCTTGCGGTGGTGACATCGCAGGCGACAGAAGGGCTCAGCGGATGAGGCACGCCGATCTACCGGTCGTCATCCAGGGCGGGATGGGGGTCGGCGTGTCCAGCTGGCAGCTGGCCCGCACGGTCTCGGCCGCGGGCCAGCTGGGCGTGGTCTCCGGCGTGGCGCTGGACACGCTGCTCGCCCGGCGGCTGCAACTCGGCGACCCCGGCGGGCATCTGCGCCGGGCACTGGCCGCGTTTCCCGCACCGCAGGTGGCCGAGCGGGTGCTGGACCGCTACTTCCGGCCCGAGGGTCTGCCGCAGGGCCGGCCGTTTCGGCCCGTTCCGCGGCTCAGCCTGCGACCGCGGCCGCAGGCCGTCGAGCTCACCGTGGCCGCGAACTTCGCCGAGGTCTTCCTGGCCAAGGAGGGACACGGCGGCGTGGTCGGCATCAACTACCTCGAGAAGATCCAGCTGGCCACACCGTCCTCCCTGTACGGGGCCATGCTGGCCGGTGTCGACTACGTGCTGATGGGCGCCGGGCTCCCCACGGAGATCCCCGGCCTGCTCGACGCCCTGGCCCGGCACCTGCCCGTGGAACTGCCGGTGGCCGTGGAGGGCGCCGACGCCGCCGAGCGGCACACGGTGCGGCTCGACCCACGCGAGCTGCTGCCCGATCACCCACCACTGCGCCGGCCGCGTTTCCTGGCTGTCGTGTCGTCCGCGTCACTGGCCGGATACCTGGCCCGCAGCGAACGCACCCGCCCGGACGGTTTCGTGGTGGAGAGCGCCACAGCGGGCGGGCACAGCGCACGGCCCCGGGGCCGGATGGCCCTCGACGCGGGCGGCGAGCCCGTATACGGCGAGCGTGACGCGCTGGACCTGGCCAAGGTGGCCGCGTGCGGTCTGCCGTTCTGGGTCGCCGGCGGTCAGGCCGGGCCTCGCCCGCTGGCGCTGGCACGGGCCGCCGGTGCCGTCGGCGTGCAGGTCGGGTCGGCGTTCGCCCTGTGCCGGGAATCCGGCATGGCCGGCTCGCTGCGGCAGCGGCTGCTGCGGGACGCGGCGGCCGGCGTGCTCGCCGTGCGTAATGATCCCGGGGCCTCGCCCACCGGGTTCCCGTTCAAGGTCGCCCAGCTGGCGGGCACCGTGGCGGACCCGCAGGTGTACGCCGCGCGGCCGCGCAGATGCGATCTCAGCTACCTGCGAACGCCCTACCGCAAGCCCGGCGGCGGGGTGGGTTTCCGCTGCCCGGCCGAGCCGGTCGACGACTTCGTCCGCAAGGGCGGCTCGGCCGAGCAGGCGGTCGGCAGCCGGTGCCTGTGCAACGGCCTGACCGCGACGATCGCGCTCGGCCAGCGCAGGTCCGGTGACTACGACGAACCGCCGCTGGTCACGATCGGCCAGGAGCTCGAGTTCCTGGCCGGGCTGCGCCAGCGCGCCGGTGACGACTTCAGTGCCCTTGACGTGCTGCACCACCTGCTCACGCAGGAGTAGCCGGACCGCCCGGCGCAGCGACCGCGACAACGAAGACTGGTGGCAGTGATGAGAAAGCCCGTCGGCCTGTCCACATCGACCTCCCGGCCGGAGCCGCCCACCTGGCGGTGGGCCTGGCACGGCTGGGCGAACGCGCTGGTGCTGGGCTGGCTCGCGCTCACCGTCATCACCGCGACGGGAGCGACCGCGGCCGAGCCCTGGCTGGCGGTGCACCTGTTCCTGCTGGGCGCGGTGACCACGGCGATCGTCGTGTGGAGCGAGCACTTCTCGGTGGCGCTGCTGCACGCGCAGGCACCTGACCGCCGCTGGTCCGCCGCGCGGCTGGCCTTGCTGACCGCGGGCCAGGCCGCCGTCCTGGCGGGCGTCAGCTCCGACGTCACCGTGCTGCTGGCGGCCGGCGCGACCGTCGTCACCGCGGCGATCGCCGCGCACGCCTACGTGCTGCTGCGGATGCGGCTGCGGTCGCTGGGCGGCAGGCTGGCGCCGCTGGTCGACTACTACCTGCTCGCCTGCGCGGCGCTGCTGGCCGGGGCACCGCTGGGCGCCCTGCTGGGGCTGGGCGTGGGCGGCGCAGCGTGGCACGAACGGCTGCACCTGGCCCATGCTCATCTGAACATCGGCGGCTGGGTGCTGCTCACGGTGGTCGGCACACTGTTCATGCTCTGGCCGTCGGCAGTGGGCACCACCATCTCCGGCGTCACGCACGTCGCGGCCCGCTGGTGCCTGCGTGCCCTGGCTGCCGGGCTGGTGGTCGCCGTCGTCGGCATGCTGGCCGGAAGCCCGCTCATCACGGTCGTCGGGGTCGGCGGCTACGCCGTCGGCGTGCTCGCCGCCATGGTGCCCTTCGCCGCGACGCTGCTGCACCGCCGTCCGGTCAGCGGCGCCGCGTGGCTGCTGGCCGGTTCCATCGGGTGGCTGCTGGTCGCAGTGGTCGCCGACCTGGTCGTCATCGCTTCCGGGGCGTCGGGTGACGGGCTCGACCGGCTGGGCCCGATGCTGCTCGTCGGCGTGATCGGGCAGGTGCTGATCGGCTCGCTGACGTTCCTGCTGCCCGTCGTCATCGGCGGCGGCCCGGCCGAGGTCCGCCGCGCTCGGGAGCACCTGCACCGGGGCTGGGCGGTGCGGGCCGGTGCGCTGAACGCCGGTGTCGCCGGTCTGGTCCTGTCCCCGGCGGCCGACTGGGCCGGACCCGTAGGCCTGATCCTGGTGCTCGGCGTCGGAGCGGACTTCGTGTTGCGCGCCGGCTGGCTGATCGCACCCAAGCTGGCACGCCCGGGCGTACGCGGGCGGATCACCGCCTTCGGTTCGGCGGCTGTGCTCACGGTGACGGCGATCGTGGTGGCCGTGGCCTTCGCCGGGCCGGTCCCGCTGGACGAGCACGCCTCCGGCGGCGCTCATGCGGCCGGTTCGGCCGGGGCTCGTACGGTCGAGGTGGCACTGAGCGGCATGCGCGCCACGCCATCGGTGATCGAGGTCCCGGCCGGCACGCGGCTCGTCCTGTCCGTCACGAACACCGACAGCCAGCGGCACGACCTGCGCGTCGACGGCGGCCCCAGGACGCCGCTGCTGCGCAAGGGCCAGCAGGCGAGTATCGACGTCGGCGTCGTCGCCGCGGACGTGAAGGCGTGGTGCGCCGTGCCCGGGCACCGCGCGGCCGGGATGGCGCTGACCATCAAGGTCGGCGGGGCCGCCGCCGCTGCGCAGGGCCACAGCGGGCATACCACCGCGACGGGACCTGCTCCGGACCCCGGCGCGGCCTACAGCACCGGCTTCACCGCGCACGACGCCGTCCTGCCACCGGCGCCCACCGGCAGGCTGCACCGCGTCGAACTGCCCGTGGTGGACAAGGAGATCGAGGTCGCGCCGGGCCTGCGGCAGAAGAGCTGGACCTTCGGCGGCTCGGTGCCGGGGCCGACACTGCGGGGCAGGGTCGGTGACGAATTCGAGATCACCCTGGTCAACCGCGGCACCCTCGGCCACAGCATCGACTTCCACGCCGGGGCCACCGCACCGGACGGCATGATGCGCACCATCGAACCCGGCGAGCGGCTGGTCTACCGGTTCCTGGCCGACAAGGCCGGTGCCTGGCTCTACCACTGCGGCACCATGCCGATGACCCAGCACATCAGCGCCGGCATGTTCGGGGCCGTCATCATCGACCCGCCGGACCTGGCCCCGGCCGACCGGGAGTACGTGATCGTCGCCAGCGAGCTATACCACGGTGAACCCGGCGGCGAGCCGGTCACCGCGGCGCTGCGGGCGGGCACCCCCGACGGCTGGGTCTTCAACGGCAGTGCCAATCAGTACGACGGTGCACCCCTGCCCGCCAAGGTCGGCGAGCGGGTGCGGTTCTGGGTGGTGTCGGCCGGTCCCGGTTCCAGGACCGCCTTCCACGTGGTGGGTACACGCTTCGACACCGTCTACCGGGAGGGCGCCTACCTGCTGCGCCCCGGTGCGGGCGCGGCGCAGGTGCTCGACCTGGCTCCGGCCCAGGGCGGCTTCGTCGAGATGACCTTCGCGGAACCGGGCGGCTACCCCTTCGTCGACCACGACATGCGCCACGCCGAAGCCGGAGCGCACGGCGTCGTCCAGGTCACCAGATGACCGACATCAGCCGCACGCCGCCGGCCTCGGGCTCCGCCGGGGCAGCGATTCATCACGAGAGAGGAAGCCGACGTCGTGTGCAACTACTGCGGGTGCCGGGAGTTCCCGCTCATCGGCCGGCTCACCGCCGAACATGAGGCGATAGCCGAAGCCGCCGGGCGGCTGCGTGACGCGATCACCAAAGGCGCCGGTTACCCCCAGGCGCTGCTGGACGCCCTGCTCGGGCTACTCAAGCCGCACACCGCCGCCGAGGAGCGAGGCCTGTTCGCCGAACTGCGCGCCGAGGGCAGCCTGGCCGGGGCGGTGGAGCAGCTGTGCGCCGAGCACGACGACATCCACGGTGTCCTGAACGCCGTGGACCGGTCCGGCCCGGACTGGCCGGCGGTGCTCGGGGCGCTGCAACGGCTGCGCCGGCACATCGACAACGAGGAACACGGGCTGTTCCCGGCCGCCGTGATCGCGCTGCCGATCCCCGCGTGGGAACGGCTGGACCCACGACCCGCGGAAAGCGGCGGCGCAGCCGGGCGGCAGCGATGACGGCGGGCGGCGGGTGTGCCCGAGCCTGGTCGGGCACCGCGCTTCGCCTGGTGCTGGGAGCGGTGCTCTTCGTCGCGGGGGCGCTGAAGGTGACCGACCTGGCCGGTTCGGTGCGCGCCGTCGGCGCCTACCAGCTCATGCCTTACGAGGCAGCGGAGACGGCCGGTGCGGTCCTGCCGTTTCTGGAGATCACGGTGGGCATCCTGCTCCTGGCGGGGCTGGCCACCAGGTTCGCCGCGGCCGTGTCCGCGCTGCTGCTGACGGCATTCACCGCGGGCATCATCTCGGCGTGGGCACGCGGGCTGTCCATCGACTGCGGCTGTTTCGGCGGCGGGGGAGCGCTCGCCGCCGGCCAGAGCCCGCAGTACGGCTGGGAGCTGCCGCGAGACGGGTTGCTGCTGGCCGTGGCAGTGGTGCTGGTCGTCTGGCCACGGACGGCGGTGTCGGCCGATGGATGGCTTGCCCGGGTGGCCGCCGAGGCGGAGCCGACCGCGGCGCGCCCCGCATCGGACGCCGAGACCGGCTAGTCTCACCGGCGTCGCAGACATGACCAGGGGTACGGCGCGCAGCGCCGTACCCCTGGTCATCACGACCCGGCTGGTGAAGCCACCGGCAGCCGTGAAGTGTGGCCGTCCTGATGCCGGTGCTGCTCGCCGCCGTCCGCCGAGAAGAGCGGCGTGCTGAGATACCGCTCGCCGGTGTCCGGCAGGATCACGACGATCGCGGCGCCGCGATGCTCGGCCCTGCCCGCCACGGCGAGGGCAGCGTGCAGCGCGGCGCCACCCGAGACACCGGCCAGCAATCCCTCGGTGCGGGCCAGCCGGCGCGCGGCGGCACGGGCCTGTTCGACGTCCACGCGAACGATCTCGTCGATGACGGCGGTGTCGAGCACGGCCGGCACGAAACCGGCACCGATGCCCTGGATGCCGTGCGGGCCGGCCGCGCCGCCCGAGAGCACGGGTGACTCGGCGGGTTCGACCGCGATCACCCGGGTGGCCGGACGCCGCTCCTTGAGCAGCCGGCCGACGCCCGTGATGGTGCCGCCGGTGCCCACACCGGCCACCAGCACGTCGACCTCTCCGTCGGTGTCGCGCCAGATCTCCCCGGCGGTGGTGCGGTAGTGCACCTCCGGGTTGGCCCGGTTGTCGAACTGGCGGGCCAGGAAGGCGCCCTCCCGCTCGGCGATCTCACGCGCCCGGCGTACGGCGCCTGGCATGCCCTCCCCGGCCGGGGTGAGGATCACGTCCGCGCCGTACGCGGCGAGCAGCGCGCGACGCTCCACGCTCATGCTCTCCGGCATGGTCAGTGTCAGCCGATACCCCAGCGCAGCCGCGGCCATGGCCAGGCCGATGCCGGTGTTCCCGCTGGTGGCCTCCACGATCCGGGCCCCGGTCACCAGCTCGCCGGACTCTTCGGCGGCCTTGATCATGGCCAGCGCGATGCGGTCCTTGACGCTGCCGCCGGGGTTGGCCGATTCCAGTTTGGCCACCAGTCGGCCGGGGGTGTCACCGGCGAAGCGCCGTAGCCTCACCAGCGGGGTGCGGCCGATCATCTCGGTCACGTTCTGATAGATCATCCAGTGCTCCTGTCGGTTCGCTGAGGTCCGGGAGAGTCGGGCCGGTGCCAAGCCGGGCGGGAACCGCCGCCGGTGCCCGCATCCGGGCTCCGGCCGGCACGTCGGCCAGCACCAGGCAGTGCGCGCCGATCCGGGCGTCGTCGCCCACGCGGATCGGCCCCAGCAGGGTGGCGCCGACGCCGAGCACCACCCGGTCGCCGACGCTCGGATGGCGGCGGGCGGCCTTGCCGTCGGCCCACCAGCCACGGCCGCCCAGCGTGACCCGGTGGTACATCGTGACGTCGTCGCCGACCCGGGCGGTCTCGCCGATGACGACGCCTGCGCCGTGGTCGATGAACAGCCGCCGGCCGATCCGGGCGCCGGGATGGATCTCGACACCGGTGGCCCAGCGGGCCAGCTGCGAGATCGCCCTCGGGACCAGCGGCACGCGGCCGCGGTGCAGCAGGTGCGCCAGCCGGTGCGCCCACAGCGCCCACAGCCCCGGATACAGCAGCACCTCCGCCACCCGGATGCCGTAGAGCGCCGGGTCGCGGCGGCACGCCGCCCGCACGTCGTCGAACATGTCGGCTCCTCCGCGAACTCGGCGGCCTACGCCTGCTCGACCGCCGCGAGCAGGGTCTGGGCGGTGGGGTTGGCCAGCTTCCGACCGTCGACGAACACCGTGGGCGTGCCGTTGACGCCCCGTCGGCTCATGCCGTCGGTGACGTGGGTGACCCAGTCGGCGTACCGGCCGTCGCGCAGGCACGGGCCGAACGTGTCATCGGACAGGCCGGCGGTTGCCGCTATCTCCACCAGCCGGTCGTCGGTGTGCCCGGCGCCGCCTTCGGCGGGCTGGTCGGCGTAGAGCGCATTGGTGTACTGGACGAGCCGGCCGGCGTCGGCGGCGCAGCCTGCTCCCGCCGCGGACCGGGACGAGTAGTCGTTGGTGGAGTACCGGTCGAGGATGGCGACCGGGTGGTACACCATCGTGATGCGCCGCTCGGCGAGCAGCCGCTCGATGGTCGCGCCGGCCTGCTGCTCGAACTGCCGGCAGGCGGGGCACAGGTAGTCCAGATACACCTCGACCGTCACGGGGCCGTCGCCCACGCGCACCCCGGTGCGGTCGTCGGTCGCCGACGCGGGCGCGGCGAAGCCTGCGGCGGGCTGCTGCGAGCGGTACACGCCGTAGCCGACGATGCCCGCGACGAGCAGCGCCACGGCCGCCACGGCCGAGGTCACCGCCGTGCGCCGCCGCCGGCGCTCCAGCGCGAGCTGCTCACGGACCACCCGGGCGGCCTGCTTGCGCCCGGCTCGCGTACTCATCAGTGCTTCTCCTCGCTGTCGTGGCCGTCCATCACGGCTCGCGGTGCGGACAAGTCGTCTCCGGGCGGGTGAATCCCGGCCGGGCGATCGCCGGCGGCCAGCGCGAGAGCGAACGAGCCCGGCTGGTAGGCGCAGGCCGGTTCCTCGGCGTACACGTCACCGGTGGTCGCGTAGGCGCGGGCGCGGGAGCCGCCGCAGACCGTGCGGAACTCGCAGCGGCCGCAGCGGCCGCCGAGCTGGTCGACGTCGCGCAGTGCCCGGAACAGCACCGATTCCCGATAGACGTCGGCCAGGCGCTCGTGCCGGACGTTGCCCGCGCCCAGCGGGAGGAATCCGCTGGGGTGAACGGCGCCGCGGTGGGACACGAACACGAAGCCGTTGCCGGCGCTGACGCGCATCGGAGGGCGGCGGGCCCGGCGTGGGCTCCCGCTCAGCCCGCGCTCGTCGAAACCGGCGCGCAGCCGGTCGTACAGGGGGCCGAGGCCCAGCACCTGGCGGGGGTCGAGCCCGCGCGCCTCCAGCGCGGCCCGCTGCAGGCAGACCCGGCGGAAATGGTGCGCCTCGGTCGTCTTCACCGGCACGTGCTCGCCCAGGTCGTACAGCGCGTGCAGGACGTCCTCGGTCTGCGCGGGGTCGAGTCCGGAGAGCGCGCGGCCCCGGCCGGTGGGCACCAGGAAGAAGACGCTCCACAGCATGGCGCCGTAGTCGCGGACGCGGGCGGCGATCCCGGGCAGCTCCAGCACGGTGTCGCGGGTGACGGTGGTGTTGATCTGAACCTTGAGCCCGGCGCCGAGCGCGGCGTGCCAGGCGTCGACCGTCCAGCGGTGCACACCCGCCACCCCGCGGAACCCGTCGTGCGCGACGGCGTCCGCCGCGTCGAGGCTCAGCGAGATCGCACGGGCTCCGGCGTCGCGCAGCCTCCCGATCGCCTCGCGGGTCAGCGTCGGCGTCCCCGAGGGCGACACCGACACCGCCAGGCCCAGGCCGGTGCCCTGCCGCACGAGGTCGTACAGGTCCGGGCGCTGGAACGGGTCGCCGCCCGTGATGACGAACAGCGGCGCGGGGCGGCCGAACGCGGCCACCTGGGCCATGAGATCCACGGCCTCGCCGGTGGTGAGTTCACCGGGATCACGCGCCGGGCGGGCGGTGGCGCGGCAGTGGCGGCAGGCCAGCGGGCACGCCTGGGTGGCCTCCCAGATGACGATGAACGGCCGCTCGGCGACGTCCTGGCGGGGCGCTCGCAGGCCCGGCCGCGCAGCGCTGCCGCCGGTCATGCGGGTCCACCGTGCGCACCCGCCAGCTGACCCGTCCGCTGCGCGCGGCGGCCGTCGGTGAGCGTCTCGTGGTAGCACATGGCCCAGCCCCTCTCTGGCTCGATGTGAGCGATCCTGGGGCCGTACAGCGGCCGGGGGCAGGGCCGATACTCACCGCCGGGCAGGACCAAGGTCCCCCGCGAAAAGGCGTTGTGCGGCAGTGCTTCCGTTCGGGGAGGGCTCGGATCCGAGTCGGCTCAGGACAGGGCGGCAGCGGTCAGCACCAGGGCGCTGGCCGCGATCTCGGCGAGACCGACCTGCTTGGGCGTGAGCCGGTGCCGGGGCAGTGCCCAGGCACGGGCGAGCAGCACGGCGAACACCGCAGCCGGGACCGGGCCGAGCGCGGCGGCGGCGACCAGCGCCAGCGCGTGGAATCCGACTGAGGCGCGCCGGTACGCCGCGCTGCCCCGCTCGCGGATCATCGTCTTCACGTACAGCACCGTGCCGGTGAAGTAGAGCAGCACGATGACGAACGGCGCGAGCACCCGGCCGGGCGGCACGTGGGCCACGACCGCGACGACGAAGACCATCAGGCAGCTCTGCGCCACCGAGGCGAGATCGTTGAGCAGCGCCCGTTCCCGGCGGCGGCGGGCGTACCAGACGTTGACCCCGAGCAGCGCCGCGTACGCCGGTGCGAAGAGCAGCACAGCCGATCGCAGGACAACCACCGGCGCGGCGAGCACGGCGGTGACCGGCCCGTACAGCGCCAGCTGCGGGCCGAACCTGCGCAGCCGGCCGGTCTTGACCGCCTGCAGGGCGAAGTAGGACAGCAGGTAACCGGCCACCCAGGCGCCGAGCAGCGGCAGGTCCAGCCAGCGGAAGCCCGCCACGAGCAGCCCGGCCAGGTACGGCACGAGCAGCATCGCCCAGGCGCCGTGCTGCGGCGGCACGAACCGCCGCGCGCTGCCGGACCGCCGGACGCGCCGCGGCGGCCGGTCGAGGGGAGCGGCCACGGTCATCGGATGCCTCCGTGGATATTCCGGCCTTCAGGCCGGAGAGGAAACGGAACGCCTGGGGAGCAGGGCAGGAGAAGCCGGTTCGCCGTCAAGGCGAATCCGGCACCCACCGGTGTCGCGGAAGTGAACAGGTGTGCTAATTTGTTGCGGCCTGGCCGGCGAAAACCAAGTCGGCCGGGCCTACCGCCGGGCTGGCGGGAAGTCAGGTCTGTGGAGCCTGTGTAAGACCGATGGGCGGTACACCGCTCCTTGCTGGTAACCCAGGTCGGCAACGGGCTGCGAAGCAGAAAGTTCGAACCGCGAGGGTCGAATCCCCCTGCTCCAGCTGGGGGAGATGTCAACGCGCGCTCACCTCGATGACGCCGCGGGCGCCGCGTTCGGCGTCGACCATGGCGTGGCTGACGAACGGGTAGTGCCCGGCCTCCGGCAGCACCGTCTCCACGAACCCGCCCCCGGCCGGGTGCAGCTGCAGCACCTGCGCCCCGCCCGGGTCGGCCGGGCGCAGCAGCCAGCGGCCCTCGGCGTAGACGGTGTCGAACTGGCCGCCGACGACGTGGAACGACGAGCTGCGGCTGGGTCCGGCGTCGAGCACCCAGAAACGCACCCGGTCCCCGGCGCGGGCGGTGAGCGCGTGGTGGGCGTACTGGGTGGCATGGCCGTTGAACACCACCGCGTCGGGACGTTCGGCCTGCATCTTGGCCAGGTCGCCGGGCTCGTCCGGAGGGCCGAGGTAGAGCTCGGACTGCACCAGGACGTACTCGCGGTCCACCGGGGCCAGGCCGGGCGGGTCGATGATGACGGCGCCGTACATGCCGTTGCCGATGTGCAGCAGCATCGGCATCGTCGAGCAGTGGTACATCCAGATGCCGGCCTTGGTGGCGGTGAACCGGTAGGTCAGCCGCTCGCCGGGTTCGATCGGCCGCATCGGGCCGTCCGGGGCCAGGGCTCCGGCGTGGAAGTCGACGCCGTGGTCGACGCTGCCGTCGTTGCTCAGCGTGATCTCGAAGGTGTCACCGACCCGACCCCGCAGCACCGGCCCGGGCGCGGTCCCGTTGAACGTCCACAGCTGCTGCCGGACGCCGGGCGCCACCTCGCGCTGCACCTCCTGTACCCGCAGGTCCAGCCGGTGCACCCGCCCGGTCGGCGGCACGGGCGCCGTGGCGTCGTGAGCCTGGAATCCGGGCCCGGGCGCGGCCATGAAGTCGATCCGCGCCGCCTGCGGGCTCGCGGCGGCGGTGGGGGCCGCGTGGCCACCGGGGTGGGCGCCGGTGCTGATGGACAGCGTCATCCCGGCCTGCCGGTGTCCGGGCAGCGAGCACCAGCCGGACACCGGCCCGGAGATCACTCCGGCGTCGAAGCGGACCGTGCCGCCCGCGCCGACCGCGCCGCTCTTGGCACCGGTGGCCAGGACGAGGTCGTGACGGCGGGTGTCGTGGTTGCTCAGTTCGATGATCAGCCGATCGCCGGCCGGGACGGTGATCTGCGAGGGCTGGAAGCGCATGCCCTCGGCGGTCACCGCGACCGTGGTCGTGCGCCCGGTGGGCGCGGCCATGGTGGCGGCCGCGGGTACCGCACTCGAAGAGCCGCCGCTCGCGCGTTCGGCGACCACGCCGACGAGCACGGCGAGCAGGACCAGTGCGAGCCCGGCCGCGAACCCGCCGAGCGGCCGCGGCGCGGCCGGCGCGGCCGGTGGGGCGAGGGGGGACGATCCGGGTTTCGGAGCGCCGGTTGCGGGTACGGACACGGGGCTACCTCCGAGCGGACAGCAGTACGCGGACCGCGGGCCACAGGAACCGCAGCAACGCGGCCAGCAGGAGCAGGGACGTGGTGATCCGGACGTAAGCGCCCACCGGCAGCAGGAACACCAGCAGCGCGGCGTTGGCCATGGCCACCCGCTGCGCCGCGTGCCGCTCGAACAGCGCCGTGCGCTCGCGGACCGCGGCCGGGCCGCCGCCCAGCGCCATCGGCAGCAGGTAGGACAACGCGCCGATCAGGACCTGCGCGACCGAGCCGACCAGCAGCGGGGTCAGTACATCGCCGAAGCGTCCGGCGGCCTCGGGCGCGCCGGGCGAGACCAGCACGGTGTACGCGTCGACGCCGAGCGCGACCAGCAGCCACCCGGCGGCCGCCGCGATCGACCAGGCGGCGAACGACTCGGGCGGCCGGTGCCGCGCCGCCCGCACCGCCGGTACGGCGGTGATCACGATGGCGGCGGCGAAGACGGCGAGCCCGGCCACGGTGACGGCCGTCCACCAGGTCAACAGCCCGGTGGCGAGCAGCGCCAGCCCGGCGAGTGTCAGCGGCAGCGCCGTGCGGGCCGCGGCGACCGCGCCGTCGGCCATCCGGGTGCGCAGCACCGTCGGCCAGAGCGTCAACACCGTGCCGAGGACGGTCAGCATGATCCAGCCGAGCAGGTTGACGTGGGCGTGGAAGAGCAGCAGCCGGGGGCGGCCGGCGTCGTCCACGACGAGCATCCACGCGCCGGCCGGGATGCCGGCCAGCAGCGCCGCCGCGGCGGACACGTAGTAACGCACGGTGATCGCGAAGCGGGCGGGCAGCGCGGCGCGCGCCCACGTGGCCAGCCGGAACAGGTGCCAGACGATGGCGGCGAACACCGCCGCCGCTCCGGCCACGCCGAGCCACGGCCGGTCCCCGCCGCCGCCGGTGAGCACTGCGGCGACGCCGATGTTCAGCAGCGCCAGAAGGGCCGCCTCGCCCCGGCGATGAGCCGGGGCGGGTACCCGGAGCACGGCGGCGGCGAAGTGGGCGCTCCACACCACGATCGCGTTGCCGGCCGCGCCGAGCAGCAGCAGGTGAATGGCTAGCCAGCGCCAGCCCGGCAGGAACGGGTGGGTGAACCCGATCGCGACGAGCGCGGAGAGGTAGGCCACCGGCAGCAGCCCGGCGCGGCGGTGCCACCCGGCGCGGCCCGAGGTGCGGGCCTGCGGCCTGCCGATCTCAGCAGGTGGTGCGGACAGGGGCGGGCGGGCCGGCGGCTCGGGCGCGGCCGATTCCGGGCACTTGAGGCGGGGCTCGCCGGTCATGACGGCACCGGCGCGGCAGGAGGCGATGTCCGCTGCGGGAAGGAGCGGCGCCCCCGGGTGAGCGACAGGGTGACCGCGCAGGCGGCGAAGGCAAGCACCGCGACGACGTTCACGACGCCCGCCCAGCGCCACGCGGCCGCCAGCCCGGCGGCGTCACCCAGCCCGATCCGGACCAGTAGAGACCCGTGCAGCAGGGCGAGCGGCGCGTACAGCACCGGGTGGTACGGCAGCGGCCTGCGCAGCACCGCGGGCAGGATCACCGGCGCGTGCACGAAGATCATGGAGACGGTGAAACCGAGGAAGACCCCGTGCAGCAGGGCGTCGTAGCGGGCGCCGCCACCGGCCGGTCCGCCGCCGGCCCAGAGCAGGCCGGACAGGGCCAGCCAGCCGTATCCGGCGAGCAGCCCGGCGGCGATGTAGCGGGGCAGCCGGGCGCCGCGGATGGTGCGCCGGGCGACGTCGTGCACGGCCAGCCAGGCGGTCATCGCCAGCAGCGCGAGCCCGAAGAGCCGGGTGCCCGCCTCGGGCCACACGGTCGCGGCGGCGGCGGTCACGGTCAGGCCGGTCAGCGCGGCCAGGAACCACGGCTCGGCGTGCGGTGCGGTGAGCCCGACGTGGGCCAGTTCGAGGCGTTCCCCGGCGATCGTGGCGACGACGAAGACCGTCATCCAGCCGACCGTGTCGGCGACCGGGAAGCCGGCCAGCGACAGCAGCGCGGCGGCGTACCACGCGAAGGCGCCGAGGCCCTGGGCCAGCAGCGCCACGGACTGCTGCCGCGCCCACAGCGCACGGTAGACGCCGAGTAGGACCACCGCTGCGAGCATCAGCAGGAACATCCCCGGCTGACCCGGCCCGGCCGCCAGGAGCACCAGCCCACCCGCGCCGGAGCAGGCCGGTGCCAGCAGCGCCCACGGGCGGCCCAGGGCTACCGCGCGCTCGAGCGCGACCAGGGTGCCGACGACGCCGAACACCATTACCGGCCCGTGCACCGTCTCCACGGCGGCCGGGGGCGCCGGCACCGGTGTGCCGAGCAGCAGCAGCGCCGCGTACAGGCCGCCGGCCAGGCACAGCCCCGCCGCGGCCAGCGCGGGCAGCCGCCAGCCGACAGCCGGCCGGGCGGTCACGGCGCGTCCGCTGCCCGCCGCGCGAGCACCGGCAGGTGCACCACGCACGCGCCCGGCGCGCCGAACGGCTCCAGGACCGTGCCCTCGCCGGGCGCGCCCTGGCTCTCCAGGACACCGCGCACCACCCCGGCGTGCAGACCGCACATCGCGTCCGGGTTCTGCCCCACCAGCTCCAGGAACGGGCAGGTGTGCAGGTGCACCTCCACCGAAGCGGCCTGCGGGCCGGCGGGCTGGCGGCGCGGGCTGAAGCCGAGGCCGTCCAGCACCGCGGTCACCGTGTCGACGGGGTCGTCCTGCGGCGCGACGCCGCGCGCGAGCTGCCTGCCCCAGTCCTGGCCGACCTGGGCTGCGGCCGGGCGGACGTCGCCGTCGCCGCGCGGCAGGTGCTGCAGCAACGCGGCCGCCAGCGACCGGTACGGCGCCGGGGCAGGGTCGGCGGCGGTCGCCCGGTAGCGCCAGGCGGGGCGGCCGGGCAGCCCGCCGCTGGCGCGGGCCCGGACCAGCAGCCCCGCCTCGACCAGCCGGTCCAGATGGGCCCGGATCGTCGATGGGTGCTGGCCGGTGTCGGCCGCCACTTCCGCGGCGGTCAGCCCGCCGCCGGCGGCACGCACCAGGCGCAGGATCGCCGCCCGGCTGTCGGAGCCCAGCGCCCGGTGCTGCGGAGTGTCGATCGTCTCGCCGACCGGGCCTTTGCCGAAGGTTTCCACGGTGTTAGACGTTATAACGTCACATGACGTCAAAACCATGAGGAGGGTCTCATGTCACAACCCGATCAAGCGGCCGCGGCCGCACAGCCCGCCGCCGGCGGCTGCGGCGGTGGAGGCTGCGGCTGCGGCGGAGACGCCCCCGGCAGCGCGGACGCCTCGGCGCCGGTGCTGAGCCTCGACCCGCGGATCGACGTCCGCGAGGTGCCGCACGGCCAGCGGCACGCCCGGGTGCTGGCGGCGCTGGACGCCCTGCCCGGCGCGGGCGGGCTCGTGCTGGTCGCCCCGCACGCGCCGCTTCCGCTGCTGGCGGAGATCGAACAGCGCTACGCGGGCCGGTTCGCGACGCAGTGGCTGCAGGAGGGACCGGACGTCTGGCAGTTGCGCCTGAGCCGCACCTCAGCCGCCTGAACGGCCCGCCCCGGCCCCGGCCTCGCCCACCGAGGCCGGGGCCGCACGCTGCCCACCGGGCCGCAGCTATCCGGCGGAGGTATGGACTTTGGTCCCGCCGTACTCGGGACCGCGGGCTCCTGACCGGAACACAGCGCTCACCGACGCTGTAAGCGTGCCGCGACACCACGCGTCACCGGCGGGACCCACACCGTCGCATCCCGACGCCCGAGGAGCACCCCCGTGTCGCCGCAGCGCCCTGCGAACGCCCACCCGCCCGCGACCGACCAGGTGCCCGGCGCCGCGCCGCTGCTGGCCGCGCGCCGCTTCCTGACCAGGGAGACCGTCGGCGACCACGGCCGGACGCTGCACCAGGTCGGCGGCGACGGCTGGGAGTCGTTCTACCGCGACCGGTGGCGCTACGACCGCGTGGTCCGCTCCACCCACGGCGTCAACTGCACCGGCTCGTGCTCGTGGAACGTGTTCGTCACCGACGGCCTGATCACCTGGGAGCACCAGGCCACCGACTACCCGGAGGTGGGGCCGGACGCGCCGGACTACGAGCCGCGGGGCTGCCCCCGCGGCGCCTCGTTCTCCTGGTACGAGTACTCGCCGTCGCGGGTGCGGCACCCGTACGTCCGCGGCGTGCTCGCCGAGATGTTCCGCGAGGCGTGGCAGCGCCTCGGCGACCCGGTGCTGGCGTGGGCCGAGATCGTGGAGAACCCGCTGAAGGCCCGTGCCTACAAGTCCCAGCGTGGGCGCGGCGGCTTCGTCCGCGCCACCTGGGACGAGGCGATCACCATGGCGGCCGCGGCCCACGTTTACACCACGAAGACCTACGGGCCCGACCGGGTCGTCGGCTTCTCCCCGATCCCCGCCATGTCGATGGCCTCGTTCGCGGCCGGCACCCGCTACCACGCGCTGCTCGGCGGCACCCTGCTCAGCTTCTACGACTGGTACGCCGACCTGCCGATCGCCTCCCCGCAGGTGTGGGGCGACCAGACCGACGTGCCCGAGGCCGGCGACTGGTGGAACGCGACCTACCTGATGATGTGGGGCTCCAACATCCCGGTGACCCGCACCCCGGACGCGCACTTCCTGGCCGAGGCGCGCTACAAGGGCACGAAGGTGGTCGCGGTCAGCCCCGACTACGCCGACAACGTTAAGTTCGCCGACGACTGGCTCGCCCCGCACCCTGGCACCGACGGCGCGCTGGCGATGGCGATGGGCCACGTCGTGCTCACCGAGTTCTTCCGCGACCGCCAGGTGCCCTACTTCACCGACTACGTGCACCGTTACACCGACCTGCCGTTCCTGGTGAAGCTGCGCCGCCGTGACGGCGGCGCCTGGGCGGCCGACCGCTTCCTGACCGCAGCGGACCTGGGTGAGGCCGATGGCGAGCACAAGACCGTGCTCATCGACGAGCGCACCGGGGAGCCGGTCGTGCCCAACGGCTCGCTGGGCTTCCGCTACGGCGACGCCGGCGAGGGCCGCTGGAACCTGGACCTCGGCGACGTCGTCCCCGCGCTGGGGCTGCTCGGCCGCACCGGCGAGTCGGTGGAGGTCGACCTGGCCAGGTTCGACGTCGGCGACACCGAGGGCGGGGCGCTCATCCGCCGCGGCGTGCCGGTGACGCGCATCGGCGAGCACCTGGTGACCTCCGTGTTCGACCTGCTCATGGCGCAGTACGGGGTCCGCCGCGGCGACCTGCCGGGGCAGTGGCCCACCGGCTACGACGACGCGGACGCCCCCAACACCCCGGCCTGGCAGGAGCGCATCACCGGGGTGCCCGCCACGCTCGCCGCCCGGATCGGGCGCGAGTTCGCCCGCAACGCCGAGCGCAGCCACGGCCGCTCGCTGATCGTCCTGGGCGCGGGCGCCAACCAGTGGTTCCACTCCGACATGACCTACCGGGCGTTCATCGCGCTGGTCACGCTGACCGGCTGCCAGGGCGTCAACGGCGGCGGCTGGGCCCACTACGTCGGCCAGGAGAAGGCCCGCCCGGTCACCGGCCAGCAGCACCTGTCGTTCGCGTTCGACTGGCAGCGGCCGATGCGCCACCAGGCCAGCACCCCGTTCTGGTATCTGCACACCGACCAGTGGCGCTACGAGCGCGTCCCGGCCGACGAGCTGTCGTCGCCGCTGGGCACCGGCCGGTTCGCGGGCATGGCGTTCGCCGACACGGTCGCCGCCGCCCAGCGCATGGGCTGGAGCCCCGGCCACCCGGCGTTCAACCGCAACCCCCTCGACCTGACCGACGAGGCCGCGGCGGCCGGGCGCGGCGTCGCCGAGCACATCGTGGCCGAGCTCAAGGCGGGCCGGCTCAAGGCGGTGGCCGAGGACCCGGACGACCCGGCGAACTTCCCCCGCTGCCTGACCCTGTGGCGGGCCAACCTGCTCGGCTCGTCCGGCAAGGGCAACGAGTACTTCATGCGGCACCTGCTCGGCGTCGACTCGGCCGCGGGCGCGCAGGAGTGCGACCCCGGCCACCGGCCCCGCGACGTGGTATGGCGCGAGGAGGCCCCCACCGGAAAGCTCGACCTGCTCACCGCGATCGACTTCCGGATGACCAACACCGGCCTGCACGCCGACCTGGTCCTGCCCGCCGCGACCTGGTACGAGAAGCACGACATCTCGACCACCGACATGCACCCGTTCGTGCACGCGTTCAGCCCGGCCGTCGAACCGCCCGGCGACGTGCACACCGACTACGACACGTTCCTGGCCCTCGCCGACAGGTTCAGCGAGCTGGCCGCCACCCACCTGGGCGTACGCCGCGACGTGCTGGCCGCGCCGCTGCAGCACGACACTCCCGACGAGCTGGCGACGCCCGGCGGCCGGGTGCGCGACTGGAAGGCCGGGGAGTGCGAGCCGGTCCCCGGGCTGACCATGCCGAAGCTGATCGAGATCGAGCGCGACTACACCCTGATCGGCGCCAAGATGCGCGCGGTCGGCCCGCTGCTGGACACGCTCGGGACCACCACCAAGGCGATCACCGTCGACGTCACCGCCGAGATCGAGTACCTGCGGCACCAGAACGGGGTGGTGACCGAGGGGCCGTTCGCGGGACGGCCGTCGCTGGCCACCGCCGACCGGATGTGCGAGGCGATCCTGGCGCTCTCCGGCACCACCAACGGCAGCGTCGCGGCCGCGGGCTTCGCGGCGCTGGAGAAGCGGACCGGGCAGCCGTTCGCGGACCTCATCGCCGGGCACGAGCACGACCGGATCACGTACCCCGACACCCAGCGGGGACCCCAGCCGGTCTTCACCAGCCCGGAGTGGTCCGGGTCGGAGAAGGGTGGCCGCCGCTACTCGCCGTTCACGCTCAACGTCGAGCGCCTCAAGCCGTGGCACACCATCACCGGCCGGCAGCACTTCTTCGCCGAGCACGACTGGGTCGCCGAGCTGGGGGAGCAGCTGCCCGCGTTCCGGCCCCCGCTGAACATGGCGCGGCACTTCGGCAAGCCCGGCGAGCTGGTCGACGGCGGGGTGACGGTGCGGTTCCTCACGCCGCACGCCAAGTGGTCGATCCACTCGATGTACCACGACAACGAGCTGATGCTGGCGCTGTCCCGGGGCGGGCCGGTGATCTGGATGAGCGTCGAGGACGCCGCCACGATCGGCGCCCGGGACAACGACTGGATCGAGGCGCACAACCGCAACGGCGTCGTGGTGGCCCGCGCCGTGGTCAGCCACCGTATGCCGCAGGGCACCGTGTTCCAGTACCACTCGCCCGAGCGCACCGTGAACGTGCCCAAGGCCGAGGGCAGCGGCCGCCGCGGCGGCTACCACAACTCGATGACCCGGCTGCTGGTCAAGCCCACCCACCTGGCGGGCGGCCACGCCCAGTTCACGTACGCCTTCAACTACTACGGCCCGATCGGCAGCCAGCGCGACGAGATCACCGTGATCCGCCGCCGTACCCAGGAGGTGGAGTACTGATGCGTATCCGCGCGCAGGTCGCCATGGTGATGAACCTCGACAAGTGCATCGGCTGCCACACCTGCTCGGTGACGTGCAAGCAGACCTGGACCAACCGCGAGGGCACCGAGTACGTCTGGTTCAACAACGTCGAGACCAAGCCCGGCATCGGCTACCCGAAGCACTACGAGGACCAGGACCGCTGGCACGGCGGCTGGAAGCTGGACGGCAAGGGGCGGCTGACGCTGCGCTCCGGCGGCCGGATCAAGCGGCTCACCCGGCTGTTCGCCAACCCGGACCTGCCCTCCATCGACGACTACTACGAGCCCGCCACCTTCGACAAGGACATCCTGGTCAACGCCCCGGCCGGGCTGACGGACACCCCGGTGAAGCGGCCGCACTCGGCACTGACCGGCGAGCCCATGGCGGTGCAGTGGGGTCCGAACTGGGAGGACGGCCTCGGCGGGACGCACGAGATCGGTGCGCAGGACCCGAACCTGGCCCGGATGCCGGCCGAGGCGGCCGCGAAGGTCAGGTTCGAGTTCGAGAAGACCTTCATGTTCCACCTGCCGCGGATCTGCGAGCACTGCCTCAACCCCGCCTGCGTGTCGGCCTGCCCGTCCGGGGCCATGTACAAGCGCGAAGAGGACGGCATCGTGCTCGTCGACCAGGACCGGTGCCGGGGCTGGCGGATGTGCGTGTCGGCGTGCCCGTACAAGAAGGTCTACGTCAACCACGCCACCGGCAAGGCCGAGAAGTGCACGTTCTGCTTCCCGCGCATCGAGGCCGGGCAGCCCACCATCTGCTCGGAGACCTGCGTCGGCCGCCTGCGCTACCTCGGCATCGTCCTGTACGACGAGGACGCGGTGCTGGCCGCCGCGTCGGTGCCCGACGAGCGCGACCTGCTCGACGCCCAGCGGGCGGTGTTCCTCGACCCCGCCGACCCCGCGGTGCAGGAGGCCGCCCGCGAGGCGGGCATGCCCGAGGACTGGCTGCGGGCGGCGCTCACCTCGCCGGTATGGCGCCTGATCAGCGAATACAAGATCGCCCTGCCGCTGCACCCGGAATACCGCACCCTGCCGATGGTCTGGTACGTGCCGCCGCTGTCGCCGGTGCTCGACGCCGTCGGGGCGGCCGGGCGCGACGACACCGACGCCGACGACGTCTTCCACACCATCCGCGAGCTGCGCATCCCCGTGGAGTACCTGGCCGAGCTGTTCTCCGCGGGCGACGCCGACGTGGTCGCCGGGGTGCTGATGAAGCTGGCCGCGATGCGCTCCTACATGCGGGCCCGCACCCTGGACGGCACGGTCGCCGGGGAGCTGCTCGACGGCATCGGGATGACCGCCGAGCAGGTGGAGGCCATGTACCGGCTACTGGCCATCGCCAAGTACGACGAGCGATACGTCATCCCCGTCGCCCACAGCAAGGACGCCGCGGCGCTGGAGGCGCAGGCCGCCGCCCAGCCGGACTGCTCGCTGGACTGCGCGGGCGGCCCCGGCATGCACGAGACGGCGGCCACCGTCACCCGCTTCCACCTGGTGGACGGCGACGAGGTGCACCCCGGCCGGGCGGGGCTGTCCGCACGGCGGTCCGACGGGCGCCTCGGCCTCACCGTCAACCCGGTGCGGGGTGCGTCATGAGCGCGCCGCCCGCCGACCGCGCCCGGATCTTCGAACTGGTCTCCCTGCTACTCACCTACCCGGACGGCGAGCTGCTGTCCGCCGGTGAGCAGCTGCGCGCGGCCGCCGCCCGTATCGAGCATGAGACCGTACGGCAGCAGGTCACCGAGTTCCTGGACTGGCTGCTGGCCGCCGCGCCCGTCGAGGCCCAGCGGCACTACGTGCAGACCTTCGACCTGCGCCGCCGATCCGGGCTCTACCTCACCTACTACCTGCACGGCGACACCCGCCGCCGCGGCATGGCGCTGCTCATCCTCAAACAGCGCTACCGCGCACACGGCCTGCGGCTGGCCCACGGCGAGCTGCCCGACCTGCTGCCCGTGGTGCTCGAGTTCGCCGCCCAGGTCGGCCCCGGCGAGGGGGAGGCGCCGCTGCGCCAGCACCGGCAGGGCATCGAGCTGCTGCGCACCGCCCTGGCCGAAGCCGGCACGCCCTACCGGCTGCTGCTCGACGCCGTCACCGCCGTGCTGCCCGACATCACCGACGCGGACCGGGCCGCCATTGCCGCGCTGGCCGTCGCCGGGCCGCCGGCCGAAACCGTCGGCCTGGAGTCGCTGGGCCACGGCCCCGACCTGGCCGGCGCCGCGCTCGCCCCCTATCCTGCCTGCTCGCCTGCGGAGGCCTCGCGATGAACACCCTCGTCTGGATCGTCCTGCCGTACCTGTGCCTGGCCGTCTTCGCCGCCGGGCACGTCTGGCGCTGGCGCCGTGACCAGTTCGGCTGGACCACGCACACCAGCCAGCTGCTGGAGAACCGGCTGCTGCGGCTCGGCTCGCCACTGTTCCACCTCGGGGCGTTCGGCGTCATCGGCGGGCACGCCATGGGCCTGCTGGTGCCGTCCTGGGTGACCGAGGCGGCCGGGATCAGCGAGCACCTCTACCACGTGACCGCCGTCTGGGGCGGCACGATCACCGGCGTCGCGCTCGTCACCGGCCTGGCGCTGCTGATCGCCCGCCGCTTCGTCAGCGGCCGGGTGCGCCGCGTGACCACCACCATGGACAAGGTGCTCTACGCCGCCCTGGCGGCGATGGTGACGCTCGGCATGGTCTCCACGGTCGGCGTCAACCTGCTCGGCGACGGCTACGACTACCGGGAGACGATCGCGGTCTGGTTCCGCGGGATCTTCTGGCTGCGGCCCGAACCCGAGCTGATGTCCGGGGCGCCGCTGGTCTACCAGCTGCACGCGCTCGGCGGCTTCCTGTTCCTGGCGCTGTGGCCGTTCACCCGGCTCGTGCACGTCTGGTCGGCGCCGCTGGCCTACCTGTGGCGGCCCTACGTCGTGTACCGCAGGCGCCGTGGTGGCGTACCCACTCCGCCGCCCGTCCCGGCGGAGGTCCGCGACCGCGCCCTGCCTGCCGTCAGCGGACGGCGCTGAGACGGATCCGCCGGTCAGGGCGCCGCCACGGCGGCGCCCTGACTACCGTATAAGCGTGCAAACCACACCGAGCGAGGCGAACACGCCCGACTACCTGCCCAGCGTCTACAAGCAGTTCCTCAACCGCTACCCGGAGGTCGCCCAGGCGCAGGGTGCGCTGGCCCGCGCGGTGGACCAGCGCAGCCCGTTCGACGAGCGGACCGATCGGCTGATCAAACTGGCGCTGGCCATCGGCGCCGAGGCGCAGGGCGCCGTGCGGTCCAACGTCCGCAAGGCGCTCCAGCACGGCGCGACCGTCGACGAGGTCCGTGCCGTCGCCCTCGCCGCGATCACGACCTGCGGATTCCCCACCGCGATCGCAGCGCTGGGCTGGATCGAGGACGTCACCACCGCCGACAGATGACGACGCCGGGTCCCGTGACCAAAGCGGAACCAGGTCCCATCGGCACAGGCACTTAGTCCCTACTGCGAACCGATCCACCACGCGACGCTGCAAGGCGAACGGCCGGCGCGAGCAGCCCGGCCGCGACAGCAGCCGACCAGGGTGGAGCAATGACCTCGCAGACCGAACCAGCACGACCCGCGGCGACGGCGGCGGGCCGCCACCGCGTCCTGTGGCTGTCGACGATCAGTTTCACGGTCATGTTCGCCGTGTGGCTGATGTTCGGCATCCTCGGCAAACCGATCAGCCAGGAGTTCCACCTCTCCGAGGTGCAGCTGTCCTGGATCATCGCGGTCGCCGTGCTCAACGGATCGCTGTGGCGCCTGCCCGCCGGGCTCGTCACCGACCGGTTCGGCGGCCGCAAAGTCATGACGTTCATCCTGCTGGCCACGGCGGCCGCGGCCTACCTCGTCTCCCGCGCCGGCTCCTACGGCACCCTGCTGGCCCTGGCCTTCCTGGTCGGCTTCGCCGGCAACGCGTTCACCGTCGGCATCGCCTGGAACTCGGCCTGGCAGCCCCGCGAGCGGCAGGGCTTCGCGCTCGGCCTGTTCGGCGCCGGCAACGTGGGCGCCTCGGTCACCAAGTTCATCGGCCCGCCGCTCATCGTCGGCACCGCCGGCGCCACCTATCTCGGCTTCGCCGAGGGCGGCTGGCGGCTCGTCCCCGTCGTGTACGCCGCGCTGCTGCTCGTCCTCGCCGCGGCGATCTGGTTCGGCGCCCCGCGCCGGGACCGGATGCCCGGCCGGGGCACCCCGCTGCGGCAGCAGCTGCGCCCGCTCAAGCAGGTGCGGGTGTGGCGGTTCAGCCTCTACTACGTCGCCGTCTTCGGCGCGTACGTGGCGCTGGCGGCCTGGCTGCCCGGCTACTACATGGACAACTTCGGCGTGAGCCTGCAGACCGCCGCCTACCTGACCGCGGTGTTCATCTTCCCGGCCTCGCTGCTGCGGCCGGCGGGCGGCTCCATCTCCGACCGCTTCGGCGCCCGCCGCGTCATGTACTGGACGTTCGGCCTGATGCTGGTCACCTCCGGCATCCTGATGATGCCCAACGGCCACATCGTCATCGCCCACGCCGACGGCACCCAGACCTCGCACCTGGGCTACCACCTCGGCATCGTCCCGTTCACCGTCCTGGTGTTCCTGCTCGGATGCGCGATGGGCGTGGGCAAGGCGGCCGTCTACAAGCACATCCCCGAGTACTTCCCGCAAAGCGTCGGCAGCGTCGGCGGCCTGGTCGGCATGCTCGGCGGCCTCGGCGGCTTCTTCCTGCCCCCGCTGTTCGCCTACACCAAGGCCTGGTTCGGCTTCCCGTCCAGCACGTTCTTCGTCCTGTTCCTGCTCACCGCGGCCTGCGCGGTCTGGATGCACCGGACGGTCGTGCGCATGCTCGACCGCGAGTCGCCCGAGCTGGCCACCCACATCGAAAGCCCGGCCGGCATCCCGGTCGGGCCCGCGACCCCCGCAGTTCGTGAGCTCGAGGAGGCCCACGCATGAGCACCACCTACGCCGACCGCCCGGCCACCTCCGCACCCGACGATGGCGAGTGGCTGCGGTCCTGGGACCCGGAGAACCCCGCCACCTGGGACAAGAGCCTCGCCTGGCGCACCCTCTGGATCAGCACCTTCACCCTGACCCTCTGCTTCGCCTCCTGGTTCCTGGCCTCGGCGATCGCCCCGAAGCTCACCAACCTCGGGTTCGACCTCACCAACAACCAGCTCTACTGGCTCACCTCGATGCCCGGCCTGGCCGGCGGTCTCATGCGCCTGATCTGGATGGTCCTGCCCCCGATCATGGGCACCCGCCGGATGGTCACCCTGACCACCGCCCTGCTGCTGATCCCCGTCCTGGGCTGGGGCGTGCAGGTCCAGGACCCCACCACGCCGTACTGGGTGCTGCTGTCGCTGTCGTTCCTGTCCGGCATCGGCGGCGGCGCGTTCTCCGGCTTCATGCCCAGCACCTCGTACTTCTTCCCGCGGCGTATGCAGGGCACCGCCCTGGGCCTGCAAGCCGGGATCGGCAACTTCGGCGTGTCGCTGGTGCAGCTGCTGACCCCGTGGATCATCGGCTTCTCGATGATCGGCTTCCTGGGCTCGTCGGCGCCGATGGCCGCGCCGCCCGGCAAGGCCGCGCAGGTCGTGTGGTACCAGAACGCCGCGTTCGTCTACGTCCCGTTCATCCTCGTCGGCGCCGCGCTGGCCTGGGCGATGCTGAAGTCCGTGCCGATCAAGGCCAACATCCGCCAGCAGTTCGACATCTTCGGCAACCCCGACACCTGGTGGATGACGCTGCTCTACATCATGACCTTCGGCACCTTCGCCGGCCTCTCCGCGCAGTTCGGCCTGCTCGTCAAGAACCTGTACGGCGCGGGCAACCCCGACATCGTGCAGGGCGTGGGCAGCGCGGCCCG
The DNA here is from genome assembly GCF_016862575.1 of Catellatospora bangladeshensis. GTDB lineage: Bacteria > Actinomycetota > Actinomycetes > Mycobacteriales > Micromonosporaceae > Catellatospora > Catellatospora bangladeshensis. The sequence continues at coordinate 27,520 of NZ_BONF01000029.1, read as the reverse complement.
GCTGCTCGTCGAGGGGTACACGGTGCCGGACCCGGTCGCGTTCGTCTTCCTCGGCCCGCTCGTCGGCGCCGGTGCCAGGATCCTGTTCAGCCCGCTGACCGACCGGTTCGGCGGCGCCCGGTGGACCCTCGTCGCGGGGCTGGGCCTGATCGCGTCGATCGGGTACACCGCCACGGCGCTGACCCCCGACACGACGTCGGCGGCGAGCCTCGACGCCGGGTTCGACCGGTTTCTCTGGGGCATGCTGGCGATCTTCCTGTTCGCCGGCATCGGCAACGCCTCCACGTTCAAGCAGATGCCGATGATCTTCGAACGCCGCCAGGCCGGCGGCGTGATCGGATGGACCGGCGCGATCGCCGCGTTCGGGCCGTTCTTCTTCGGCGTCGGCCTGACCATCATGTCGCCGACCGCCTTCTACGTCATCGGCCTCGCCTTCGCCGTGCTCTGCGTGGCGATCACCTGGTGGCGCTACGCCCGGCCCGGCGCGCCCCGGCCGAGCTGAACCAGCCTCTTTCCGGCTTGTGAGTACAGGCGCCGCCCGCTTCGGTGGGCGGCGCCTGCGCACGCCGTCCAGGTGTGAGAGCGCTTCCAGTAGTAGATGCCCGTGTCACAGGCGACTTCGGAGAGCGTTCTCCCATGTGAAAACTCTTGACTGTCGGGCGATCGAGGTCATAATTTTCACTGTCTCGATATGGGCATGAACATAATGCCCGCCGTCCCTGGGAGGCCCTCGTGTTCCGAAAACCCGCTGTCTCGAGTGCGGTGGTGCTGCTGCTCGCCGCTGGGCTGGTCAGCGTCACCGCGCCACAGCCCGCCGCTGCCGCCAGCTGCAGCGTCCTGTTCGACGACTTCCAGTACAGCTCGTCAGCCGACCCCGCCCTGGCCGCCCGGCACTGGACCGTGCGCAGCGGCGGTGGCGGGCCGGGCATCCCCGGCGCCTCCTGGCTGCCGGCCAACGTGACGTTCCCCGTCGCCGACGGGCAGAAGGTCCTCCAGCTGTCGTCCTACACCGACGGCACCGGCGCCGGCACGGCGCAGACCGAGATCTACCACCAGCGCAAGTTCTTCGAGGGCACCTACGCCAGCCGGGTCCGCTTCACCGACGCGCCGGTCTCCGGCAACGACGGAGACAAGATCGTGGAGACCTTCTTCACGATCACCCCGCTGGCGTACCCGATGGACCCGAGCTACGGCGAGATCGACTTCGAGTACCTGGCGAACGGGGGGTGGGGCGAAACGGGCTCGGCGTTCTTCGAGACCACCTGGGAGACCTACCAGCCCGACCCGTGGGTCGCCGACAACGTGCACGCCGTCCAGCGCCGCAGCTACAACGGCTGGCACGACCTGGTCGCGCAGGTCAGCGGCGGCCGGGTCAAGTACTACATCGACGGCGCGCTCGTCGCCGACCACGGCGACAAGTTCTACCCCGAGACGCCGATGTCGATCAATTACAACCTGTGGTTCATCGATAGCTCCGGGCACACCGGCGGGCGCAGCACGTACATCCAGCAGGTGGACTGGCTCTACTTCGCCGGCAACGAGGTGATCTCCGGCGACGTCGCCCGCAACCGGGTCAACGCGTACCGGAGCCTGGGCACCACGCACGTGGACACCGTCGGCACCGGCGGCACCTGCCCCGATCCCGGCGGCAGCGGCGGGCCGATCTCCTCCACCACCTGGTACAGCGTCGTCAACAAGACCAGCGGCAAGTGCGTCGACGCCCGCGCCTCGGGCACCGCCAACGGCACCGCGATCCAGCAGTACACCTGCAACAACTCCAACGCCCAGCAGTACCTGTTCCAGCCCACGAGCGGCAGCAACGTGCGCATCAACAACCGGAACAACTCGGCCCAGGTGCTGGACGTGAGCGGGGTGTCCGCCGCGGACAACGCGGTCGTGCACCTGTGGAGCTACGTCGGCGGCGCGAACCAGCAGTGGATACCGGTGGCCGAAGGCGGCGGTTGGTATCACTTCGTGTCCGCGCACAGCGGCAAGTGCCTCGACGTCCCGGCGGCCTCCACCGCCGACAGCGTGCAGCTGGTGCAGTACACCTGCAACGGGACCGGCGCCCAGTCGTTCCGGCTGTTGGCCCAGCCCTAGCCCCACGCCGGCGGCCCGGGGACCACTGTCCCCGGGCCGCCGGTCTCACCGGGCTGGGCTACTGCCGGACATCAGCTTGGCGGCTCGCTACCTCGAGCGCTGTGGACCACGGGAATACGCTCCGGCGGTCTGATCCGGTTCCGGGTTGGTGCGGCTCCCAGCGGTCGTGGGCTCCGAACAGCACGTACAAGCCTTCGTCGCGCAGCGCGGCAACCGACCGCCGGAACGGCGTTCGAGCGGCCAGCGCGGAGTTGACGAAGGGCACGACGACCGTCGGCACGCCTCGCCCGATCAATTCGGCGGCGGAAACCAGCGCGTAGTTGTCTGCGATCCCCGCTGCGAGCTTGTTGACGGTGTTGTACGTCGCGGGCGCGATGATCAGCGCCTGTGGGTCCGGCAGACCCCGCGGGGTAGACCCTGACGTGGGCTTGAAGTCGCTGCGCAGACTCACTGACGGAGGCAGGGCCGCGGCATCCAGGAACGGCAGCGCACCGGGAGTGGCTGTCACTCCGACCTCCCAGTGGTCGTCGTGGGCCAGCGCGACCAGCTTTCCGACATCCGCCGCCGGCCCAGCGCCGCAGACAAGGATCAGCAGCGTTCGCGTCATGTGCTGATTCCGGCGGCGCGGGCGAACTCGGTGGCGCGGGTTCGGACGCCTGCGCCGGCGCGGGTGCAGAGGCCATGGACGAGGCGGTGTACGGCCGGACGGTTCCGCACCTCTTGCGGGGCGATGCGGACAGCGGCGTACAGCGCGCCGAGCGCGGATTCGTGCCGCTGCTGCGCCATCCTCGCATCATAGCCAGTTGATCTATATAAGATCCGGTCGTCGGTGCCGTGTATGCACACGGCCGGGTCGCGCGGGTACCCGCACGACCCGGCCGGTGACGGCCGCCGTGACCGCTAGACGGTCGTACGCGACCACTGCTGGTTGGTGCCGGTGTTGCACGTGTACTGCTTGAGCACCACGCCGTCCGCGGTCGACGCGGCCGGCACGTCCACGCACTTGCCGCTGTGCCGCGCCCGCAGCTGGAAGTAACTGCCGCTGGCGACCATCTGGAACTGCTGGTTGTTGCCGGTGCCGCAGGTGTACTGGATCAGCTCGGCGCCGTCGGCGGTGGAGGCGCTCGCCACGTCCAGGCACTTGCCGCTGTGCCGGCTGACGAGGCGCCAGTAGCCGCTGCCCGCGTCCTGGAACTGCCACTGCTGCCACGCGCTGCCGTTGTACGTGTACTGGCCGACGCGGGCGCCGTTGTCGGTGTTCGGGGACTGGACGTCCATCGCCTTGCCGCTGTGGCGCACGTTGACCCGGTAGAACGTGGTCGGCGGCGGCGTGGGGTCGCTGACGGTGTCGCCCCAGCCGTACCGGACCCGGTTGGCGCCGGAGGTGTTGCGGACGGTCAGGTTGAGATCGGTGCCGCTGCCGCTGAGGGAGAACATCGAGTACCAGTCGTAGCCGATGGTGCCGGGCTTGCCGCCGAGGGCGGGCCAGTACGTGCCGCCCATCTGGTTGTCGCGCATGACCTGTGCCATGGCGCGGATGTGGCGCACGAAGTTGTCGGTGCTGTTCGGGTCGGCATAGTTGAGGCCGGTGGACATCGGCCCGCCGAACTCCGTCGCGACCGCGCGGGAGGCGCAGTTGCCCAGCCGCGTCTGGATGTGGCTGCGGAACGCGTCGTAGGTCATCGCGCTGTAGAAGAAGGCATAGTGGTGGAACGACAGCAGCGTCGCGTTGAACCGGCTGTCGTTGCAGACGTCGCGCAGGTCCTGGCTGTAGCCGGTGCCGCCGATGAGCACCCGGCCGGGCACCGCGGAGTAGTGGTAGCTGAGCCAGTTCGCTGCGACGTCGCGCCACTCGGCCGACGTGTAGCCGTGCGGCTCGTTCATCGGCTCGAAGTAGACGTTGCTGTTCGTGCCGTACGTGCTGGTCACACTCGACCACATGGTGTTCCACGCGGCGAGGTTCGTGATCCGGCCGCCCGAGGCCGCGCCGTCCTCCCAGTAGGCGAGGATGACCTTGAAGCCGCGCGCGGTCGCGGCGTCGATGGCGCCGCGGTAGGCGTTCCACCAGGTCGTGTTGGCCACCGTGTGGGTGTTGATCGGCAGCCGGACGGTGTTGACCCCCATGGTGGCGGCCATGTCGTCATAGAGGGCGTTGGCCTTGGCCCGCACCGTCGCGTTGCTGTCGGACAGGCTCAGCCCCTGCACGACGAGCGTGCCGGTGCTGAAGTTGTCACCCAGCACGGCCCAGTTCATGCCGCGGAACTGGCTGGTGGCGGCACTGGCCGGCGACGCGGCGACCACTAGGCTCGTCACTGCCGCGAGCGCGGCCAGCGCTAGGGCGCCCAGCACTCGGCGCGACGACCGGGCACCGGCCGATCCGGTCCTTGAATACGCATCGACGTCATGCAACGTGGTCGCTCCGTCCTTCTGAATGCCCCCGCAGGCTGATTTCGTCTGGGTTACATCGGAAAGGGAATCGACATCCGGCGCCATGAACCGATCTCATACGTTCAGGAGCGGTCAGACTCGAACGCTGCCACCGCAGTGGAGCGCCGCCGCCGTCGGTTTCGTACAAGACCGCCGGACCGGCGGCCCTTAGCATGATCCTGCGCCCGCACGTCAGCGAAGTGCAGCGGCCGATCCCGGTGCATCCGGCACCTGGCAGCCTGACTACGAGGGGAACCACCATGCGTCAACTGGTCTACACCGGATTCATGTCGCTCGACGGAGTCGTGGATTCCCCCGGTGGGCAGGCGGAGGGGCACCGCAGCGGCGGCTGGGTCATCAACGACATCGAGTTCCTGCCCGAGGCGTTCTCGCTCAAGGGCGAGGAACTCGCCGACACCACGGCGCTCATGTTCGGCCGCCGCAGCTACGAGGCGTTCGCGCCGGTCTGGCGGGACTCGGACGACCACGCCGCCTACCGCGACCTGCCCAAATACGTGGTATCCAGCACGCTGCGCGACGACGAGCTGACCGAGGGCTGGGGCGAGACCACGATCCTGCGCACCGAGGACGACATCGCGGCGCTCAAGAAGTCCGACGGTGGCGCGATCTTCATCCACGGCAGCGCGGAACTCGCCCGCCGCCTGTCCGACGCGGCCCTCATCGACCGATACCACCTGCTCGTGTTCCCGGTGCTGCTCGGTGCCGGCAAGGGCCTGTTCAGCGGAGCGGACAAGGCCAAGCAGGGACTGATCCTGCGCGACTCCGCCGCCTACCCGAACGGCGTCGTGAAGCTGATCTACGACGTCGCCGGCTGATCCAGGCCCAGGCCGATCGCGCCGCCGGCGCCCTCGCGGAGCTGGCGCGCGGTCCGGCCGATGTAACGCCGCAGCGCGTGGGCCAGGTGCGGCGCGTCGAAGTAGTCGAGCGCGAAGACGACGTCGCCGATCGGGACACCGGCCGCCAGCAGCGCCGCGGCCGATCGCGCGCGCTCGATCTGCCGCACCGCGCCCTGGGTCAGCCCGGTCGCGGCCTGGAAACGGCGTTCGAGGGTGCGTGCGGTGACCTCGGGACGGCCGCCGCGGCGAAGCTCGGCGACGAGCGGATCGCGGACCACGGCCTCGGCGCGGACGAGCCGCTCGACCAGCGCCTCCACATCGTCGGGACCCGGCGTCTCCCAGCGGCCACCGTCCAGCCGGAAGGTCCGGCGCGTGGCGTCGGGAAGCTCGACACCCCCGTCGACCAGGGTCGCCATGGAGGCGCAGCGCAGCGACGTGCCCACGGCGAACTCGACCCCGACGAAGCTCGCGCCCGGCGGCACCGGTGCCGTGCCGGACCTCGTGCCCGGCCCCGTGACGGTGGCGTGGGCACGGTCCTCGTGCCGCCAGAACACCAGGCCCCACGACACCCCGGCCACCGAGGTCATCTCGGTGACCTGCTCGCTCGTGCAGGTCCACACCGCGTCGATCCACGGCGAGCCCGATTCGCGCGTCTCGAACAGCAGTCCCACGCCAGGCAGGGTACGCCGGTGTGACAGCGCCGCCGCGTACCGGCCGGGCGGTGTCGTCGCGGGTGCGCACCGACCGCGTGTCGGCGTGTCGGGTCGGACCGGTCGTCCACGCGTCCGGCCAAAGTGGATGATCGGCGGCGGCCGGGTGAGGAGTGGCCACGGCGCTGGTCGCGTCGCCCGATGACGGTCGCGGGCGCCCGTCACTAACGTCGAGCCCATGCGCCGGAAGATCTCCATCCTGATGACGCTGCTGCTCCTGGCCGGATGCGGCGGCGGCGCCGACACCGTGGACGAGCCCGCGCCGGACTTCACCGCCGTCTTCACGGAGGTCTCCGGCGACGTCGCCACCCGCCTGGCCGCCGCGACGTCGGGGACCTCTCCCGCACCCGCGTGCGCCGAGCTGGCCGGCGCCCCGCTCGAGGGATGGATCGACCGGCTCAGCATCGGCCCGGACGCCGCCACGGCCGCGCTCAACGCCTACCTGATGCAGCTGCAGCTCGCCCTGGCCAAGTGCCAGGACGGCGAGTCCGCCGCCGCAGACGCCGCCGAGCTGGCGACCCTGGCCGAGGGGGTACGCCAGGCGGCTGCGCCCAGTCCAGCGGCCACCCCGCCGGCGACGGCACGCGCCGCGGCGGCGCTGGCCGCGCTCGCGAGCTTCTGCGAGGCGCTGCCCGCGTTCGTCGGCGCGGTGCCCGCGCGGGCCGAGGACGGGGCGCAGTTCACCCGCCGGATCGGGCAGCTCGTGCAGCCGGGCAAGGCGGTGACCGACTACCGGGCCGCGGACGCCGCGATCCGGTCAGCCGCGCCGTGCAACCAGGCGCAGCACGACTACCAGCAGGCCGAGCTGAACCTGCTCGGCTGGCTCGCCGCCGACGCGGCCTGCAAGAAGGCGTTCTACCTCACCGCCACCACCCTCGGGGACGTCGGTCTGTGGCTCGCCTGCATCGGGCCGGTCAACAACAACATCGTGAAGGCGGTCCGGGACGCCTCGCAGGCGGCGCAGACCGCGCGGCAGAGCCCGTGCACCGACGGCTACCAGGCGCCGGACCTGCTGCCCACGCGGGGCATGGTGTACGCGCAGACGACCGTCGTCGCCGGCGAGCTGAAGAAGGCGTACGACGTCATCAAGAAGCTCAAGGATCTGCGGGCGCTCGTGAAGCGCGGCTACAAGCTGCTCATCGAGCGGCCGCTGGACGTGGGCAAGGGGCAGCAGCTGCTGCGGGACACGGCCGTCTACTTCGGAAAGATCAAGGGCAAGGCGTACATCAAGGAGACTCGCGACCGGCTCGGCGTGGTGGCCCACGACAAGATCACCGAGGTGCTGCCGGACGTGCCGCTCAAGGTCGTCGTCTCCGTCACCCAGACCGCTCCCGACCTCGAACCCGCGACCTCGCAGAACTCCACGGTGGTCAAACTCTGAGGCCGGCGTCCACCCGGCAGGCACCCGCAGTGGGAAGACGGCCGTCCACGCGACCGCGTCTACGTCGTTGTCGTCGAACCGTGGCAGAAAGTGGGCCGTTCGGCTGAGTTTGCCGCTGCGTCGCGATCGGGTAGCCCATCGACAGAGATCTTGGCGGCGCGCCCGTGCGCCGCCTGACGGCTCGCGTGCCGCCGCCGAGTACGGCGAGGCGGCGGCGGCCGGAACCGGAGGAGGACGGTATGACCGCGGTGGTGCACGGAGTCGACATGGCTGCGATCGGCCGGATGGTGCGCCAGCGACATGAGCAGACCGCCGCGCAGCTGCGTGGGCTGCGTGAGCAGAGCGCCGCGGTGATCGCGAGCCCGGAGCGGGGCAGCGGTGACGCCGCCGACGCGGGCACGCTGGCTCTGGAGAGCGCCGAGCAGTCGCTGGTCACCGCCGCGCTGCAGGAGCAGCTGGAGCGGCTGCAGGTCGCGCTGGTGCGCCTGGAGAACGGCACCCTGGGCATCTGCGAGCGCTGCCAGGAGCAGGTCCCCCTGCCGCGCCTGGAGGTCATGCCGTGGGCGGCGCACTGCGTGCCGTGTCAGAGCGTCCTCGACCGCAGGTGATCTCGTGCTCACCGCCTTCATCGTGATCGCGCTCGGCGCGGTCGTCACCTTCGCGATGGCTGCCCTGTGGCCGGGAGGGGCGTGACCGCGCCCCTCCCGGCCGGAGCGCGGCCTCGCCGCACGCCGCGGCAAGTCCCGCTTGACCGACGCCGGTCAGGCCGGCCACGACCTGGAAGACCGACCTCAGGAGAAGTTTGTATGGGCCAGCCGATGTTCTCGTTCGGTGATCTGCTGATCGTCGGGCTTTCGGCGCTGGCGCTGGGTGCGCTTGCCGCCACGTTGCTGCTGTCGTCGACGGTGCGCGAGATGCGGGCCGCCCGGCGCTTCGCGGTGCGCCAGCGCGGAGAGGCGATGACGCTGCTGCAACTGGCCGAGCAGACCCCCGGCATCACCACCGGCAGTTGGGACCCCGACCAGCTGCGCCGGGTGGAGCAGGAGCCGCGGCGGGCAGCGGGCCGGCCCGGCGCCCGCCACGACCCGCGCCATCAGCGCTCCGTGTGAGGTCAGCGATCGGAGGGCGACGGTGACACGCGGTTCGCTCGAAAGTCGAGACCACGGTGACCGAACCGGCAGCGCTGCTGTCTGTTGATCGACTCAGTGTTGCCAAGGCGGAGATCATCTCCTGTCATAGGCGCATGACTCACGCGCTACGCCGAACCCGCACCCTCGCGGTGCTCGCCCTGCTGGGCTCGCTGTCGCTGACGGCCTGCGGCCCGACCGGCGGCGGGCCGGCCGCCGCCCCACCCGCCCCGGCGGCCTCCACCCCACCCGCGTCGGCCGCGGCGGCGCCGGGCGGCCTGCCGGACCTCTGCACCCTGCTGACCGCCGGCGCCGTGGCCGACGCGGCCGGGACCGACATCCCGTTCCACCGCGCCGAGCCCGGTCCGGGCATCATCTCCTGCGCCTATCACCTGGGTGCCGACGACGCGACGCCCGCGATCTTCGTGCAGTACCAGACCGGCGCGGCTGGCATCCTCGACTTCACCAACAGCGGTGAGGAGACGCGCATCGGCAGCCTGCGCGCCAAGTGGTACGAGCGCGGCGCGAAGCTCAACGTCGCCGTCGGCGAGGACCTGCTGATCGTCAACCTCGGCGTCTCGAACAAGAACCTGCGCGGCGGCGACCTGCGCGCCCTCGCGGTGGAACTCGCCGAACGGTCCCTGGACCTGATCCGCTGACCCTCCGCCGGGTCGCCGCTTATCGTCACCCCGAACCTGCGGTGCCGACGACCATCGTGTCGGGGGTGCCGCAGCAGGACGGCTCTCGTCCTGCTCGGCTCGGGCAGGGCAGCGGCCGGGTGGTCACGGACGCGGCGTCGTCGAGTGACGGAAGCCGAAGCCCGTGGACCTCAGCCGTGCCGAGGAGATCGGCACGACGGGCGCCTCGATCTGGCAGCGGTAGGTCAGCTCCGGCAGCCCGGCGGCCGTCGTGATCGCGCTGAAGACCTCCGCGTTCGTCGGCGGCGTCTGCGCATCCGGCACCGCGTTGAACACCCCGGCCAGCCCGTGCTCGGCGACGTGGCGCAGCGCCAGGGCGGCGTCGCGGTAGTCGATCCGGTACAGCAGGGCGTCGGGGCAGAACGGCACCCGCCCGCCCATCATGCTGTGGGCGAGTTCTACGCGGCGCACGTAGTCGAGGTCGCGGGGGTGCCCGTACACGTCCGGCAGGCGTACCGCGGCCCCGCGTGGCGACGCCAGCACGGCGCGCTCGGCGGCGAGGAAGTTGACCGGCGAGGGGTCTGCCGAATCGGTGGTCGGCGCCGTCTCGTCCAGCGGCGCCACGGCATCGGCCGCCCGCCCGTAGACCGAAGTGGACGACGCGAGGACCACGCGGTCATGGGCCGCGGCGGCGCTGCGTGCGGTGGCGGTCAGGGCCGCCGCGTACTCCTCGGCGCGCAGTTGCGGGCTGACGGCCCGGGTCAGGCGCGGGCTGACCGTCACCACGACCGCGTCGACGCCGGCCGCCGCCGCGGCCACCGCTGCGGCGTCGTCACCGCGCAGCACCGCGACGTCCGCGCAGACCTCGCGTACCTGCGGCACCCGGTCCGGGGTCGTGGTGGTCCCGATGACGATCTGCCCATCGGCCGTCAAGGCGCGGGCCAGCTCCATGCCGACGTTGCCGCAGCCGACTATCAGGTATCGCACGCGTTCACCCCCGTAAAGGAAACATCGTTTCCATTGTCGGAGGCGTCTTCCGCCGACGCAAGAGCGAGGGGGCACGGTCCGGTGCCGCCGTCATCTCCGCACCGCCGGGTCGCGCGGACGCCGCCGCGCTGCATGGATCAGCCGATCTGCCAGCGAATCTCGCCGCCGACGACAGTGGTCAGGACACGGGTCCGCAGGACCGCCTCCGGCGAGTCCGTGAACGGATCGGTGTCGACCGCGATGAAGTCGGCGAGCATGCCCGGCGCGAGGATCCCCTTGCGGGTCTCCTCTCCGGCGGCGTACGCGGCCCCGACCGTGTGCGCCCGGACCGCCTCGGCCATGGTGATCCGCTGCCCGGGCTGCCAGCCGCCGGCCGGGCTGCCGTCGGCGCGGGTGCGGGTGACCGCGGCGTGCAGGGCGGGAAACGGATTCGGGTCCTCGACCGGCGCGTCGGAGCCGAAGGCCAGCACGGCGCCCGCGTCGAGCAGGCCCCGCCACGCGTAGGACGCCAGCTCGTGCCCGGGCAGCAGGGCGTCGACCAGATCCATGTCGCTGGTGCAGTGCACGGGCTGCATCGACGCCACGACCCCCAGCCGGGCCATCCGGGCCAGGTCCGGCGGCTGCAGGTGCTGCGCGTGCTCGATCCGGTGGCGCAGGCCCGGCGTCGGGCCGAGCGCCTCGTACGCGTCGAGCACCAGGTGGTTGGCCTGGTCGCCGATCGCGTGGGTGGCGACGGCGATGCCCGCCTGCGCGGCGGTCCGGAACAGCCGGAGCATCTCCGGGTACGGCACGACCGCGATCCCGTGATCTCCGCCGGTCATCGGCCGGCTCATGTGGCAGGTGTGCGAACCCAGCGCCCCGTCGCTGAACACCTTGACCGGACCCTCACGGAACCAGTCGTCGCCCTGCCCGGTGCGGCGGCCCTGCGCGATGGCGCTGTCCAGATGCTCCAGCCGGATCGCCTTGTGCACCCGCAGCTTCAGCTCCCCGGCCGCCGCCATCTGCAGGTACGCCGCCCGGCAGTCCTCGCCGTCGATGTCGTGGACGCTGGTGATGCCGAGCGCCAGCAGCCTCTCCTGTGCCACGCGCAGGAGGCTGCCGAGATCCTCGGCGACCAGGAACGGCTTCAGCGGATCCGCGGCGGTCTCCCGCAGGATGCCCGTCGGCTCGCCGCGCTCGTCCCGCACGATGTGCCCGCCGACCGGATCGGCGGTCCGCGCGTCGATCCCGGCCAGCCGCAGTGCGGCCGAGTTCACCCAGGTGGTGTGGCCGTCGACGGTGGGCAGCGCCACCGGGTTGGCCGGGCACACCGAGTCGAGCGCGTACCGGTCGGGCTGGACCGGCCGCTCCCAGACGTTGCTGTTCCACCGGCCGCCCAGCAACCACTCGCCCGGCCGCAGCTGAGCCGCCCGTTCGGCGATCAGCGCCAGCGCCTCGGCCAGCGACCGGGTCCCGGCGAGGTCGACGGTGGTCAGGCTGTGGGCGTACTGCGCGGTGTGGATGTGCGCGTCGTAGAGGCCGGGGATGACCGCCGCCCCGCCGAGGTCGACGAGTTCGGCCTTGGCTCCGGCCGCCGCCCGCACGTCGGTCTCAGAACCGATCGCCAGGATGTCCCCGTCCCGCACGGCCAGCGCCTGCGCGAGAGGGCGGCGCTCGTCGCCGGTACGGATGACGCTGTGACGGTAGACCAGGGTGCTCATGCGGCGTCACTGTAGCCGCTCCCGCCGAGCCGCCGGCCGGAGCGGGTTGGCAGGATCGTCTTCATCGCGTCACCGGTCCGGCGGAGGTTGCACCATGGAGTACACGCGGCTGGGGCGCACCGGGCTGAAGGTGAGCCGGATCGGGCTGGGCTGCATGAGCTACGGCGATCCGGCGGCCGGGATGCACCGGTGGACCCTCGGCGAGGACGACGCGGCCGCCTACTTCAGGCAGGCCGCCGAACTCGGCATTACCTTCTGGGACACCGCGAACGTCTACCAGGGCGGCAGCTCGGAGGAGTTCGTCGGGCGGGCGATCGGCAGGTTCTCCCGCCGTGAGGAGATCGTGCTGGCCACCAAGGTCAGCGGCAGGATGCACGACGGGCCCGGCGGCAGCGGCCTGTCCCGGAAGGCCATCCTCGAACAGGTCGACGGCTCACTGCGGCGGCTCGGCACGGACTACATCGACGTGTACTACATCCACCGGTTCCACCCCGCCACGTCGGTCGAGGAGACCATGGCGACCCTGGACACCCTGGTCAAGGCAGGCAAGGTGCGCTATCTCGGCGCATCGTCGATGTGGGCCTGGCAGTTCGCCAAGCTGCAGCACGCCGCGCTGCTCAACGGCTGGACCACGTTCGCGGCGATGCAGGACCAGTACAACGTGCTCAGGCGGGAGGAGGAGCGCGACATGATCCCGATGTGCCTGGACCAGGGCGTCGGGCTGACTCCGTACTCGCCCCTGGCCAAGGGCCGCGCGGCCCGTCCCTGGGGCGCGCAGACGGCACGCGGCTCCTCCGACGACGTCGCCAGGGCCTTCGATCGTGATGTCGACCGGCCCGTCATCGACAGCGTTCAGACCGTGGCCGAGGCTCGTGGGGTGCCGATGGCCCAGGTGGCGCTCGCCTGGCTGCTGTCCAAGCCCGCGGTGTCCTGCCCGATCGTCGGCGCCACGAGGCCGGACCACCTTACCGACGCCGTGGCGGCCCTGGAACTGGCGCTGGCCGACACCGAGATCGCCGAGCTTGAACAGCACTACACACCCCAGGACAACTACTGGTGGTGACGCCGCGCTGAGGTGGCCGGGCGGGCGCGGTCACGCCATCGGCACGCCGACCGCCAGCTCGTACTGCACGACGTGGGATAGGTCGACCGCGCGGCCGTCGGGCAGGGTCCGAACCGCCGGCCACACGAGCGAGCGCAGCCGCTGATTATCGATTCCGCGGATCGGCTCGCTCTCCTGGAGATCGACCCCGTTGCCGTCGCACCAGTCGACGACGTCCTGCCAGAAGTGCTCCACCTGCGCCCAGCCCGCGATCGTGCGGGGGCCGCGCAAGGGCATCAGCTCCTCGGTGCTGACCAGCTGGGGCACACCGTGCGATGCCACGTTCTGCAGCGCCTCCAGAAACTTCAGTGCGGCGTACGGGGCGTCACCCTCCTCCGCCAGCAGCTCCTCGACGACGGTCAGGCAGGCCGCTACCCGGCCGCTGCCGCTGCGGGCCGCCTCTATCGCGATGTCCGGCATCCCGATCTCGCCGCCCGCCGTCGGCAGCCCCGCAGCGGCCATCAGCCGGAGAACCGGCGGCAACGGCCTTCGTTTGAACAGTCCCACGTCATCCCCGTTCGAGTCGGTCGCGGCATGATCATGCCAGCCGCGACCTATGGCGTCAGCGCCAGGCCAACGGGCAGATCACGGCGAACCATTCGCCGCTGATCCGCTCGGGGAGCGGTAGGCGAGTGCGCCCGCGGCGAGCCCACCGAGCAGCGCGGTCCCGTGCAGGTCCGCGGCCGCCGTCAGGCCGACGCCGACCACCAGGACCACCAGGCAGTACGTCCACCGGGGCACCCGGCCGCGCCAGCTGATGAGCAACCCGGCCAGCGCCGCGGCCACCACGTACGACCACGGGGTGTCCACTACCGATGCCCCGATGAGCAGCGCGTAGAGGGTGCCGACTGCGGCGGGCAGCGGATCACGGCCGCGCCAGGTGGCGACCGCAGTGCCGCCGACCAGGCCGCACAGCCCGATCGAGCTCCCGGCGCCGACGGTCCCGAACAGCAGCCCGCCGACCTGCCCGAGCGCGACACCGCCGAGGAAGGACAGCAGCCACCGGCCCGTTCCCACGGTGCGCTCCGCGAGCCAGCCGAGCACCAGCAGGAAGCCGAGGTTGCTGACCGTGCCGGACACCCCGCTGTCCTGGACGAGCGAGGACGTGACCAGGCGCCAGAGCTGGCCGTCGGCGATGAGGACGGGGTCGCGCCGCAGGGTCGTCTCCAGGGCCGGATACGCGAACTGCAGCAGGCTCGGCACGGCGGTCAGCAGGAAGACGATCGCGGTGGCACGGGGGATTGGCCGCATGGCGGGCATCCTAGAACCGGCGGAACAACTCGGTGGCACACGCGCTCGGCGACCGTCAGGATGCGGTCATGACCGGTGAGATCCTGATCGCCCGGGCTCGGCAGGTCTGGCGTGAGCTGGCCGGTGTCCCCGTCACCTTCCCCGCCGAGGGCACGGAGGTGGTCGTCTCGGCGGGGTCGCTGCTGTGTCCGCCGGGCTGGAGCGGGATCGTCGCGTTGGGCGACGCGGCGATCATCACCGTTCCCGCGGACGGCGTCGGTGAGCTCGTACGGGACCGGCTAGGCGGGCTGCCGGTCGCCGACCTGACCCACCCGGACCGGGTGCGCCGCGTCCTGCCGGTCGCCGAACTGCTGGGCCCGGCGACGCTGGCCTACTGCGACGAGCGCAGCTTCCAGCCGGCCGATCCCGGTGTCCTGGAGGCCATCCCGCCGGGCCATGTCGATCTCGCGGCCTTCCTCGCCTCGGTCCCGCCGGACGACGCCGACGAGTGCGGGCTCGACGAGATCAGCTCGTCCGCGTTCGTGGTGCGCAGCGGGACTCGCGTCGTCGCGGCGGCCGGCTACCGGCGCTGGCCGGGCCGCGCGGCCCATGTCTGCGTGCTGACCGCGCCGCGACACCGTGGGCGCGGGCTCGCCCGCGTCGTCGGCAGCGCGGCGGTGGCCGACGCTTTGGCCGGCGGCCTCCTGCCCCAGTGGCGGGCCCGTCCCGAACCGTCGCGCCGAGTGGCCCGGGCGCTCGGATTCCATGAACTCGGCACCCAGCTGAGCGTCCGGGTCACGGACTGAGGGCCCGCCGGCCGATCAGGTCACGCGATGTCGCGGCGGCGGTTGATCACGATCCCGATGATGCCGGCGATGAGCGACCAGCCCGTCAGCACCAGCACACCGGCCCACCACGGCGCGGCCTCCGCGTACAGCTTCTCCGGCGAGACCATGATCTGCGAGGCGATGGGCGGCATGACCACGGCGGACGTCAGCACCCAGTCCTCGTGGATGACGTACTCCCGGATGAGGCTGAACACGCCGATCCCGCCGATCAACCCACCGAAGTAGACGATCATCGAGGTGACGACGGCGCCGATCTGGTTGTGGATCAGTGTGCCGAGCCCGAAGCCGAGCAGCGCCCACAGCAGGTACGCGACCAGGTTGAAGATGATCGCCCGCTGCACCGGCCACTCGCCCAGGGAGTTGGTCAGGCCGAGGTTGTGGAAGAAGATCAGCCCGGCCGCGAACGACACGGCCCGCGACACGAGCCAGAAGACCAGCCCCAGTCCGAGCACGGCGAAGAGCTTGCCGAACACCACGCGGGTGCGCTGCGGCGTGGTCAGGAACGTGGCCGTGGCGGTCTGGTACTGGAACTCGTTCGTGATCACGAGGGCGCCCAGCAGCATCACCAGCAGCAGGCCGAAGAACTGGCCGCTGGTGAAGATGTTGCCGGCCGCGTTGACCGCCTGCAGTTGCAGGTCGTGCAGCTGCGCGAACTCGACCCTGGCCGCGGCGATCTCCGCGGCGTCCATGCCGCGGCCCGGCTTGAACACCGCCGCGGTGTCGCGGGCCCGCCTGATGTGCTCGGCCGCCTCGGACATGTTGATGAACAGCGCCAGCCCGGTGAAGGCCAGCGACGCGAGGCCGAACAGCCACCACGCGTTGGTGGTGGTCACCTTCCGGATCTCGCTGCGGACGAGCCGGAGCCCCGGTACGCCGACGTGGGCGATCACCGGGCGGGACGCCGCCGGGGGCGCCTGCAGGGTCGTGCTCATCGGATGTCCGCCTTTCCGGCCGTCAGCTGCAGGAACACGTCTTCGAGGTCGCGGCGCTCGACGGTCAGCTCATGGATCTCGGCGCCCGCCCGCATCGCCGCCGCGCCGATCGCCGGCCCGTCCGCGCCGATGATCCGCAGTGCTCCGCCCTCGACGGGCGTGGCCGTGACCGCGGCCCCCAGTTCGGCGACGAGCGCCTCCGGCCGGGGCGTGCGCACGAGCATCTGCGCGGCGCCGGCCGAGTCGATGACCTCGGCCACCGGACCCTGCCGGACCAGCCTGCCCGCCGCGATGATCACGACGTCGTCGGCGAGCAGCTCCATCTCCGACAGCAGGTGGCTCGACACGAGGACCGTGCGGCCCTCGTCGGCGAGCGACTTGAGCAGGCCCCGCATCCACCTGATGCCTTCGGGGTCCAGGCCGTTGGCGGGCTCGTCCAGGATGAGCACGTCCGGGTCGCCCAGCAGCGCGGCGGCGATGCCCAGGCGCTGGCGCATACCCAGCGAGTAGCCCTTGAACTTGCGGCCCGCGGCCGGGGTCAGCCCCACCGCGGCCAGCACGTCGTCGGCGCGGCCGACCGGGATCCCGGCCGCGTCGCAGAGGATGCGCAGGTGGTTGCGGCCGGTGCGGCCGCGGTGCGCGCTCGACGCCTCCAGCAGCGCGCCGACCTTGCGGATGGGATCGGTGAGGTCGGCGTAGCGCCGTCCCGCGATCGTTGCGGTCCCCGCCGTGGGGCGGACCAGGTTCAGCACCATGCGCAGCGTGGTCGTCTTGCCCGCGCCGTTCGGCCCCAGGAAGCCGGTGACCCGGCCGGGGCTGACGGTGAACGAGAGGTCGTCGACCGCGCGCACGTTCTTGTAGACCTTGGTCAACCCGCTGACAGCGATACCATCGTCGGCCATCGGCCCAGCTCCCCATCCGTTCGATACCTAGAAGCGTGATGCATAGTAGTTCTAGGTATCAGTGCGCGCAAGAACCGGGGTGTCGGCCTTCCCTCCGGCGGTCAGAACCAGTGCAGGCAGTGCGGCGTGCGCTCGGCGCGGAAGAGCGCGTCGGCGAGCGGGGCCGCGCCCGGGTGGTGGGCGTGGATGTGCCCGGCGCGCACGAGCGTGCTCGGCGCGGTGCCGCCGAGATACACCGAGCCCAGGTCGCGCACGTCCAGCGACAGGTCGGGCGCCCGATCCGTCGCGGCGCAACCGGCCTTGCCGTCCCGCACGGTCAGCAGGTAGCGGGCACGCTCGCCGAGGAACGGGTCGTCGACGTCCAGGACCAGCTCGCCGTCGGCGAACCAGCCCCGCGCGGCCAGCGCACGCGGGACGTCCAGCAGCCGCACCCACAGCCAGTCCGTGTCGTCGCTCACCTGGCCCGCGCGGAAGTCCGCGAGCTGCCAGCGCAGCGCGTGCCCGAGCGGGACGTTCCTGAACACGACCTTGGTGACCAGGTCGTGGCCGAGCGCGAACCGCGCCAGGGCGGTGAAGACGGCGTCGTCGGCGGTGATGGTCTCGTCGATCGTCAGGACGCCGCCGTCGCCGAGGGAGTAGCTGGCGTACCCGTCCGGGACACCGTCGGCGTCCCGGTGGACGGCGACGTAGCGCGGCGCCGCCGCGACCGGAGGCTGACCCGCGCCCAGCGCCCACCAGCGGGGCGGCCGCGACAGCGCGCCAGGCTGCGCGCGGCGATACCGGTCGTAGACCTCTTCCAGCAGCTCGCCGCATTCGGCCCGGCGCAGGACCTCGATCTCGCCGAGGGCCGCGGCTGCGGCCCGTGCCCGGGACGGGGCGAACGACGCCTCGTGGCGCGGCACCGTCAGCCGCTGCGTGTACGTCGCCGGTCCGTAGCCGAACCTGCCGTAGATCCCGGCCTCCGAGGACAGCAGCACGGCGAGGAACTCGCCGCGGGCCCGCAGGTCGGAGAGCTGATGCCGCATCATCGCGCTGAGCACGCCCTGACGCCGGTGCGAGGGCAGGACGCCGACGAAGCTCACCCCGGCGGCCGGGACGACGGCCTGGCCGGGCAGCGTCAGCTCGAACGAGTACGCCCCGGCGGTGCCGACGGGCCGCCCGTCCGCGGTCGTGGCGAGCAGGTTGCGGTCCATCTCGACAGCGGACCACCACGCCCCGCGGCCGTCGGCCGGGGTGTCCCGGAAGCGCCCGAACGCGGCGTGCATGGTGTCCAGGAAGACACCGAGGTCCTCATCGGTCGTAGGACGGATCTCCACCACTGCCGCTGCCTCCCGGTGCCGTCGGCGCCACGGCTCGCGGCACCGGGCCACAGTGCAGCGCCGCAGCCGTACCAAGGTCAAGTGAATTACGGCCGGCGGCGGGCGGAGCGCAGCGCGCGCAGGATCACGCCGGGCGTGGCGAGGGTCTGCGGGTGCTCGCGCATGGACACCACCTGGTTGAAGCGCCGGGCGACGGCCACGTCCGTGACGGTCGCCGCGACGATCTGCCTGCTGACCCAGCTGGTGAACCGGTATCCGCGCGGGTACGGCCCGTGGACGTGCGGCAGCGCGAGGTCCGCGGAGGTCGACGTGGACCAGGCGGCGTCGACCACCACCTTCTGCAGCTCGAGGAAGTCCCGCGCGGGCACGCCGAGGTCCGGCCCCGACCGCAGGTATGCCGACAGGCAGGCCGCGTGCATCGCGGCGGCCGTCATGCCCTGCCCGTACACCGGGTTGAACGAGGCCACCGCGTCCCCGACCGCGACCAGCCCGGCGGGCATCCGCCGCAGCGCGTGGAAGTCGCGCCGCCGGCTGTCGGCGTGGTGGTACGTCTGAACGTCGCCGATCATGCCGCTGTCGGCCACCTCGCCGAACTCGGGCGGGAACTGCTCGCGCAGCCGCCGCACGAAGTCCTCGGCCGTGCGGCCGGGGTAGCTGTCGCCGTATCCGGCCATCATGGCCATCCACCGGCCGCCCTCGACGGCGAAGAACGCCGCGCCCGCCACGTCCGCCGACACGCCCGTGCCCGGAGTGTGGATGGCCAGCACGACCGCATGCGCCGGGTCGGCCGCGGGCCGCCGGAACAGGGCCGTCGCGTAGTTGAGGTGCACGGTCATCCGCTGCGTGACCGGGCGCTCCCAGCCCGCCTGCGCCAGCCAGTCCGACAGCCGGCTCGACCGGCCCATGGCGTCCACGACCAGTTCACCGGGCTCGACGCCCGCCGCACCGCCGGCCTCGTACCGTACGCCGGTGACCGCGTCGCCGTCGAAGACCAGCCCGGTGGCGCGGGCCGTGACCGTCTTGACGTTGGGCAGCCGCAGCACCAGCTCCCGGATCAGCCCCTCCAGCAGCGGCCGGGTGCCCGCCAGGCTGTCGGCGTCATCGGGCACGACGACCTTCACCCGGCCGTCGAGGTAGTTGCGCCGCGCCGCGGGCACCGCCTCGATCGCGCCCGCCCGCAGCGCCAGCTCGCGGAACCCGGGGAACAGCCGCTCCAGGTGCACCAGGCCGCCGGGCAGCAGCGCGTGCAGCTGCGTGCCCTGCGGCACGCCGGGTCGCGCCCCGGTCGAGTGCAGGTCGTCGCGGTCGACGATGACGACGCTGTCCGCGTGCTCGGACAGCACCCGGGCGGCCAGCAGCCCGGCCACGCTGCCGCCGAGCACCACGGCCCGGCCCGTCACCCGGACCGCCGGCCGCGACGGCGGCGCGTTCAGCTCGGCGAAGACCTGGACCGGTGATCGGGACATCCGCAGTCTCCCCGTATGCGCGGCGCTTTCCGTTACGGAGGCGAGTATAGGAAAGCGCACCGTCGCTTCTGGATCCGGCCGCGCGGGCTGGTCGAAGGCAACCGCTCGTCACGCGGCCTCCGCCGGCATGCCGCAGGCATCATCGGCCGCCCTCCGGGGTACTCCTACGGCCGGGACTATCACGGAGGTGGCCGATGAGCACCGAGCCGAAGCAGCCGGAACCAGACGTACCGGACTCCGACGACGAAAAGTACGTCGACCCGGACGGCGACCAGCTCGGCGGGCGGACTCCGCACCCGGCGGATCCGGCGGAGGGGCCGGACGAGCCGGAGTACACCGGCGGCTGATCGCCTCGGCAGCGGAATCGGGCGAGCGGGGATATTTCGTTGCGAGGGCGCGGTGGCGAGAGTTAGCTGAACGCCATGTCTACGCCCTCGCCGATCTTCGTAGCAGGTACCGGCCGTTCGGGAACGTCGCAGCTCGCGGACGTCATCGGCGAGCACCCGCAGATCCACCGGATCCCGATGGAGACCCGGTTCATCATCGATCCGGGCGGCCTGCGGGACCTGGCGGACGCCCTGACGATCCGGTACGACCCGTTCGTCGGGCACGATGCGCTCCGCCGGTTCAGCGAGATGATGACCGTGCGGATGCCGGATAGGCGCGACGACCGCGGTCGTACCGTGCCCGAGATCGTCGGCGAGCGGCGTTACTGGGACGCGGTGGGACGCCTGTGGCCGGAGCTGGTCGCGACCACGTTCGACGAGCCCGTGTCGGCGGCCGGAGCCGGATATGCCGACTGGCCCGCCGGGCCGTTCGAGCCGCAGAGCCGCCTGCGGGTGGTCCCGAAGTACTTCAGCGACCGGCGCGAGCTGATCGCGATCCTCCGCCGCGCGGTCGACACGATGTTCGGCGGCGCGGCGGCCGACGCGGGAAAGCCGGGCTGGTGCGAGAAGACGCCGTACAACCTGCTGTGCATGGACTTCCTCTGGGAACTCTTCCCCGAGGCGACCATCGTCCACATCAAGCGCCACCCGGTCTCGGTGCTCGCGTCACACGTCGACCAGCCCTGGGCGCCGCCCACGGTCGACGGCGCGCTGGCCTGGCTCAAGCCGGTCTACGACCGGTGGCTCGCCTGGAAGGCCACGGCCGAACTGACGGGCAGACGATACGTGGAGGTCAAGGCCGAGGACCTCGCGGCCGACTGGCCCGGACAACGCCGCGCCCTGTTCGAGCTGCTCGGTCTCGACGACTTCGCGACCGCGTCGGCGTTCCAGCCGCGCAGCCTGAATCATCGCAACGACCAGTTCGACCCCGAAACCCGGGCCTTCGTCGAACGCGCGCTCGACGGCGTCATCCCGGCCATGGGGTACGAATAGACCTCTTGACATGCCGGAGAGGCGGCAGATAGACACATGCGACTGTAACGTAGTGTCTACATTGGAGTACGCAATGTTGCGAGCCTTCTTCGGACGTCACAAGACCGCCTCGACGTGGGCCCGCAGCATCCTTCACGACGCCGCCCACGCCCTGGGCCTGAAGATCCTCACCATCCACGTGCCGAACCAGTGGGCCGGGCACGCGACCGTGGGCGACTACGTCCGGGCGGAGCGGCCGGACATCCTGGTGATGACCAATGTGACCCAGGCACAGTTCGAGACGCTGCCGCCGCTGCGCGGCCTCAACGTCATCCGCGACCCGCGCGACATCATCGTCTCCGGCTACTTCAGCCACCGCAACAGCCACCCCGAGCAGCTGATGGGCATCGTCTGGGAGGAGCTGGTCGAGCACCGGCGCGTGCTGGCCGAGGTCGACGTCGAGGCCGGGCTGCTCGCCGAGATCGAGTTCAGCGGGGTCTTCCTGGACCCGATGTGCGAGTGGAACTACGCCAACCCCGGCGTGCTGGAGCTGCGCATGGAGGACATGGTCGCCGACCCGTACGCGCACTGGACCCGCGCGCTGACCCACCTCGACCTGCTCGTGCCGGGCCCGTTCGACCGGCTCCGGAACGCGGCGTGCACGTGGAACCTCGCCGACCGGCGCTCGACACCGCGCGTGCCGGCTCTGGCGCGCCGTGTCCTGCCGCGGGTGCCGCTGCGCCGCCTGCCGCAGGCGTACGTCGCGGGCGCCCTGGCCCGGTTCTCCTTCGAGCGGCTGTCGAAGGGGCGGCGGCCGGGGGAGGAGGACGTGCACAGCCACTACCGGCGCGGGGTGGCAGGGGACTGGCGCAACCACCTGACCGAGGTGCACCTGAAGGCGATCACCGCCCGGTACGGCGACATCGTGCAGCAGTTCGGCTACGCACCGTGAGTCGCACATCCGACACTGTCGCCATTCATCCACATTCATCAATATGATGGGTCGGGTGTCCGCTGCCGCCACGCTCCAGGCCCTGCGCACCGAAGAGGGCCGCCGCAATCCGTATCCGCACTACGCCGCGCTGCACGCCGAAGGACCGGTGATACCGCTGACCGGCTCCTACGCGGCGGTCGTGCACGGCTACGACGCGGCCAGCCGCGTGCTGCGCGACCCGGACTTCCGGGTCCTGGACGCCGAGAAGCTCAGCCGGGCGATGCCCGCCTGGCACGAGCACCCGTCGCTGATCGTCCTGATGAACTCGATGATGTTCATCAACGGCGAGCAGCACACCCGCCTGCGCCGCCTGATCACCCGCGAGTTCACCGCCCGCCGCGTCACCTCGCTCGCCGACACCGTCGTCCGCCAGGTCGACCACCTGCTCGACCGCATCGCCGAAATCGGCGCCGACGGCGCCGAGATCGACTTCATGCGGGAGTTCGCCTACCCGCTGCCGTCCAACGTCATCGGCGAGCTGCTGGGCGTGCCCGCCGAGGACCGCCCCTGGTTCCAGCCCCACGTCGCGGCGATCGGCGCGGTGCTGGACGCCGGCGGCGAGGGCAAGTTCCCGGCCGCCGACAAGGCCGCGGCCGAGCTGAGCGCCTACTTCGCCGACCTGGTCCGGCTGCGGCGGCAGGATCCCCGCGACGACCTGGTCACCGTGCTGTCGGCCGCGGGCGCGGACGACGACCCGCTGACCCACGAGGAGTTGCTGTCGGCGCTGGTGCTGGTGTTCAACGCGGGGTTCGAGACCACCACCCACCTGCTCGGCAACGGGCTGGAGGTGCTGCTGCGCCGGCCCGAGGCGGCGCGGCGGCTGCGGGAGCAGCCGGAGCTTGCGGCGTCCTACGTCGAGGAGTTCCTGCGCCTGGAGGCGCCCGCGCAGCTCACCACCCGCTGGAGCGCCGTCGACACCGAGGTCGACGGGGTGCCGGTCCCGGCGGGCGCCACGGTCCTGGTGCTGCTGGGCGCGGCCAACCGCGACCCGGCCCGGTTCGCCGACCCGGACGAGTTCCGACCCGAGCGTCCCGACAACGCGCATCTGACGTTCAGCGCCGGGGTGCACTTCTGCCCGGGGGCGCTGCTGACCACCGCCGAGGCGGAGATCGCCTTCCCGCGGCTGATGTCGCGTTTCCCCGGGCTGGCCCTGGCCGGGGAGCCGGCCTACCGCCCGCAGCTGACCCTGCGCGGGCACACCCACCTGCCGGTCACCGTCGGCTGACGCGGCAGGGCGCCGCATCGGGCGCCCTGCCGCGTTCCTTTCAGCTTGCGTACGCCTCCGGCTCGTACTCTCTCAACGCCGAGTTTCCGGAAAGTCTCCCTGTGGGCCGGCCGTCGCCGCCCGATGTGGAGTGTCGCGCGGACGACTGTCCCGCGCCTTGTGGCGCCGGGGATCGCAGTGCGACCCTGGCCGCCGTGGATATCGCTGTCGCCCTCATCGGTCTCGCCGGAACGCTGCTCGCCGCCGGGCTCGGCTACTGGCAGTGGCGCCGGAGCGCGCGCTCGGCCGCACCGCTGACGCAGGACCGCGGCAACGCCGCCCGCGAGCTGTGGGAACGGCTCCAGCAGGCACACCTCGACCTGCGCGCGGGCAAGAGCGGCGCGACCCGCGAATCCCTGCGCGAGCTGAACCAGTTCCTGATCGCGAAGACGCCCTACCTGGACCGGGACCTGTCCACGGCGGCAGGGGAGTACCTCACCGCGCTGATCACGCTCAACGACCTGATCGCCGCCTCCGAGGACGAGGAGCTGCAGGACCGCTGGGAGATCACCAGCCCCGACCTCGCCACCCCGAACCAGATCCAGGAGATCATGGCCGCGAGCGCCGACTGCGACGCCAAGCGCGACCTCGTCGTCGCCCGGGTCCAGGCCGCGCTCGCGTAACCCGCGCCGCCCGCAGACAGGCCGCGGTGCAGCACGCCGTCGGTTTCAGTCGTGGCGGTGCCGCACGATGTAGTCGATGTAGCGGAACGTCTCGTCGCGGTTCTGCTCGCTGAGCGAGTCCCACAGGTCCGCCAGCCAGTAGAGCGCGCCCGACAGCGGCCAGGCCCAGCCGCGTACCCAGGTCGCCTCGTCGAAGCCGAGCGCCTCCCGGTAGGCGGCCCGCCCGCGGGCGTCGAACAGGCTCCAGCCCGGCCGCACCTCGACCGCCGGATCGCCGCGGCCGAGGCCGCCGAAGTCGATCACCCCGGTGAGCCTGCCCCGATCCACCAGCAGGTTGCCTTCCAGCAGGTCGCCGTGCAGCCATACCGGCGGTCCGGGCCACTCGTCCGCGGCCATCGCCTCGTCCCACGCCGCGGTCACCGCTCGCCCGTCGATCCGGTCGCCCAGCACCGCGATCGACCGGCGGGTCAGCTCGTCCCGCTGCGCCAGGGGCACGCCGCGCTGGATGCCCTCTTTGACCGGCCCGTCCATCGGGTCGATCGCGATCATCGCGTGTACGAAGCCGGCGAGGTCGACGGCGAGCTGGACGAGGTCCTGCCCGGCTTCCGGGTTGCGCCCCTCCAGCCACGGGACGACCGTCCACGGCCACGGATAGTCCCCGCCCGGCCTGCCGACCGCGATCGGCACGGGCACCGGCACCGGCAGCTGCGGGGCCAGCCGCGGCAACCAGGTCGCGTCGGTCGTCACCTGGTCGACCGCCCATTCCGCCCGCGGCAGCCGTGCGGTGAGGGAGTCACCCAGCCGGAACAGCGCGTTGTCGGTGCCGTTCAGCGGCTGCGCCACGATCGGCAGGTGCGACCACTCGGGGAACTGCTCGTCGATCAGGGTGCGTACCTGCTCGGCCGCGACGGTGATCTCTCCGGGACGCATCGCGCGACCGTAGAACCCGCTCGATCACCCCGTCAATCGAATTGGATGACGCCGCACCTGAGAAACTGCAGCTGACGGTCGGAGAACTTTTCGAAGAATCTCGGGCGGCAGGTGTCGGATCGAGGCGGCGCCGTCCGTAGCAGGGGTGAGAGGCGGCCCGAGGGGCAGCCACAAGCACAGGAGATGATCCCCATGGCGCAGTACCTGATGTCCGTTCTGCATGACTCGGACAGCCTGGCTCCCCCCGAGGAGATGGCGGCGATCGACGTCTTCAACGAGCAGCTCCAGGCCGACGGCCACTGGGTGTTCGCCGCGGGCCTCGCCTCGCCGGGCTCGGCCACCGTCGTCGACGCCCGGGACGGGGACCCGGTCTTCACCGACGGGCTCTACCTGGAGTCGAAGGAGCACATCGTCGGCTTCTGGATCGTCGAGGCCCCGCACCTGGACGTGGCGCTGAAGCTCGCGGCCGGGGGGTCGAAGGCCTGCAACCGCAGGGTCGAGCTGCGGCCGATCCTGGGCGAATGACCGGCGTCGGCGACGAGATCACCCGGATCCACCGCGCGGAGTGGGCCCGGGTGGTCGCCACCCTGGCCAGGCGGCTCGGGGACCTCGACATCGCGGAGGAGATGGCGGCCGAGGCGTTCGCGATCGCCGTCGAGCGCTGGCCGGTCGACGGCGTCCCGCCGAACCCCGGCGGCTGGCTGACCACGACCGCGTACCACAAGGCCGTCGACCGGCTGCGGCGCGAGATCCGGCGCGAGGAGAAGCACAGGGAGGCGCTGATGCTGTTCGACACCCCCGAACCGCTCGGCGTCATCGACGACGACCGGCTGCGTCTCGTGTTCACCTGCTGCCATCCCGCTTTGGCGGTCGAGGCGCGGGTCGCGCTGACCCTGCGGATGGTCGGCGGGCTCACCGTGCCCGAGATCGCCCGCGCGTTCCTGGTCGAAGAGGCCGCCATGGGCCAGCGGATCACCCGCGCCAAGGCGAAGATCAAGGCGGCGCGGATCCCGTACGGCGTGCCGTTCCGGGAGGACCTCCCGGCCCGGGTCACCGGCGTCCTCGCCGTGCTCTACCTGATCTTCAACGAGGGCTACCTGGCCTCGAACCCGGGCAGGGAGCCGATCCGCGGCGAGCTGACCGCCGAGGCCATCCGGCTGACCCGGCTGGTCCGGGACCTCCTGCCGGCCGACGGCGAGGTCGCCGGGCTGCTCGCGCTGATGCTGCTGACCGAGGCCCGCCGGGCTGCCCGGGTGTCGTCCAGCGGGGAACTCGTCACCCTCGGCGAGCAGGACCGCGGGGCCTGGAATCGCGAGCTGATCGCCGAGGGGCACGCCCTGGTCCGCGCGCGTCTCGCCGCCGGACAGGCGCCGGGGCGCTACCAGATCCTCGCCGCGATCAACGCCGTCCACACCGACGCCCGCGACCTGCGCGACACCGACTGGTCGCAGGTCGTCGCGCTCTACGACCAGCTCGTCCGCCTCGACCCGTCGCCGATCGTGCGGCTCAACCGGGCGATCGCGGTGGCCGAACTCGACGGCCCGCAGGTCGCGCTCGCCGAGGTGGACACGCTGCCGCTGGAGGGCTACCACCCGTTCCACGCCACCCGAGCCGACCTGCTGCGCCGGCTCGGCCGCAGCGCGCAGGCACGGGCCGCGTACGACCGGGCCATCGAGCTGGCCGGCAACACCGCCGAGACGGCGTACCTCATCCGCCGCCGCGACCAGCTCGCCGGGGCCTGTTCGTGGTGGCCGCCACCGGGGTGACCGCATACCAGACGATGCGCGGTCAGCCCGCCGACCCGGAGCAGCTCGGCGGCGCGACGCCGACGGCGTCAATCCCGACCACGCCCGCCGTCACGCCGGGCGGTACGAGGACGGATGCCGCCGATCGGGCAAGTGGGTCGTGTTCGACACCATCAGAGCGGTGCGGGTCTGAGCCGTGCTCTGTTCATCGCCCGGCGACGGCGATGGTCGGCAGCTCCATGGTGGCGTTCAGCAGCGCGAGCACGGTGCTGTTGTGCTCGTGGGCCCGCGAGCTGGCGATGGCCACGGTGCACGGCAGCAGCCGCCCGCAGGAGCACAGGGTAGTGCCTGCCGGCTGGTGCTCGGACAGGAGGAAGGTCGCCGCGGCGATCTGCCTGCGGGCCGACTCCGCCGGCCGGATCGATCGTTTCATGAGGACCACCTCCGCATCGGTGCCCGCGGCGGAAACTCCGCGGACGAACGCTCACTCACAGCAACCATGGACCGACACATGGTATCGATATCGCGGGATCTAAATATGCACGAGCTGTTTCCGGCAGGTGAATGATTCGGCCGTGACTGGCCGGAGTGCTCGCGGAGGCCGGACCGGCGCCGATGATGACAGCTACGTGACGATCGTGAAAGTTCTGTGACAACCCGGTAGGCGGTGACGCCGGAACTACCGGGCGGGGCCGGGTGTGCGGCATGATTTCGCCGGATCTGCGACCCAGCAGCCGACAACGGCACACGGGCCGGCCTCCCGGCCGTTCGGCGACCTCGCCGCTCCACGTCCCGAAACGCGGATCCTTCGCGCCGCGGGCACACCCCTCCCGCAGGCGACGACCGTGGAGTCCGCAGGGGCATCAGCATGGAGGAAGTA
>NZ_BONF01000028.1 GCF_016862575.1 Catellatospora bangladeshensis | reverse complement strand
CTAAGTAGCGGATGAAAGGCTGGGGCGGTGATTTCGGACCGCTGGGACCGGTACGCACAGGCGCGCTCCCCGCGCCGGCTCGTGAACGCCGCCGGAGCAAGCACCTGGTTCAACTGGACCCAGTACCCGGATCACGGCCCCGGCCTCGAAGTTCTCGATCTCGATGACGGATCTCGGGTGCTGGACCTCGGCTGCGGCAAGGGCGGAAATCTGGCCCACGTATGCGCGAGCGGCTACCACGGCATCGGCGTCGACGTCTCGGCGCCGCAGCTGGCGCACGCCCGAACCCGTTGGCCGGGCCTTCCGGTCCATCACCGCGACGCAGTGAGCTACCTGCTGGACGGCGAGGAGTCGTTCGACGCGGTCTACTCGGTGTTCGGCGCATTGTGGTTCGTCGACCCGGAGGTGCTCCTCCCGGCGATCCACCATCGGCTTCGTGGCGTACTCGCGTTCTCGTGGTCGCCGATGAAGCCGATCCCGGGGCTGCCCCGCTGGGATCTCGAGCCCGGCGAGTGGCGCGAGCGCCTCGAGAAGCACGGGTACGAGGACATCGAGTGCCAGGTGATCGACCCACCGGCCGGTGCTGAAAGTGATCAGTGCACCTTCTTCGTCCGGGCGACCCGGGCCGGCGGCCGGATGCCCCGGTCGACGCGGGAACACGCCAGGTAGACCGGCAGGGACAGGCCGAACCCGATGATGGACAGCATCGCAGCACCGGGCTCTCCGGCGGTGTCGTTCAGGTCGGGGTGCCCCGAGCCCGCTATCACCATCGTGACCAGGCTCAGCAGCACGATGCCCACCGGGCTCCACGGCCACCATCGCGGGCGCACGCGCCACAGCACCCGCACCTTGTAGTAGCCGACGATCGCCGCGTACATGCCGACCGCCCCGATGACGCTGAACGCGGTGACGGTCGTGAGCTGCGGCGGGAGCGGCCGGGACGCAGGCGTCAAGCCGTGGATCAGCAGACCCACGTCCCAGGCGAGGATGACCAGGCTGAGCCGCACGCACCAAAGCCAGTACACGCCGACAGGGTACGAAGCGGACGCTCGCCGCACGCCCCGAAGCCGTCAGCGCCGGGCCGCTCCTGAGGTGCCTCCACGTCGCGCCGCCCGTTCCCGGGCGCGGCGGGCCGACCTGGGCAGCGGCACCGGCCCGGACGGGCGGCCGCCGTGCGCGGCCCGGTGGCAGGCCAGGTAGACCGGCAGGGACAGGCCGAGGACGAAGATGGACACCGCCGCGATGCCCCGCTCGCCGCCGGTGTCGGCAGGCGCGAGCCCGAAGGCCGACGCGGCCACCACGATCACGGCGGGCAGCACGGCGCCCAGCACGCTCCAGGGCCACCAGCCCGGCCGGGCCCGCCAGAGCTTGCGTGCCCTGTGGTCGAAGACGATGGGCCGCCACACGGCGACGGCGGCGATGGTGGCGACCACCGTGCACAGCACGAGCCACTCCGGCATCGGCTCCGCGGGCGGGATGAAGCCGTAGATCAGCAGACCGGCGTGCCAGCCCAGTCCGAGGACGCAGAGTCTTACGCACCAGAGCCAGAACACGCCGCCAGGGTACGCATCCCGCGCCGGGCACGGCACCCCGAGCACCGGACCGGATCGAAGCCGCCTGCCGGACGGATCCGGGTCGCTCCGCTCATCGTCCTCGGCCCTCGCGCCACAGCTCATGCCGTTTGGCGACCACGGCTGCGACGTGTCCGCCGAAGCAGATCAGCGACACTCCGAGCAGCACGACGCTGAGGACCGTCCAAGGCGACCGCCGCGCACCCATGGCCATGAAGAAGCCCAGGATTCCCAGCGCTATGGCCCACGCCAGGAATCCGAGCGAATCAGCGGGATGTTGCGGCGGGGGCGCCGGTCTTGCTGGCTGGGCGGGTTCGGCCGGCGTCGTCATGATGTCTCCTTCGTGAGGTCGAGTCATCATCACGGATCAGGTCTAGGTCTGCTGTCCCCCGGGGACGGCGAAGGGGGCCGTCGCTGCCGACGGCCCCCCGGTGAGCTGCGCGAGCGGATGTCCGCTACGACGCGTACGTCTCGAACTCGGCGACCTTCGGGGCGCCGGACGAGCTGGTGATCCGGAACGTGATCTTCTTCAGCGAGGTGGCGGTGAAGGTGATGGTGCCCGCCCCGCTGCCCGACTTCAGCACGGCGCCGGTGTCGTAGTTGATGAGCTGCCACGAGCCGATGCTGCCCGAGGTGCCGGAGGGCTCCCGGATGACGGCCCGGGCCACGGTGACGTTCGAGCCCCACTTGACGGAGATGTCACCGGTGGCGCCGGACGGCGACCAGTACGTGCTCAGGCTGCCGTCGCGGACGTTGCCGTAGCTGGTGCCGTCGGCCTTGCTGGAGCCGTCCGCGCCCGCGCCGGAGGCGAGGCTGAGGTTGGTCCCGCTGGGCGGGTTCGGCGAGGCCGTCGGGGAGGTGCTCGGCGAGCGGGTCGGGCTGGCCGACGGCGACGGGCCCGCGGTCCGGGTCGGGCTGGCCGAGGGGCCGGCGGTCGGCGAGACCGGGGTGCAGCTGCCGTTGGACACCTGCAGGCCCTTGTTGGCGCCGGCGGTAGCGGCGACCACGTTCGGCACGCAGCTGGCCGCGTCGAGGCTGTAGGAGTACGGGATGCTGACGGTGGTGTTCGACGGCATGCTCGGACCCGCCGGGTTGGTGTCCGAGCCGGGGGACGACCAGGTCACGTTGTCGAGGATGTTGCCGCTGGCCTGCCAGTAGCCCGCCGCGTCGGTGTAGAACGTGCCGAGCACGTCCTTGGAGTTCTTGAAGTAGTTGTTCTCCACCTTGGCGCGGGCCCCGGCCCGGGAGTTGATGCCGGACTCGTTGAGGCTGACGTAGTGGTTGTTGTAGATGTGCGCGATGCCGCCGCGCAGCAGGGGCGTACGCGAGTCGATGTTCGTGTACAGGTTGTGGTGGAACGTGATGTAGCCGCTGCCGGTGTCGGTCTCGCTGGAGCCGATGAGGCCGCCGCGGCCGGAGTTGCGCAGGATGCTGTAGGACAGCGTCACGTACTCGACGTCGTTCTTCATGTCGAACAGGCCGTCGTAGCCCTCGGACTCGCCGCCCGACGCCTCCAGGGTGACGTGGTCGACCCAGACCCTGCGGACGGTGCTCTCCATGCCGATGGCGTCGCCGCCGTTGGAGGTGGGCGAGCCCGACTTCTTGACGTTCCGGACGGTCACGTTCTGGATGATGATGTTGCTGGAGTCCCGGATGTGGATGCCGACCTGGTCGAAGATCGCACCACTGCCGACCCCGAGGATCGTGACGTTGCTGATCTCCTTGAGCTCGATCACGCCGTCGGCGGTGTTGCAGCTGCTGCCGGACACCTTGGCGGTGTTGCCGTGGTTGATCGTGCCCGAGACCTGGATGATGATCGGGGTGCTGCTGCTGGCCCGGTTGCACAGCGCGGCGTGGATCGCGGTGCCGGTGGACGCCTGCACGGTCTGGCCGCCGGCGCCGCCGGTGGTCCCGCCGTTCTGGGTGGCATAGCCGGTGACGCCGCCGACGGCGGCCGCCGCCTGGGGGACCTGGAGGGTCAGGCCGATCGCGGCGGCGGTGGCCGCGGTGGCCCCCGCCGCCAGCAGCCGTACTACGACTGAGCGCTTCATCTGTCTCACCTTCGTCTTCGAAATCGGGCGTCGCCGCTGCCTCCGGCCGAGCAGGCGGTCCTCGCGGCCGCCGGCCCTCGCCGGGCAGGTCGTTCGTCGACCCGGATGCGGGTGGTCATGTCGAAGTGGTCGGCGGTCTGCCGCGGCCCGGATGCTCGGGCCCGCCGGCGCCTGCACCTGCGCCGAACCGGGGGAACGGTGGGTCTTCCCTAGTGAGCCGGAGGCGTCCGATCGGGCACGGTGGGCGGCCGATGCCCGCACACCCCGGTCACGCCCGGCAGGTCGCCCGCCCCGCCGGTGTTTCGGGAAAGCGCATTCCCGTTAACACGGTGCGCCGTGGACGGTTCGAAGTCAATGGATCACCGTTTGCAGGATTGTTGCAGCACCCGAGGTCATCGGACCGTCACCGCACAGCGATGGGAGTGCGCGAGAGTCGGCACCCCGATCGATCCGGCGGACTGTCGCCCATGGACGAACATGAGACGGTGACGCATCCACTCGACGACCCGGTGCGGTCCGCGCTGTCCGGGCCGCACGCCCACCTCGCCCAGCGGCGCGGGCGCATCCTGCGCTACCCGCCGGACGTGCTGCGGTTCATCGCGATCCCGGATCCGCCCGGCCCGGCGGACTGGGCCGACGTCGCCGCGCTGACCGGCGGGGACGCGGGGCCCGGGGCCGGGGTCGTGGTGGCGCCGCCGGAGGGCTGGGTGCTCACCAACATCGGCGCGGGGCTGCAGCTCGTCGACAGCGGCGAGGCGCCGGTATGCCCCGACAGCGAGGCGGTGCGGCTCGGCCCGGCCGACCTGCCGGAGATCACGGCGTTCGTCGCCCGCCACCGCAACGGGCGCCGCTTCCTGCCGCGCACCCTGGAGCTGGGCGTGTACCTGGGCATCCGGCGCGGGGGCGCGCTGGTGGCGATGGCCGGCGAGCGGCTGCGACCGGTGGGCTGGAGCGAGCTGAGCGCCGTGTGCACCGACCCGGCCCACCGCCGGCAGGGCCTGGCGCTGCGGCTGACCCGGGCGGTGATCGCGGCGGTACGCGAGCGCGGCGACACCGCCTTCCTCCACGTGCACGACGACAACGTCGCGGCGATCGCGCTCTACGCGCGGCTCGGTTTCCGGCTGCGGCGCGAGATCTCCATGGCGACGGTCCACGTCCCGGCGCGGCGCGGTCCGGCAGCGCCCGGCTGAGCCGCGACCTGCTGGTTCGTGGCGATTGGCGAATCGCCGGACAGGGTGCGATCAGGACGTTACCTTTTGAGCAGAATGTCCACTTCGTGGTTGCTGAACCCTGTGAGGCGCACCATGGTCCTGTCCAGGCTTCGTCCTGCCCTGCTCGCCTGTGTCCTGCTGACCGGCGGATGCACCGTGGCGGCCTTCGACTCAAGCTCCCGGGCCACGTCCCGGACCGTCCTGCCCGCCGACGTGACGACCGTCGCGGCCGGCGCCGGTGGCGCCGAACTCGCCCTGCAGGCCAGCCGCGCGCTGTTCAGCCATGCCCCGGCCGTGGTCCTGGTGGGAGACCAGGATCAGGCGAGCATGGCGAACGCGGGCGCGGCCGCGGTCGAACTCGGCGTGCCCGTCCTGCTCACCACGGCCGGGGACGCCACGGCGGCCGCGCTGCGCGAGGAACTCGCCCGGCTGGCGCCGGAGACGCTGATCCCGGTCGGCGACGCCGCGGCCGGCTGGGCGAAGGAGCACCCCGTCGAGGGAGCCGAGGTAAAGGCGTACCAGGCGGGCAAGCTGCCCCGGCTCGGCGCCGCGGCGCCGCTGGACAAGCTGCTGGTGCTGGCCCTCGACCGGCCGGAGGCCGCGGCGGCCACCGCCACCGCGAAGGCGAGCCGTGCCCAGGTCCTCGTAGTCAAGGATCCCGACCCGCGCGCCGACGACGAGGTGATCAAGACGATCGCCGCCCGTCAGAGCACGCATGTGCTGGGCCTGGGCAGCGCCTTCGGGCCCGCCGACCGGCTGCGCAACCGGATCGACACCGCCGCGACCGGCATCCTGCTGCCCGGCGGCCGCCAGGTGGTGTTCCCGAACCGCCGCATGATCGCCCTGTACGGGCACCCGGGCGACGCGGGTCTCGGCTCGCTCGGCGAGCAGCCGGTCGACAAGGCCGTGACCCGCGCCCGCAAGGTCGCCGCGCAGTACAGCGCCCTGGTCAAGGAACCGGTGGTGCCCGCGTTCGAGATCATCACGACGGTGGCGTCGAGCGACCCGGGGCCGGACGGCGACTACTCCAACGAGTCGACGGTGGAGCACCTGCGGCCGTGGGTGGACGCGGCGGGCCGGGCCGGCATCTACGTCCTGCTCGACCTGCAGCCTGGCCGGACCGACTTCCTCACCCAGGCCAAGCGGTACGCCGAGCTGCTCAAGCAGCCGCACGTGGGGCTCGCGCTGGACCCGGAGTGGCGGCTGGCGCCGCACCAGATCCACATGGTGCAGATCGGCTCGGTCAGCGGCAACGAGATCAACAAGACGGCCGCCTGGCTGGCCGAGCTGACCCGCGCCAACAAGCTGCCGCAGAAGATCCTGATGCTGCACCAGTTCCGCACCGACATGATCACCGGCCGGTCAGCCATCGACACCAGCGCCGACGAACTGAGTGTGGTGATCCACGCGGACGGCTTCGGCTCGGCCGGCGAGAAGATGGCCACCTGGGACAACGTGCGCGCCGGGGCTCCCGCCCAGGTCTGGTGGGGCTGGAAGAACTTCTACGACGAGGACAAGCCGACGTTCTCCCCGAAGCAGACCTTCGCGGTCGAGCCGTCGCCGGTGTTCGTGTCGTACCAGTAACCGGTCCCCAACGCCTGTCGCAGGGCGGCTCCCCGGCCGGGGAGCCGCCCTGTCGTCGCCTTCGGCACAAGGCAGGTGATTTCGCCGACCCGGCGGCGACTGCCGCGGCCATAGCATCGCCTCGAATCATCCACATTGGTGAATGAGAGGTGCATCCATGCGAAAGGCCCTCATCGCGCTGGCCGCCGCCACGCTGCTGTCCGGCGCGGCGGTGGCGGTGACCGCCGGACCGGCCGCCGCCGCGGCCCCACGGCCGGTCATCTTCCTCCACGGCGCCGCCGGCTCCGCGGCGCAGTTCGAGACGCAGGCCAAACGCTTCGCGAGCAACGGCTATCCCGTCGGCTTCGTGGACGCGATCGACTACGACTACAGCTTCACCGCCGAGACCAGCGCCCAGGTGCTCACCCGGCTGGAGCAGCGCATCGACCAGCTGCGCCAGCAGACCGGGGCGGCGCAGGTCGACCTGGTGGCCCACTCGCTGGGCACGTTCCTCAGCCACAGCTTCCTCGACACGCGCTCGCGCGCGGCGAAGGTGGCGCACTACGTGAACCTCGACGGGGCGACCGCGTTCAGCCGCCCGGGCGGCGTGTCCACGCTCGCGATCTGGGGTGAGGGCTCGACGCTGCGGCGCATCTGGGGCGCCACCAACGTGTACCAGAGCGACCAGTCCCACACGCAGACCGTCACCTCGACGCAGAGCTTCACGCAGATGTTCCGCTTCTTCACCGGGGCGAGCCCGGCCACGACCGCTGTCACGGCCGAGACCGGGCCGGTCACGCTGTCGGGCAAGGCGGTGCTGTTCCCCTCGAACGCCGCCGCGTCCGGGGTGCGGGTCGACGTGTACGAGGTCAGCGCCGCGACCGGCCGCCGCCTGACCACCACTCCCCTGGCGCAGTTCACCATCGGCACCGACGCCGCGTTCGGGCCGTTCACCGCCGACCCGAACGCCCGCTACGAGTTCGCCGTCAACCATGCGGGCGGGCAGGTGCAGCACCAGTACCTGCCGCCGTTCCGGCGCACCGACCGGCTCATCCGGCTGCTCACCAACCGGCCCGGCGAGGGCATCAGCGCCCGGGTGCCGGTCGGTCCCGGGCACAGCGCGCTGACCGTCACCCGGTACAAGGAGTGGTGGGGTGACCAAGGCGCGGGCAGCGACGCGCTGGCCGTGAACGGCACGAACATCCTCAACGGCGTCACCGCGCCCCGCGACAAGCGCGTGATCGGCATGTTCGCCCACGACCAGCACCTGGACCGGCGCACCGACCTGACGGCCGCGCTGCCCGACTTCGACGAGACGTTCATCTCGGCCGCCGACGTCTACATCCCGGCCGACGCCGGCGCGAGCGGCAGCATCACCGTGACCGTCCAGTCCCGCGCCGGGGGCGGCACGTTCCAGTACGTGGTGCCGAACTGGCCCTCGGCCACCGACCGCATCGCGCTCACCGCGCCCGACCTCTGACCGGCAAGTCCGGCGGCTGCCGCACTGGTGTCGGTGCGGCAGCCGCCGTGGTGC
This sequence comes from Catellatospora bangladeshensis, assembly GCF_016862575.1. GTDB lineage: Bacteria > Actinomycetota > Actinomycetes > Mycobacteriales > Micromonosporaceae > Catellatospora > Catellatospora bangladeshensis. The sequence continues at coordinate 165,980 of NZ_BONF01000028.1, read as the reverse complement.
GGTCAGCTACCGACCACACCGGGGGTACGCAGGCGCGCCAGTGCGGCACCGAGGCCCGCGCCCCCGGCCGCCCCGATCACCCAGAACACCACCATGCCGAGGAGGAACTCCGGCCGCAGCACGTCGTTGACGGCGTCCTGCCAGCTCGGCGGCACAGCGTCGCCGGTGCTCAGGTACCCGGCCCGGCGGTGGAACCAGACCACGGCCTCGGGAATGCTGACGGCGAGCACGGCCGGCATCGCGGCGAGCCCGGCGAGGGCGCCGGTGCGCAGGCCGGCGCCGAAGGACCGCTGCCGCCAGGCGGTGCCGAGCGCGACCAGGAACAGCAGGGTGGCCGGCACGCTGATCCAGTAGCTGAGCACGCCGCCCCGCTCATGCGCCAGCGACCAGCGCGAGGCGGCGAACACTGCGGCCGCCGCGATGCCGGCCACGGCCAGGGCGGGCGCCCAGGCACCCGGTGCCCGGCCTGCGCGCAGCGCTGCCCATACCCCGCCGAGCGCGAACCTGCGGCGCTCGGCGGGCGGGTCGATGGCGGCGAGCTCGGCGCGCAGCGCGGCTCCCCAGGCGGCCCTGCTCGCGGGCAGGTCGGCGGTGGCCAGGTCGAGCAGCAGCTGCCACAGATCGCGCGCGGCGGGCCGCGCGCCGGCGGGCGCGGGGCGGGCGCCGTATCCGGCACCCAGGACGGGCCACGGCAGCGCCCAGGTCAACGAGACCAGGAAGACCTGGAACGGGAGCAGGAGGTCGCCCTCGCCGAGGTTCGGCACCGTGGGGAACCCCGCCGGATCGGCACGGTAGAGGGCCTGCAACGGCAGGTGCGCGGCGGCGGTCCCGGCCGCGATGGCGACGAGGCTGAGCAGCCCGGTGACGGTCCCGGCGCCGAAGCCGCGGACGCGGGCCACGGCGGCCGCGGCCAGTGCGGCGAGCGCGCCGCAGCCGAGCAGCGCCAGCAGCCCGAGCACCACGGTGAGCAGGGCGACGTCGGTCCCCCAGCCTGGCCCCTCGGCGACCGAGGCGAGGTAGGCCTGTTCGAGTGCGGCGGTGAGCAGCGCGGCGGCGGCGGCGACGCCGAGCAGCGCCCGCCCGGCGGGTCGCCGGGTGCCGCCCCGCAGGGCGGCGACGGTGCGGGCGCCGAAGCCCCGGACGCCGCCCTCGCGCGCGGCGGCGCGCAGGCGCACGGTGAGCACGACGATCGCGAGCAGCGGTGCCGGTGCGAACACCACCAGGAAGAGCACGAATTCGAGCATCGGGGCCTCCGGACGGCTGGGCGGAGAGGACGGTCGAGGTCAGGCGGTGCGCGGGGCGAGCCGGGCGGCGCCCGGGGCGGCGCTGTCGGGGGCCGGGGCCGTGGCGGCCAGCGAGCGGGCCAGTTCCGCGCCCGCGGTGCTGAGCCGGTAGAGGTGGCGGGGCGGGCGGCCGCGCGGCGGGTCGGTCTCCCAGGAGGTGTCCACGTGCCCGCGCTCGGCGAGGCGGATGAGGATCGGGTAGACGGTGCCCGCCTTCAGGCCGAGGGCACGGCACAGGTCGTAGCCGTGGCTCCAACCGTCGCCCGCTTCGGCGAGGGCGGCGAGCACGGCCGCGGTCTGCGGTGAGGGCTGTCGTACGCGTACCATGCCGCTAATATCTACCTAGATAGAGTTATTGCGCAAGCCCCTGCCGGGCGGATGGCACGGACGGGTCAGCGGCGCGGGGCCGGCGGGGTCAGGCCCAGTTCGGACAGTGCGGCCAGACCGCGTTCGGCGGGCTCGCCGCCCGCGAGCACCAGGGTCCGCGCCCACTGGTAGCGGCAGCCCGCCGCCTCGAACGCATCCGCCGTGGCGAGCAGCCGTTCGGCGTCCCCGTCCAGCAGCGCCTGGGCCCGCTCGACGATGGCGCCCGCGACCGGGTTCCCGTCGACGACCTCGCGTGCCGCGGCCAGCCGTGCCGCGGCATCGGGACGCCCGGCGAGCACGGCGGCCTCGGCCCGCAGCGCGGCATACCAGTGCAGCCAGATCCAGCAGACCCACTTCCACACGTCTGCGGGTTCGGGCGCCATCCGCTCCAGCGCCTGCTCCGGCCGTCCCTCGTGGAGCGACCGGATCGCGTCGTACACCGCGCCGTAGCCGTAGACGTGCTCCGGCGGCGCGCCGAGCTGCCCCATGATCTCGTCCCACTCGCGGCGGGCGGCGTCGTCGCCGCGCAGCGAGTGGACCATCGAGATCGCGGCCACCGCCGGGCCGAGCACCGACCGGGCCGGGCGGCCGTTGCGCTCCCACGCCTCCAGGAAGCGGTCGGCCAGGGCGAGCGTTTCGCCGACGTCGCCTGCCATCGCGCCGGTGACCAGCAGCCAGCTCGTGGCGCGGTGCCCCACCTCCGCCAGCAGCGGATGGTCGGCGAGCTGCCGCCCCCAGCGGCGGGCACCGGCCAGGTCGCCCGCGCCGAGGGCGGCCTCGGTGGCGTTGCCGAGGGCATCGAGCAGCTCGTGGGTGACCTCCGGAGTGTCCGGCTGGGACGCGAGCAGCTCGGTGCGCCGCCGGGCGGTGGCCGCCGCCCCGAACGTGTCGCCGGACCAGCTCCGCGAGCCGGTGAGCGCGTCGAGGGCGGCCGACTCGGCCAGCGGGTCGCCGGTGCGCCGGGCCAGCTCGACGGCCCGCTCGGCGCGCTCGACCGTCTCCGCGACGGTGTTGACGGCCGGGCCCTGCGCGGCCCCGTACGCGTCGGCGAGCACCCCGGCCTCGGCCAGCGCGACCGCCGCCAGGGCCGCCGGGTCGTCCCCGGCCAGCTCCCCCGCCCGCGTGAGCAGCCCGAGCACCTCGTCGCGCGGCGGCAGCGCCTCGAACTTGCTCCAGAACCGGTAGCTGTTGTTACCGGCCGTGGCCAGGTCCGCGGCGGCGCGGGCGGGCTGCCCGGCGGCCAGCGCGGCGTCGGCGGCGGCCCGGTGGAGCCGGTACATGTCGTCGCCGCGCATCCGGCAACCGGCCACGGCCGCGGCGCGGCGCAGCAGCTCGGCGGCGTCGGCCGGGTCGTCGGCGAGGGCGGCCGCCTGCTCGAAGCGCAGCTGCGACTCGCCGACGTAGGTGCGGGTGAACGTCAGTTCGGCCATGCGCCGGGCGAGGTCGTACACGTTCGCCCGCTGCTCGGGCTGCTCGACCGCCCAGGCCAGGGCAGCCCGGAAGTCGTCGGCGGCCTGGTCGAACCGGGCCCGCCAGTCCTCGCGGACCACGGCCAGCTCGGCGGCGGCACCCTGGCACCACCGCAGGTGCCGGGCGCGGGCGGCGCCCAGCTCACCGGTGTCGGCCAGGCGCTGCGTGCCGTACTGGCGGACCGTCTCCAGCGCCCGGTAGCGTGTGCCGCCCGCCGCCACGGTGACCGTGAGCAGGCTCTGCTCGGCCAGCCGGGCCAGGCCGTCGGCCGCGTCGGCGAAGTCGGTGCCGGCCGCCTGCGCCGCCGCGCCGACGGTGAACGGGGCCACGAACACCGACACCCGCGCCAGCAGCGCCCGGTCGGCCGGGTCCAGCAGGGAGTAACTCCAGTCCAGCGCGGCGCGTACGGACCGGTGCCGCTCGTCGGCGCGCGAGCCCCCGGCCAGCATGCGCAGCGGGTCGGCCAGCGCCGCGGTCAGCCCGTCCAGCCCGAGCGTGGGCAGCCGGGCGGCGGCCAGCTCGATCGCCAGCGCCATGCCGTCCAGCCGGGCGCACACCTGCGCGATGTGCTCGTGCTGCGCCGGATCCGGCGACAGGCCCACGGCCGCGGCCCGGTCCAAGAACAACGCGACCGCGTCCGAGTCGCCGTCGCCGGCCAGCGACAGCGGCGGCACCGGATACACCCGCTCGAACGGCACCATTAGCCGGGCGCGGCTGGTGGCCAGCACCGTCACCCGGGGCGCCCCCGCCAGCAGCCGCTCCAGGAACGGGGCCACCCCGTCGCGCACCTGCTCGCAGTTGTCGAGGATGAGCAGCGCGTGCCGGTCGGCGAGGGCGGCCACCACGGACTCGTCCATGGCCCGGCCGGGCTGCTCACCCAGGCCCAGCGCCGTGGCGACCGCACCGGCGACCACGCTCGCGCCCGGGTCGGTGACCGACACCAGGTCCACGAACCAGACCCCGTCGGGGTACTCCCCCGCGACCTGCGCGGCCACGGTCAGCGCGAGCCGCGTCTTGCCGACCCCGCCCGGCCCGAGCGCGGTGACCTGCCGCTGATTCTTGAGCAGGTCCGCGAGCTCGGCGCGCTCCTGCGCCCGGCCCACGAACGAGGTCAGCGGGGTGGGCAGGACCGGCGCCGGCTGCGCACGGCCAGGGCCCACCAGCTCGGCCGCGCGCTGCGCCAGGGCCCGCCGGTCGGCCACCTCCAGCTTGCGCAGCAGCGACGAGACGTGGCTCTCCACAGTGCGTACGGAGATGAACAGCCGGGCCCCGATCTCGGCGTTGCTGAGGTGCTCGCCGAGCAGCCCCAGCACTTCGGCCTCACGGGCTGAGATGTCCACCGTCACCGTCACACGATCATTCTCGCGTACACGTTCCGTGCGCCTCTCCGTGGCCGGTTCCGTGGACGGCACGGATGTGGCGGCACCCCCTCCGGCGAAATGCTGTGAGCAGTTCAGCAAGCCCGCGAAGCAAGGAGTGAACGATGAACGGCTCTTCCCCCACCCAGGGCGTCCGGACCGTGCTGCACCCGGTGTCGGACCTCGCCGCGGCCAAGGCCGTGTACGCCGCGCTGCTCGGCGTCGCGCCGCAGACCGACGGCACCTTCTACGTCGGGTTCGAGGCCGCCGGGCAGCACATCGGGCTGGTGCCCGGCGGCGGCCCGCAGGGCATGACCTCGCCGGTGACCTACTGGCACGTGCCGGACCTCGCCGCGAAGCTCGCCGAGGTGACCGCCGCGGGCGCCACCGTCCGGGAGGCCGCCCACGACGTCGGCGGCGGCCGGCTGGTGGCCACCGTCACCGACCCCGACGGCAACGTGCTCGGCCTGCTCCAGGACAGCTGAAACCCCGCCCGGACAAGGAGAACCGCGATGAACGAGTCCGTGGTGAGCGCCGCCGCCCCCGCCGAGGAGGGGGCGGCGCCCCCGGCCCGCCGCAGCGGCGGAGCCCGGGCCCATCTGCGCACGTACGCACCGGTGCTGCGCCAGCCGCAGCTGCGCCGGATCCTGCCCGGCGTCGCGGCCTCGGCGCTGGGCGACGGCATGAGCATGGTCGCGGTGGCCTGGCTCGCCGTGCAGCTCGTGCCCGGACCGCAGGCCGCCGTGTGGACGGGGCTGGCCGTGGCCGCGTACGCCCTGCCCGCGACCCTCGGCGCGGCCCTGTTCAGCCGGTTCGTGCGGCGGTTCAGCGGCGCCCGGCTGGTCACCGTCGACGCCACGCTGCGCACCCTCGCCCTGGGCACGATCGCCGTGCTCGCCGTGATCGGACACCTGAGCGCCCTGGGCTACGTGCTGCTGCTGGCCGGGTCGTCGCTGCTGCACGCCTGGGGCAGCGCGGGCACCTACACGCTGGTCGCCGAGCTGCTCCCCGAGGAGGAGCAGCTCGCCGGCAACGCGCTGATCTCGACGTTGCAGCAGGCCGCGGTGCTGGTCGGCCCGGCGCTGGCCGGAGTCGTGGCGGCGTTCGCCGGGCCCGGCTGGGTGATCGGCATCGACGCGGCGAGCTTCGCGATCCTCGCGATCAGCGCCGCGACGGTCACCGGCCGCCGGGTGGCCGCCCCCGCCGCCCCGGCGGAGCCCGAGCGGCAGGCGGCCGCGGGCTGGCGCGTCATCCGGCGGCAGCCCCGGCTGCTCGGCCTGCTCGCCGTCACCTGCGTCTTCTTCTTCCTGTACGGGCCGGTCGAGGTGGCCCTGCCCATCTACGTCGCGCACGACCTGCACGGCGCACCCACCCTGCTCGGCGCGTACTGGACCGCGTTCGGCGTCGGCTCGGTCGTCGGCGGGCTCGGTGCCGGGCTGCTTCGCCACCTGCGTCTGTCCACGGTGGTCGTCGTGATCATCGTCGGGTGGGGCGCGGCGCTGCTGCCGCTCGCGCTGACCCGCACCGCGTGGGCCGGGCTGCTCGGCCTGGCCGTGGGCGGCCTGATCTACGGCCCGTTCACCGCGATCTGCACCGCGCTGTTCCAGCGCACCAGCCCGCCGCACCTGCTCAGCCAGGTGCTGGCCACGCGGACCGCGCTCACCCTCCCGGCGACCGCGCTCGGCGTGCTGGCCGGCGGCCCCGCGGTGTCCGCGCTGGGCGCCCAGCCCACGCTGCTGCTCTCGGCCGCGCTCACCATCGCGCTCGGCACCGCCGTGGCCGCCGCCCGCCTGCTCGCACCCCGCCCCGCACTCGGCCACCCGGTGTCCTGACCGGACTCCCCTGTCCATGATCGCGAGTTCGTGTCCAAACCTTGCGCCAGACCCCACTTCCTGACACGAAACAGCGATCAAGTGCGGCACCCCGGACCGCAGTGGTCAGGAAGGGCACGGTTCGGAACGGCCCGCCGAATTGCGATGTCACGACACACTATGGGCTTCGGTTGCGATATTGTGTGGCACACACTATCGTGTGATGCATGTCCGGCGATGAACTGCTCAGCAATCACCTGCAGGAGCTGCGGCGCGGCACCGTCGTGCTTGCCTGCCTGCTGATCCTCCGCCAGCCCAACTACGGCTACGCGCTGCTCGAAGACCTCGACCGCAACGGCTTCGCGGTCGACGCCAACACGCTCTACCCCCTGCTCCGCCGACTGGAAAAGCAGGGCCTGCTCGTCAGCGACTGGAACACCGACGAGGCCCGGCCGCGCAAGTTCTACCGCACCAGCCCCGAGGGCGACGCCATGGCCGGCGCCCTCACCCGGGACTGGGACTCCCTCGACCAGGCCTTCCGCGCCCTGAAAGGACAGCAGTCATGACCGCCACCCTCACCGACCGGTACGTCACCGCGACCGTCACCCGGCTGCCCGAGGCGCGCCGCGCCGACATCGAGCGCGAGCTGCGCGCCTCGATCGCCGACGCGGTCGACCGGCGGGTCGACGCGGGCGAGGACGCCACCGCCGCGGAGTACGCGGTGCTGCGCGACCTCGGCGACCCGGCCCGGCTCGCGGCCGGCTACGCCGACTCGCCCCAGCACCTCATCGGCCCGGCGTACTTCCTGGACTACACGCGGCTACTCAAGACGCTCGCCGCGATCGTGCTGCCCGCCGTGGCCGGCGCGGTCGCGCTGGCGCAGGTGCTCGGCGGCGCGAAGGTCGGCACGATCATCGGTACGAGCATCAGCTCCGTCATCACCACGGCGATGCACCTGTTCTTCTGGGTCACCATCGGCTTCGTGGCGATCGAGCGGGGCGGCGTGCGCAACCCGCTGACCGGCCAGGACTGGACGCCGGACGCGCTGCCGGACGGCACCGCGCCCAGCCGCCGGGCGCGCTTCGGCGAGCTGATCGCGACGACCGCCCTGTCGGTGGTGTTCGTCGTCGCGCTGCTCATCTCCCCGTACGCCAGCCCGGTGCGCGACGCGGCCGGGGACCCGGTCGGGCCGCTGGACCCGTGGCTGTGGGACACCGGCGCGGTCTACGCCTTCGCCGCGCTGGTCCTGATCGGTCTGGTCACCCGCTACCTGCGCTTCTACCTGCGCTGGCAGCTCTCCCGGGCACTGGTGATCCTACTGGTCGACCTGGCCGGCGCCGCCGCGCTGATCGCGGCCGGGGCGACGTCCCACCTGCTCAACCCGGCCTTCGCCGAGGCCCTCGGCTGGGCGCCGGTCGCGGTCGAGTGGACCCACCGCGGCATGATGATCGCCGGTGTGATCGTCGCGATCACCTCGCTGGTGGAGGCCTACACCGACTACCGCCGCCGGGGCGTCACCGCCGCCTGACCGCGACAAGGCTCCCGTCACACTGCCCGAGCGGCGTGACGGGAGCTTCGGCGTCCCGGAGCGGACCGGTCAGAGGGAGCGCAGCCAGTCGCGGAAGCGCTCGATGCCGGTGCCTGGACGCTGCGGGGGCAGCGCTCGTCGCAGCTGGTCGTCGGTGGCGGGGCGGGCGTCCAGCACGGCCTGGCGCAGCAGGGCCCGGTCGGTGCTGAGCCCGCCCAGCACCAGGACGTCGATGGAGCCGTGCCGGACGGTGAAGCCGTGCTCCTCCTCGTAGCGCAGATAGGTCAGGCCGTCGCCGTCCGGCGTGCACTCGGTGGTCCGGAAGCAGACGTCGGTGGCGGCGCCCTGGGCATACAGCCGGATGACGACGCTGCGCGGGCCGTTGCCAGCGGGGTTCGCCGGGCGGAAGCTCATGCCCACCGGAGCCCCGGTGGGCAGCCCGACGTAGCCGGGCACCGTCACCGCGAAGTGATCGGCCGTCGGCTCGGCGCCGCCCAGCTCGGCGCGGGTCGCGGGGTGCAGGCTCAGGGCGGCCTGGCGCAGCAGCTCGTGCGGCACGCCGGGCGTCCCGTGCACCTCGACGTATCGCTGTCCGATTCGCACCTGGTAGCCGTGCATGATCTCGTTGTGCCGGTATACGAGACCGCCGGGCTCCTTCGCGCACTCGCCCCAGTACAGGCGCGAATCGATCGCGGTGGGCTGCCCGCACAGCTGCTCGTTCGGGAAGGCCTGCCGATACGCGACGACCGAGATGAACTTCGGCGCCGGGACCGCGGCCGGATCCACCGGCTGGAACTCGCCCCCGCCCACGCCGTCGCCGTAGTCCCGGTCGGTGGGCCGGTAACCCGGGATCGCCACGGCGTACGCGCTGTCGCGGTAGACGCCCTCGGCCAGCAGCCGGGCGTCGAGCTCGCCCGGCGACACCTGGCGCAGCAGGACCACACCGGTGGCCGCCAGCGCCACGAGCACGCCCAGCGCCGCGAACCGGTACACCCGCCTGCGCAGCAGCACCCCGGCTGCGAGCACGAAGGGCACCCAGCCGAACAGCCGGCCCGAAGACGAGCCGAGCCATCCGGCGTCGCCGACCGCCCAGCCGAAGGCCCACCCGGCCAGACCGCCGCCCAGCACCAGCAGCGCCCACAGCAGGCGCCGGCCGGCGCTCTCGCCGAGGACGGTCGCCTCACGGGTGACCGCCACCGTCGCGATCAGGCAGGCGAGCATGACGCACAGTCCCACCACACCTGCCGTGATCAGGCCCGGCAGCGCGGCCACGAAGCCCGCCCACAGCGCCGCCATCCCGATGACGGGCAGCACGACGATGCCCACCGCTCCGGTGGTGACGAGCTGGACGACGGCACGGGACGGGCGGTCTGGCGCGGGTTCGGACATGGCTCATGGTCGCCCATTAGGGCGGTGCCGTGTGTCCCGCTAGCCGGCCGGGACGATGATCGGCGTACCGGCCACCGGGTCGGTGAGGACGACGCACTCCAGGCCGAACACCTTCGCGATCAGCTCAGCCGTGATGACCTCGGCCGGGCTGCCCTCGGCGACGATCGCGCCGCCCGCCATCGCGATGATGTGGTCGCAGTAGCGGCTGGCCAGGTTGATGTCGTGCAGCACCGCGACGATCGTCTTGCCGGACTCCCCGTTCAGCTTGCGCAGCAGGCGCAGCAGCTCCACCTGGTGGTTGATGTCCAGGAACGTGGTGGGCTCGTCGAGCAGCAGCAGGTCGGTGTCCTGGGCGAGCGCCATCGCGACCCATACCCGCTGGCGCTGCCCGCCGGAAAGCTGCCGCAGCGGCCGGTCGACCAGGTCGGCGGTGTCGGTCGCGTCGAGGGCGCGGGCGACGGCGTCGTGGTCGCGGTCGGTCCAGGTGCGGAACCAGCCCTGGTGCGGGTACCGGCCGCGGGAGACCAGGTCGGCGACGGTGATGCCGTCGGGGGCGACCGGGGCCTGCGGGAGCAGCCCGAGCACCTTGGCGACCTCCAGCGTGCTCAGCTCGGCCATCGCCCTGCCGTCGAGCACGACCGTGCCCGCGCGCGGGCGCAGCAGCCGGGCCAGGCCGCGCAGCAGCGTGGACTTGCCGCAGGCGTTGGCGCCGACGATCGCGGTCACCTTGCCGTCGAGCACGGTGACGTCGAGGTCGCGCACGATCGGCTGGGCGTCGTAGCCGAGGGTGAGCCCCTCGGCGCGCAGTCGGGTCATCCGCCCGCTCCTTGTCGGTTCGTCGTGGCCAGCAGCCACAGCAGGTACGGTGCGCCGACCGCGCCGGTGACCACACCGGTCGGCAGCGGCGTCGGCAGCAGGTGTACGGCGATCAGGTCGGCGCTGAGCAGCAGTGCCGCCCCGACGAGCGCGGCCGCGGCGATGCCGCCGGTGGCGGGGCCGAGCAGCCGGTTGGCGATCGGCCCGGCGACCAGCGCGACGAACACGATCGGCCCGGCCACCGCGACCGCCAGCGCGACCAGCAGCACGGCGGTGCCCAGCAGGAGCGCGCGGGTCCGCTCGACGCGCGCGCCGAGGGCGCGGGCCGAGTCGTCGCCCAGCTCCAGCACCCGCAGCCGCCGCGACAGCAGCACGGCCAGCGGCAGCAGCACCACCAGCGCGGCGGAGAGCAGTTTCAGCTCGGCGTCGCTGGCCTGCCCGACCGAGCCGGTCAGCCAGTGCATGGCCTGCCGGGCCTCGAACAGCTCGGCCCTGGTCAGCATGTAGCCGGTGATGCCCTCGAAGAACACGGCGACGCCGATGCCGATGAGGATGAACCGGTAGCCGCTGACCCCGTCGCGCCAGGCCAGGACGTACATGAGCAGCGCCGCGGCGATCGCGCCGCCCAGCGCGAGCAGGCACACGGCCAGCCCGCCGACCTGGAACAGCACGATGCCGGTGACCGCCGCGAGGCTCGCCCCGGCGGTGATGCCGACGAAGTCGGGCGAGGCGAGCGGGTTGCGCAGCAGCTGCTGGAACACGGTGCCGGAGGAGCCGAGCGCCAGGCCGACGGTCAGCGCCGACAGCGCCGTGGGCAGCCGCAGGCCGCGCACCACGAAGTCGACGCTGGGGTTGTCGGCCAGGTGCAGCACGGAGGTGACGACCTCCTGCGCGGTGAGCCGGAAGCTGCCGACCATCATGGTCAGCACGAACAGGCCGATCACGACGGCGGTGAGCCCGGTGGTGGCGGTCAGCGCGCGCACCGCCCGGCGGCGGCGCGTCGCGCGCAGCGCCCTGGCGGTGGCACCCGCCTCGCGGACCTGCGGGGTCTCGGTGACAGGGGTGATCATCGCGGTCATCTCAGGCCTCCGACAACCTGCCGTAGCGGACGATGCCGACGAACACGGGCGCGCCGAGCACGCCGAGCACGACGCCGACCTGCAGCTCGCCGGGGGCGGCGACGACCCGGCCGACGACGTCCGCGAGCAGCAGGATGATCGGGGACAGCAGCATCGCGTACGGCAGGATCCAGCGGTAGTCCGGCCCGCAGATGAACCGGGCCAGGTGCGGGACGATGAGCCCGACGAACACGATCGGTCCGCACGCGGCCGTGGCCGCCCCGGCGAGCACCGCGACCAGCGCGAACGCCGCGGCGCGGGTGAGGCCGACGCGCTGGCCGAGGCCGCGGGCCACGTCCTCGCCGAGGGCCAGCCCGTTCAGCGCCCGCCCGCAGGCCAGCGAGGCGATCAGCCCGGCGATCAGGAACGGCGCGACCCCGGTGAGGATCGGGGCGTACCGCCCGGCCAGCGAGCCGACCTGCCAGAAGCGCAGCTCGTTCAGGGCGTCCACGTTGGTCATCACGATGCCGGTGGTCAGCGAGCCCATGCCCGCCGTCACCGCCGCCCCGGCCAGGGCGAGCTTGACCGGCGTGGCGCCCTCCCGCCCGAGCGACGCGATCGCGTACACCAGCAGCGTGGCGAGGATGGCCCCGGCGAAGGCGAACCAGATGTAGACGCTCACCCCGCGTACGCCGAGCACGGTGATGGCCAGCACCACGCACGCCGCCGCGCCCGAGTTGACGCCCATGATGCCGGTATCGGCGAGCGGGTTGCGGGTGACGCCCTGCAGGATCGCGCCGGCCACGCCGAGCGCCGCGCCGACCAGGATGCCGAGCAGGGTGCGCGGCACGCGCAGTTCGAGGGTGACGGTGTCCTCGATCGCGGTGCCGCCGCCGAGGCCGGCCAGGGCGCGCAGCACCTCGGGCAGGCCGATGTCGCGGGAGCCGAGGGTGACGCTCAGGAACGCGACCAGGGCCAGGATGACGCACAGCACGGCGAGCCCCGGCCCCAGGGCCAGTGCTCGCCGTGCCCGTACTGTTGCGCTTCTCATGCGGAGGTTCAGGAGCCGATGTTCTCGTCGGCGGCCTTGATCGCCGTGGTCAGCTTCTCCAGCTCGGTGGCGAAGTGGCCGTAGGTGTGCAGCCAGTACGCCGGCCAGGAGACGACCGCGCCGGCCTTGGCGGCCTTGATGGCGAACCAGGTCGGCTGCTTCTTGCCCCACTCGGCGTTGGCGGTCTCGGTGTACGAGCGGCCGTCCCACAGGATCAGGTCGGGCTGGTACTTGTCGGCGTTCTCCCAGCTCAGGTTCTCCCAGTACGGGAAGCCGGGGTCGGGCGTGTCGGGGTTGACGACCTTCAGGCCCCACTGCTGGAAGTCCAGCAGCTCCGGCGCGTACGCCGGGTTGGCGACGTAGACCTTGTCGTCGGACGGGGACATGGCCAGCACGGTCAGGTTCGGCTTGGCCGCGGTGGCCTCCTTGAACTTGGCCAGCGCGTCCTCGAAGCGCTTCTTCGACGCGGCGATCTCGGGAGCGTCCACCTTGGCGCCGAGGCTCTTGGCGAGGTTCTCGTAGCCCTCGGCCAGGTCCAGGATCGACTTGCCCTGCGAGGCGCCGACGATCGGAGCGAGCTCCTTGAGCTTCTTGCTCTTCTCGTCGACGCCCTCCTCCAGGCCGCTGTGCGCCTTCTCGGCCGGCCACCAGTCGGCGACGATCAGGTCGGGGCGCAGCGAGGCGGCCTTCTCGACGTCGATCTTGCCCCACTCCTCGCCGAGGATCTCGATCCCGGTCAGGTCCAGGCCCTTGAGGTTGGGGTCGGTCTTGACCGGCTCGTCGGCGTAGATGCCGACCGGCTTGATGCCGAACGACATCAGCGCGGCGGCCTCACCGGCGTGCGCGATGATCCGGGTCGGGGTCTTGTCAGCCTTGACGACCTCGCCGTTGCCGTTGGTGAACTGCCAGGGGCCGGCCGAGGCGGCGGTCTCGGCGGGGGTGTCGGTCGAGCCGCAGGCGGCGAGCGACAGGCTCAGGGCCGCCACGGCCAGTATCGGACGCCAGGTGCGCATGGGGGTTCCGTTCTCACGAAGGAAGGGCAACCTAAAGTTAGGTAAGGCTAACCACCCCTACTCGCGCCGGGAACCCTCCAAGTGGCCTGGGTCACATTCCAGATTGGTAAAGAGCCGCTCAAAGGCGGCAGAGCACCGCGAGAGAGCGAACGTCTGCACCAGTTCGCGTCGGACTCTCCGCGGCGCGAGTGAGATGTCCGCAGGGCGGTTCGGCGTCACACGCCAGCCGAAGCTCCGTCGCCACCGAGTCCCGCGTGGTAATCGATCCACTGACGCAGACGCTGTCGGTGCCCATCGGACACGTCGAGCGTCTCCACCCGTTCAGCGAGAACCGTGGCGTCGATCAGTCCATGCTCCAACAACGCGGCCGCAAAGACGTAATCCTTCTCCCTGCCCGCGACCAGCTTCGACACCACGCAGTCGTGAGGATCCAGCACGTGGCCGCGCCCCGGTGCGGTGCCCGGCGTATCGACCACGACGAGACGCTCTCGCCAGCCGGCCGGCAGCACCGCCGTGGAAACGCTCACGCCCTGGGCGTAGTAGCCGAAGGTGTCGTGAAAGGCCGACAACTCGCCGATCGCACCGTCCACGCGATCTGCCTTGAGGTCATCCGGGTCGTCGAAGAAGGCGACATCCACCTCGATCGACGCCGTAGCGGCTGCGGGCAGTCTGTCCTCAGGTATCGCGCCGAGAACCGACTGACTGCCGATGACCAGCACATCGGTTTCCTGCGCGATCTGTGACGCTGCCCGCAGCACGTGCTCCAGCTGCGCGCGCCTCACGCCGTCCGCTCCCGTCGCCAGTGCTCGGCGAAGGCGGTCAGCACGGCCTGCCGCATGCCCTCGGGCAGCACGCCCGCAAAGGGCGAGTTCTGTCGCAGCTCGGCGGCGTCGCGGCTCCGCGAGGTCAAGACATCGAGCACGGCCTCGACTCCGGCTTCGAGAACCTGCCGCCATCGATCGAGCCACATCGCGGCCATGCCGTCCGGATGTACCGACTGCAGCCGCTGCAGGTTCTTGGCAGCCCTGTCCAGCACTGCGTCGGGGTCGGCGACGAGGCGGCCGGCTACAGCGCGGTGCAGCCACAGCGACTTCAGCTGATCGCGCGTCAACTCCGGGCGCAGCATCGCGAGCACGTCCGCCCGTGCCAGCCGACGATGCGTGCCCACCCGCACGAAGGGGAGGACTCCGCGTTCACACAGGTCGACGACATGCTGGCGGGACGATCGCAGCAGGGCCGCCGCCTCTGTGGTCGTCAGCAGGTCACCGCGCCTGTCCTCCATACGTCCACCATGCCTCAACAAACACCAAAAACGCAACAACCTTGGAAATCGGCTGGAAGATGCAGGGCCATCGGCCTACGAAGCCTGTACGTACACCCAGGCGTGGGCGCCGGAGGCGAGTTCGACCAGCACACGGCGGTAGTCGTCGACCTCGTACAGGTCGGCGGCGGCGAGTTCCTCGTCGCTCACCTCGAACACCGTGCCGGGCACCTGGTCGGCGCGGTCGCCGGAGGGCATCACGATCGGGTGGTGGTCCTGGCCGCTCACCGCCAGCACGTCGGGGTCGGTGATCTCCACCAGCTCGACCCGGTAGCCGGGCAGCGCGTCCTCGCGGCCGTCGAGCAGGCGGCCGAAGTTGGCCTGCTGCACGGCGGGATCACGCAGCGTTCCGTACGAGAAGAGCAGAGGCATACGCCGATCATGCCCGGCCACCCGGCGTGACGAACGACGGTGCGTCCCCGTCCCGCCCGGTAGGACCCCGCGCGGTCACCTCACCGGCCGGATTTCGGCTGGTACGCCGCCCGGCTGGCCTCGATGTGCGGGACGTGCTCGATGGCCCAGCCGGCCAGCGCCAGCGCGGGCGGGATGAGGCTCTTGCCGACGGGCGTCAGCTCGTACTCGACCCGGGGCGGGACCTCGGCGTAGACGGTCCGGGCGACCAGGCCGTCGCGCTCCAGGTTGCGCAGGGTCAGGGTCAGCATGCGCTGCGAGATGCCGGGGATCTGCTGGTGCAGGTCGGTGAAGCGCAGCGTGCCCCGGTCCAGGGTGGCCACGATCAGCAGCGTCCACTTGTTGCAGATCTGGTCGAGGATCGCGCGGAGCGTGGCCCCGCCGTCGCCCCTGATGAGGCACGTGTGCTCGTAGTCCGACATGACAACCCCTTGTGCCTGGCGCACACGCATGTGCCTTTTGTAAGCCTCCTCGCGAACACGCATCATGAGGCGACTTACGAACGGTAACCAACCTGGTCACCGGCGTACACCTCTCGTCGAAGGGCGTTACCGTGGAACTCGCCTACTGGATCGTGGCCGGGCTGCTCGCGGTCTTCTACCTCTACGCCGGCGGCAAGAAGGCCGTCCAGAGCCGGGAGCGGCTCCAGCCGATGATGGGCTGGGTCGACACCATCCCGATGCCGCTGGTCAGGACCATCGGGGCGCTGGAGATCCTTGGCGCGATCGGCCTGATCCTGCCGCCGCTGACGGGCATCGCGGCCTGGCTCGCCGTCGCGGCGGCGGTCGGGCTCGTCCTGATCCAGGTCGGCGGCATCTACGTGCACGTGTCCCGCGGCGAAGGGCGCCTGATCGGCCTCAACATCGCGCTCCTGATCACCGCCGCGGCCGCCGCCTGGCTCGCCACGACCTGGCTCTGACCGGCCCTCGACCCGTTGAAGACCGCTGTCTCGTGTCAAGATCTGCGGTCTGGCGCAGGGGTTCCGACACGAAACAGCGATCTTCACGGGTGGGCGCGGCTATGCCGTCGCCCTGGCCGGGCGGCCCGCCGCGGCCCGCTGCTGGATGACGGGGCGGCGGCGGGTGGGCATGCCCACGGTCGGGTTGGCCACGCCCCAGGCGGCGCCCTTGCAGACCAGCTCCTTGTACGCGGCGGCCAGGCGCCCGGTCAGCGCCGAGGGCTTGGCCTGGTCGTCGGCGGTGACGAACTGGATCAGGCCCTCCGCGCGGCCCAGCGAGATGCACTGGTTGAAGTAGCGGATCGGAATGTTGGGCAGCTTGCCGCCGGTCAGGCGGGCCGCGATCGCGTCGGCCGCCTGCCACGCCATCGGCACGCCCGAGGCGCACGACATGCGCAGCGGCTTGCCGCCGGGGCCCATCGCCAGGGCCGCGTCGCCGACCGCGTACACGTCGGGGTGCGACACCGAGCGCATCGTGTCGTCGACCTGGATCTGGCCGGTGCCGGTGAGCTGCAGGGTGGTCGCCGCCGCGATCGGGTGCACCGCGAAGCCGGCCGTCCACACGGTGACCTGAGCCGGGATGGCCCTGCCGTCGGCGGTGGCCACGTGGTCGGCCGCGACGGCGGTGACGGCGGCGTTCTCGTACACCGTGATGCCGAGCCCGCCGAAGACCTTGCGCAGGTGCGTGCGGCCCTTGGGCGACAGCCAGTCGCCGAGCCCGCCACCGGCGGCCAGCGCGACGTCGAGGTCCGGGCGGGCCTCGGCGATCTCGGTCGCCGCCTCCACGCCGGTGAGGCCGCCGCCGACGACGGTCACCGCCTGCCCGGCGCCGAGACCGGCCAGGCGCTCGCGCAGCCGGAGCGCGCCGGGGCGGCTGGCGACCTCGTGGGCGTGCTCGGCGGTGCCGGGCACGGCCTGGGCGTTCCAGCCGCTGCCGAGGGCGTAGACGAGCGTGTCGTAGGCGAGCTGCTCGGTGCCGTCCGCGCCGGTGACGGTCACGGTCCTGCGGTCGGCGTCGATCGCGGTGACCTTCGCGACGCGGAGCGCGACGCCGGTGCCGGCGAACATCTTCGCCAGCGGCCGGGGCTTGAGGTCCTGGCCGGCGGCGAGCTGGTGCAGGCGTACCCGCTCGATGAAGTCGGGCTCGGCGTTGACGAGGGTGATGGCGACGTCGTCGCGGCGCAGCCGCCGGGCGAGGCGGCCGGCTGCGGAGGCGCCGGTGTAGCCAGCGCCGAGGACGATGATGCGGTGGCGCATGTCCTTGCTCCTGTCGTTCGCGGTTGTGCCCCTTGAACCGGGCAGCCCGCCGTTTCCTGACAGGTATGCGATGTGAACCAGGTCACCAGGCGCGGAACAGGGGTTCCCCGTGCTCGGCGGCGGCCCACTGCGCGGTCGCGCGCTCGAGCTTGTCCGGGTTGACCTGGTTGCGCACGGCCGCGATGCCGTCGGGCGTGACCTCCAGGCACATGACGCCGACGACCCGGCCGTCGAGCACGGCCAGGACGGCGGGCGCACCGTTGGCGGTCCACACGTGGATCTCGGGCGAGCCGCCGAGCACGGCGCGCTTGGACTCGGCCGGTTTGAACAGCCCCCACAGGAACTTGGCCACCGCGACCGCGCCCTCGAACGGCTTGGTGCGGGCCGGGACCTTGCCGCCGCCGTCGCCGACCGACACCGCGTCGGCGGTGAGCATCCGCACCAGCGAGTCCAGCTGTCCGCTCGCGGCCGCGGCGAGGAACTCCTCGACCACCCGCCGGGCCGCCGCCTGGTCGATCTCGACGCGGATCCGGCCGTCGGCGACGTGCTTGCGGGCGCGGTGAAAGGTCTGCTGGCTGGCCGCCTCGGAGATGTCGAGGATGTCGGCGATGTCGCGGTGCGGGTAGTCGAACGCCTCGCGCAGCACGTACACGGCGCGCTCGCTCGGGGACAGCCGCTCCATCAGCGTGAGCACGGCGTACGAGACGGATTCGCGCTGCTCGGCGGTGTCGGCCGGGCCGAGCATCGGGTCGCCGCCGAGCAGCGGCTCGGGCAGCCACTCCCCGACGTAGCTCTCCCGGCGGGCCCTCGCCGAGGTGAGCTGGTTGAGGCACAGGTTGGTGAGGACCTTCGTCAGCCACGCCTCGGGCACGTCGATGCGCTCCGGGTCGGCGGCCTGCCAGCGCAGGAACGTCTCCTGCACGGCGTCCTCGGCCTCGGCGGCCGAGCCGAGCAGGCGGTAGGCGATGGCCTCCAGGCGCGGCCTGGCGGCCATGAAGCGGTCGACGTCCTGCACGGTCAGCGGCACCGCCCGAGCGTAACCCGCCCCGGGCGGGCCGCCGGTGTGATGTTGTCCCGGGCGGCGACCGGCGTCAGCACGGCCGCGAGCCGGGATGGCGTGGTGAACCGTCGCGGCCGCATCCGGCCCCCGTGGCATGCCACGTCGGTTAACGCTCCAAAGGGGACCAGATCACTGTCAAACCGGGCTACCTGGTGCAGACCTGGGCTCCTATGCTCGCCGGATGACCTCTCCACTGCCCGGCACCGCCGAACAGACCTCGCCCACGCCGCCGCCCGGCCCTCCGGTCTGGACGCTGATCGGGCCGGTGCTCGCCGCCGCGCTGGGCGCCTTCCTGCTCACGATCACCGTGGGTCCGGAACTGACCGGTCTCCAGCTCGATCTGCAACTGCCCGCCGCCGCGGCCGTCTGGGTCTTCGGCGCGTACCTGCTGCCCGCGGCCCTGGCCGTGGCACTCGGCCTGCGGCTGGGCCCGCGGTGGCCGACCGCCCTCACGCTGGGCGCGATCGCGCTGCTGGTCCTCGGCTCGCTGCTGATCACGCTGGCCCCGGCGGGCGGCGCGCTGCTGTTCGGCCGCGCGGTGAGCGGGTTCGGCGCCGGTCTGGCCTGGGGCGTGACGGCCGCGCTGGTCGCTCGCGTGGGCGCCGCGCGGGTATGGCTGACGCCGCTCGGCGCGACCCTCGGGGTGCTGGCGATGCTGCTCGGGGCCGTGGCGGGCGCGGCCGGGGCGCGGTCCCTGGGCTGGCGGTGGCCGTTCCTGCTGGCGCTGCCCCTGGGCGCGGTGGCGTTCCTGGTCGCCGTCGTGATCGGCATCATCGTGTCGACGCGGCGCACGGCTCCCGCCCAGCCGCCCGCGCCACGGCCCTGAGCTGCCGCGGCGGGCGCACAGGCCGACCGGCAACGGGATCACGGCACATCATCCGGGCGGCCGTGGCCCGACCCTGCGCGTCGGTCAGGCACCGCGCCGTGTGAGGCGAGTCCCGGCCGTCGTGCTTGCCTGCGCGGCGACCTCGTCGGCGATCGTGTCCCAGAGGTGTTCCTGCAGCAGGTGCCCCATGCCCGGGTACACGACGGGCCGCGCTCCCGGGACCAGGCGAGCCAGCGCGGCCGCCGCGCCGGGACGGATCAGCGGGTCGTCCGCGCCGTTGATGACCAGCGTGGGCACGGCGATGTCGCGCATGCGGCCGGTGAGGGCGCCCGCGGCGCGCAGCGCGTACGTCTGCCGCTGCGTGGTGCCGGGGTCGCGCGGTGAGCGGGCGTGGCTGATCTCGGCGACCTCGCGGGCCCAGCCCTCGTCGAAGGGGTGGTGCGGCGTGGCCAGCAGCCGGGCGAGGTCGACCAGGGTGCGGATCGCGCCCTCGTCGGTGGCGGGGTGCTTGATGCGGGCCGCCCGGAGGAAGAAGCCGAAGTTGAGGTAACGCAGGGCGGCGGCGCCACGCAGCGGGCCGCCCATCGCGGCGGTCACCGAGCGCACCCGGCCGGGGTGCAGCACCGCGGTCGACAGCGCGAGCGCGCTGCCCATCGACGCGCCGAACACGTGCGCGGACTCCCAGCCGAGCGCGTCCATGACGGCCACGCCGTCGCCCACCATGTCGGCGGTGCCGTACGCGGGCCGGCGGCTGCCCCGCAACAGCACCCGGAACGGGTTCTCCTTCGCCGGCGAGGTGAAATGGGTGGACAGTCCGGCGTCGCGGTTGTCGAAGCGGGCGACGTGGAAGCCCCGGTCGGCCAGCGCCTGGCAGAATCCGTCCGGCCACCAGACCATCTGGTAGTCGAGGCCCATGATGAGCAGCAGCGGCTCGCCCCCGGCCGGACCGAAGGTCTCGTAGGCGACGGCGACGTCGCCGTGGTGGGTCGTCTGCACGGTCATGGGTGTTCCTCTTCGCGCGGCGCGTTTTTGCAATACACTCGTATTGTACACGGGAAGGTGAGGCCCCCACATGCCCCGCAGGGTCGACCACGACGAGCGGCGCCGGCACATCGTCGGCGCGCTGCTGCGCATCGCCGGCACGCAGGGCCTGGACGCCGTCTCGATGCGCGAGGTCGCGCAGGAGGCAGGGGTGTCGCTGGGCGCGGTGCAGCACTACTTCGCGTCGAAGGACGCGATGCTGCTGCACGCGCTGGAGCAGTGGCTGAACCTCGACGTGCACCGGTCGTTCGCCGAGCGGATCCGCGCCCGCGTCGCCCGCGAGCCCGCCGCGACACCCCTGGCGACCCTGCGCGCGGTGGCCGCCGAATACCTGCCCCATGACGACGCCACCAGCCTCGAGGCCCGCGTGGGCCTGTCCTTCCAGTCCCGGGCCGCCGTCACCCCGGCCCTGGCCGCCGCGCTCGTGCCCGCGTACACCGGCTTCGTCGACACGCTGCGCGGCATCCTCCGGCACAGCGGGCGGCCGCTCGACGCGGACACCGCGGCCCGCGAGCTGGCGGCGCTGCTCGACGGCCTGCGGCACCCGGTGCTGATCGGGGCGCTGCCCTACGCCGACGCGCTGGGCATCGTCGACGGTCACCTGGCCCGGCTGCTCGCTCACGAGCGGCGCGCCTGACCGTCCATCAACGACGGTCGGCGAATGTGGTGGGCAGGGAGAACCCGCTCCCTGCCCACTCAAGCTATACCGCACCCGGGGACTCGCGGCAAGACCCCGGCCCACCGCGTGGTGCACGGCCGGTCGCCCGCCGGGCACAATTCGGGGGTGAACGACGACCTCAGCGCGGTTGCCGCCCTGCACGAGCCGGTACGCCGGGCGCTGTACGAGTTCGTGGCGGCCCGGGGGCACGCGGTGGGGCGCAACGAGGCCGCCGAGGGCGTGGGGATCTCGCGTACCCTCGCCGCCTTCCACTTGGACAAGCTGGCCGAGGCGGGCCTGCTGGAGATCGGCTTCATGCGGCTGACCGACGCCCGCCCCGGTCCGGGCGGCGGCCGCCCCGCGAAGGTCTACCGCCGCGGGCGCACGCCGCGGCAGGTCAGCCTGCCCGCCCGCGACTACGGGCAGCTGGCGGCGCTGCTGGCCGAGGCGGTGCAGGGCGCCGACGCCGGCGATCACGCGGCGGCCGCGGCCCGCGTGGCGGGCGAGCGCGCCCACCGGCCCGGCGGCTGGCTGGACACCCTGCGGGCCCGCGGCTACGAACCCTACGAACAGGACGGCCGGGTACGCCTGCGCAACTGCCCCTTCCACCAGGTCGCCGAGGATGAGCCGCTGCTCGTGTGCACGATGAACCTGGCGCTGTGCCAGGGGATCGCGGGGGCGGACGCGACCGCGGAGCTGGACCCGCGCCCCGGCGAGTGCTGCGTCTCGTTCTCTAAAAACAATAATCGTTGACATAGAACGGTGCGAGTGGTTCGCTCGGGCCATGCATCTCGCGCAGCTGAACGTCGGGCGCCTCGTCGCCCCCGCCGACGCCCCCGAAGTCGCCGAGTTCATCGCCCTGCTCGACCCGATCAACGCGCTCGCCGACGCGGCGCCCGGGTTCGTGTGGCGGCTCGTCGCGGACGGCACCGACTCGGCCGTGGCCTACCAGCACGAGTTCGGCGACGACCTGCTGATCAACATGTCCGTCTGGCGCACCCGCGACGACCTGTGGAACTACGTCTACCGGTCCCGCCACCTCGGCGTGCTGCAGCGGCGCCGCGAGTGGTTCCAGCGGTCGGTGCAGGTCCACAGCGTGATGTGGTGGGTCGCCGAGGGCCATCGGCCGACCGCCGCGGAGGGCATGGCCCGGCTCGCCACGCTCCGCGAGCAGGGCGCCGGGCCGCAGGCGTTCACCTTCAAGGAGTTCTTCGCACCGGCTGGCGCCGCCTCCGATTAGGTCCGCTCGCGATCGGAGCCGGCCGGCGCGGGTTTGGTGTGCAGGACGGCGCGGGCCTGCTCGGCGGCGCGGAGGATGCTCTCGCTGATGAAGTCCAGGAACCGGGCGACGTTCTCCAGCCGCTGGGCGGCGGGACTGTCCGCGCCGAGGACGGCGGCACCCTGGCGGGCGGTGGCGACGAGCTGGTCGTTGGAGCGGGCGCCGGCGATCGTCGCCTGGTAGAAGAGCTCGTCGTCGACGACGTAGCGGTCGCGGCGGCGCTCGTCGCGCTCCCGGCGGACGAGGCTCTGGCTGTCCAGGAACGCGATCGCCTTGGAGATGGACGCCGGGCTGACCTGCAGCCGCTGGGCGAGCTGAGACGCGGTGACGCTGCCCGCGTCCGCGGTGAACAGGACGGTCAGCACCCGGGCCGCCATCCTCGGCACACCCGTGGCCACGAGGACCGTGGTGAGCTGCTCCTCATAATCCGCGACGGCCGCGGCGTCACGCCCGTGCGGGTGCGGAGCCGACGCCGGCCCGCGCGTGGCGGCGGGCCTGCGCCGGTGGGCGCGGCGCTCCGTCGCGCGATGCGCCAGCTCGGCCCGGTATGCGAGGGGGCCGCCGTTGCGCATCACCTCCCGGGTGACCGTCGAGGTCGGACGGTCCAGCCGCCGGGCGATCTCGGCGTACGGCAGGTCGTCGGCCAGCCCCGACGCGATCTGCTGACGTTCCTGCTGGCTGAGCCTGCCTCCCGGCATCGCGATCTCCTCGTGTTCCCCGTGCTGGCCACCGACCTCGCACTATAGCGTTCACTTCCCATCCATTGCAACACACGATGGAAACAGTGTTGCATTCAAATCAAGTCCATTGCAACACTTTCTGCCTCTTCACCTGCGATTTCAGATCCAAAGTGCAACGACTTAGTTGCCGCCGGATGGAAAGCAACGTAGCGTTTCCGATGTCAGAAACAACCTTCCGAACATCGGAGAGCATGATGCAGCAGTTCGACACCCCCGCCCCGATCGCCGCCGTCCTCGACATCCCGGCCGGGCGCGTGCAGCTCATCGCCGCCACGCGTGCCGACACCGTCGTCGAAGTCCGCCCCGCCGACCCGGGCAGCAGCCGCGACGTCGAGGCCGCCGCGCAGACCAGCGTCGCGTACGCCGACGGCGTGCTGCGGATCCACACCGCCGAGCCGAAGAAACAGCTCTTCGGCCAGTCCGGATCGGTGGAGGTCACCGTCCAGCTGCCCGCGGGGTCGCGGGTCGAGGGCCGGACCGCCGCCGCCGAGCTGCGCGGCGTCGGGCGCCTCGGCGACGTCGCCTTCGAGGGCGCGTACCGCCAGATCAAGATCGACGAGGCCGCCGGTGTCCGGCTGACCGCCGTCGACGGCGACGTCGAGGTCGGCCGGCTGACCGGGCCCGCGGAGATCAGCACCCCGCGGGGCGACATCCGGATCGGCGAGGCCGTTCGCGGCACCGTCGTGCTCCGCACCCAGTCCGGCGACATCTCGGTCACCGCGGCCGTGGGCGTCTCGGCCACCCTGGACGCCGGCACGACCTACGGCCGCATCAGCAACGGCCTGCGCAACGACGGCACCACCACGCTCGACATCCACGCCACCACCTCGCAGGGCGACATCACCGCCCGCAGCCTCTGACCCAGACCGCGGCGGAGCGCCCTCCCCGCCGGGAGGGCGCTCCGCCGCACTGTTCAGTCCCGTGGTTAAACCTGATTGTGACCAGATTCATCCGATCGAGTGTGCACGATCGTCATCTGACGGTGGCACCCTCTTCGGGTGACTGGATTTCTGAGCCGCGGACAGCGGCGGGGACTGTGGGCCGCGTTCTTGCTGATGGCAGCGTATGCGCCGTTCACCGCCTGGCTGTCTGATGACGACACCTGGTTCCTGAGCATCGTCGTCGCGGGCCTGGTCGCCACGGTGCTGATCGCCGACGACGCGCAGCGCAACTCCCGCCGCGTCAGCCGCGACTGATCCCCCGGCGCGAACCGGGCGGGCTCGGCCGGCGCCGGCTCCACCCAGCTCCCATGGCCGGTAGCATCCATGACCTGGATCCGGATGGTCCATGAACTGAGTGTCATGCGGCGGGAGAATGCGTGGAGCTGCGCGACATCGAGATCTTCTTGACGCTCGCCGAGGAGCTGCACTTCGGCCGGACCGCCGAGCGGCTGCACGTCTCTCAGGCGCGGGTGAGCCAGGCGATCAAGGTGCAGGAACGCCGGATCGGCGGGACGCTGTTCGAGCGCACCAGCCGCGCCGTGACTTTGACGCCGCTGGGCGAGCAGCTGCGAGACGATCTCCGTGCGGGGTATGACGCGATCCGCAAGGGCCTGGCACGCGCGTCCGAGTCGACCCGGGGTATGGCCGGGACGGTACGGCTCGGTGTCATGGGGGTCGTCGGACACGAGATCCGCGACGTGATCGGCAGGTTCACGGCCGGCAGTCCGGGATGCGACGTGGCGACGCGGGAGATCCTGTTCAGCGATCCGTTCGCGGCGCTGCGCTCAGGCGAGCTCGATCTGATCCTGGTCTGGCGGCAGGTGCGCGAACCCGACCTGACCGAGGGGCCCGTGCTGCTCACCGAGGGCCGGCTGATGGGCGTGTGGGCCGGTCACGAGCTGGCCGGCCGCGGCGCGGTGTCGATGGAGGACTTCGCCGGGCGCACGGTCGTCGACCCCGCGCCGCCCGCGCCCGGCTACTGGACCGAGGCGATGCTGCCGCGGTTAACGCCGAGCGGGCAGCCGGTGCCCCGCGGACCGGTAGTCACGACGTTCCACGAGGTGCTGACCCAGGTGGCGGCGGGCCGGTGCGTCACACCCATGAACGAGCACGGGCTGCACTACTTCTCC
Source organism: Catellatospora bangladeshensis (assembly GCF_016862575.1). Classification (GTDB taxonomy): domain Bacteria; phylum Actinomycetota; class Actinomycetes; order Mycobacteriales; family Micromonosporaceae; genus Catellatospora; species Catellatospora bangladeshensis. Next base: position 141,215 of record NZ_BONF01000028.1, on the reverse strand, counting down.
CACCCGGGCGTGGTGTGGGTGCCGATCCACGACGCGCCGGTCACCGAGTGGGCGCTGGTATGGCGTACCGGCGACCTGCATCCGCGGGCTCAGGCTTTCGTCGAGGTGGCGGCGGCGTCGGGGCCCCGGGTCTATGCCGCGCCTCGCGACGGCGCCGCCGGGCACTGACGCCGCCGCCGTCGAGGCGAGGTCCCCGCGATCCGTCAGGCCGCGGGGGCGGTGGTCTCGTAGTAGCGCAGGCGGTCGTCGGAGCGGGTCTGGCGCATGCCCGCCTTCTCCATCACCCGCTGCGAGCCGACGTTCCCGTGGGCCGTGTCGGCGATCGCCCGGCGCACCCGGCCGGTGCTGAACGCATACCGCAGCAGGCCGCGCAGCGCCTCCGTGGCATAGCCGCGCCCCTCGGCCTCGGGCGCCACCCCGTAGCCCAGCTCGACCACACCGTCGGCGTCCGGCGGGCCGAAGAAGCCGATACCGCCGACGACCAGCCCACTGTCGCGCGCCACGATCTGCAGCGGGCCGAACGGCGGCTCGGCCGCCGGGTGGGCCAGCGCCATCCGGGCCACGTCCTGGTCGTCCTCGCGCGGGTAACCCGCCGACCAGGCCTGTCCGGCCCGTTCCCCGGCCACCACCTGCTCGGCCTGCTCGCGGGTCAGCGGTTGCAGCCGCAGCCGCTCGGTTTCGATCATCACGGCCACCTCAGGCGCCGAACCCGTTGTCGGCCAGCCACCGCGGATCCGGCGCGACCGACTGCAGCACCTCGACCAGCAGCCCGTCCGGTCCGGCGAGCTGGAACCGGCGCTGCCCCCACGGCTCGGTGACCGGCGGCAGGACCACCTCCAGCCCGGCGGCCGACAGGCGGGCGTGTTCGGCGTCGACATCGGCCACCAGGAACGCCAGCAGCGTGCCGGCCACCGTCCGGCCACGGGTCGCCTCCGGCCACGACGCGTGGTCGCGCTGGACGAAGTCCAGGCTCAGGTTCGGGTGCTCGGCGTGCTGGGTGTTGACGTACCAGCCCAGGTCGACCCCGACCACGAACCCGAAATGCTCGGCGAACCACGCCGCGCTCGCGGCCGGCGACTCCGCCGCGACCGCCATGCCGACCAACGTGAACTTCATGCGTACCTCCTGGCGCGAACCACGATCATGTGACGACTCCACGATCGCGGCCGGGCCGGCGCCGATCAACGGCGAACCCCGCAAAGGCGGATAACCGCTGTGTTATCGGCGCTGCGGCCCGGCCCGGCCTGCCGCCGGATCCGCGCTGCTCTCAGTGGCCGTGCCCCACGCCCGCGGCGCTGCTGTCCGCCCTCGCCGGGAGGAGCAGCGCGGTGATGATCACGGCGACGGACAGCACCACGCCGATCACGAACGCCAGCCGCATGCCGTCGAGGCTGGCGGCCGCGGCGGCGACGCCCTCCGCCTTCAGCGACTCGGCTCGCGCGCTCATCACCGTGACCACGAGCGCGGTGCCGAAGGCGGCCGCCACCTGCTGCAAGGTGCCCAGGATCGAGCTGCCGTGGGCGTACAGGTGCGGCGGGACCGCCCCGAGCCCCAGCGTGAAGACCGGCGTGAAGGTCGCGGCAAGGCCGATCATCAGCAGCGCGTGCAGCGCGAGGAGCTGCCAGTACGGCATGGTCATCGAGACCTGGGTGAAGCCGGCGAGCGACAGGCTGATCGCGATCGCGCCGGGGACGACCAGCACCCGGCCGCCGAACCGGTCGAACAGGCGGCCCACGGTCGGCCCGAGCAGGCCCATGGCGAGGCTGCCGGGCATGACGAGCAGCCCGGCCTGCAGGGCGCTGAGCCCGCGAAGGTTCTGCAGGTACAGCGGCAGCAGGATCATCGAGCCGAGCATCGCCATGAAGGCGACCGACATCAGGATGAGCGCGACGGTGTACGTGCGGTGCTTGAGCGTCCGCAGGTCCATCAGCGGCGATCCGTGCCTCTGCAGCGACAGCTGGCGGAAGACGAAGACCGCGATGGCGGCCAGCCCGGCCGCGACGATGCCGGCGGCGAGGCCGATGTTGCCGCCCTGGAATCGGCTGAGCCCGTAGACCAGGCCGCCGAAGCCGAGCGCGGCCAGCGCCACGCTGAACCAGTCGATCGTGCTGACCTCGGGCTCGCCGACGTTCTGGAGCTGCTTCAGGCCGCCCCAGGTGATCACGGCGGCGATGGGGAGCACCACGGCGAACAGCAGGCGCCAGGACCCGAAGTTGAGGATCACGCCGGACAGCGCCGGGCCCATCGCGGGCGCGACGGAGATCGCCAGGCTGACGTTGCCCATCACCCTGCCCCGGTCCCGCTCGGCCACCACGTGCATCAGCGTGGTCATCAGCAGCGGCATCATCACCGCGGTGCCCGACGCCTGGATGATGCGGGCGGCGAGGAGCACCTCGAAGCTCGGCGCGACGATGGCCGACGCGGTGCCGAGCAGGAACAGGCCCATCGCCGTGGCGTACGCGCCGCGGGTGGACACGCGCTGCAGGAACCAGCCGGTGATCGGGATCACTGCGGCCATGGTCAGCATGAACGCGGTCGAGAGCCATTGCGCGGTCTGTTCTGTGATCTTCAACGCGTCCATCAGGTTCGGGATCGCGTTGATCATGATCGTCTCATTGAGGATGACGATGAACGTGGCCAGCACGAGCAGCCGGACCACGGGCGGCGTGCCACCTGAGATCGGGGTCGCGGACTTGGCGGGTGAGTCGAGCAGCTGGCTGGGCACGGTACCTCGATCGGGTTGTGGGGGGAGTGAGCGGGCAGGGCCGGTGGACCTGGCGGCGGTCGTCGTCATACCAACACTGACCGGTCGCACCGACAAAACTCATCGCAGCGACCCACACTGCAGCAAGTTCCGAGAAACATCACCCGGTTTAACCAGCCGTTGACCCGTCCGGGTGACGACGCCTGAGCGGCCGGAGCCGCGCCGGAGGCGCGGGGGTGGATGACGCGGCCATGACGCCACGCTGACGGGCGCCTGCGAACCTCTGCGGGCGAGGCACCCGGCCTCGTCAGCTGCGAAGGGACACCCATGACCGGCACATCCAGACCGCATGTCCGTCGGCGCCGCGCCTTCCTGACGAGCGGGTTGGCCCTCGCCGCCATCCTGGCCACCACGCTCACGGCCGTGCCCGCCCAGGCCGTGTCCGGCATCACCGACGTGACCGACGACACCGCCTCCTTCAACTTCGGTCCGGCGACGAGCAAGACTGAGCGGGCCACCTGCCCGTCCGGCACCCGGGTCATCGGCGGGGGCGGCGGGGTGCTCGGCAGCCAGATCAACGACGGCCTCGTCATCACCCAGATGCAGCCGGTCAGGCCGCTGTACGGGGAGGACTTCTACGAGGTCACCGTGAACGATCCGACCGGCGCGCTCGACGACTGGGGCGCCCGCGCGACCGCCATCTGCGCGCCCGCGCTGGCCAACATGACGATCGCCTACGGGTACACGGTGTCATCGAGCGCCTCGGTGCAGCTGGCGACCGCGACCTGCACCAACGGCCGCAAGGTCGTCGGCAGCGGCGCGACCGTGTACAACGCCTACGGCCACGCCGGCCTGCAGGTCATGCGGGCCTCGACCGACGGCACCCGGGTCTACGCGCAGGCGCACGAGGAACCCGGCGGCTACAGCGGGGACTGGAGCATCTGGGCCTGGGCCGTATGCGCCACCGCACCGGCCGGCTACGAGATCGTCATGACCCCGAGCCCGCAGGACGACTCGGAGTCGACGAAGAACGCGACAGCGGCATGCCCGCCCGGCAAGGCGCTGCTCAGTGCGGGCGCCGCGGCGTCGTTCTCGGCTCCCGCCGAGGTCGCGCTGCAGTTCGCGCACGCGTACGCGTACGGCGGCGGCGGAGTGCTGCCCGACAAGACCGACGCGTTCGTCGCGGAGAACGCGCCGACCTCGGCCGACTGGGACTTCATCGTCGGCCAGAGCATCTGCGCCAGCTGACCGCGGACGGCGTCGCAGGGTGCGGGGCGGCCCCGAAGGGACCGCCCCGCACCACTCACCTCAGGCGGACGCTCAGCTCGTCGCCCACGACAGGATGTCGTCGGTGTTGAGCGGGTTCAGCGCGTACGCGTTCCACTGCTCCGGGTCGGTCAGATCCCGCAACGGGTCGACCGAGATGAACCGGCCCGTGGTGGGGTCGTACTCCCGCTCGCCGAGGTGGATCAGGCCGCTGTCGTCGCTGGTCCCGCCGTTGTAGCCCTGGGTGCCCTTCCATCCGGAGACCGGGGCGCCACGCAGCTGGCCGTAGGGCATGCTGCGCTGACGCACGATGCTCAGGGTGCTCGGGTCGATCTGGGCGACCGTGGTGCCGTTGTGGTCGGCGAAGATCCACCGCAGTCCGGTGCTGTCCCGGACCGCGACGCCGTCGTAGTACCGGTTGCCCAGCGGGTTGGCCGTGCCGATCTTCACCAGCTCGGTGCCGTCGGGCAGGTACAGGACCTTCTTGTTCGGGCTGCTGGCGACGAGCCGGTTGCCCATCGTGTCGTAGATGTAGGTGGTGGTGACACCGCCTTCCACGACCGTGCTGAGACGTCCTTCGGCATTCCAGGTGAGCGTCTGGGTGGTGCCGCTCGGAGTGGTCCGGCTGGTGGTGTTGCCGGCCGCGTCGTAGCTGAAGGTGCGGGTCGGCCCGGCTTTGGGACCGCTCCCCGTGATCGTCTTGACCTGGTGCGGGGCTACCGACCCGGCGGCACCCACGGTGTCCGTCCAGGTGGTGTCCCCGGCAGCCGGGTCCTTGTCGGTCTCGGTGAGCCGGTTGCCCAGGGCGTTGTGGGTCCACTGCCGCCAGTACGGCTCGGGCCCGCCACGCTGCGCGGTGGTGCACGAGCCGGGCAGCTGCGTCCAGGCCTCGCTCAGCCGCTGCTGGGCGTCGTAGCGGAAGCACTCCTGCTGCTCGGCCACGGCGTTGACGGTGCTGCGGATCGACGTGAGGACGCCCGCCGGGTTGTAGAGGTACTCGTCGTTGGCGAGCTTCGAGTTCCCGTAGTCGCCCGCGACACCGGGGGTCTCCGTGTTGAGCAGGATGCTCGACATGCGCCGGCCCGCGGTGTTGTAGTTGGTCTGGAGGCGGACGTGCTTTCCGGCGCCGCCCAGGAACCGGTGGTAGACCAGCCCGTCGAACTGGTAGATGGTGTTGTCCAGGTAGATCGCCTGGCTCTCGTTGGTGGTCAGACCCTTGTACAGGCCGGTGATCGCGTTGTACTGCCGCGTCACCGTCTCCTGCGGCAGGCCGCCGACACCCGGGAAGGTCTGGGTGTTCAGGTCACCGTTGATGTTGTAGGTGTAGTTGGTGGCGTAGGTCAGCGTCGCTCCGCCCGTGCCGAACCCGGGCACCGTGTAGGTGGCCGACAGCGGCCGGTAGCCGTCGTCGTAGCCCGTGATGGTCTGGACGTAGCTCTGCCCGCCCTCGTACCGGGTGGCCGAGACCAGCTTGCCCCGCGCCGCGCCGTCATACGTCCACGACGCCCGGAGGTTACCGGTGGCCGAGTCCTCCCGCAGGTGGGTGGTCCGGCCCAGGCCGTCGTAGGTGTAGTGGAGCGACTTGTTGCGGCCGTCGGTCGCGGACAGCACCTGGCCGGCCGCGTCGTAGGTGAAGTTCGAGGTGCCGGCGTCCGGGTCCACGGCCTGGGTCTTACGGCCCAGCAGGTCGTAGGTGTAGCTCCAGATGTTGTTCGCGGTGTCCTTGACCTGGGTCAGCTGACCGAGCCGGTCGTAGCCGAAGGTCGTGGTCGCCGCGACCGCACCCGCCGGGGTGCCGTCGGAGTGCTGGCGCAGCTCGGTCACCAGGCCACGCACATCCTTGAAGGTGGTGGTGGCGGTGCCGCCGGACGGCGGGGTGACACTGATCTTCTTTTCGCCGTCGTAGGCGGTGACGGTCTGCCACAGCTGGCTCGCCGTGGTGCCGTTGCCGGACCATTCCTGCTCGTTGGTGACCCGGCCCAGGTTGTCGTAGACGTAGCGGGTCTGCTTCTTGGCGTTCTGGTCGTCGACCCCGCGCAGCGTCCCCGAGGGCGCCTCCGCCGCGTACAGCATGGTGGTCTTCTCGACCTTGCCGATGCCGTTGTAGACGGTGTCCTCGATCTTGGAACCGCCGGTGGTCGCGGACAGCGTCTGCTTCTGCCGCGGCCGCAGCAGGCCGTCGAAGATCTCGAACGACTGCAGCTGCTGCCCGTTGGGCATGAGCGTCTTGGTCGTCACCGTCGCCGGCGCGCCGAGGTTGTAGACGTGCTCGATATCGGGGACGACACCGGAGGTGCCGCCGTTGGCCCGGTTGTTCTGCCACATCTTGGCCAACCGGCCGTCCGCGTTGTACGAGGCCAGAATCACCTTGCCGTTGACGTCGATCACCGCGGTCGGCCGGCCGTTGCGGACGTCGAGGTTGATCGCCGTGTCCCAGCGCTGGCCGTTGGTCGACGGGCCGGTGACGGTCTTCTTGGTGACCGGGCCGCCGGTGACCGGGGTGTAGGCCGTGGTGACCTGCCGGTCCAGGGCGTCGAAGGAGTCCAGGACCCGTCCGTAGCCGTCATAGGTGGACCGCTGGGTCTGCTGGAAGTCGCCGGCCACCAGCGGGTAGGCCGTGACCGCCTTCGTGCCCTGCTCCAGCGTCGGCAGGCCGCGAGTCGGCTCCGCCCCGTAGACCAGGCCGTCGTACTGGGTCCGCGACGCCTTGAGCACCGACTGCGCGGTGGGCGTGGCGGCGCAGTCGGTGGTCCACTCCTGCTTCTTCAGGCCGATCAGCCACTTGGTCGTGTTGGCCGTGGCGTACTCGGTCATGGTGCAGTTGTCGTCGGTGGAGACGGCGGTGTCACCCTCGTCGGTCACCTTGGTCGGCAGGCCGTAGGTGCCCTCGAAGTCGGTGCGCACCCTGCTCTCCCGCTGCGACCCGTCGGCCATCTTGGTCAGCCGCCGCAGCTCGGTCTCCCGGATGCGAGCGGCGTAGATGGTCGGGTTGGGCGCCGCGAAGGCCAGTGAGCCGGTGGCCGTGACGGAGTAGATGTGCCACTCCGACGACGTCCAGTTCGTCCGCCCCGCGTTGACCGGCCCATCGAAGGTCCTGATCCGGGCGATCCTGCCGGTCAGCGACTCCTTGTCCGGCCGGGCGCCGTCGACGTCGTCGATGAGGTTGACCTGCCGGGTCCCCCAGCCGCCGGCGGCGGTCCAGTCACCGTGCAGCCCTCGATAGAACAGCGTTTCGAAGACCTCCTGGGGACCGTTGCCCGAGGAGTCGGAGTGGGTGGTGGTGACCGTCGGGTAGCCGGCCCAGCGCGACCAGGTCCGCAACCACGTCGGGGTGTGCCACGCCTGGTCGTGCTTCCACAACGTGGTGGCCGACGACCCCAGCGTGCTGTAGCCGTACTGCCAGCGCTCCGTCCGGCCGCCCGCCACGTAGTCGGTGGAGGTGACGTCGTTGACGACGTACTTGTGCCACCACGACAGCCCGTTGTTGTTCTGCGCGTAGCAGCGCTTCGGGTTGAAGTCGACCTCGGTCGGCAGGGTGGAAGCGGTGCAGTCCTGGGCCGAGTAGGTCACCTGCGTCATCGCGCCGGTCCCGTTGTCGACCTGCGAGAGCCGCCAGTGCTTCATCTCCGGCTTGCCCGTGCCGTAGTCGACCCGGTTGGCCAGGTCCGTGCCGGCCAGGACGATCGGGTTGACGAACCCGGGGCGGGTCAGCTGGCTGAGCCACAGCGACGGCGACGTGCCGTCGGAGTGGGTCGGGTAGGTGTGCGTGAGCTGCCACTGGTTGACCGTGCCCCAGGTGCCCGAGCCCGGCTGGAACACCTGGGTCTCGATGGACGCGAGCCGGTAGAGGTTGAAGAACGTCGGCGTGAACTGCGCACAGGTGGTGACGCCCACGGCACAGAACTGGTCCCACGGGGTGTCCGGCCAGTTCACCCAGTTGGCGGGGGTGGCCGGGTTGCAGGTCGTGGTGGTGCCGGTGCAGCGGGTGGACGCGTTGAACTGCACCCGGCCGGTGTGTGCGCTGCCGATGGTCAGGTTCGCGCCGTAGACCGCCGCGGTCAGCCGGCTGCCGTGGTCGTACGGGTACACGGTGGCGCCGTTGTTGCCGCCGTAGCTGCCGCGATCGCGGTACCACTCGTAGTCGATGACGTTGTCGTGGACGTCCACGACCCGGTCCAGGTTCCACCGGTACGGCATCTGGCAGTGCGAGGCCGCGAAGCCGCTGCTGCTGTAGCAGGGCTCACCGGCGTTGTTGCCGTACACCTCGACCGACAGCGGGCCGCCGTACTTGCCGGTCGAGTCGCCGCCGTTGTTCGGCCCGCCGGCGCGCTTGGACCCGAAGAAGTAGCGGGTGCCGTCCGGGGTGGTCACCCTGAAGGACTCGCCGTCACGGACGCCGTTGTCGAGTCCGGTCACCCGCTCGACCTTCCAGCCCAGCGAGTCGTCCTCGGCCTTCCAGCCGGTGTCCGCGGCGATGAGCCGGGTCGTCGTCCCGTTGAGGGACAGCGTCACCGGCGAGGTGGCCACCCAGCACAGGTCGCCGCCGGTGTAGGAGACACCGTCGTTGCGGCACAGCCGGTAGGCCCGCTCCACGTATCCGGGGTGGTAGTCCCAGCCTTCGCCGACCCAGGAGGCCTGGGTGTTCTTCGAGCTGGTCAACCCGTCGATTCTGGCCGAGGAGTAGGTCAGCTCGACCTCCGGCTCCAGCCCACCCGGCGCGGGCGCCAGCTGGACCGGCACCTTGTAGGTGAAGTCACCCGCCACCGAGCCGGCCGACCAGCCGTTCTCGTCCGCGTACGGGGTCGCGGCCCAGTCGCCGGTCTGCGACAGCGGCGTGGCCGACCAGTCGCCGGTGGCCGCGGACTCGCCGGCCATCACGGCCAGCACGATCGGCTGGCCGGCGGCGGCGGTCATCGTGGCGCCGGCGCCGGCAGCGGCGGCGGACGCCGTGCCGAGGTCGACGGTGGTCGAGACCAGGTCGGTGGCGATGCTGTTGACGCCCTGCGGAACCTGCGTCCGGCAGGAGGCGACCGTCGGGGTCGTCACCGCGCACGCCGGCATCGCGACCAGCCGCAGCCGGTCGCCGTAGTTCGCCCCGAACGCCCGGGCGAAGGCGCTGTAATTCACCGCCACCTGCAACATGGCCGGCGAGGAGAACGTCGAGCTGGTCGACAGCGACAGCATCACGCCGCGCAGGCCCAGCGACTGCGATGCCGTCTGGGCGTAAGTGGAGATGGTCAGCGTTCCCGAGAGGGACGCCTGGGCCTGGACCCGCTGACCCTTCATGACCCGCTTCTCCATCTCCGCCTCGCTGAGCGAGGTGGGCACGGTCACCGTGATGGGCAGTCCACCGGGCGACACCGTGCTGGCGATTCCCATGTCGCCGCTCATCGTCGACGCGAGCGCGCCGCTTCCGAGATTCACCACCGCCGAACCGGCGACCGGCCACGCCGGCGCCGACGGCGCCGACCATTGCGGCATGGTCGTCACCTGCGGGGCCTGATAGGGCAACGGCGACGTGGAGACGGGCTGCTCCGGGGGCTGGCCGTCGACGGCCAGCGCCGCGGATGGGGAGACACCCACCACGAACCCGGCTGCCAGCACCGACACCACACCGACGTTTAACCAGGCACGTCTATGCGTCAACGAACCAAGACGTTCGCGCACCGATCCTCCCGAATCGATTGACGGAAATCACCAAAAGCGTGATGAGGCTATGGCATAACCGACGATGCCGAGCCCTCCGAAAATCGATCGGCCGGGCCCTTCGTCGACCGACCAATCCCGACAGTGACGGTGAATGTCGGCTTTGGACCCGACGTTCGGCATGAACGCTCCCCGGGAGGGGCTGAGCCCTCCCGGGGATCACCGACAGTGATTAATCACAATTTGATAACAGCATGTTTGTAACGGTTGAGCTTGCTTTCACAGCTGACCGGCGGCTACCTGCGAGCGGGCAGTCGCCGAATCTCATTACTGAGCGTTATCCCAATACGGCAGAGCGCTAACATGCGGACGCTCCCCCGGCCGGCGGGTTCGGACCGACTCGATCTCATCGCCCCCGCGCGGGCCGGTCAGGCGCAGCTGTAGCCTTCGTAGTTCTCGTCGCGGACGGTCTGGCCGCCGGGCACGGTCATGGTCACCACCCACTGCACGGTCCCCACGTTCGGCGAGGAGTCGGGACCCACCGCGACGGTGGTCGAACCGCTGAACGAGGAGCCGCCCCCGGAAAGCGAGAAGTTCTGCATCGAACCGCTCGGCCCGCCCTGCCCGCGCGGGCTGACGCCGGGCGGCGGATCGCTCACCGTGACGTTGACCGAGATCCGGACCCGCCACTGCCCGCCCTCTCTGCTGCAGGTGGTGCCGCCCGTGCCGCTCAGCGCCGTGTTGTAGGTGCGGGCCGGCGAGTTGCTGGGCTTGGGCCCCTGCGTGGTCGGCTGCCCGCCGGACTGCGGCCCCTGCGTGGTCGGCTGCGCGCCGGGCTGCGGCCCCTGCGTGGTCGGCTGCCCGCTCGGACCGGTCGGCGGCGGCACGCTGCTCCCGGGAACGACCACCGCCGACTCACTCGGCAGGTCCCCACCGGGCACGGTCGCACCGGCGGACCTGTCGGGCGGCGGCGCGGCGGCGGCGTTGCCGCCGGGCACCTGCCCTTCGCCGCCGCCACCGATCACCATCCAGCCGATGACCGTGACGCCGAGCAGGGCGGACAGTCCCACCGCGACCGGAAGCGGCAGCGGCAGCTTGGGCCTCCGGTCGGCCCGGCCGGTCGACCGCGAGGCGGAACCGCGGACGCGCGGTCGCTCGCGCCGCACCTGGCGGCCGTCGCGGGCCTCCTCGTGCCGCACGGGCCGCTCGTCGTCCCGGCGCCCGGCGCCGTCGTCCTCGCCGTCGTCGTCCCTGTCGGCGAGCCGGTGCAGGCCCGCCCGCGCGCCGCGGCTGCGTCGCCCGTGGGACGCCTGCGGCGCGTCCTCCGCGTAGCTCCGCGTGTCGGCCGGCCCGGCCTCCACATCGGGCTCGTCATAGCCGCCGCGCGCGTACTCCGGCACGACGTCGTACGGCTGTCGGGCAGACCACGGCTCGACAACGTGATCAACGTCGACGTGCGCATCCTGCCCGGTCCGGTAGGGCTGCGGGCCCTCCTCGTACCGCTCGTCCGCGTCGGGGGGCAGGCCGGCCTCGTCGTACACCGCTGCCGCACGAGGTTCTCCGTACGCCTCGTCGGCGACCGGGACGTGGCCCACTCCGTAGGGCGCCGGAACCACGTGGGGCTCCGCGGGTTCGCGATCGTCCTCGGTCGCGTAGGTCCGCCCGTTGTCGTACGGCGCCTCGGGCTCGTACTCCGGCCAGGGCTCCTGATCAGGGTCGTAGGGGGTCCGGGACTCCAGGCGCCACAACGCCTCCGCCCAGTACTTGACCTCGCGGTCGTTGAGGCCGATGGCGCGTACCAACGCCACGACCAGCCTCTCGTCCGGCAGGGTGTCCCGGCTCAAGGCCGCGGCGAGGGCCTTCTCCGGCAGCACATAGCCCTTGGACCTGGCGACTTCCTCGATCTCCGGCATTGACAGCCCGGACGCTTCGACGAACGCGCCGAGCAGGGCGACGTACTCGGCAGCGGTTTGCGCAGTGGCAGGGTCGGGTCGGCCGTCGTCGTCCGTGAAACCGTAAAGCGCGCGCTCTTCATCTGGGCGCAAGGCTTCCTCCCCCGACGGCCAATCAAATCGCGAGGAGAGTACAGCCCGTGCGGCTCGGCCATCAACAGTTGCCGACCGGAAACCTCCCACCAGGGAGAATCGTCACACCACAGTGGATCCAAACTGGAGTCAACACCGGTGAGACATTCTTCTGTGTGATTGTAACGGTCACCCCGGGTGACAATCACCGCGCCATAAGAAGAACGGGCCCACCGAGTGGCGGGCCCGTTCGCTGTCATCTGCTCGTCAGCCGAGGCCGCCGCCGAAGTTCGCCGACGCCATACCTCCGCCGATCATGCCGCCCTGGCTGAACGCCTGGTTACCCGTCGCCGTGACCGTCAGCAGGTGAACCGTTCCCTGGTCGACATAGGTCGGGGTGTCCTCGAAAGGAACACCGACGATCAGGTCGAACTTGGTGCTGTTACGGATCTTCGTCGCGAGCAGCACCGACCCGAACTGGTCACCCGCCTCGGCGGTCTCCGGCACCCCGCCCGCACCCTGTCGCCAGAGCGTGCCGCCGGTCACCAGCCCACCGGCCGAACCGGGCAGGGTGAACACCACACCCGCGTCGGTCACCGTGTCGAGGTCCTCGCTCGGTGCCGCCACCGCGACGTCGGCCTTGCCGTCGGCGTTCAGGTCGCCGACCGCGACCGTCGCGCCGAAGCGGTCGCCCGCCTCGGCGGTCTCCGGAACGAGCACGTGGCCCTGGTAGAGCACCTGGCTCGACGTGCTGGTCAGCCCGGCCGCGGCACCGCGGAACAGCAGGATCGAGCCGGTGTCGGCGCTCGTGCCGACGTCCTCGCCCGGCACCCCGACCACGAGGTCGGCCTTGCCGTCGCCGGTCACGTCACCGGCGCCCAGTGCGAAGCCGAACTGGTCCCCGGCCTCACTGGTCTCCGTCAGGCCCGCGGTGTTCTCGCTGAACACCTGCGACCCGGTGCCGGTGATGCCGGTCGCCGAGCCCAGCAGGATCGTCACCGAACCCGCCCCGGCCTCAGCGCCGATGCCCTCGCCGGGAGCGCCGACAGCGAGGTCGGTGCGCCCGTCGCCGTTGAAGTCGCCCGCGGCGAGCGCCGCGCCGAACAGGTCGCCGTCCTCGGCGGTGTCCGGAACGCCGGCCGCGCCCTGGGTGAACCAGTTGGCGGTGGCGGCGGTGACGACGAGCCTGTTCGTCGAGCCGTAGAGCACCTTCACGCCGCCGCGGTTGCCGGAGTTGCCCGGCGCGCCGACGGCGATGTCGCCGAAGCCGTCGCCGTTGAAGTCACCGGCGGCGACCGCCGCGCCGAAGCGGTGCGGGCCCGTGCCCGGAACGGCCGCCGAGGCCGCGATGGAGGCGGACCCCTGGGCGGTCAGACCCCACACCGTTCCCCGCAGCAGGGTGAGCGCGCCCTCGTTGGCCGGGCTGCCGGGCGAACCCGCCGCGATGTCGGCGAACCCGTCGGCGTCGACGTCCGCGGTCGCGACCGCGGCGCCGAAGTTGCCGTTGGTGGCCGAGTTGCCCGCGACGTAGGCGTTGTCCTGGCTGTAGAGCTGGTTGCCCAGCGTGTCCAGGCCGGAGGTGCTGCCCCAGACCGTACGGATGTCGCCGCCGCCGGGCTGGCCGGAGACCGAACGGCCGGGCTCGCCGATCGCCAGGTCGCCGTAGCCGTCGCCGTTGATGTCGTTGGTCAGCGGGCGCCTGCCCGAGCAGGTGTAGACCCGCAGGTTGTCGATCCACCAGCCGTACGCCGCGGTGATCGCGTCGACGCCGTCGGTCTTGATCTCGAACCGCAGTTTGACCTTCTGGCCCGCGTAGGCGGTCAGGTCCACCCGGCTGGAGGTCCAGCCGCGGCTGTCGCCGCTGAAGAACCCGCCCCCACCTGTGGCGAGGGTCTTGTTCGGCCCGTTGACCCAGCCGGTGGTGAGCGCCGTCCAGGCGGACGTGCCCTCGGTCTGGATCAGCACGCGCCCGCCGTCGTAGAAGCCCGCCGGGTTGAGGCCGTCGGCGTACGTGTAGTCGAAGGCGTACAGGTGGTTGAAGTGGGCGTACACCGGGCCCGCGGCGGGCAGCTGCAGGTAGGCGCTGCGCTCGACCCAGTGCGTCGAGGCGGCGTCGTCCGGATACGGCTCCGGGATGTAGAGCGCGTTGCCCGCCGAGTGGCTCGGGCGCACGCTGCCGTCGATCGAGGCGTTGCCCGACTCCGACCAGCCTGTGAAGAGGGTGCTGCTGGCCGGCCAGTTGAAGTTGTCCCAGAGGACGTTGGTGCTGGCCGCCGGGGCGGTGCAGCGCGGCGCCTGCGGGAGGTACCCGTCCACCACCGGCGGGGTCGACATCTTGGTCGCGCCCGTGGCGTAGAGCGTGGACGTGCAGTGGGCCTGCGTGATACCCAGCGAGGTGTCCTTGGTCAGGTTGATGCAGGCCTGGTGCAGCGCGTACGCGAGATCGGTGTAGTCCGATCCCGAGGTCAGCAGGCTCTGCGCCGCCAGCCAGATCCGCGCCGTCTTGCCGACGTCACCGATCGGGCTGATCGTGAACCCGCCGAATGTGCCACCCTCGGTCATCAGGTAGGCCGTCTTGTTGCCCACCCCGCTGTTGATGTGCACACCCGCGTTGTCGTACGGCTCCGAGTTCCACAGCGGGCTGTCGGTGGAGTCGGGCTGGCCCAGCAGCGTCGGGTTGGCCATGTTGCGGATCGCGCCGCCGGAGAGGTCCTCGGCGAGCTGCCACTTGGCCCCGGCGCTGTCGTCGCCTGCGGGCGGGCCGGCGTGGAGCTGGTCGAACGCCTCGCCCAGCACATCCGAGATCGACTCGTTGATCGCGCCGGACTGGCTGTAGTACAGCAGCTTCGACGTGTACTGGGTCACCCCGTGGGTGAACTCGTGGCCCACGACGTCGTCCGCCGACGCGTAGCCGGCGCCGTAGGTCATCTGCGCGCCGTCCCAGAACGCGTTCGCGTACGGGCAGGCCAGCCCGCTCGGGCAGAAGTTCACCGCGGAGACCAGGTCCATGCCGGCGTTGTCGATGCTGTTGCGGCCCAGGGTCGTCAGGAAGTCCCGGAACGCGCCCGACAGGTCGTACGCGGCGTCGACGTCGGCGACACCGGTCGCGGCCTGGCCCTCGACCCGGGCGACGGGGCCGCTCGCGCTCAGGCAGACGTTCGTCGCCGACGTGACGTTGTCGAAGTCGCAGACGGTCCGGGCGCCGTTGGCGTGGGCGGTCTGCGAGAAGCTGAGCGCGACCCGGCCGTCCTCGGCGTCGACGAGCACGTACCGCCGGATCTCGCGGTCGGCCGTGCTGCGAACCTCGACCTGCCAGACGGCCCGGGCACCCCGGACGTCGGACGCGCCGACGAGCGCCGGGTCGTACGCCGACAGGACGGGCTCGGATGCCGTCAGCGTCGTCGCCGGCACCTTGTCCGCCTTGGCCGTCGCCGCGATGGCCGTGGCCTGCGCGGAGGCGGCGGTGGCCGTGGCGGTGGCGTTGAACGCCGCGGCCGCGGTGGCCTCGCCGTTCATGCCGATGAGGCTGCCGTCGTCGTCGATCTGCACGTTCAGCTCGCCGCCGATGACCGGAAGCCCTTCACGGGTCTGCTGGAAGCGCAGGACCTTGGCGCCACCCTGGGTCTCGGCGCGGACGAGGCCGAGCTCGCGCTCGGCGTCCTGGACACCGAAGAGGCCGGCGTAGCGGCGCAGGTGCGAACGGGCGGCGTCCTCGGGCGAGGTGGTCGAGCGCCCGGCGAGCGGGCTGGCCCGGATGGTCTTCCCGGCGGCGGGGCCGACCGAGCGGACCCGGCCGGTGACGTCCCGCGAGACGGTGCCGGAGTCCGGCGCCGGCTCAGCCGTGGCTGGGGCTGGCGCCACCAGGCCGGCCGACACGAGCGCCGAGGAGAGGAGAATGGTCAGCCGCCTGGCGGCAGAGCATCGGAGCGCGGTCAAGAAGAACCCCCGGGTAGTGAGGTGACCGAGGGACCGTACTGGGCCAGGGGCAAACTTGTGGATTTACCTATGCTCGGATGAATTCCGCTGAGGCTCCGGGTTCAGGGGGTTGGACAGTGGAAATGACCGTCCGTTGTGGACAGATAGCGGAGCATCTGTGATCAGTACCACTTATACGTCGCTGGACTTGACGACGAACGCAATGCTGTGCCGGTCCCCCGACGGGCATGGGCAGACCCGCCGGCGGAGCGGCCCATGCGGGCAACGTCACGACGGATACGTCACGGCACCTTCCGAAGCGTGGCCGCTCACGGCCGCGTCGGACCCCATGGGTTGGCCGGCGGCGGGCCGGCGGCGTCACGGCCGGCGTTCGGGTCGGCCGGCGGCACGCCGGCGGGGCCCTGGGCCGCGGGGTCGGCGGCGGGCGGGAGCACGGCCTGGTTCCCGTACGGCGGTGGCGGGATCTGGCTCGCCGTCGGCTGCTGGTCCGCGGGGACCGGCGGGTGCGGGGTCGGCACGTGCTCCGGAGCCGGGATCATGACCGCCCCCTGCTCCCCGTTCTGGCCCGGCCACCATGTGCCGGGCTGGGC
This sequence comes from Catellatospora bangladeshensis, assembly GCF_016862575.1. Lineage (GTDB taxonomy): Bacteria > Actinomycetota > Actinomycetes > Mycobacteriales > Micromonosporaceae > Catellatospora > Catellatospora bangladeshensis. The sequence continues at coordinate 125,049 of NZ_BONF01000028.1, read as the reverse complement.
CGAGTAGGGCTGCGCCGAGTAGGGCTGCGCCGAGGTCGGCGCCCACGGGTTCGCCGAAACCGGCATGAGGCTGTCGGGGCCGTATCCGGGCCGCCGGCGGCGCCGCAGCAGCAGGGCGAAGACGACCCCGGCCGCACCCAGCACCAGCGCGCCGGCGACGGCCGCGACCACGGGGCTGAAGAGGGGGTTCGGCGCGTCGTCGGACGCGCCGCCCTCGATCGCGAGCCGCTCGGCCGCCTGCTGGCGGTAGCTGGCGGCAAGGCTGTTGGCGGGCGACGCGCTCAGCGTCTTGTCGAACTGGCTGATCGCCTCCTGGTAGCGCCCGCCGAAGTAGGCGTCGAGCCCCGCCCGGTATGCCTGGTCGGCCGGGCCGAGGGTGTTGGCGACGTTCACGCTGTCCAGCAGCGACTTGATCGTCGTCGAGTCGGTGATCAGGCGGTTCCGCTTGTCTCCCCGAATCGTCGCGTTGATCATGCCGACCACGCGCCCGGCCGAGTCGAACACGGGCCCGCCGTGGCTGTTGCCGCCGAGGTCGGCGTCCATGCGGTAGCGCGGAGCGGGGCCGGACTTGTCCGTTCCGGCGATCTTGCTGGTACCCGTGCGCACGGTGTACGTCCCCGATACGGCATCGGCGTCGCCGGTGCCGTAGCCGGCGGTGAAGAAGCTAGCCGACGGGTTGATCTCGAAGTTGTCCGCGAGCAGGACCGGGAGGTTGTCCGCGGCCAGCTTCACCAGCGCCAGGTCGCTCTCGTCCACCTTGGTCGCGGTGACCACCTCGCCGCGGAGCGCCGGCTGCTGTTCCAGCCCCGCGGTCGCGATGCCGAGCTGGCCCCAGAGCAGCCCGCGGACGTTGGCCTCGTCGGCGACGCTGGTGAACGTGGCGGTCGACACGACCTGGGCGGCGTAGCTGTCCACCTTGTTGGCGGCCAGCGCCTTCTGCCGGACCTTGGCCCAGGCCAGCGAGTACGCGGCCGTCCACACGACCGATTCCGGGGTGGGATCCGCGCAGTGGCCGCTGGTGACGACCCAGCCGTTCGCGCTCACCACGAACCCGCTGCACCGGAAGCTGGCGACGACCGGCTCGTCGGACAGCGCCTTGCCGCTGGTGCGGTCCCGGAAGTAACCCTTGTACCGGCCCTCCAGGAAGACCAGGGACGGCGTGACGATCGCGTTCGCCCGCTCCTCCAGCGAATACTCCGGAGCGGCGGCTGACGCTGGAGCCGGCACCAGCACGAGCACCGTCGCCGCCAGCAGAGCACCCAGGGAGCGCGTCGACGCCGCGCGCAAGGCCATATCGATCTCCGGGAGGGATGAGGGGTCCGGCAGAGGGATCTGTCGCAGGGTATTACACCCGGCGCCGGGCGGGCTCGCCCTGCCGAAGTGGGGCCGGACACATCGGACCGGAAATCAGTAGGCGCCCCGGCTGGCCAGCACGACACTGACGGTGCGCCACAGGATACCCAGGTCGTAGGCCAGCGACCAGTTGTCCACGTAGTACAGGTCGAGCCGGACGGCCTCCTCCCAGCTGAGGTCGGACCGTCCCGAGACCTGCCAGAGGCCGGTGATGCCCGGGCGCACCAGCAGGCGGCGGCGCACGTCGCCCTGGTAGGCGTCGTCCTCGGTGGGCAGCGGGCGCGGGCCCACCAGCGACATCTGCCCCATCAGCACGTTGACCAGCTGCGGAAGCTCGTCGACGGACCGCGCGCGCAGCCAGCGCCCGATGCGGGTGATCCGCGGATCATCCTTGATCTTGAAGAGGAGCCCGTCGCTCTCGTTCTGCTCGCGCAGCGCTTCCAGCCGCTGCTCCGCGTCGACGTACATGGTCCGGAACTTCCAGACCCGGAACGCCTTGCCCTGGTAGCCGATCCGGGTCTGCCGGAAGATCGCCGGGCCGCCGTCGGTGAGCCGGATCGCGACCGCGACGGCGATCAGGAAGGGGCTCATCAGCAGCAGGCCGAGCAGCGCGCAGGTCCGGTCCAGCAGGCCCTTGGTTAGCAGCGCCAGGCCCGAGATGGTCGGCTCCTCCACGTTCAGCAGCGGCAGACCCTCCACCGGCCGGACGTGGATGCGCGGGCCGGTCACGTCGGTCACCTGCGGGACCACCACCAGGTCCAGGCCGGTCCCCTCCAGCTGCCAGGCCAGCTTGCGCAGCTCGTACGACTCCAGGCTGGCCGGACCGCACACGGCGATCGTGTCCGCGGCGATCTCCCGGACCAGCGGCACCAGCTCCCAGCCGACGTACACGGGGATCGGGGCCTCCACCTTCTCGTCCGCCCGCGGGTAGGCGGGCAGGTGGATCGCGACCGGCCGCAGGCCCGCGGCCGGGTTGCGGGTCGCCACCGAGTACACGGCCATGGCGTCGGAGATCGTGCCCACCAGCAGCATCCGCTGCGACGCGCGCTTGCCCGAACGGCGCCGCCGGTGCAGCAGCAGCCGGGCCACGAACCGCCCGAGCAGGGTGTAGACCAGCATCGCGATGATCACGACGACCACCGTCATGCGGGACAGGTCCTTCTTGAACGCGAACGCCAGGAACGACACGGTGGCCGCCATGGCCAGCGTGGCCCGCAGCACCCGGGTCAGCTCCTCGGTGCCGATGCCCAGCGCCCGCCGACGGTAGGCACCGCACGACCACAGCAGCAGCACCCAGCCGACCGGCACCCCGATGTTGGCCACCAGCAGGAACACGCTGAGCTGACCCCCCAGCGCGGGGTCGTCCCGGAAACCCGCGTCGGCCTTCTCGAACAGGCCGATCGCGGTGCTGCCCGCGGCCAGCGCGGCGAGCAGGTCGAGCAGCACGAGCCACGCCACATAAGGCCGGTGCCAGGTCGCCCGGGGCGCCTCCGAACGCGCGAAGACCGACCGCGGCATGCCGTTCGCCGGCGGGACGATCACCCCGAGCTCGGGGTCGAACTCGGGCCGCTGCCCGTCCGACAGGATCGGCATGGCCCTGGTCTCCATGGTCACTGTCGCGCCTCCCATGTGTCCCGATCGCGGCACTCGCACCATCGCGGTGAGCACTGTATGCAATCCACCCGGAGCCGCCTAGAGGCGGTGGGCCCCAACGGCCGTCCGGGACCTCACGGGGAGGCGCTCGCGATGACACGGCGCTGCGTGAGCAGCGTGCGCAGCGCTGTGTACGCCGGTTTGGCGGCGAAGCCGGAGTCGTAGAGGCACGCCGCCCCGTAGCCGCGGTGGTAACCCGGAATCCAGCTGAACGCGTCGGTGAAGCCCCACACCGTGAACGACACGCACGCCGGCTGGTCCAGGCACATCTGCAGGACCCGCCGGTAGACGCCGGCCTGCTGCTCCAGCTTCTTCTCGGTCACCGGCAGCCGGACCCGGACGTCGAGTTCGGTGACGGCCAGCCGCAGGCCCGCCTTGGCGAAGCGGCCCAGGTTCTGCTCCATCCCCGGCGGCATCGTGTCCGCACGCAGGTGGGCCTGGAACCCCACCCCGTGCACCGGAACGCCCGCGGCGCGCAGCCTGCCCACCAGCCGGTAGAGCGCGTCGGCCTTGGCGCCACGGCCCTCCGCGCCGTAATCGTTGATGAACAGCACCGCCTGCGGGTCGGCGGCATGCGCCCAGCGGAAGGCGTCGGCGACGTAGTCCGGGCCCAGCTCGCGCAGCCAGACCGTGTCCCGCATCGACCCGTCGTCGGCGAGCACCTCGTTGACCACGTCCCAGGCCCAGACCTTGCCGCGGTAGCGGGACACCACCGTGGTGATGTGCTCACGCAGCAGCTCGCGCAGCTCCTCCCGCGATCCGTCTCGCGGCAGCCAGGCGGGCAGATCCGTGTGCCACACCAGCGTGTGCCCGTAGACGGACTGCCCGTTGGCGACGGCGAACTCGACCAGGCGGTCGCTGGACGCCCAGTCGTACTGCCCCCGCCTGGGTTCGAGCTGACCCCACTTCATCGCGCTCTCGGCGGTGACCGCGCTGAACTCCCGCGCCAGCACCTTGCGGTAGGCCTCGTGGGTGTTCAGCGCCTTCACGTCGACGGCTGCGCCGACCCGCAGGTGCTGGGGGGCGAACGTCCGCAGTGCCGGCTCACGCGGCGACGGGGACGGCGACGGCGGCACCGCCGCCGGGTGCGCGTCCGGTCTGCCGGTGGCGAGGACTACCGCGACGGCCGCGACGACGAGCACCAGGCACCCCGCGAAGATGTTCGCGGCCCGGTCGGTGCGCAGGAAGCGGTTCACAGTCGACCGCCTCTCCTCTGGTACGACGGCTGCCCGGATGTCAGGCGCCACGGTAGCAACGGACCATCCGGCTGGATCACGAGCGGCGAACCGCCCACGGGGCGGCGGTGAAGTTGAGCCGGGCCCGGTGCGCGAACTCCTCGCGGGCCAGCGCGGGTAGCCGGCCCGCGTCGAGGCTCGCGGCGAGCGCGGCCACCACCGCGTCCGGGCGGTCGGGGACCCGGCCGAGCCGCAGCTGCGCCGGCTGCCCCAGCTCGTCCAGCAGGTGCTCGCACTTGGGCTGGTAGGGAACCAGCACCAACGGGACGCCCGCGACGTAGGAGAAGATCGCCCCGTGCAGGCGCATGTGCAGGCCGACATGGCAGTCCTTCATCGCCTGCCAGGTGGCTCGCACGCCGTCCGCGGCCGTCACCACCCGCACGTCGCACAGCCCCTCCAGCGCCTGGCGCAGCCGCTCACTGACCCGCACGTCGCCGTGCACCGGGTGGGTGTTGAAGACGAAGATCGTCACGTCCGCGGCCTCCTTGCGCACGAACTCGCGCACGCCCTCGATCAGGACGTCCTCGCGCTGCTGCGCCTCCCGGCCGGCCGCCTCGTAGTCGATGCCGAGCAGCGTCACTCCCAGGCGCGGCCGCACGCCCTGGGCAGGCCGGGCGATCGGCGGCAGCTCCTCGCCGAGCGCCTCGGGCAGCAGCCCGGCCAGGTCCCCTGCGGCCACCACCTGCCCGGTGTACCCGGCCTGGCGCAGCAGCTCCACCGACGCCTGGTCGCGGACGCCGATGTAGTCGATGGTCTTGATGACCTCGGTGAGCCGCTTCCGGGAGGCGGGGTCGAGGAACGGGCCGATGGACACCCCGACCGCGGCCAGCGGCCGCGACGACGCGCGCGACACCAGGGAGTACAGCCGCTTCTCGCTCAGCGGCCCCATCTCCCGGAAGACCGAGCCGCCGCCGAACAGCACCATCGAGGCTTCGCGCAGCAGGCTCGCCCTGCTCAGCAGCGAGCCGACGCGGTTCTTCAGACCGTGCTCGTCCTGATACCACTTCGCGTCGATGCGGGTCCGGTCCGCGGGCAGGTCGACGATCGGGGGCGCGGCGAAGATCGGCCGCTCGGCGCCCCAGTACTCGGTCAGGGCCCGGTCGAGCACCACGCAGAAGGCGTTGTCGCCCACGTTCTGCATGCCGTAGTAGCCCACCACCAGCGGATTCTTCGCCGCCGCCCGGATACCGCCCTCGTCGGTGCGCACTAGCCGTCCCTCATCAGTCGCTTGCGGATCTGTGCCCAGCCCGGCACGTCGGCACCGGCGACCACGTGCCGGACGACCTCCTGCCAGAACAGGATGAGCAGGGCCGCCTCGGCCACCACCGTGGTGATCGCGCCGCCCGTCGTCCCGTACAGCGGCAGCGTCACCGCCAGCCCGGCCACGTAGACCAGAGCCGCGATGCCCTGGTAGACGACCTTGCGCCGGAGCAGCCCGCCGCTGGTCAGCAGGGAGGCGACACCCGCACCGGCGAAGCGCAGCGGGATCGCCGCCGCGATGACGGCCATGATGACGGCCGACTCCTGGTACTGCTCGCCGAACACGAGCGGGATGGCGAACCAGCCGCCCACCGCGACGATCGCGGCGACGAGCACGCCGAACGTGATCATGCCGGTCGAGCCGATCCGGTAGGCCATCAGGATCGCCTCGTTGTCCGAGCGCGCCCAGCGGTGCAGTTTGCCCAGCAGGAACTGCTGGAAGACCACGCGGGGAATCAGGTAGACGGCCGCCAGCACGCTCATCGGCACGGCCATGAGCGCCGCCGACTCACGGCTCAGGAACTCGCCGATCACCACCGTGCCGCCGTTCATGCCCAGCAGGTAGAACACGTTGCCCAGCACGAACGGCGTCGCGGCCGCGGCCAGCGCCCCCCACCGCGGCGGCACGGGCGACCCGGCCTCGACCAGGCCATGCCCCTCCAGCCGCGTACGCCCGCGCCAGAACGGCCGGATGGCCGGCACGCAGGTCACGACCGTCAGCAGCGCGACGGCCGCGTAGCCCAGCGCCACGCCGGACACCGGCAGCGGCAGCCACCAGGCCAGCCCGACCACGGCGATCCGGCCCAGCTGCGGGAGCAACTGGAGCACCGCGACGGCGGTGTACCGGCCCTGCAGTTGCAGCACCGACGCCGCGACGGCGGCCGCCGACTGGGCGAGCACCACGGAGGCGAGCATGATCCGCACCGCCCCGTGGGTCGTCCCCGCGCCCTCCAGCAGCCCCCAGCCGGCCAGGACCGCGGACAGCGCCACGCTGCCGCCCAGCACCATCCACAGCGAGCGCCGGACCCAGCCGAACGCGCCCGCGCCCTCCCGGCCGAACACCTGCAGCCACAGCTCGGGCACCCCGGCCACGGCGATCGGAGCGGTCACCGAGATCAGCGAGAGCACCGTCATCAGGAACCCGAACTCGGCGAGCGGCAGCACCCGGGCGAGGACGACCTGCGTGCCGAACGCCGCCAGCGTGACACCGGCCTGGCTCAGCGCCAGCACGCCGAGGCTCAGGGCGGTGCGGCGCAGCCGGGTGTGGGGCGGCGCCGACGACGGCGCGCCCGCCTCGTCAGCGACCGATGCTGACAAGCCACTTTCCGATCTCGCTCATCGCCCGCAGCAGTTTGATCATCGAGCGGCGGAACAGCTTGTTACGCGGCCCGTACGTCTCGATCAGCGAGAACCAGATCCCCAGGCCGTCCAGCCGGTTACGGGTGATGTTGCCGTCGTGGCGGCGGAAGACGATGATCGGGTGCGCCAGGTGCCGGGGGTGCACCCCGGCCCGCAGCGCCCGCAGCATCAGCTCGATGTCCTCGAAGATGTGCAGCGACTCGTCGTAGTGGCCGATCTCCTCGAGCAGCTTGCGCTCGATCGTGGTGCCGGAGTGCTTGAACGGCAGCCGCGGCCGGGTGAGCACGCCCATGAGCATGCCGTGTGCGGACGGGTACTCGGGCAGCCGGATGCGCTTGCGCGACCCGCTGGGGTAGAGCTCCTCGTAGTCGGCGTACACCCAGCGCGTGCCGGTGCTGTTGATGAGGCGGTCCAGGTGCAGCAGCGCGTCCGGGCCGAGCTCGTCGTCGGAGTCCAGCACGGTGATGTAGCGGCCCGCGGCGGCCCGCAGCCCGGCGTTGCGCGCGGGCGCGATGCCGGTGGGCGGCTGCCGGATGACCCGGATCCGGCTGTCGAAGAGCACATCCGCCTCGGCCAGCACGTCGGTGACCGGGATCTGCGAGCCGTCGTCGACGATCATGATCTCGAAGTCGGTGAACCGGTTGGTCAGGACGCTCTCGACGGCCTTCACCAGCAGCACCGGCCGGTCGCGCACCACGATGCAGACCGAGAACGTCGGGCTCACCGGGACAGGCTCGGCCTCCTGCGGCAGGTGCTCCGCGAACGGGGGCGGCTCAGCCGGGCGCGGCCGCGGAACAGCGGGGTACGACTGGCGCGTAGGCAGCTCGGTGCTCATGCCGGGTCCGTGTTCTCGGTGCGGGTCATGGCGGCGGCGGCGGCCCTGCCGCCGTGCAGCGCGAGAATCAGCAGGTGGCAGAACAGGAACAACCACACGAAGTACGGATAGGACGACGGTTTCTGGGTCAGCCCGAAGACGAACATCGTGACGTACAGCACGACGAGCGTGTGGCGGCCGGTCCGGTCGCACTGGCGGGCCGTGAACCGGAACAGCGCGACGAACGCCGCCAGCACTGCGGCCACGCCCACGGCGCCCCAGGTGACAGCGATCCGGATCAGGTCGTTGTGCATGTCCCAGGGCTCGTATCCGAAGCCGAACAGCCAAACGTCGGGCGTCGCCTTGCCGAACACCGCGATCACGTCGCCCCAGATCGCGCCCCGCCCATGCATGAACTCGTCGGAGCGGAAGTCCAGCGAGCCCACCTCGGTGAAGGTCACCACGACCCGCGACCAGATGGCGGCGCCCCACAGCCAGGCCGCGAAGCCGGCCACGACCAGCACCACGGCGCTCGTGACGCCGACGGTCCGCCGGCTGATCGCGGCACCGCGGGCAGCCTGGACGAGCCGGCCCAGCCGAGGCACCTCGAAGGCCGCGATGATGATCGCGAGGCACACCAGCGTCAGCCGGTGCAGGCTGACCGCGCCGGTGGCCGTGAACAGCCCGATGAGCGCGTACCGGGCAACCCGGGTCAGCGGCAGGTGGTCGCGCAGGATGTACAGCATCAGCACCGCGAAGATCAGCACCCGGCCCAGCGACATCGGGTGGTAGTAGCCCCCCGACGCGCGCCCGATGAAGCCCTGCGGGAGCTGGAAGAAGAACGAGTACGGGACCACCCCGGCCACCTGCAGCCAGGCGATCAAACTGTGTACCAGGGCGCCGGCGACCACGAACACGACCACCAGCCGCAGCAGGCTGACGGGGAACCATGCCTGCCGCCGGACCATGACCGCGATCAGCAGCAGCGGCGCGAACCCGGTAACCATGCGCAGGGCCTCGGTGAGGATGCCCGAGTCCGGCGAGACGTACCCGCCGTAGATCGACGTGCGGCGGTCGTCGAACAGCGCCAGCAGGTCGGCGCGACCCGACCTGGCGGCGTACGCGAACACCGACAGCAGCGCGACCACGCCGATGGCGAGGATCGCGATCACCAGTGCACGGGGCAGCCGGCGCAGGTCCGCGACCGTGAGGGCGAACGCCACCCCCATCGCGAGGGCGCCGGCGACGGTCAGCACGACACCGAGGTCGATGACGTCCGCGGCGACCTTCTCACTGAAGACGTCGAACAGCGGCTTCAGCGCGACCAGCGTCATCGCGATCATCACCGCGAACCACGCCACCCGCTCCCCGCGGTGGCGGGTAGGCGGAGCGATCGGCACGCCGAGGAGATCCGGCTGCCGCGTGGCGACGTGTCCGCTCACCAGACGACTGCAACAGAAGCTACGTGCGCGAACACATCATCCGCGACGACGAGCCTGCCGCGACAGGCATGATCCGCATAAGAGCCTGCTTCAGCGGTCCCTCGCGGAAGATCGACCAACGTGTCCATTTTGCCTCCACTTCCACTTAGGACCGCATCCCGTGCCAGGAAAAACGATCAGACGATAACAGCTCCCGCCGCAGTCCGCGCGCCCAGATCAGCAAGATCACAATCCACGCACGACACATTCGATCACCGATCGACAAACGTCCCTCCAGCGGTGCCGACATCGAGCGAACCGCGCCCCCACAAGGCCTTTCGGCAGTTCAGGAGATCAACTGATCGGGCTCCGTGCCTTGCGGAGGTCCGAAGGCGTACGGCAAGCTGTCGGCCGTGCACACGGGATCGCCCTCAGCCACGACGGAATCGCCCGAGACATCGAGCACCGAGAGACGATCGACGCGAACGATCAGCGTCGTCATCGCGGCACACAACGAGGCCAAAGTGATCGGCAGGTGCCTCGACTCCCTGCTCGAAGGCACGCTTCCCGGCGAACTGGACATCATCGTCGTGCCCAACGGCTGCACCGACGACACCGCCGCCATCGCCCGCACCCGGCGCGACGTACGCGTCATCGAGCTGGCCGAGGCAGGAAAGGCCCTGGCGCTCAACACCGGCGACGCCGCCGCGACCACGTTCCCCCGGGTCTACCTCGACGCCGACGTGGTGCTCACCCGGGGCGCACTCGGCGAACTCGCCGACTCCCTGGAAGCCGGCGCCCCGCAGGTGCTCGCCGCCATGCCGCGGCGCAGCCTGGTGACCACCGGCCGCACCCTGCCGGTGCGGGCCTACTACGCCATCAACTCGCGCATGCCGGTCTTCGACGACGCCCTGTTCGGACGGGGCACGATGGTGCTGTCCGAGGCCGGCCGCGCGCGCTTCGGCACCTTCCCCGATCAGATGGCCGACGACCTGTTCCTGGACTCCCTGTTCAGCTCGGCCGAGAAGCGGCAGAGCCCGACGGCGACCGCCTTCGTGCAGACCCCGGTCCGGACCCGCGACCTCATCCGCACGCTGGCCCGGGTGCGCGCCGGCAACGTCCGGCTGCGCGCGACCCACACCGGCATCCGGGAGACCAAGCGCTCGTCCTGGCTGCGCGACGTCGTGCTGCCCCGGCCCCGGCTCATCCCCGCGGCCGTGTTCTACGTCGGGATCACCCTAATCGCCGCCGTGCGGGCGCGCCGGCAGCGTGAGGGCAGCTGGGGCCGCGACAACTCCACCCGCTGACCGGCTACGCCCTTCAGGTCGTTCACTGAACCATCCCCCGTGTTGCTTCGGTATTCAGGCGCCGAAGCCGCTCGGGTGTCACTTCTTGGCGGCCAGCGCCTGCAGCGTGGGGATGTCGTCCGCCAGCAGCGCCGCATAGAACGGCCCCACCTTCGCCGTATCGGCCAGCACGACGCTTTCGGTGCCCTTGCGCCCGGTTCCGGTGGTAGGGCTGGTGTAGAAGTTCAACGCGCCGCCCTTGACGCCGCGCAGGTCCATCGCGGTGTCGAGCAGTGACATGGTCCGGTCGACCGAGACGGCGCCCGCGGTGGCGCTCAGGAACGAGTTCAGCTTGGCCGGGCTGGACAGGATGCCGCCCGAGCTGGCCTTGTTCACGATCGCCTTGATCACCTGCTGCTGGTGCTGGATGCGCGCGAAGTCACCCGTGGCGAACTGCTTGCGCTGGCGGGCGTAGTCCAGGGCCTTCTCCCCGTTCATCACCTGCTTTCCCGCGTTGAAGCGCAGGTACGGCGGATGGATGGACGTGAAGCTGCTCTCGACGGTGATCTCCACACCGCCCAGGGCGTCCACGATCTCCTTGAACCCGGCGAAGTCCACGACGATCACGTTGTCGATGCGCACCTTGGTGAACCGCTCGACGGTCTGCACCATCAGCGGGATGCCGCCCCAGGCGAACGCAGCGTTGATCTTCGCTTCGCGGCCGCCGTTTCCGTTCTTGGACTTGGGGACGAACACCCACGTGTCGCGGGGGATGGAGATCAGCTGAGCGCTGGCGCGGCTCTTGGGAATGTGCGCCAGGATGATCGTGTCGGTGCGGGAGCCGGCGGTGGCCTCCGGGTCCCGGGTGTCGCTGCCCAGGATCAGGAAGTTCTTGACCTCGGGCTCGGCCTTCACCGGACGCTCCGCCTCCGGGATGTCCTCGAAGGCGTCCACCCGCTCGATGCTGGAGTCCACCGAGCGCAGGTACAGCCCTACGGCGACGACCCCGCCCCCGGCCAGCAGCACGAACACCAGTGCTCCGATGAGAGCGATCCGCTTGGCACGCCGACGCCCACGCGACGGCGTCTTGGGCGGCTCGGCGTCGGTTTCGAGGATCTGTGCCTCGTCGGCGGCCGGAGGCTGGGAGGCTTGCACAGAGGGGGAACGGCGGGACATGGCCGCGAGCGTACTAAGAACGCCCGCTTTCCGACGACCCGCTCCCATCTGGCAGGCATTGCGGCCCGCCTCGCGTGGCCGTTTCGCACTGCTCGGGGAGCTGGACAGCACGGCGTGACGCATCCAACATGGACCATCCTGAAGTGAGCAGTGGAAACCGGACACCAGTACCCAGCCGCGGCCGAGCGGCGCCTGCTCGCCGAAGCCCTCGTCGCCACCAGCGGCTGCGAGTTGATCCACACTCAGAAACCAGCGCCTCCGGCGGGGGCGGTTGGCGGTGGGCCATCCTGCCCACCGCCAGCCCAAACGATTGCCTACGCGGAATCTGTTCTCGCCAGCGGCTCGTTGGCGGGTAGTGGCCGGCGTGCCAGCCCTCTTATCGCTGCGTCAGCAGTACGGGAAGCTATTGGTCCAACGATGTGAAGCCAGGTAAACCCCGTCACTGATGCCCGAAATGAACGACATCTTTTTGCCCTGGGCAATGCAACCCCAAATATCGTTGGAGTTGTAATTGATGTTCTCGTACAGCATCACTCCCAGGAAGGAGGTGCTCTGCCCGCGGTTGTAGATGGACTTCACCTTGTTGTACCCCGACCACGAACAGGTGACCGGAGCGTTCATCCAGTCGTTGTCCGCGTTCGCCCAGTTGCAACGGGAGCCCGTGCCGTCATACCCGCTCCAGACACAGAGATCGCCAACGGGGCAGTCCCAGGCCGCCAGGGCCGCCGTAGTCTGGGCGGTCGTAGCGTGAGCGGCCGTTGCGGGTCCGGTCAAAAGCAGAATCATCCCTGACAGAACGGCGGCAATCCCGCGGGAGATGTTACCTCGGCTCAAAGCATTCCTCCTCATCTATGCGCGTTGATACAGCGTGTCGACAGCTGGTCATCGACGCCCAAACCGTCGGGGACGTTGCCCGCGCGGTCCGAGTCAACTGGGGCCGGCCATCATCGGGTGCGGAGGCCGACGAATTCCGGATTGATGCCAGGAGATGGCTGGCGACGGCCTTCTGGCTTGGACCGGAAACCGGACGCCGCCGGACGCTCGTCTGCGACGGAAAGGGCGCCGGAGGAGCTGCGGCCGGTCCTGGCCGAGGTAGGTCCGGCGTGGGTCGCCGGTCGGGAGGTCCGGCTGCACGCCCGGCGTGGTGGCCGGCGTCGGCGGCCGGCGGGCGCGGGCGAACCCCTCGAACCGTGCCCGGCCGACCGGCTGGTGATCACACTCGTGCACCTGCGGACGGGCTTCTCGCGCGATGCCCTCGCTGTGGCGTTCGGCGTTGCCCCGTCCACCGTCACGCGCGGGCGATCAGACAGGTCCCGCCGCCGCCGGCCGGCCCGGAGCGCAGCTGTTCGCTGGGCTGGCCCCGTGTGATCGCTGCTGGTCGTCACAGGCCCGCGACAGGAACGGCGTGGACGTCGAGCGCGGGCGACCGCGCGGGTACTTGACCGGAGCCGGGCAGTCCCGGTTGAACATTGACACTTTTCGTTCCTCCAGTGATAGTAAGTGCACACTGTTCCCATCGGGTCTCTGGCCTGTGGCCGGCGTAACCGAGAGATCGACCTCTTCATCCCCGTCGCCGGCCAGCTCGGCCTGAGCCAGACTGCACGCCGCCCACCGTCGCAGCCGTCGATGCGTCACACCCGAGGGAGCGCCCCACCGGCACGCCCTTGGAGGGTGGAATGAGAAAACGAACAACGGTCAGCGCCGGGCTGGCGGCAGTCGTCGTCGCAGCAGCCACAACCGCGATCCTGGTATTCGGTCCCACCCCGGCAGATGCCGCGGTCGGCGGATCCGGCCCGTACCCGGCCGACTACGAGACCTCGAGCACGCTGCCCAACCACACCATCTACCGCCCGCAGACCCTGCCGAGCCAACGCATGCCCGTGTTCGTCTGGGGAAACGGCGGCTGCTCCGGTAACGGCCTGGACCAGCAGAACTTCCTGCGCGAGATCGCCTCGCACGGCTTCCTGGCCATCGCCAACGGCGCTCCCGGTGGATCGGGCAGCACCAACTCGTCGATGCACACGGCGTCCATGGACTGGGTCGTCGGAGAACAGCCGGCAGGGCAGCAAGTACTACGGAAAGATCGACACCTCGAAGATCGCCGTGGCCGGCTTCTCGTGCGGCGGCCTGGAGGCGTACGCCGTCGACAACGACCCACGGGTCACCACCGTCGCCATCTTCAGCAGCGGGTTGCTCAACGACGCCGATGACTACCAGCTGCGGCGACTGACCGTGCCGATCGCCTACTTCATCGGCGGACCCAGCGACATCGCCTACGGCAACGCCATGGACGACTGGGGCAAGTTGCCGTCCGGCCTGCCCGCGTTCATGGGCAATCTCAACGTCGGACACGGTGGCACCTACGGCCAGACCAACGGCGGCGAGTTCGGCCGCGTCGCGGTGCTCTACCTCAAGTGGCGCCTGAAGGGCGACATGACCGCCGGCAGCAACTTCGTCGGCTCCAACTGCGGGCTGTGCGGCACCCAGTGGCAGGTGCTGCAGAAGAACCTCACCCTCGACACCCCGCCGAGCAGCCCGCCGCCCAGCCCGCCGCCGAGCAGCCCGCCACCTGGCTCCACCGGTCCACTGCGCGGCGTCGCATCGAACCGTTGCCTGGATGTCAACGGGCGCAGTCAGTCCGACGGGGCGCTAACGCAGATCTGGGACTGCAATGGCGGCACCAACCAGACCTGGACGGCGACATCCAGCAACCAGCTGACCGTCTACGGCAACAAGTGCCTCGATGCCGGGGGCACCGCCTCCGGGACCCGGCTCCAGATCTGGACCTGTCACGGCGGAGCCAACCAGCAGTGGCGGCTCAACTCCGACGGCACCATCACCGGCGTTCAGTCCGGCCTCTGCCTCGACGTGACCGGCGCGGGCACCGGCAACGGCACGGCCGTGGTGCTGTGGACATGCCACGGCGGCAGCAACCAGCGCTGGACTCGATCCTGACCCGCAACTGAGCGCACGAGTCGGCAATAACAGAGGCGAGGGGTGGGAATTCCGACCGGGGATTCCCACCCCCCGCCTGCACCCATACTCCGGGCCCGCCCTGCCCGCCCGTCACCTTTTTGATGTCCCCAGCCGGGGGCGGCTCGGGTGGCGTCGACCGATGGCGGTGAGCTGGTCCAGGACGGCGATCACAGCCTCTCTTGGTGCGACCGTGGGCCGGTCGAGCGCGATCGTCACGTCCAGGGAGTGGATGACGGCATGGCTGAGTGCACCGGCTGCACCGCCGCCCGGCGGCTGCCACGCGTGCAGTCTTGGCGATCGGAGCTGGTCGAGCAGGTCGACGAGCGGCAGCGATCGCGTCCGGCACCCCGCATGTGGTGCTCGCACACGGAGCGGACCGCCCGGACAACGCCCGCCGGCTGCACGCCCTCGGACTTGCCGAGTGGCTGCCCGCGGCACGATGGCAGGTCGACGCGGTAGCCGAGCTCATCATCCGCGTGCTGACCGAACCGGCATACCGCGATCGAGCGTACACATTGGCGACCACATGGACCCGGACCGGACTGCCGCCGAGGCATGCATCCACCTCGAGGCACTGCTCGGCCGGCAGGTCCACGGGACCTGATCGGGCTGCGGTGGGGTGGCCCACATCTTCTGGTGACCGCTGGCGCGCCGCTTCGGACCATCCGGCCCGACGTATCGGTGCAAGGGTCACCGGCCGGACGGGCCGCCGCGCCGCGACAACGCGGCACGGCAGATCCGAAACAGTCCGAAACTTTCGGAATCCCCAGGCCGTGCGTCGCCCCACTTTTTCGGGCTCGATACCGACATATCGACGCCTGCCCAACACGACCGACCCCACGCCACTTCGATCTGTGAAACGTCCCGCTGGTCCAGCCAACCCGGACATGATTTCCGAAATGTTTCCGGAAGTTGTTGACAGTGCGACAACGTGGGATCCATATTGGTGCGATCGACAGACATCACTGCCGGTCCGGGCCAACCGCGGCCCGGCACTCCGGTCGTCGAACGCATGACGACCGGCCCCACCACCGCGTGGTACGGCCCACGCACGGTGGCCCGACACCACAGCCACCGACAGTCCTACCGGGTCGCATCACCCTGTCACACCTTTTCGCCAGCCTTCACGAGGAGGAAGCACGCACATGCACGAGGCACCCATCCAACGGAAGAGCCGCAGAGGCGGCCGCCTCAGAATGCTCATCGGCGGCGCCTGCGCCGTCGTGGTGGCCGTCGCCAGCACGTTGATGGCCACCAACGCTTACGCCGAGGCCGACCGGCAGGTCTGCTCGAACACCACCGGCACGCACAACGGGTTCTACTTCTCGTTCTGGAAAGACAGTGGCGACGCCTGCATGGTGCTGCGCGAGAACGGCCGCTACTCCAGCTCCTGGAGCAGGAGCACCAACAACTGGGTCGGCGGCAAGGGTTGGGCCACCGGTAGCCGGCGGACGGTCAGCTACTCGGGCACCTACAACCCGGGCAACAACAACACCTACCTCGCCCTGTACGGGTGGACGCGGAACTCGCTGATCGAGTACTACGTTGTGGAGAACTTCGGCAGCTACAACCCGAGCAGCGGCGCTCAGCGGCTGGGCACGGTCACCACCGACGGCGGCACCTACGACATCCTGCGCAGCCAGCGGGTCAACCAGCCGTCGATCGACGGCACCGCCACGTTCTACCAGTACTGGAGCGTGCGCCAGCAGAAGCGGAGCAGTGGCACCATCACCTTCGCCAACCACGTCGACGCCTGGGCCCGCGCCGGCCTCAACCTCGGCAGCAGCTGGGCCTACCAAGTCATGGCGACCGAGGGCTACCAGAGCCAGGGAAGCTCCGACATCACCGTCCGGGAAGGCACCAACCCCGATCCTGGACCCACCACTGGACCGCCGAGCGGTACCAGCCAGATGATTGTGGGTCAGCAGTCCGGCAGGTGTCTCGACGTCCCGAACTCGAGCACCACCAACGGCACCCAGCTCCAGTTGTACGACTGCTGGGGTGGCTCGAACCAGCGGTTCACTCACACCTCAAGCAGGCAGCTGACGGTGAACGGCAAGTGTCTGGACGCCTCAAATGGGGGCACCAGCAACGGCACCGCGGTGATCCTCTATGACTGCCACGGCGGCGCGAACCAGCAGTGGAATGTCAACAACGGCACCATCACCAGCGCGCAGTCAGGGCTGTGCCTCGACGCCGGCGGCACCGGCAACGGGACGAAGATCCAACTGTACAGCTGCTGGGGCGGGTCGAACCAGCAGTGGAGCTTCCGGAACTGACCCGGCGCCACGGGGCCAGGCACGGACCGGTCTGACACCGCAAGGCAGGTGCGGCTGGGGTGCCGACGACGGTCGGCACCCCAGCCTCCGTGCGGGGCCATCCGGCGGGGTGCCCGGGATGGACGGCTCCGGTCAGGACGTGGTGCCGGTGACCGGAGCTGCTTGTGAACACGCGATGGCTGTGACCACTGCCAACCTGGCTGCGTTGACGGGGCACGCGGGGTGACGGGAGTGCCGCCTGCATCGCGTCGATGTTTCCCTACTTACGGAAGAGGTCATGATCTCCCCAGCGACACCACCCGGAGGCGCTCAAGAACCAACGGCTCGGGCACGCCATGCCGGGTATCGCCGGGGTGTACTCCCACGTCACCGAGGCGATGCAGCCAGCACTGCTGGAGGCGTTGCAGCGGCGCTGGCAGGACAGCGGTGCCCGCTGGTGGACGCCCGAGGAGGTGCAATCATGAAGGGGAAGAGGTCACCGGTCCAGTCACCCACCGGCCGTAGGCGCCGTAGCCTGGGCGGACGCCGCAGGCCCGTAACGACCATGTGATGATTGAGCCATTACAGATGGAGCAGGGTCCCATCAAATTGATGAAGCCGCATGAAGGTTTCCCTTCATGCGGCTTCTGAACTGCATATTTTGGTGGGCGATACTGGGATCGAACCAGTGACCTCTTCCGTGTGAACGAAGCGTCCAAACTGGACTTGACCTGCGGTTTTGTTCGATCTTCGCCGGGACGTCGGTGCAGTTCAACGCAGTTCTGTGCAGTTCAGCGCAGTTGAGTGCAGTACGGCGCGGGCCGTTGCTCCACGTTTTGCTCCACGCCGGCCCGGTCGCCGCGGAACCCAATCACGGTGCCGACAGCCACCAAGGGACGAGTCCGGCCCGCCCGCTGGCGCACGATAGCTTCCCGAACATTCTGACCCGCCCGCTCGGGCCTGATGGTTTCCCGACTCGGAGGGACGACCGCACCACAGCCATCCTCCGCACGGACCGACAGAAGTGAGAACATAAGCCCTTTGCCGCACACCTCTCCGCCGAATGATCGTCCGTCGTCGATCGCGCATAGATCCACTTACAGGCTGTCACCCATTGACGAAGAACCCTCGCTTTGAGGGCCTTCTGGATCGTCGACTTTGCGACAAAGTTTGTATCGATCACGCATGTAGGCGTACCGTCCGCCATCGGCCTCATACGGCCACACGAAGGCGCCTTAGACCGGAGGTTCGAATGCATGCCGTGGACCTACTTCCTGTCGAGAACGCAGAGCAAGACGGGGGAAAGAGCGGTGACGCAATCGTTGTAGAATTTCCATTTGAATCTGAAGCCAGACAAGCCGTCATGATCATTGATGGGGGACGGACCTACACGAGCGATCAGCTAATCGATCACGTGAGGGAGCACTGCCGCACCAGCGTTGTGGACTTGATGATCTGCACACATCCAGATGCGGATCACCTCAACGGCCTAACGCGAGTCGTCGAGGAGCTTCGTGTTCGTGAGCTGATGATTCACTTGCCGTTCAACCACCATGAGGATATCTCCGAATTCAGTAACCTTGAAGCATTGTTGGGATTAATTAAGACCGCCATTGCCCAAGGCACTGATATCACCGAACCATTTACCGGCCTCACGCGTTTTGCCGGTCAACTGGAAATTCTTGGTCCTTCACTTGAGTACTATCAGGAGTTACTTTTCGAACAACTTGGCGCCGACAACCACATCATCGCTTCCGCAGAGGTGATGTTCAAAAGAGCAAAATCGAAACTCAAAGAGATCCTTAGCCATGTACCACTCGAAACCTTAGACAACTTGGGTCAAACCTCAGCGCGCAACAACTCTTCCGTGATTACTTTACTAAGGGCCGATCAGAAGCGGATGCTATTTACCGGAGACGCCGGTATCACCGCACTCGAACATGCGGCGCAACGATACGAAGCTACAGTCGGCCCATTTTCGAGCATGCCGATTTCGATGTTTCAAGTACCGCATCACGGTAGCCGCCGAAATCTAGGGCCGGCGATTCTCGACAGAATTCTGGGGCCCAAGGAGTCACCATATGCCAAGTACACAGCCGTAATCAGCTCAGCCAAAGTCGACGAAGACCACCCGTCCCCGAAGATCGTAAATGCACTTTTGCGTAGAGGATGTAGCGTCATCGCTACCGAGGGAAATACCATCTCTTATGGCGATGGTTGGAAAAGTCGCACGGGGTGGACACCTATCCAGTCTCTGCAATATTCAGCCGAGGATGATGATGATTAACTCCCTCCTGGGAGGCTTCGACGTTTACGTCATCCGCGCCCGCGTCTACCCAGGCCTGTTGGCGCTGGTTCTCCCGGTTGGTGTAATGGGTGTGGCTTTGATTCAGCTACGCCCAGCTCTAGCGTGGGTGCCAATGGCAGCATCGATGGGCACCTTGTTTTTCCTGTCGAGCTTCACTCGATCGCTGGGGAGACGTCTGGAGCCGAAGCTGGTCCGACAGTGGGACGGTCTTCCCACTACCCGAATGCTTCGACACAGAGAGACACACAACGCGTTAGTCTTCGAAGAACGCCGAAAGGCCCTGGAGAAACTGACCGGCGTCGCGCTCCCGACGAAGCGGCAAGAAAGCAATAGCCCGACGAAGGCCGACGATGCCTATATCGCCGCGGTTAGAAAACTCATCAATCGAGTTCGCGACTCGACCACAGAATTTCCCCGCGTCTTCGAAGAAAACATTCACTATGGCTTCGCTCGAAATCTGTTGGCACTTAAGGCGATCGCATTGATCGTTCTCGCCTTTTCTTCTATGGGCATTAGCATCTTGGTGTGGCGCGGAGGCGCGACTCCGGAAGCCATAGCTGCACTTAGCTTTTACGCCCTCGCAGCCGTCCTTTGGACGTTCTTCATACGGCCGGCGTGGGTGCATCAAGTAGGGCAGACCTATGCGGACCGATTGTTCGATGCTCTCGATGTGATCGACGCACAACCTCCCGCAACATTGCCGGGCCAACGGGAGTCAGCTAACGATTCAGTAGGCCCAAACTGATCACGGCGGCTGCCGTCAGCTCCGCCCGCAGCGAGGAGCACTGGGCCGTGGTCGAGGCGAACATGGCCTGGTTACAGCACCAGCTACGCCGCCGACCGGGTTCCTCGACGTGGTGCTCCCGCGCGACCGCCTCGCCGCACGCGACAAGGTTTCTACCCGAGGTCCCACCACCTTTGGCTGACTCTCGCGCCACGGCATGCGCGATGGATCAACTCCCCCCGGCACATGGACAAGGGGCCGGTGACCAGATACGGCAGTTCGCTGCTTCCCATCGCGGCTTCGTAGGCGTGCCAGACCACGCCGTACAGGGACTCGCATTCCGCCTCCCCTGCCATCGGCCGCGACGAGCTGGACCACCAGCAGATTCGCGAGAGTGTCGAGATCGGCGGCAGCGAATTCGAACATCTCCCGCCCTTGGGTCAGCAGCCAGGCGCAGTCGGCACCGCTGACCATGCCGACGACGACAGCGCTGGGCAGCGCTATCCGCGCAGAACATCGCCGTCGCGGGAGGCCTCGCCCTCGCCGCTGGGTCGAGGTGAAGGCTGGAGAACGCCGCGATCGTCCCCCTTCACCACAGCAGGCGGCATGCACCTCATGATCGACTAAAGCAGAGGGTGCCCGGTCCCTCCGGGCCGGGCATCCCCACCCGGCCTGGCCCGAGGCGTGCTCGCCACCCCGGCATCGGGTCTGAGGACATTGGACGTGTAAGCTGGAATTCTTGCCTTCACACGGGTGAGGTCACGAAGGTAGACCTGCAGATGCCGCTCAACTCCGGCCAACCCGACGCCACCACCCCCGGCCTCTTCCCGATCCCGCCTGGACCCGCGCGGGAGAAGCTGCGACAGAAGTACCGCGCGTTGACCGACGCCGTCCAGCGGGTCTGGATCGCCACCGTCCGCAGCGACGTCGAGCTGCACCCAGGCCATTTCCACCTCGACTGCGAGCAGGTCGTCAACGACACCGCCGCCGCGCTGGCCGCCGCCCGGACGATCGACACCCTCTTCGTGGAGCTGCTCAGCGGGCCTGATCGCGCACGTTACGTCCAGATGTGGACCGATGATCCGGACGGCCGGGTGGTCCGGGGGGTCGTGCTGGTCCGCAACGCTGAGATCCACGCCCACACGCCGATCGAGATGGGCTCGCCCCGCCTCGTCAGCGGGTTCGGCAAGGACGGGTGGCGGGTCTTCCCGCAGTGGCACGAGTACGGTGACCTGCCCCCCGAGATCCAGAAGGGGGGTGCGCAGGACAAGACCGCACCAGGAGCCCACGACCGATACCGGGACTCGGTCGGCGGTCGGCTGGTGATCGAGACGCTCATGGCGGTGGTGCGGTTCTTCGACCGGTGTGACCCCTCGCTGACCCGCCGCGCCGATGACGGCGACATCGAGGGCTTCCCCCTGGTGGCGTTCATCGAGCACGAGTACGAGTGCCGCCACCCGTACTGGCCGACCTGGGCCGAGTTCAACGAGCAGCTCCTCGACCGATGGACGATCATGGCGCCCACCGGTAGGGGGAGGCAGATCCGGCGGGCGGTGCGGGCCGACGGTACGACGCTGCTGGTGGGCTGGACCGATCTCGGCTTCCACAACCAGTCGTTCCTCGACTCCGCCGAGCAGGTCGCGTGGGACGTCGCCGGAGGGTTCCCGTACACCGCCGCGACCAAGGCGGGCGAGATCCTGCAGGTGACCGTGGACGCGGAGATCCTGATGCTCGGCGACATGCCGCTGGCGGAGGTCGAGTTGGCCGACACGGCCACCGCTGGCGCGGACCTGGTGACCGAGCGCTCCGACTCGGACCTCGTCAGCTGGTGGAAGTCGCAGCTCGGCAACGCCTTCCGGTACCGCGATCACCGGCGGCCAGCGGCTTAGTCCGAGGTCGCCGATGCACGCCAGACCCGCCTGTCGAGGGCGGCGGGTCCGGCGGGGCGCCTGCTGTCAGCGCTGGCTGCGGGAACTGTCGCAGCTCGGTGAGACGATGCTCAGTTAGTCAGCTCGGTGGGGAGCGAACCGGCCTTCCGGTCGCCCGCGGTCCCAGCCGAGGTCGCGGGAGAGGGTGATGCCCCGTTGAACGAGTACCGCCGGTCCACCTCGCCCATGCTGGCCTTCAACTTCCTGCCGGTCGCGTTCTCGGCCGACCGGTTTGACGGCGGGCTGGTCGAGTTCGAGTCGTCGGAGCAGCTCCGCGACCTTCAGCAGAAGCTGGTCGGCACCCACGTGGTCACCAGGACGAGGGACGGGATCGCCTGCATCCCCCTCACCGCCGCGGCCGATATACATGGCGAGGCGACCTCGTTCGCCACGCGGGACCACCGAAGCCTGACGATGCGCCTGGTCCAGGAGGCCCTCACCCGGGCGGTGCTGGGCTGGGGTTACAAGCTGCGCCGCCGCTACCCGCCGGAGTTCGTGTCGCGGCTCAAGGGCAGGGACCTGCTGGAGCCGTCGGTCCGGGGCCGACGCCAGGAGGACCTGGCGAAGCTGCACGTATTCCCGCAGTTCCGCCTGGACGCGCGGGTCGCCGGCCCGTCGAACTGCCCTGGGGTCATCGTCGGTGTGAAGACCCGTTACGAGATCGACATGACGGTCGCCGACCTGATCCAGCGTGGCGTCAAGGTCACCGGCTTCGACGTCATGCATCTCGACGAAACGATCGAGCTGGACCCGGAGCTGGACGCCCTCGCCGCCCGCCGCAACGCCGGTGCGATCGAGCGTGTCGAGAACGGCTTCCTGATCCTGCGCGACGCCCCTGGTGTGAGCCGTGTCCGCGCCGATCAGGCGTGGCTGGCCAGCCGGCGCGACGCTTTCAACGACGTCATCGCCGCCCTGGCGGGCGCCGACGGGACACGGATCGCCAAAGAGCTGGAGAAGGCCACCTTCGACCTGCTGGGTGCCTTCGGCCGGTACGACAAGACGATTGAGATCGGCAAGCGGCTGACCAAGCAGCCGATCGAGATCGCCACCGGGCTGTCGATCTCCATCGAGGTGCCGGTCGGGTCGAGCACGGGACGCACCGCCAGCTGGAGCCGGTACGAGACGCCGACGTTCCGGTTCGATCAGGCAGGCGACAAGAACCACCCGTCGTCCCCTGACAAGGGCCTGGACCAGTACGGCCCGTTCGACGTGGAGTTCTTCGCCAAGAAGAAGCCGAAGATCGCCATCGTCACGCCCCGCGTCCACAAGGGCGTGGTGGAGAACTTCATGACCAAGTTCCTCTACGGGGTGCAGGGCGAGAAGGTCTTCAGCCAGGGCTTCATCCGCAAGTACCACCTCTCCGGCTGCGACTGGGTCATGCACGCCTTCGACGGCGGGCCCACCGACGCCGCGGCATACCGGCGGGCGTGCAAAGACGCCCTGCAAGACGGCAACGTGGACCTGGCCATCGTGATCACCAGCGAGGCGCAGACGCACCTGGCTGGCAACGACAGCCCATACCTGGTGGCCAAGTCCACCTTCATGGGCCAGGGCGTGCCCGTGCAGGAGGTCCGGATCGAGACGGTCCGGCAGAGCAAACTCGCCTACCCGCTCAACAGCATCGCGCTGGCCTGCTACGCCAAGCTCGGCGGTATCCCGTTCGTGATCGCCGCGCCCCGCGCCCTCGCCCACGAACTCGTCATCGGCATCGGCAGTGCCCACGTCAAGGCCGGTGGCTCAGACGACGTCGAGCGGATCGTCGGGATCACCACCGTCTTCAGCTCCGACGGCAACTACCTGCTGTCCAACAAGTCCCGCGACGCCGACTACGCCGACTACCCACAAGAACTACTGCAGTCGCTGACCGAGTGCATCGAGGACATCAAGGTCCGCAACGCCTGGCAGAAGGGTGACGAGCTCCGGCTGGTATTCCATGTCTTCAAACCGCTCAAGGACATCGAAGCCGTCGCGGTAAAGAACCTCGTCGAGCGGCTCACCCGCGAGTACGCCAAGGTCGAGTTCGCGTTCCTGCATGTCAGCACCGACCACGACTGGGTCATGTTCGACCGGGCCAGCAACGGCGTCGCCAACAGCTGGGGCCCCGGCGGCGGCCCGGCCAAGGGCCACTATGTCCCCGACCGTGGCTACGCGGTGCCGATAGGGCACCGGGAGATGCTCATCGCCGTAGGCGGGCCCATGGACCTCAAGAGCGCCATGCACGGCGCGCCCCGGCCCCTGCTGCTCAAGCTCCACCGCGAGTCGACCTTCACCGACATCGAGTACCTGGCCCGGCAGGTCTACCGGTTCACCTTCATGTCCTGGCGCAACATGTACCCGTCCCGCATCCCGGTGACGATCATGTACTCCGACCTGATCGCTGACCTTCTCGGCCATCTGCGCTACGTGAAGTACTGGAACCTCGACGCCATCACCACGAAGCTGCGCTCCAGCAGGTGGTTCCTGTGATCGAAGACGCGAGCCCGGCCACGCGCGCCGACACCGGTACGCTCCTCACCGCCCAGCTCACCGGCCTGGAAGAACTCGTCCTGCAGGCAAACAAGCCGGGCAACCTCGACGGACTACTCGCTCACCACATCCTCGGCGCACGGCGCCTGAGCGTCCCGTGGAACGTCGACCCGATGAGCGAGCAGTGGATGGCCGACAACGAGCACCGGCTCGCCCACGCCCACGGCCTCGCCGTCCTCGGCTACGGCCTCACCTCGTTCCCCTCCCCCGCCGCACAGGCCGCCCGCCGGCACCTGGCCGCTGGCCTCCCGCCGCTCATGCGCAAGAACCCCTTCCAGACCGACGGGGTGACCTTCGTCAACGACCCTGCCCAGATCGTCGGCCTCGCCCTCGCTGTCACCGCGGCCCACGAGGACGTACCCCCGGCGCGGGCCTGGCTCGCCGACGTCCTGCACGACCCCCGCCTGCAACCCGCAAACCTGCTGCTGGGCGTCTTCCAGGAGCACGCCCGCCAGGTCCTCGACACCGCGCCCGTCCTCAAACCCGACATCCTCAGCAGCGACGACCCCGTCGACCTCGCCGGCCTGCACTGGCTGGCTTCCTCGGCCAAGAGCCTGTCCGTGAAGGACCCCAACGACCTGCGTCGTCTTCAGTCGAAGATCCTCACCACCATCGCCCTCGGCCAGACAGGGCAGGTATCCGCTCCACGAGCCGCCCTGCTGATGGAGGCCGCCGCGCAGATCGTGACCGCCAGCGTCGACGAGCTCGTCCTCAGCCGCAACCACGTCGGTGTCCTGCTCAGCCGCTTCGAAGACGCCATGCGCCAATGGCGCTACGACGGCGACGACCTCGACAACCCCGTCCGCTGGCCTATCACCTCCGAACGCGAAGTCCAGAACATCATCTGGATCATGCTCCGGCCCGTCTTCGACGACCTCGTGGACGAGGAGACGCTGCGCAAGCGAGGCCACAGCACCTACCGAGCCGACTTCGGAATCCCTTCCCTCGGCCTGCTCATCGAGGTCAAGTACGCCCGCAAAGCCGCCGACTTCAAGACCTTCGAGAAGGAGATCTACGAGGACTACGTCGCCTACCTGACCGGCAACGGTCCGTACCGCAAGATGACCGTCTTCATCTACGACGAGTCCGTCTCCGTCCAGGAACACGGCACTACCCGCAGAGCCCTCCTCGACCTCCCCAACATCACCGACGTCATCATCGTCTGCCGCCCGAGCCACGTCCCAGCCCCCGCGCGAACACCTCGCAGACGCACGCGCCGGACCAATCCATAGTGAGCTCAGTCGCGTGCGTCGGAAGATCAGTCGGACACCTGCATCTGTGCCGTTCGGCGCCCAGCCTAGAGGCCGAATCACCCTGTAGGACGGACGTCTTTGCAGGTAGATGGAATCGGTCGATGACAAGACCCTCGAAGGCTCGTCGCGGGCGGCGAGGCGATCATGCGGTCCGACTTCGCGGAGCACCGTGTCGAGGACCCGGCCGGGGTCGGCGGCGTGGCTCGTGCTGAACCAGGCCATGCTCGCTTCGGCCGCGGCCCAGTGCTCCTCGCCGCGGTCGATGTCGCTGACCAGGCTGACGTCGACGACGGCGCTGGGCCGGCTATCCGCGCAGCCCTCGAGCAGAATTACGCCGAAGTCGAGACCGCGTCGCGGTGTAGGCACGCGTCGAGGGGAGCCGGGTCCAGCCAGCCGTTGATCGCGTAGCGGCTGGCGGCGTGGACTATGGCGTCGAAGACGAACAGCCGGCACTCCACCGGAACGTCACGATGTCGGGATCAGCACCGGCGTGCCTGCGAAAAGGATGTAGTCGCGGGGCAGCCGGGAGCCGTCGGCGTCAACGACGGCCGGCAGCGTCTGTCGAAGGACTGCTTGACGGACATCGGTGTACGAGACCAGCGCGCTTCACCGAGCGCGCTGACGCTCCAGCGGTAATCAGCTCGTAAGATCCCTGACGCCGCAGGGGCCATAGCGTGATCAGAAGGGCCGCCGGAAGCCAGCGCCACCCCCGAGACACTAGCCTCCAGGCCGATGCCTGCCGCCTGTGCTTTGACGGCTATCAGGGGGTGATCATCATGGCGTGGATGGAGAACACAGGACGCAGTTTCCGGGTGCGACGCCGGTATCGCGGCCGGACCGTCACCGACTCGACGTACCCGACCGAGGCCGAGGCGAACGCGCGGCTGGCGCAGCTGGCCGCAGTGCGGCGGGGGATCCGCCGGTACCTGGCTGACGTGCCAGCGCCGACGCTGCGGCAGTGGGTAAACATGTGGCTGCCCTCGCACACGGCCGGGCCGGTGACCCTGGCCCGGTATGAGTCGATGCTGCGGGTGCACATCCTGCCGCGCTTCGGCGATCGGCACCTGGACGAGATCAGCCGCAACGACGTCAAAGCCTTCGCCCTGGACCTGCGGGCCCGGCTCGCGCCGGTCAGCGTCCGGTCGGTCGTGACGCTGCTCGGGCTCGTGCTTCGGGAGGCGATCGAGGAGCACTACCTGTACTTCGACCCCACCGGCAGGCTCCGACTGCGCGACGGCATCACCGTCCCACGGCCAGTGGCCACGCCCGAGCAGGTGTGGCAGATCGCCTGCCGGATGCCCGACCTGATCACCCGGACCCTCGTCATGACAGCGGCCTACACCGGGGCGAGGATCGGCGAGCTGCTCGGCCTAGACCGGCGCAACGTGCACCTGGATACCGGCGTCGTCGACGTCGTGCCCAAGGTCGGCGCGTTGCACGAGGAGGGCGGCGACAGGTGGCTGGGCGACCCGAAGACAGCGGCGTCGGTGCGCCAGATCGCACTGCCGCCGTTCCTCGTCGAAGGCTTGGGCATCCTGCTGGCGGCGCATCCGCACGGCACGGTGTTCTGCATCGGTGACGGGGACTGGATGTGGCGCACGACCTACGTCCAGCGCTACTGGCGGCCGGCCTGCGACGGCCGCGCAGACCGCGGCTGGGCGCCGATCCTGGCCGGGTTGCGGTTCCACGACCTGCGGCATGCCCACCGCACGTGGATGGACGAGGACCGGATCCCTGAGGTGCTCAAGAACCAGCGGCTCGGCCACGCCATGCCAGGTATCGCCGGCGTGTACTCCCACGTCACCGACGCGATGCAGCCAGCGCTGCTGGAGTCGTTGCAGCGGCGCTGGCAGGACAACGGTGCCCGCTGGTGGACACCCGAGGAGGTGCCGATCATGAAGGGGAAGAGGTCACCGGTCCAATCGCCCACCGGCCGAAGGCCTCGCAACCTGGGCGGACACCGGAGGCCAGTAACGGCCATGTGACTTGTGAGTCATTACAAATGGAGCAGAATAGTCCCATGAAATCGATGACACCGTATGAAGGTTTCCCTTCATACGGTGTCTGACCTGCATATATTTGTGGGCGATACTGGGATCGAACCAGTGACCTCTTCCGTGTGAAGGAAGCGCGCTCCCGCTGCGCCAATCGCCCGCAACGAGATGGAACTCTACAGCACGTCCGGCGCCCCGCGCATCTCGGTACCCCTCCGGCGTGGCGCCCGCCGTGCTCAAGCCCGCGAAGATCGCGGTTTCGTGTCGGAAGGTGCGGCCAGACCCGAGGTTCTGACACGAAGTAGCGATCATGGCGGGGGCCCGGCAGCGCGAGCCGGGCCGCGGACGCACGAGACGAGGTGCTCCGCCTCGAGCACCTCGTCGGTGTGCTGACCGGGGACTCCGGTCGGGGTTTCGTCTGGCTAGGGGTTGATCTTCCTACTGACCGTCGCTGGGCAGTGGTCGATCAGCGACCGGCCAGCAGCCGGTTGACCGCCGCGTCGACGTCGAGGTGGTCGGTCTCCCGACCGCGGGGCACCACGACGTAGGTGCGGCGCAGGAAGCGCACCAGGACGCTCCGCGGGACCTCGAAGAGCGCGTTGCCGTCAGGCGACGACAGGGCGAGCGCGACGAAGTCGCCACGCGGGGTGGCCCAGGGCCAGACCCGCACGTCGCCGATGCCGGCCGGCTCGTCGAGTCCGGTGACCAGCAGTTCGCGGGCGAACGACCAGCTCACCGCCTCGCCGCCGGCGGATTCGGCGTGGAAGAGCACATGCACCGCGTACGGGTCGACCGGGTCGTAGCGAAGACTCGCCCGCACCGGAAGCGAGGTCGCGTCGGGCGCGACCAGCCGCAACGATGTCTCGACCTCGACGGTCGTAGGACGGATAGCACTCATGGACGTACTCCCCCCGGCACTGCGGCGGCGCTTGCCCGCCCCGCCCCTCCCATACTCAAGGTGACCCTCCCCTATACGCTCCGTCATCGTTCGATCTCACCCGATAGCGGGAAGATCGAGCAAAACGCGGGCACGGACTCACCTACGGGAGTAACATGCCGTGCTTCTGCCCGAATGTGTCGTTCGTGATGCCGGCCAGGACCGTCGACACACTCCGGTAACGTCCAGTCATCGGGGTTGGTGACGGGCGATTTTGAGGGCCCGGCGACAAGGCGACCGAGGTTGGGGAGATGAGCGACAAACCGGACTTTCCGCAGCGCTCCAGCACGTGGCGGGACCGGGCGCGCATTGCACATCAGACCGTTCGGGCTAACCCGACCGGGGCAGCCGTGCTCAAAGTGATCATCGGTGTGCTGGGCGCCGTGGTGATCGCGATCGGGGTGCTGCTCATCCCGCTGCCGGGGCCTGGCTGGCTGATCGTGATCGGCGGTCTGGCGATCTGGGCGATCGAGTTCGTGTGGGCCAGGCACCTGCTGCAGTTCACCAAGGACAAGGTGCACGGCTGGACGGAGTGGGTGAAGCGCCAGCCGCTGCCGGTGCGCCTGCTGATCGGCCTGGTAGGGCTGGCGTTCGTGGCAGCCGTGCTCTACACCACGCTGCGCTTCAGTTTCGGCATCGACGTGGTGAGCCAGGCCTGGGATTACGTCAGCACGCACTGACGCCGTAACAGACGGCACACAGCGCCGAAACGGCCCGGCGGGCCGCGCTCCGGACAGCCGGGCCCGTACGTCCGGAGGACTTGACCGGACGCCCCGTGCGCGGTGTGATCAGAGTGATCCGGCCGCGCCCGTCAACCTCCCCAGGTCAGCGCGGCCGGATCCGTGACTTTCCCCTGATCCGCCGCTCAGCGGCCGATCTTCTCGACGAAGGCGCGCAGATCGCGCCGTTCGATCGCAGCGGCCATCAGGTCCGGGAACGCGTCCGGCGTACACGCGAACGACGGCACCCCCATCGCGGCCAGCGCGGCGGCGTTGGCGTGGTCGTACGACGGCTGTCCTTCATCGGACAGTGCGAGCAGGACGATCACCTGCACCCCGGCCGCGGTCATGGTGGCGACCCGGCGCAGCATCTCCTGGCGTACCCCTCCTTCATAGAGGTCGGAGATGAGGATGAAGATGCTGTCCCGGGGCCTGGTGATCAGGCCCTGGCAGTAGGCGATGGCGCGGTTGATGTCGGTGCCGCCGCCGAGCTGCGTGCCGAACAGCACCTCGACCGGGTCCTGCAGCTGGTCGGTCAGGTCCACCACGGCGGTGTCGAACACGACCAGCGACGTGCGCAGCGACTTCATCGATGCGAGCACCGCGCCGAAGACTCCGGAGTAGACCACCGACGCGGCCATCGAGCCGGACTGGTCCACGCACAGCACGACGTCGCGCTGCACCGACTTCGTCGACCGGCCGTAGCCGATCAGCCGCTCCGGCACCACCGTGCGGTGTTCGGCCTGGTAGTGCTTGAGGTTGGCGCGGATGGTCCGGTTCCAGTCGATGTCGCGGTGGCGCGGGCGGGTGATGCGCGCGGCCCGGTTGACCGCGCCGGTGATCGCGGCCCGGGTGCGCTGGGCGACGCGGCGCTCCAGCTCGGCCACGACCTTCGCGACGACCATGCGGGCGGTGGCGCGGGCCTTGTCCGGCATCACCTTGTTCAGCGACAGCAGCGTGCCGACCAGGTGCACGTCCGGCTCGACGGCCTCCAGCATCTCCGGCTCGACCAGCAGCCGGGTCAGGTTGAGCCGCTCGATCGCGTCGGCCTGCATCACCTGCACCACGGTGGAGGGGAAGTACTCCCGGATGTCGCCGAGCCAGCGGGCCACCTTCGGCGCGGAGCCGCCCAGGCCCGCGCTGCGCGACGAGCCGCCGTCTCCGTCGCCGTCGCGGTAGAGCGCGGCCAGGGCCGCGTCCATGCCCGCATCCGTGCCGGTCAGGGTCGTGCCGGTGCCCTCGGCACCTTCGCCGCCGAGCACCAGGCGCCAGCGGCGCAGCCGCTCCTCGTCGCTCACCGCGTACCCCTTCCCGCCGCCAGCAGCAGCTCCAGCGTCGGCAGGACCCGCGCCACGCGGGCCTCGTCGAGTTCGAGTTCGTCCAGATCGGATCCCGAGCGGCGGGTGCCGCCGGAGCCCAGATGGCGGACCTTTTCGCCGACGGCGCGGCGTTCGGGGGCGGCGAAGGCGGCGAAGGTACGCCGCAGCAGCGGCAGCACGGCCGTGAACGTGTCCGGGGCGAGCCCGGTCAGCCACCGGTCCACCAGCGATAGCAGCGCCTCGTCGTGCACCAGCAGCAGCCCGCCGCCGGCGATGAAGCCCTCGACGTAGCCGGCCGCGGTCGTCGGCGGCACGCCCACGGTCAGCGCCCGGGACAGGCGCAGCTCGACCGCATCGGCGTCGAAGCTGCCCGCGTCGCGCAGCAGCCGCAGCAGCCGCCCGGCGAGCAGGCCGGGCAGGTCCGGCCGGTCCACCAGCCGCGCCAGCGCCGCCAGCCACTCCTCGCGCAGCGGCAGCCGGTCGGCGAGCAGGTTCAGCGCCTCGTGCGTGCCGTCGAGGTGCTCGCGCAGGGCGCGGGCCGCGTCGTCGTCCAGGCCGGTGAGCGCGCCGGGCAGGCCCAGCCGGATCCGGGTGACCAGGCCGGTCAGCACCTCGGCCAGCGCGTCGGTGCTGGTGGCGCGGACGTCGCCGTAGCGCAGCGAGCGGGCCAGCGCGGGCACGGCCGCCATCAGCTGGGCCACGTCGGTGTCGACGGCGGCCCGGTCGTTCAGCTCCTGGAGCACCCGGGGCTGCGCGCCGGGCAGGTCGGCGAGCAGGCACGCCTCCAGCAGGCCGGTCAGCACGGGCAGCTCGGCCCCGGCAGCCGACTCGACGGTCTTGGCGGTGGCGGCCTGCTCGACGGTGACGCCGTACGCGCTGGCCTCGATGAGGTCGACGGCGTACTCGGGGTGCCACTGCAGGCGCCACGACTCCCAGAAGGTGCCCTTGCCCGCCTTGCGCTGGGCAGGGGTGCCCCAGCCGACGCCGAGCAGCCGCAGCCGGTGCAGCAGCCTGCTTCGCTCCAGGTCGTTCGGCTTGCGCAGGTCGAGGTCGTGGTCGGTGATCAGCGCCTGCTGGGCCAGTTTGAGGCGCTTGGCGGTCGCGGCCAGGTCGCGGGCCAGCGGCACGGCCGGGGCGTCGGCGGGGACACGGCCGAGCCGCTCCCCCACCACGACCTTGCGCTGCACCAGCTCCAGCCGGGTGTCGTCGCCGTCGCACAGCACGGCCCGGGTCGCCTCGGTGACCTCGGCCAGGCCGGGCAGCGGGCGGCCGCGCAGCACGGCGAGGGTGTCGGCCAGCCGGACCGACTCGATGACGTGGGCGCTGGACACGTTCAGGTCCTCGCCGCGCAGCACCCCGGCGACGCCGACCAGCCAGCGCTCGACCGGCTGGTCCTCGGCGGTGAACAGGTGGTGGTACCAGCCGGGCGCGGTGACGCCCGCGCCGTAGCCGCTCCAGGAGGCCAGCCGCCCGTGCGTCCAGGGCACCCAGGTGACCGTCGTCGGCACCGCGGGCAGGCCCTTGAGCAGCGCGGCGTCGGCCTTGGCCGGGGGCAGCTCGCCGGTGAGGGCGGGCACGTGCCAGGCGCCGCAGACCACGGCGATGCGCTGGTGTCCCTCTTTCAGGGCGGCACGCAGGACCTGGCGCATGTACGCCTCGCGGACCAGATCCTCGCCGATGACCGGCGCGGACTCGCGCACGGCGGCCATCGCCTCGGCCACTGCCGCGAACGGCGGCACGTCGCGCCGGTGCTCGATCACGTCCTCCCACCAGCGCTCCGGGTCGTCGTACCCGGCAGCGTGGGCCAGCCCCGCGATCGGGTCCACCCGCAGCGCGTCCTCACCCTCGGCGGGATCGGCCTCGTCCGCGCCAGCGGGCTCGCCAGCCGTCTTGGGCACCGTCGTAGCTCCGGCGGCCGATGCCGTCGCCGGAGCCTCAGCCGATCCGGCACCTACGGCTGGCGTGGAGGCGTCAGGCACGGATGCGTCGGGACTCGGCACGGCGTCGGCGAGCGGTCCGTCCGGCTCCGTGCCGCCCGCCCCGGCGTCCTCGGCTGCCTGGGCGGCGAAGCGGTGGCCGGCGGGCAGGTCGCAGAAGCGCAGCGGCACCTCGTGCTCGACGGCCCAGCGCAGCGCCTGCCACTCCGGCGAGAACACCGCGAACGGCCAGAACGCCGCCCGTCCCTTCACCCCGCCCTTGCCCGCTGTCGCCGCCGTCGGGTACGCCAGCAGTGCGACCGGCGGCTCCAGGTCCTCGTGCGCGGCGAGCGCCACCAGGCCGTCCGCCTCCGGCGGGCCCTCGACCAGGATCAGGTCCGGGCGCAGCTCGTCCAGGGCCCGCACCAGGGCCCGGGCCGAACCCGGGCCGTGGTGGCGTACGCCCAGGACGTGGACGCGGTCGGAGCTCACTCCGCCTCCCGGGCGGCGCGGTAGAAGTCCTTCCAGCCGTCGCGCTCGCGCGCCACGGTCTCCAGGTACTCCCGCCAGATGACGGCGTCGGACACGGGGTCGCGGACCACCGCGCCGCGGATGCCCGCGGCGACGTCGGCGGCGCGGACGGTGCCGTCGCCGAAGTGCGAGGCGAGGGCCATGCCGCTGGTCATCACCGAGATCGCCTCGGCGGTGGACAGGGTGCCGCTGGGGCTCTTCAGCTTGGTACGCCCGTCGGCGGTCACGCCCTCGCGCAGCTCCCGGAACACGGTCACCACGCGGCGGATCTCGCTGATCGCATCGGGCACCTCGGGCAGCTCCAGCGCCCGGCCGAGCGAGGCGACCCGCTGCGACACGATGTCGACCTCCTCGTCCACGGTCCCGGGCACGGGCAGCACGACGGTGTTGAAGCGGCGCCGCAGCGCGCTGGACAGCTCGTTCACGCCGCGGTCGCGGTCGTTGGCGGTGGCGATGACGTTGAAGCCCTTGACCGCCTGCACCTCCTCGCCCAGCTCCGGCACCGGCAGGGTCTTCTCCGACAGGATCGTCAGCAGGGTGTCCTGCACGTCGGAGGGGACCCGGGTCAGCTCCTCGATACGGGCGATCGCGCCGGTGCGCATGGCCCGCATCACCGGGCTGGCCACCACGGCGCCCGCGGTCGGGCCCTCGGCGAGCAGCCGGGCGTAGTTCCAGCCATAGCGCATGGCCTCCTCGGGGGTGCCCGCGGTGCCCTGGACCAGCAGCGTCGAGTCGCCGCTGACCGCCGCGGCGAGGTGCTCGGACACCCACGTCTTGGCGGTGCCGGGCACGCCGAGCAGCAGCAGCGCCCGGTCGGTGGCCAGCGTCGCCACGGCGACCTCCATCAGCCGGCGCGGGCCGATGTACTTGGCGCTGATGTCCTTGCCGTCGCCGAGCAGGTACGTCACCACGGCCTGCGGGGACAGCTTCCAGCCCGGCGGGCGGGGCCGGTCGTCGGCCTCGGCCAGCTGCGCCAGCTCGGCGGCGTACAGCTGCTCGGCGTGCGGCCGCAGCACGGGGGTGGCGGCGTCGAGGGTGGCGGTCATGCGAACTCCCGGTGGATGTCGTGTCGGATCTGCAAAATGATCATGAAGCGGGACAGCATCTGCTGGTCCGTGGGCGGCAGCGCGTCGTGCAGCGCCCGCACCCGCGGCGCGTACTGCGGGCCGAAGCCCGACTCGCCCTGCCGCAGCAGCTGCCACCAGCCGGAACGGCGGCGCTCCTGATTGCCGAGGGCCCCCAGCACCGCCTCGCACACCGGCGCGGGCCAGGGCTGCGGCAGCGCTTCGAGCAGCCGCGCCGACGCGCCGCCCTCCCGCGCGATCCGGCCCGCCACCAGCTCGGTCAGCTCGTCCGCGGGCAGCACCGCGGCCATGTCGGCGTACATGTCGCTGCTGTCGGCGAGGAAGCCGTCCCTGATCAGGGCGCGCGCCCAGCGGACGTCGCGCTGCTCGATCGCGGCGCGGGCCAGGCCGTGGCGCAGCGGGTTGCCCCAGTCGTCGTCGGCCTGGCGCGCCTGCCGCGTCAGGAACGCCTCCGGCGAGTCGCCGTACGCCGACCAGCAGTCCAGCGGGGCGGCCGCGATGCACTGCCGCAGCCAGTGCGAGCGCTCGCCGACCCCGGCGAGGGTCTTCTCCACGACGCCGTCGCGGCGCATCCCCGCGTCGAACGCGGTGGGTAGGTGCACCTCCAGCCGCCCGCGCGCGGGTGCGGTGACGCCGGCCAGCGCCCGCTCCTTCATCCGCTGCCGGTATGCCGAGCCGGGCAGCGCCGCGAGCAGCCGCACGGCCGCCTCCCGGACCTGCCCGCTGCGCCCGTCGAGGGCCTTCTCCAGCCACGCCTCGTCCTCGGGGCCGAGCCCCGCCTCGCACGCGTCGACGAGCACGGCCAGATCAGCGGCCTTCTCCTGCGGCCAGGTCGCCAGCAGCAGCTCACGGCCCGCCGCCGGGTCCCGCTCGCGCAGGTGGGCGAGGTACGCGGCCCGTTCGGCGACGCGGCCGGTGTCCCAGTCGGCCGGGTCCGGGTCGGCGTCGCTCTCGGCGGCCCACGCCCAGCGGCCCGGCCCCTCCACGCACAGCCAGGTCAGCCTTTCGCCGCCGGCCGCGCGGATCAGCGGCCGCAGCGACGACTCGGCACAGCCCAGCTCCAGCAGCGTCACCAGCAGCTGCGGCGCGGCGCGCAGGCCACGGTCGGCGGCCAGGCGCAGCCACTCCCCGGCCAGCTCCCGGCTGGTCGCCCGGTCGAGGTCGCCGTCCAGCCCGGACAGCAGCCGGCCGAGCCGGTCCTGCGCACCGGCGGGCGCGAGCGGCATCGTCTCCGCGGGTGCGGGCACCGGCGCGGCGACGCGGGCGGCCTGCTGCCCGGCACGGCGCGCCACGGTCACCACGGCGGCGGCCGCGAGCAGCGATTCGGGGTCCAGCTCGCCGACGGGCAGCACCGCCTTGAGCGCGCCGTCCACGGCGGGCAGCACCGCCTTGCGCCGGTCCGTGCCGACGAGGGCGCTGGACAGCAGGTCGTTCCACACCTCGCCGGTCATGCCCGGACCACCTCTCCGGCGGCGTACACGGTCAGGGGACGCAGGCCGGACGGGCCCCACTCGGCGGCCAGGGTGATCGGCTCGCCGCCCGCGACGGCGGCCAGGCGCCACGGCTCGCCGAACGACGGGTCCAGCGGCAGGGCGTCGCCGTCGGCGTCGACCAGGTGCCACGGCTGCCCGGGGGCGAACGCGCCGGTCAGCAGCAGCGGCCAGCTGAACAGCCACGGGTCGGCGGCCAGCGCGGTGCAGATCTCGTCGAGGGCCTGCGCCACGGTCTGCGCCGGGCCAGGGGCGGGGCAGGTGCTCGGGGCGCCGTGCCGCTCGGCGATCAGCGCCCGCAGCGGCGCGACCCCGGGATAGAAGGTCAGCTCCGCGTCGAGTTCGGTGCCGAGGACCAGGTCGACGGGCAGCGCCTGGCCCTGCGCGGCGAACGACAGCACGAGCGCGGCACGGCCGGTGTCGCGGCCGCGCAGCCACACCCGGCGGCTGTTGAGCTTGTCGTCCAGCTCGTCGCGCGTCCCGACGACCTGCCACCGGTCGCGCACTCGGGGCCCGGCCAGCACCTGGTCGGCGCTGACCTGCTGCCCGGCCCGGGAGCGCACGGTGACCGCGAGGTCCTCCGGCAGCGCGTCCGCGTCGGCGGCGGCCCCGGCCAGCAGGTGCAGCAGGCCCAGCTCGGCGAGCAGCCGCTGCTCCCAGCCGGAGCCCGAGCTGGGCAGGGGCGCGAGGCGGCGCACCGCGGCGGCCAGGCCGGGCGCCTGCGCGTCGACCAGCCGCGCGGCCACCTGCTCGAACGGGCGGTAGCCGGCCTGGTCGAGCCCGGCGATGCCGTGCCGGACCTGGTCGGAAAGCCATACCCGCAGCTCGGCGACGCCACCGGCGACCGACTCGGCGCGTTTGGCGGCCCGCTTCGCGGCGGCCTTCTCCTGCGCCTCGGTGCGCGGCGCGGTGGCGGCCTCGGCCTTCTTCTGCGCCCGCGCCCCGCGCGAGGTGGTCCACTCGGTCATCCACTGCGGCGGCGCGGCGGCGTCGACCTTCCCGGCCGACCAGCGCAGCAGCAGCGCCAGCGCGTGCTTGCAGGGGAACTTGCGGCTCGGGCAGGAGCACTTGTAGGCGGGTTCGGTCAGGTCGACGCAGATCTGGTACGGCGTGCTGCCGCTGCCCTGGCACAGGCCCCACAGGCCGGTCGGGGTGCCGCCGGTGCCGGTGCTGCTCCAGCCGGACGCTCCGGCGAGCTTGACGGCCGATTTCAGCGAGGACGCGTCAGGAGCCAGCGCCTGGATCTGCTCGGCGCTCCAGGGCGGCTCGATCGGTTCGGACATGCGCGCCAACTTAACGACCCCGTCCGACAACGAACGTCGCGCCCACCGGATGAATCACGGACCGGACCGCAACCATGCCGCCGCGCCGTGCGTAACGAGATGTCACAGCAGCAAGCACGGGGGTGTCCGGATGCGCATCTCGTTCCTGGTCCACAACGCGTACGCGGTCGGCGGCACGGCGCGCACGACCGCGAACCTGGCCAACGCGCTGGCCATGGCCGGCCATGAGGTCGAGGTCGTCTCGGTGTTCCGCCACCGCGACGATCCGCACTTCGGGCTGGCCGGGGCGCGCCTGAGTCACCTGGTAGATCTGCGCCGCGACGGCGGCCGCTACGAGGGCGACCATCCCGGCACGGCCCGCCGCTCGACCGTGTTCCCGGCTGCCGAGCACCGGTACGCGCAGTACAGCGCCCTCACCGACGAGCGCATCGGCGGCTACCTGGCGGGGCTGGACGCGGACGTGGTGGTCGGGACCCGGGCGGGGCTCAACGTCCACATCGCCCGGCAGGCCCCGGCCCGGCTGGTACGCGTCGCGCAGGAGCACCTGACGCTGCAGTCGTACAGCAACCGGCTGCGGTTCGCGCTGCGCCGCCACTTCACCCGGCTGGACGCGGTCACCACGACCACCGGCGCCGACGCGGCGGCGTACCGGCGGCTGATGCGCCTGCCCGGGGTGCACGTCAGCGCGATACCGAACTGCGTACCGGCCACGCCGGTGCCGCCGTCGACGGTGACCGCGCCGGTGGTGGTGGCCGCGGGACGGCTGGCCGCGGTCAAGCGCTACGACGACCTGATCCGCGCGTTCGCGCTGGTCCGCGCCCAGCGTCCGGAGTGGACCCTGCGCCTGTACGGCGGCGGCGAGCGCCGGGCCGCCCTCGACGACCTGATCGGCGAGCTGGGGCTGCGCGAGCACGTGCGCCTCATGGGGGTGACCACGCCGCTGGAGCCGCACCTGGCCGAGGGCTCGCTGCTGGTGGTGTCGTCGAGCATGGAGTCGTTCGGCATGACCATCGTCGAGGGGATGCGGGTCGGCCTGCCCGTGGTCGCCACCGACTGCCCGCACGGCCCCCGCGAGATCATCGACCACGGCGTGGACGGGCTGCTGGTCCCGCCGCGCGACCCGGCCGCGCTGGCCGCGGCGATGCTGGACCTGATCGGCGACGGCGACCGGCGGCAGGCCATGGGCCGGGCGGCGCTGGCCAAGGCGGCCCGGTTCGACCCGGCGGTGGTCGCCGACCGGCACGCGGCCCTGTTCCAGCGGCTGCTCGCGGCCCGGCGCGGACGCGGCCGCCCGCGCAAGGCGGCGCTGCAGGCCGCCGGTCAGCTCGCCGGCGCCGCGCTGACCACCCTCGACCTGGCGAAGGCGGGTTGGCGCAGGCTGCGCGCCTGACTAATCTCTCCTGCCCGGACGTGCAACCCGCGCGGCAGGAGTTCGCATGGACCAGTCATGAGCGAGACACCCGAGGACTTCCGCGAGTACGCCGCCGCCCGGCGCAGCGCGTTACGCCGCACGGCGTTCCTGCTGTGCGGGGACTGGCACCTCGCCGACGACCTGGTCCAGGACGCCCTGGCCGGGCTGTTCGTGCGCTGGCGGCGGGTGCGCGCGGGCGGCGACGTCGACCCGTACGTGCGCCGCATGCTGGTCAACGGGTATCTGGCCACCCACCGGCGCAAGTGGCGGCGCGAGGTCGCCACCGCCGAGCTGCCCGACGTCGCCGACGGCGCGGCCGAGCCCGACGGCACCCGCGAGGTGCTGCTGCGGGCGCTGGCCGGGCTGCAGCCGTCGCAGCGCGCCGTGGTGGTCCTGCGCTACTGGGAGGACCTCTCGGTCGAGCAGACCGCCGCCGCGCTGGGCTGCAGCACGGGCAACGTCAAGAGCCAGGCCTCCCGCGGCCTGGCCCACCTGCGTACGGCGCTGGCGACGTCCGGCGCCCTGGAGGGAGAACCCGTATGAAAGAGGACGAGGACGTGCGCGCCGCGCTGGCCGCGCTCGTCGCCGAGGAGCCCGACCTGCCGTCGGGCGCCGACGACATCGAGCGGCGCGGCATGCGCCGCCGCAACCGCCGCTACGCCGTGCTCGGCGCGCTGGCGCTGACCCCGGTGCTGGCCGGGGCGGTCGCGGTCGGGGTCTGGCCCAGCCCGGCCCCCACGCAGAGCAGTGCCCTGCCGCCCGCCTCCCCCACGGCCGAAA
Source organism: Catellatospora bangladeshensis (assembly GCF_016862575.1). GTDB lineage: Bacteria > Actinomycetota > Actinomycetes > Mycobacteriales > Micromonosporaceae > Catellatospora > Catellatospora bangladeshensis. The sequence continues at coordinate 86,054 of NZ_BONF01000028.1, read as the reverse complement.
CCGTGGACCCGAACGCCGGTTCGCAGCTGGCCACCGGGTTCCCGCTGGGCAGTGCCGTTGACGCGGTCGCCGTCGCGCTGCCGTCCGGGGTCACCCTGGCCGAGCTGCCGATGGACCTGTCCTGGCAGGCCGACGGCTCGCTCGGGCTGCCGCTGGCCGGGGGCGGCTCGCTCACGGTCAAGGTGGCCGACGGCTCCTGCAGCGCGAGCGCGCCCGCGCTGAGCGGCTCGCAGGCCACGGCGGTCGCCGACGCGCTGTGCACGGCGTGGCGGGCGGCCGGTTCGCCGCCGATCATGCCGGCCGACCCGAGCACGGGCGAGCAGCCCGACCTCGCCGCGCAGTGACGCGGGGCCGCGCCGCGCGGTGACGCGGCCCGGGTACGTCCGTCCGGCGCCGGACGGGCGTCTCGGGCTCGGCGGAGTCTGCAGTTTCCGGGAAACTGCACGAATCCGCGCCAACGGTCGTGCAGTTTCCCCGAAACTGCGGCCGCGACCGGGCGGCTCAGATCGCCGCGGGCTCCGGCGAGGCCGGCGGCCAGGCGGGCAGGTCGTCCAGCTTGGCCCGGTGCTCGGGGATGCGGGTGCGGGCGGGGTCCAGGAAGTCGATGAGGTCGATCAGCGAGTGCTGCGCGCGCAGCAGGCGCTCGTTGCCCACCGGGTCGCTGTCCACGATCACGTCGACGTCGGCGCGCAGCCGGGTGAACCAGCGCGCGAATTCGGGGTCGTTGTCCAGCCGCGAGCAGAACGCCGGGTACGTCATGCTGTCGGTGCGGCCGTTGCCGCCGGTCACCATCAGCAGCTCGCCGACGGCCCGCTGCTGGCCTTTGAACAGCCGGAACTGCTGCGGGAACTTCTGCGACGAGAACTTCTGCCCGACCGACACCAGGTGCCGGTTGAAGGTGCGGTTGCTCTCCTCGTCGCCCAGGTCCAGGAAGCGCAGCTCGCGGCGGATGATCTCGACCCAGCACAGGTACTCGGCCAGCACGTACACCGTGTAGTCCCGGGCGTAGCGGCTCTCGTCGGGGTCCTCGTGGCGCAGGAAGTTGGTCAGGTAGTCACCGCTGACCGCGTTGTGCAGCCGGGTCTGCAGGTTGAACGCGGCCAGCAGCAGCGGCTCGCGGTAGCGGCTGAGCACCTCGGCCAGCTGCTCGGCCTTGCTCTCCCGGTGCCGCTGCTCGGCCAGGGCGTGCTCGAGCATGCTGGACTTGCGTGCCGACCAGGTCGTCATCACGCCGGCGACGATCGCGCCGAGCACGGACAGGGCCGCAGACACGATGGTCACGAAATCCATCGACGAACTCCCGGGGGCTGAGGGGTGGCCGTGCGACAGTGTGCCGGGCCTCGCCCGTCATGCCAAGCCGGGCACCCAAAGCGACAACATCATCGCTCAAGGTGACCTTGTCCACAATGGACATCCACCGCAGTGGACAGGAACGGGCGAGCCGACTAGGTTCATCGCCCGGAGGCATTGTCAAACAGCGACCTGTGGCGTGTCATGGTTCCGCGCCGAGCCCCGGCTGGCCCCCGGGACCCGGATGTCGACGTCACGGTGCACCGTGTTTTGGACGTGGTCAGTGTGAGAAACCGTGGCTGGAGCATTCGCGCCAAGATCATGACATTGGCTGTGGTGCCCTTGGTGGCCATCACCGGCCTGTCCATATTCAGTGTCGCGGTGAGCGCCAAGGGCGCGCTCAACCTCCTCGACGCCCGCAAGTACGAGCAGGTCTTCGGCGCGTACGGCGAGCGCATGATGGTGGAGCTGCAGAAGGAGCGGCGCGTCTCGGTCGCCGAGAAGCCCGGCGCTGAGGCCCTGGTCAAGCAGCGCCAGGCAACCGACGAGCGCGAGCAGCAGTTCCACACCAGCCTGTCGGACAGCAAGCTGCGTGACGAGCTGCCCGCGAGCCAGCGCGCCCTGGTCGACGCGTTCCTCACCAAGCTCGCCGGGCTGCCGCAGATCCGCGCCGAGGTCGACGGCGGCAAGGCCGTCCCGGCCGAGGTCATCCGCAGCTACTCCGAGATCATCGACACGCTCTACGTGGCGTTCTCGCCCCTGACCCAGCTGTCCGATCCCGAGCTGGCCACCTCCGCCCAGGGCATCTTCGCCGTCAGCCGGGCCCGTGAGCTGCTCGCCCGCGAGGACGCGGTGATCACCGCCGCGGTCCTCGACGGCCGCCTCACCGCCCCCGAGCAGAACCAGATCCTGCGTGCCGTCGGCGCCCGCCGCCAGATCCAGGACGAGGCCGTCGGCCGGCTCCAGTCGCCGCACCGCGAGCGCTTCGAGCAGATCTACACCAGCGACACCTACATCAGCCTCCACGCCATGGAGGAGTCGCTGAGCAGCGCCAAGCCCGGCGGCAAGGTCCCGATCGACGCCGCCGTCTGGCGCAGCGCCAACGACGCCATCTACCAGCAGCTCGACGCCACCGAGGGCGCGGCCGCCGGCGGCACCTCCGACCTGGCCAACGAGGTCGGCATCGCGGCCTTCGTGCAGACCATCGGCGCGGCCCTGCTCGGCCTGCTCTGCGCCGGCATCTCCCTGGTCCTGTCGCTGCGTACGGGCCGGTCGGTGGTCCGCCGCCTGGAGCGGCTGCGCGTGTCCGCCCTCGAGGTCGCCCACGAGCGGCTGCCCCGCGCCATCGCCGCGCTGCGCCAGCCCGGCGCCATCGTCAACGACCCGTCCCTGACCGAGGTGCCACTCGTGGCCGTCGGCACCGACGAGGTCGGCCAGGTCGGCCACGCCTTCGGCGCCGTGCAGCGCACCGCCGTGCGCGCCGCCGTCGACGAGGCCGTGCTGCGCCGCGGCATCAGCGAGGTCTTCCTCAACATCGCCCGCCGCTCGCAGGCGCTGCTGCACCGCCAGCTCACCCTGCTGGACCGGATGGAGCGCCGCACCACCGAGCCGCAGGAGCTGGAGGACCTGTTCCGCCTCGACCACATGGCCACCCGCATGCGGCGCCACGCGGAGGCGCTGGTCATCCTCGCCGGCGCCGCCCCCGGCCGCGGCTGGCGCCACCCGGTGCCCGTCATCGACGTGGTCCGCGGCGCGACCTCCGAGATCGAGGACTACCAGCGGGTCACCATCGACCGCCTGCCCGAGATGAAGATCCTCGGCCGCGCCGTCGGCGACCTGATCCACCTGATGGCCGAGCTACTGGAGAACGCCACCTCGTTCGCCCCGCCGCACACCCGGGTCCGGGTCTTCGCCGAGCCCGTCGGGCAGGGCCTGGCCCTGCACATCGAGGACCGCGGCCTGGGCATGAGCGACACGGAGCTGGCCGAGGCCAACACCCGGCTCGCCGAGCCGCCCGCCTTCGACCCCGCGCAGAGCTCCCGGCTGGGCCTGCTCGTGGTGGCCCGGCTCGCCGTCCGCCAGGGCATCAGCGTCCGGCTGCGCGCCTCGTCGTACGGCGGCATCACCGCGGTCGTGCTGATCCCCGCCGACCTGGTGCTGGCCGACACGGCCGACAAGGGCGAGCCGCTGGGCATCTTCGCCCCCCGCGCCGCCCGCGCCATCGAGGCCCCGGCCGCCGCGCCGGTGGTCGAGGAGAAGACCGTCGACCTGGCCGAGCGCAGCCCGGACGAGACCACCGCCCTGCTGCCCAAGCGGGTGCGCCGCGCCGAGACCACGCCGGCCCAGCCCGAGGAGACCACCGTCTCGCTCGCCGCGGCCGAGCCCGCCCCGGTGCCCCGGCCCCGCAGCGCCGACCAGGTCCGGACGATGATGTCCGCGTTCCAGTCGGGTACGGTGCGCGGGCGTGCCAAGGCCAGCACCGAGATCACCGCGAACGGGGAAGACACCGCCACAGTCCCCTTGCAGACCCCGCAAGACAGCGCCGGTATGGAAGACAGCTCCACCCTGGAAGGACGTGCCTGACGTGGTACCGACGACGACCCGACCCGCGACCGACTGGCTGCTCGACGACCTGCTCGCGCGAGTGCCACAGGCTCGCTGCGCCGTCGTGCTCTCCGTCGACGGTCTGCTCACCGGAGCGTCCAGCGGTCTCTCGCGCGACGATGCCGAGCACCTGTCCGCTGTGGCGTCGGGGTTCTCCAGCCTCGCCGGGGCGACCGGGCAGCGCTTCAACGGCGGCCCGGTGCGGCAGACCATCGTCGAGATGGAGGACGCGTTCCTGCTGGTGAGCGCGGCCGGCCAGGGCTCCTGCCTGGCGGTGCTGGCGGAGCCGGACATCGACCTCGGCATCCTCGCCTACGAGATGGCGATGCTGGCCACGCGGGTGGGCACGCACCTGGCCACACCGTCCCGGCCGGGCAGCGATGGCTGACTCGATCGACCCTGTCGAGGAAGGCCCGGCCTGGTGGGACCACGAGGCCGGGCCTGTGGTGCGCCCGTACATGGTCACCGGCGGCCGGGTGCGCCCCGTCACCGTCGACTTCGACCTGATCACCTACCTGGTGGCCACGGCGAACCTGGCCGTGGACACCGCCAGCCCGGAGCACCAGGCCATCCTGGCGCTCACCCAGGAGCCCCGCGCGGTAGCCGAAGTCGCCTCCCGCGTCGACCTGCCCCTGGGTGTGGTCCGGGTGCTGCTGTGTGATCTGCTTTCCGAGGGGCTGATCGCCCGTTACGATCCCCCTCCCACAGACCATCTCCCCAACGTCGAGACCCTGCAGGCGGTGATCCATGGACTCCGTGCGCTCTGACAACGCACCGGTCCCCCAGGCGCTCAAGATCCTGGTCGCCGGCGGCTTCGGCGCCGGCAAGACAACGCTCGTGGGCGCGGTGAGCGAGATCGCTCCACTGCGGACCGAGGAGGTCCTCACCACCGCGGGCGTCGGCACCGACGACACCACCGGGGTCGCCACCAAGACCACCACCACGGTCGCGATGGACTTCGGCCGCATCACCATCAACCCGAGCCTGGTGCTGTACCTGTTCGGCACCCCCGGCCAGAACCGGTTCTGGTTCCTGTGGGACGAGCTGGCCACCGGCGCGCTGGGCGCGGTGGTGCTGGCCGACACCCGCCGGCTGGCCGACTCGTTCGCCGCGATCGACTACTTCGAGCAGCGCAAGACGCCGTTCGTCATCGCGGTGAACTGCTTCGACAACGAGCAGCGCTACACCGTCGAGCAGGTGCGCGAGGCCCTGGACGTGGACGCCCACGTGCCGGTGCTGCTCACCGACGCCCGCGACCGCATCTCGGTGAAGACGGTGCTCATCACCCTGGTGGAGCACGTGCTCACCATGGTCCGCACGACCGTCCCGGCCTGACCGCACGTTCTCGGACGCCGGCCCGGTGTGCCCCGCGCACACCGGGCCGGCGTCTTTCGCCTTACTTCTTGCGGCTCTTCATCACGAACAGCGCGACCACCACGATGATCACGATGACGGCGATGCAGCACAGCGCGCCGAACAGGCCGCCGATGCCGCCGATGCCCTTCTTCTTGCGGACGAGGTCGGCGACGCCGGTCTCCTCCGCCCACGCGGTGGCGGGCACGAGCACGGTGGCGAGGAATCCGGTGACGACAGCGGCCCACAGACGAGAGATACGGTCCATGCGCGTCAGCGTAGAGGGCGCGTGCCAGCTCGCGGCCGATCGAGGCTGATAGCGTCGCACCCGTGAGTGATCTTGAGATTCGGCGCGCCGCCGCCGCCGACGTTCCCGTGATCGTGGCGATGCTCGCCGACGACCCGCTCGGCGCCACCCGCGAGGGCGACCCCGGCGATCCCGCGTACGCGCGCGCCTTCGCCGAGATCGAAGGCGACCCGCACCAGCTGCTCGCCGTGGCCGTACGGGACGGCGAGGTCGTCGGCGTCCTCCAGCTCACCGTCATCCCCGGGCTCAGCCGCCGCGGCATGCGCCGCGCCCTGATCGAGGCCGTCCGGGTACGCGCCGACCAGCGCGGCCAGGGCACCGGACGGCAGCTCGTCACCTGGGCGATCGACACCGCTCGCGAGCGCGGCTGCGGCCTGGTCCAGCTCACCACCGACCGGTCCCGCGCCGACGCGCACCGCTTCTACGAGAGCCTCGGCTTCGTCGGCAGCCACCTGGGTATGAAACTGGCACTGTGACCCTGCCACTGCTGATCGTCGACGCCGCCAACGTCGTCGGCTCCGTGCCCGACGGCTGGTGGCGCGACCGCGCCGGTGCCGCGACCCGGCTGCGTGACGCCATCGCCCCGCTCGCCGTGCGGGGCCTGCCGGACCTGCCCGGCCCCGTCGAGGTCGTCCTGGTCGTCGAGGGCGCGGCCCGCGGCGTCGACCAGGCGCCGGGGGTACGCGTGCACGCCGCGCCCCGCAGCGGCGACGACGCGATCGTCGACCTGGTCCGCGAGCACGCCGTCGAGCGGCCGGTCGTGGTGGTCGCCACCGCTGACCGGCAGTTGCAGGACCGCGTGGGCGAGCTGGGCGCCCGCATCATCGGACCCCGCAGCCTCCCCTACCCCTGAACCCGCCACGCCCGCGTGCGCCGCCACAGCGGGCTGTTTTCCGATCGACGTCCCGGCCGCGCGGGGCTAGCGTGAGCCACGTTATGGAACTCAAGAAGATGAGCAAGCAGCTCGCGTACGTGCTGCGCCACCGCCCCGACAGCATCGGCGTCACCCTCAGCCCCGACGGCTGGGTGCCGATCGACACCCTCCTGGCCGCGTTGCGCGCCCACGGTAAGGGCATGACCCGCGAGCAGCTCGACGCCGTCGTCGCGGACAACGACAAGCAGCGGTTCGCGATCGACGGCGACCGCATCCGGGCCAGCCAGGGCCACTCCGTGCCCGTCGAGCTGGGCCTGGACCCGGTCACCCCGCCCGCGCTGCTCTACCACGGCACCGCCCGCCGCAACCTCGACTCGATCATGGCGAAGGGTGTGCACAGGGGCAGCCGCCACCACGTGCACCTGTCCGGCGACACCGCCACCGCCCGCGCCGTGGGCAGCCGCCACGGCTCCCCGGTGATCCTGGTCGTCGACGCCGCCGCCATGGCCGCGGCCGGACACGCCTTCTACCGCTCCGCCAACGGCGTCTGGCTCACCGACGACATCCCGGCCGCCTACCTGCGCGGCGAAGCCCCCCTCCCCTGACTCCGGTGGAGGCGGGCCGGGAAAGACGAATCGCCGGTGACCCGTGGGTCCCGGCGATTTCGGCAGGAGAGCGGATGACGAGACTCGAACTCGCGACCCTCACCTTGGCAAGGTGATGCGCTACCAACTGCGCTACATCCGCATGTCCCTCAGCTCGCCTTTCGGCTCGCTGCCTGACAGGAGAGAACTCTAGCGGGTGCCCCCGGACCACCGCCACTCGGTATCCCCCCGCGCGTCGCGCCCCCGGTGCACACGGTGATGCGAATCGCCTTCACCTGCCCGTACGCTCGTCCGGTGACCCACCCCCGCGTCGCGCGACTCGCCACGGCCCTCACCCTCGCCACCGCCGTCACCGCCCTGGCCGCCTGCTCCGGCGAGCAGCCGGCGGTGTGGCAGCAGCCGCCCACCCCGGTGAGCGAGCAGACGCCCGCGCCCAGCCCGCCCGCCGCCGAGATCACCCTCGCCTTCGCCGGCGACGTGCACTTCACCGGCCGCACCCTGGCCCTGCTCAAGAACCCCGGCAAGGCGTTCGGCCCGTACGCGACGCAGCTGCGCGCCGCCGACTTCGCCATGGTCAACCTGGAGACGCCGGTCACCGACCGGGGCAGCGAGCAGCCCAAGGAGTTCCACTTCCGGGCGCCCACCACGTCGTACGCCGCCATCCAGGCCGCCGGGATCGACCTCGTCTCGATCGCCAACAACCACACGCTCGACTACGGCCAGATCGGCCTGCTCGACACCCTCGACTCGGCGCGGGCCGCGGGCATGCCGGCCGTCGGCGCCGGGCTCAACACCACCGAGGCGTACGCCCCCTACCTGGTCACCGTGAAAGGCGTCCGCCTGGCCGTGCTCGGCATGTCACAGGTACACGACCTGAAGGAGCAGTGGAAGCCCACGGCCACCCGGCCCGGCGTGGCCATGGCGTTCGACCGGAAGCTGGCCACCGCCGCCGTGAAGCAGGCCCGTGCGCAGGCCGACGTGGTGATCGTCTTCATGCACTGGGGCACCGAGGGCCAGGCCTGCCCGAACGGCGAGCAGAAGAGCTTCGCCAGGCTCATGGCCGACAACGGCGCCGACCTCGTGCTCGGCACCCACGCCCACGTGCTGCTCGCCGACGGCTTCGTGGACGACACGTACGTGCACTACGGCCTGGGCAACTTCCTCTGGTACTCCGAGTCCAAGAGCACCGACACGGGGCTGCTGACCGTGACGATCCGGGACGGGAAGGTGAAAACCCGGAAGTTCGTCCCCGGTGTCGTCTCGAACAACGGACAGCCCAAGCCGGTGACGGGTGACGCGCTGCGAGCCGTACAGACCCGCCTTGACCAGGCCGCACGCTGCACCGGCCTGGCCACCGAACCCGCCGCGTGACGCGCCGGGGGCACCCCGGTTTGTCAAGACCTCCGGGGACCGGCTAAAGTTCTCATCCGTTGGGCAGCACGCCGGAAGGCGGGCGAACTGACAAGCGGATGTAGCGCAGTTGGTAGCGCATCACCTTGCCAAGGTGAGGGTCGCGAGTTCGAGTCTCGTCATCCGCTCGGAGAACCGCCGCAAGGCGTCACCACGGTGGAGTGGCCGAGAGGCGAGGCAACGGCCTGCAAAGCCGTGTACACGGGTTCAAATCCCGTCTCCACCTCGCAGTACAGCACGGGCGATTGGCGCAGTGGGAGCGCGCTTCCTTGACACGGAAGAGGTCACTGGTTCAAACCCAGTATCGCCCACCAGCAAGAACACAGGTAAAGCCCCTCTTCGGAGGGGCTTTCGCCGTTCAGTCGTCCTCGCCCACCAGGTCGCCGTCGCGGTCATAGACCAGCGCCGCCTCCTCGAGGGCGTCCCGCCAGGACCGCTCGTCGTCGGTGCTCGCGCTCCAGCCGTCGCCGCGCACCTCCCACATCGCGACGAGCCCGAGCAACTCCTCCGCCGTATCCGCGCTGAACAGGCGCCCGTCCTTCTCCGCCGCGTACTCGGCCGTGTACTCGCCGGGTGCGGCACGGACGTAGCTCAGCTCGACGGAGTAACCCTTCGCCCTCAGCGCGAACAGCGCCGGACCTGCGGTGTTACCCGCGACCCGGATCCGGACCCGGCGCTCCCGCACCCCGTCCCGCTCCATCCGCCATGCCCTTCTCGCTCCGTCGTGGCGGTGACATGCCGCGACGGCCGTGCCGCTGCCGGACGGGCTTCGTACGAGCCCGCAACAGGCTTTCCGACCATGAACGCGTGCCCCGTCCGGTGGTGCCGCCTCCCCCGGTCAGCGGACGGTGATCATTTGAAAACCGGCTGTACTGTGCGCGGATGATCGACCCCTACGTGCACGTCGACACCCCTCCGGCGCGCCGCACGAGGCGGCGTACCCGGCGTCACATGCTCATCCTGATCTCCGTGGCCGCGCTCGCCGCCGCCGCCGCGGGAATCGCCGGTGTGGTCTTCGCACTGGCACAGAGCGGAAAGATCAGCAATCCGTTCTCCGATGCCTACACTGTCACGGGCACCGTGATCCTCTCCAACGGGGAGTTCATCAACACCGGCGGCGCCTGCTACGGCATGGGCGACTTCCAGGACATCCGCCCCGGCGCGAAGGTGGTCGTCACCGACGCGGCACAGCGGACGGTCGCGACCGGGGCGATCGAGACCGCCCAGGAGACGGTCGCCGAGTGCCACCTCACCTTCCGCGTCGAAGACGTGCCACGCGGCGATGCCTTCTACGGCGTCGAGGTCACTCACCGCGGCCGCCTGCAGTACACCGCCGCGGACCTGGAGCAGCACCTGATGCTCAGCCTCGGCTGAGCGGGCCGCCACGAGCACGCGTCGCCGAGTCGGCCGCGTACCAACGCTGGTGCCGTCATCGTCGCCCAAGGGCCGGTCCGTGATCGGGCAGGCCCTTGGGGCACTCGTCTAACGGACGCGGCGATGAGTACGGGCGGGCTGTCTGCCCGGCCGGCGAGAGGGCTCATCGACCACGAGGTCGCCCTCATGCCGTTCGAGATCGGCCGGCGCCAGGACCGGCCGTCCGAGCCTGGCCGACAGCCACCGACGCTGGTAGGCGGAGAGTTCGTTGACGAACACGACGGCGTCGGTGTCGTGCGCCGCGCACGCGTCGGCGACCTGCCGCAGCTTGCCGGAGCCGATGACGAAGCGCCGGGACAGCGGTGAGCCCAGCAGCCGGACCCCGCCGTCGGACACGCCCCTGCGCTGGACGAACCTGGCCTGAACGCGTACGCCGAGCGCACCGAGCCGAGCCTCCAGGCCGTCGAGCCGGGGCTCCCGGTCACGTTCCTTCGCCGAGAACAGACCGACGAGGACAGCGGTCCGGATCAGTGTCATGGAAGCCAGCATCCCAGGTGGGAGGCGGTGCGCACAGCTCGGTTACGGCGCCGGTCAGGCCGATACGAACGCGTGCGGCGGGTAGAGCCTCGCCGGCTCGTCCACGCCGACCTCTTCCAGGATGGGCTTGAGCTTCTCGGCGAACCGCCGGCAGGCGTCCTCGGACTCCCACACGTCGACCACGCGGAACCCGCGCTCGCCCTCACTCGCGATGTGCACGAGCAGTCCCTCGACCGGCCAGTCCGCGACCGACTCCATGCGGCTCCTGCCGGCGAGCCGGCGGACGATCTCGTCGTACCGCTCCCTGGTGAAGCTGGGGCCCTCATGGACGAGCACGACGGACATCGCGGATCCCCCATCCGGTCATGTTCGGTGAGCTCAGCATAGGTCCGGCGCTCGCCCGGCCGCCCGCCGTTCACGACCCGGTGTGCTCGTCGAGCGGCCAGGCGGCCGACTGCCACACGGTGGCGACCCTCGTCGCGCCGAGCGCCGGGGTACTGGCTCATCGTGGCGGGGAAGCCGACCACGCCGGAGCCGTAGTCGACGGGGCCGTAGAAGCCGCCCAGCGGGCCGGGCGCGCCGCCGAGCACGAGGTTGGTGTACAGGGTGACGCCGCCGGGCCGGGCGCGGAGGCGTCGGGGGCCGACAGGTAGATCGCGAGTTCGTGTCCAAACCCGAGGTCTGACGCAACGTTTCGACACGAAACGCCGATCATCGAAGCCCGCACCAGCGGATGAGGTTCGGCAACCAGCGGTGGCGCCTGTCCTGACCCGCCGCTGCGCCGATCCTGCGCGGGCGTACCCCCATGACACGCCCCGTCGGGCGGGGACGGGGCCGCCCGCGCAGGATCGGCACCGGGGATGTGCGTGATCCGGGCGTGCGGCGGCGTTGGCGGGCCTAGGCTTTGCAGCATTGGGAAGACGTCGATCGAGGTCGGGGGGACCGATGGACGCGCTGATCAACTCGCTGACCGAGAGCGAGCTGGAGCTGGTACGCAGCACCGAGCGCGACGCGCTGGCCGCGCTCGACGAGGACGGCCTGCTGGAGCTGCACGACCGGGTGCGCCGCGCCCGCAACAAGTACGTCAAGCTCTACCGCCGCCAGGCCGGCGCGCAGGTCGCCGAGTCGGGCGGCCGGGGCAAGGCCAACCCGGTCAACCAGCGCAACCGCGACAAGGCCGAGGTCATCGAGGACGCGCTCGCCCGGGTCAGCCGCCAGCTCGCGGTCATGGCCAAGGCCAGCGCGGCGGCCCTGAAGCAGGAGCGGCTCGCCTCGGCCCGCCGTGAGCGCAACACCGCTCCCCCGCGCCCGGCGACGGCCCGCCGCAAGGCCACCCCCGGCGACCAGCGTCCCCGCCAGGCCCCGGACAGCCCCGGCATGCGCAAGCGCCAGGCTTCCAGCCGTGGCGCGGGCGCCCGCCGCCAGGCCGTCCGCGACGCCCGCTGAGGCGCTGATCGCCGACGGCGGTCGTCCGGTCGGGCAGGCCGCCCCGAGAAGTACCGAGATGCCGCGGTCGGTGCTGCCGGCACCGCACTGCTCCGCTCGAAGCTCCCGCGACGGCGCCGGAACGGCATCGCGGGAGCTTCGAGCAAGGGCCGGGTGATCCGGTCCGTGCCGGTCACCGCTCAGGCGGCGGAGACGGCGGGTGCCTCGGGAGCGAACTCGGTCTCGGTCACCACGGTGTAGTAGCGCAGGGCGGTGGTGCCCGCCTCGCGGTGCTCCTCGGCCAGCATCGCGCCGGTGGTGAGGTCGACGATCAGGCGGGTCGTCTGGTCGGGGCCGTCGGCGTTGCGGAACGTGTACTCCACGCCGGCCCCGGGGCGGCCGAGCTGGTCCGTCACCTGCGCGAACGTGGTGATACCCGGCAGGTCCGCGAGCATCGTGTAGGCCGCGCTGCGGACCGGGGCGCTGACCGGTATCCGCAGCAGCAGCTCGACGGCCGCGGAGAACAGCACCTCGCTCTGGTAACGGCCGAGATCCTGCGGCTGGTAGCCCTCGGCGGTGCGCTGGGCCGCGTCGCTGCTCAGGATCATCTCCTTCAGCGCCGCAGGGTCGGCGGGCAGCTCCAGCACCTGCGCGGGCGTAAGGTCGGCGCCGCCGAGCTGGTACGTCTTCTCCGGGCCGCCGCCGCACTTGCGCTGACCGGGCGCGGCCGACAGCTCCCGGCCGCGGCCGGGCTCGCCGCCGGGCGGCCGGCTGGTCCAGGTCGACGGCGAACCGGCGGCCTTCCACGCGGCCACGTCGGCGTCCGAGGCGGGCTCGGCACCGAGCGAGGTGCTGCACTTGACGACCTTCCCGCCCGCGAAGGTGGGCAGCCACTCCTCCAGCTCCGTCCGGCCGAGCACGAAGTATCCGCCGACGTCGTAGCGGTTGCCCAGCTGCGAGGTCACGTGCCAGTAGCGGTCGGTGCCGTCGCCCTGCAGCGCCGCACGCTCGGCCGCGACCAGCAGCAACTGCCGCGCGTCGGCCGCGCCGGTGGCGCCGGGCACCTGGCCCGGGTCGGGGGCGGGGCTGCCCGCGGGGTGGGTGAGCTGGTTGATCCCGGCGATCGCCACGGCGGCGGCGAACGCGGTCGCGGCGAGCACCAGGCTGCGCCGCGGCGCGCTGCGGCGCGGGCCGGGCTGCGGGTGGGCGGTGATGGCGGCGAGGTCCACGGCGGCGGGATCGCCGTCGAGCGCGGCGGGGCGCACCTCAGCCAGCCGTTGCGACACGTTGTTCATCGGTGACTCTCCTGGGGGTGGACGGGCTGGAGACGACGGCGGACTGGGCGGAGACGACCTGCGCGAACCTCTTGCGCGCACGGTGCAGGCGGACCAGGAAGGTAGCCCGGGAGCAGCCGAGGACCTGCGCGGCCTGCCCCGTGGACAGGCCGTGCCAGGCCGTCAGCGTCAGGATCTCCCGGTCCCGGTCGGGCAGCCAGGCCAGCGCGGACAGGGTCGCCGCACGCTCGGTGACGCCGTCGGCGACGTCGTCGGCCTCGCGGATCCAGCGGGCCATCTCCTCGGCCAGCCCCGTCTGCCGCGCCTGGTCGCGGTAGCGCTCCAGCATGACGTTGCGGGCCACGCCGAGCAGCCAGGGCAGCGCCTGCGCGGGCACGTCGGCCAGCCGCCGCCAGGCGACCAGGTACGTCTCGCTGACCACGTCGTCGGCCAGCGGGCGGCCGGCGCGGCTGACCGCGTAGGCGTACACCTGCCGGTGATGTCGTTCGTACAGCGCGGTGAGCCGCGCGGCTGGGTCTGGTGTCACGGGTGCTCCCTCGGGCTCAGATCATGCCGTCACCGGGTAGTGCGCACCGGCCCCTGTTTCTTACACCCGATCTCTGGCTTTCTGCCGGGCCAGGTAGACGACGTCCGGCTCACCCCGCGCCACCTCGACCGCCAGCGTCTCCACGGGCCCGACGGCGTCCGCCAGGCGCGCGGCGTACGCCGGGGACGCCGAGGCGCTCCAGACCGCGAGCACCCCGCCGGGCGTCAGGCGGGCGCGCAGCAGCGCCAGGCCGTCCCCGCCGTAGAGCTGCGCGTTGGTGTCGAACACCGTCCAGTCCGGGCCGTTGTCCACGTCGAGGCAGATCGCGTCGAAGCGCTCGTCCGTGCCCGCCAGCCAGGTCACGATGTCGGCGGTGACCACCCGTACCCGCGGGTCGTCCAGCGCTCCGGCGCTGAACCGGCCCAGCGGCCCGCGGTGCCAGCCGACCAGCGCGGGCTCGATCTCGATGACGACGATCTCGGCAGGACGCGGCGACGCGGCGGCCTCTGCCAGCGAGAAGCCCACGCCCAGGCCGCCGATCAGCAGCCGGGAGCCGGGCGGCACCGCGTCCAGCGCGGCGCGCACCAGCAGCCGCTCCGACTCCCCCGCGCGGGTGTCCATCAGGAACACGCCGTTGCTGATCACCTCGTAGTGCCCGCCGCTCTCCCGCAGCACCAGCTCACCGCGTACGGTGCCGGTGCGCGCGACGGTGACCGCGCCGGAATCCATCCCGGCAGGCTACCTCGCCGCGCCGGGCTTGACCGCCGTGAGCGCGCCGCAGGTGACGACCCCGGTCGTGAATCCCTTGTGCATCAGCGGGACGGCGGCGAAGAAGCGCAGCACCTCCGCACCGCGCTGCCGGGCCAGCTGCATCATGTGCGCGCGGCCGCCCGCGGGCTGCTCCAGCTGCGCGAAGTCGAGATCCCAGGACCCGGCGGTCTGTATGGTCCAGTCGGCGGTGCGCACCTGCGCGAACCCGGCGGCCTCGGCCATGCGCCGGTGCGCCTCGATCGAGTCGAGGCTGGGCAGCACCTGGTTGTGCAGGATGCGGCGCACCAGGTCGGACTCGGCCGCGTCCAGCGGGCCCTCGCGTACCGCCCAGGTGTTGAGGGCCAGCACCCCACCCGGCCGCAGCGCCCGCAGCGCCACCTCGAAGAACGCGGGCCGGTCGGGGATGTGCATGAGGCTCTCCATCGCCCACACCACGTCGTACGCCCCCTCGGCGATGCCGCCGCCGAGCACGTCGGCCACCCGGAACCCGGTCCGCCCGGACAGGCCCTCCTCGGCCGCCCGCGCCGTGGCCCGGCCGACCTGCTCGCCGCTGAGCGTGATCCCGTCGATCTCGCAGCCCAGCCGTCCGGCCAGGTAGAGCGCCGGGCCGCCGTGGCCGCAGCCGACGTCGAGCACCCGCGACCCGGGCGCGATCCCGGCGAACCCGACCAGCTCCCGGATCAGCCGCTCGGTGGCCGGCCGCCGGTCGGCGGCGGTGGCGGGGCGCTCGCCCGCGTCCCAGTAACCGAGGTGGATGTCGTCGCCCCACAGCTGCGCGTAGAGGTCGGCGGTCCGGTCGTAGTAGGCGCCCACGGCCTGGCCGAGGTGTGCCGTGACGAAGCCGGGCAGGGTCTGGGTGTTCATGGCGCATCCTCCCGTGATGTGGCCGAGCCGTCGTCCAGAGACGACGATCAATCATATCAACGGTTGATGACTTCGTGGGGGCGGTGCGGACCGGGCTCCGCCCACGCGAAGGGAGAGGACGCGTGGGCGGAGCCCGGCTCGCTCAGCCGGAGACCATGGCGAGCAGCTGCTTGATCTGCTCGGTACGGGACCGGTCGATCCGGTTGGCGAGGTCCTTGGCCTGCGGATTGACACCGCCGCCCGCCTCCGTGCGGGCCATCTCGATCGCGTTGTGCTGATGGCCGATCAGGACGTTGAGGAAGGTGACCTGGAACTGCGCCTTGCTCGCCTTGCGCAGCGACGCCATCTCGTCGGCGGCGGTGATCGGCAGCGCCCCGTCCGCGCTGTGCGAGGCGTGCGCGGCGTGCGACGCCGAGCCGGTCAGCGGCTCGCCCCAGCCGGTCAGCCAGCCCCGCATGACCTCCAGCTCGGTCTGCTGGGTGGCCTCGATCGCCGCGGCCAGCAGCGCCACCCGCTCGTCGGTGCCGCGGGTGCGGGCCAGCTTGAGGATCTCCAGCGTCTGCCCGTGGTGGGCGACCATCATCTGCAGGAACGCCACGTCGACGTCGTTGTACCGGGCCTCGGCGGCGGGCGGCGCCGTCTGCGCCACCGCCGCGGGCACCACGGGCTCGGGCGTGGCCGAGCCGCAGCCGGCCAGCAGCGCGGCGGCCAGCGCGACCGCGGCGTAACGGAGCTTTCTCATAGGCACTGTCCTGTCCGGGACGGGGATGGACCGGCGGGCCGCCTGGTGGTACGGCCCGCCGGGGCCTGACATCAGATCGGCAGCCAGAGCGCGAGCGTGTAGTACGACGGCTCCCAGGTGACGATCGAGGTGTGCGCCTGTCGGCAGCGGTAGCGCACGCCCTGGTAGGTCACCTCGTCGCCGGTCCGGTACGTGGTGCCCGGCGCCCACTCCCCCGCCGGGGCGGACGGCGGGGTGGGCCGGGGCGGCACGGCGGTCGGCGTCGCCGAGGGCCGGGCGCTGGGCCGCACGCTCGGCGACGCCGAGGGACGCGGGGTGGGCCGGGCGCTGGGCGAGGGCGACGGCGCGGGGTTGCCGCCACCGCCGCCGATCTGCAGGTCGACGCAGTTGTAGAAGGCCATCGGGGTGTCGCCGATGTTCCAGATCGCGAGCAGCTTCTGCCGCCCGCTGAACCCGGCCAGGCTCACCTGGTGCGACACGGTCGCGTTCGGCTGCTTCCCGCCGTCCTCGAAGAACGCGACGCGCCGGTCGCCGATCCAGTACTCCCAGCTGCTGGTGGAGTGCCGGGCGGTGAGCACCCAGTTGAACGTCACCGACGTGCCCACCGAGGTGGCGGGCCAGTTGCGGCCGTCGTCGTTCAGCACGGCGAACTGGCTCAGGCCGCCGTGGCAGTTGCGCTGGCCCTTGGGCCCCTCGACGCTCTGCGGCTCGTACTGGATCGGCCCGCAGTCGCTCACCCGGCCCGACGCGCACAGCGCCTGGCGGCTCGGCGGGGAGGACACGTAACCGTGCGCGGAGGCCGGTGACGCGAACGTCAGCGACGCGGCCACGAAACCCAGCGCCGCGAGCGGATAGGCGACGAGTCTTCGCATGGATGGGCACTCCGTTCTGCCGTCGGCCGCGCGATGCGGCGATGACGAACGCTAACGAGAAGTCCCTTGTGGAGACCTTAAACGCTTCCCAAGATCGGCATAAACCTCGCCGTGCGTGATCGTGTTTAGGCCGGTGGCGGGCGGGTAGGCGGACGGGGTGAGCAGGATGCTGGGCGGGCGCTACCGCGTGGACGAGGAGGTCGGCCACGGCGGCATGGCCACCGTCTGGCGCGGCTACGACCTGCGGTTGCAGCGTCCCGTCGCGATCAAGATCCTGGATCCGGCACGGCTCGCCGACGGCGCCATGCGCCAGCGTTTCTGGCGCGAGGCCCAGGCCGTCGCCGCGCTGCCCCACCCGCACATCGTCGCCGTGTACGACGTCGCGCTGGAGGCCGACGAGGCGTACGTGGTGATGGAACTGGTCGACGGGCCCAGCGTGTCCGCCGTGCTGCAGGACGGGCCGCTGCCCCGCGCGCAGGCCGTCGATGTCGCGCTGCAGACCTGCGCCGCCCTGTCCGCCGCCCACGCGGCGGGCATGGTGCACCGCGACATCACCCCCGCCAACCTGCTGCTGTCCACGAGCGGGCTGGTCAAGGTGTGCGACTTCGGCATCGCCGCCTGGCAGGAGGCCGCGTACCCGTCGCTGGTCGCGGGCACCCGCGGCTACACCGCACCCGAGCAGGCCGCGGGCGGCCCCGTCGACCCGCGCACCGACCTGTTCGGGCTCGGCTGCACCCTGTACGCGATGCTCACCGGCGCGCCGCCGCCCGCGGGCCGCGGCGCGACCGGCGAACTGTCCGGAGTGCAGGAAGATCTTGAGCGACTCGGCATCCCGTCGCCGCTCGCGGAGGTCGTCGCGCGGCTCACCGCGCCCGACCCCGCCGACCGACCGTCCGGCGCCGGGCAGGCCGCCGCGCTGCTGACCGCCGCCGGCGAGCCGCGCCCCGATGCCGTCCCGCTGCCCGACGCGACCGCGCCCCTGCCCGGCGCCGTCCCGGCGAGCGCGACCGGCGACCACGGCACCATCCGGGAACGGCGGCCCGCCCCGCTCGTCGGTGTCGCGGCGGTGCCCCCGCCGCCCCTGCCGACGGCCCGCGTCGCCACCGCGCGCCCGGCCCCGCAACGGCCCGACCGCTGGCTGCGTCCCGTCGTGTGGGCCACCACCGGCGTGCTCGCCATCGTCGCGGGCCTGTTCTTCATCGTGTACGCGCTCGGCGGTCCCCCGCCCACCCCCCAGGCCGGCCCGTCCCAGCAGCCCGCCACGGCCGCCGTCACCCCGGCCGCCGCGCCCCTGCCGTCCGCCCGCCCCGCGGACCAGCTCGACCTGCTCCGCCGCGAGATCGACCGCCTCGCGCGCTCCGGCGGCCTCTCCCCGAAGGACGCCGGCGACCTGCGCAAGAAGGTCCAGGACGTGGAGAAACGCCTGCGCAAGGACGGCGACGACGCCGCCGAGAAGGCCGAGGACCTCCTGGACCGCCTCGACGATCTCCGCGCCGACGGCAGGCTCTCCGCCCCCGCGTACCAAACCCTCGCTCCACTCGCCACCCGCCTGGCCGACACCCTGACCTGACCCCGCGCAAGATCATGTTGATCTTGCGCGAAATGTTAGGGATATGTCCGATGTGAGCGTGTCGCACCCACAGTCCGCGCAAGATCGGCCGGGGAGGGGGCGGCGGTCACGGGGTGGGGGTGGTGATGGCGGTGGCGACGAGGCGGGCGGCGGGGGTGGGTTCGTGGCGGCCGCGGCGGTGGAGGAGTTCGAGGCGGCGGGCGCCGGGGAGGGGGGTGTGGATCACGCGGATGTCGGGGTGGGGGGCGGGGAGGGCCAGGGCGGGGACGACGGCGGCGGCGAGGCCGGCGGCGACGACGGAGAGGGCTGCCGGGAACTCGAGGCATTCGTGGCGGCGGTCCAGGGGCAGGCCGTGCTGGGCGGAGAGGCGGTCCATGACGCGGCGGACCGCGCTGCCGGGCGGGCCGTCGACCCACGGGCGGGTGCGCAGCACGTCGAGGTCGTTCACCTGGCCCCACGCGCGGGGGACCGCGAAGTGGTACGGGTCGTCGAGCAGCTTCGTCGACACCAGGCCCGCGGGGGCGCGCACCGGGTCGGCCGCGTCCGCCTCCACCACGAGCAGGTCCAGCTCGCCGGTGCGCAGCGCCGCCCGGCCGGGCTCCGGCTCGAACTGCCGGATGTGAACCGACACGCTCGGCGCGGTGACGGCCAGCTCGGCCGCCGCGGGCACCAGCAGGTGGCGGATCGCGGTCGGGAACGCGCCGACGGCCACCGGCCCGGCGACCTGCCCGGTGTATGCGGCCAGGTCGTGCTCGGCCGCCGCGAGCACCTCGCCCAGCCGCGCGGCGTGCCCGGCGAGCATGCGCCCGGCCGGGGTCAGCCCGGCGGCGCGCCGCCCGCCGAGCTGTGAGCGGTCCAGCAGGGTCACTCCGGTCTCCGCCTCCAGGCGGGCGATGTGCTGCGACACCGCCGACGGGGTCAGGTGCAGCACCGAGGCCGCGGCGAGCACCCCGCCCGCGTCGGCCACCGCACGGAGCACGGCCAGGCGGCGCGGATCGATCTGCATTAAGTCAGGCTACATACCGGATGAAGGAAACGTCGCTGGTGCTGAACGCGGGAAGACCCGAGGATGGAGATCATGACCGAGTACCGGGCGTCGTTCGACGCTGACGTGACCTTCCTCAACGGTGGTGGCCTGCAGGTCCAGGGCTTCCGGCTGGACGTGCCCGGCCCGGAGGCGAGCACGGACGAGCTGGCCGGGCTGTTCGTCGCGCATCTCGGCCTGCTGATGGTCGACCGGGTCGAGCTGACCGGGGTCGAGGTGTTCGCCGAGGCGCACAAGGGCTCACGCGGCGGCCCGTCCGGCGCGGCGGCGCGGCACCCGGCGCGGCTGGTCGACCTGAGCCACGTCGTCGAGGAGGGCATGACCACCTACCCGGGGCTGCCGGGCCCGGAGTTCGGCGAGCACCTGACCAGGGCGGCGTCGCGCGGCGTGTACGCCGAGGGCACCGAGTTCTCCATCGGCCGGATCAGCATGGTCGGCAACACGGGCACGTACGTCGATGCGCCGTTCCACCGCTACGAGGGCGGCGTCGACCTGGCCGGGCTGCCGCTGGCGTCGCTGGCCGACCTGCCCGTGGTCGTGGTCCGGTTGGAGGGCGCGGCCGAGCGCGGGGTCACCGCGCGGGCGCTGGCCGCGTACGACGTCGCGGGCAAGGCGGTGCTGCTGCACACCGGCTGGGACCGGCACTGGCGCACCGCGGAGTACGGCAACCCGGCCCCGTTCCTGACCGAGGACGGTGCGAAGCACCTGGTCGCGGCCGGGGCACGGCTGGTCGGCATCGACAGCGTCAACATCGACTCGACCGACGGCGGCGAGCGCCCGGCGCACACCATCCTGCTCGGCGCAGGTGTGCCGGTGCTGGAGCACCTGACGAACCTGTCCGCGCTGCCCGTGCACGGCGCCCGCCTGCACGCCGTGCCCGCCCCGGTCCGCGGCTTCGGCACGTTCCCGGTGCGCGCGTACGCCCTGGTGCCGTGATGGACCTGCTCATCGAGCTGATCGGCTGGGCCGGGGCGGCGGCGCTGCTGCTGGCGTACGGGCTGCTGTCCGGCGGGCGGATCACCTCCGGCACGGTGTACCAGCTGCTCAACCTGGGTGGCTCGGTCGCGCTCGCGGTGAACGCGTTCTACCACCGCGCCCTGCCGTCCGCCGTGCTGAACGTGATCTGGCTGGTCATCGGCCTCGCCGCGCTGCGCGGCCTGGCCGCCCGCCGCTCCCGCGACCGCGCCGCCGAGAGCACCCCGGCCCAGCGCACCTGAGCCGCACAGGGTTAAGAAGGGCACCTTCTTCTACGCATAGCGTTAAGAAGGTGCCCTTCCTTCGTCGAGGGCGGCGGCGCGGGTGAGGAGGTGGTGGCGTTCGGGGAGGCTGGTGGCGCGGGCGGCGGCGGCGCGGAAGGCGGCTGCGGCGGCGGCGCGGTCGCCGGACTGTTCGAGCAGGTGGGCCCGGGTGGCCAGGAGGCGGTGGTGGTCGCGCATGCGCGGGTCGGCGTCCAGGGTGGCCAGCAGGTCGAGGCCGGACCGGGGGCCGGTGACGTGGCCCACGGCGACGGCGCGGTTCATGGTGACGGCGGGGCTGGGGGCGACGCGTTCGAGCAGCTCGTACAGGGCGAGGATCTGGGGCCAGTCGGTGTCGGCCATGGTGGGCGCCTCGTCGTGCACGGCGGCGATGGCGGCCTGGAGCTGGTACGGGCCCACCTGGCCGCGGGGCAGGGCCTCGCTGACCAGGGCGACGCCTTCGCCGATCATGGCTTTGTCCCAGCGGGACCGGTCCTGTTCGGCCAGCGGGACGAGGCTGCCGTCGGCGGCGGTGCGGGCCGGGCGGCGGGCGTCGGTGAGCAGCATCAGCGCGAGCAGGCCGGCCACCTCAGCGTCGTCGGGCAGCAGGCGGCGCAGCCAGCGGGTCAGCCGGACCGCCTCGTCGGACAGCGGCGGGGCGGTGAGGTCCGGGCCGGTGGTGGTCGCGTACCCCTCATTGAAGATCAGGTAGAGCACCTGGAGCACGGCCCGCAGCCGTGCGTCCCGGTCGGCGGCGTCCGGCATCGCGAACGTCGCGCCCGCCGCCTGCACGCTCGCCTTGGCCCGGCTGATCCGCTGCGCCATCGTCGCCTGCGGCACCAGGAACGCCGCCGCGATCTGCTCCGTGCTCAGACCGCCCACCGCGCGCAGAGTCAGCGCGATCTGGCTGGGCGCCGACAGGGCCGGGTGGCAGCACAGGAACAGCAGCGACAGCGAGTCGTCCCGGTCGGCGGCCGGGTCCGCGTCGGCCGGGGCGCCCAGCAGCGCCGACTGCGGCGTGGCCAGCCACTGCGTCTCCTCGCGCCGCCGCCGGGCCGACTCGCTGCGCAGCTCGTCCAGCAGCCGGTGCGAGCCGACCGTGACCAGCCAGCCGCGGGGGTTGTCCGGCAGGCCGTCCACCGGCCACTTCTGCGCGGCGGCCAGCAGCGCCTCCTGCACCGCGTCCTCGCACGCGTCGAACATGCCGTAGCGGCGCACCAGGGCGCCGAGGACCTGCGGCGCCAGTTCGCGCAGCAGGCCCTCGACGGCCGGGTCGATCACAGGTCGTTGCCCGGAGCCTCGTGCAGGATCGGCCACAGCTCGACCGGGTCCTTGTCCGCCCACGGCATGTCCGCCGCGATCTCCTCCGCCCGCTGCTGGCTCTCGCAGTCCAGCAGGTAGAAGCTCGCGATGTACTCCTTGGTCTCCAGGTAGGGCCCGTCGGTCACCGCGGGCAGCCCGTCGACGCGCCGGACCAGCTTCGCCGCCGCCGCGTCGGCCGGGCCGTACGCGCCGAGCAGCTCGCCGGTCTCCTTGTACTTCACGTTCCAGGCGTCCTGCTTGGCGATCTCCGCCGGGAACTCCTCGGCCGGGATCGACGCCCACTTCTCCTGGTTGCCGTAGATCATCAGCAGGTACTTCATGTCGGTGTCCCTCCGGTCCGGCGGGCCCCGTCGGCCCGCCCTCACCTCACGGACGGAGCCGGCGCGGCCGTCTCTACATCCGCCACGAACATCTTCCAAGATTTTTTCCGGTACGCCGGGACGTCAGGCCCCGCGCAGGTCGTAGCGCCAGTCGTGGCTGCGCATGAGGCTGCCCGGCGGGTACTCGAACTCGGTCTCGCCGACCAGCTCGAATCCGGCCCGGCGGCAGATCGCGTTCGACGCGGTGTTGTCCACGCCCGGGTAGGCGTGCAGCCAGCGGTGCCGCCCCTCCGCGCGCACAACCTCGATCAGCGCCCGCGCCGCGGCCACCGCGACCCCCCGCCCCTGGAACTCCGGCAGCACGCTCCAGCCGGTCTCGTAGACCCGCTCGCCGTGCCACTCCCGTTCCCAGTGCCCGATGGTGCCCGCCGCGTCCCCCGACGCGACCAGCTCGACCCGGAACATCTGCCCCGTGCCCAGCGCCAGATACCGCCGGTGGCGGGCCTCCACCTGCTCGTCCGTCTCCGGCCCGCCGACATACCGCTTCATCTCCGGCGTGTTGATCCGGCGCAGCAGCGCCAGATCCCCCTCCGCCCATGGCACCAGCCGCACCACCTGAAGATCACTCACCCCTATACCCTCCCCCACCCGCTGCTGAGTCCCCACGGGAGGTCCATGATCGCGGTTTCGTGTCCAAAGGTGCGGTGTAGCCCCGGATTTGGACACGAACTCGCGATCAACGCCCCGGGTGGGCGGGTCAGGGGAGGCCGGTGGCGGCGTTGGCGAGGGCGGCCAGGGAGCTGATCACCAGGGCGCTGAGCACGACCTTCCGGAACGAGCCCGCGTCGAAGCCGGCGAACAGGCGGTTGCCCAGCCAGCCGCCCAGCGCCGCGGCGGGCAGCCCGATCCCGGCCATCGCCGCCGCGAGCGGGGTGAGCAGCCCGGTCAGCACGAACCCGGCCACCGCGATCGGCGACACCGTCACGAACAGCAGCGCCAGCGTGGCCCGGAACGACCGCGGCTCCAGCCGCATCGCCTGCAGCGCCGCCACCAGCGGCGGCCCGTTCGTCGCGGTCGCCGTGGTGAGCAGCCCGGACAGCAGCCCGGCACCCCGCAGCGCCCAGCCGGTGGGCGAGATCCGCCAGCCCCGCCACACGATCACGGTGCAGCCGAGCGTCACCACCGCGATCACCGCGACCAGCGCGTAGTCCGGCAGCAGCCGCAGCGCGAGCAGCCCCAGCGGCAGCCCGAGCAGCACGGACAGCAGCAGCCGCCGCGCGGCGGGCACGTCGACGTGGCGGCGGTGGGCGTACGCGGTGACCCCGTTCATGCACATGCTCACGACCGTGGCGGCGACGACGGCCGGCTGCGGCCCGACGCCCATCGCCAGCAGCGGCACGGCGACCAGCGAGAAGCCGAAGCCCGACACCGACTGGGCGAACGCCGCCAGCGTGATCACGGCGAAGGCGAACAGGTACAGGTTCACGGCCGGTCACCGTACCCGTACCGGCACTCCGGGCGGGCATGATGGCGACGGAATGTGAACCACCGCGCTCCCGGCCGGCCGGAAAACCGGAGGAGAACGACGCGGATCGCTGTTACCGTCGCCGCCATGACAACGCTGGTTCAGGTCGACCTGAGATCCGGAAACCGGATGCTGACGTGCTGGGTGGAGCCCAAGGTCAGAGTCGGTGACCGGATCACGCTGAAGGACACCGAGGAGCCCGGCCGCGGCTGGGACGTGCTGCGCGTCGGCGAGCGGCGCGAGTCCACCGACATCAAGCGCGGCTGGGACTTCGACCACAAGCGCGGCTCGCGCAAAGCCGCCTGACCGCACCATCCGATCATGATCAAAGCTCCGGCCGTGCTGGTGGAACAGCACGGCCGGAGCTTTGATCATGTGAGTGGAGGCGTCAGTTGCGCCGCGCGGAGTAGCTCTTGGAGTTGTCGGACGCGTTCACGTCCTGCGGACCGGCGCCGTTGACGCGCTGGTTGCGGCCCCGCTTGCGGCGCTTCGACCCGTTGTGGAGGTGCTCGTCGACCGCCGCGTCCTCCCGCTGCGCGGACTTGCCCGCGGCCTGCTTGTCCCGCTGCCCTTCCGCCCCGGCGGGCGACGAACCGTTGGCGGAGACGACCTGCTCCGCCGCCCGGCCCAGGCTCTCGGCCCCGCCAGCCTGCACGGACTCGGCAGCCGCGGCGCGGTGCTCGGCCAGCCCTACCGGCTCGATGGCGACAGGCTCCACGAACCTGGGTGCCACCACCAGCTCGACCTGCTCAGACTCGCCGGTCTCCACCTGCCCGAACCCGGACGTGCCGCTCGGCTTCAGCCGCTCGGATCCAGCGTGCTTCGCGGGCTCTGCCCCAGCCGCCGGCTCGGTCGGCTCGGGCTTCCCGGCGCTCGGCTTCGCGGGGCCGCTCCTGGACGCGGCGTCCCCTGCGACCGGCTTGGCGAAACCGGCCTTGGCCGAGGGCTCGGCTATCGTCGGCTCCGGCTGCGCGGTGCGCTCGACTGCCGAAATCACCGGCTCCGGGCGGACGGTGTCCGTCACGTGGAGCGACGGGCTTGGTTCGGGGTCGTCGGGGACGTGGCTCGGCAGCCCGTGCACGGGCGGCGGCGCCAGCTTGGTGGGCGGCTTGGCGCGGGTCGCGGGTTTCGCGGCGGCGGCCCGCCCGGCGGCGACGCGGGCCGCGGAGATCTCGTCGTTGTCCTGCTTGCGCCGGTGGGCCAGCGCGAGCTGGTAGTCCCGCTTCGCGGCGTACGCCTCGTCCTCGGCGTCCTGCCGGATGGCCCGCGCCTCCTCGTACGCCTTGCGCAGCACTTCGAAGGCGGTCCGCCGCAGCGACTCCGCCTCCTTCTCGGCCATGCGCAGGATCGCCTGCACGCGGGGGCCGACGCTGGCCAGCGGCCGGGCCTCGGCGAGTTCGGAGGTCAGTTTGGAGATCTCGATGCGGGCGGCGCCGAGCTGGTTCTCGGCGACGGACAGCCGCTGGATCTCGGCGGCCAGCCGCCGCATCCTCCGCGAGGTGTCCTCGACGTAGGCGTCCACCTGGTCCATCGAGTATCCCCACAGCGCAGTCGAGAACATGTCCTCACTGCGTACCTGGTCAGGGGCGGTACGAGCCATGCAGTAAGCCTAGGCAGCGAGTGGGCCCTGCCGAGCGGATTCGCCCGATTGCGGCGGTCCGATCAGGCTGGTTTCTCCGCCCGATCCGGATCATGCGCGTTTCGCGCAACGCGGTGCCGGGAACCGTACCTCGACGGTCACGCCCACTGGCGGCGCAGCACCTGCACGGCGACGCCGAACGCCACCCGGTCCAGCACCGCTCCCCGGTGCGGGCCGGCGGCGACCGGCTCGGCGAAGAACCGGTCCGGCAGGGTGCCGGGCGCGACGCCGAGCAGGTCGTTGAGCGCCTGCTGGGCGCGCAGCCGCTCGCGGCCCAGGCTGAGCAGCTGCGCCACGGTGACGGGCCGCCCCGAGGTGGCGCGGACCAGCTCGCACACCCGGTCGGCGGTCAGCGGCCGGGTCGGGGTGCTGGCGTACGGGCAGATCAGCAGCGCGTCGAGCCCGCTCCACAGGTCGGCCAGCAGCAACGTGCGCGCGACGTCCAGGGTGGACGCGGGGGCGGGCACGGACAGCCCGAGCCGTTCTGCCTCGTCGAAGCAGTGCGGCAGGCCGTGCACGGGGTCGAAGTCGAGGTCGTGCTCGATCACGTCGTAGCGCGGGCCGGTCGGCGCGGCGGCGTACATCAGGCCCAGGCCCGGCTGCACCCGCGGGTCGAACGGCGGCAGCTCGACGCCGCAGCCGGTCATCGCCAGCTCCGGCGCGCCGAGCCGGGCGGCCAGCTCGGCGGCGCCCAGCCCCAGCGGGTGATCCGGGGTCGCGGCCAGCCCGGCCAGCTCGGCGAGCAGCCCGGACGCGCCGAACCCGATGCCTTCGGGCAGCCGGTCGGCGAGCCAGGCAGGCAGCGGGCCCCGCTCGGCGGCCTCGAAGACGCAGGCCAGGGTGCCGCCGAGGGACACCGGGTCGAGCCCGAGGTCCTGGCAGCGGGCGTTGGCGTCCAGGATCGCGGCCAGGTCGCCGATGCCGAGGTTCGGCCCCAGCATCGCCACCGCCTCCTGGTGCAGGCCCGCGCCCGCGTACTCCTTGACGCAGTCGTTCGGGCAGCCGGGGCAGCCGCCGCCGGAGCGGGTCAGCAGCGGCGTGTAGCGGTCGGGGTGCAGGCCGGGCCAGGAGGCAGGCGCGGTGGCGGTGTCGGCGAAGTTGCGTACGGCGGCGGTGCCGGGCTGGTCGGCGGTGCCGGGCCAGGACCCGAAGCCGGGGACCGCGTGCTGCCGGCCGGCCAGCGGGTGGCCCGGCATCTCGCGGCGGTACGCGGTGAACAGCGCCTGCGCCGCGAGCACGTCGTACGGCCACGGGGCGGCGCCGGACGGCACGCACACCACGGCCTTGACGTGACGCGCGCCGAGCACGGCCCCGAACCCGAGCCGGGGCAGCGGGAACGCGCCGCAGGTCAGCACGCTGGCGTAGCGGTTGCCGGCCTCGCCCGCCGGTCCGATCACGGCGACCGCCGCGCCGGGTCCGTGCCGCTCGGCGAGCGCGGCCGTGGCCTGCCGGGTGTCCGTCCCCCACAGCTCACCGGCCGGGTGCACGGTGGCCCGCCCGGCCTCGACGACCACGTACGACGGCTGCTCGGCGCGGCCGCTCAGCCCGATGCCGGTGATCCCGGCGGCGCGCATCCCGGCCGCGTACGGGCCTTCCGCCCGCGTCTCGGCGACGGCCCCCGACAGCGGTGACACGCCGACGGCGGCGCAGCGCGCGGTGCCGACCGCGCCGAGCCCGCCGACGGTGCTGGTGACCAGCGCGACCGGCAGCCGGTGGTCGTGCGGCCCGGTGGCCGAGGGCAGCGCGCGGCGCAGCGCCGCCAGCGCCTGCAGCGGCCCGCCCCAGCCGACCGCCGGCTCGGTGTACTGGCCGCCGGTGTCCAGGTCGAGGTGCAGGTAGGTCATGCGGGGACGGGGGCGTCGGGGCGCAGCAGGCCCTCGGCGACCAGGTCGGCCCACAGCGCGGCGGGCGGGGCGGGCTGGGCGAACCAGTCGGCGCTGCGCTCGATGTGACCGGGCTTGCCCGCGCCGACTACCACGGACGCCACGGCCGGGTGGGCGGCGGCGAAGGCGAGCGCGGCCTGGGGCAGGGTGACGCCGTGCCGGCGGCAGGCGGTCGCGATGCCCTGGGCGCGGGCGAGGACCTCGGCGGGGGCGGTGCCGTACTCGTACGGGCGGGTCTCGTCGGGCCACTCGACGGCGAGCAGGCCGCTGTTGAACACGCCCACGTTCACCACGCTGATGCCGCGCTTGACGCAGGTGGGCAGGACGTCGTCGAGGGCGGGCTGCTCCAGCAGGGTGTACCGCCCGGCGATCATGAGCACGTCCACGTCGGTCTCGGTCGCGAACCGGGCCAGGACGCCGGGGTCCTTGGAGCCGACGCCGACCGCGCCGATCACGCCCTCGCGGCGCAGCGCGTCCAGCGCCGGGTACGCCTCGCGCAGCGCCTGCTCGGCGTCCGGGCTCTCGTCGGGGTCGTGCATGAGCACGATGTCGATGCGGTCCAGGCCGAGCCGGGCGAGGCTGTCGCCGATGCTGCGGCGTACGCCGCCGGCGCTGAAGTCCCACACCCGCCGCCGCGTCGCGGGCACCGCGAAGCCGTTGGCCAGGTCGTCGCCGGTGCCGTCGGGATCGTCGACGAGGATACGGCCGACCTTGGTGGACAGCGCGTACGCGTCGCGCGGATACGCGGCCAGTCCCCGGCCCAGGCGCTGCTCGGACAGGCCCAGGCCGTAGTGCGGGGCGGTGTCGAAGTAGCGCACGCCCGCGTCCCAGGCGGCGGCGACGGTCGCGGCGGCCTGGTCGTCGGGCACGGCGCGGTAGAGGTTGCCGATGGACGCCGCGCCGAGGCCGAGCGGGCTGACCGCCACGGTGGAGCTGCCGAGCGGATTCGTCATGGGGTGCCTTCCCTCGGGTCGGTCAGTGGACGCAGACGATGTCGAGGCGGCGCGGCCCGTGCACGCCCTCGACCCGGTTGAGCTCGATGTCGCTGGTGGCCGACGGCCCGGAGATCATCGTCAAAGGACGGGTGGGATCGGGCAGCGCGGTGATCATGTCGGGCACGTCGGCGACGACCTGCGCGTCGCGTACGACACAGACGTGGTGGTCCGGGACCAGGGTCAGCAGCCGCCGGCCCTGCCCGGCCCCGGCGTCGAGCACGATGGTGCCGGTCTCCGCGATCGCCACCGCGCAGCCGGTCAGCACCGAGACGCCGGGGGCGTCCAGGTCCGCGGCGGTCAGGCCGGTGATCGGCGCGGCCGCGCCGGACCCGGCCGGGCCCGCGGGCGAGGCGCCGTCGAGCAGCAGCGGCACGGTCAGTCCGTCGATCCACTCCTGCGGCAGGCCGGGCGGGATCACCACCCGGGACGCGGCGGACAGCAGCCGGGCCAGCACCTCGCGCAGCTCGGCCGCGGTGCAGTGGTGGATCCCGGCGCGGTAGTCCCCGGCCCGCTCGGCGAACAGCAACGGCAGGTCAGGACTCATGGGTGCGCCTCCACCAGTCACGGAACGTCTCGGCTGCGGGCAGCGGGGCGTCGCGGTGGCGGGTCCACGCCGACAGCGGCCACGGGGCCCGGTGCAGGGTGCCGCCCCGGCGGCGGGTCAGCGCACGCAGCGGCGCGCTGCCGGTGCGGGCGGCCCGCAGCGCCAGGCGCCAGCGGCGGCGGTCGCGCATGACCCAGCTCAGCGAGGCCATCGCGGCGCGCTCGGCGGCCGGTTTGGGGCCGGTCTGGCGCAGGTGGATCAGGATCTCCGGGATATTGATCTTCACGGGGCAGACGTCGTAGCAGGCCCCGCAGAGCGTCGAGGCGTACGGCAGGGTGCGGTTGAAGCCCGCGTCCTGGCCGGTGAGCTGCGGCGACAGGATCGCGCCGATCGGCCCGGGGTAGACGGAGCCGTAGGCGTGGCCGCCCGCGCGCTCGTACACCGGGCACACGTTCAGACAGGCCGAGCAGCGGATGCAGCGCAGCGCGGCCCGGCCCACCGGGTCCTGCGCGACCGTGGTCCGCCCGTTGTCCAGCAGCACCACGTGCAGCCGCCGCGGCCCGTCGCCGGGCGTCACCCCGGTGAAGATCGAGGTGTACGGGTTCATCCGCTCGCCGGTCGACGAGCGCGGCAGCAGCCGCAGGAAGTCGCCCAGGTCGGCGAAGCGGGGCAGCAGCTTCTCCACCCCGACCACGGCGATCAGCGTCTCCGGCAGGGTCAGGCACATGCGGCCGTTGCCCTCGGACTCGACGATGACCAGCGAGCCGGTCTCCGCGACGGCGAAGTTCGCCCCGCACACCGCCACCTTCGCGGCGAGGAAGGTGCGGCGCAGGTACTCCCGCGCGGCCCCGGCGAGCACCGCGGGCTCGTCGGACGCGGCGGTGAAGCCGGGCATCCGCCGCGCGAACAGCTCACGGATCTGGCTGCGGTTGTAGTGGATCGCCGGGACCAGGATGTGCGACGGGGTGTCGTCGGCGAGCTGCACGATCAGCTCGGCGAGGTCGGTCTCGATCGGCGTGATGCCCGCGGCCTCCAGTGCCTCGTTGAGCCCGATCTCCTGGGTCGCCATCGACTTGATCTTCACAACCTGGTCGGCCTGCTCGGCTCTGACCAGCTCGGTGACGATCGCGTTGGCTTGCGCGGCGTCGCGGGCATGATGCACGGTCGCGCCCGCCGCCGTGACGGCCTGCTCGAACTGCGTCAGCAGCTTCGGCAGCCGGGCGATGACGTCGTCCTTGACGGCTGCGGCCCGGTCGCGCAGCGCCTCCCAGTCGGGCACCTCGGCCACGACCCGGGCCCGCTTGTCACGGATGGTCCGGGTGGCCCGCCCCAGGTTCGCCCGCAACTGCGCGTCGCCCAGCTCCCGCCGCGCCGCCTCAGCAAACGCCTCCCCCGCCACGATCGGCAGCTCCCTGCTCACGGCGTACCCCCATGATCACGACGATCTTGCGCGAACTGTTGCCCTTTCGCCCGGATAGTGCGTGTCGCACCCACAGTCCGCGCAAGATCAGCGCGGGAGAGGGCGGTGGCGGTCGGGGCGGTCATGAGGCGGGGCCGGTTGAGGCGAGGATTTCGGCGTAGTGGATCGGGGTGGGGGCGGCGGGGTGGCGGGCCAGGGCGCCGCCGATGTGGGAGAGGCAGGAGTTGTCGGCGGCGGCGAGGTAGTCGGCGCCGGTGGCGGTGGCGTTGCGGCACTTGTCGGTGACCATGGCGGCAGAGACGTCGCTGTTCTTGAGGGCGAAGGTGCCGCCGAAGCCGCAGCACTGGTCGGCCTCGGGGAGGTCGATCAGCTCCAGGCCGCGCACCGCGCGCAGCAGGGTCTCGGGGCGGTCGGCCAGGCGCAGCACGCGCAGGCCGTGGCAGGTGGGATGGTAGGTGACGCGGTGCGGGAAGGTCGCGCCGACGTCCGTCACGCCGAGCACGTCGATGAGCAGCTCGGACAGTTCGTAGACGGGCAGCGAGGTGTGCGCGCGCAGGTGGGCGACGCAGGAGCCGGACGGCGAGACGATCACGTCGTGGCCGGCGAACGCCTGCTCGGTGAGGCGCTCCAGGGTGCGGGCGGGCGCGGCGTAGCCGGTGTTGGCGTGCATCTGGCCGCAGCACGACTGGGCCTGCGGGAACGACACGGTGTGGCCGAGGCGTTCCAGCACCGTCACCGTGGCGATCCCGGCGCGCGGGAAGAGCGCGTCGTTGAGGCATGTGACGAACAGTGCGATCCGCATGCGGGCGATCCCCCTCTCTGGACGGTGTCTTGCTCTTGGGGCTAGATCCTATAGGATCCATGATGTAGCCGGAAGGAGCAATCACATGCCGACGCGTCACTCCCCACCCCGGGGCGCCGTGCGATGAAGGTCATTGATCTGCGCGTACGCGACATCCGCTTCCCCACCTCCCGCAGCCTCGACGGCTCCGACGCGATGAACCCCGACCCCGACTACTCGGCCGCCTACATCGAGCTCGTCACCGACGGCGAGACCGACGGGCACGGTTTCACCTTCACCATCGGGCGGGGCAACGACATCTGCGCCGCGGCGATCGCAGCGCTTGCACCATATGTGGTGGGACGCGAAGTGGACACCCTCGACCTCGGCGAGTTCAGCCGGCGGCTGACCCACGACTCGCAGCTGCGCTGGCTGGGGCCGGAGAAGGGGGTCATGCACCTGGCCGCCGGGGCCGTCATCAACGCCGCGTGGGACCTGGCCGCCCGCCGCGCGGGGCTGCCGCTGTGGCAGTACCTCACCAGCCTGTCCCCGGACACCATCGTGGACTGTGTGGACTGGCGCTACCTCACCGACGCGCTCACCCCGGCCGCCGCGCGCGACCTGCTCGCCGACCGGCTGCCCGGCCGCGCCGAGCGAGCCGAGGAGCTGCTGGCCGGCGGCTACCCGGCATACACCACGTCGGCGGGCTGGCTCGGCTACGACGACGCGAAGGTGACCCGCCGCGCGCTGCGCGCCCAGGCCGACGGCTTCGCCATGGTGAAGCTGAAGGTCGGCGCGGACCTGCACGACGACCTGCGCCGCTTCACCGCCGCCCGCGAGGCGCTCGGCCCGGACTTCCCGATCGGCATCGACGCCAACCAGCGGTGGGGCGTCGGCGAGGCGATCGGCTGGGTGTCCGCGCTCGGCCACCTGGGGCCGTACTGGATCGAGGAGCCGACCAGCCCCGACGAGATCCTCGGGCACGCCGCGATCCGCACCGGCCTGGCGCACGCCGGGCCCGGCGGCAGCCCGATCCGGGTCGCCACCGGCGAGCACGTGCACAACCGCATCATGTTCAAGCAGCTGCTCCAGGCCGACGCGGTGGACGTCGTGCAGATCGACTCGGCCCGGGTCGCCGGGGTCAACGAGAACCTCGCGATCCTGCTGATGGCGGCCGCGTTCGGCAAGCCGGTGTGCCCGCACGCGGGCGGAGTCGGCCTGTGCGAGCTGGTGCAGCACCTGTCCTTCTTCGACTACACGTCCGTGTCGGCGTCCCTGTCCGGCCGGATGATCGAGTACGTGGACCACCTGCACGAGCACTTCGCCGACCCGGTGCGCATCGTGAACGGCCGCTACGCCGCGCCGGTCGCGCCAGGCTTCTCGGCCCGCATGCACGAGGAGTCGCTCACCCGCTACGCCTTCCCCGACGGCCCGGAGTGGAAAGATGTCTGAGTACGCAGGCCTGGTCGCCGCCGTCACCGGTGGCGCGTCCGGCATCGGCGCGGCCGTCGCGGACCTGCTCGCCGCACGCGGCGCGGCGGTGGCGATCCTCGACCGCGCGCCCGGCGAGGGCGGACCGCACCTCGCGGTGACCGCCGACGTCACCGCGTCCCTCGACGACGCGATGGCCCGGGTGGTGGCCACTCTCGGCAGCCTCGACATCCTGGTCAACTGCGCCGGGATCAGCGCGGTGGGCACCGTCGAGCAGGCCGGCGACGACGAATGGCAACGTTGCCTCGACGTCAACGTGGTCGGCGTGGCACGGGCCAGCCGCGCCGCGCTGCCGTACCTGCGCGGCTCCAAGAGCGGCGTGATCGTCAACATCTCGTCGATCGCGGCCGGCGCCGGGCTGGTGAACCGGGCCGTCTACTCGGCGACCAAGGGCGCGGTGCACGCGCTGACCCTGGCCATGGCCGCCGATCTGGTCGGCGAGGGCATCCGGGTGGTCTGCGTGGCACCGGGCACGGTGGACACGCCGTGGGTGGCCCGGCTGCTGGCCGACGCCGCCGACCCGGCCGAGGAGAAGCGGAAGCTGGCGGCCCGCCAGCCCACCGGGCGGCTGGTCACCGCGGACGAGGTCGCCGAGGCGGTCGCCTACCTGGCCTCGCCGCGCTCCGGCGCCACCACCGGCACGTCACTCGCGGTCGACGGCGGGATGAGCGGCCTGCGCCTCGTTCGCTGACCGCCGCCTTGCCGGGCAAAGCTCCGTTCCCGCTGTTCAGCGGCGGGAACGGAGCCTCGATCATGGGTGCGGCGGCGCCTACGGGCGGCCGAAGCTGCCCAGGATGACGTCGGTCGGCGTCTGGACGTAGTGGGCCGGGGTCTGCTCGCCGAACTGCTGCCCGCCGGGGACGCCCTGGAAGATGTACAGCGCGCCGTTCTGCGGCAGCGTGCCGCCGGTCGCGCCGGGATGCCCGACGATCAGGTCACCCTGATTGTTGTCGTGCCAGCGGTCGATCACGGTCAGCCACTGGCCGAACCGGCCGTCCGTCTGGTTGGTCAGGCCGATCGAGGACAGGCTGAGCTGCGTGCTGCCCGCGCCGAGCACGGCCGCGCCCGGCACGATCGCCACCACCCCGCCGTCGGCGTGGGTCGAGACGTCCTCACCCGGCGCTCCGATGGCCAGGTCGAACGGCGCGGTGCCGTTGATCTCGCCAGTGGCGACGGCGGCCCCGAAGCGGTCGCCCGCGGTCGGGGTGCCCGGGATGCCCGGAGCGCTGCCCTGGCCGAGCAGTTGCCGGGATGCCGCCGCGATGCCGCCGGGGCGGCCCTCCAGCACGACCACGGCGCCGGCCGCGGCCTTGCCCTTGACGTCGCTGTCCGGCGTGCCCGCGATGACCTCGGCGAGGCCGTCGCCGGTGACGTCGGCGACGGTCAGCTGGGTGCCGAAGCCGTGCACCACCACGTTCGCGGAGGACAGCTCCGTGCCGGTGACCACGTCGGCGCCGGTGGTGACCAGGCCGTCGTCGGTGCCGGGCAGCAGCAGCACGTTGCCGCCGCCGACCGCCGAGCCGATCGCGAGGTCGCCGTTGCCGTCACCGGTGACGTCGCCGATCGCCAGCGCCCGGCCGAAGTTCTCGTCCGGCCCGGCGGGCGCGCCGGGCACGCTCGCCAGCCCGGTGTGGAAGCGCTGCGCGCCGGTGACGGTCAGGCCGGTGGCGGAGCCGTAGAGCACGGTCACCGCGCCCTCGCCCGGGTAGGCCCCCGACGTCTCGCCGGGGGCGCCGATCGCCAGATCGGCGTACCCGTCGCCGGTGATGTCGCCGAGGGCCAGCGCCGCGCCGAAGCGGTCGCCCGCGTTACCGCCGCCCGGCACGCCCTCGGTGTTCTGCTCCCAGTAGGTGCTGAACGAGATGTTGAGCCCCGCCTGGAAACCGGGCACCACCCACACGGCCCCGGCGCCCGCGGCGTGCCCCGGCATGCCGAGCACGAGGTCGTCGAAGCCGTCGTGGTCGAGGTCGCCCGTGGCGACCGCCTCGATCGAGTCCTTGACCGCCGGGCCGTAGAAGACGCAGCGCTGCCCGGTGAGCCGTACGACCACCAGCCGGTTGCCGGTGACCTCGTTGGTGCCGAAGCTGACGATGTCCTCGGACAGGTCGCCGTCGAAGTCGGACCGGGTGTGCCCGCGCCCGCCGCCACCGTGCACAGGCAGCGGCACGTCACAGGCCATCCGCAGCTCGTTGACGTGGTCCCGGGCGGAGTAGATCGAGGCGTACCCGATCGGCGCCGCCCCGGCGGCGGGTGACACCGCGGTGAGCTGTGCCGCGACCAGCGCGGCGACGGCCGCTGTCGCACCCGTGGCGATTCTCGTCGATCTCATATGGCCCCCGTTCATGAGCAAAGAAGCAGATCGATCGAGACTACGTTCGGGGCAGGCGCCGCCACTGACCGTGAATGTGTCACATCACCGACGGCGAAACCCTTTGTTCTCAGCTGCTTCCGCGCATGAACGAACGATGTGGACGGAGGCGGTGCGGCACGCCGCCGGCCGCACCGCCTCCGCGTCTGCGGGCCGAGGTCAGGCCTGGCCCATGGTGACGCGCTGGCGGCCCAGCCCGTCGATCTCGACCTCGACCACGTCGCCCTCGGCCAGGTACGGGAACCGGCCGGACAGGCCCACGCCCTGCGGCGTGCCGGTGTTCACCACGTCGCCCGGGTCGAGCACGGTGTACTGCGACAGGTGCCAGACCAGGTACGCCACGTCGAAGATCATGTCCTTGGTGCTGGAGTCCTGCCGGACCTCGCCGTTGACCCATGAGCGCAGGCCCAGCCCCTGCACGTCGGCGATCTCGTCGGGGGTGACCAGCCACGGCCCGAGCGGCTGGAACGTCTCGCAGGACTTGCCCTTGGACCACTGCCCGCCCGACTGGTGCAGCTGGAAGTCCCGCTCGGACACGTCGTTGGACAGCAGGTAACCGGCGACGTGGTCGAGGGCCCGCGCCGGGGACTCCAGGTAACGCGCCCGGCGGCCGATGACCACCGCCAGCTCGACCTCCCAGTCGGTGGTGGTCGAGCCGCGCGGGATGAGCACCTCGTCGTACGGGCCGACGACGCTGTTCGGGGCCTTGTAGAAGACGATCGGGGTGGCCGGCGGCGGCGCGCCCGACTCGGCGGCGTGCGCCGCGTAGTTCTGCCCCACGCACAGCACCACACCCGGCCGGGCCACCGGCGCGCCCACCCGGAGCCCGGTCACGTCGATCTCGGGCAGCCCGGCCTGGGACGCGCGCACCCGGGCGATCCCGTCGTCGGCCAGGAACGCCCCGTCGATGTCGGCGGTGATCCCCGACAGGTCGTAGTGCCGCCCGCCGGACAGCAGCACCGGCTTCTCCGCGCCGGGCGCGCCGACCCGCATGAACTTCATCGGTTGATCTCCAGATCGTAGGTGTGTACGGCGGTGCCGCCCTCGACGGCGGCCCGCTCCGAGGGCGACAGCCCGGACAGGCACTGGGTGACCGCGGAGATCGCGTCGGCGTACGTGGCGACCAGCTCGCACACCGGCCAGTCCGAGCCGACCATGACGCGGTCGGGGCCGAACAGCTCCAGCGCGGTCTCCACGAACGGCGCGATCGCCTCGGCCGTCCAGCCCGGACCGGCCTCGGTGAGCAGCCCCGACAGTTTCGCCACGGCGTTGTCGCAGATCGCCAGCGGGGCCACCGCGTCCCGCCAGTCGCGCAGCCCGTCCGCCGTGATGCTCGGTTTGCCCAGGTGGTCGAGGACGAACATGGTGTTGGGCACGGCCTGCACCGCCGCCGCGCAGGCGGGCAGCTGATCGGCGCGCACCACCAGGTCGAAGGCGAGCCCGGCGGAGCCGATCGCGCGCAGCGCGCCGCGTACGTCCGGCCTGGCCAGATAGGCCGGATCCGCGACGGCCTGCACCTGGTCGCGGATGCCCACCAGCAGATCGCCGCCAGGCCCGGCGAGCAGCGCGGCGATGGTGCCGGGCAGGTCGGGATCGGTCAGCGAGGCCCAGCCGACCACTCCGGCGATCTCCGGGGTCTGCCCGGCGAGGGCCAGGAAGCGCTCGGTCTCCTCCAGCCGGCACTGCCCGGCCTCGACCAGCACGGTAAAGTCGATCTTCGCGGTGGGCAGCTCGCGGCGCAGGTCGTCGACCGTGTAGTCGCGCCGCAGCCGCTCCAGGCCGGGTTCGCCCAGCCAGGCGTAGTCGGCGGTCCACAGGTGGTGGTGCGCGTCGATCCGCACGTGGTCGCCCTTCCCTAGGATCATAGATCCTATATCATTGCCGTATCGGTAAGGTGTACTCGCTCACGACGGCGACAGTCAAGGGGTGCAAGATGGTCACACCGCCCATCTCGGGCCGCGTCCGGCCCGCGCAGCGGCTCACGCTGACTGACGACGTCTATGAATCCATGAAAACGCTGATCATGGAACACGCCATCCCGCCCGGCGAGCGGGTCAGCATCGACGGCCTCGCCCGCACCCTGGAGGTCTCCCCCACCCCGGTCCGCGAGGCGCTGGCCCGGCTGGAGTCCGACGGCCTCGTTCGCAAGCGGGCCATGTCCGGATACACCACCACGCCACTGCTCACCCGCGCCGAGTTCGACGAGCTCTTCGAGATGCGGCTGCTGCTGGAGCCCGCCGCCGCCCGCCGCGCCGCCGTGCACGCCGACGCCGAGCAGCGCCGCCGGGTCAAGGAGGAGGCCGCCGCGACCGTCGGCGTCGAAGCGGGAGACGGCTACCGGCGGCACGCCGCGTTCACCGCACTCGACGCGAAGTTCCACGACCTGATCGCGGAGACCTCCGGCAGCGGCCTGCTGCGCGAGTCCATCATCCGGCTGCACTCCCACCTGCACCTGCACCGGCTGTACTTCCCCTCGGCCGGCACCGGCGACACCGCAGGCGAGCACCGGCGCATCGCCGCCGCCATCGCCAAGGGTGACGCCGACGGCGCCGCGGAGGCCATGCACCACCACCTCACCTCCGCCCGCGACCGCCACCTCCCGGGCTTCAACACGACGCGCTGACCACCGGCTGCAAGACGCTCCGGCACGCCCGTCCACATCTGACACCAGCGCGCCCCGCGACATCCACCGCGGGGCGCCGCTATGCGTA
Source organism: Catellatospora bangladeshensis (assembly GCF_016862575.1). Classification (GTDB taxonomy): domain Bacteria; phylum Actinomycetota; class Actinomycetes; order Mycobacteriales; family Micromonosporaceae; genus Catellatospora; species Catellatospora bangladeshensis. The sequence continues at coordinate 48,355 of NZ_BONF01000028.1, read as the reverse complement.
CCCACCTGCGGAAAAGGCGATCGCCGCGGCGCTGTAACGGCGGTTGCATCCCGATTACAGCGTCACTCCATCGCCGCCGTCGAATCTCTTCTGCGTCGGGCAGGGCGCCCGGCACCGCTCCCCGGAACTCCTCAATCCGGCCGGGACGCGAACCCAGAAGGGACACCCCCATGCACACGAACCTGTTCCGCCGCATCGCGACCGCGACCCTCGGCGTCGCCATGGCCGCCGGTCTCGGCATCACCGCCACCGAGATCGCCGCCCCCGCTCCCGCGCATGCCGCGTCCTCGGTCGGCGGTCAGATCAGCCGCTCCGAGGTGCTGGCGCGGGCACAATGGTGGATCGACACCTATGGCGTCATCTATAGCCAGGCCCAGGCCGACCAGAAGCCCTCCGTGACCGGCGACGTGTACCGTCCGGACTGCTCCGGCTTCGTCTCGATGGCGTGGCACCTGCCCAAGCTGGGCGGCTGGGACCGCAACACCGACAACCTGGCCACGCAGGGCGACACGGATACACTGGGAAACAGCCTGACCAATCTGCTGCCGGGCGACGCCATCCTCTGGGACAGCCCCAACCCCGGTGAGGGGCACGTGATGCTCTTCGACGAGTACGTCGACAGCAGCAAGACCGAGTTGTGGGTGTACGAGGAGTACAGCTCGAGCGCCCAGGGACGGCACGTCAAGAAGAACAGGCAGAGCCTCATCAACGGCGGCTACATCGGCTGGAGCTACGACAAGATCACCGGCAGCACCGGCACGAGCAGCGGGCGGGACTTCGACGGCGACGATCACGCGGACATCCTCGTGCGCAACGCCACCACCAAGGACCTGCACCTCTACCGCGGCGACGGGGCGGGCGGCTTCGAGACCGGCAACGGCGGCGTCATCGGCACCAACTGGTCCGCCTTCGACATGGTCGTGTCGGCCGGCGACTTCGACGAAGACGGCGACGACGACGTGATCGCCCGCAACGCCACCACCAAGGACCTGCACCTCTACCGCGGCAACGGCGCCGGCGGCTTCCAGCCCGGCACGGGCGGCGTCATCGGCACCAACTGGTTCGGCTTCGACCTGATCTTCTCGCCCGGCGACTTCGACAACGACGACCACGCAGACCTGCTTGCCCGCAACGCGACGACCAAGGCGCTGCACCTCTACAAGGGCAACGGCGCCGGCGGGTTCCAGGCCGGCACCGGCGCGTCGATCAGCAGCGGCTGGGGCGGCTTCGACACCGTCTTCTCGCCCGGCGACTTCGACGACGACGGCGACGCCGACGTGATCGCCCGCAACGCCACCACCAAGGACCTGCACCTCTACCGCGGCAACAACGCCGGCGGCTTCCAGAGCGGTACGGGCGGTGTCATCGGCACCAACTGGTTCGCCTTCGACACGGTGACCTCGGTCGGCGACTTCGACAACGACAACTACCCGGACGTGATCGCCCGCAACTCGACGACCAAGGCGCTGCACCTCTACAAGGGCAACGGCGCCGGCGGGTTCCAGACCGGCACGGGCTCGGCGATCAGCAGCGGCTGGGGCGGCTTCGACGTCATCTTCTGATCCCCCGCCGGTCCGATCGCCTGACCGCTGTATATCTCGGCCCCCCACCGACCACGATGGGGGGCCGAAAGCATCCCGTGACCACTCGGACGATTCCGGGTGGGCCGTCCGGCTCGATAGTGTGGCCGGGCACGAGCACGGGGGGCCAGGTGGAGTTCAAGCTGCTCGGACCGGTGGAGGCCTGGTCCGATGGACAGCCCGTGCCCCTGGGCGGGGCCAAGCCGAAAGCACTGCTGGCCGCACTGGCACTCGAACCGGGTCACGTGATCCCGGTCAACCGGCTGATCGACATCGTCTGGGGCGAGGAGCCTCCGGACACCGGCCGCGCGCTGATCCAGACGTACGTCAAGAACCTCCGCAAGGCCATGGCCGACGCCGGGCACCCGGAGGTCATCGTCACCGCCCCACCCGGCTATCTGCTGCGTACGCCGCCGGAGTCGCTCGACGTCAACGTGTTCACCACGCTGCTCGACCGCGCGCGCCAGGCCCCGCCCGCCGCGGCGGTCGAGTTCTACCGGCAGGCCGACGCGCTGTGGCGGGGTCCGGCGCTGGCCGGGCTGGAGGACACCGCCCTGGCCGGCGAGGCGACCCGGCTCGACGAGTGGCGGCTGGCCGCGGTCGAGGAGCGCGTCGCGGCCGAGGTGGCGCTGGGCCGGGCCGACCTCGCCGAGCTGACCGGGCTGGTCGGCCGGCACCCCACCGACGAGCGCTTCCGCGGCCACCTCATGGTCACCCTGTACCGGCTGGGCCGTCAGGCCGACGCCCTCGCCTCCTTCCGCGAGTGCCGCGACCTGCTCATCGACGAGCTGGGCGTCGAGCCGGGCGAGGAGCTGACCGGGCTGCACGCGGCGATCCTGCGCGGCGACCTCGCGCCCGCCGTGGACAGTCCCGCGCCCGCGCGGGTGCCGAGCCAGCTGCCGCCGGTGCCCTCCGACTTCACCGGCCGCGCCCACGAACTCCACGAGCTGATCGCCGCCGCCTCCGGGGTGCGCGTCATCACCGGCCAGGGCGGCAGCGGCAAGTCGACGCTGCTGGCCAGGGCGGCCCGCGAGCTGGCGCCGGCCTACCCGGACGGCCAGCTGCACGCCGACCTGCGCGGCATGAGCGACTCGCCCGCCGACCCGGGCGACATCCTGGCCCGCTTCCTGCGCGCGCTCGGCGTCGCCGACGAGCAGATCCCCGATGATCTCGGCGAGCGCGGCCAGCTCTTCAGGTCGGTGGCCGGGCCGCGCCGCCTGCTGATCCTGCTCGACGACGCCCGCAACGCCGCGCAGGTCCGGCCGCTGCTGCCGGGCAGCGCGAGCTGCCTGCTCCTGGCCACGTCCCGGGCCCGGCTCGGCGGGCTGGAGGGCGCCACGGTGAGCGAGATCGGCACCATGGACGACGCCGAGGCGATGGACCTGCTGGCGCGTATCGTCGGCGGCGAGCGGGTCGCCGCCGACCCGGTCGCCGCCGGGCGCATCCTCACCCACTGCGGCAATCTGCCGCTGGCGATCCGGCTCGCCGGGGCGAAACTCCTGTCGCGGCAGCGCTGGCCGTTGAGCCTGCTCGCGGACCGGCTCGGCGACGAGAGCCGGCGGCTGTCCGAGCTGTCCGCCGGCGATCTGTGTGTACGGGCCAGCATCGAGCTGAGCCACCAGGGTCTGTCCCCGCGGGAGTCGGCGATGCTGCGCCGGCTGGGCTACCTCGGGCTGCCGGACTTCTCCATCTGGGTGGCGAGCTGGCTGCTCGACATCCCGAAGGCCGACGCCGACGGGCTGGTCGAGGCGCTCGTCGACGCGCAGCTGGTCGAGTACGTGGGCGTGGACGCGTTCGGCAACCTGCGCTACCGCATGCACGACCTGGTCCGCCTCTACGCCCGGGAGCGGGCCGAGCGGGACGAGCCCAGGCAGGACCTCGTCGACGCGGTCGCCCGCACCATCGGCGGCTGGCTGTCGCTGATCGACAACCTGGGCGCCGCCGCGCCGCCGGAGGACGTGAGCTGGCGGTACACGCTCAACGAGACGTACCGGCCGTCGGAGCAGATGGCGGCGCGGGCCTCGGCGGACCCCGGCGACTGGTTCGCCGCCGAGCAGCAGTCGCTGACCGCGGGCGTGGAGCGGGCCGCGGCGCTGGGCCTGCACGAGCTGGTCTGCGAGGTCGCCTCGGCCCGCTACGCGGCGGTGACGTCGGGCACGAACCGGTTCGAGGTGAGCAACCGGATCAACCAGGCCGCGCTGAGCGCGGCGCGGGCGGCGGGCGACGCGCGGCGCGAGGCGGTCATGCTCGCCGAGCTGGGCAAGCTGCGCTACTACCAGGACCGCTACGTCGAGGCGCGGCACTTCTACACCGAGGCGCTGATGAAGTTCCGCGAGGTGGGTGACCTGCAGGGTGAGGCGGCGACGCTGGCCGGGCTGGGCACCGCCTGCCGCGAGCCGGGTCACCTGGTGGAGGCGCTGCACTTCCTGGAGCAGGCGTGCACGCTGCTGCGCGGCCTCGACGACCGGCCGGGGCTGGCGTACGCGCTGCGCATGACCGGGTCGGTGCACCTGGAGCTGGGCGACTACGCGAAGGCCCGGTCCACGCTGGACGAGTCGCTGCGGGCCTACCGCGACACCGGCAACGCGCGCGGGGAGGGCTTCACCCTGCGCACCCTCGGCCTCTACCACCGGGCCCGCGGCGAGTACGCCGACGCGGTGGACGCGTGCGAGCGGGCCGCACAGGTCTTCCGCAAGCTCGGCGACGAGCACATGGAGTCGTACGCCGTGCGTTCGCTGGCCAAGGCGCGGCTGCGGATGGGCGACGCGGCGCGGGTGCTGGAGCAGCTCGAGTGGGCGCTGTCCACCTGCCAGAGCCTCGGCGACCGGTTCGGGCAGGCGGCGGGCCTGCGCGCGCTCGGCGAGGCGCACCTGGAGTTCGGGCACGCCGACCTGGCCGAGAGCTTCCTGCGGGCCGCATACGAGATCTTCGACTCGGACAACACGATCCTGTGGGCGGCACGGGTCCAGCGGGACCTCGCCCGGGTGCACACCGTCCGGGGCGACGAGGCCGCCGCCGCGCAGGCGCGGGAGCAGGCGCTGCGGGTCTTCGCCGACCACGGCGCGCGCGAGCATGCGGAGCTGCTCGGCGGCTGACCGGCGCTGCTACAGAAGAATTCCAGCGCCTGGCTTCACGATGCGATCTCGAACCGGTTCGCCCTGCGACGGCACCGGCCGTTCCCGCGTCGAAAGGCACCCCCATGTCCGAGATCATCCTGCTGTCCGACCCCGCCGTCGCCGCCGTGCCCGTCGCCGAGTGCGGTGAACCGCTGGTCGACCTGCGTACGGTGCGTGCGCTGCGGATGGATGACCGGTTCGCCGGCGCCGACGGCGCGTACGCCCGGGTCCGCCTCGGCGTGGCCGACCGGCTGGTCAACGCGCAGACCCTGCTGCCGGCGGGGATACGGCTGCTGGTGCTGGAGGGCCACCGGCCCGCGGCGGCGCAGGAGCGGCTCTTCGCCGCGGCGGTGGCCAGGCTGCGCGCCGAGCGCCCGGACGCCGACGACGCCTGGCTGCGCGGGGCGGCGGCCGTGCACCACGCGCCGCCGGCCCTTGCGCCGCACGTCACGGGCGGTGCCGTCGACCTGACCCTGGTCGGCCGCGACGGCGCCCCGCTGTGGATGGGCAGTCTGGTGCACGATCCCGACCCCGCGCACTGCCCCACCGGCTGCGACGGCGTCGTCGGCGACGCGAGAGGCCACCGTGACCTGCTGACCGGTGCGATGCGACGGGCGGGCCTGGTGAACTACGCCGCGCAGTGGTGGCACTGGTCGTACGGCGACCGCTACTGGGCCCACCTGACCGGCGCGCCCGCCGCCCGGTACGGCGAGGTCAGCTGAGGCCGGCGCCGCCGAGCCGGTCGCGGGCCTCCATGAGGGCGAAGCCGAGCAGGTTGAGGCCGGGCCAGCGGCGCGGATCCCAGGCCGCGTCGTCGCGGGCGGACAGGCCGATGCCCCACACCGCGTCGACCGGGCTCGCCTCCACCAGCACCCGCTGCCCCGTGCCCAGCAGGTACGCGCGCAGCGCGTCGTCCTGCCCGAACTTGGCGAGGCTGCCCGCCACCACGATGCCGAACCGCTCCCGCTCCCAGACCGCCTGGTCGAACCCGCGTACCTCGCGGCCCAGGCCCTTGGCCTGCTGCGGGTGGTCCACGGCCAGGATGCGGGCCGCGGTCGCGGCATCCCGGAACAGCGTCGCCTTGCGCCACATCATGTAGTGCTCGGCGCTGGCGAACCCGTGGCCGTCGGCGGTGAACGCGGCCGGCCACCACTGGCTCAGGCAGCCCTGGCCGACACTGCCGTCCGGCTGCGGCTGGTGGCCCCAGAACATCAGGTACTTCGGCTTGCGACCGGCCTCCACCAGGGCCGTGAGGTCGGCGACGGTACGCGGTGACATGCGCGCCAGCCTGCCCGAGCGGCCCGGAAAACGCGAGCGGGTTGTCACCGGCCGGGCGCAGAATGGCGCCGTGAGCACGCTGACAGTCATCAAGGGCGACGCGACGAGCCCGCAGGCCAAGGGCCCGAAGGTGATCGCGCACGTGTGCAACGACGCGGGCGGCTGGGGCAAGGGATTCGTGCTCGCGATCTCGCGGCGCTGGCCCGAGCCGGAGCGCGACTACCGGCGCTGGCACCGGGAGCGGGCCGGCAACGACTTCGGCCTCGGCGCGCTGCGCCTGGTGCAGGTCCTGCCGGACACCTGGGTGGCGAACATGGTCGGCCAGCGGGGCACCAGGCGCGGCAGTTCCGGGCCGCCGGTGCGGTACGAGGCGATCGAGGCGTGCCTGGCGAAGCTCGCGGTCGAGGCGAGGCGGCTGGAGGCGTCGGTGCACATGCCGCGGATCGGCTGCGGCCTGTCGGGCGGCAGGTGGGACCGGATCGAGCCGCTCGTCACCCGCACGCTGCTCGCCGCCCGGGTGCCGGTGACGGTCTACGACTTCTAGACCAGGGGGTACGGGCGCTCGACCGGCAGCAGCCGGGTCGCCGCGTCCAGCTCGCGGGCCTGCACCAGCGCGTGGATCTCGTGGGCCAGGGCGGTGGCGTCGGTGATGCCGGCGGTCCACTCGTCCACGTAGGAGTCCACGGCGGTGCCGGACAGGCCGAGCTGGATGGCCCGATGTGGCAGGGGCCGGTGGTGCAGGTCGCGTTCGGGGTCCCACTGGACCCGCACCGGCGAGCGCTTGAGCGCCCGCTGCCAGTCGGCCTGCTGCGGGTATACGCCGGGGTCGTGGTGGCTGGGCACGGCCTGGTGGACGGCGGCGTCGAAGCCGTCGCGCCGCAGCCGGATCGCGAGCACCCGCTCCTGGTCGGGCTTGGTCCCCCAGCCGCAGCGGTACATCATCCACAGGAACGAGGGCTTGATCCAGGTCATCCGGTCGCGGCGATACCAGTCCGGGAAACGTCCCAGGGCGAGCGCGGCGTCGCCGATCTCGGGGCGGTACGCCTGGTAGACGGTGATCGTCTCGTCGTCGAACACCGCCCTGATCTGCCGGGTGGGTGTCGTCATGGCCCGCATGATCCGGCGGCCGAACGGCCCCTGTCGACCGGATTACGCCCGATGATCGCTGGTTCGTGTCGGAACCCTTGGTCAGACCGCACTTCCTGACACGATCTCGTGATCATGCCTGCCGGCTCACGCGGAGACCGCGGCCGCCTTGGCGGTGAGCGCGTCGGCGAAGGCGGCGACCACGCCGTCGAGCAGGCTGCGGGCCGGTTCGGCGATGACGGCGCCGCCGTCGGGGCCGTCACTGATCAGCTGGTCGTGCACGAAGTAGCCGGGCAGCACGTGGGTGGCGCCCATCGTGGTGAGCACCGGGCGCAGCGCGTAGTCGATGGCGAGCACGTGGGCCACCGTGCCGCCGGTGGCCAGCGGCAGCACCGTCTTGCCGGCCAGGGCGTACTGCGGCAGCAGGTCCAGCAGCGCCTTGAGCACCCCGCTGTAGGCGGCCTTGTAGACGGGTGTGGCGACTATCACGCCGTCGGCGCGCTGGAGCCGCTCGGCGATGTCGAGGATGACCGGGTGCCCCGGGTCGCAGCCGAGCAGGACGTCGGCGGGCAGCTCGCGTACCGCGATGGTGTCGATCTCGGCGTCGAGGCTGTTCGCGACGCCTGCCAGCACGCGGGCGGTGCGCGAGGACGGCGAGGGCGAGCCGCTGATCGCGACGACGACGGCCACGTGTCTCCCCCTGTCCGGTAACTGCCGCAGCCACCGTATCGCGCCGCCAGCACCCCCGCACCGACGATCTTGCGCGAACTGTTGCCCTTTCGCGGCTTCTGCCCGTGTCGCACCCACAATCCACGCAAGATCGCCGCGCCAGAGGGAGCTATGCAGAATTTCCTTTGCAAAGGGAATTCTGCATGGGCTACCGTGCGGGCATGAGTGATGGGGTGCGGCAGGTTGGGGACGTGGGGGCGCTGAAGGCGATCGCGCATCCGCTGCGGGCGCGGTTGCTGGGGGCGTTGCGGGAGCACGGGCCCGCGACGGCGACGGAGCTGGCGAAGCGGTTCGGCACGGACAGCGGGTCGACCAGCTACCACCTGCGGGTGCTGGCCGAGCACGGGTTCATCGAGGAAGCGGGCGGGGCGGGACATCCGCGCGCGCGGCGCTGGCAGGCGGTGCACCGGGTCAACGAGTGGAGCGCCACCGCGATGGCCGCGACCGAGGAGGGGCGTACGGCTTCGGCGGTGATGCGCCGCCAGCAGGCGCAGATCCTGCTCGACGACCTGGATGGATTCGAGGCGGCGCTGCCCGCGCTGCCCGAGGAGTGGGTCGAGGCGTCGGGCGTCGGCGATCTCCTGCTCCGGCTCACCCCGGAGTCGGTCAGCGCGCTGTGGGCACGGTTCTACGCGCACGCGGACGAGCTGGCCGCGCAGGACGCCGCCGACCCGGCCGCGCGGCCGGTCAGCATCGTGGTGTCGGGCCTGCCCCGGACGGCCCGCGCGTGATCACGGCGGACTCGGCGCGGCGCCGGTACGTCGCGATCTCCTTCCTGACCTGGCTGCCCGTCGGGCTGTACCTGGCGCCGATGGTGCTGCTCATGCTGGAGCGCGGGCTCAGCCTCGGCGAAGTGGCCACCATCGGGGCGGTGTACTCGGTCGCCATCGTGGTGCTGGAGCTGCCCACCGGCGGGCTGTCCGATGTGCTCGGGCGGCGGCCCGTGCTGCTCGCCTCGGCCGCGACCGGGCTGGGCGGGCTGCTGCTGCTCGGCCTGGGCGGCTCGCTGTGGCCGCTGGCCGCGTCGGCGATGCTGCGCGGGGTGGCCCGCGCGCTGTCGTCCGGACCGGCCGAGGCCTGGTACGTCGACGCGGTGCACGCCGCCGCGGGCCGCGACGCGGACCTCGCCCCCGGCCTGGCCCGGGGCGGGATGGCCGCCTCCGCCGCGATGGCCGTCGGCGTGCTCGCGGGCGGCGCGATCCCGTTCCTGTGGCCCGCCGGTCCCGGCGGCGCGACCGGCGGATCATCGGCCGTGGCCGGGGACGGACCGACGGTCGCTGGATCTGCGGCCGTGGCCGGGGACGGATCCTCGATCGCCGGATCAGCGGGCGTAGTCGGCGACGGATCCTCGATCGCCGCATCAGCGGGCGCAGCGGGCGGCGGATGGTTCGCGAGCGTGCCCGGATTGGCCGTTCCGGTGCTGCTCGCGGTGGCGTGTCAGCTGGTGCTGCTGGTCGTCGTCGCGGTGGCGATGCGGGAGCAGCGCACCGTGCGGCCCGGTCTGGGCGAGGTGCTGCGCGGGGTCCCGAGCACGGTCGCGGCCGGGCTGCGGCTGGCCGGGCGGGATCACGTGCTGGTCCGGCTGCTGTTCATGTCGGCCGTGTCGGGCGTCGCGCTGGCCGTGATCGAGCTGCTCACCCCGGCTTGGATGGCGGTGCTCGCGGGCGGGCCGGGCGGCGGGGTGCTCGCGTATGCGCTGGTCGCGGCCGTCGGCTTCGCCGCCGGGGCGGCGGGTAACGCGCTCGGTGTGCCGCTGGCCCGGTGGCTGGGCGCGCCGGGGCGGGCCGTGGCGGTGTGCCTGCTGGCGGCGGCGCTGGCGCTGGCCGGGCTCGCCGGGACCGCCTCGCTGACCGGGCTGCCCGGTGTCGTCGCGGCCGGTGCGGCGTACCTGCTGATGTTCGTGGGGCTGGGCGCGATGGTCGCGCCGGTCGGGCAACTGCTGCACGACCGGGTCGGCGCGGACGAGCGGGCCACGGTGCTGTCGGTGGACTCGCTGGTGCTGCAGCTCGGTGCGGGCGCCGGGTCGCTGGCGCTGGGCTGGCTGGCCACGGCGCGCGGGCCGGGCGCGGCGTTCGCGGTGTCGGCGCTGCTGCTGTGCCCGGCGGCGGTGCTGCTGTGGCATGTGCCGCGCCGTATCCGCGCCGGGCGGCTGGCTCTAGTGTTACGCCATGGCCGACCGCATCTACCCGCCCGTGATCGCCCTCGCGAAGACCGCGTTCCGCGTCCTTGACCTGCGGATCGACCTACGCGGGGCGGAGCACGTGCCGACCTCGGGCGGCGCGGTGCTGGCCTGCAACCACATCAGCTACCTGGACTTCATCCTGTGCGGCTTCGCCGCGCAGCCGTCCAAGCGGATGGTCCGGTTCATGGCGAAAAAGGAGATTTTCGAGCACCGCATCGCGGGACCACTGATGCGTGGGATGCATCACATCCCGGTGGATCGCGAGGCGGGGCTCGCCTCCTACAAGGCGGCGCTGGCGGCGCTCAAGGACGGCGAGATCATCGGTGTCTTCCCTGAGGCCACCATCAGCCAGTCCTTCACCGTGAAGGAGATCAAGGGCGGCTCGGCGCGGATGGCCGCGGCGGCGGGGGTGCCGCTGATCCCGATGGCGCTGTGGGGCCCGCAACGCCTGTGGACCAAGGGCCGCCCGCGCCGGATCGGGCAGCGGCACATCCCCGTGACGCTGCTGGTCGGCGAGCCGATGTACCCCGGCCGGCGAGACAAGTCCGAGGTCGTGACCGCCGAGCTGCACGCCCGGATGCAGGCGCTGCTGGACCGGGCGCAGGCCGACTACCCGGACAAGCCGAAAGGCCCCGAGGACTCCTGGTGGCAGCCGGCGCACCTCGGCGGCACCGCTCCCACCCCCGAGCAGGTCGAAGACTCCGCGGACGAGGACTGACTACGGCACCGTAGGTTACGGTACCGTAGTTACGAGCCCACCCCAGGAGGACGCGTGACCACCGGAAACACCGACACCACGACCAAGCTGCTGCTCGATCTGGAACCCGTGGTGGAGGCGAACCTCAACCGGCACCTGGCCACCGCCAAGGAGTGGTTCCCGCACGAGTACGTGCCGTGGAGCCAGGGCCGCGACTTCGACGGCCCGATGGGCGGCGAGGCCTGGGAGCCCGGCCAGTCGAAGCTGTCCGAGGTCGCCCGCACCTCGCTGATCGTGAACCTGCTCACCGAGGACAACCTGCCCAGCTACCACTACGAGATCGCGACCCGGTTCGGCCGCGACGGCGCGTGGGGCACCTGGGTGCACCGGTGGACCGCCGAGGAGGGCCGGCACGGCATCGCCATCCGCGACTACCTGCTGGCCACGCGCGCGGTCGACCCGATCGCGCTGGAGCGGGCCCGGATGACGCACATGGAGGGCGGCTTCGAGACCGACCACCCGGACGTGCTCGGCGCGCTGGCGTACGTCTCGTTCCAGGAGCTGGCCACCCGGGTCTCGCACCGCAACACCGGCCGCGTCAGCGGGGACCCGGTCTGCGACGCGCTGCTGGCCAAGGTCGCCGCGGACGAGAACCTGCACATGCTGTTCTACCGCAACCTGCTCACCGCCGCGTTCGAGCTGGCGCCGGACGACACCATGGCGGCGATCACCCGCGTGGTGAAGAACTTCCAGATGCCCGGCCACACCATCGAGAACTTCGGCCGCAAGTCGGTGCAGATCGCCGTGGCCGGCATCTACGACCTGCGCATCCACCACGACGAGGTGGTCATGCCGGTGCTGCGCCAGCTCAAGGCCCTGGAGCGCGCCAACCTCTCCCCCGAGGGCGAGAAGCACCGCGAGGAGCTGGTCGAGTTCCTCGCCGAGCTGGACCGCCAGGCCACCCGCTTCGAGGACAAGCGCGCCGCCGCCCAGGCCCGCGCCGCCGCCCGCACCGCCGCCTGACCCCCACCGCCCACGCCTCGTCGCGTTGATCATGAACTTATGGCACGGCTCGGCGGTGTGTCCTGGCCACAGCCTCCTGATCGACTCCACGTTCGAAGTCGATCAGGAGGCTGTGGACGCGACACGCCGTTCAGCCGTGCCATAAGTTCATGATCGACCGGCGAGGGCGGCGCGCGGGGCCGCGGTGGGCGGGGTCGCCGCGGGGGCCGGCGGGGTCGGGGTGGGTTTGCGGGTGGCCAGGTAGGAGCCGGCGAGGATCAGGGCGAAGCCGAGGACCGTGGCGGGGCTGAGGGGTTCGCCGAGCAGGGCCACGCCGAGGGCTACCGAGACCGCGGGGCTGGTGTAGGAGACCAGTGAGGCGGAGGCGGCGCCGGACAGGGCGATCAGCCGGTAGTAGACCATGAAGGCCAGCGCGGTGCTGAGCAGGCCGAGCACCAGCACGCTGGCGGCGGCGTCCCAGCCGGGCAGCGCGGCGGGTGCGGTGAGCAGGCCCGCGGACAGCAGCAGCACGCTGGCGATGCCGGTGGTCCCGGCGACCACGCCCAGCGGGGGCACGTCCGCCAGCTTCTTCCGGACCAGCATGGTGGCTCCGGCGTAAGACAGCCCGGCGAGCAGCACCAGGCCGCCGCCGGCCAGCTCCAGGCGGTCGCCGCCGCCGAGGTCGAAGCCGACGACGGCGGCCACCCCGGCCAGCCCGGCGAACAGGCCGAGCAGCTTGCGGGCGCCGGCCCGCTCGGTGGCGTCGAAGCGCAGCGCCAGCAGCACGATGAACAGCGGCTGCCCCGCCAGCAGCAGCGCGGTCAGCGAGGAGCTGACGTGCAGCTCGCCGTACGTGATGAGCAGCTGCGGCGCGACCACGTGCAGCAGCGACAGCGCGCCGATCGCGGCCCACCTGCCGCGCAGCCTGGCCAGCGCGCCGCGGCGGTAGGCGAACGGGAGCAGCACGAGCGCCGCGACCAGGGTCCGTCCCAGTACGACCATCGGCGGTGACAGCTCCGTCAGCGCGATCTTGATGAACAGGTACGGGATGCCCCAGAGCACCGACATCGCGGCCAGGAGGAGCCAGGCTTGACGCTTCATGTGAAGAGCCTCGCGCGCTAGGGTTGTTAGCGGTAGTGATGAACTGCTTACTCGGCTTGAAGAGGTCCTAATGATCGACTTGCAGCGGCTGCGCATCCTGCGCGAGGTCGCCGAGCACGGCAGCTTCAGCGGCGCGGCGCAGGCGCTGCTGCTCACCCCGTCGGCGGTGTCCCAGCAGATCGCCGCGCTGGAGCGCAGCCTGGGCACACCCGTGGTCGAGCGGACCACGCGCGGCACCACGCTGACCGCCCCGGGCCGGGTCCTCGTCGAGTCGGCCGGGGTGGTGCTGGCCGAGCTGGTGCACGCGCAGCAGCGGATCAGCCGGCTGGCCGAGGGCGAGGCCGAGCGGCTCACCGTGGCCACCTTCATCAGCGGCGGCCAGCTGCTGCTGCCCCGGGCGCTGACCGGCTTCGCCGCCGCGCACCCGCGCGCCGAGATCACCGTGCTGGAGGCCGAGACCGGGGACAGCCTGGCCCTGGTCCGGGAGGGACGGGCCGACCTGGCGCTGGTGTACCACTTCGACGGCCCGCCGCCGGTCCGGGCGGGCGACCGGTCGGGGCTGGCGCTCACCCCGCTGCTGGACGATCCGATGCGGATCGTGGTGCCCGCCGCGCATCCGCTGGCCGGGCGCGGCGAGATCGACCTGGCCGACCTGGCCGGGGAGCGCTGGGTGCAGGGCTGCGTATCCGTCGGCGACCTGCTGGACGGTTACGCGGCCATCGCCGGGTTCGAGGCGAACGTCTGCTGCCGGACCACCGACTACGGCTTCGCGGTGTCGTTGATCGCGGCCGGGGTCGGCATCGGGCTCATCCCGTCGGTGTCGCTGACCGCGCCCCCGGCCGGGGTGTCCGTGCTGGCCCTGCGCGCGCCCGCGCCCAGCCGCTACATCAGCCTGGTGACCCGTCAGGGCAGGCAGCAGCCCCTGGTCCAGAACCTGGTCCAGGGGCTGCTCGCGGTGCCCGGGGAGATGGGCCTCGCGTGACTACTTGGCGACGGCCACCAGCGAGATGTCGTCGTTGAGGTCGGCGCCGGTGTACTTGTGGTCCCCGGCCGCGAAGTAGCGGCACGGGCTGACGTTCACGTCGGGCTTGGTGTGGTCGTGGCGGCACACCACGGCCCGGTGGTCGGCGGCCACCTTCAGCGAGCTGATCTTGTCGTTGCCGACCGGGCCGAGTTCGGTCGCGCCGTACACGCCGATGCCGTACTTGTTGGACACGCCCTTGAAGTCGCGGTCGCGGTAGACGGTCATCCGCGCGCCGTTGCTCGGGCCGGCGAGCACCGTGATCAGCGACGCGGTGTTGTCCACCGGCGTGCCCTGCAGGTTGTGCACGCCCTCCCGGTACTGCCGGCACGGGCCGAGGTCGCCCTTGTTCTTGGCGAACTTGCTGTCGTTGTTGCAGATCAGCACCCGGTAGCCGGCCTCGACCCGGAACGAGGTGATCGCGTCGTTGCCGACCACGCTGAACTGGCCGCGCACCGCCTCGTAGATGCCCGGCGTGTAACGCTGGCTGTTGCCCTTGAGCCCGGCCTCGCTGAACATGGTCACCGCCGGGCCGCCGACCGCGATCAGGTGGATGTTGTCGCTGAAGCTGTCGCCCAGCGTGACGTGCTCACCCGCGTCATAGAAGCGGCACGGGCCGACCTGGCCGCTGTTGACTCCGGCGGCGCGGTCGTGCTGGCAGACCACCGCCTGGTAGCCGGGGTCGATCTTCAGCGAGCTGGTCGCGTCGTCGACGTCGGGCAGCTCGCCGGCGCTCACCTCGTAGCCGCCGACACCCAGCGGCTGGTCCGCCCCCTCGAAGTCCGCGTCGCGGTACGCGGTCACGCCGGAGCCGTTCTTGGCCGCCGCCGACATGACCGTGACCAGCGAGGTCTTGTCGTTGAGATCGGCGCCCACGTACTGGTGCTGGCCGGGGCCGTAGTAGCGGCACAGGCCCAGGTTCAGGGCGTTGGTGCGCCCGGCGGCGCTGTCGTCCTGGCAGATCACCACGCGGTAGCCGGGGCCGACCTTCAGCGAGCTCATCTTGTCGCCGCCGACCGAGCCCAGCCCGCCCTTGCTCGCGTCGTGCACGCCCGCGCCCAGCGCCTGGAAGGAGCCCTTGAAGTCGCGGTCGCCGTAGATGGTGACGCCCGAGGTGGACTGCGTCGGCGCGTACCGCACCCGGTAGATCTTCGCGCCGGACTTGGTGGGGTCGGTGCCGGAGTCGGCGTAGAGGCCGCTGAAGTAGAGCCCGTCGGGGCCCGACGCGATGCCGGCCACCGTGGTCTTGCCGCTGCCGTTGTACTCGATCAGCGTCTTCGGCGCGGTCACCGAGCCGTCGGCGTTGAACCCGAAGTCGACGATCCGCTTGCCGTCGGTCTGCGGGCCGGTCGCGTAGGTGGGCCCGCTGGTGGTGACGAAGCCGTGGCCCCACTTGTCCTCGGGGAACCCCGACGCGTGGTGCACGCTGGGCTCGGTGAACGCGATGTTGACGGGAGCGACGGTGTCCTCCCAGGTGTAGAGGGCGTTCTTCTTGGTGTCGCCGACGTCGCCGTCCCAGCCGTAGTCGGTCCCCCGGGTCACCCGGGCGAACCGGTCGTTGGCGCCGCCGCCGTTCTCCACCTCGTAGAGCTGCTTGTCGCTGGCGCGCCACGCGCCGCCGAACGGGTTGCGGAAGCCGTACGCGTAGATGTAGTCGTGTGAGTCGATGCCGTCGGATGCCTTGTAGAACGGGTTGTCCGAGGGAGCCGAACCGTCCAGGTTCATCCGGAGGACCTTGCCGCGGTAGGAGTTCATGTCCCGCGCCCGCGCCGGCTCCATGCCGTCGCCCATGTGCACGTAGAGCTTGCCGTCCGGCCCGATGCTGAGGTTCGAGATCTGGTGGGAGGCGCTCTGCGGCTCGTCGTCGAGGTCGATGATGGTCTTCTTCGTCGCCGCGGTCTTGCCGCCGTCCGTGCTGTGGAAGCGGACGACCTTGGGGTAGAAGTTGCCCCCGTCCTTGTAGACCATGGACGCGAACAGGTCGCCGCTCTCCGGCTCGATCACCAGACCGGTGACACCCATCTCCCCGCTGCCGGGGAAGGCGCCGGTGGGATCGAAGTTGAGCAGGTCGTCCTCGTAGGTGCCGACCGAGTAGTCGCCCTTGACCACCTTGATCTTGCCGTACAGCTCGGTCACGTAGAACATCGGCTTGCTGGCGTCGAGCGCGTGGCCCGGCGCCATGGCGATGTTGACCGGGAGCTGGAAGCCGCCGGCCACCTCCTCGACCTTGTAACCGTCCTGCTTGACCACCCACTGCGAAGCGCCGGGCAGCGGCTTCTTCTCCTGCGCGGTGCGGAACGGCCGCTCCGACCAGTCGCTCCACTCGTCGTCGCCGCTGCTGCTCTTGTAGCGCACCCGCAGCTGGTAGTCCTTCTCCGGGATCAGGTCCTTGCGGCCGGTGTGCGAGTTCTCGAACACGCCGTCGCCGAGGTGGATGTGGTAGCGCAGCACACCGCCGGTGCAGCCGCTGGCCCAGACCCGCTCGCCGCCGGTGGTGATCTCCCACTCGCTGCACAGGTGCTGGTCGCCGTCGGGGTCGCTGAACGGAGCCGACTCCATGTGCACGTCGGCGGCGCTGACCATCGCACCGTCCGCGACGGGCTCCGTGATGACCGGGGCGTTCGGCGGTGCGGCCTCCGCGGGCAGGCCGGACACCGCCATCGTGAGAATTCCTGACATCAGCGCCGCACCGACGGGCAGCGATCTCCGATGACCCATAGCGTGAAATGCCCTCCAGCTCGTGTGGTGTCGCTGACAGTGCGCCAGGCTAACGACCCGAAGTGAGAAATCACGCTTTTACACGCTGATGCCTCCAAATAAGCCTCAATTTCCCCAATAAGCGTGGAGACGGCATCAGCCGGGAACTGAACAGCTCCGCCCGGAACCGCATCGCGCGATCCCGGGCGGAGCCGCAGATCAAAGGCGTCAGCTGCGGGTACAGGTCAGCGCCGGCACCGCGTTGGTGGAGTTGTTCCAGGTCGCCGTGAACCCGAACGTGGTGCTCGCGTTCGGGCCGAGGCTGCCGTTGTACGGCATGTTGCGCGCGGTGTGGCTCGCGCCGCTGGCGGTGTCCTGCGCGCTCCAGATCTGGGTGATCGTCTGTCCGTTGGCGAACGTCCAGCTCACCGCCCAGCTCGTGCTGGCGGTGCTGCCGTTGGTCACGGTCACCCCCGCCTGGAAGCCGCCCGGCCACTGGTTGGTGACGGTGTAGGTCGCCGTGCAGCCGCCGGTGCCGCCGCCCGAGGTGGTCACGCTGACCGTGGCGGAGCGGGTGGAACGGTTGCCCGCGGCGTCCTTCGCGTACACCGCCAGGGTGTACTGCGTGCTCGCGGACAGCCCGGTCAGCGACGCCGAGTTCGTGCTCGGCGAGGCCAGCACGGTCTCCGTCGAACCTGACACCCGCACCACGTCGTAGCCGGTCACGCCCACATTGTCCGTGGACGCGGCCCAGGACAGCGAAAGCGAGGACGAGGTCACGTTCGACGCGGTCGGCGTCCCGGGCGTGGTCGGCGCCTGGGTGTCACCGCCGCCGCCCGAGGTGGTCACGCTGACCGTGTTCGAGCGGGTGGAACGGTTGCCCGCGGCGTCCTTCGCGTACACCGCCAGGGTGTACTGCGTGCTCGCGGACAGCCCGGTCAGCGACGCCGAGTTCGTGCTCGGCGAGGCCAGCAGGGTCTCCGTCGAACCCGACACCCGGACGACGTCGTAGCCGGTCACGCCGACGTTGTCGGTCGACGCGGTCCAGGACAGCGACAGCGAGGACGAGGTCACGTTGGACGCGGTCGGCGTGCCCGGCGTGGTCGGCGCCTGCGTGTCGCCGCTGGTGTTGTAGATGGTGGCCTGCGTGGACGTGGTGGACAGGCCGTTCGCGCCGGTGATGTAGCGGTTGCCCCAGGTGCTGCGCTGGGCCGGGTTGAAGCTCGTCACCATGTCGAGGTACTCGACGCCGCCGCCGTTGCCGCTCCACGACCAGCCCATGTTGCCGATGCCGGCACTCTGGGTCTTGGCCATGATGGTGTCCTCGTCGGGGTTGCCGTCGGAGTGCATGTCGCCGAACTCGCACACGCACAGCGCCAGGTTGCGGCTGGTGAACGAGTCGACGTAAGCGGTCACCTCGGCGGCGGTGTCGAACACGCCGTACATGTGCACGCTGAAGATGGTGTTGCCGGTGGTGTCGGCGGCCAGCACGCTCGGCGCGTTGTCGCGCATGGTGAACGACCAGTCCTGGCCCCAGTTGGGCGCGTCCACCATGATGGTGTGCTGGAACCCGGCGTTGCGCAGCCGCTGGATGGCGCTCTTGGTGGCGTCGGTCCAGTTCGGGGTGACCGCGTTGTTGCCGATCGGCTCGTTGCCGATGTTCAGGATGACGTAGTTCTCCTGGCCGGTCAGCGCGGACTGGATGCTGATCCAGTAGTTGACCGCGGTGTCCAGGCTGACCGCGCCGCCCTGCTCGCCGAAGCCGGTGGTGTCGTGGTTCTCCAGCACGCAGATGAGCTTGTTCGCCTTGCACAGCGAGATGACGTTGGCGACGTCGGAGGCGGTGTTGGTGGTCCACCGGCCGCCGGACAGCACGACCCGGACCGAGTTCGCCCCGGCCGCCTTGATGTTGGCGAACGAGCTGGTCTGGGTGGCGTACCAGGCGTGCGGGTGGTTGATGCCGCGCAGCTTCAGCGCGGTGCCGTTGGCCTCGACCAGCTTGCCGTTGCTGACGCGGATGCCGGTGGCGGCCTGCGCGGGCTGGCTGAAGGCCACCAGGGACGCGGCGAGCGCCAGCAGGGACGCAGCCGCCAGCGCGATCTTGCGTTTCATGTTCACCTCGGAAGGGAGCGGGGCCCGGCGGCACGGCCGACGGGGGGACGGACACGAGGAACTCCAGTGACGCAGCCCGAACGAAGCCCGGCTCCCTACAGCGTCGGCATCAGCATAGGTGGATGCCACGATGGACGCAACCGGTTAAGGTGCGGCCGCCACGTAGTGATCGCGTCACCAGGCGTTAGTGGCTGAACCGGTTCACTCCACCGAGCGCACGTCGAACCGGATGCCCGCCCGCACCAGCCGCGCCGTGAGCGCGTCGCCCATCGCCGCCGCCGTGGTGACCTGCCCGGCCGTCGCCGGCAGCGGATCCAGCGCCAGGCACAGCGCCGACTCGGCCAGCATCTTCGCCGTCTCGCCGTAGCCGGGGTCGCCGCCGGACACCTCCGTCACCACCCGCCGGCCACCGCCCTCCCCCGCGAACACCGCCCGGAACCAGCTCCGCGCCCGCCGCTGCTCGCTCGGGCCGCTGCCGCCCGGCAGCCGCCGCATCAGCCGGCGCCGCACCGGCCCCAGCTGCGCCAGCACGAACAGCACCACCGCCCCCGCGAGCGCCGCCACCACGACCGGCAGCCGCTTCACCGCGGCGCTGTGGGTGTACGCGAAATCCGGCCCGTACCGGGCCAGCGCCGCCGCCGAGCGGCCCACCACCTGCGGGTCCACCGTGGGCAGGGGCACCGCCCAGCCGCCCGCGGCCGGAGCGCGGCGAATCCGGCCGAGCGGCGTGCGGACGCGCCTGCCCTCCGGACGCGGGTCCACCGCCCGCCGTTCCCGGGCAGCCCGCGCCGTCTGGCGCCGCCGCGAGAACGCGAGCAGCGCCGAGGCCAGCGTCCCGCCGGAGATCGTGCCGCCCGCCCGCACGAAGCCGTCCACCCGGATCGGGGCGTCCTCCGGCAGCTCCCTGACGGTCAGGTATACGCCCAGGTCGTGCGGCACCGAGTCGAAGCCGCACGCGTGCACCAGCCGCGCCCCGGTGCGTACCGCCTCCGCGTGGTGCCGCACGTACATCAGGTCGATGAACTCGGGCTCGCCGGTCAGGTCCACATAGTCCGTGCCCGCCGCCGCACATGCCGCGACCAGCGGCTCGCCGTGCAGCACGTACGGGCCCACCGTGCTGACGACCACCCGGGCCGAGGCCGCCAGCCCCCGCAGCGACGCCGCGTCACCGGCGTCGGCCCGCAGCAGCGGCAGCTCCGACAGCGCCGGGTCGAGCGCGGCCAGCCGCTCCCGCACCGCCGCCAGCCGGGCCGAATCCCGCCCCGCCAGCGCCCAGCGCAGCCCCGGCGGCACCTGCCCGGCCAGATACTCGGCGGTGAGTCCACCGGTGAACCCGGTCGCCCCGAACAGCACGATGTCGTACGCCCGAGCCGGGCGGCCCGCTCCCGCCCCGAGGCCGCCGGTCCGGGTCGCGGGCGCGCCGCCACGCTCGGCCACCTGCCCGGCTCCCCCGCCCGGACCGTCCGGCCGCACCGGGCCGCTGCCCGCCGCGCCGGGTGCTCCCGCGCCGGACGCGATCGTGTCGTGCCCCGACGCCATCCCGTCGGGTGCGAACGCCGGGCCGTCGTCGGACCGGGATCGCCCGCTACCCGGCACGGGCGCGCCATGGCCGCCCCCGCCGACCGTGGCCAGGACCGGCTCCGGGGCGGCGAACAGCACCGCCGCGCCGTCAAGGGTCAGCGGGGACCACTTCGGCGCGCCCTGGCGGCCGTGCTTCGGGTCCACGCCGATCAGC
Source organism: Catellatospora bangladeshensis (assembly GCF_016862575.1). Lineage (GTDB taxonomy): Bacteria > Actinomycetota > Actinomycetes > Mycobacteriales > Micromonosporaceae > Catellatospora > Catellatospora bangladeshensis. The sequence continues at coordinate 28,019 of NZ_BONF01000028.1, read as the reverse complement.
ACCCGGCCGCCCGCGCGCACCCGCACGTGGCGCGCCTCCCAGTCCACCGTCGCCCGCTGGCGCACCCGGCCTGAGCAGCGCCAGCTCCGGTCACGGAAGCCGACGATCGAGGAGTGGCCGTGGATCTGGCCGAACGGCACGAAGCCGCCCTCGGCGTAGTGGGCCAGCCAGCCCGCGTACAGCTCGGATCCGGCCTCGGCCCACAGCGGCCCGGACTCGCCGTCGGCGCCGGTGTGGAACCCGCGCCACAGCAGCGGCTCCGGCCGCTCGTTCAGCAGCCGCGCGGCGGCCGCGGCGGTGGCCGGCTCCCCCAGCTCACGCCAGCAATAGGGGGTCAGGCCCGCGTGGCTGATGAGGTGGTCGTCGCCCGCGGCGTCGCGCACCGCCGCCGCGATCCGCAGCCTGCCATCGTCCCACCAGCCGCGCAGCAGCGCCGCGTCCTGCTTGGACAGCCGCTCGGGGTAGAACCGGTCGCCGCCGGGCACGTACTGCGACTCGTGGTTGCCCATGAGCTGGATCCACTGCTCGGGCTGCTCGTCGAGGCGCTCGCGCACGATCCGCAGCACGCCGGAGCTGTCCGGCCCGCGGTCGACGAGGTCACCGACCTGCACCACGGTCAGGTCCGGCGGCAGGCGCAGGTCCCGGCGCCGCGCCCCGGCGGCGAGCAGCGCCGCGCCGAGCTGGTCGGAGCAGCCGCCCACGTCGCCGATGACGATGACCCGGCCCATACCGCGCCTCCCTCGATGTGCAAGCGCCGCAAGACTATCCGCGACACGCCGGTGCCCGCCTGACGGGATCTTCACAACGTACGACTTGGCGCTCGTGCGGTAGTGCGGCGAAGATACGGACGTGCAGACAGAGCGATCGTTCGTCGGGCGCGGCAAGACTCTGCAACGATTCCTCAGCACCGTGGCCCACCCGCCCTCCGTGCTGCTGCTGTCCGGCGAGGCGGGCAGCGGCAAGACCCGGCTGATCGACGAGTGGCGCCGGCGGGCGACCGGTCCCGTGCTGGTCGCCGCGTGCCCGCCGATCCGCCCGCCGCTGCCGCTGGCCGCGGTCACCGGCCTGCTGCTGGCCGCCGGGCCGCACCTGGGCCCCGCCGGCAGCCTGAACCCGCTGCTGGGCGCGCTGCGGCCGCTGCTGCCCGAGCTGGCCGACCGGCTGCCCGACGCGCTGCCCGCCCCCGCCGACCCGGCCGGGGAGCGCCACCGGACGCTGCGGGCGATCCGGGCGCTGCTGGCCTCGCTCGGACCGGTCACCCTGGTCGTCGAGGACCTCCAGTGGATCGACGCCGAGTCGCGCGACCTGCTGTCGCTGCTGCTGGCCGCCCCGCTGCCCGAGGCCGCCCTGGTGCTGTCCTACCGCCCGGAGGAGCTGGCGGTGCCCGGCCTGCCGCTGGGCGGCTCCACCGCGTACGCCCCCGGCCTGCGCACCGACGCCCTGTCGCTGGAGCCGCTGCCGCCGGACGAGGTACGGGTGCTCATCCGGCAGGCCCGCCGCCAGGAGCCGCCCGCCGAGTTCACCGCCCGGCTGACCGCCGCCACGGGCGGGGTGCCCCGGGTCATCGAGGACGTGCTCGACCAGCTGCGGGTGCTCGGCGACGACACGGACGGGTTCGGCGGCGCCCGGTTCGCCCCGCCCGCCCGGCTGCGCGAGCTGACCACCGCCCGGGTCGCGGCGCTGTCCGCCGAGGGCCGCCGCGTCGCCGAGGCCGCGGCCGTGCTGGACGAGCCCGCCGCCGAGGAGCAGCTGTGCGAGGTGTCCGGGCTGGACCTCGCCGACGGCCGCCATGCGCTGATGGAGGTGCTGGCCGGGGCGGTGCTCAGCGAGACCGCCGACGGCCGCTACGGCTACCGCATCCCGCTGGCCGCCCGCGCGGTGTACGACAACCTGCCCGGCCCCTGGCGCCGCGAGCTGCACGCCCGTGCCGCGCACACGCTGGCCCACGCCACCGCGGGCGCGCCGCTGGCCCGGCTGGCCCACCACCACCGCCGCTCCGGCCGGCACGAGGCCTGGATGCGCCACGCCGAGACGGCCGCCGAGCGCTACATCGCCGAGGGCGACAACGAGGCCGCGATCGCGCAGCTCGAGGACGTGCTCGCCGACCAGACGGTGCCCCGCGACGTGCGCACCCGGCTCACCATCCGGCTGGCGCAGACCGCCGAGGTCGGCCGCCGCTCCGACCAGACCGTCGCGCTGCTGCGCCGCATCCTGGCCGACGACCGCCTGCCCCTGGCGGCCCGCGGCGAGCTGCGGCTCAAGCTGGGCCTGGTGCTGATGAACCAGGCCGGGGAGTACGTCGAGGGCGCGGGTGAGGTGGAGCAGGCGGTCGAGGAGCTGCACGAGCGGCCCGCGCTGGCGGCCCGCGCCATGGCCGTACTGTCCTGGCCGGTGCTGCACGGCTTCTCCTTCGCCGAGCACCTGAGCTGGCTGGAGCGGGCCGAGGCGGCCGCCGACGCCTGCGACGACGCGGCCATCAAGATGGCGGTGCTGGCCAACCGGGCCACCCTGCTGATGAACCTCGGCGACGCCGCCGCGTGGACCGCCGCGCAGCGCATGTCCGCCGTGGGCGACTCGACGCTGGCCATCCGCCAGCAGGTCGCGCGCGGCCTGCAGAACCTCGCCGACGCCACCATGCTGCTGGGCCGCCATCGCGCCGCCGAGGACTACCTGCGCCAGGCGACCGAGCTGGCCGAGCAGGTCGGCGCGTCGGTCACCCAGACCACCGCCCGCTGCACCCGGCTGCGCCTGGACTGGGCCATGGGCCGCTGGCCGGGCCTGGCCGACCGGGCCGCCGAGTTCACCGGGCCGGACGGGCCGACCACCGAGGTCGAGGGGCACCTGGTCGTCGGGCAGCTGGCGATGGCCCGCGGCGACTGGGAGGCCGCCGAGCAGTCGCTGCACGCCGCCGGGCTGTCCGCGCCGCAGACCAGCACCGTGCCCGTGGTCGCCGCCGCGGCCGGGGCGTACCTGCGCGTGCTGACCGCCCGCGGCCAGCTCGACGAGGCGGTCGTGGTGGCGCGCCAGGCGCTGGCCCGGGTGCGCGCCAAGAACGTGTGGAACTGGGCCGCCGAGCTGGCGCCGTACGCGGTGCAGGTGCTCGCCCAGTCCGGCGCGCTGGAGGAGGCCGGGCAGGTCGCCGAGGAGTTCGCCGAGGGCATGCGCGGGCTGGAGTCGCCGCTGGCCGAGGCGGCGCTGGAGCTGAGCCGGGCCCACCTGTGCGCCGCCGAGGGCCGGCCCGCCGAGGCCGCCGTCCACTTCGCCGCCGCCGCCAAGGGGTTCGAGGCGCAGCCGCGCCCGTACGAGGCGGCGCAGGCCGAGGAGGGCCGGGCGCGCTGCGAGCTGCTCCTGCGGCCCGGCGACCCGGACGCGCTCGCGGTGCTGGCCGCGGCGGGCGGGGTGTACACGGGGCTCGGCGCGGGCTGGGATGCCGCGCGCTGCCAGCACACGCTGCGCGAGCACGGCGTCGTGCCGCGTGGCGGGCGCCCCGGCTACGGCGGCGGGCTGACTCCGCGCGAGCGCGAGGTGGCCCGGCTGGCCGCGCAGGGCCGCACCAACCGCGAGATCGCGCAGATGCTGTTCCTGTCGCCGCGCACCGTCGAGCAGCACGTGGCCCGCTCGCTGCACAAACTCGGGGTCCATTCGCGGGCCGAGCTGGCGGGCGTGGAACTGGACCTGCCCGGCTGACGGCGCGGCGCTGAGCGGCCTCCGGAGCCGTCGCCGGCGCCGGAGGCCACCTCCTCCCCAGGCCCCGCCGCCCGCCCTGGCACTGACGTAGCGACGGTGGATCGAGCCTGTTGGTCGTGCAGGTGGCGAGGGAGCGACGATCGGTCACTCCCCCGCCTCAGGGTCGTGTGCCGCCAGCTCTGGATAACGGCGCACCTCCCTGCCACACCGCTCCTGCGAGCGCTGGACGCGGCCGGTGGTGACCGGCCGGTACCGCAAACCGTTCTGGCACCTCCGACGGGGTCGATTCCACCCAGCGGCACGGAGTCTGGCTCACGTGCCGCTGGGGAGTCTCCGGCGGCGCCTGGGTGGTCCACCCATGCCCATAACGATCGTCGAACCGGCCGGGAGCGACAATCCGTAGAGCGCTACGTAGCCATACGCAAACAACCGCCCGCAGCTACGTACGGGCTGCACAGACCACGTATACGGGTCACCCCCAGGGTGACGTGACCACGAACGAGCACTCGCGCCGGAAGTCGTCGCGGTCGCGCCAGCGGTCGATCCACAGCTCGTCGCCGCGCAGGTGTACGTAGTAGCCGCGGTAGTTGTAGGACTCCAGGTACACCGAGCCCGGCAGCCCGCCCTGGCGCACGCAGAACGTCGCGTCCTCGCGGAACAGCCGCGAGCCGTCGTAGCGGTCGTGGTGGATCCGGTAGTCGCGGTGGCGCAGGTAGCCGCCGTCCGACCCGGCGAACGAGAAGCACTTGGCGTCGGCCAGACCCGCCACCACGGTGAACGTCGCCGCCAGCCGCACCTCGCCGGAGCTGCTCGTGTTGACGCTGACCAGCCCGGCGTCGCCGTTGTTCTGCCGTACGTAGCGGTCGGGCGACCAGGCCGCGCGCAGCGAGCGCCGCCCGCCGGCCTCCAGCGCGGCCGCGCTCGGCGACGGGGCCAGGGCCGGGCTGCCCGTGGCCGAGGCCGACGGCAGCGGCGCCGGGCTGGACGGGCGCGGCCCCGGCTCGCGCGGCGGCGTCCACGCCTGCGTGTCCGGCGTCGGGCTGGCCTCCCCGAAGCCGTCCGCGTAGCTCTCGCCGCCGACGGTGGCCAGGGTCAGCGGCGGCACCGGGGCCTGCGCGGCGGGCCGGGCCAGCGCCCAGCCGGTCGCGGCCGTGCTCAGCACCACGGTCGCCGCCGCGACGATGACGACCGGCCGCCGCGACCGCCGCCCGGCCGCCCGCTGCGGCTCCCGCTCCTGCGCCGCCAGCTCCTCGACGGTCTCGGGCAGGATCCTGGGCAGGATCGCCGTGTGGTCTTCCTCGTTCAGCCGGTGCCTACTCACGATGTGGGACGGTACCGACACCCCTCGCCGCCCGCGATCGGCTGTCCGACCGAAACCCATGGCAGCTTGCTGCCATCTGAAAGGAAGGGCACCTTCTTAACGCTATGCGTAGAAGAAGGTGCCCTTCTTAACCCCTCGCCGTAACGGGTTAGGCGGGCGCGGGGCCCGCCTCCGCCACGGCGGCCTGCCGCCGGGCAGGCAGACCTCGCCTGAGCAGCGTGTTCTCGGCCAGCGTCCAGGCCGTCGAGGTGGCCAGGTAGAGCAGCGCCGCCAGCGGCAGCACCGCCGCGCTGATCAGGATGAAATACGGCAGCACCCGGGGCAGCGCCGCGAGCAGCCCCGTCGGCGGCTGCTCCTGCAGAGCGGCCAGCCGCACGGCCCGCCGTGACGTGCCCCACGCCACCGCCGCCAGCACCGCGACCAGCCCGCCGAACACCAGCAGGTGCGACGCCGTGCCGCCCGCCGGGGCGAACAGGTGCACGCTCAGCGGCACCCCGGCCAGGGTGCTGTCCAGCAGCGTGTTGGGCCGCCCGGCCACCTCCGGGCTCACGAACAGGTGGTAGAGCAGCAGGAACACCGGCGCCTGGAGCAGCATCGGCAGCAGCCCGGCCAGCGGCGAGACGCCCGCCTCCCGGTGCAGCTCGGTGTACGCCTGCGCGAGCGCGACCCGGTCGTCGCCGTGCTCCTTGCGCAGCGCCACCAGCCGCGGCGCGAGCGCGGCACGGGCCCGCTCGCCGCGCACGGCGGCCCGGGTCAGCGGGTGCACCAGCAGGCGTACCAGCATCGTGACGGCGACCACGGCGGCGGCCGCGCCGCCCAGCGGAGCGAGCAGGGTGGACAGTTGGGTGACGGCGGCGTGGACGGCGCCGGTGAGCAGTGTGAAGTCGAACATGACGAATCCCTCTGACGGAGACGGCGACCCGGCCGGGCGCGCGACGCGTCACCGGCGGGATGGACGAGAACCGTGCGGCCCGCCCCGGCGTACGCCGGATCAGCAGGCCAGAGGGGTGAGCGAGGGTGCTCGGGGGCGGGGGCGGCCCGCCGCGTCGGGATCACGCTGGCGCAGCACACCCGTGCGCCGGGCCAGCTCCCGCAGCGCCGTGTCGAGCCCGGCCCGCCCGGCCGGCAGCGCGCCGAACCCGCACGCCGCGGCGACGGCCAGCGTGGAGACGAGCAGCAGCACCGCCGCGCCCGCGAGCACGCCGCCGAGCCCGGGCTGCTCCGCCGCGCCGGCTCCCGCACACAGCACGGCCAGCCACAGCATCACCGCCCACCGCGACGCACCCGTCATCCACACGCGCGCCACCGTACCCCCACCCCGCCACCCACCCCACGACCCGCGACCCCGCGCCCCGTGCCCCGTACCCCGGGCCGCGGGCCGCGCCAAGATCGTCCGACTTGCCTGGCAGATGGGGGTATGGCGGCTCAAGATACGCCCAGGTGCCAGGCAAGTCGGACGATCTTGGCGGCCGCACGCGCCGGACGCGCCGCACGGGCCGCAGGGGCGCGGGGCGGACGCGGGGCGCGAGGCGAGCGCGAGGCGAGGGCGGGGCGGACGAGCGGGCGCAGGGCGGGCGCGCGGGGCGGGCGCGGGGTGGGCGCGGGGGGCGGGCGCGCAGTGGGGTCGACGTGGGGTGGGGCGGAGGCCGCGGGGTGGGGTCAGGGGCGGGAGCCGAGGACGACGACGGCGCCGCGGTCGTCGTCGTGGACGAGGTGGGGCGTGAGGCCCGCTGCGGTGAAGAGGGCGCAGGCGGTGGGGGCCTGCTCGTCGCTGGTCTCCAGGAGCAGGTGGGCGCCGGGGGCGAGCCACTCGGCGGACCCGGCGAGCATGCGGCGCGCCACGTCGAGGCCGTCCGTGCCCCCGTCGAGGGCGACCGCGGGTTCGTGCAGCCGGGCCTCCGGCGGCATCAGGGCGATCTCGGACGTGGGCACGTACGGCACATTCACCACCAGCACGTCGATCCGGCCGCGCAGTTCGGCAGGCAGCGGGCCGTAGAGGTCGCCTTCGTACACCCGGCCGCCGAGCGGCTCGACGTTGCGCCGGGCGCAGCGCACCGCCGCCGGGTCGATGTCGGCCGCGTGCACCTCGACCCCGTCGTGACCGGCCAGCACCGCCGCCGCCGCGCCGGATCCGCAGCACAGGTCCAGCACCACCGCGCCCGGCCGCAGCAGCCGCGCCGCCTGCTCGACCAGCAGCTCGGTGCGACGGCGGGGCACGAACACGCCCGGCTCCACGACGATGCGCCGCCCGCAGAACTCGGCGAACCCGACGATGTGCTCCAGCGGCAGCCCGGCGACCCGCTGCGCCACCATCTCCGCCAGCTCGCCCGGCCCGTCCGCGACGGACAGCAGCAGGTCGGCTTCGTCCTCCGCGAACACGCAGCCCGCCGCCCGCAGCTCCGCGATCACGTCAGTACGCACGGGCAAAGGCTACGCCGCGCGGCGGGCACCACCGCGCCCCGCTGCCGCCCGGCGCGACCCGGCCCCACCGCCGCCCCGCCAGGACGCGGCTGGACCTCCGCCCGGCGCGACGCGGCTCAGCCGAGTTCGGCGAGCGCCTCGCGGGCCTCGTCGCGCACGATCGCGGACCCGGTGCTCGCCAGCACGTGCTCCAGCGCCGCGCGGTACGCGACCGGGTACGCCTGCTCGGCCGGGACGGCGAGGTCCGGCGTCACCCCGGTGCCCTCCCAGTTGGTGCCGGTCACCGGGTTGACCGAGCGTGCCGTCGGCACCCAGATCTGCAGCGTCGGGGTGATCGGGAACGCGTCGGTCGGGTGCGCGCCGCCCCGGGTCGTCTCGCCGACGAGGACCGCCCGCCCCTGCGCCTGCAGGTTGTAGCAGAGCTCCTCCCCTGCCGAGAAGGTGGATCCGCTGGTCAGCACGTACACCGGCCGGTCCAGGTAACGCTCGCCGGGCAGGTACGCCAGGCTCCAGTACTGCCGGGTGAGCCCGGTCGCGGCCGAGGTGATGCTGTTCAGATGGGTCTGCCCGTCGGGGAACAGGTAGCTGGTCCAGAAGATCACCCCGTCCGGCGATCCGCCCCGGTTGCGCCGCAGGTCGATGAGCAGCGCCTCGGTGTGCGACACCAGCTCCATCGCGGCCGCGATCGCCCGCCCGCCGCCCGCCGCCTCGGTGACCAGCCGCAGGTCCAGGTAGCCGATGTTGCCGCCGAGCCGCTCCACGCGGGCGATGCCGTGGTTGGACAGCCGCAGCCGCTCCCGCCACAGCTCCTGCGCGGCCTCGGCCGAGAGCGGCTCGTGCGGCTGCCCGTCGCGTACGGTCAGCCGCAGGTGCCGGTCGGCGCAGTGTGCCGCGAGCCGTGCCGTGAGCGCCTCGGCGAGGGCGGGTTCGTCCAGCCCGTCGTACTCCCCCGCGGCCAGCCGGTCCCGCACGTCGGCCGCGGCCGCCGCCGCGCGCTCCGGGAACACGTAGTGCTCGCACAGCAGCGCCACGGCGCGCTCGACTCGGGTGTGAGGCATGGCGCCCACCGTAGCGCCCCCGGCGGGGCGGTCAGGACCGCCGGACGACCACGCGGTCGATCGCGGGCGCCGGGCCGCCGGTGTTGGTGAAGGTGACGGCGTTGGCACCGGCCCTCAGGCGTACGCTCACCGATCTGCTCGCGCAGCAGGCGCCGTCCCCGGCGACGGTCGCGGTGACCGTGCCCCCGCCCGCCACGCTGATCGTGACCCGGTCCGCGCGCGGCCCCGCGACCTGCGCGTAGTAGAACGTCAGCGTGTACGTCCCCGCCTCGGGCACGGTGATCGCGTTGAAGCGCAGCGCCCCGTCCTTCTTGGCACCCGCGCCGTCGCCGAGGTGACGCACCACCCGGCCGCCGGAGGCGCCCGCCAGGGCGACCACCTCGGCCTGCCCGAGCAGCGTGTTGCCCGAGGCCTCGGCCTCGTAGGTGACCGGCCCGAACGCGGCGGCGTTGACCGACGGCGACGGGCTCGGCGCGGCACTGGACGCGGCGGCCGACGGCGTGGCCTCGGCCCCCGGTGATCCGGTTGCGGCGGGCACCCCGGGCGTCGCCCCGGCGGTGCCCTCAGCCGTGAAGATCCCGGTGCCGTCGGCCCGCGAGTCCGGGTCGCCGGAGGAGACCGCCCAGAGCGCCCCCGCCACGGCGACCACCAGCAGCACGACCACCGCCGCGAGCACGGCGGGCCGCGCCCCTCGGCCGGCCGCCCGGTCGAGCCTGCGCCGCCCGCGCTGCGAGTCGGGCGACTCGTGCGGCTCTATGCCATCGGTGTCCGGTTGTGGCGACCACCCGTCGTCGTGCTCGGACCACGGCGCGGATCCCGCGCCCGGCGCAGGCCACCGGCTGGGAGCCGGGCCCGGCCCAGGCCACTGGCTGGTGGCCCCGCCCGGCCCAGGCCACTGGCCGGTAGCCCCGCCCGGCCCAGGCCACTGGCCGGAAGCCTCGCCCGGCGCGGGCCGCCGACCGGAAGCCTCAGCTGGTGCGGGCCACGGGCCGGAAGGCTTACCTGGTGCGGACCACAGGCGGGGAGCCTCACCACCGGCGCCAGGGCCGTAAGCGCCCCGGCCGCGACCGGGATCAGGCCCGAAAGCGTCCCCGTCAGGGCCATCCGGGCCGAAGGCCTCGCCGCCGGGAGCGGGGCGCCGCGCGTACCCCTCGCCTGGGTGTTCCCGCGGCGGGGGCGCACCCGGCTGGTCCGGCACGGGCCCACCGGTCTGCGCCGGATCGCCGTCCTGGATCCACCCGCCGACGCGCAACCGGCTCGAGGCACGGTCCTCGGCGGCCATGATCCCCCCTGAACTGCGTCGACACGCGGACGTGCAGACCCTAGTCACCGCCCGCGCCGCCGGTCCACCGGGGGACGGATCGCCGACAGCCGGTCAGCGCAGCCGGTGCCGCGCCCCGCCGCCCGACTGCACCGGGACCCGGGCCGCCGCCTCCGCCGCCTCCGCCAGCGCCGCCACGTGGGCGGCCAGCCGGTCGCTGGTCAGGTCGCAGGCGGTGATGTCGGTGACGGCGAGCCAGGACATGTGTACGCCGCCGTCGGCGGAGATCGTCGCCGACCACCGGGTGCTGGTCGGATGGGTCGCGACCACCGCCACGCCGACCCGGCCGAGGTCGGCCAGCAGCGCGTCCAGGTCGCGCAGCTGCTCGGTGTGCTCGCCCCACGGGTCGGCGACGAACAGCAGCTGGATGCCCCAGGCGTCGCCGGTGACGTTGTTGACGCGGGCGGTGGGCATGTCGGCGGTCTGCGAGTCGTGCAGCACGGCTGCGTTGGCCGCGGCCCGGCGGCTGATCCGGGCCAGCGCGTCGCTGACCGAGGAGCTGGCCCGCACCCGGTCGCTGAGCGAGCCGAGCGCGCGCAGGTCCGCGCCGCTCAGCCCGGCGACGGTCACCGCCGCGCCGTCCGCCCAGCTTGCCGTGGCGGCCTCCGCGGCGAGGTAGCGCAGCAGGTCGTCGCAGCGCTGCGGGTCGCCGCAGAGGGTCAGCAAGCCGGTGCGCTCGCCGTCGACGAACAGCTCGCCGCCCTGCGGCCAGGCGCCGATCTTCAACAGGCCGGGCAGCAGCGACGGGGTGTCCACCCGGTCCGGCAGCCAGGCCGAACCGGCCAGCGACCAGGTGTTGGGCCACTGCATGTCGAACGGCTCCGGCGGGTCGGCGCACGGCGCGGCCAGGATGATGGCCAGGTCGCCGCCGTGCTCCCAGGCCGCGGCGATGTCGGGCATCTCCCACGGCGCCCGCCCGCGCAGTCCCGCGGTGAGCTGGCGCAGCCCGGCGTCGAGCCGCTCGGCGGCGCGGTGCCGCGGCGGCCGGGCCTGGCGCACGGGGGTACGCAGGCCGCCGACGCCGCGCCGCCGGCCCACCCGCAGCCGGTGCAGGCGGCGGATGCGGCGGCGCACCACGAGGTGGCCCGCGAGCACGGTGGCCAGGGCCAGCCCGGCGCCCGCGGCGAGCACTTTGGTCTGCCCGAGGCCCGGGTCGGTCTCGTCCAGCGGGATCTCCGGCCGCGGGGCGGCCCCGGGCACCACGACGCCGGGCGGGGTCTCCACCCCGGACGGCGACGCGGCCGGGGTCGACGCGGCCGGGCTCGGCGCGACGGGACTGGCCGAGGGCGCGACCGGGGACGGGCTGGGCGGCGGCGTGGGGTGCTCGGGCGCGGGCTGCTGCGGGGCGGGCGCGGGCGGCGTCTCCGGGACGGCGGGCAGCAGCAGGCGGCCGGTGGCGTGGCGGATCGGGCCGTGGTCGTGCGCGTCGACGGGCAGCACGATCCGCCAGCCGGGCTCGATGTGGTCCGGGTTCTTGATCAGCTTCGGGTTCAGCGCGGCGAGCTGGTGGTAGCGGTCGAAGTCACCGGTGAAGCGCTCGGCGATGCAGCCGAGGTAGTCGCCCTTCTTCACCACGTACACCGGGCGCTCGACGCGCTGGCGGGCCGGGGCGGGGGCCTGCTGGACCGCGGCGGTGGCGGCGCGCGCCACGGGGACGCCCGCTACGGCGGCGGGCGGGGCAGCGGCAGGCGGGGCAGCGGCCAGGACCGGGGCGGCGGGCGCGGCCCACACGGCGGTGTCGCGGGCGACCGGCGGCGCGGCCCAGGTGGCCGTGTCGGGCCCGGCCCACGGCGAGATGTCACCCCGCACCACGGCAGGGGCGGCGGCGACGGGCACGCTGGCGATGGCGCGCAGCGGTGCGGGGGCGGGCAGCGCTGCGGCGGCGGCCAGGTTGGCCCCGGCGAACACCGCGACCAGGGCGCCCACCAGACCCGCCGCGACGCGCTGCTGCAGGCCGAGGCCGGGCAGCCGGATCGCGCGGCGCCCGCGCAGCCGCGCGACGATCTCGACCAGCACGCTGAGCGTGAACGTCGCCCAGGCGATCCAGCCGGCGATGGTCAGCGCCCGCAGGAACAGGTCGCCGTTGTCGGGCGAGGTCAGCAGCGTGCCGAGCTCGTCGAGGGTCGGGACGTGGCGGGGCAGCGGGTTGCCCGCGAACTTCACCAGCGCCACCGGCACGCCGCCGATGACCGCGGTGAGCGCGATCAGCGACGCCAGCCCGGTGAGCAGGCGCAACGTCCAGTGGGGCCGGGTGCGCCGGACGTCTGTCATGGTCTCCGCCCTTTCCGTGTCGCCGCGCGGGGTCTAGCCGATGAGGATGGTGGCGGTCGCCTGGCCGGTGGCCGTCCAGGTGGGACCGTCGAGGAATTCCAGGTGGGACGGGTTGTCGTAGCGGATCGTCGCGACGACGGTGACCTGCTGGCCGTCGGGTGAGACGGTCACGGTGCCGGTGGCGCCGACGGCGCTGAGGTACGCCTGGGCGGCCGCGGCGGCCAGGGCCGGGTCGATCACCTTGCGGCCGCCCTGGATGGCGCTGCCCGGGGCGATGGCCTGCCCGGCGGTGCGGGCGGCCTCGGCGGCCACGTTGTCGGCTCGCTGGTACGCGCGTACCCGCCCGCCGCCGACGATGACCAGGCCCAGCATGGCGATCCAGGCGGGCGCGATGATCGCCACGAAGATGGTGACCTTGCCGCGGTCGTCCCTGATCATGTCCGGCTCCGGTAGGTGTCGAGCGGGCTGGTGAACTCGGAGGTGAGCCGCGCGCTGCCCGGCATGCCCGGCAGCGCGATGTCGGCGAACTCCGCTTCGCAGGTGAGCCGCACGGTCACCGTGGCGGGCTGACCCACCGGGACGGAGAAGCCCCTGGTGTCCACGGTCACGGTCAGCGTGCGGCAGGTGATGCCCTCGGCGGCGAAGGAGGCCGCCGCCGCGTCCCGGCCGCGGCTGGCCGCCGTCGCGGCGGTGCCGGACAGGCTGGCCGTACGCGCCGCGTTGTACGCCGCGGCCTCGGTGGCCTGCCGGGCCATGCTGAAGCGCCCGGCGATGATGACGCCGATGAAGAACACGAGCACGACGGGGACGAGGATGGCCAGTTCGATGCTGGCCGACCCCCGGTCGCGCGGTGTGCCCGTCACGGGATGAACCTCTCCACGGGCCCGCTGGCGCTCTGCTCCACGTCGAAGCTGACCAGCGGAAGAATGCTCGTCGCCCGGCCGGTGACGGTCACGGTGACGCTCTCGGCGCCGGTGCGCACGTTGATCACCGGGTCCTCCAGCCCGACCCCGATCCGCTCCAGGAAGTCGCGGGCGTTCGACTCGCCGGTGCCGGCCGGGCTGCCGTACACCCGTGCCGCGTTGGCGCCCTGGGTGGCCGCGCCGAGCGCGATCGAGCGGGCGTAGAACACCAGCGCCGCCTGCACCACCAGGAACGTGAAGATGAGCAGGGGCAGCGCGATGATCGCCATCTCGACGGTGCCCGCCCCCCGGTCGCGCGCACGGCGCGCCGCCGGCCGGCCCGTCGCGGGCCGGCCGGCGATCGCGGTCGTGTCCACCTGCACCGCCTACGGCATCGAGTCGGGAATCAGGTCGACCCAGTCCTCACCGACGGCGAGGATCAGGCCGCCGATGGTGATGGCGGCGGCGGCCATCATCGCGATCATGACGACGTGCGGGATGGGGCCCTCGCCGCGATCGCGCAGAGCAGGATCGGTGAGCACCCGCAGCCGCGCCGCCAGCGCCGTGTAGACCTTCAGGGACATCGCAACTCCTCTCTAGTTCTGACTGAACAGGCTCGTCATCAGGGGGTATCCGACGAGGACGAGCAGAATCAAGATCATCATGGTGGACGGGATGTCGAGTTTGGACGTCCTGGTCTTCGCGGTCTCCAGCGCCGCCACCCGGATCTGGTCGCGCAGCGACGCCGCCTGGGCGCGCAGCGTCTGGTACACCTGCGCGCCGTCGTTGCCGGCGCTGCGCATGATGTCGGCGAAGCCGGTCAGCTCCACCACGCCGATGCGCTCCGCCAGCGCCTTCAGCTCGTCCCACGGCGGCCGCATCTGCAGCTGCGCGGTGAGCAGCGCGGTGCGCAGCCGGGTGTACGGCCAGCCGTCGCAGATGTTCGCCGAGCGCTCCATCGCCTCCACCGCGCCGTGCCCGGAGCGCACCTGGTGCGCGGTGAGCGTGGCGTACGTGCACAGCGCCCGGGCGAACTCCTTGCGCGCCAGCCGCGCCCGCGAGCGCATGTCGTAGTGCGCCAGCGCGCCCGAGCCCAGGCCGAACAGCAGCGTCGCGGCGACCGGCACGCTGGGCGGCAGGCTGACCCGGAAGACCAGCGCCAGCACCGTCGCCAGCACCGGGATCGACAGTCCCAGCAGCGCCGACAGCGCCACGCTCATGACGTGACCCTGCGCGGTCCGGTCCAGGATGGCCAGGTCGGCGGCGGGCAGCCGGAGCCGCTCGTACCAGTCGCCCCGCGCCGCCGCGGCCTCGGCGGCCCGCAGCTCGGCGGCCGGATGGTCGGCGGCCAGCGTCGGGTGCAGCCGCCGCAGCGCCGGGCCAAGCGCCGGGGTGGCCGGCACGAACAGCGCGGCCAGCAGGTACACCCCGTACCCGGCCAGGGCGCCGCCCGCGACGGCCAGCGCGAGCCACAGGTTGCCGGCGAACACGGTCACGGCGTCACCGCCTCGGCCCGCTCCGGCGCCCGGCTCTGCCGCCGCTGCGCGCTCAGCAGGCGCGGCATGCGGTCGGGCAGCGTCAGGCCCCGGATCCACAGCATCAGGAACACGTAGAAGGCCGCCAGCACGGCGAGGATCACCTGGCCCAGCGGGGTACGGTACGGCGCGGCGTAGCCGGAGTTCAGCGCGCCGAAGGCGAGCAGCGCCACCGTGGTGCCGGTCAGGAAGCGCACGGTGAACCGGGCCGACGACCGCTCGCTGTCCACCGTCGCCCGCGCCACGATCTCCTCGGCCAGGCCGTTCGCGATGTCCAGCAGCGCGTGGTAGAGGCCCTCGCCGCCGTCGGCCGACTGCATGATGAGCGGCGCCACCACCTCGTCGCTGCTGTGGTCGCCGATCTCGTCGGCGAACAGCCGTAGCGCCGCCTCCAGGCCGGTGCCCGCCTGCAACCGGGCGGCGAGCGTGCGCACCTCGGGCGCGAGCAGCGGCGGCGCGGTGCGCGCGCTGGCCACGATCGCGGCCTGCAGGCCGATGCCGTTGCGCACGTAGTCGCCCACCCGCCGGGTCCACGCCTCCAGCGCGCTCAGCCGGGCCAGCGCCCGCTTCTCCGCGGTGGCGGCGGCGAACAGCCACGGCACGCCCGGGATGGCCAGCGCCACGATGATGCCGCCCACCGGCCAGCCGGTGACCAGCCAGGCGGCCGCCCCGGCGACCACCGCCAGGATCAGCACGCTCTGCCGGGTGCGCCGCTGCCGCACCGTGCGCCCCTGGCCCTGCCACATCCGGCGCAGCGCCGCCCAGAACGCCGAGCGGGGCGGGGCCGGGCGGGTCGTGCCGACCGCGAACATGACCGCCAGCACGATGCCGGCGCCCGCGGCCAGCGCGGCCAGCGCCGCCAGGATCTGGATCACGAGCGCACCCGCTTGGTGTGCAGCTCCCGCGTCCACGAGCCCCGGTTGTGCGGGCCCGCCTCGATGTACGCGATCAGCTCGCGCGGGTCGTAGCCCACGTCCATCAGGTCCTCGCGGATGCGCTCGGGCAGGTGCCGGGGCACCGCGCGGCCGTCCGCGCCGGGCCCGAACACAGTGGTGGTGACGACCCGGCCGTCGCGCATGCCGCCCACCTCGATGACGTGCGAGACGAAGCGGTGCTCGCCGCCGCCGATGGCGCGCTCGTCCACCACCGAGGTGTAGACGATCAGGTCGATGCCCTGCGCCGCCATCCGCAGCGCCTGCTCGGCGCCGATGTCGTTGCCGTACGAGCAGGCCAGCTGCACGATCGAGTCCATCACCTCGCGCGCCTGGCGGGAGTGGATGGTGCACATCGCGCCCCGGCTGACCGTCATCGCGCGCAGCATCGGCACGATTTCCCGGCCGCGGGTCTCGCCGACGATCACCCGGCGCACGCCCAGCCGCTGCGTGATCGGCATCATGTCGTGCAGCGTCTTCTCGCCGCGCCGCTTGCCGTTGGCGTCGTACTCCCCGTGCCCCTGCAGGGACTCCAGGCTGATCACCCAGTTCTCGTCGCCGGGGTGCACCGTCTCGTGCAGGCCCAGCTCCCGGGACTCCTCCAGGGTGATGTACGGCTCCCCGGCCGGGATGGTGCGCGCCAGCGCCCGCAGCAGCGTGGTCTTCCCGGACGCGGCCAGCCCGGCGATCATGATGTTCGCCCCGGCGTCCAGCGCCTTGGTCAGGAACCGGTAGAGCAGCAGGTCGATCATGCCCCAGCGGTCGCGCAGCTCCTCCAGCGTCGCCGTGAACAGGCTGTGCTTGCGGATGTACACCACCGGGCGCGGCGACACCTTGTAGAGCACCGTCATCCGGGAGCCGTCGGGCAGCTGCATGTCCAGCTCGGGATTGGACTCCGAGAGCTGGCGCTCGGTCGCCGCCACCCGCATCGCCAGCACCTGCAGCATGCCGATCAGCTCGTCGTCGGAGTCGGCCACCGGCTCGCCCCGGCTGCGGCTGCCGTCGGCGTGGTGCAGCAGCACCTGGTCGCAGCCGATGATGTGCACGTTGGTGATCTTCGGGTCGTCCAGCAGCCGCTGCAGCCGCCCGGCCCCGAACATGCCCGCCACCACCGCGTCGAGCAGCGCCTGCTCGGCCGCCGGGCTCACCGGCTGGCCCGCGTGCGCCATCGCCACCACGTAGTCGGCCATGACCTCGCGGCCGATCCGGGCGGCGGTCTCGCGCCGGTGCGCGGCGGTCACGTTGGCCGAGTCGGCGAGGATGCGGGTCAGCGTCTCGGTGACCCGGGCCTGCAGCTGGCGGACCACCGCGTAGTCGACCGGCACCGGGGCGGCGTGCGGCGCGGGCGGTGCCGGGTACGCGACCCGCGCGTGCCCGTTGACCCGCGGCGCGGCGGCCGCCTCGGGCGGGATCGGCACGAACCGGGGCGCGGTCACAGCGTCACCGGCAGCTGCTCGGTGTCGCGGCGCGACAGGGCGCTGTCCATGCGCTGGGCCGCGATCCGCTCGGTCACCGCGTCGTACGCGGCCGCGCCGTGGCGCATCAGCGGGGCCCGGCGGCGTCCCCGGCCGTCGCCGCACAGCGCGGCGGCGGTCTGCGGGTCCCACGGCAGGCTCGCCACCACCGGCGCGCCCAGGTGCCGGGAGATCTCGCGGGAGGCGATGCCGCCGCCGATGAGCAGCAGGCCGACGTGCTGCTGGACGAAGCCCTCGGGCAGCTGGCGCCGCAGCGCCGACAGGGCCGAGACCGCGGGCGAGACGGTACGCAGCGAGTGCGCGCGCAGCGTCAGCAACACCAGGTCCGCCTGGGCCAGCAGCGACCAGGGCGGATGCGCCGCGGCCAGCCGCCCGCAGTCGGCCAGCACCGTGCGCGTCGTCATCCGCGAGAAGAACTCGCCCAGCGCGGTCCAGGCCAGGTTCAGCGAGGCGCTCTGCGCGGGCTCGGTCAGCCCTGGCAGCGCCATCCGCTGCTGGCGGGGCGCGTCCAGGTCGATCAGGTTGCCGGTCAGGTCCTGGTCGGCGGTGCCGCGCAGCGCCGAGGAGGCCAGCGGCAGCACGCCCCGGTCCGGCGGCAGCTCGTAGCGGGCCAGGTAACCGGCCAGCAGGTCGCCGCCGGCCGGGTCGCACTCGGCCAGCAGCACCGGCGCGGGCCAGGTCAGCGTGAAGGCCAGCGCCGCCGTGGACACCCCGGGCGAGCCCTTCGCGGAGATCATCGCGATCAGCGTCATCGCGGCCCGCTCACGAGCCGTCGAGGGAGAGCACGACGCGGTCGTCGGCGGCCAGCGCGGCCACCGTCGGCGCGTCCACCGTGGCCACCTCGACGTCGATCACCGTCTGGCCGGAGCGGGTGCCGGGCGAGATGCTGATGATGGTCGCGGTGATGGTCCGCGGCGGCACCAGGTCGGGCCCCTGCACGCCCTCCTCCGCCTTGTCGTCGGCGCCCTTCTTCGGCACGACCACCAGCAGCACCTTGGCCCCCACGGTGAGCCGCGACGCCGACGGCATGCGGTCCTCGCCCAGCGCCAGGCCGATCAGCTGGTGACCGGGCGCGGGCACGGGCGTGTCGGTGACCTGCTCCAGCGTGATGAGGGTGCCGGGCACCAGCGCCATCACCGCGCGCTTGCCGATCACGTCGCCGGAGTCGCGGGCCGCGACCGGGCGCAGCCCGACCGCCTCGTTCACCCGTACCACCACCAGGTCCGCACGGGTGATCTCGGCGCCCTTGCCGACCGGGCGCGCCACCGCGAGGAAGTCGTGCGTGCTGCCGATGCGCTGGGCCACGTACGCGGCGGTCAGCGCGCCCACGATGATGAGCACCGCGGCCAGCGCGCCCTGGGCCACCGAGCGGCGGCGGGGCGCGGTGCGCGGCACCGCGATCGGGACGGCGGGCAGTGCCCTCGGGGGTGCGGTCGTGCTCATGCCTTCTCCTCGCCGTGTTGCTGGTCATGAGGAGCCGGGACCGGGTGCCGACCGCTCATGAGTTGACCACCTGCAGCTCGTCGATCTGCAGGAAGACCGGCCCGGACTCGCGCGGCCGGTTCAGCACGCCGGACTGCCCGCCACCGGACCAGGTCACCCGCCACAGCGTCTCGGCGGTGATCCGGTACTTGCCGCCGGACCGGTCGCGCGAGGGCTGGGTGTACTTGTGGCCGCAGGACGACGTGCGGTTGCCGAACTCCGGGCGGTAGGCCGTGCCCGGGGAGCGGCACACCACGGTGCGGCCGTCGCCCATGTGCCAGCGGATCTCCACGGCCCGCGCGGTCGCGGTCACCGACAGGCCGGGCACCGAGACGGTCCGCGAGATCGGCCCCCAGGTGCGCGCCGTGCGCGGCGTCCACATCCACACCGGCAGGCCGACCAGGCCCACCCCGGTCGCGGCGGGTGCGGTCCGGATGTCCGGGCCGGTGATGGGCAGCTGGCTGATGGCCCGCGCGGCCAGCTCCATGGGTGAGGGCATCCCGCCGTATCCCGGGGGCGGGCTGGTCAGGTAGCGCGTGGTGCCCTGCTGCCAGCCCGCGGACAGGCCGCCCCAGCACCAGACCGCGTACATGAAGCCGTTGCCCGGGTCGTGGCCGCCCCACACGGGATCGTCGTCGGACAGCGACAGCCGGTTGTAGTAGCAGCTGTCCACGTGGTTGAACCAGCCCATGCCCGGCCGGTAGCAGGCGATGACGCCGAGGCTCTCGTGCTCGCAGGTCGCCGAGCCGCCGCCCCCGCCGCCACCACCCCCGCCGCCTCCGCCGCCGCCACCCCCGCCGGTGACGACGACGATGCAGGGACCGTTGTTGGGCGGGCAGTAGATGTAGTCGGCGTGCGCCGGGCTCGGCGCGACGACCAGGGTCAGGGTCAGCGTGACGGCGGCCGTGGCGAGACCGCCGAGCAGCCGGGTCAGCGCGCGCCGGGTCAGCATGACGCCGCCCGGTCGGTGTGCGAGTCCACCCAGCGCCAGGCGCCGTCGGGGTAGAGCCCGGCGCGCAGGGTCACCGGGTAGCGGTGGTTCTGGCCGGGCGCGGCCACGGATTTGCGGGTCTTGCGGTCGACGGTGTCGACGGCGGCGTCGTCCACACAGGCCTCCACGACTATCGAGGTGACGCTGACCGAGACCACCCGGCGCAGCGTGACGGTGGGGCGGCCGGTGCGGACCAGCCCCTGCTCGGCCATCAGGTCCAGGTCGCGTTCCAGCAGCGCCATGTAGCGGCCGCCCGCGTACGGGTACATCGGCCGCCGGGTGGCGTCGGCGTTCCAGTCGTACTTCCCGGTCTGGCCGGCGGCGAGGTAGATGCTGTTGAGCTTGAGGAAGCCCGTCCACGCCGCGTCGACCGAGCGCTGCTCGTCGGCGCTGAGCGACGGGCCCGGCGACGGCTTGGCGGCCGGCGGGCGGCTCGGCGCCGCCTGCGGCTCGGGCACCTCGCTGGAGCAGCCGAGCAGGGCCGACGACAGGAGCGCCGCCAGCGCGACGGCAGCGGCCGCCGATCGTCCTCTTCGGATGTACGGATTCATGCGCCCCCCTCGCCCCGGCGAGTCCGCTGAGTCCTTTTTCGTCTACTTGAAATCGTTGCTGCTCAAGCGCTTCCCCCAGCGCCAGACGGCCGATCGTACGACGAAACATGCCGATATAACAAGGGGTGATCAATGACCACACGGACGGTATTTGGCGACGGATCCGGTCTTTACATCCCACGATCATCTCTTTTGGAGCGTCAACCGATTGTCCTGAACAAGACAGGTTTCACATCGAGGTTGACAAATGGTAAGGACGGCCGGACCCGGCGACGAATGCGTCAGCCGGGGAGAAATGCGATAACCGTCAAATCGCCATCATCCGGCGATAGGATGACAACTTACCTACAGGGGGTGACCGTCGTGGTGACGACGAGCAGGGGTACGGGATTCGCCGACCAGACCGCACAGCTACCGGAGGTGCTCGACTGGTTCCGGCACATGCGCGAGGCCGACCCGGTCAGCTGGGACGAGCACTACGGCGCCTACCACGTCTTCCGGTACGCCGACATCGAGAAGGTGCTCTCCGACCCGGTGACCTTCTCCTCCGACCTGACCGGGCTGATCCCGAAGCAGGAGGAGATCGAGCTGTTCAGCCGCGGCAACTTCGTGCGCATGGACCCGCCGAAGCACACCAAGATGCGCCGCCTGGTCAGCAAGGCCTTCACCCCGCGCGTGGTCGCCGAGCTGGCGCCGCGCATCGCCGGCATCACCAACCGGCTGCTCGACGACGTCGCCGGCCAGGGCGAGTTCGACCTGGTGCAGGCGCTGGCGTACCCGCTGCCGGTGACCGTGATCGCCGAGCTGATCGGGGTCCCCGCCGACGACCGCGACCGGTTCCGCCGCTGGGCCGACGGGCTGCTCGACGCGCAGGTCCCGGACACCGTCATCCCCGACGAGAAGATGATGCAGCAGGCCGGGGCCCGGTTCCGCGACATGATCGACTACCTGCTGGCGCACATCCGCGACCGGCGCGCCCACCCCGCCGACGACCTGACCAACGCGCTCATCCAGGCCGAGGTCGACGGCGAGAAGCTGACCGACGAGGAGATCGTCGGCTTCCTCGGGGTGCTGCTCATCGCCGGGCACATCACCACCACCACGCTGCTCACCAACACCGTGCTGTGCCTGGACGAGCACCCGCTGGCCGCCGCGGCGCTGCGCGGCGACCCCGGCCGCATCCCGGCCGCGCTGGAGGAGGTGCTGCGCTACCGCTCGCCGTTCCCGCGCCTGGCCCGGCTCACCACCACCGACACCACCGTGGCCCAGCGCCTGGTGCCCGCGGGCAAGGTGCTCATGCTCTGGCTGGCCTCCGGCAACCGGGACGGCGCCCAGTTCGTCGAGCCCGACGCCTTCCACATCGACCGCAGCCCCAACCCGCACCTGAGCTTCGGCCACGGCATCCACTTCTGCATCGGCGCCCCGCTCGCCCGCCTGGAGGGCCGCATCGCCATGGAGATCCTGCTCCGCCGCACCACCGACCTGCGCGTCGCCGACGGCGTCCAGACCTACGACCCGCGCATCATGACCGGCGCCAAGTACCTCCCCCTCCGCACCCTCTGGACCTGAAAGGAAGGGCACCTTCTTAACGCTATGCGTAGAAGAAGGTGCCCTTCTTAACCCGCTGACCCACCCCGCCGGCCGACCGGTCCGCACCCGTCTGAGGCTGGAAAAACGGACGCCGCCCGGGGACGACGCCCGATGTCCGGGCATGTCCCAGGCGGCGCCGCCATGGGGAGGGGATGGGTGGGGATGGGATGGGTGCGGGTGTGGTCTAGAAGGCCGGGGCGTACATCTCGTTGACGACGCTCAGCACGTCCGCGATCGAGGTGCGGGCACGGGTGGCGATGTGCTCGACGGGGGCGTTGCTGGCGAACGCCTCGCGGATCGCCGAGCGCAGCGAGCCGTGGTGGTCCTCGCCGGCCGCGACAGCCTGATCGATCAGGCACAGCGCGTGGTCCGCGGTGACGTACATACTCATCTCCCTGCTTCGGCTCGTCGTGGTCCCACCTCGTCGTGGTGCCCTCAACTTTCCGGCACCGCGGCAGCCGAAACATCCGCCACCCGGCGGTAGCGCACGCCCGTTACCTGCACTTTCACACACTGAAGGCGCCTTCACGACCGGTTCGTCCGGTAAATAAAGGCGCCTCAGACGATCTCACCCGGGGTGTACGCCCACCGCGTCCCGGATCTTGAAGCCCTCCCGCGCATCGGCGGAGCGGGCGCAGTGCGCACAGCAGTAGAAGTGCCCGGACACCTCCACCCCATGCCCGATGATCTTGCAAGCGCAGTGCTCGCAGACCGGCGCCAGCATCTGCACGGCGCACTCGAACGAGTCGAACACGTGCACCGCCCCGCCCGCCGTGTGCACCTCGAACGACAACCAGTAGTCGTTCTTGCAGACCTCGCACGTTCCCATGGCAACCCCTCCTCGGTCGGCTCGTTCCCAGTCTCGGGTGCCCGGTGGTCGGTTAGCGGCAAAACGACCCGTTTGCCCTGCAAGAAGGCTGCTTTGCCCGGGAGGCCGGACGCGCGTGGGCGTACGCAGCCGTGCGTACGCCCACGCGCGGATGCGGCCCGAGCAGCCCGTTCCGTACCCTCGGCCTGTGCACCTGCTCCACCGGCTCACCGCCCGCCCCCGCCTGTACGACGCCGTCCTCGCGCTGGTCGTCGGGGCGGCCGTCGTCGCGGGCTCCCTGCCGACGCAGGGCGAGCAGCCGGAGCGCCTGCACCTGGACGTCACCGCCTTCGCGCTGCTGGCCACGGGCGCGCTCGCGCTCGGGGTGCGCCGCCGGTCGCCCGTGCTGACCTGCCTGGTCACGTTCGCCGTGGTCGTCGTGTTCATCCACGCCGGGTACCCGTACGGCCCCGTCTTCGCGTACGTCATGTTCGCGGTGTACGCCCTGGCCGCCTGGCGGCCCGCGCGCCACGCCGTGCCGGTGACCGCCGCCATGATCGTCTGCTACCTGTGCCTGAGCGCCTGGGTCGAACGGGAGCCGGACGGGCTGTTCTTCAACCTGGTCACCACCTCGTTCTGGCTGGCCACCCCGCTGGTCACCGGCATCGCGGTGCGGCTGCGGCGCGAGGGCCTGGAGCAGACGCTCGTCGAGGAGCGCCGCCGCCACGCGTACGAGGAGCGCCTGCGCATGGCCCAGGAGGTGCACGACGTCGTCGGGCACAGCCTCGCCGTGATCAGCATGAACGCCGGCGCCGCGCTGCACGTGCTCAGCCGCCGGCCGGGCGCGCCGCAGGTCGAGGAATCGCTGCGGGCCATCCGGCAGACCAGCACCGCCGCCCTGGACGAGCTGCGGGTCGCCCTGTCCACGTTCACCGGCGCGGTCGGCGCGCCCGACCGGCCCGCAGCCGGGCTCACCCTGCTGCCCGGCCTGGTCGCGGCCACCCGCTCCGAGCGGCTCGCGGTCGAGCTGGCCGTCACCGGAACGGCCCGGCCCGTGCCGCCCGCCGCCGACCTGGCCGCCTTCCGCATCGCCCAGGAGGCGCTGACCAACGTGCTGCGCCACGCCGGGGCGCGCCGGGCCACGGTGATGCTCGCCTACACCCCGGACGGCGTCGAGCTGACCGTCACCGACGACGGCCGCGGCGGCGCGCCCCAGCCCGGCGGCTCCGGCCTCGACAGCATGCGCGAGCGCGCCCGCGCCCTGTCCGGCACGCTGGCCGCCGCACCGCTGCCCGGCGGCGGCTTCCAGGTCCACGCCGCACTCCCCTGCCCCGCCGAACCCGCCGCCGAACTCGCATGCTCGGCCACAGCGGACGGGGCGCTCGCATGATCCGGGTCGCGCTCGCCGACGACCAGGCGCTGCTGCGGCTGGCCATGCGTACGCTCATCGACTGCGAACCCGACCTGGAGCTGGTCGGCGAGGCCGAGGACGGCGCCGCCGCGCTCGACCTGGTCGCCGCCCGGCGGCCGAACGTGCTGCTGCTCGACATCCGCATGCCGCGGCTGGACGGGCTGGAGGTGCTGCGCCGCCTCGACGGGCCCACCCGCGTCATCGTGCTCACCACGTTCGAGCTGGACGAGTACGTCTTCGAGGCGCTGCGGGCAGGTGCCTCCGGTTTCCTCACCAAGGACGCCGAGCCCGCCGAGCTGCTGCGCGCGATCCGGGTGGTGGCCGCCGGCGACTCGCTGCTGTCGCCCGCGGTCACCCGCCGGGTGATCGAGCGGTTCGGCGCGGCGCCCGGCGCGGCACCGCCGCTGCGCGTACACCCTGATCTGCATCTGCTCACCGAGCGGGAGCGGGAGATCGTCGGCTGGGTCGCCACCGGCCTGTCCAACGACGAGATCGCGGCCGGTCTGGTGGTCAGCCCCGCCACGGTGCGCACCCACGTCAGCCGCGCCCTGATCAAACTCGGCGCCCGCGACCGCGCCCAGCTCGTAGTCATCGCCTACCAGTCCGGCGTACCCCTCCCCCGGTGAAGATCACCCGACTTGCCGGGCAGGTGGGCGTATCTTGAGCGCGCTTTCGCCCAAGTGCCAGGCAAGTTGAGCGATCTTGCGGCGCGACGCGGCGGGCGGGGGCCGCGCGGGTGCGTACGGGTGGATACGCACGGGAGGTGACGCGCGCGACGGAGTTCGGCGGAGAGCCTGTGCGGGTCCTGCGACCCGTAGAGGAAGGCCGTTCCATGCCCACCGTCTGGCAGCGGATCTCCACCGCGCCCGCCGGCCGCCGCACCGCCTGGTCCCTGCTGACCGGCTGGCTGCTCGTGGCCGTCTGCGCCGTCATGTTCACGAACCTCGGCGAGGTGGAGACCAACGACGTCAGCTCCTGGCTGCCCGCCGCCGCCGAGTCCACCCGCGCGCTGGAACTGGCCACCGCCGAGTTCCCCGCCGCCGAACCCGACCAGCTCCTGCTGGTGTACGCCCGCGACGGCGGCCTGACCGACGCCGACCGCGCCGCCGCGACCGCCGACGCCACCGCGCTCGCCGCCCTGGCCGCGGGACCGGTCCCGGAGCCGGTCCCGTCGCGGGACGGGGCCGCCCTGCTGCTCGCCGTGCCGCTGAGCCCGGCGCAGGCGGCCGAGGAGGCGATCGGGCCGGTGCTGGCGCAGGTACGCCAAGCGCAGGCCGACGGCCTCCCGGCCGGGCTGGGCGCCTGGGTGACCGGCGGCCCGGCCGCCGGGGCCGACTTCGACGCCGCGTTCGACTCCCTCGACACCACGCTGCTGGCCGTCACCGTCGGCGTGGTCGCCGTCCTGCTGCTGCTCACCTACCGCAGCCCGGTGCTGCTGCTGATCCCGCTGTTCGCCGTCGGCGTGGCCAGCCGCCTCGCCGAATGGCTGGTGCAGCTCGGGGCCGAACACCTCGGCCTGGTCGTCAACGGGGCCAGCGCGGGCATCCTCACCGTGCTCGTGTTCGGCGCGGGCACCGACTACGCGCTGCTGCTGATCTCCCGCTACCGCGAGGAGCTGACCCGGCACGCCGACCACCGCCACGCCATGCGCCTGGCGCTCCGGCACAGCCTGCCCGCGATCATCGCGTCCGCCGTCACGGTGATCCTCGCCCTGCTCACGCTGCTGGCCGCCGGGCTCAACTCCACCCGCGGCCTGGGCCCGGTCGCCGCGCTCGGCATCCTCTCCGCCCTGCTGGCCATGACCACCCTGCTCCCCGCGCTGCTGGTGATCTGCGGACGCCGCGTGTTCTGGCCGCTGATCCCCGTGGCGCGCACCGGCCCGGCGCCCGCCCGCAGACCCGGCCCGTGGGCGCGCACCGCCGCGTTCGTCGCCCGCCGCCACCGCCCGATCTGGATCCTCACCGCGCTCGCGCTGGCCGCGCTCAGCCTCGGCGCCACCACCCTCACCACCGGCGTACGCCAGAGCGAATCCTTCACCAGCAAACCCGACTCGGTACGCGGCTTCGAGGCGCTCGCCGCGCACTACCCCGCCGGATCCGGCGACCCCACCGAGCTGTACGCGAACACCCGGCATGCCGACGCGGTCGCGGCCGCCGTACGCGCGCTGCCCGGCGTCGCCGAGGTCGGCCCGGCCGAACCGTCGGCCGCGGGCGGCTGGACCCGGCTGCGCATCGTGCTGGCCGACCCGCCGTCCAGCGACGGGGCCGAGCAGACCGTGCTGCGGCTGCGCGAGACGGCCCGCGAGGCCGACCCGTCCGCACTGGTCGGCGGCGCTACCGCGCAGGAACTCGACCAGAACACCACCATGGACGCCGACCTGCGCCTCATCATCCCGCTGATCCTGGTGGTGGTGCTCGGCGTGCTGATCGTGCTGCTGCGCGCGCTGGTCGCGCCGTTGCTGCTGCTGGGCAGCGTGCTGCTGTCGTTCGGGGCGGCGCTGGGCGCCTCGGCGCTGGTGTTCCACGCCGTCGGCTTCCCCGCGATCGACCGGTCCGTGCTGCTGCACGGCTTCCTGTTCCTGGTCGCGCTGGGCGTCGACTACACCATCTTCCTGATGACCCGGGCCCGCGAGGAGCGCGCCGCACTCGGCCACCACCAGGGCATGTCCCACGCGCTCGCCGTCACCGGCGGCGTCATCACCAGCGCCGGCGTCGTCCTGGCCGCCACCTTCGCGGTCCTGTCCCTGATGCCGATCGTCTTCATGATGCAGGTCGGCATCCTCGTCGGCCTGGGCGTCCTCCTGGACACCTTCGTGGTCCGCACCCTCCTCGTCCCCGCCCTGATCCACCACACCGGCCCCCGCACCTGGTGGCCCTCCCACCCCTGACCCCACCCCACGCGACACCCCGCCCGCCGCGCCGCGCCGCGCCCCGGCGCGACGGGGCGTCGATCTTGCACGAACTGTGGGGACGACACGCCCCTATCGGGCAAATCCCTAACAGTTCGTGCAAGATCGACGGCAAAGCGCGGCAAGCGCGGCCAAGCACGGCGGGGCATGGCGGAGCGGGGCGGGGCGGGGCGGGGCGGGGCGGGGCGGGGCGGAGCAACCGTGATCAGTCCAGGCAGGCGACGGGGACGAGCTGGACCGCGTTGTTGGCGAAGCCGCCCCGGTTCCAGGGCTGGTCAACGGGCTGCACACCGCCCTCGGCGTCCGTAGCGCGGGCCGTCAGCAGGTGCTGCCCCGGCGCCGCGTCCCAGGTGTAGGTGAAGCGCCGCCACGCCCACCGGTGCCCGTCGGCCGGCGCCAGCTCCGCCGCCGCCCACGTCTCGCCGCCGTCCACGCTGACCTCGACCGACTCGACCGGCGCCCGGCCCGACCAGGCCCGGCCTTCCAGCAGCACCGGCCCGGGACGCACCACCCGCGCCCGCGACATGAAGTCCGGGAACCCGGGCGGGGCCAGCAGCGCCCGCGGCGCGATCCGGGTCACCGGCTCGCCCGGGTCGTCCGCGCTCTGCCGCATCCGGTACGCCACCACCTGTTGGAACCCGGTGAACGGCGTCGCCGTGAGCGTGATCTGCCGCAGCCACTTCACGTGGGCCATGCCGTACCAGCCGGGCACCACCAGCCGCAGCGGGAACCCGTGCTGCGGCAGCAGCGGCGCGCCGTTCATCTCGTACGCCAGCAGCACGTCCTCGCCCAGCGCCTCGCCGACCGGCAGGCTGCGCTGGTAGTCCTGCTCGACCCCGCGCTCCACGCCGTGATCGGCCCCGGTGAACACGACCTCGACCGCCGCCGGGTCCACCCCGGCCGCGGCGAGCACGTCGCGCAGCGCGACGCCGGTCCACTCCGCCGTGCCCACCGCCTCGACCAGCCACGGCTGGCTGACCGGGCGCGGCAGCAGCCGGGCACGGCCGTTGCCCGCGCACTCCATGGTCACCCGGACCGTGCGCCGGGGTAGCGCGCGCAGCGCCGCCAGGTCCAGCTCCAGCGGCGTACCGACCAGGCCGTCGACCACGACCCGCCACGACGCCTCCTCGGCGTACGGGATGTCGTAGTGGATCAGCAGGTAGTGCAGGCCGGCCGGGGTCACGTCGTAACGCAGCGCCTCCAGCGGCATGCCGTGGTTACGCGCGGCCAGCGCCAGCTCCTCGGCGCTGATGCCCTCGTCCGGTGCGGCCAGGCGGCCCGGACGGCTGACGTCGCTCAGGGTGATGTCCACCCGATCAGCATCCCGCCTCCCCGGCGCGCGCACGACCCGGGCT
>NZ_BONF01000027.1 GCF_016862575.1 Catellatospora bangladeshensis | reverse complement strand
GGTGGTCTAGCCCCACTTTCCGACACCAACTCGCGATCTTCCCCAGGCCGGCCACGGACTCCAGCACCGCACACCCTGGGAAGATCACCGTCCCGTGTCGGAAACTGTGGTCAGGCCAGAGGTTTCGACACGGGACGGTGATCTTCCCCGTCCAGCGACTGCCAGGCGTCACTCCGCCCGGAGGTTGTCCAGGTCGAAGGACCCCGGGCTGATCCACAGGTACACCGCGTGCACCTCGGTCAGGGAGGACGGGTCGCAGGACAGCCCGGTCTGCAGGTCCACCGAGACCGTGGTCAGGGCGGTGTCCTGGTTGACCCAGCTGAACGGGCCCTGGCACCAGGTCCAGGACGGCCCGGTCTGCAGCACGATGCTGGTCGAGGTGCCCGCCGCGCCGGTACGCAGGTCGTACTTGACCGACGTCTTGCCCGACAGGTCCACCGGCGCCGGGAAGCTGACCCCGAACCAGCCGCCGTCGGCGCCGTCGGCGTGCAGCCCGGCGGCCCCGTCGGTGACGAACGAGGTCTGCCCGGACAGCGCGCCCGCGTTGGCCTGCCAGCTGCCGGGCGCCCAGCCCTCGACCCCGGTCTCCCACGAGGCCAGCGGGATCGCGGCGGTCGGATCCGGCAGCACGGTCACGGTCACCGTGGCGACGTTGGACAGCCGCGCCGCCGTGTCCCGGATCGTGTAGGACGCCACGGCCTTGCCCGCGAAGCCCTCGACCGGCACGAACGTCAGCTCACCCGAGTCGGCCAGCGTGAACACGCCCCCGGCCACGGTCACGCTGGTCTGCCGCCCGTCCGCCGCCGGGTCCAGGTCGATCCTGTCCGCGCGCACGTGCGTCTGGTACGCGATGTCGTTGGCCGCAGGGCGCAGCACCGCGGTCGTGCCGAACGGCACCACGGCGGTGTCGTGGTCGGCGACCGGCGGGAACGTGCGCCGCCCCGTCGAGATGATCGTCCCCGCGTTGGTGATCGTCTGGCACACCGTCCCCGGGCAGACGACGGTGAAGCCGTCGTAGTCCGGGTACATCGTGCCGTCGTCCTGGACGCCGTTGAGCATCCAGTAGAGGAAGCCGTCGCCCCCGTCGCTCGCGGCGGCTTCCGTCCACTGCTGGTAGACCGGGTTGCGGGTGGCCTTGTCGCGCCACCCGAACTCGCCGAGGAAGGACGGCTTGCCGATGCGCCTGGCATCCCGGTGGTGCCGCTTGATCCAGTCCGCGCCCCACTGGGCGGTGCGGTTGCCCCAGCCGTCCGGGTACAGGTGGAACGAGACCACGTCCACCGCAGGCAGCTTGCCGAGCGCGACCGAGTCGACGCCCTCGCCGCAGTTGGTGGTCCAGTCCGACGAGGTGGCCTCGTCGCAGTAGAAGCCCTCGTCACCGACGCCGACCAGGTGCTTCCGGTCGACGCTCTTGACGTGCCGGGTCATCTCGTCGGCCCAGGCGGTGAGCGTGGCCGGGGTGCACGACGCCGACGGAGGGTAGAGGCCGGAGCCCTTGCAGCGCGGCTCGTTGCCCAGTTCCCACAGCATGACCGCCGGGTCGTCCTTGTACGCCAGCCCGGTCAGCGGGTTCACCCGGTTCAGCAGGTGGGTGATCCAGTCGCG
Source organism: Catellatospora bangladeshensis (assembly GCF_016862575.1). Classification (GTDB taxonomy): domain Bacteria; phylum Actinomycetota; class Actinomycetes; order Mycobacteriales; family Micromonosporaceae; genus Catellatospora; species Catellatospora bangladeshensis. The sequence continues at coordinate 172,392 of NZ_BONF01000027.1, read as the reverse complement.
GTACCAGCCCCTGATGACCGGGTCGGTGTAGAAGTCGTCGTGGTTGTCCGCACCCGCCCAGCGCACGTACTGGTCGATGCCGCCGAAGTCGGACCAGTTGTTGGTGAACGGGATGATCAGCTTGATCCCGCTCTGCCCCGCCTTCCACAGCACGTAGTCGAGCTTCTGCAGGCCGTCCGGCCCGTCGTTGTACGCGGGCCGCGTACCGTCCCAGTACTGGAAGTAGACGCCGTTCTTCTTGCCCGACACCGACCCCTGGTCGTCGGAGGTGCCGATGTCGAGCCATCCCCACGTGCGCAGCACGCCGAGCCCGGCGTCCTTCGCGCGGGCGAACACGTCGTCGACCATCGCCTGCGACGAGTACATCAGGTAGTAGTTGTTGGTCCCGGCGAACCGGAACCGCTTGCCGTCGAGCGTGAGGTCGCTGCCGTGGCGGGTGACGAAACCGCCGCCGGGCGGGGCGCCGGCCGCGGCGGCGCTGCCGGTGCCGGTGCCGAGCAGCAGGATCAGCGCCCCGGCGGCGACCGCCAGGATCCGTCTGTTCATGTGCGTGCTCCTAGAGGGAGTGAGGGGTCAGGCGCGCGGGATGTCGTTGACGCAGCGCAGCACCGGCCGGGCGGCCAGGTTGGCGGCGGGCAGACTCACGGCGCTGGAGACCTTGAAGGTCACCGACTCCCCCGGCAGCAGCGTGACCAGGGACTGGTCGACGGTCGCGGCCGGGTCGAGCCGGTCGGGGAACAGGGTCAGGTCGCGCAGGATCGTCCCGGCGGTCACCGTGACGGCGTACCCGCCGGGCACCGGCTCGACGTTCGTCTCGTACCGGGCCGCCGGATAGTCGGTGTCGCGGTCCTCGGCGTAGAACCACCACGCCTGCTGCTCACCGGCGACCGCACGGAGCAGCTCGGACCGGGGCTCCTCGGGCAGCGCGACCCCGTCGGGCAGCGGGATCGTCTGCACCGCGCGTGGCGCGACATCGACCGCGACCGTGGTCGACACCAGCGCTTTACCGCCGAGGTCGTACGAGGTCACGGCCGCCTCGGCCCGCCAGGGCCGGTCCGTGTCGTTGGACGCGACCAGCACCAGGCCGCCGTCGCGCGGCTGCAGGGTGAGCAGCCGCTCGGCGAACGCGTCGCGCAGCGCGTACCACAGGGGTTTGCGCCGCCCGTCGCCGTCGATCGCGGCCCACGAGGTGACCGGCCAGCAGTCGTTGAGCTGCCAGACGATCGCGCCCATGCAGACCGGCTGGTGGGACCGGAAGTGTTCCAGCGCCAGCCGGATCGCGCGGGCCTGGTTGACCTGCGTGAGGTAGTGCCAGTCGTCGAAATCGCGCGGCTCGGGCAGGTGCGCGTCCAGCCCGCGCCGCAGCTTCAGGTCGCCGTCCATCGCCTTCTGGTGGTGCCGCATCCCCGGCGAGTCGCTCGCCAGCGGCTCGTCCGACAGGGCACGGCGCAGCGTGGCGTAGGCGGGCGGCGCCTGGAACCCGAACTCGGCGACGAACCGGGGGATGTAGTCCCGGTAGTGCGTGTAGTCGATCTGGTTCCACACGTCCCAGATGTGCATGGTGCCGTGCGCCGGATCGTTCGGGTGCAGGTCGTCCGTGCCCGACCAGGGGCTGCCCGGCCAGTAGGGACGCGTCGGGTCGAGCGCGGCCACGATCGAGGGCAGCAGCCGGTGGTAGAAGCCCGCGCCCCAGCTGCGCCCGGCCAGCTTCTCCGGCCAGCCCCAGTCGGCGAAGCCCCAGATGTTCTCGTTGTTGCCGGTCCAGGTCACCAGGCTCGGGTGGGACGCCAGGCGCACCACGTGCTCGCGCGCCTCGGCCGCCACCTCGGCCGCGAACGGCTCCTCCTCCGGGTACGCCGCGCAGGCGAACAGGAAGTCCTGCCCCACCAGCAGGCCCAGCTCGTCGGCGAGGTCGTAGAAGTCCTCCGACTCGTACCGGCCGCCGCCCCACACCCGCAGGTAGTTGACGTTCGCCGCGCACGCCTGCCGGAAGCGCTCGGCCAGCCGCTCCCGGGTGATCCGGGTGACGAACGCGTCGTCGGGGATCCAGTTGACCCCCTTCACGAACACCGGCACGTCGTTGACCAGCAGCGTGTACGGCGTACCGTGCGCGTCGGGCGTGGTGTCGATCCGGACCGAGCGGAAGCCCACCCGCCGCTCCCACCGGTCCAGCTCGCGCCCGCCCTCGCTGGCCAGCACCACGCGCAGGGGGTAGAGCGGCTGCTCGCCGTACCCGCGCGGCCACCAGCGGCGCACGTCCGGCACGGACAGCCGGAGCACCGCGCCGATGCTGCCCGCGCCGATGGTGGCCACCCCGACCACGCCGCCGACCTCGGCGGTGACGGTCAGCGACTCGGTCGACGCCCGCTCCACGTCGATGTGCACCTCGACCAGGCCGGTCGTGCCGTCGACGGTGACCTGCGGGCGCACCTGCGCCAGCCGCGCCGTGGACCAGCTGTGCAGCCCGATCGGCTGCCAGATCCCGGCGGTGACCACGGTCGGGCCCCAGTCCCAGCCGAAGTTGCAGGCCATCTTCCGGATCAGGTTGTACGGCTCGTCGTAGGCCCCCGGCCGCGAGCCGACCTGCCGGGCCATCGCCGCCGTGTACTCGTACGGCGAGTCGAAGACCACGCGCAGGTCGTTACGGCCCGGGGTGAGCGCCGAGCGCAGGTCGAAGCGGTAGCCGCGGTGCATGTTCGCGGTGCGCCCGACCTCGGTGCCGTTGAGCGAGATGGTCGCCACGGTGTCCAGGCCGGCGCAGACCAGGTCGATCCGGTCGTCCTCCGGCCCGTTCCACAGGAAGCTGGTCTCGTACGTCCACCGGGTCTGCCCGATCCACTTCAGCGCGTCCTCGTTCTCGTCGAGGTACGGGTCGGGGATCAGCCCGGCCGCCAGCAGATCGGTGTGTACGCAGCCGGGCACGGTGGCCGCTACCCGGCTGACCGGCACCGGCGTGTTGCGCGCCGACACCTGCCAGCCGTGGTGGAGCTGGACCATGCTTCTGGACCGCGACGCCATCATCACGATTTGACCGCACCCTCCATGATGCCGCGGACAATCTGCCTGCCCCCGACGAACAAAAGAACAATCAGCGGCACGGTCGCCACGAAGGCTCCCGCGAGCACCCGCCGGTACAGCACATAATTGCCGCTGGCCAGGTCGAACAGCGCGACCATCGAGGTCGGGAAGTCCGTGCCGCCCAGCGTGATCAGCGGCCACTGGAAGTCGTTCCAGGTGCCGACGAAGGTGAGCAGCCCGAGCACGGCCAGCGCGGGCCGGATCGCGGGCAGCACGATGCTCCAGTAGATGCGCATCGTGGTCGCGCCGTCGACGCGCCCCGACTCGATCAGCTCGTCGGGCACCGCGCCGAGGATGAACTGCCGCATGTAGAACACGCCGAACGCGCTGACCAGGCCGGGCACGATGACCGCGAGCAGGGTGCCGTTCCAGCCGCCCTCGCCGGGCATGTAGCCCATGAGGATGTACAGCGCGACCACGCCGAGCTGGTTGGGCACGGTCAGGGTCAGGATGACCATCACCATGAGCGCGTTGCTGCCCTTGAAGCGCAGCTTGGCGAACGCGAACCCGGCCACCGAGCAGAAGAACAGCACGGACAGCGTCACCACGGTGGACACGATGAAGCTGTTCACCAGCGACTCGGCGAAGTACACGTCCTGCATCGAGAACACCTCGCGCAGGTTGCGCGAGAACTCGGCGCCGGGCAGGAACTTCGGCGGGATCTCGGCCAGCGCCGCGTCGGTGCTCGTCGCGATGACGAACATCCAGTAGATCGGGTAGATCGCGATCAGGAAGGTGAGGCTGAGCAGGACGTACGTCCATACCCCCGCCGGGGTGTCCTGGGGGGCGCGGCCCACCACGGACAGGCCGCCGCGGCGCTTGGGCGGGGTCGGCGGCGCCGGGCGCGCCCCGGCCTGCCGCACGGTCTGGGTGTCGGTGGTCGTGGTCACCGTCGTCCTCCTCCGAGCCGGCTGGTGAGCAGGGTGTTGACCGCCGCGACGATCACGATGATCAGGAACAGCGCCCAGGACATCGCGGCCGCGTAGCCGAGGTTGAGGTTCTTCCAGCCGGTCTTGTAGATCAGCTGGGCGATGGTCTGCCACTCGCCGTTGGCGCCGCCGGTGGCCGCGGCCGGGTTCGGCTCGAACAGCATCGGCTCGGTGAACAGCTGCAGGCCGCCGATGGTGGACAGCACCACGGTGAAGATGACGACCGGCAGGATCATCGGCACGGTGATCCGCCACAGCTGCTTCCACGCGGTCGCGCCGTCCAGCGCGGAGGCCTCGTAGATGTCGCGCGGGATGGTCTGCATCGCGGCCAGGTAGAGCAGCGCGTTGTAGCCGATCCACTTCCAGTTGACCATGGTGGCGATGGCGATCCAGGACTGCAGCTTGCCGGCCCGCCAGTCGATCGGATCGTCCATGCCGAACAGGGACAGCACCCAGTTGGCCGTGCCCGTGTCCCGGCCGAACACCACCAGGAAGACCAGCGTCGAAGCGGTCACCGGGGTGATGTACGGCAGCAGCATGCTCACCCGGAACCAGATCTTGCCGCGCAGCTGCCGGTTGAGCAGGAACGCGATGCAGATGGCCAGGAACAGCTGCGGGATGGTGGACAGCACGAAGATGCCGAACGTGTTGTAGAGCGCGTTCCAGAAGTCCTCATCGGACAGCAGTTTCTCGAAGTTGCCCAGGCCGGCCCAGCCGTCCTGGGCCGGGTCGTCCAGGCGCCAGGTGCGCAGCGCCACGACGCCGTTGAAGATCAGCGGGAACAGCCCGAAGATCGCGAACAGGATGAAGAAGGGTGCGATCAAGACGTAAGGCATCTGCTTCACGTCGAAGCGGTGCAGCCGGTGCGAGAGCCCGCGCACGATTACCTCCGTTTACCGAGGAAGGTCGATATGATTCCGTCGCGGAACGGGGCCGGGCACCGTGGCGCGCCGCGGTGCGGCGGCGCACGGGCCGGCCGGGTTCCGTCGCGGCGGGCGAAGGGGTGGACGCCGTAGGGAGACGCCCACCCCTTCTGATCCCCTACGCGAAGCCGCCCTTTAGGCCTTCGAGGCCTTGTCGGCTTCCTTCACCGCCTGCGCCCAGGCGTCGGCGGCCTTGGTGGTGCCCGCCTGGACGGAGTTGATGACGTTCTCGACCGCGACGCGGGTCGGGCCGTTCTTCTTGCCCAGGTACTGCGGGGTCAGGCCCTCCGCGGTCTTGGCGAAGATCTGGCCGACCGGGGCGTCGCTGAAGAACGGGTTCTTGAAGTCCAGGATGTTCTGGTCCTTGTAGAGGGCCGGCTGCGAGGGCAGGTTGCCGACCTTCTTGAAGATCTCGATCTGCTGCTCCGGCTGGACCAGCCACTCCAGCAGCTTGTACGCCTCGTCCACGTGCTTGCCCTGCTTGGGGATGGTCAGGAACGAGCCGCCCCAGTTGCCGCCGCCGCCGGGGATGGCCGCGATGTCCCACTTGCCGCTGGTGTCGGGCGCGGTGTTCTTGATGTGGCCCTGCATCCACGCCGGGCAGGCCAGCACGGCGAAGTCACCCTTGACGAAGCCCGCGTTCCACTCCGGCGACCAGGCCGGCAGGTTCGCCGACAGGCCCGCCTCGATGGACTTCATGGTCAGGTCGAACGCGACCTTCGGGCCGCCGTCCATCTTCAGCGCCTCGGACTCGTCGTAGAAGCCCACCGGCTGCTGGCCGAGGATCGGGTTGAACAGGTTGGTGGCGTTGTCCAGGAACTTCTTCTTCGAGGCGGCGGTGTACTGCTGACCGACCTTGATGAAGTCGTCCCAGCTCGGCCACAGCGCGGAGACCTTGTCCCGCTCGGTCGGCAGGCCGGCCGCCTTGAACAGGTCGGTCCGGTAGCACATGGCCAGACCGCCGACGTCGGTGCCGAGGCCGATCTGGGTCTTGCCGTCGGCCGACAGGGACTGCTTCCACTTCCAGCCCAGGTACTTGTCCTGGTAGGAGCCGGCACCCTTGTCCAGCAGGTTCACGAACTTGTCCGCCTGGCTGCGGAAGCTCACGATGAAGCCCTCGTCGATGGCGGCGATGTCCGGCGCGCCGCTGCCCGCGATGAGCTTCTTCTGCAGGTCCTCGTGCTGGGCGTTGTACTCGCCCGAGTTGAGGACGATCTTGACGTTCGGGTTCGCGGCCTCGTACTTGGCCTTGAGCTCGTCGAGGCCGAAGTCACCCCAGAAGGCGATCTTCAGCTCGACCGGGCCGCCGGGCTCCGACGGCTCGCTGCCGCCGCCCTTGCAACCCGCCAGCGCGAGCGCGGTGACCGCCACCAGGGCGGTCCCCACGGCCCAGCGGGACCTGTGCAGTCGCATGTGTCCTCCGAACAAACCTGAAACGCCCGCGTTCAGGGATCGCGAAGCGTCTACTGAACCGGATAAGTGCACACACGGTATGGGCGCGCTCCCAACATGTCAATGGGGGGTCGAACTCGTGACGGCTCTGTGACATGGACCATGAAAACCGATTAAGCAACTTTGCTGACCGTCGATGCCTTCTGCCCGACAGGCGAAAATGGTGCGGTGGTCGCGCTCTCCGTGCGGCATGATCGGCGGGCCGCAGGGAAGACACCGGAAGGGAGGACGCAGCCATGGCCGAGGACCTGAAGATCAGCGACCGGATCGTGATTCCGGCCGCCGAGCTGCGCGAGCGTTTCTCCCGCAGCTCCGGCCCCGGCGGCCAGGGCGTCAACACCGCCGACAGCCGCGTCGAGCTCTCCTACGACGTGGAGCGCTCCCACGCCCTCCCCGACCCGCTGCGCGCCCGCGCCCTCGAACGCCTCGCCGGCCGCCTCACCGACGGCGTCCTCACCATCGCCGCCAGCGAACACCGCGCCCAGCTCGCCAACCGCGAAGCCGCCCGCGCCCGCCTGGCAGCACTCCTCCGCGACGCCATCGCCCCACCCCCACCCCCACGCCGCCCCACCAAGATCAGCAAAGGCGCCCACCAACGCCGCCTCGACTCCAAAAAACACCGCGGCGCCCTGAAACAACTCCGCCGCGGCTCCCACGACTGACCGCCCCGCGCGCCTCTCCAGCGCCGATCTTGCGTGGACTGTGGGTACGACACGCACTATCCCGGCAAATCCCTAACACTTCGCGCAAGATCGACAGGATCTTGGTGGCGGCGGTGTGCTGGGTGGGGTCAGGTGCGGGATTGGCGGACCTCGGGGGTTACGGGGGCGGTGGCGGCGAGGCGGAGGAAGAGGTCGCAGGCGGTTTGGGCCTGGACTCGGCGTTGGTAGGCGCGGCTGGCGATGGCCACGGCGCCGGGGGCGGCGTCGAGGCGCCAGGCCCAGGCGAGGCGGCTGACGCGGTGGATGACCGGCTCGACCTCGGTGACCGCGGCGCGGACCTCGTCGACGGCGCGCAGGCAGGCGTCCACATCGGGGAAACCTGCGCCGGAGCGGCCGAGGTCGCGGTTGTTGCTGGACAGCAGCCGCCAGGTGACGCCGGCGCACGCCCGCTCGTAGAACTCGAAGCGAGCGGTCAAGGTGTCCCCCATGCGGCCGGTTTATCCGATCACATGACGTTCGCCCGCCGAGATGGACGGCTGCTGTCGCGGGGGTGAACAGCGTACGTCCCGGTGGGCGAAGAGACGGTCACAGCACCTCACCGCGCAGTTGGGGGAAGACCTTGCCCACCTTGCCCAGCAGGTACTCGCCGTACGTCCCGGTGAAAGCGCGCAGGTCCTGGCCGTCCCAGCGGGGGCGGCCGTCCGCGTCGGTACGGGCCCGGCCGGGTAGCGGCGGCACGGCCGCCGAGAAGTCGGGGTCGAAGAAGAACGGGAACGACAGGCGCTCGTTGCCGCTGACGTTGCGCACCCGGTGCGGGGTGGACCGGTAGTACCCGCCGGTCAGCCGGTCCAGCATGTCGCCGATGTTGCAGACGAACGTGCCCGGGATCGGTGGCGCGTCGACCCAGCCGCGCGGCGTGTGCACCTGCAGGCCGCCGTTCTCGTCCTGGGCCAGCAGGGTGAGCAGGCCGTAGTCGGTGTGCTCGCCCACGCCCCAGCCGTCGTCCCCGGACGGCGACGGCGGGTAGTGGAAGATCCGGAACAGCACGGTCGGGTCGGCGGTGTAGCCGCTCGCAAAGTAGTCATCGGGCAGGTCGAGACTCACCGCCACGGCGCGCATCACGTCCTGCGCGACGCCGGTCAGCGCGGCCACATACGCCGGGACCAGCTCGGCCAGGGCCGGGACCTGGCGGGGGTACAGGCTGGAGCCGTGCAGCGGCAGGCCCGCCCGCACCCGGGGGTCGTCGTCGGGCAGGTCGAGCCCGAAGTACAGGCCCTCCTTCAGGTCCGGGCGGCCCGAGGTCAGCTCGCCGCCGACCGGGAAGAAACCCCGCCAGGCCCGGCCGCCACGTGCCATGGCGATCTCCATTTTGGCGTCCTCGGGCAGCGCGAAGAACTGCCGCGCCGCCGCGTCGAGCGACTTCAGCAGGTCGGCGGGCACGCCGTGGCCGGTCAGGTAGAAGAAGCCGCTGTCGCGGCACGCGTCCTGGATCCCGGCGGCCACGCCGGCCCGGTCGGCGGACAGGTCGATGATCGGCAGCGCGCTATCCATGCCGCCATTCTCACCCCCTGGCCGCGACCAGCAATGCGGTGGCCTGCCCATCCGCGTCGTCGAGCACGACCGGACGGGCAGGGAACAGCAAGCCGGGTGCGCCGGCCCGCACGCCGGCCGGGTGCGGGCCGTCAACGGTGCCCGTTCAGAAGGTCGACCAGCAGCCCGGCGCGCGATAGCGGCCCGGCGGCAGGTCGACGGCCGTGTCGGCGCCACCCGGCCGCGAGCGGACGTGGAGCCTGTCGTCGCCGCGCCAGAGCAGCTCTGTGCCGCGGTAGCAGATCAGGAAGTTCGGGTTCATCGGCTCGGCGGGCCGGGGCAGGTCGAACCGGTGCAGCACCCTGCCGTCGGACACGGAGAACTGGAGGTAGGCCAGCACCTTCACACCGTGCGGAGCATCCCGCACCTCGATCGCCGCCGTGCCGTCGGCGGTGGGGTACATGCCGGCCAGCGGAGCCGGATGACGCCGCACCAGCTCACCCTGTTTGAGCGAACCGCCGAGGTCGACGGTGAGCGCCCGGACGATCCCCGTGCGGGTATCGACCGCCTCGACCCCGAGCTCGGCGCCCGTGCCGGCCGAGGACAGGCGCAGCACCTCGCCGGTGTCGAGCACCCCCGCCACGCTCCACCCGCCCTTACGCGCGAGCATGGCGGACTCGGTCCAGTCCGGTGCCGAGTACAGCGTGAAACGGTCGGCCATCGCACGGTATCCGAGCAGCCAGGCGCTCGACGGGGACCAGCGCACCACCGTCACGCCCGGCAGCGAATGCTCGGTGGTGCCCGCCAGGTCCCGGACGAACGCGGCGTCGGGGGTGATCCAGACCAGCCAGCGGCCGTCCGGGGACAGCTCGACCGGGGTGAGTATCCGGATGTCGGGCACCGCCATGCGATACCACGACCCGCCGGCCAGCACGTCTATCAGCACCTGCCCCCGCTGGGAGGTGAGGTCGTAGCGCACCACCGAGGCCGGGCCGACCCCGCGGTCACGCGGCAGCTCGGCGACGCCGGCACGAGGATCGGGCAGCCGCGTCGGCAGCGGCGGGAGCTGTACCCGCACGGACGGGCTGGGCGATGGAGTGCCGGTCAGCGGCGGTGGCACGGTGTCCCCGCCGCGCACCGCGAACAGCACCGCGACCAGGGCGAGTGGCAGCACCGCCAGCGCCGCGCCCACCGCGACCCGGCGCGCCCGCGAGCGCCGCGCCTGGACCACGGCCGCTTCCGCGTCGGCGTACTGGCCGGCCTGCTCGGCGAACATCGGCAGCGCCAGCCGCAGCTTGCCGAGCGCGGCGTGGGCCTGGCTCTTGACCGTGCCGATCGAGCAGCCCATCGCGGCCGCCGTCTCCGCCTCGGTGAGGTCCTCGTAGTAGCGCAGCACGACCACCGCACGCTGGCGGGGCGCGAGCGTGTCCAGCGCTCGACCCAGCACCACCCGGTCCACGACCTGGCGCGGCTCGTCCGGACCGGGCCACTCGGGCACCTGCGCCATCGGCCGGGCCGGACGCCTGCGCCACCACGAGATGTGCTCGTTGATCATGATGCGCCGGATGTACGCCTCCGGCTGCCCGTACTCCATGATCTGCCGCCACCGCGCCGCGGCCTTGGCCAGCGCGGACTGCACCAGGTCCTCGGCGGCGTGGTGTTCGCCCGTGAGCAGGAACGCGGTCCGCGACAGGGCTCCCCCGCGGGCCACGACGAACTCGTGGAACCCGTCGAATCTGTTCATGTCCTACCTCCGACCCCCACTACGCGGCAGGACACCAAAGGGTTGGCTCATCATCACGCGGCTGCTGTTTCGGGGAAAGTGCAGCTTCGCTCGCTCGCGAAGCTGCACTTTCCCCGAAACTGCGCGGCCGAGCCGGGTAGGGCGGGGCGGGTCAGAGGTCCGGCCAGCAGCCGGGGGCGCGGAAGTTGCCCGAGGGCAGGTTCAGCGCGACGTCTGGTGCGCCGGGGTAGGCGCGGGTGTAGACGTGGCCGTCGCCGTCGCGCCAGATCAGTTCCGTGCCGCGGAAGCAGAGTGGAGCGTTCGGGCCGGCCGACCCGGTGGACGCGGGCACCTCGTGGCGGCGTACGACCTGGCCGGTGTCCACCGTGAACTGGACCAGGGCGCTGACGTGGTCGCCGATCGGGGGCAGCCGGACCTCGATGCCCGCGGTGCCCGCGGCGGTGGGGTGGATCCAGGCGAGCGGCATGATGTGGCGCCGCACCAGCTCACCGGGTTTCATCACGCCGCTGAGGTCGACCCCGAGGCCCGTGACCTGCCCGGTGCGCCAGTCCAGCACCTCGATGTCGATCGCGCCGTGCTCGCCGGTCGAACCCATCCGCAGCACCTCGCCGCTGTCGAGCACGCCGGCGATGCTCCACTCCTTTCGCCGCTCCGGCGCCGCGACCTGTGCGAAGTCGGGAACGGAGAAGACCGCGTAGGTGCGGGTTCTGGTGATGGCGAGCAGCCAGTTCGCCGAAGGGGACCAGCGCACCGCCTCCACACCGTCCAGCGTGTGCTCGGTGGTGCCCGTCAGGTCACGGACGATCGCGCCGAACCTGGTCGTCCACATCAACCACCGGCCGTCGGGGGACAGCTCTACGGGAGCGCCGGAGAGGACCGGCTTCACGACGGGAACGTCGATGCGATACCAGGATCCGCCGGCCAGGAGATCGATGCCCCCGGGCTCGTAGCGCAACAGGGACGCCGGGCCGACGCCTCGGTCGCGCGGCAGCGGGCGGAGCGTGCCCGTGCCCCCGGCGGCGGGCACCGGGGTGGGCAGCGGTGGCGGCAACTGCGCCGGACCCGTGGCCGTCGGGCTGGGCGAGGGGGTCAGCGGCGGGGGCACGGTGTCGCCGCCGCGCAGCACGAACAGGACCGCGGCCAGGGCGAGCGGCACCACCGCCAGCGCCGCGCCGAGCGCGACCCGGCGCGCCTTCGACCGCTGGGCCCGGTGCACGGCGGCTTCCGCGTCGGCGTACACCCGGGCCTGTTCGGCGAACATGGGCAGCGCGGACCGCAGCTTGCCGATGGCGAGGTGGGTCTGGCTCTTCACGGTGCCGACCGAGCAGCCCATCGCGGCGGCGGTGTCTGCCTCGGACAGGTCCTCGTAGTAGCGCAGCACGACCACGGCGCGCTGGCGGGGGGTGAGCGTGGCCAGCGCCCGCCCGAGCACGACCCGGTCCACGACCTGGTGCGGCTCGTCGGCGCCGGGCCGGTCGGGCACCTCCGCCATCGGCCGGGCCGGACGCCGCCGCCACCACGAGATGTGCTCGTTGATCATCGTGCGCCGGACATAAGCCTCCGGCTGCCCGTGCTCCACGATCTGCCGCCACCGCGCCGCAGCCTTGGCCAGCGCCGACTGCACCAGGTCCTCGGCCGCGTGATGCTCCCCCGTGAGTAGGAACGCGGTCCGCGACAGGGCTCCCCCGCGGGCCACGACGAACTCGTGGAACCCGTCGAATCTGTTCATGTCCTCAACCTCCGACCCCCACTACGCAGCGGGACGGCCGCAGGTTGGAGGTCATCCTGCACCATCGGCCGGAAAGCCGGGCGACCACTAACTGAAGAAGTTTCGCGTTGGTTATGCTGCCGGTCACATCCCCGGCGTTGGAGAGGGCAGCGTGGACGCAGACGTCATCGTGGTCGGAGCAGGGCTGGCCGGACTGGTCGCCACCGCGGAGCTGGCCGACGCCGGCAAGCGCGTGATCCTGGTGGATCAGGAGCCGGAGGCCTCGCTCGGCGGGCAGGCCTTCTGGTCGTTCGGCGGCCTGTTCCTGGTCGACTCCCCGGAGCAGCGGCGCATGGGCATCAAGGACTCGCGCGAGCTGGCGATGCAGGACTGGCTGGGCAGCGCCGGGTTCGACCGCGAGTGCGACGCCTGGCCCCGGCGCTGGGCCGAGGCGTACGTCGACTTCGCGGCCGGGGAGAAGCGGTCCTGGCTGCACGCCCAGGGAGTGCGGTTCTTCCCGGTGGTGGGCTGGGCCGAGCGCGGCGGTTACCTCGCCGACGGGCACGGCAACTCGGTGCCGCGCTTCCACATCACCTGGGGCACCGGGCCGGGCGTGCTGGCGCCCTTCATCCGGCGGGTACGCGCCGCGCAGGCCAAAGGCCTGGTCACGCTCGCGTTCCGGCACCGGGTCGACGGGCTGACCCAGACCGGCGGCGTCGTCGACGGGGTACGCGGCGCGGTGCTGGAGCCGAGCGACGCCGCCCGCGGCGAGGCCAGCTCCCGGGTCGAGGCGGGCGAGTTCGAGCTGCGCGCGCAGGCCGTGATCGTCACCTCCGGCGGCATCGGCGGCAACCACGACCTGGTGCGGCGCAACTGGCCGGAGCGGCTGGGCACCGCGCCGCAGCGGCTGCTGTCCGGCGTGCCCGCGCACGTCGACGGGCGCATGCTCGGCATCACCGAGGACGCGGGCGGCAACCTGATCAACCGCGACCGGATGTGGCACTACACCGAGGGCATCGCCAACTGGGCGCCGATCTGGGACCGGCACGGCATCCGGATCCTGCCCGGCCCGTCCTCGCTGTGGCTGGACGCGACCGGCAGGCGGCTGCCCGTGCCGCTGTTCCCCGGCTTCGACACGCTGGGCACGCTGGAGCACATCATGCACACCGGGCACGAGTACACCTGGTTCGTCCTGACTCAGAAGATCATCGAGAAGGAGTTCGCGCTGTCGGGCTCCGAGCAGAATCCGGACCTGACCGGCAAGTCGGTGCGCCAGGTGCTGAAGCGGGCGCTGCCCGGCGCGCCCGGCCCGGTCGAGGCGTTCAAGCGGCACGGCGAGGACTTCGTCGTGGCCGACACGCTCGACGAGCTGGTCGCGGGTATGAACAAGCTGACCGGCGAAGGGCTGCTGGACCTCGCCGACGTACGCCGGCAGGTCGAGGCGCGGGACCGGGAGATCGCGAACGAGTTCACCAAGGACCTGCAGATCACCGCGATCCGCGGGGCGCGCAACTACCGCGGCGACAAGATCGTGCGGGTGGCCACGCCGCACCGGCTGCTCGACCCGAAGGCGGGGCCGCTGATCGCGGTCCGGCTCAACATCCTGACCCGCAAGACGCTGGGCGGGCTGGAGACCGACCTGGGCGGCCGGGTGCTGCGCGCCGACGGCAGCCCGCTGGCCGGCGTGTACGCGGCGGGCGAGGTGTCCGGCTTCGGCGGCGGCGGCGTGCACGGGTACCGCTCGCTGGAGGGCACGTTCCTCGGCGGCTGCATCTTCTCCGGCCGCCAGGCCGGCCGCGCCGCCGCCGCGGCCCTCTGACCGCTCCGCGAGGTTAGGAAGGGCACCTTCTTCATCGGAAAGCGATAAGAAGGTGCCCTTCCTTTCCGTTGGGGCGGGACAATCCAGGCATGACGGAGACTGCGGTCGAGGTGGTGGTCGGGACCGGGAGCGGGCGGGTACGCGGGCGCATCAGCGACGGCGTCGCGGTCTTCCTGGGCATCCCCTACGCGGCGGCCCCGTTCGGGGAGCACCGGTTCGCGCCGCCCGCGCCCGTCCCGGCCTGGGACGGGGTACGCGACGCGCTCGCGTACGGGCCGACCGCGCCGAAGGCGCCGTTCCCGCCGCCGCTGGACCGGCTGCTCAGCGACCCGGACATCCCGGGCGAGGAGTGCCTCAACCTGAACGTGTGGGCGCCCGCGGGCGCCACCGGTCGGCCGGTCATGGTGTGGATCCACGGCGGCTCGCTGCGCAACGGCTCCAACAGCCTGCCCACGTACGACGGGCGCCACTTCGCCCGGGACGGCGTGGTGCTGGTGTCGATCAACTACCGGCTCGGCATCGAGGGCTTCGGCGTCTTCCCCGACGCCCCGGGCAACCTCGGCCTGCGTGACCAGCTCGCGGCCCTGGGCTGGGTGCGCGACAACATCGCCGCGTTCGGCGGCGACCCGGGCAACGTCACCGTGTTCGGCGAGTCGGCCGGCTCCATCTCCATCGGCGCGCTGCTGACCAGCCCGTACGCGCAGGGCCTGTTCAGGCGGGCGGTGCTGCAGAGCGGTGCGCCGACCGCGCAGCAGCCCGAGGCCGCGGGCCGGTCAACCCGCATGATCGCCAAGCGGCTGAAGATCCCGGCCACCGCGGCGGCGTTCGCGGCCGTCCCGCCGGAACGGCTGCTCGCGACGCAGGTGGCGATCACGAAGGGCGGGCCGCCGCTCGGCAACGGCAACGGGTTCACCCTGTCCGTGGACGGCGACGTGCTGCCCCGCGACCCGATGGTCGCGCTGCACGAGGGTGCGGGGGCGGACGTGGAGCTGCTGCTCGGCTACAACGCCGAGGAGTACCGGCTGTGGTTCGTGCCCAGCGGGCTGGTCGACCGGATCAACCGGCTGACGCTGCGCCTGGCCCTGGCCAAGTTCCGGGTCAGGGCCCGCACCGCGCGCGTCTACCGGGCGGCCCGGCCGGAGGCGTCGCCCGGCGAGCTGCTCGGCGTCATCGCGACCGACCGACTGCTGCGGCTGCCGCTCAACCGCCTCGCCGACTTCCGCCTGCCCCACCGCACCTGGCTGTACGAGTTCGCCTGGCCGTCGCCGATGGAGCGCCTCGGCGCCTGCCACGCGCTGGAGATCGGCTTCGTCTTCGACACCCTCGACTCACCCGAGGGACTCCCGCTGGCCGGCCCGAACCCGCCCCAGTCCCTGGCCGACGACATGCACCGCGCCTGGGTCGACTTCGCCACCACCGGCGACCCCGGCTGGCCCGCCTGGGACGCCACCCGGCCCGTGATGCGCTTCGACGCCCCCGACTCCCGCGTCGTCCACGCCCCCAACGACCCGGAACTCAACGCCTGGTCCTGAAGGAAGGGCACCTTCTTAACGCTATGCGTAGAGGAAGGGCACCTTCTTAACGCCGCCGGGACGGCGCCGCCCGGCAAGATCGGTGCTTCGTGTCGAAATCATGTGCCAGACCGCAGATCTTGGCACGAGACCGCGATCTTCATCCGCCCGGCGGCCGGGGTCAGGCGGGGCTGGACAGCTGGGCGGCGAGCAGCGCCGGGGCCTCGGCCAGGGACGGGCCGTACCAGGTGAGATGGCGGCCGGAGACCAGCGCGCAGGGCACCCCGGGGAAGGCCTCCGGCCCGTCGGAACGGGTGAACGCGTAGGGCTCGTCCGGCAGCACGACCAGCTCGGCGGCGCGGGCGCGCAGCTCGTCGAGGGACGGGCGGGGGTAGCGCTCGTCCGCGTCGGCGTACACGTTGGCGACGCCGAGCCGGCGCAGCACGTCACCGGCGAAGGTGTCCGAGCCGAGCACCACCCACGGACGCCGCCACACCGGGACGATCGCCCGGCGCGGCGGCAGGGCGGGCAGCCCCGCCCAGGCGGCACGGGCCCGGACCAGCCAGTCCGGCTCGGCCGCCACGCCCAGGACGGCGAGCAGAGAGCCCAGCTCGCCGAGCCCCTCGTCCACGGTGCGCGGGTAGGTCACGTGCAGCGGCACACCCGCCGCGCGCAGGGCGTCGGCGTCGGCCTCGCGGTTCTCCTCGACGTTGACCAGCACCAGGTCGGGCCGCAGCGCCTGCACGGCGGCGAGATCGGGATGCTTGCTGCCGCCCACCCGGGCCACCGCGAGTCCCGCCGGATGGGTGCACCAGTCGGTCGCCCCGACCAGCACCTCGGGCACGGTCGCCGCGACCGCCTCGGTCAGCGACGGCACCAGGGACACGACGCGCACCGGGCGAGACTAGTCCGCGCCGGGCCGGTCGAGGTCGTCGACCAGCCAGCGCAGCGCCTCGGCGGCGGGCAGCGGCTTGCTGAACAGGTAGCCCTGCCCGTACGGGCAGCCGATCTCGGCGAGGATCTCGCGCTGCTCCTGCGTCTCGATGCCCTCGGCGATGACCTCCAGGCCGAGCGTGTTGGCCAGCCGGACGATGCCCTCCACGAGCGCCCGCTGCTGCGCGGACACCGCGATCTCGCTGACGAACGACTTGTCGAGCTTCACCACGTCCAGCGCCATCTGCCGCAGGTAGCTCAGCGAGGAGTAGCCGGTGCCGAAGTCGTCGATGGCCACGCGTACGCCCGCCTCGCGCAGGTCGGCCAGGTCGGTCCAGACGTCCTCCTCCTCGTGCAGCAGCAGCGACTCGACGATCTCCAGCATGAGCCGGTTGGCGGGCAGCCCGGCCGTGTCGAGTTCGCGCAGCAGGTCGACCACGACGCCGGGGGTGCGGAACTGCCGGGCCGAGATGTTGATGCTGACGTACGGCCCGAGCCCGGCGTGCGTCGGCCAGCGGGCGGCCATCGCCAGCGCCTGCCGGACGACCTGCGTCCCGATGGGCACGATGAGGCCGGACTCCTCGGCCAGCCCGATGAACTCGCCCGGCCCGAGCGTGCCGCGGTGCGGGTGCTCCCAGCGCACCAGCGCCTCCAGCCCGACCGTGCCGCCGCCGGTCAGCCCGACCACGGGCTGGTAGCGCAGGCTGAACTCCTCCTCGGCGATGGCCCGGTCGAGGTCGGCCTTGAGCTGCAGCCGCTCTACGAGCGCCTCGTGCAGGGCCGGCTGGTAGCGCCGCCACTGGCCCTTGCCCTCGCCCTTGGCGGAGTAGAGCGCCAGGTCGGCGTGGCGCAGCAGCTCGTCGCCGTCGTCGGCGTGCCGGGTGGTGGCCACGCCGACGCTCGCGCCCGCGGGCACGACCTGGTCGCCGACGGGCACGGGCGCGGACAGCACCCGGATCACCTTCTCCGCGACGGCCTCGATCGCGCCGGTGCCCGGGGCGTCCTCGATCAGCGCGGCGAACTCGTCGCCACCCAGGCGGGCGGCGGTGTCGTGCGGGCGGAGCACCCCTTTGAGCCGTTCGGCGACGGCGGTGAGCAGCTCGTCGCCGACGGGGTGGCCCAGCGTGTCGTTGACGTCCTTGAAGTCGTCGAGGTCGATGAAGAGCACGCCGGTGATGGCGCCGTTGCGCCGGGCCCGGTCCACCGCCAGGGTGACCCGGTCGATGAAGAGCGCGCGGTTGGCCAGCCCGGTGAGCGAGTCGTGGAAGGCCCGGTGGGTCAGCTCGCGCTCCAGCCGCCGCCGCTGGGTGACGTCCCGCAGGGTGATCACGAGGCCGCCGACGGTCGGGTCCTCGCGCAGGTCGCGGCTGGAGACCTCGACCTGCAGCCGCCGGTCGCCGAAGCCCCACACGGTCCAGTCGGTGGTCTCGCCGCGCCGTTCCTGGCGGGCCCGCAGCAGGTAGCCCGCGCAGCGCTCGCGCTCCTCCGGCACGACCAGGTCGAGCAGGTGGTTGCCCTCCAGCGCCTCGCGGCCGAACATCGCCGCGGCCGACGGGCTGCAGTAGCGGATGTCGTCGCCGTTCCCGACGATCATGATGACGTCGGCGGTGTTGTGCACCAGCGCCCGGAAGTACGCCTCGCTGTCGCGGCGGTTCACTTCGTCGTTGAGCATGATCCGGGACAGTGCCAGGGCCGCCTGCACGGCCAGCACCTCCATCGCGCCCTGCAGCGTACGCAGTACGTTCTCGTCCGCCCCGACGAGCAGCGTGCCGATGCTCCGGCCGCCGGAGGTGCCGTTGGCCGGGGCGAGCGGGCAGCTCAGCACCGACTCGAAACCGGCCAGCTCGGCCGAGTGCACCGGCCGCAGGTCACCGTTCTCGGCCAGCACCGCGGCCCGCGGCGCCCCGGCGGCCTCGGCGGGCGCTGCCTCGTCCTCGCCGACGGTGAGCACCACGCGGTGCGGGCAGTGCGGGGGCATCAGCCCGGTGGCGGTCTCCCGTACCACGTCGGTGACGTGGGCGACGTCGGTCGCGGCGACCAGCTCGGCGCCGGCCTCGCGCAGCAGCCGCTCCCGGGCGAGCGAGTGCCGGTGCACCCGCATCGCGTCGATCAGCCGGATCAGCACCAGCACGAACATGGCGATGCAGAGCAGCGCGATGGCCTCGGCGTTGCGTACCGGGCCGCGCAGCGCCTGGAACAGCAGCACGACCGGGGGGATGAACGACGACAGGCCGAGCACCACCACCCGGCGGCTGCTCAGCTCGGCGGTGGGGGCGGGCCCCGGCTCGGAGAGCCAGACCATGGACGGCAGCAGCGCGGCCAGGCCCCAGCCCCAGTAGAGCAGGATCCAGCCGATGTCGAGCGGCCCGCCGATGTGCCAGAACCCGTCGAGCCGGGCGAACAGGTGCAGGTTGTCGCTGACGAACATGCCGGCGCTGCCGGCCGCCAGCAGCGCGACCGACGCGCTCCACCGCGCCACGATCACGATGCGGAGCGCCATCGCCAGCAGCAGCAGGTCGGCGAGCGGGTAGGCGACCGCGGCTATCTGCTCCAGCGCGGTCAGTCCGGGCGTACGGAACCGCGGCTCGACGAGGAACATCCACGCGAGCAGGCCCAGCGCGAGCAGGAGGGTTACCGCGTCGAGCACCCCGGCCCGGTCGCGCACCGGCGAGCCGGACCGGGCCAGTCCCATCAGACCGGCGCTCATCAGCACGAACATGGCCAGGTAGCACATGTCGACGACGAACGGGACCTGGTACGGCGCGAGGCGGTCGCTGTTCAGCAGCGCCGAGAAGGTGTCGCCGACGACGAACAGCACCAGCGCGGCGGCCAGCAGGCGCCAGGGCAGCGCCTCCCGGGGCCGGTGGCGGCGTATGCCGTACTCGATCGCGGCGGCGCCGCTGAGTCCGAGGACAGCCCAGATCGCCACCTGCCACGGCCTGATGGCGTAGAACAGCACGCCAAACAGCACCATCCAGGCCGTGAAGAGCACTGAAACGGCGCGAGACGACACAATTCCCTCCGGCTAACACTATTACGGTGCCGATGCCGCAACGTGAAAACCAATGTTTCGGGCATAGCGGGGCATGCTCGTCGATCGCTTTGAGTGCCGGTCGCCGGACCGGGTAGTCTGACCGCCTGCCCCATGGCACCGAGGCTGTCTCACATAAAGATCTGCCGAAGCCACCGTCGCGCATCCCCGACGACAGGCCCGGCCGCCCGGCCCGCTGCATCCCCCGCAGCCCGCCACCGGCGCCGGTCCGGTCCGCGCGGCGAACGACGGAAGGATGCACCTCCGTGACCCCCACCGTGCCCCGCCGAAGGCGCTCGGCCCGCCTCGCGGTGCTGCTCGCCGCGCTGCTGGTCGTGACCGGCCTCGCGCCGGCCGCGCCCGCGCTGGCCGAGCCCAACGAGGGCAGCTCGAAGACCCTAAAGCAGCTCCGGGAGAACCTGGACGCCGCGGCCAAGGGCTACCTGGAGGCCCAGGCGGCCCTGGAGGCGTCCGAGGTCAGCCAGAAGGCCCTCGCCGCCGAGCTGACCGCGGCCGAGACCGAGCTCGAAGGACTGCGCCAGAACGTCGCCGCGTACGCCGCGGAGGCGTACAAGACCGGCAAGCTCGGCCTGGTCAGCCTGATGATCGACGGCTCCGGGCCTGGCTCGCTGCTGGCGAAGGCCGGCGCCATGGACCGGATGACCCAGCGCGACCAGAGCAAGATGCGCGACTACCGCACCCGCAAGCAGGAGGTCACCGCCAAGAAGGCGGCGATCAACGTGCAGGTCAAGCTGCAGCAGGACGCGCTCAAGGAGATCGAGAAGCGCAAGAAGGCGGCGGAGAAGGCGCTGGCCGTGGCCGACGGGCGCAACTCCAGCGGCTACATCAACGCGAACTCGCCGCTGGCCAAGCCCGCGCCGCGCAACTCCGACGGCTCCTGGCCGAAGGAGAGCTGCTCGATCGACGACCCGACGACCGGCGGCTGCATCACCCCGCGCACCCTGCACGCGATGAACCAGGCCAAGGCCAACGGCTTCAAACGGTATGTCTCCTGCTACCGCTCCGGCGGCGACGGCGAGCATCCCAAGGGCCGGGCCTGCGACCACGCCTCGGCCACCGACGGGTTCAAGAACTCGTCCGCCTCCGGCGGGGACCGGACCTACGGCAACAACCTGGCCGCGTTCTACGTCAAGAACGCGAGCCGGCTCGGCGTCATGTACGTCATCTGGTACTGCCAGATCTGGGTGAACGGCGCGTGGAAACGGTACAGCTCGACCGGCTCCACCTGCGGCGACAGCCCGGCCGGCGACCATACCAACCACGTACACGTGTCGATCCTCTGAGCATGCCGGCGAGCGGGGCGTCTCCTTCGGGAGGCGCCCCGCCGCGTTTCGCCCCCCGAACGGTGGCATGGCGGGCGCGCGGGCGGGCACAGTAAGGGCATGACGAACGTCGGGGATCCGCCGCAGTACTTCTGGTGCATCAAGCACAACAGGGTGGAGCACGGTGACGACAAGTGCCCGTCGAAGTTCCTCCTCGGCCCCTATCCCTCCCCCGCCGACGCCGAGCAGGCGCTGTCCCGGGTGAAGGAGCGCAACGAGCAGTGGGAGGAGGAGGACGCCCGCTGGAGCGGGGACCCCTCCTGAGCACCTGATCACCGCGGGACGGCGGCCGCCTCCCGCAGCAGGATCGTCAGGTCGGCGGTGGCCACGCGCTGCCGCCGGCCGGCGTGCTCCGACTCGAACGTCAGCCGGACCACCACCTCGGCGAAGCCCTTCGGGCGGGTGCGCGTGGACAGCAGCTCGGCGCCCATCCGGACCTGCGCGCCGACCGGCACCGGCGCCCGCAGCCGCAGGTTGTCCAGCCCCTGGTTCACCGTCATGTCGATGCCGTCGACCCGCCAGATCTCGGCGAGCAGGGTCGGCGTCAGCGACATGGTCAGGAAGCCGTGCGCGATGGTGCCGCCGTAGGGGCCGGTCGCGGCGCGCTCCGGGTCGGTGTGGATCCACTGGTCGTCCCAGGTCGCCTCGGCGAAGAGATTCACCTGGCGCTGGGTGATCTCGTGCCACTCGCTGTGTCCCAGGAAGCTGCCGACGGCGTCGGCGAGGTCGCGTACGTGTGTCACGGTCGTCGGCACAGCGGCATCCTAAACGGACGCGGGGCTTTGTGACCCGGTGCGGGGAGCACTTCCGCCCGATGCGCTGAGCCGGTCCGTCCGGGCGTGTGCGAAGCTGCCTCGAGTTTTCCGACAGCGCGTCCCCCGCGCGTTCTCTTTGGAGGTCTTCGTGGCCTGGTTCATCGGCCAGTCGCTCCTCATGATCTTGATTGCGTTCCTGCTCGGCCTGCTGGTGGGCTGGCTTATCTGGAGCAGGCGCGGCAAGTCCGACCCCGACCGCAGCACCACGTCCGAGCAGCCCACCACCGCCGCCGTGACGCCGGCCGAGGCCGCGCCGGTCGCGGTCGCGCCCGTGGCCGCCGCGCCCGCCGAGAGCGCCGCGCAGGCCAAGCCGGCCCGCAAGAACGGCAAGAAGGCCGCCGCGGCGCCCGCCGACGACCAGATCGAGGTGCAGCAGCGGCCCGTGTCGCTGGTCGCGCCGATCGCCAAGCCCGCCGAGCCGGCGGCCGAGGCGGAGCCCGTGACCGAGCCGGAGGCCGTGGCCGAGCCGGCGCCCGCCGCGAAGGCCGAGCCCGACGACTCGATGGAGGCCATCGTCGAGCGCGCCGAGGCGGCCCAGTCGGCCGGCTTCGCCGCCGAGGCCGCCAAGCTGACCCCCGAGGAGGTCGTGCTGGTCGCCGCGGGTGACAACCTGCAGCGCATCGAGGGCATCGGCCCGCGTATGGAGGCCGCGCTGACCGCCGCCGGGCTGGGCACGTACGCCGCGCTCGCCGAGGCGGACAACGACACCTTGCGCACCGCGATCGAGGCGCAGGGCCTGAAGTTCGCGCCCGCGCTGCTCACCTGGGCCCGCCAGGCCCGGCTACTCGCCGACGGGGACGAGGAGGCGCTGGCCGACCTGCAGCGCCGCCTGGTCGCCGGCCGCGACACGGGACGGGAATGAGCATGGCGAACAGTGAGCGCAGGTTCAGCCCGCTGGTCGGGGTGACCGTCGCGGTGCTCGGCCTGGCCGGTGTCCTCGCCGCCCAGCACCTGCCGGTGCGCGAGCGGATCCAGGACGACCTGACCCGCCGGTCGGAGCAGGCCCTGCAGGCCGCCGGGCTGTCCTCGGTGCGGGTGAGCTTCATCGGGCGCGACGGCACGCTCCAGGTCGCCACGGCGGCCGACGCCGACCGGGCGCTGGCCATCGTGCGGGCGCTGGAGGGCGTACGCGTGGCCGAGGCCGAGGTCCCCGCCGTCGCGGAGCCCGCACCGGCCCCGTCGGCGTCGCCCACGGCCGCGGCCCCCGCGCCGACGTCCCCGCCGGAGGTCACCGCGACCGTCGCGGGTGGCGGCCGGATCACGCTGAGCGGCCGGGTGCCCGACGAGACCGCCAAGTCCCAGCTGGTCAAGGCGGCGACCGACGCCGCCGGGGCGGGCATGGTCGACGACCAGCTGACCGTCGACCCGTCGGTCACCGACAAGGGCCTGGACGGCCTCGGCCGGCTGCTGGCCGCGGTCGCCAAGCACTCCACGGACCTGACCGTGCAGCTGCGCGGGGACAAGATCGAGGTCACCGGCACCGTCGACACGGCGGCGACCGCGCAGGAGGTCGACGCGGCCGCCAAGGCGGCGGGCGTCACCGACGTCTCGATCGCCGTCAAGGTGACCGAGGTCGAGCAGGCGCTGGGCGACCTGAAGGCGGTGACCTTCGTCGACGACAAGACCGTGCTGACCCCGGCCGGGCGGGCGGCGCTGGCCCGCGCGGCGCAGGTGCTCGCCACGACACAGGTCAAGGTGCGCATCGAGGGCCACACCGACAGCAAGGGCACGGCCGCGTCCAACCTGACGCTGAGCCGCGCGCGGGCCAAGGTCGTGGTGGACTTCCTGGTCAAGCAGGGCATCGCCGCCGACCGGCTGACCGCGGTCGGCTACGGCGAGACCCGTCCCGCGGTGCCGAACACGACCGAGGCCAACCAGGCGATCAACCGCCGGGTGGAGTTCATCGTCGTGCAGTGACCGCGCGCAGAGGTTAAGAAGGGCACCTTCTTCAACGGATTCCGTTAAGAAGGTGCCCTTCCTTTCGTTCGTCAGGAGTCGCCGGTGTAGCGGACTCGGTAGATCTTGGCGCCGGGGGCGTCGGGGGACGCGGTGTCGGCGTCGGGGTAGAGGGCGGTGAAGTAGAGGCCGTCGGGTCCGGCGGCGAGGCCGACCACGCTGGCCTTGCCGGTGCCGTTGTATTCGAGCAGCTTCCGGGGCTTGCCGACCTTGCCGCCGTCGAAGGTGAACTCGACGATGCGCTTGCCGTTGCCCTGCGGGCCGCTGGCGAAGGTCGGGCCGCTCTCGGCCACGAACATGTGGCCGTGCTTGCTCTGCGGGAAGCCCGAGCCGTGGTGCACCGCCGGGTCGATGAACGCGATCGAGGTCGGCGCGGTCGACGGCTCCCAGATGTAGAGCTTCGGCTTGAGCATGCTGTCGCGGGTGCCGTCCCAGCCGTAGTCGACGCCCTTGTCGACCCGGGACAGCCGGTCGATCGCGGTGCCGTTCTCCACCTGGTAGTAGCTGCCGTCGGCCCGCCAGGCGCCGCCGAACGGGTTGCGGAAGCCGGACGCGTACACGTAGTCGGCGGCGGTGATGCCGTCGTCGGCGTCGTGGAACGGGTTGTCCTCGGGCGCCGTGCCGTCCAGGTTGACCCGCAGGATCTTGCCCCGGAAGCTGTTCAGGTCCTTGGCGGTGCTGGCGATCATGCCGTCGCCCATGTGCACGTAGAGCTTGCCGTCCGGGCCGATGGTGAGCTGGGAGATCTGGTGCGCGGCCGACTGCGGCTCGTTCGGCATGTCCAGCACCGTGGTCTGCTTCGCCGCGGTGAGGCCGCCGTCGCGGCTGGAGAAGCGCACCACCTTCGGGTAGTGCACGCCGCCCTTGTCGTACAGCACCGAGGCGAACACGTCGCCGGTCTTCGGCTCGACCACGATGCCGGTGACGCCCTTCTCCCCGGTGCCGGGGAAGGTCCCCCGCGGGTTGAAGTTCAAGAGATTCTTCGCGTACGTCCCGACGGTCAGGTCACCGCGGACCACCTTGATCTGGCCGTACAGCTCGGTGACGTAGAACATCGGGCGGTCCGGGTCGCCGTTGTGGCCGGGCACCATCGCCAGGTGCACCGGCAGCTGGAAGCCGCCGGCCACCTCCTCGACCCGGTAACCGTCCTGGCGTACGTGCCAGGTGCCCGCGTTGGCCAGCGGCGCGAGCTGCGGGCGGGTGCGGAAGGCGCGCATTCCCCACGGCGTCCACCGGTCGGCCTCGGCCTTGTCCTCGTCGCGGTAGCGCACGCGCAGGTCGTACTCGCGGTCGGCGGCCAGGTCGCGGCGGGCGGCGAAGGAGTTCTCGAACCTCCCGTCGCCCAGGTGCGCGTGCACGAGCTGCGGCCCGTCCAGGCACTTGGTGGACCAGACCCGCTCGGCGGGCTCGATCGACCAGATCTCCCATTCGGAGCACACGTGCGCGGACCGCTTGCCGTTCTTGCCGGTCAGCTTCAGCTCGGCGCTCTCCATGTGCACGTCGGCACCGCTGACCAGGTGGCCGTCGGCGCGCGGCTCGGTGACCGTGGGCGCGCCGGGCAGGGCCGCGCCGAGTGTGCGGCTCGGCCGGGCCGGGTGGCCGGCGGGGGCGCCGTCGCTGTACGCCTGCCGGAACGACGCGTAGCCGATGCCGCCCAGCACGACCGCGGTGAGAACGGCCGTGATGACGAAACGTCTGTTCTTCATGTCTTCCCAACATCGCAGGCATATAGGCGAATTCGGGAAAGACTACCGACATCACGATGGGCCGGGCGCGTTACACGCCCGGCTCCGTCCAGGTTGGCCGGGATCTCACCGCAGCGGGCGGGGCCCGGTCACCACCAGCGCAGCGGGTCGCCGTCCGCGTCCAGCATGAACCAGGTGCCGTTCATGCCCTGGCCGTTGGCGTCCCCGACCTTGTCGTCGCGGAACCGGTAGAGCGGCTGGTTGAGGTAGGTCGTCTGCAGCTGCCCGTCCGGCCGGGAGTACGTCGCGAGCTGGAAGCCGTCCACGCCCTCCCCGTTGACCGCGTCGCCGGTCAGCGGCGGCCAGGTCGTGGCGCACTGGCCCAGGCAGCTGCTCTTGCCCTTGGTGTCGGCCGTGGACACGTACAGCGTGCGGCCCTCCTGGTCCACCAGCACCCGGCGGCCGCCGACGCTGCCCACCCGTACGGTGGTGCGGGCGACCGGCTTGGCGGCGGCCGAGGTGGCTGCCGCCGACGGCTTCGCGGCGGGCGGCTCCTCCTGACCGGAGCAGGCGCCGGCGGTGCCGGCGACGGTGAGCGCCGCGATGATCGAAGCGAGACGACGGACGAGCATGCTGCACCCCGTTGACAAATCCGACATATTGCCACGAGGGTAAGACGCCCGAGCGAATTCGCAGGTGAAACGCGCCATAACGACATCCGTTCGGGCGCATGGCTGAATGTCGTGAATGTTTCAGTTGAAACAACAACGACATAACCTAGGCCAGCCGGTAGGGCTGAACGTGCCATCCTGTGACACCGATGTGTCCATCCGTAGGACGTTTCGGGGGTTGCGGTGAAGGTTGTTGCCCATAACGCTCATGGGAGTCCAACCGACAGTCGGAGGCGCGACGCATGGCAGTCACCGGCGGCGGCGCACCGCCGTGGTCACCACAGTACGTTCGGGACAGCGACGTTCCGGCGGTTTCGGCCCGGCGCCGTGGCCGCCGATCCATCGGCTACCGGCTGCTGCTGCCCATCGGCGTGGCCACGCTGGGTCTCGGCGCGCTGGGTGGGCTGCAGACCTCGGCCGCGATGGAGGAGGCGGAGCAGGCCCGCGCCTCGGGCTCGATCGCCACGGCCCTGACCGCCACGGTGAAGCTCAACCACCAGCTGGAGCAGGAGATCGCCGAGACCGTGGCGCTGCGCCTGCGCGGCGGCAAGGCCGGTGAGGCGCTGCTCGTCGCGCAGCGGCGGCGCACCGACGACGCGGTGGCTCGTTTCCGGGCGGCGGCGCTGGCGGCGGCCGCCTCCGCGCCCGAGGTGCGGCCGATCCTCAACGAGGCCGAGTTCGTCCTGGTCGAGCTGCCGTACCTGCGCGACCGGGCGCAGTTCCCGCTGGTCGGCGCCAACACCGCCGAGACGTCGCCGGAGGCCGTCTACGACGACCTCACCCACACCATGTTCCTGGTCGGCGAGTCGCTGGGCGAGACGCCGAACGACGACTCGCTGAGCGCGTACGCCGAGGCGGTCGCGGCGCTCAACGCCGTCGAGCACCACGCCTCCGAGCAGCGCGGCCTGCTGCGAGCGGTGTTCAGCCGGGGCCGCTTCGAGCCCGGTGAGCTGGCCGAGCTGGCCGGGCTGCGCGGCGCCGAGCAGGAGCGGCTGCTGCAGTTCGAGCGGGTGGCCGGCGCGCAGACGCGCGCCCGCTACGGCGAGGTGGTGCGCGGCACCGACGTCGACCGCGCGAACGCGCTGCTGGCCGCCGCGCTGGCCGCCGACACCACCCCCGCCGCGCTGCGCGTCGACCCCGACACCTGGTACATCGCGCAGTCGAACGCGCTGCGCCGGCTCTACCTGTTCGAGCTTGAGGTCATCTCCTCGATGGAGCGGGAGTCGGCCCGGCAGCAGGCCGCCGCCCGGCGCGACGCGCTGCTCACCGGCGCGGGCACGGCGGGCGTCATCGTGCTGGCGCTGGCCGTGGCGGGGATCCTGGCCGTACGCACCAGCCGGGGCCTGCGCCGGCTGAGCCGGTCCGCGATGGACATCGCCGCCACCGAGCTGCCCGAGGCCATCGCCGGGGTCTCCGCCGCGCCCAACGTCGAGACGGTACGCCGCCTGGTGCGCGCCTCCCACGAGGTGGCCGACAAGGCGCTGGCCGGGCCGAAGGACGAGATCGGCGAGGTGGGCGCGGCCCTGGCCACGCTGCACGCGCAGGCGCTGCGGCTGGCCGCCGACCAGGCGATGCTGCGCCACGACATCTCCGCGATGTTCGTGAACCTGTCCCGCCGCGGCCAGACCCTGGTGCAGCGCCAGCTCCACCTGATCGACGAGTTCGAGCGGGGCGAGACCGACCCGCAGGCGCTCGCGAAGCTGTTCGCGCTGGACCACCTCGCCGCGCGCATGCGCCGCAACGAGGAGAACCTGCTGGTCCTCGCGGGCGGCGAGCCGGGCCGCCGGTTCGTGCACGCCGAGCTGCTGCTCGACGTGGTGCATGCGGCCGCCGCCGAGATCGACCAGTACGCCCGCGTGGAGACGAACTCCATCGCCGACCTGTCCGTGGTCGCGCACGCCGTCGGCGACGTGGTGCACCTGCTGGCCGAGCTGCTGGAGAACGCGACCGACTTCTCGCCGCCGAAGAGCCGCGTGCTGGTCTCCACCCGGCGCGGCGTGGACGGCCTGACCATCAGCATCTTCGACGCGGGCATCGGCATGCCGCCCGCGCAGCTCGACGAGATCAACGAGCGGCTGGCCCGGCCGTCCATGCTGACCAGTGACCTGGCCCGGACCATGGGTTTGCTGGTGGTGGCGCGGATCGCGGCCCGGCGCGGGATCAAGGTGCAGCTGCGCAGCAGCCCCGGCGGGGGTACCGTGGCCCTGGTGCTGCTGCCGACGGTGCTGCTCGCCCCGCCGCACAGCGCCGCCACCCGGTTCACCGTGCCGTCCGCGGGCGGCGCGATGCCGGACGGCGAGATCCTGCGCACCCGCCGGCACGGCTTCCGGGCCGCGGTGCTCAACCCCCCGGCCCCGATCCCCGCTCCCCCGTCCGCCGCGGCCCCGCCGACCGCCCTGATCCACTCCGCCGACTTCCCGCCCCCCGCCCTGCCCGCCGCCATCCCTGCGGCGGCCGGCGACGCGCCGACGCAGGCGATCCCTGCGATCCGGCAGGCACCGCCCCCGTCCACCGCCGAGATCCTGCCCTCGGGGCTGCCGCAGCGCCGTCCCGGGGAACCCACGCCGCCCGCTGACGAGCCCCCCTCCCCCTCTCATCCGACCGGACCGAACGGATCCGGCCTCCTGGACCCCGACGCGGTCCGGGTCCGGCTGTCCGGCCTGGCCGGGGGGATCGCGGCCGCTCACCGCGAACTCGCCCGCGAGCAACGCCTCTCAGCCCCGCCAGCTACGAAGGAAAGCACTCGATGACTCAGAACCCCGCGCAGGTCACCGGCGCCGAGGAGATCGGCGGCCTGGACTGGCTGCTGACCTCGTTCTCCCAGCGCATCGCCGACGTGACCTACGTGCTGGCCGTCTCCGTGGACGGCCTGACCATCGCGCACTCCGACGGTCTGCGCCAGGACCTCTCCGACCAGCTCGCGGCCATCACGAGCGGGATGGCCAGCCTCACCATCGGCGCGGCGCGCTGCCTCAGCAGCGGCCAGGTGCGCCAGACGGTGGTGGACATGGACGAGGGCGTACTGATGATCATGGCGGTACGCGACCGGGCGTTCCTCGCCGTCGTCGCCGCGCCCGGGTGCGACCTGGGCCAGATCGGATACGAGACCGCGCTGCTCGCCCACCGGGTCGCGTACGCCCTGGAACCGGAGGCACGGGCGGGCGGGCAGTGGTGACGCGCCGCCGGCTGGGCCTGCTGCTCTGCGCGCTGCTGCTGCCCGCGTTCGCCGCGTGCACGGAGGACCCGGCGGCGACGGCGCAGGCCTGGCACGGCGGCACCCTGACCATCGGCACCGGCCCCACCAACGGGGTGTTCAACCAGATCGGTGGCGGTTACGCCGACATCGTCAACCGCCACCTGGAGGGCTACGAGGCGCTCGCCCCGCCGACCAACGGCGCGGGCGAGAACCTGCTGCGCCTCGCGAGCGACGACGTGCAGGTCGCGTTCACCTTCGCCGACACGGCGGCCGACGCCGCCGCGGGCAGGGGCTCGTTCGAGGGCAAGCCGGTGAAGTTCAAGGCGCTGGCGCGCATCTTCAACGGCTACACCCACCTGGTGGTGCGCGCGAACTCCGGCATCACGTCGATCAAGCAGCTCAAGGGCAAGCGCGTGGCCACCGGCCCGCAGAACTCCGGCACCGAGCTGGTGGCGCTGCGGCTGCTGGGCGCGGCCGGGCTGGACGTCAAACGCGACATCACGCAGGTCTCGGCGTCGCTGTCGCAGATGGCCAACCTGATGCGGGCCGGTGACCTGGACGCCATGTTCTACGCGGCGGGCCTGCCCACCGTCGGCGTGCAGGCGCTGTTCGCGCAGTCGCCGGGCATGTTCACGCTGCTGCCCACCGAGGAGCTGTTCCTCACCATGGGCAAGGCGTACCCGGACATCTACGCCCCCGGCAAGATCCCGAAGGCGATGTACGGGCTCAGCGCCGACGTCACCGTGGTCGCCGTGCCGAACCTGATCGTGGTACGCGAGGACATGCCGGCCGACCTGGCGTTCCGGCTCACTCAGCTGATCTTCGACTACCAGTCGGAGCTGGCCGCGGTGCACCCCGAGGGTGACAACATCAGCCGGGACATCGCCGCGCTGGTCTCCCCCCTGCAACTGCACTCGGGCGCCGGCCGCTTCTACGGGGTGAGCTGAGCGCGAGATCATCCAGATGCCGGACAGACCCGGTGATCACGGCGTAGCGTCGGCATCACCGGGAGGTGCGCGATGCCGTTCTTCGTTGCCATCTGGTTCACCACCGTCGTCGGCTGGCTGATCCACGTCGCCGTGGACAAGCACCACCACCGGCGGACCAGGCACCGGGTCGTCGAGCTGGCACTGCTGTGGCTCATGGTCTGCGGGGCGGGCGTCTGGGGGGTGCTCGGCGGGCTCAGTCACATCGGACCGACCTCGGACCAGACCGCCGAGCAGATCGGCTACACCCAGTCCATGTTCCAGTGGGAGGTCGGCTGGGGCGATCTCGCGGTCGCCGTGCTGGCCATCGGCTGCGCCTGGCCGCGCCTGCGCGGCACCTGGCTGACCGCCGCCGTGGTCGCGCTGGCCATCTCGTTCTGGGGCGACGCCTGGGGCCACTTCAACCAGTGGGTGTTCCACGGCAACACCGCGCCCGCCAACGTCTACGCGCTGCCCTCGGACATCCTCATGCCGCTGCTGGCCATCATCCTGCTGGTGATGTACCGCCGCGGCGCCCCAGCAGCGGACGCCGCGGCGGTCCCGGTCCGGCCTCAGGCCTGACCGGGGGCCTCTATCACGTACGGCATCAGCGCCACCGGCAGCTCCGCGGCGCCGGGGCCGCCCGCGGCCGCCCAGGCGGCGACGTACTCCACCACCGTCTCGTCGAGCACCCCGCCCAGCCACACCGGGCGCCCGCCCGCCCGCCGCCCGCTCGGCCGCGGGTGCACCACCATCACGTTCGAGTGCTCGCACACGTCCAGGCACGTCGCGATGCGTACCCGCACGCCCGCCTTCTCCAGCTGCCGCAGCTGCCCGTCGTGGTCGGTGCCGGGATGCTTGCGGTCCGTGCCGCAGCAGCAGTCGCGGCACACGGTGATCCCGGCCTTCACGCGGCCGCCCGCGTCGCCACGGCGGCGTCCGCGGCCGTGGCGGCCCGCAGCCCCGCCAGCCCGAACCCGACGCCGAGCCCGGCCCACAGCACCGCCGAGGCCAGCAGCGACAGCACGCGGAAGCTCCACAGCAGGTCGGCCGGTGTGCCGATGGCGTCGCCGGAGGACGGCAGCAGGAACAGCAGCGCCAGCCCGAGCAGCACCACGCCCACCGGCGCCAGGTGCCGCACCGGCAGGAACGTGCCGCGCTGGGCCAGCCGCTGGGCCAGCAGCCCCGCCGCCGCCATCGTGGCCAGCCCGATCGCGATCGCGGCCAGCCAGGTCACGGTGCGGGCCTGCTGGGTCGCCTCGCTGCCCACGCCCGGCGGGTTGGTCGGGAACCGCAGGAAAGGCAGCAGGCTCACACCCAGGAACCCGGCCCCGGCCAGGCGCAGCGACCGGCCCCACGGGTCGGCGGCCGGGTCCCGGCGGTGCAGCACCGCGTAGACCAGGCCGAACAGCAGGCCGATCGCCATCCCGGTGAGGACCACCGAGACCAGCAGGCCGGCGTACTGGGTGTCGCGGCTGAACAGCTCCGCTCCGTGGCCCTCGCCGGCGGAGGCGTGCTCCAGCTCGATCGCCCGGTCGATGACCGGCTCGGCGAGCACCAGCGAGACCAGGGCGGAGGCGGCACCGGCGCACGCGCCGGCCAGCCCGCCCCGCCCCATCAGGGAGAGCAGGGACATGTCCGCCCCGCTCAGTGGCAGTTCGCGGCGAACAGGTGCCGCCCGTCGTGGGACAGCTCGTGCAGGTAGTTCGCGCTGCGGGAGAGCTCCCCGTACAGCGGGGACAGCAGCGCGCCCTGGTCCAGGAACACCGCGTACAGGATGAAGAGCGCCAGCGCGACCAGCAGACCGGCGATGAGCTGGTCCCGCAGCCGGGTCGCGGCCCCGGTCGCCTCGACAGGGGTGGACAACGCACCCATGACATACCTCCTTCTCGGGGTTCACCGCCCCGAACTGGACAACGACGGGTCAGTGTCCTGACTCCCGGGTGGTTGGCGTGTCGCGCGTGCCGCGCCTTCCAGCCGCATGGGCGGCCGTGGCTCGTTGCGGGGCGCTCCCCGGTCACAGTGGCGGGACCGTCCCGGATTCTCACCGGGTTCCTGCGCACCGTCGTCTGATGTGTACTTGTAGCAACCACCATGCCAGCGTCCTCGTGGGCGAGTCAAACCCCGGATCTGGTGATATCGCCGATGCGGGGCGGCCGGGCCCGCGGCCACCATGGCCGCATGACGAAGCATCCGCGCAGGCTGGGCACCGCCGTCACGCTCGCCCTCGCCGTGGCTCTGATCCCGTCCGGCAGCGGGTACGCCGAGGACGCGCGCACGCCGACCGCCGTGCCGACGGTGTCCGCGCCGATCCCGGGCGCCGTGCCCGGCGACCGGCTGTCCCCGGTGCTGGAGGAGACCTACCCGTTCTTCTCGACGCCCGACGACCTGGCCCGGCACGGCTACGTCGAGCAGGAGTTCTACCTGTCCGGGGTGGCCGACGGCTGGGACCAGCTCGGCGTGCAGGTCGCCACCGACGTGCCGTACCGGACCCGGATCATCGTGCGGCGGCCCGCGCACCGGCCCGCCTTCAACGGCACCGCCCTGGTCGAGTGGCAGAACGTGACCGCCGGCTACGACCTCGACGCGCTGTGGAACGGGGAGGCGATCATGCGGGCCGGGTACGCCTGGATCGGCGTCTCCGCGCAGCGCGTCGGCGTCGACCAGCTGCGGGCCTGGAGCCCCACCCGGTACGGCACGCTGGACGTCACCGGTGGCGGCGCCTACCGCGCCGACGAGCTGTCGTACGACATCTTCGCCCAGGCCGCGAAGGCGCTCGGCGGGCCCGGCTCGCCGCTGGACAGGCTGGACGTTCGCACCCTGCTCGCCGTCGGCGCGTCCCAGTCGGCGGCCCGGATGACCGTCTACTACCAGCACATCCTGCCCAGGGTCGAGCCGGTGTTCGACGGGTACGCGTTCATCGTCGGCAACGCCCCGACCCGCGTCGGCGACGAGCCGGTGTTCCAGGTGCTGTCCGAGACCGACGTACGCACACCGGTGCGCCCGTCCCCGGACACCGGCCGGTTCCGCCGCTGGGAGGTGGCCGGAGGGGCGCACTCCGGCTGGCGGGGGCAGGAGTACCGCAACCCGATCTCGGTCCGCGACCTCGGCGCCGCGCCCGTGTACGACTGCGCGCTGCCCCCGTTCAGCCGCGTCCCGGTGCACCACGCCACCGCCGCCGCGTACGACCACCTGGTCCGCTGGGTGCGTTTCGGCACCCCGCCGCCGGTCGCCGAGCCGCTGGTGTTCAACGCGGACGGCACGAAGGCGCGCGACGGCCTGGGCCTGGCCCTCGGCGGGATCCGCTACTCGCAGGTGACCGTGCCCACCGCGGTCGGCACCGGCGACAACGCCGGCCAGTCGTTCTGCTTCCTGTTCGGCTCCCACCAGCCTTTCGACGAGCCCACGCTGGACCGGCTGTACCCGACCCGCGGCGGCTATGTCGCCAAGGTCGTGCTCGCCGACCTGCGGAACGTCGGCGCGGGCTACCTGCTGCCCGCCGACGCCCACACCAACCTCCGCGAGGCGATCGCCTCGGGCGTCGGCCGCTGAGCCCCGGCGGACCCGGCCCCGCGCCCACGGGGCCGGGTCCGCCGGGTGCTAGCCGTGATGGTGTGGCGGGTGCCCGTCCGCGTGGTGATGGTGTGCGTGGCCGTGGTCGCCCGGGTGATGGTGCGGCGTCTGGGCCGCCCCGACCCGCTCCTCGAACCCGGGCAGCTTGACCCGGTACACGCACGAGTCGCAGTTCATCCGGATGTCGCCGGCCAGCGCCTCGTCGTAGCGCTCGATCACCAGGTCGGCGAGCTGGTCCGTGTCGCCGAGCACGGCCGCGCAGCGCACGGCCGCGTCCGGGTGCGTCCCCGCCCACGCGGCGGCCTGCTCGGCGACCCGGCGCGGCAGCACGCCGGTGAAGAGGAAGTAGGGCAGCACCACGATCCGGCGCGCGCCCAGCGCCGCGCAGCGGTCCAGGCCCGCGGGCACCCCGGGCGCGGCGAGCGAGACGAAGGCGTACTCCACCCCGGCCACCGCCGTCGTCTCGGCCAGCAGCCGGGCGGCCCGCGCCACCTCGGCGTTCGCGTCCGGATCGGTGGAACCCCGGCCGACCAGCAGCACCGTCGTCGCGCCGTCCGCCCCGGCCTCGGCCAGCCGCTCCCGCAGCAGCGCCAGGATCACCGGGTGCACGCCGAGCGGGCGGCCGTACGCCACCGCCAGCCCCGGATGCCGGTGCTGCTCGCGGGCCAGCGCGGCCGGGATGTCGCCCTTGGCGTGCCCGGCCGCGACCAGCATCAGCGGCACCGCCGCCAGCCTGCGGTGCCGGGCCGCGACCAGCCCGGCCACGGCCTCGCCCAGCGGCGGCGGGGACAGCTCGATGAACCCGCCGCCGACGGTCACCCCGCGCGGGGCCAGGCGCTTGCCGACCCGGTCGGTGAACGCGCGGAAGTCCTCCGCGCCGTCGGCGTCGGACGTGCCGTGCCCGGCGATGAGCAGCGCGGGCGGGGTGGTGGTCACGGTCTCTCCTCCTGGGGGTCTGCATCGTCCTGCTCGGCAACCTCGGGGTTGCCTCGGCAACACGTGGGTTGCCGCGGGTCAGTGCCTCGTCAGCCCGGCCCGGTTGCCGGGAACTGCGGCGCGGTGCCGCCTCCGGCCTGCGGTTTCGGGGAAACTGCTGGATGCGGCGACGTTGAGCGTGCAGTTTCCCCGCGACTGCGATCCGGCACGGGGTCGCCGTAAAGGAGCGCGTTGACGGCTGCGGCGGCCACGGCCGAGCCGCCGCGCGCGCTGACGTTGGACAGCTGGGGCAGGCCGGAGGCGCGCAGCGCCGCCTTCGACTCGGCCGCACCGACGTAGCCGACCGGCAGGCCGATCACCAGCGCCGGGACGACCCGCCCGGCGGCGGCCAGCCGCAGCAGCTCGAACAGGGCCGTGGGGGCGTTGCCGACCGCCCATACCGCACCCTCGGCGGACTCGGCCGCGGCCAGCCGCACCGCCGCCGCCGACCGGGTGACGCCCTGGTCTGCGGCCAGTTCCGCGGCCCGTGCCGAGGCGACCAGGCAGCGCGACGGGTAGCGGGTGATCCCCGCGCCGACCATGGTCACGTCCACCACCAGCGGCGCGCCCGCCGCCAGCGCGGCGGCCCCGGCGGCCAGCGCCGCCTCGTCCAGCACCAGGTCGGCCACCCAGCCCGGGTCGGCCGTGGTGTGCACGATCCGCTCCGCGACATCCCTGCTGTACGGCGGCAGGTCCGCGGTCGCCGCCTCGCGCCGCAGGATGCGGTACGACTCCGCCTCGATCGGGTGCACGGCGCGCCTCATCGCCGCTCCCGCGCGAGCAGCGTCACCGCGTCCACCGGGCACACCTCGACACACTCGCCGCAGCCCGTGCACAGGTCCGGGCGGGCGTACAGCGCCGCCGGGCCGTCGCCCGCCACCGGCCGGATCGCGTGCACCGGGCAGGTCAGCAGGCATGCGCCGCAGCCCTGGCAGCCGTCGAAGCTCACGACGGCATCCACGCGTACCCCCGCGGCGTCACCATGCGCCCCGCCACCGTGCGGGTCGTGCTCGCACCCACGATCACGACCGTGTTCATGTCCACCGCCGCCGGGTCGAACGCGGCCAGGGTGCTCAGCGCCACCCGCTCCCCCGGCCGGGTCGCCTCGCGGACCAGCCCCACCGGGGTGTCCGGCGGCCGGTGCGCGCCCAGGATCGCCAGCGCCGCGGGCAGCTGCCGGGTCCGCCGGGCGCTGCGCGGGTTGTAGAGGCACACCACCAGGTCCGCCTGCGCCGCCGCGGTCAGCCGCCGCTCGATCACCGGCCAGGGGGTGTGCAGGTCGGACAGCGAGAGGTACACGTGGTCGTGGCCGAGCGGGGCACCCAGCAGCGACGACGCGGCCAGGGCGGCGGTCACGCCCGGCACGGCGGTCACCGCGACGTCCGCCCCGGCGAACTCCAGCGCGGGCGACGCCATCGCGTACACGCCCGCGTCGCCGGAGCCGATCAGCGCCACCGCGTGCCCGGCCCGCGCCAGCTCCACGGCCGTGCGCGCCCGCTCCTCCTCGGCGCCCAGCCCCGAGTCCACCACCCGGGTGCCCGGCCGCAGCAGATGCCGGACCTGGTCCACGTACTGGTCGAGGCCGACCACCACCGACGCGGCCCGCAGCTGCTCGGTCGCCCGCGGCGTACGCAGATCCGCCGCGCCCGGACCCAGGCCGATCACCGCCAGCCGTCCCATCGGGACGAGCCGGGCCACCGCGACCGTCGCCATCGCCGACGCCGTCTTCGGCGCCACCAGCCGCGCGTCGCGGCCCCGGGCGCGGGCGCCCAGCAGCGCCGCCGCCTCGGCCACGCTCGGCGTGCCGACCGCCGCGCGCACCACCTCCGACGGGTTCGGCACCGGCACCCCCGCCAGCTCCGCCGCGGGATAGGTGAGCAGGGGCAGGCCGCGCCGCCGCGCGTACGCGAGCAGGCCCGCCTCGTCCGCCTTCACGTCCGCGGTGGCCACCGCGCACACCGACGCACCGGCCAGCCCCGCCGCGGCCAGCACCCGGTCGGCCAGCTCCGCGATCTCCTCCTCCGCCACGCCCCGGCTCGCCCCGACCCCCAGCACCAGCGACGGCGGATGCAGCACCAGCGGCCGGCCGGCTCCGTGCGCGGCGTCTCCGTCAGGTGATGCCGACGGCACGTGGCCGTCGGCGCGCCCGTCCCCGGCCGGCGCTTCGAGCACGGGCGCGGTGCGGTCGGTGACCAGCACGCGGCACACCGCGCCCGGATGGTCGCCGAGGTTGGGTGGCAGCGCGGGCAGCGGCCAGAGCTGGTCGGCGCGCCAGTCGACCGGCTCGCCGTCGAGCAGCGCCCGCGACACGGGCGCGAGCCGCGTCGGATCGGCCACCGCGAACCCGAGCGTGTCCAGGCCCGGGATGCCCGCCGCGTCCGTGCCGGTGGTCACCACCGGCTCCGCCCCCAGCACCGCCGAGATCCGCCCGGCCAGTGCGTTCGCCCCACCTGCATGCCCGCCGAGCAGCGCCACCGCCCACCGCCCCGCCTCATCCACACACACCACCCCGGGCTGCTCCCCCTTCCCCCGCCGCACACCCACCCTGCCGCCACCGCCGCCCACGTCGGGACCGGCGTCGGCGTCCGCGTCAGGTTCGGGGAAAGTGCAGCTTTCGAGGGCGTTGAGGCTGCAGTTTCGGTGAAACTGCGGCTCCGGCGCGGGGGCGGCACTCGGCGCGATGCGAGGTTCGGAGGCGGGTTGCGGGTCGGGGGTGAGGTGGGGGGCGAGGAGGCGGACGGTGGCGCCGGTGGCCAGGAAGGCGACGATCGCGTCGGACTCGGCCCAGGCGCGGGCGAGCTGGTCGCGGACCCGTCCCTGGTGGACGGTGCACTCGCCGGGCCAGGCGGCGGCGAGCCGGTCGGCGGCGGCGCGCCCGGCGGCGGTGGCCCAGATCAGCCCGATGGTCATGGCAGCTCCCCGGAGACGACGAAGACGGGATTGGTGGCGGCGAGCCGGTGCGTGCCGTCGGGCAGCGGGTTCAGCCGCGCGGCCTGCAGCTGCACGCCCTCGGCGCGGTACCCGGCGGCGCGTAGCAGGGTCAGCGCCGCGCCCGCCCGCTCGACGGCGGCGAGGGCGGTGACCAGGCGCGTGGGGCGGCGGTCGGCGCAGGCGGCGAGCACGGTCATGCCCCCGCCCCCGACGAACACGGCGTCCGGGTCGGGCAGCGCGGCCAGGCAGCCGGGTGCCGTCTCGGCGACCACGCGGATACCGATACCGGCCGCGTTCGCCCTGATCAGGGGCAGGGCGGCCGGGTCGCGCTCGATCGCGAGCACCGCCGCGCCGAACCGGGCGCACTCCACGGCGACCGAGCCGGACCCGGCGCCCACGTCCCAGACCAGGTCGCCGAGGCGCGGGCCGAGCCGGGCCAGGGCGTACGCGCGTACCTCCGCCTTGGTGATCATCGAGTCGCGGTGGGCGTACTCGGCCTCGGGCAGGGCCCACCCGCGCGGGCCCGGGCCCGGACCGGAGACCCAGCCCGGCCGGGTCCGCGCGTCGGGGCGGGCGGGGTCCAGCACGAGCACCACGTTCGGGTCGGCCCACTCGGCTCCGGCCGCTGCGGCGGCGGCAAGCGTGACCAGCCGTTCCTGCCGGGTGCCCAGCCGCTCGGCGACCACCAGGGTGCGGTCCCACCCGGCCAGCGCCGCGCCGAGAGCGGCGGGCCCGTTGCCGGGGGCGGTCAGCACCGCCACCTTCGGGTGGGCCCGGCACGCGTTGACGGCCCGCCGGAATCCGTCCGGCAGCCTCGATGATCCGTTTTTGTGGACGCCTGGCGTTGCTACAGCGACAGCAGGCGTCCACAAAAACGGATCATGGTCCGCACCGCCACGATCACCGCCTCCGGACACGGCGCCGCCGCAGGCGGAGTCGCGGCCGACGGAGTCCCCTGACGCGGCGTCGCCGCTGGCGGAGTCGCGGGCGCCTGGGTCGCGGCCGTGGGCTGAGACGACCAGGGCGTCGTCCCACGGTAGGCCGGCGCGGGCGAAGGCCGCCGCGACGCTCGACACCGCGGGCAGCACCACGGGCTCGACCCCGGCCCGGCGCAGCGCCGCGACGATGCCGAAGAAGCCGGGATCGCCGCTGGCCAGCACCACCGCCTCGCCCTCGTGCGCGGCGACGCGGGCCACCACCGGCGCGACCGGGCCCATGACCAGCGTCTCGGCACCCAGGTCCAGCCCGGACAGATGCCGGGCACCGCCCGCGACCAGGGTCGCGCTCGACAACGCCGCCGACGCGGCCGGGCCGAGCGCGCCGCCGTCGTGGCCGATCACCGTCACCCGGCGCATGAGACCCACTCCGGCCTGGTCGCGGCCACGACCGTACGCCCGGTGAAGTCCACCATCGCCACCTCGGCCTTGAGCACGCCCCCGCCGAACCGGGCCAGCACGTCCCGCACCCGGCCGCACAGCAGGTCCCCGGCGGTGCGCAGCAGACCCGCCGACTCCCACAGCTCGTACGCGTGCCGCGCCGTGTTCGCCGCGTCGACCTGCCCGGCCAGCTCGGGCGAGCCGCCGGCGGCGATCGTCACCCGGCCCAGCAGCGCGGTGTCCACGGCGGAGCGGGTGTAGTGCGTCATCAGCACCCCGGCGGCGAGTTTCGTCAGCTTGCCGGCCATGCCGACGAAGACCACCCCGGTCATGCCGTGCCCGGCGGCGGTGCGCAGCGCGGCCCCGGTGAAGTCGCCGACCTCGACGAAGCAGACCTCGGGCAGCTCCGGCAGCAGCGCCATCGCCCCCGCCTCGGTGCGCCCGCCGGTGCACAGCACGATCGTCTGCTCGCCCTGCGCCGCGGCGACCTGCACCGCCTGCATCACGCTGGCCCGCCAGGACGCGGTGGAGAACGGCCGGACGATGCCGGTGGTGCCCAGGATCGAGATCCCGCCGAGGATGCCCAGCCTGCGGTTCGTGGTCTTGCGGGCCATCCGCTCGCCGTCCGGCACCGAGATCACCACCTCCACGCCGCGCCCGCCGGCGGCCTCGGCGACCGCCTGCGTGATCATCTGGCGGGGCACGGGGTTGATGGCCGGGCCGCCGACGTCCAGGCCGAGGCCGGGCTTGGTGACGGTGCCGACGCCGGTGCCGCCGCGCAGCGATACGCCGGTGCCCTCGCACCAGCGCGCGGTGGCGGTCAGCCGGGCGCCGTGCGTCACGTCGGGGTCGTCCCCGGCGTCCTTGACCACCACGGCGGTCGCCGCGTCGCCGTCCATGCCGGACTCCGCGACCGCGAACGTCACCCGCCGCCCGGACGGCAGCGCCACCTCCACCCAGCGCGGCGGCACCCCGCCTGCCAGCAGTTCCACCGCTGCCTTCGCCGCCGCCGAGGCACAGGTCCCCGTGGTCCAGCCGGTCCGCAGCGCCTTGGGCCGATCCTTCGCGGTCCGCGGCAGGTCGGGCTCCCGCAGCACAGGCATATCCGGCCCCGACTCCACCGCAGATCCCGGCAGGTCCGGCTCCCGCAGCTCGGGCACGTCCGGTCCGGGGACCGTGACTCGCGATGCCGTGCCGTCCGGGCCGGGTGGCAGGGCCGGCTGGTCAGGCACGGCCTGCTCGCAGGGCGGCGCGGGCGGCCGGGTCGGCCCGGCGGAAGCCGTGGAAGTGGCCGGGGTGGTAGAGGTGGCTGCGGGTGCCGACACCCTCGCCGAGCGCGGGCCCGACCAGGAACAGCGTGTGCTTCCACAGCCGGTGCTCCTTGACCGCCGCCTCCAGCGTGCCGACCGTGCAGCGCACGACCAGCTCCTCCGGCCAGGTCACCCGGTAGGCCACCACGACCGGCGTGTCCGGCGCGTACCCGCCCGTGAGCAGCTCGGCCGCGAGCTGGCCGGACCGGGCGGCGGACAGGAAGACGGCCATGGTCGCGCCGTGCGCGGCGAACGCCCGCACCGACTCGCGCTCGGGCATCGGCGTCTTGCCACCCTCCAGCCTGGTCAGCACGACCGACTGGGCCACCTCGGGCACGGTCAGCTCGCGCTGCACGGCGGCCGCCGCGGCGGTGAACGAGGACACCCCGGGGACGACCTCGGTGGGCAGCCCCAGTTCCCGGCAGGCGTCGAGCTGCTCGCCCAGCGCGCCCCACAGCGCGGGGTCGCCGGAGTGGATCCGGGCCACCACCAGGTCCTCGGCCGCGGCCTGGCGGTACAGGCCGAGCGTCTGCTCCAGGGTGAGCGCGGCCGAGTCGACGATCCGCGCGCCGGGCCTCGCATGCGACAGCACGTCGGGGTGCACCAGGCTGGCCGCCCAGATCACCACGTCGGCCGCGGCGATCGCGGCCGCTCCGCGCAGGGTGAGCAGGTCGGCCGCTCCGGGCCCCGCTCCGATGAAGACGACCTTCACAGCTTTCCGCCCCTTCCCTCACGCCGTCCCGGGATCAGCACCGCCGACAGGTACGGCGCCCCGTCCGCCGTGGCCAGCGGGGTCACGCTCTCGCCCGGCAGTCCCAGCCGGGTGCCGAGGACCGCTCCGCCGAGCCGCCCGGCGTCCTTCACCACGGCTACGACCTCGTCCAGGTGCCGCCCGCCCTTGTACGCCACCACCGTGCCGTCCTCGGCGTACGCCAGCGCGCCGGCCAGGGCCGTGGCGCCCCCGGCCAGCGGCACCAGCACCAGCGGCTCGGCGCCCTCGGCCAGCGGCACCCCGGCCGCCGCCGCGAGCGCCTGCATGGCGGTGATGCCGGGCGCGGTGGCGATCTCGACCTCGGGCAGCAGCGCCCGGACCGTGGCGGCGAGGTAGCCGAAGGTGGAGTACACGTTCGGGTCGCCGATGGTGGCGAACGCGGCGGTGCCGCCGGTCTCGCGCAGCCAGTCCGCGACGCGGGCGCCGGCCTCGTCCCAGTGGGACTCGCGGCGGCGCGCGTCGGTGCGCTCGTTCAGGGCGAACACCAGCCGCTCGACGCGGTCGTGCCCGGCGTGCGCGCGGACCGTCGCCTCGGCCCGGCCGGTCTCGCCCAGGTCCATCACGGGCACGAACACCCGGCCCGCGTCGCGCAGCAGGCGCACCGCCTGGAGCGTCACCAGTTCGGGGTCGCCGGGGCCGACGCCCACTCCGATCAGGCGCATGCGGCACGCACCGTCCGCACCGCGAAGCCGGGCTGCCCGGCCCAGTGCAGGTGCAGGTAGGAGGCGTGTACCCGATGCTGGACGAAGCCCTCGGCGGCGGTGCCGCGCCAGGCCCAGGCCGGCGCGGGCCCGGCGGCGGGCGCGACGGCGGTGCGGTGGAACTCGTGCCCGGTGACGCGGGTGCCCGGCTCGGCGAGCACGCTGCCGGACACGGCGACCGCGTCGCGGTAGCCGAGGGTGAGCCGTTCGGTCATCACGGCCCGCGCGTCGAGCACCCCGCACATCTCGTGCCCGTCCAGCGACCGGGCCAGCCACAGCAGCCCGGCGCACTCCGCAGCGACCGGGCGGCCGGCGGCGGCGAGTTCGCGTACGGCGTCGCGCAGCGGCTTGTTCGCGGCCAGCTCGGCGCCGTACACCTCGGGGAAGCCGCCGCCGGCCACGAGCCCGGCGGTGCGCGGCGGCAGCGCCTCGTCCCGCACCGGGTCGACGTGCACCACCTCGGCCCCGGCCGCCCGCAGCAGCTCGGCCTGCTCGGCGTAGCCGAACGTGAACGCGGGCCCGCCCGCGACGGCGATCACCGGCCGCTGCGCCACCGGCTCGCCCACCGCCTCGGCGGCCGACCAGGGCGTCACGTCCAGCGGCGGCGCGCCGTGCGCCACCGCGAGCACCTCGCCCAGATCGACGCCGTCCGCGACCAGCTCGCCCATCGCGCGTACCCCGTCCACGGCCGCGCCGCTCTGCTCGGCGGCGGGCACCAGGCCCAGGTGCCGCGAGGGCACCGCGACGGCGTTCGCCCGCCGCAGCACGCCGAGCACCGGGGCGCCGACCTCCTCGCAGGCCTCGCGCAGGATCTCCTCGTGCCGGTCGGAGCCGACGCGGTTGAGCACCACCCCGCCGAGGCGCACCGTGCCGAACGAGCGGAACCCGTGCAGCAGCGCGGCCACCGAGCGGCCCTGCCCGGTCGCGTCGACCACGAAGACGACCGGCGCGTCCAGCAGCTCGGCCACGTGCGCGGTCGAGCCGAAGGCGCCCTGGCCGGAGCGGCCGTCGTACAGGCCCATCACGCCCTCGACGACGGCGAGCTGCGCACCCGCCGCGCCGTGCGCGAACAGCGGCCCGACCAACTCCTCGCCGACCAGCGACGGGTCCAGGTTGCGGCCGGGCCGCCCGCAGGCCAGCGAGTGGTACGTCGGGTCGATGTAGTCCGGCCCGACCTTGAACCCGGCGACGCTCATGCCGCGTGCGGTGTACGCCGCCAGCAGCCCCGTCGCCACGGTCGTCTTGCCGTGCCCCGACGCCGCCGCGGCGACCACGATCCGCGGGATCGTCACCACCCCGCCACCGCCCGCCCGCACGTCACCGCGCCGCCGTCCGCCCGCTTCACCATTCGATCCCCGCCTGGCCCTTGCGCCCCGCGTCCATCGGGTGCTTCACCTTGCCCATCTCGGTGACCAGGTCGGCCGCCTCCAGCAGCGCGGGGGCGGCGTACCGGCCGGTGATCACGACGTGCTGGGTGCCGGGGCGCTCGCGCAGCGTCTCGACCACGTCGCCGACGGGCACCCAGCCCCAGTGCAGCGGGTAGGTGAACTCGTCCAGCACGTAGAAGCCGTACCGCTGCGCGGCCAGGTCGCGCTTGATCTGCGCCCAGCCCTCGGCGGCCTCGGCGGCGTGGTCGCGCTCGTCGCCGGGCCGGGCCAGCCAGGACCAGCCCTCGCCCATCTTGTGCCAGGTCACCGGGGCCCCGGCGCCGGTCCGCGCGTGGGCGTCGCCCAGCGCCCGGAACGCGGCCTCCTCGCCGACCCGCCATTTCGGGCTCTTCACGAACTGGAAAACGGCGACGGGCCAGCCGACGTTCCAGGCGCGCAGCGCCATCCCGAAGGCGGCGGTCGACTTGCCCTTGCCGACGCCCGTGTGCACCGCGAGCAGCGGCCCCTTCCGGCGCTGCCGGGTGGTCAGCCCGTCGTCGGGCACGTGCTCGGGTCTGCCCTGCGGCATCTCAGCACCTTCCTGTCGGGTCAGTGGCGGCGTCAGCCGGCCGGGCGGCGCCAGGGCGGCCGCGCCGCGGCCCGGTCGTGCGTGGCGCGTTCCCGGCGCCGGGCTCGTCGCACTCGCGGTCACGGCGACGGCGGCCGCCCGCGCTCATCAGGCGGCCCGGCGGCGGTCGCGGCGGGCCACCCCGGCGAGCCCCTGCGCGGTGACGTCCGCCAAGGGCACGTGCTCGGCGCCCAGCCGGGCCGCGAGGCGGGCGGCCAGGCCCAGCCGGACCGGTCCGGACTCGCAGTCCACGACGACGGCGGCGAGCCCGCCCGCAGCCAGGCCGTCGGCGACCCGCATGGCCTCGCCGACCGGGTCCGCGCCCGCGGTCGCCCGGCCGTCGGTGACCACGACCAGCAGCGCCCGGCGGCGCGGGTCGCGCAGCCGCTCCACCCGCAGCGTGTGCGCGGCCCGGCGCAGTCCCGCCGCGAGCGGGGTGCGCCCGCCGGTGGGCAGCTCGCGCAGCCGCGCCGCGCCCGCCTCGACGCTGGACGTCGGCGGCAGCACCAGCCTGGCCTCCGCGCCGTGGAAGGTGACCAGGCCGACCTTG
Organism: Catellatospora bangladeshensis; assembly: GCF_016862575.1. Taxonomy (GTDB): domain Bacteria; phylum Actinomycetota; class Actinomycetes; order Mycobacteriales; family Micromonosporaceae; genus Catellatospora; species Catellatospora bangladeshensis. Next base: position 128,258 of record NZ_BONF01000027.1, on the reverse strand, counting down.
TCCCGCCGCTGGTACGCGTCGAGCAGCAGCGACAGCACCGCGCCCTTCACCGCGCCCATCCGCCTGCGGGCCGCCATCGAGCCGGACGCGTCCACGCAGAACAGCACGAGATTGGACTCCCGCCCGCGCCGGACCGGCTCGCGCAGGTCGGCTGCGGCCAGCAGCAGCGGGCCGCCGGGCCGGCGGCCGCGCGCGCCCTGCCACCGGGCCGCGGCCCGGACGGTCGCCGCCAGGTGCAGCGCGGCCAGGCCCCCGCCGGGCACCCTCGCGCCGACGGTGCGGCCGTTCCTCGTGTACGCGGGCGAGCGCCGTCCCGCCGTGCCCTCGCCCGTGCCCGGCACCGCGAACAGCCGCGCCCGGCGCGGCGCGGCGGCCTGCGCGTGCTGCTGCCCCGCTCCCGCGAACCGGCTGTCCCCGTCCTGCTCCCGCCGCTGCGCGCCGCCATGCGGCCGGGCCGCCGGAGCCTCCCGGTCGGGCGCGCCGCCACCGGGTCCGTCGGGCCGGGGACGATCGTCGGGCCCGTCGTCGTCCGGGCCGCCGTCCGGATCGGTGTCCCGCGGATCGGTATCACGCGGGTCGCTGTCCGTCGGAGCGGCCGGGGGCGCGGCGTGCCGCAGGGCGTCCTCCAGGGCCTGTTCGTCGAGGTCGGGGCTGTCGAACGGGTCGCGGCGGCGGCGGTGCGGCAGGGCGAGCCGAGCCGCGTCGCGTACGTCCTGCGCGGTGACCTCCGGGCGGCCGTGCCAGGCGGCCAGGGCCAGCGCGGCGCGGGCCACCACCAGGTCGGCGCGCAGCCCGTCCACCTCGAACGCGGCGCACACCCCGGCGATGCGGATCAGCTCGGCGTCGGGCAGCACCACACCGGGCAGCCTGGTGCGCGCGGCCACGATGCGCTCGGCGAGCGCGGCGTCGGCGCCGGCCCAGCGCGCGGCGAGACCGGCCGGGTCCGCCTCGTACGCCAGCCGCCGCCGCACCACCTCGGCGCGTTCGCGCGGCTCACGCGGGGCGCGCACCTGCACCGCCAGCCCGAACCGGTCGAGCAGCTGCGGGCGCAGCTCGCCCTCCTCCGGGTTCATGGTGCCGACCAGCAGGAACCGGGCGGCGTGGCGCACCGAGACGCCGTCGCGCTCGACGTACGCCTCGCCCATCGCGGCGGCGTCGAGCAGCAGGTCGACCAGGTGGTCGTGGAGCAGGTTCACCTCGTCCACGTAGAGCACGCCGCGGTGGGCCGCGGCCAGCAGGCCGGGCGCGTAGGCGGCCTGGCCCGAGGTGAGCACCCGCTCCAGGTCCAGCGCGCCGACCAGCCGGTCCTCGGTCGCCCCCACGGGCAGCTCGACCAGCCGGGCGCGCCGCACCAGGACGTCGGATCCGGCCTCATGCGGCCCGTCCGGACAGGCCGCGTACGGCGCGGCCGGGTCGCAGCCGAACCGGCAGCCCGCGACGGCCTCCAGCGCGGGCAGCAGCGCGGCCAGCGCACGGACCACGGTGGACTTGGCGGTCCCCTTCTCGCCGCGCACCAGCACCCCGCCGACGCCGGGCGAGACGGCGTTGAGGAGCAGGGCCAGCCGCAGGTCGTCCAGACCGACCACGGCGGAGAACGGGTACAGCGGGGTCAACGCCCGCTCAGGCACGAGCCCATGCGCGAGTCCTCTCCGCGGGTTTCCTCGCCCGCGAACACCGGTGGACAGCGACGTCGTCGGCGTCGCCGGAGCGGCCGGAGTGTCCTGGCTCCCGGATCGACGCTCCCCCTCGGCCTTCCAGCCCTGCGGCCGTGACCTGGGGACGACGCGGCGCGCCGTGGCGGCGCGGGCGTCGGGAGGGGTCGCTCCCCGGTGACAGTGGCGGGACCGCCCCGGATTCACACCGGGTTCCTCCACTGCCGCTCACCGGTCATCGTGGCGCAAGAGCGCCCCCGCGTCAAAGCGGGTCGCCCGTCGGTGCGCCGTGTCCCGGGCACATGGCGCCGTGCCGGGCCCGCCCCCTGGCATTCGCGGCCCGGCACGACATCACGTCGTAACAATCAACTTCAATATTGCTATACATCATTGTCTTCCGCTAGCTTCCAGGGAAACTCTCCGGCGGTCCCGCGCCAGAAGCGCCCGCCGCCGGGTGGACCTTGGGAGGATCCTGTGAGGCACTCACTACGCACGACGCTGCGTGCCGGCGTCGTCGCGCTGGCCGGCGCGATGATCGCCATGGCCGCGGCGACGGTCCCGGCCCAGGCCGCGCCGACCGACCCCGGACTCGTCGACGGACCCGATCTCGTCGTGGGCGGCACCCCGGCCGCGCAGGGCGAGTTCCCGTGGATGGTGCGGCTGTCCATGGGCTGCGGCGGTGCCATGTACACCCAGAGCCTGGTGCTCACCGCGGCCCACTGCGTCGGCGCGACCGGCAACAACACCTCGATCACCGCCACCTGGGGCGTGGTCGACCTGCAGAGCTCGTCCCGGGTCACCCGGACCTCGAACTACGTCTACCGCGCGCCGGGCTACAACGGCACCGGCAAGGACTGGGCGCTGATCCGCCTGTCCAGCCCGATCACCCAGGCCCCGCTGCTGAAGATCGCCACGGACACCTCGCTGCACAGCGGCGAGTTCGACGTGATGGGCTGGGGCGCGACGGCCTCCGGCGGCGGCCAGCAGCGCTACCTGCTCAAGGCGAAGGTGCCGTTCATCACCGACACGCAGTGCCAGAGCGCCGGCGGCAGCTACTCCGCCCTGGTCTTCAACGAGGAGATCTGCGCGGGCAACTGGAGCTCCGGCGGCGTCGACACCTGCCAGGGCGACTCCGGCGGCCCGATGGTCAAGAAGAACGCGTCCAACGAGTGGATCCAGGTCGGCATCGTCAGCTGGGGCATCGGCTGCGCCCAGCCGCAGAAGCCCGGCGTGTACACCGAGGTCCGCTACTTCTCCACCGACATCTACAACGCGGCGGTCTCCCTCGGCGGGGCGCCGGGCGGCGTCTCGGTGACCGGCCCCGGCAACCAGTCCACCGTGGTCGGCACCGCGGTCACCCTGAACAGCACCGCGTCCGGCGGCACCGCGCCGTACTCGTGGTCGGCCTCCGGCCTGCCGGCGGGCACCTCGATCAGCTCGTCGACCGGCCAGATCACCGGCACGCCGACCACGGCGGGCAGCTACAGCGTCACGGTCACCGCGACCGACAGCGCCAGCAAGACCGGCACCGCCTCGTTCACCTGGACGGTCAACCCGGTCGGCGGCTGCGCCGCGAGCACCAACGGCACCGACGTGAGCATCCCGGACAACAACACCACCGGCGTGTACAGCAACATCGTCGTCTCCGGCTGCACCGGCAACGCGTCGGCGACCTCGACGGTCGAGGTGCACATCGTGCACACGTACAAGGGTGACCTGGTCGTGGACCTGGTCGCGCCGGACGGCTCGGTGTACAACCTGCACAACCGCACGGGCAGCAGCACCGACAACATCGACACGACCTACACGGTGAACCTGTCGGGCGAGGTGAAGAACGGCACCTGGCGCCTGCGCGTACGCGACCTGGCGTCGATCGACACCGGCTACCTGAACTCCTGGACGCTCACCCTCTGACACCCCTCCGTCAACGGCCCGGCCCCCGCCACCCCGCGGGGGCCGGGCCGCGCGCCCCCACCCCCGCGCCCCCACCGACCCCAGGAGGGTTCCCCGTGCGCAGACTCGCGCTCATGCTCACCGCGCTGGCCACCGGCGCCGCGCTGACCCTGGCCGCACCGGCCGGCGGCGCACCCGCCGACGACGCCGCCACCACGTCCACCCAGTACCGCGTCGTCGGCCCGAAGACGCTCGCCGACCGCGACGCCGTGGCCCGCACCGGGGCCGCCATCGACCTCGTCGAGCACGGCAAGATCTACATCACCGCGACCGGCGCCGAGGCCGCGCACATCCGCAAGCTCGGCTTCACGCTGGAGCCGCTGCCCGCGCCGCAGCAGGTGCCGAGCGTGGACGGGCCGCTGCTCGGCTTCCCGTCGGCCGACTCCGGCTTCCACGACTACGCCGAGATGACCGCCGAGCTCAACCAGATCGTCGCGGACCACCCCACCCTGGTGCGCAAGTCCGTGATCGGCACGTCGTACGAGGGCCGCGACATCGTCGCGCTGAAGATCTCGGACAACGTGGCCACCGACGAGAACGAGCCCGAGTTCCTCATCAACGCGCACCTGCACGCACGCGAGCACCTGACCGTCGAGATGGCCCTCTACCTGGCCAACCTGTTCACCGACAGCTACGCGTCGGACAGCCGGGTGCGCGCCGTGGTCGACTCGCGCGAGATCTGGATCATCCCGGACCTCAACCCGGACGGCGGCGAGTACGACATCGCGACCGGCTCCTACCGCTCGTGGCGCAAGAACCGGCAGCCCAACTCGGGCTCGTCGGCGATCGGCACCGACATCAACCGCAACTTCGGCTACAAGTGGGGCTGCTGCGGCGGCTCATCGGGCACCCCGTCCAGCGAGACCTACCGCGGGCCGGCGGCGTTCTCCACGCCGGAGGCGCGGGTGCTGCGCGACTTCGTGCTGTCCCGCCGGGTCGGCGGCGTGCAGCAGATCAAGGCCAACATCGACTTCCACACGTACGGCGAGCTGATCCTGTGGCCGTTCGGGTACACCACGGCCGACACGGTCAACCCCGGCATGACCCTCGACGAGCGCAACACGTTCGCCAACATCGGCGGGCAGATGGCGGCGACCAACTCCTACACCGCCGAGCAGGGCAGCGACCTGTACGTCACCGACGGCGACATCACCGACTGGCTCTGGGGCGACCAGCGGGTGTGGACGTACACGTTCGAGATGTACCCGAAGTCGTCCAGCCCCGGCTTCTACCCGCCGGACGAGGTGATCGCGGCGCAGACCTCGCGCAACAAGACCGCCGTGCTGATCCTCGCCGAGTACGCCGACTGCCCGTTCCGGGCCATCGGCAAGCAGGCGCAGTACTGCGCCGCGGCGAACGACTTCTCGATCACGGCCAGCCCGGCGTCGGGCTCGGTCAATCCGGGCAGCGCGGTGACCTCGACCGTCAGCACCGCGCTCACCGCCGGCAGCGCGCAGACGGTGAACCTGTCCGCGAGCGGCCTGCCGACCGGCGCGACCGCCTCGTTCAGCCCGTCCTCGGTCACCACGGGCGGCTCGGCCACGCTCACGATCAGCACGAGCGCGTCCACCCCGGCGGGCACCTACCCGGTGACCATCACCGGCACGGGCACCGGGGCCACCCGCACGGCGACCTACACGCTGACCGTCAACGGCGCGCCGGGCTGCTCCGGCACCAATGCCAACGACGTGACGATCAGCGACAACGCCACGGTGTACAGCGACATCACCATCGCCGGGTGCAACCGCAACGCGTCGGCGACCTCGACCGCCGAGGTGCACATCGTGCACACGTACCGCGGCGACCTGGTCGTCTCGCTGGTGGCACCGGACGGCAGCGCGTACACGCTGCTCAACCGCTCCGGCGGCAGCGCCGACAACGTCGACCAGACGTTCACGGTGAACCTGTCGAGTGAGGCCGCCAACGGCACCTGGCGCCTGCGTGTCCAGGACGCCGCGTCCGGTGACGTCGGCTACGTCAACACCTGGACGCTGACCCTCTAGCGTCCCGCTCGGCCACCGGTGGCGTCCGCAACGGCGCGGGCGCCACCGGTAATTCGTTTGCCGCCCCTGTTAGACAGGCTGTGTGACGAGCGAACCCGTGATCCGCGAAGCGACCATCGCCGACGTGCCCGGCATGGCGCGCATCAGGTATGCCGCGTTCCCCTGGTTCACCGCCAGCGTGGCGCAGCAGGAGGTGTGGTGGCGCACCAGCCGCCCCGAGGGCCGGACGCTGCGGCTCGTCGCCCTGCACGACGGGCTGCCGGTCGGCTGGGCCTCCGGCGGCTTCAACGTGTCGACCACCGAGGAGGGCGCCGGTCACGTGGAGCTGGTGGTGCACCCCGAGCATCGCGGCCGCGGCCTCGGCAGCGCCCTGTACGACCGGATCGAGGAGCACCTGCGCGCCATCGGCGTACGCCGGGCGCGCGCCTTCGCCACCGAGGACGCGCCGTCGTTGCGCTGGGCGCAGGCGCACGGCTACACCCAGGGCGCCCGCGACCGCTACGCGAAGCTCGACACCGCCGTGCTGCCGCCCGTGCCCGCGCTGCCCGCCGGTGTCACGGTGTGCAGCCTCGCCGAGGCCGGCCGCGAGACCGTGTACGACCTCGACCAGGCCGCCTCGATCGACGAGCCGGGCGACATGTCCTTCGACGGCACCCCGTTCGACGTCTGGACCGCCCGCTACTGGGAGAGTCCCGACCAGCAGCTCGACATCGGCACCGTGGTCATGGTCGACGGCGTCGCCGCGTGCGGCACGTTCTTCGAGGCGAATCGCGAGCTGGGCAAGGGCATGTCCACCGGCACCTGCACCCGCCGGGAGTACCGCGGCCGGGGTCTGGCGAAGATCGCCAAGTCGGTCGCCCTGCGCCGCGCCGCCGAGGCCGGCATACACACCGCGATCACCTGCAACGACTACACCAACGCGCCGATGATCGCGGTCAACGACTGGCTCGGCTACCAGCCCTTCGCCGACGAGTACTCCTACCTCAAGCACTTCAACGCCTGACGCGGACGCGGTTTCGGGGAAACTGCACGAAATCAGCGCGGCTTTCGCCCAGTTTCCCCGAAACTGCAGGACCGGTCCCGTCTACTGCTCGGCGCCGCGCAGCTTGGCGAGGATCGTTTCGGTCATCAGTAGGAACGTGTGGGCGTTGGGCATCTGGCCGAAGCTCACCTGCGGGGACACCCGCTTGCCGGCGCGGTCCACGACGCTCACGAAGCCCTGGGCGACCTGGATCCCGCCGACCTGCGGCCAGGGCACGACCTTGCCCTTCTTCGTGGCCAGGCCGTCCTCGGTCACCGTCAGGTCGCCGAAGGCGACCGGGTTGCCCTTGTCGAAGTACGACAGCGCCTTGGGCAGCTGGGCCTGCGCCACCTGGGCGGCCAGCGCCGGGCCGAACCGCGCCATGTCCGTGTGGATCTGGCGCATCCGCGTCTGGCGGCCGTCGTTGCAGGTGATCCGGTAGTCGTAGACGGTGGTGGTGACCCCGCTGTTGTTGACCACGACGATCGCCGCGAACAGCGTCTGCACCTCGTCGAACCGGTAGACCTCGGTGCCCTTGCGGCGCACCCAGACCCAGCCGCGCTCGAACAGGTGCACCTGGAACCCGCGCGCCGTCTTGGACACGGCAGGGCTGCGCAGCAGGAGCCACAGGAAGCCGGCCAGGAACAGCGCGGTGATGCCCCACAGCACGGCCGAGGCCACCGCGGCGGCGCTCTGGCCCTCCTCGGTGGCCGACGAGCTCGCGCCGACCGTGGCGAAGACGGCGATCACGCCGAACAGCGCCACGAAGATGCCCAGGCCGACCGACGCCTGCTTGTTCCACTTCGCCGGGTAGGTCTCCCGGTGGGCGCCCAGGTCGCGGGCGGCGGCGGCCGCGGTGACCTCGGCGGGGACCGCCGCGGCGGACTCGATGTCGACGCTCATGTCAGCCCTTCTGCGTCCACGCCTGGGCGGCAGCCACCTGCTGCGCCTCCCTGCGGCTCTCGCGCCGCCCGGCGAGCAGCGATCCGGCCGCGATGAGCAGGAACAGCGCGCCGCCGCCGAAGAAGACGATCCGCATGACCTGGCGGCCCTCCGCCGTCTTGACCTTCATCTCGTCGTAGGTGTGCCACGCGGTCTCGGTGTCGGTCACCAGCAGGCACTTCTGGCCGGGCTCCATCGTCTTGTCCGCGCACTTCACCGAGTCGCCGGAGGTGGCCAGGAATCCGATCACGAGGCACAGCAGGCCGATGAGGCCGCACATCACCACGCCGACCATCAGGCCGGCCTTGGGCTTCGCCATATGTTGATCTCCCCGTACAGGAATGTGTGGCCGCCACCGTAGCCACGCTGGAGATCAGCTGTGAATCGCCCGATCACCCGAGCAGGACGTCGCCGTCAGCCCTCCAGCTCGCCCTCCACGGCCAGGTACGCCTCCCGGAGCGCGTCCAGCACGGCCGGATCCGGCTCGGACCACAGGCCGCGCTCGGCCGCCTCCAGCAGGCGCTCGCTGATGCCGCGCAGCGCCCACGGGTTGGACCGCTCCAGGAACTCGCGCACCTGCTCGTCGAACACGTACGCCGCGGCCAGCTTCTCGTACATCCAGTCGTCGACGACCCCGGCCGTGGCGTCGTAGCCGAACAGGTAGTCCACGGTCGCGGCCAGCTCGAACGCGCCCTTGTAGCCGTGCCGCATCATCGCGCCGATCCAGCGTGGATTGACCACCCGGGCCCGGAACACGCGCTTGGTCTCCTCGGCCAGGGTGCGCGTCTTCACGCTGTCGGGCAGGTGCGAGTCGCCGATGACGGCGCTGGGCGAGACGCCGGTCAGCGCGCGCACCATGGCCACCATGCCGCCGTGGTACTGGAAGTAGTCGTCGGCGTCGACGATGTCGTGCTCGCGGGTGTCCACGTTCTTGGCCGCTACGCTGACCCGCCGGTACACCCGCTCCAGGTCGGCGCGGGCGGCCCGGCCGTCCAGGTCCCGGCCGTAGGCGTAGCCGCCCCAGACCGCGTACACCTCGGCCAGGTCCCGGTCGTCGCGCCAGTTGCGGGCGTCGATCAGCGGGAGCAGGCCCGCGCCGTACGCCCCCGGCTTCGAGCCGAAGATACGGGTGGTGGCCCGGCGCCGGTCGCCGTGCTCGGCCTCGTCGGCGCGGGCGTGCGCGGCCAGGAAGTTGTCCGCGTCCGGCTCGTCCAGCGCGGCCACCGCCCGCACCGCGTCGTCGATGAGCGCCACCGCGTGCGGGAACGCGTCCCGGAAGAACCCGGAGATGCGCACCGTCACGTCCACCCGCGGCCGGCCCAGCTCGGACAGCGGCACCACCTCGAACCCGCTGACCCGCCGGGACGCGTCGTCCCAGGTGGGACGGCAGCCCAGCAGTGCCAGCACCTCGGCGATGTCATCGCCCTGGGTCCGCATCGCGGACGTGCCCCACACGGTCAGGCCGACCGTGCGCGGCCACTCGCCCGTCTCCTCGCGATGTCGCGCCAGCAGCGAATCCGCCAGCGCCACGCCCACGTCCCAGGCGTTGCGCGACGGGATCGCCTTCGGGTCCACGGAGTAGAAGTTGCGCCCGGTCGGCAGCACGTTGACCAGGCCGCGGGTCGGCGAGCCGGACGGCCCGGCCGGGATGTAACGCCCGTCCAGGGCGCGCAGCACCGCGGACACCTCGTCCACGGTGGCGTCCAGCCGCGGCACCACCTCGGTCGCGGCGAAGCGCAGCACCGCCTCCACCGCGTCGTCCGGGCCGCCGAGCACCTCGGCGACCACGGCCGGGACCTTCGACGGCTCCCAGCCCAGCGTCTCGTTGCCGAGCACCAGCCGCCGGGCCACCCCCTCGATCAGGTCCACCGCGTCCGCGCCGGTCCGGGCCGGGCCGTCGGCGATCTCGGCCAGATCCTGCGGCACGGCTGCCGCCGCGCCCGGCTCGGCCAGCAGCGCGCGCTCGTCCAGGCCGAACCGGCGGCACAGGGCGGCGCGCAGGCCCGGCAGCGCGCCGCGCCGCCCGCCCCACACCTGGTTCGCCCGCAGCACCGCCAGCACCAGGTTGACCCGCGCCTCGCCCTGCGGGGCACCGCCGAGCACGTGCAGGCCGTCGCGGATCTGCGAGTCCTTGACCTCGCACAGGTAGCCGTCGACGTGCAGGATGAAGTCGTCGAACTCGTCCGCGCCGGGCATGCCGTCCTGGTGCAGGTCGTGGTGCAGCTGCGCGGCCTGGATCAGGGTCCAGATCTGGGCGCGCACGGCGGGCAGCTTCGCCGGGTCGAGCGCCTGCACGGTGGCGTACTCGTCGAGCAGCTGCTCCAGCTTCGCCATCTCGCCGTACGTCTCGGCGCGGGCCATCGGCGGCACCAGGTGGTCCACGATCACCGCGTGCCCGCGCCGCTTGGCCTGGGTGCCCTCGCCCGGGTCGTTGACGATGAACGGGTACACCAGCGGCAGGTCGCCCAGCACCGCGTCCGGCGCGCACTCCCGGGACAGGCCCAGGCCCTTGCCCGGCAGCCACTCCAGCGTGCCGTGCTTGCCCAGGTGCACCACCGCGTCGGCGCCGAAGGACTGCTCCAGCCACCGGTACGCGGCCAGGTAGTGGTGGCTCGGCGCGAGGTCCGGGTCGTGGTAGATGGCGACCGGGTTCTCGCCGAAGCCGCGCGGCGGCTGGATCATCAGCAGCACGTTGCCGAAGCGCAGCGCGGCCAGCACGATCTCGTCGCCGTCCACGTACAGCTCGCCCGGCGGCTCGCCCCACGCCGCCCGGATGCCCTCGCGCAGCCCGTCCGGCAGCGCCGCGAACCAGGCCGTGTAGTCGCGCAGCGGCACCCGGGCCGGGGCGGCGGCGAGCTGCTCCTCGGTCAGCCACTCCACGTCGTGCCCACCCGCCGCGATCAGGGTGTGGATCAGCGCGTCCCCGTCCTCGGGGAAGCCTTCGCCGAGGTCGTAGCCCGCCTCGCGCAGCGCCCGCAGCAGCACCACCGCGCTGGCCGGGGTGTCCAGGCCCACCGCGTTGCCCACCCGCGAGTGCCGGGTCGGGTAGCTGGACAGCACGATCGCCAGCCGCTTGCGCGCGTTCGGGATGCCGCGCAGCCGGGCGTATCGGCACGCGATCCCGGCCACCCGGCGCGCCCGCTCCGGGTCGGCCGCGTACACCGGGATGCCGTCCGGGCCCGGCTCCTTGAACGAGAACGGCACCGTGATCAGCCGCCCGTCGAACTCGGGGATGGCCACCTGCATCGCCGCGTCCATCGGGCTCAGCGCCGCGTCCGAGTCCGCCCAGGCGGCCCGGGACGAGGTCAGGCACAGGGCCTGGAGCACCGGCACGTCCAGCTCCGCCAGCGCCGCCACCGACCACGCCTCGTCGTCGCCGCCCCCGGCCGCGTCGGCGGGCGTGGTGCCGCCCGCGGCCAGCACCGTCACCACGATCGCGTCGCAGGTGCGCAGCAGGTCGCGCAAGCCGTCCGGCACGCCGCGCAGCGAGCCGCAGTACACCGGCAGCGCGTTGGCGCCCGCCTCGCGCAGCGCACCGGCCAGCGTGTCCACGAACGCGGTGTTCCCGGCCAGCTCGTGCGCCCGGTAGTAGACGATGCCGACCGTCGGGCGGGCCGGATCATGGTCCGGGCCGGGGCGTACGCCGTACTCCGGGGTGCGGGCCGGCGGCGCGAAGCCCTCGCCCGTCATCAGCAGCGTGTCGGACAGGAAACGGTGCAGCTCGCGCAGGTTGCCCGCGCCGCCCTCCACCAGGTAGGCCAGCGCCTCCCCGGCCACCCGGGCGGGCACGGTGGACTCGGCCTGCAGCGCGGCGTCGGGCAGCGCCTCCCCGCCCAGCACCGCGACCGGCACCCCGGCGGCGAGCACCGCGTCGAGCCCGTCCGGCCAGGTGCGGCGGCCGCCGAGCAGGCGTACCACCACGAAATCGACGCCCGCCAGCAGCTCCGGCACGTCGCCGGGGTCGAGCCGGGACGGGTTGGCGATGCGCCAGGCCGCGCCGCAGGCGCGGGCGGCGAGCAGTTCGGTGTCCGCTGTGGACAGCAGCAGGCCCTGGGCAGCCGTCATGACCGCGTTCCTCCTTCGGGGTCCGCGCCCCGGTAGCAGAGTCGTCGCGGCGGCCGGAGTCTCCTGACTCCCGGATCGGCGCCCGTCCCCGGCCTTCCCTTGCGGTGGCCGTGGGGTTGGGGACGGGCTCCCCGGTAACAGTGGCGGGACCGTCTCGGATTTCCACCGAGTTCCTCCCTGCCGCCATCGGGATCGTAGCGGCAGATAATGGAGCATGGGCTATCGGGCGCTCGCCGACGCCACCATGGCGGTGCACTTCCTGTTCCTGGCGTACGTCGTCACGGGCGGGTTCCTGGCCTGGTGGCGGCCGTGGCTGCGCTGGCCGCACCTGGCCGCGGCGGGCTGGGGGTTCGCCACGATCGTGTTCGGGCTGACCTGCCCGCTCACCTACGTCGAGAACTGGGCCCGCCTGCGCGCGGGCGAGCAGGGCCTGTCCCGCGGCTTCATCGACACCTACCTCACCGGCGTCGTCTACCCCGAGCGCTACACCCTCCAGCTCCAGATCCTCGCCGCCCTCCTCGTCCTCACCTCCTGGCTGATCCCCCTACTGAAAGGAAGGGCACCTTCTTAACGCTTTACGTAGAGGAAGGTGCCCTTCTTAACGTCGCCGCCGGGGCCGGCCTCCGTGGGTGCGGTAGATCTTGTGCAGTTCGTGCTGTCCTGACGACACCAACCGCACAAGATCTACGTGGCGGTCCGGGCGACGGCCTGGCGTCGACGTCAGACGACCAGAGCGGCGGCTCGCGCGGCCAGCCCCACGCCGACCAGCAGCACCATCGCACCGGCCGCGTACGGGCCCGCCGGCCGGAGCCGCCGGAACCTGCTCAGCCTGCCCGCCCACCGGTCCCGCACCTTCAGCAGCATCAGGCCCGCCGCGGTGAGGGTCGCCGCCATCCCCAGCCCGTACGCCAGCACCAGCAGGATGCCGAAGCCCGTGCGGCCGAGCGCGATCGCGCCGAGCAGCACCACCAGCGCCGACGGGCTGGGCACCAGGCCCGCCGCCACCCCGATGGCGCCGATGCCCCACCGTCCACCGCCCCGCCTGACGGGCGCGTGATCGTGGGCGACGACGCGCGGATGCGCGTGATGCTGCGCGACGCCGTGCTGATGCGGGTGGGTGTGGTGAACCTCGTGGCTCTCTGTGTGGTGGTGCGCAGCCTCGTCTGGACGCGTGTGCTGGTGAGCGGCTCCGGCGGGATGTGGGTGGCTGTGGTGGAGACCGTGCGGGTGAGTGTGTTCGTGGGTGGTTGCGCGGGCCGGTGTCGTCGGGTGGTGGCCTTCGTGTGAATGGGAGTGGGCGCGGCCGAAGAGCCCGTGGCGATGGGTGTGCTCGCCGGGGCGGCGGGCGTTGCGCAGCATGGCCAGGCCCACGGTGACGACGATGGCGCCGCTGGCCAGGCCGAGCCAGCCGAGCACGGTCTGCCCGGTCAGCCCGGACACGGCGGTGAGCAGCAGCCCGAGGGCGATGACGCCGCCGGTGTGGGTCGCGGTGACCGTCGCGCCGACGTACAGGGCGTCGCGGGGGCGACCCGCGCGCCCGGCCAGGTACACCGCCAGCACGGTCTTGCCGTGGCCGGGCAGCAGCGCGTGACCCGCCCCGAGCACCAGCGCGAGCAGCACCGCCAGCACCCCGACGGCCGGGGTGAGCCGATCCGCGCCGACCGCGCCCACCACCCGCTGCTGCACCCACGCCGCCCAGCGCAGCGGCGCCGCATCGTCCACCGCGCCCACCTGTCCGCCGGCCCCGCAGTCCCCGGCCCGACCGGCGGATCCAGCGGGACCGGCGGGACCGGCGGGACCGGCGGGACCGGCGGGACCGGCGGGACCGGCGGGACCGGCGGAGTCTCGGGAGTCGGCCGGATCGCCCGGAGCGGCGCACGTGTCCGCCGTGCCGCCCGGGGCGGGCTGGACGCTGATCCGGGCGTCGCGCACGTCGAGCGGCGACCCGAGCAGATCCAGGGGGTATGCGCGCAGCTCGTTCGTCGTGCTGCGGGCGGGGACCGGGGAGCCGGGCAGCGCGACGCCCACGCCGTACGCGGTGATCTCGTGCCAGCCGACCCGGCCCGGCAGGTGCCCGTTGCGCACGGTCAGCTCGGCGGCGCGGTCCAGGGCGGCGGGTGCGCTCAGGGTGCAGGTGACGCGGCTGGTGTGCAGCCCGGCCGAGCCGGGTTCCATCGTCATCGCCGCCGTGCCGACGGTCCAGCGCAGCGCGCCGCCGTCGACGCGTACCACGATGTCCTGGGCGAGGACGCCGCACGCGGCCGCGGCGTACCGGGCGAGTCCGGTGTCGTCGGCGACACCGTCGCCGCTGGTGTCCAGCATGGGCCGCAGCTGCAGGGTGGGCAGCTCGGCCTGGTCGAGGATCGCGGTCGCGTCCACCGCGCCGGGCCGCAGCGTGAGCGCGACGAGCTGGTTGACCGAGAAGTCGCCCAGCGGGTGGGCCTGCGCGGGGGCGGGCAGCAGCAGCGTGGCGGCGGCGGCCGCCGCGAACGCCAGGAACAGCTTGCGGATCATGAGGCACCTGCCAGGGCGAGGGCGCGCGCCGCGGCGGGCGCGTCGAGGGGCGAGAAGTGCGGGTTGAGGTCGAGGGCCCGCGCCAGGTCGCGGCGGGCCCCGGCACGGTCGCCGAGCGCCAGCTCGATCATGCCGAGGTGGTACGCGTACCGCGCGCTGCGCGCGCCCAGCGCCTCGGCGGCACGGGCGTACGGCAGCGCCTCGGCCGAGCGGCCGGCCTGGTGCAGGGCCCAGGCGAGGGTGTCGGCGACGTCGGTGTGGCGGCGGCGGGCCCACTCTGCCCCGGCCAGGCGCACCGCGGCCGCATGGTCGCCGCGGGCCAGGGCGAGTTCGGCCGCGGCGAGGTCGTCGGCGCCCCCGCCCGCTGCCAGCAGGTCGAGCGCGGCGCCGGCCAGCGCGAGCTGCGCGTCGGCCTCGGCGGCCCGCCCCAGCGAGCGCAGCAGCTCGGCGTGCTCGACGAGCAGGGACGGGGTAGGCGAAGCCGCCGCCAGCTCGGCATATGCGGTAAGCGCCGGCTCGCTCCGCCCCTCGGCGACGTCTACGCGCGCCATGCCATGCCGCAGTGGCAGGTAGTCACCCCGCGCGGCCAGCCCCGCCTGGTACTCGGCGCGTGCCGCGGCTAGGTCCCCGGCGTGCCAGGCGAGGTCGCCGAGCTGCTGCCGGACGAAGGCGACGTCGGCGGGTGCCACGGCGGTGGCCAGCGCCGCCGTCCACAGCCCGCGCGCCTCGTCGACCCGTCCGTGCTGCTCCAGGTCGTAGGCGGCGCGTGACAGCGCGGGCAGTCCCGGCCGCAGGTCCAGCATCGCCTGCACCGCCTCGGTCGCCTCGGCGGGCCGCCCGAGCTGGGTCAGCGCGTCGGCGAGCACGCCGTGCGCGTCGGCGCTGTACGCGTTGATCCGGATCGCCTGCCGGGCCAGCCGCTCGGCCTGCCCGAAGTCGTGCCGCGCGTTAGCCAGCGCGCCCAGCCCGACCAAGGCCAGATCGTTGCCACCGATCCTGTCACGCTCGTCTTGAACCCTCCCTCCGGCGTCGTCCCCGCCGTTCCGCTCGCCTCCGGTGCCACCGCCTGCGTTGAGATCGCCTCCCTTACCACCGCCTGCACCGCGCTGGATTCCATTACCGACGCCGCCCTTACCGCCGTTCCCGCTGCCGTCGGCTCCGGCGAGCGACGCCGGGCGCAGGCGCAGGGATTCGTGCAGTGCGCCTTCGGCGCGCGGGTAGTAGCCGGGGTCACCGGTGATCCGGGCCTGCTCGACATATGCGCTGCCCAGCTCGGCCCAGGTGCGCCAGTCGCCGGGCACCTCGCGCAGCCGCCGCTGGGCCTGCTCGATCGAGCGGACCAGCGGGTCCGTCGGCGCGACCGGCGGCTCGCCCGCCCACCGCTCGGGCGGGGCGCCGAACGCGCCGCCGAGCCCCACCAGCGCCAGCGCGGTGACCGCCACCGCCAGCAAACGCCGCTTCATGACCTTTCCTCCCCTTCCCAAACGCGACGCGTTAAGAAGGGCACCTTCTACTACGCAAAGCGTTAAGAAGGTGCCCTTCCTTTCATCAGGTGGTGCGGTTGCGGCGGCGCATCCACCAGCCGGCGAAGAAGAGCAGGCCCAGGCCGCCCGCGAGGGACGAGCCGACGACGGTCATCATGTCGCCGGTGGACATGCCCGGGTCGTCCGTCGCGGCGGAGGCCGGTGAGGCGTCCGCCGTACGCGGCCCCGGGTCCGCGCCCGTGCCGCCGCCGACCGTGTTGACGCCCGCCGCGTTGGGCAGGGCCACGTACGGGAACGTGTCGCCGAACGTGTTCTCGTTGGCGTCGACTCCGTCGCCGGTGGCCAGCGCGTCGACGAGCTGCCCGGTCTGCGCGGCGCCGACCAGTGCCTGCAGCTCGATGTCGACGACGTCGTCGGTGAGCCGCCGCCCGTTCGGGAAGCCCTGCAGGTCGCCGCCGAGCACGCCGAGCCGGTTCGGGTCGGCCGTGACCGGCACGGACAGGTTCAGCCGCAGCATCTCCGCCGGGCGGAACCGCGCCGGGTCGACGTCGGCGTTGTTCAGCTGCGAGTTGAGGTCCGCCTCGATCGGCCCGTCGGCCTTGGTGGTGATGCCGGTCAGGAAGATCTCGACGAGGTCGTTGCGCGGGGTGGCCGGGGCGGGGATGCCGTAGATCGCCTCGATCAGCTTGGGCACCTCGGGTTCGGTGACCCGCTTGACCAGCTGCGGGATCTTCGCATCGCCCTCGGGCTTGGACGCGTTGAACGCGTCCTTGAGCCCGGCGGGCGTCACGACCTCGTTGACCAGCGGGTTGCCCAGGCGCGAGACCTGGACCCGGTCGCCGGTACGCGGGTCGCCGGTGCGCCCGGTGATGCGTACGCGCGGCCGCTCGGTGGTCGTCCACACGCCGATCACGGGGTTGCGCTGCCCGTCGCCGCGCAGTGCCACGTCCTTGAACGGCACCTCCAGCACGATGCTGTTGACGTTGTACCCGGCGAGCGTGTCCTGCCCGGTCTCGCTCAGGTCACCGCCGTAGAGCAGGTCGAACACCCGCAGGTCCAGGAAGAACGGGTCGTCCGCCTGGCCGGCGAAGACGCGCCAGCCGCCGGGCAGCTTCTTCGTCGCCTGGTCGCGCAGCGTGCCGTAGTCCGGCATCGAGGCGTTGCCGACCCGGGACGGGGCCACCGGCACGTTGGTGGCGCGGGTGCGGAAGCCCTCGCCGTTGAACGACGACTCCAGCGTGTACGTCTGCCGGAACAGCAGGTTATCGTCGTCGAGCGAGGTCACCGGCCCGTTGTTGTAGAGGAACGTGTCGTTGCCGCGCTTGTCGGTGTTCTTGAAGGTCCACCGGAAACGGGCGTCCGGCTTCGCGTCGCCGTCGTTGTCCACATTGATCATGTACGTGGCGTCGGTCGCGAACGGGTAGAAGTTCGGGCCGCCGTTGGGCTCCTGGAACGGCACCCAGTTGGCCACGAAGGTGACGTAGCCGGGCCGGTCGGGGCTGACGAAGGCGTACAGGTCG
Source organism: Catellatospora bangladeshensis (assembly GCF_016862575.1). GTDB lineage: Bacteria > Actinomycetota > Actinomycetes > Mycobacteriales > Micromonosporaceae > Catellatospora > Catellatospora bangladeshensis. Next base: position 111,104 of record NZ_BONF01000027.1, on the reverse strand, counting down.
GTCGCGTCGACGGCCGGGTCCATCGCGATCAGGGGCGCCTCGCGGTGGCTGGACGCGCCGGCCGCGCCGGGGCCGAGCGCGTACAGGCCGCCGGCGAGCGCGACGCACGCGGCCAGCGCCGCGGCGACGCGGTTGCGGCGAACGGTGAGTCTCATGGTCGGTCCTCCCCAGTCCTCTCGGGTCGAGGGGCCAGACGCGACTGCCGCGTCTGTTGCGGGGACTTCGGACCACGTCAGTCCATTGATGGGTGCCTGTCTGATTGCCGCCTGCGGGCCATCCGGCAGCACTCCGGCTCCGAAACACCTCTTCCGGCAGGTGCCGCGCCCGGCGTCGGCGGTCCTCCGGCGGGAGGCCGCGAAGATCGCTGTTTCGTGTCACTTCGCCTGGTAGAACCGCAGATCTTGACACGAGACAGCGATCATGCGCCCGGACGGGCCGGGCCGACGCCGCCCAGGCCGCGCGGCCGGGCAGACCTGGTGCCGAGGCGCGTTAAGAAGGGCACCTTCCTCTACGCATAGCGTTAAGAAGGTGCCCTTCCTTACTGGGACAGCTTGGCGGTGGGGGTGACTTTGACGATCACGCGGACCTCCTCGGGCTTGCGCCAGGGGTAGGACTCCTTGCCGAGGTACTTGTAGGCGAGCTTGTCGATGTGCGCGTCGGCGCCCTCCTCGACGAACTCGACGTCGCCCTTCACCCACAGGGTGCGGTAGTCGTCGTGCTTGTCCACGATGGAGATGCCCACCCGCGGGTCACGGACCAGGGCGTTGTACTTCACCCGGCCCTTGGCGGTGTTGAAGAGGATGTGCTCCCCGTCGGTGTCGATCCACACCGGGGTCACGTGCGGCGAGCCGTCGGACTCCGTCACGGCGACATGGGCGAGCTGGGCCTCGTTGAGCAGGGCGAGGTCGTCATCGGTCAAAATCGGCATAGCACGCAATGTACCCGTAATGACGTACGGATAACGGCTACTCCGGGGGCATCGGGATGCGCAGCGACATGGTGCCGCGCAGGTCCAGCCAGGCGTCCGACGGGCCCCGGACCAGCCGCATCAGCACCTCCTGGCAGGACGGGCAGCGTGCGACGAGGCCGGGCGCCTGCGCGTACACCTTCATGCCCGCCACCGGGCCCTCGCCCCCGCAGCTCACGCAGCGCCCCACGGCGCTGGTCATGTCCACGGTGAACAGCTCCCGCAGCGGCCCGGCCAGCGCGTTGCCGTCGGTGTACTCGTCGGAGAAGAGATCCATGGTCAGCTCCCGGTCGGCCCGAAACGCTCGGTCTTCACGCGGCGCGGGTCGTGCCCCAGCGCCACCAGGATGTCGGCGACCGTCTCCACGAACGCGGTCGGTCCGCACACGAAACAGGCCGGCTGGAAGTCCGGCGGCCAGCCACCGTTGTTCACGTCCGCCACGCTCAGCCGCCGCGGCGCGGTGGGCCAGCCCTCCGGCGCCTGCCGGGTGTACACGTAGCCGACGTCCAGCCCCATGTCGTCGCGGGCCCGCGTACGCAGCTCGTCGGCGTAGAAGCGGTCCTCCGGCGTACGCACCGAGTAGATCAGCCGGAACAGCGCCCGGCTGCCCGCCTCCCGCCGCGCCCGGATCATCGCCATCAGCGGCACGATGCCCGAGCCGCCCGCGATCAGCAGCACCGGCGCCGGATCGGCCGAACGCCAGACGAACCAGCCGCCCACCGGCCCGCGCAGCTCGATCACGTCGCCGGGCGACAGGGTCTCGGTGAGGTACGGCGAGACCTCCCCGTCGTCGACGCGCTGCACGGTCAGCGCCACGCGCGTGCCGTCGGCGGGCGTCGCGATCGAGTAGCTGCGCTCGGTGCTGTACCCGTCCTCGGCGGTCAGCCGCACGTCCACGTGCTGCCCCGGCAGGTGCCCCGGCCAGTCGGGCACGTCGAACACCAGCGTGCGCGCGCTGGGCGTCTCCTCGACGACCTCGGCCAGCCTGGCCGCGTGCCAGGCCAGCCGCCGGTTCAGTCCCCCTGATACCGCTGCTCGCGCCATGGGTCACCGTAGTCGTGGTAGCCGGCGCTCTCCCAGAAGCCCGGCTCGTCCTCGTCGGTCAGCCGCAGGCCGCGCACCCACTTGGCCGACTTCCACAGGTAGAGGTGCGGCACCAGCAGCCGGGCCGGGCCACCGTGCTCCGGATGCAGATCCTCGCCGTCGAACCTGTACGCGATCCACGCCTGCCCGTTGCGCAGGTCCTCGAACGGCAGGTTCGTGGTGTACCCGCCGTACGAGTGGACCATCACGTAGTCGGCCGCCGTGTCCACCCCGTCGAGCAGCACGTCCAGGCTGACGCCCTGCCAGCTGGTCCCCAGCTTCGACCACTTGGTGACGCAGTGCAGGTCGACGGTCGGCTGCTCGCTGGGCAGCGCCATCAGCTCCGCCCAGCTCCACCGGTGCTTCTCCCCCGCCTCGGTGACCACGACGAACTCCCACGTGTCCGTCGGCACCCGAGGCGTCGGCCCCGCCGTCAGCACCGGAAAGTCCTCGGTCAGATACTGCCCCGGCGGCAGCTTCACGCCACCGCCCTCAGCCCCCCGCCGCCCCCGGAACCCCGGCGACACGATCCCACCCATCCCCCACAACTACCACCCGCCGCCCGTCCCCCGCCCCGCTTCCGCTGCGTTGATCATGAAGTTAGGGCAGTGACACGCCGTCGAACCCGCCCATAAGTTCATGATCAACACAGAAGAGCAGGGCGCGCCCGCGAGTGCGGGGGCGCCCTGCCGAGGTGGTGCGGGTGGTCAGCGGTCGGTGACCGGGATGAAGTTGCGCTCGGGGGCGCCGGTGTAGACCTGGCGCGGGCGGCCGATCTTGGTGGCGGGGTCGCTCATCATCTCGCGCCACTGGGCGATCCAGCCGGGCAGGCGGCCCAGGGCGAACAGGACCGTGAACATCTTGGTGGGGAAGCCCATGGCCTTGTAGATGAGGCCGGTGTAGAAGTCCACGTTCGGGTAGAGCTTGCGGGAGACGAAGAAGTCGTCGGCCAGCGCGATCTCCTCGAGCTGCATGGCGAGGTCGAGCAGCGGGTCCGGCTTGGCCATGCGGCCGAGCACGTCCTGGGCCATGTTCTTCACGATCGCGGCGCGCGGGTCGTAGTTCTTGTAGACCCGGTGGCCGAAGCCCATCAGGCGTACGCCGTCCTCGCGGTCCTTGACCTTGCGGACGAACGCCGCGACGTCGCCGCCCTCGGCGCGGATGCGCTCCAGCATCGACAGCACGGCCTCGTTGGCGCCGCCGTGCAGCGGGCCGGACAGCGCGTTCACGCCGGAGGAGACCGAGGCGAACAGGCTGGCCTGGGCCGAGCCGACCAGGCGCACGGTCGAGGTGGAGCAGTTCTGCTCGTGGTCGGCGTGCAGGATGAGCAGCAGGTCCAGCGCCTTGGCGAAGACCGGGTCCACCTCGTAGTCGGTGGCCGGCACGCCGAACGTCATGCGCAGGAAGTTCTCGACGTACCCGAGGTTGTTGTCCGGGTAGAGCATCGGCTGGCCGATGGACTTCTTGTACGCGTACGACGCGATGGTGGGCAGCTTGGCCAGCATGCGCACGGTGGAGATCTCGACCTGCTCGTTGTCGAACGGGTCCTGGCTGTCCTGGTAGAAGGTGCCCAGCGCGCTCACCGCGGCGGACAGCACGGCCATCGGGTGGGCGTCGCGCGGGAAGCCCTCGAAGAACCGCTTCATGTCCTCGTGCAGCAGCGTGTGCAGGCGCACCCGCCCGGTGAACTCTTCGAGCTGCGCGGCGGTGGGCAGCTCGCCGTACATGAGCAGGTACGAGACCTCCAGGAACGTGGAGTGCTCGGCCAGCTGCTCGATCGGGTACCCGCGGTATCGGAGGATGCCCTCGTCACCGTCGATGTACGTGATCGCCGAGGTGCACGCCGCCGTGTTGACGAAGCCGGGGTCGTACGTGACGTACCCGGTCTCCTTCAGCACCTTGCCGATATCGAGCCCTGACGAGCCCTCGACGGCCGGCTGCACTTCCAGGGAGAGGTGTCCACCCGGGGTTTCCAGGTTCACATCCGCCACGACTTCCCTCGCTTTTTCGGGAGCTTCTCTTACCAAAGTTAAGTTTCAGGGTAAGCACTTGACGGCGGCATATGCCCTCTCCACCGCTGAGGGGAGAATCACGGTCCGTCCCGCGTTTTGCCTGGACTTGCCATCTTTTCTACCGAATGCGGGAGGGATGTCGGCCAGAGCACCCGCCCCGGCGCCGCCCGCGGCTTACCCTGGATCCGTGGCGACGGAGCCCATGGCCAGCGTGGACATGTCAGGCGAGGAAGCCGAACGCTGGCTTGCCCTCGCGGTGAAGTTCGCCGTCTCGAACGTGGAGACCGGCGGCGGGGGACCGTTCGCCTCGATCATCGTCAAGGGCGGCGAGGTGATCGGCCGCGGCGTGAACCGGGTCATCCGCGACCTGGACCCCACCGCGCACTCCGAGATCGTCGCCATCCGCGCCGCGTGCCGCCAGGCGCTGCACTTCCGGCTGCCGGGCGCGGTGCTCGTCTCCTCCTGCGAGCCGTGCCCGATGTGCCTGACCGCGGCGCTGTGGGCGGACATCGGGCGCATCATCTACGCCGTCGACCGGCACGAGGCCGCCGCGGCCGGCTTCCCCCAGGTCGAGCTGTACGACCTCTTCGAGGATCCGCAGCACACCTGGACCGTCCCCGTCGGCAAGATCTCCATCGCCCAGTCCCACGACCCCTTCGACGCCTGGCAGCGCACCAAACCCCAGCGCGAGGCCCGCCCCCGCTGACCCACGCCCGGGGCCCTCCCCGCTTGCACTTTCGGGGAAACTGCGGCATCCCGGCCGCGGCCGGCTGCAGTTTCCCCGAAACTGACCCTCCGACCCGGTGGGGTCGCGGGCGGGGCGCGGCGGGGGTATGCGGGAGGTGTGGGTCAGGAGCCGCCGTGGGCGTCGTGCCAGTGGGCGAGCAGGGCGGACTCGTCGGCGCGGGTGATGCCGGCCCAGGGCTTGCGCTCGGGGGCCGTGGCCAGCCAGGCGAGCGTGTCCCGGGCGGTGTCGGCCAGCGGGCGGGGGCTCAGGCCGGCGGCGAGCGCACCGGAGACGTCCCTGGCCATGAACCCCGCGTACTCGGGCAGCGGCAGCCACATCGGCAGCGAGCGCTCGCCCATCCACGGCTCGACCCCCTCGACCGCGAGGAAGTCCTGGTCGACCCAGGTCAGCTCGGGGGTGACCCCGACCCCCGCGGCGACGCCCGCGAAGAACTCCGCCCGGGTGACCGGCGCGCCGATGCCGTCGTACGGGCCCGCCAGGCGCCGCTCGGCGGCCTGCACCAGCCACGCGGCGAGATCGCGCACGTCCACCCACTGCACGAGGTCGTCCGGCGAGCCCGGCGCGAGGATCTCGCCGCCGTCGGCGAGCCGGGAGACCCAGTAGTCGAACCGGTTCGTGGTGTCCTCCGGGCCGACGATCAGCCCGGCCCGGCACAGCATGGCCCGGTCTGCGCCGACCCCGTCCACCAGGGCCTTCTCGCAGGCGACCTTGGCGGGGCCGTAGTTCGGGCCGGTGGCGTCGTCGGTCTCCAGCGGCAGCGGGTCGAGCAGCGGCGCGTCGGCCGCCCGCTGGCCCGGGGTGCCCTGGTCGGCATAGACGGAGCAGCTGGACACGTACACCCAGTGCGCGGCGCGGTCGCGCAGCGCGGACACCGCGTGGCGGACGTGGCTGGGCCGCCGGGCGACGTCGATCACCGCGTCGAAGGGACCGTCGAGCCCGGCCAGGCCGTCGGGGGCGTCGCGGTCGGCCGTGACCAGCCGGGCGCCCTCGGGCACCCCGCCGGACACGCCGCGGGCGACGCAGGTCACGTCATGTCCCGCCGCCAGAGCATGGGCGGCCACCGCACGCCCGAGAAACACCGTGCCACCGAGTACGAGCATCCGCATGCGCGCAAGCATCACCGACCCCACCCCGGATTCGCACACCCGTTCGCCCTCGGCGTACCCCCACACCCCGGCCCGCCCCCGCGGGGCCGCGCCGCCCCGCCTCAAGATCGCTCGACTTGCCTGGCAGATGGGCGAATGCGCGCTCAAGATACGCCCGAATGCCAGGCAAGTCGGATGATCAATCGGGCGAGGGCGGGAGGAGGCGGTGGTCGAGGGCGGTGTGGCGGCGGCCGGCGCCCAGGGTGCGGACGGCGACGGCGAGGGCGCGGGTGGAGCCGGCCAGGACGACGAGCTTCTTGGCGCGGGTGACGGCGGTGTAGAGCAGGTTGCGCTGGAGCATCATCCAGGCGCTGGTGGTGAGCGGCACGACCACGGCCGGATACTCCGAGCCCTGCGAGCGGTGGATGCTGATGGCGTACGCGTGCACCAGCTCGTCCAGCTCGTCGAAGGCGTACTCGACGTCCTCGTCCTCGTCGGTGCGCACGATGAGTTTGTGGTCGTCGGGCTGCATGCCGGTCACCACGCCGACCGTGCCGTTGAACACCCCGGCCGTGCCCTTGTCGTAGTTGTTGCGGATCTGGGTGACCTTGTCGCCGACCCGGTAGACCCGGCCGCCGTAGCGGCGCTCGGGGCGGCCCTCGACCGCCGGGGTCAGCGCCTCCTGGAGGAGCTGGTTGAGGTTGCCCGCGCCGGCCGGGCCGCGGTGCATCGGGGTGAGCACCTGGATGTCGCGCCGGGCGTCGAAGCCGAACTTCTTCGGGATGCGCTTGCTGACCAGGTCGACGACGAGCGGCGCGGTCGCCTCGCTGTCCTCGCACTCGAAGAAGAAGAAGTCGGGGAAGCCCTTGAGCTGCGGGAACTGCCCCGCGTTGATGCGGTGGGCGTTGACCACGACGCCGGACTCCTGCGCCTGCCGGAAGATCCGGGTGAGCCGGACCCGGGGGATGACGTCCGCGTTGAGCAGGTCGCGCAGCACCTCCCCCGCGCCGACCGAGGGCAGCTGGTCCACGTCGCCGACCAGCAGCAGGTGCGCGCCGGGCGCGACCGCCTTGACCAGCTTGTTGGCCAGGATCAGGTCGAGCATGGAGGCCTCGTCGACGACCACCAGGTCCGCGTCGAGCGGGTTGTCCCGGTCGTACGACGGATCCCCGCCCGGCTGGAGTTTCAGCAGCCGGTGCACGGTGGTGGCCTCGTGGCCGGTCAGTTCGGCGAGCCGCTTGGCGGCCCGGCCCGTCGGCGCGGCGAGCACGATCTTGGCGCGCTTGGCGCGGGCCAGCTCGACGATCGAGCGTACGGTGAAGCTCTTGCCGCAGCCCGGACCGCCGGTGAGCACCGCGACCTTCTCGGTCAGCGCGAGCCGCACCGCCTGCTCCTGCTCGGGGGCCAGCTCGTGGCCGGTGCGGGTCTTCAGCCAGGCCTGCGCCCTGTCCCAGTCGACCGAGCCGAACGCGGGCATCCGGTCGCGGCCGGTGTTGAGCAGGGACAGCAGGCTGCCCGCGAGGCCGCGCTCGGCGCGGTGGAACGGCACCAGGTAGACGGCGGGCACCGGGCCGTCCGCGCCGGGCACCTCCTCGCGCACCACACCCTCGTCGTCGGCCAGCTCGCGCAGGCACTGCTCGACCAGCGCCGTGGGCACGGCCAGGTCGTGCCCCTCCTTGTCGGTCACCGCGAGGATCTTCGCGGCGTCGGTGACCAGGTTCGGCGCGGGCAGGTAGCAGTGGCCGCCGTCGGCCGCCTCGCTGAGGGTGTACTGCAGGCCGGCCTTGACGCGCTGCGGGCTGTCGTACGCGATGCCGACCGCGCGGGCGATCGTGTCGGCGGTGCGGAAGCCGATGCCCCACACGTCGGCGGCCAGGCGGTAGGGCTCCTCCTTGACCACCTGGATGGAGGTGTCGGCGTACTGCTTGTAGATGCGCACGGCCAGCGAGGTGGACACGCCGACGCCCTGGAGGAAGATCATGACTTCCTTGATGGCCTGCTGCTCCAGCCAGGCGGCGGCGATCAGCTTGGTGCGCTTCGGGCCCAGTTTCGGCACCTCGATCAGGCGCTGCGGCTCGTCCTCGATGACGCGCAGGGTGTCGGTGCCGAAGTGGGCCACGATGCGCTCGGCGAGCTTCGGGCCGATGCCCTTGACCAGGCCCGAGCCGAGGTAGCGCTCGATGCCGACGATGGTGGCGGGCAGCACGGTGGTGTAGTTCCACACCTCGAACTGGCGGCCGTAGCGCGGGTGCGAGGTCCACCGGCCGGTCATCCGCAGGCTCTCCCCCGGTTGCGCACCGAGCAGCGAGCCGACCACGGTGAGCAGGTCGTTTCCCGACTTCTCGGTGGCGACGCGGGCGATCGTGTAGCCGGTCTCCTCGTTGGCGTACGTGATGCGCTCCAGCACCGCGTCCAGCACCACGCCGGGCGGTCGGGCGCCGTCGGCGGGCGGGCGCGGGCCGGGCGCCGCCGGGGGTGAGGTCAACGCGGTCACTCCGACATGGTGCCGCACGGGTCCGTCAAGGCGCCTCACCGCGCCGCGCCTTCAGTTTCGGGGAAACTGCGCGCGACGCGCCGCCGAGGCGTGCAGTTTCCCCGAAACTGCAACCCCGCGGGCACGAGCGGGTCAGCGCGAGGGGCGGATGTTGGGGTTGAGGTGGAAGGTGTTGTCGGGGTCGTAGACGGCCTTGATGCGGGCCAGGCGGCGGTAGTTCTCCAGGCCGTAGCCGGCCACCACGCGCTCCTGGCCCTCCTGGCCGATGAAGTTGCTGTAGACCGCGCCGGTGGACCACGGCTTCATGTCGGCGCGGGTGTCGCGGGCCCAGCGGATCGCGCGGGCGTCGTCGGCCGCGTCGGTCCATAGGCCCAGCGGGTGCACCACCCAGGGGGCACGGCGCCAGGGCACGGGGTAGCCGGCCGGGCCGGAGGCGACCGCGCCGCCGTACGGGAAGAGCACGTGCTGCGACGGCGACGGGCAGACCATGTCCTCCGCCCGGGCGCAGAACAGGTCGACCGCCTTGTCGGGCAGCTCGTCGAGGTGCTCGGCGGACCAGTAGTTGCGGTAGCCGGGCGGGTCGTCGAACATGCTCTGCAGCTCGGCGTAGGGCACCTCGGCGATCAGCTCGCCCTCGTGCCCCAGCGCCAGCAGCGGCCCGATGACCCTGCGCGCGGCCGACAGCTCCCCGGCGTAGGTCACGAGCATCGCGCAGGCCAGCTGGTTCACCAGGTGCGGCGGGGTGAACGGCTCGGCCGGGCCGGTGAGGTAGATGACCCCGCCGCCGACCTCCTCGGGCGCGTTCTCCATGAAGTCGCGGTACGCCCGGACCACGTCGGGCCCGGCCTCGGGCCGCCACAGCAGCAGGGCCACGCTCGCCGTGGGCAGCGGATGCAGGCGCAGCGTGAGCGAGGTGACCACGCCGAAGTTGCCACCGCCGCCGTGCAGCGCCCAGAACAGGTCCGGGTGGCTCTCCTCGCTGCACACCACGGTGTTGCCGTCGGCGGTGACGACCTCGGCGGCCAGCAGGTTGTCGCAGGCCAGGCCGAACTTGCGCTCCAGCCAGCCGGAGCCGCCGCCGAGGGTGAACCCGCCGACGCCGGTGGTGGACACCCGCCCGCCGGTGGTGGCGAGGTCGAACGGCTGGGTGGCCCGGTCGAGGTCGCGCATGACGGCGCCGCCGCCCACGCGGGCGGTGCGCCGGGCCGGGTCGACGGTGACCGCGTTCATCCGGCGCAGGTCGATGACGAGACCGCCGTCGGTGAGCGCGCTGCCCGCCACGCCGTGGCCGCCGCCGCGTACGGCGATCTCCAGCCCCTGCTCGCGGCCGAAGGCCACGGCCCGTGACACGTCGGCGGCGCCCGCGCACTGCGCGATCACGCTCGGCCGCTTGGTGATCATCGAGTTGAACAGGGTGCGCGCGTCGGCGTACGCCGGGTCCTCCGGCGTGAGCACCGTGCCGGCGAAGCCGGCCCGCAGACCGGCCAGCGCCGTGTCGCCGAGGACTGTCATCAGGGGACCGCCTTCCGTCGTTCACGGCCACGCACGCGGGCGGGCGCCCCGCGCCCGACAAGCAGTAGCCTAGCCACCGCCGGGAGCGCCGGTGCGGAAAGAGAGATCTGCGCATATCGTGCGTACGCGGCATCTACCCTCGATCACATGGCGGTCCCGCAGATCGACGTGACGCGGCTGAACGAGGCGGTGGAGCGGCTGCTCGCCACCACGGTGCAGCCCCGGCACCGGTTCCTGCTGATGACGTACGCCCGGCAGCGCCTGCTGGAGGCCGCGGGCCGGCACGAGGAGCTGTTCGTCCCCACCGAGATGATCGAGGAGCCGAGCTACCACCTGCGCATCCTCGGCGGCGCGAGCAGCGGCACGGGCCGCGGGCCGGTGGCCCGGCTCTATCAGGACTGGGCGGCCACCGGCTGCTGCGTGACCTGGCGCGAGGGCGAGCAGATCGCGGTGGCCGACAACTTCGTCGCGTCCACGGCGTACGTGCACCGCTTCGCCCCCGGCACGGTGCTCGCCCGGCACGGCGTCGCCGTGGACGACCCGGGCGCGATGTACCGCTACACCGCGCCCGAGGAGAGCTCCTGGCTCTACGACACGCGCGGCCGGCTGGCCGGGCAGGACGTCTGGGAGGTGGACCCGGAGCGGGCCGTGGTGACCCGCTGCGAGCCGGGCGAGGTGATCACGCTGGACCGCTCCGCAGCCGCGTTGGCGCCGCTGATCCGGCCGCTGCCGGCGTACGACGAGTTCCTGCGCGGCGCGGCCGAGCTGCGGGCCACGCCGCGCCGGGAGGCGGCGAAGTAGAGATGCGGCTCAGCAGAACCAGCCGTCCTGCACCCAGCCGTTGCGGTTGACGTGGCCGTAGGCGAAGCCGTAGACGTAGCCGCCGCTGCGCGGCCCCTTGACCAGGAACGTCTGTCCCGCGTAGAGGGTGCCCATCCAGGCGCCGAGCGGCTCGGTCCGCACGAACAGCGACTCCGCGCAGACGGTCTCCCGGACCCCGATCGTGCCGTTCGCGGCCTGCGCCGGGGCGGCCGTGACCAGCAGCGCGAGCGCGGTCAGGGCGGCGACGGCGGTGCGCGTCAGCGTGCTCACCATGAGTCGTAGCCTCCGATGCACTCGATGCGCATGTAGCCCCAGTCGTTGGGGCCGAAGTCGAAGGTCGCCGCCCAGCCGTTGTAGACGGGGTGCGCGCCGGGGGTGTGCCCGACCTTGTTGCCGTACTCCAGCACGCGCTTGAGCCCGTACGGGCCGGAGGCGGAGTCGTAGTTGTCGTAGAAGCTCGCGGTCTGGCAGATGTTGACGGCGTGCCGGGGCACGACGACCGCCTGGGCGGGGCTCGCGGTGGCGAGCACGCCCAGGACGGCGAGCGGCACCGCGATCCGTGCGGAGATTCGCATATCCACCTTCTTCACTGGTCGTGATCCGGACAAAGTATCAGCGGCGAAGGTTCTATACAAGATGTGCGACGGCCACGAAAGTTTCCGACGCCGACCATCCGGACTTCCCGGCACGTCCGGGTCATTACGCTCAGCACATGGGGCCGGTCACGCCGGTTTACGTGGGACGCCAGGGCGAGACGGACCGGCTGCGCACGCTCGCGCGCCGGGCCGTCGCCGGGCACGGCACCGCCGTGCTGGTGGAAGGCGAGCCGGGCATCGGCAAGACCACCCTGCTCGACCACCTGGCCGCGGACTGCGCCGCGCTGGGCATGCGGGTGCTGCGCGGCACCGCAGAGGACCTGGAGCAGCGGCTGCCGTTCGCGGCGATCGCCGCCTGCCTGGGCATCGGCGCGGCCACCACCGACCCCGACCTGGTCCGCGTCTCGGGTCTGCTGCGCGGTGAGGAGGCGTTCGCGCAGAGCCTGTCCGCGGCCAATCACGAGTTCGTGCTCACCGAGGCGATCCTCGACCTGTTCGACGAGTGGTTCGCCCGGGGGCCGGTGGCGGTGCTGCTCGACGACGCCCAGTGGGCCGACCGGCAGAGCGTCGTGGTGCTGCACCGGCTCGGCCGCGGCATCGAGCACCAGCCGCTGCTGCTGGTCGTGGCGACCCGGGCCGCGCCCCGGGCCGACGTGGTGGACGCGCTCGAACGCAGCCTGGTGTCCCGGGGCGGCCGGCTGCTGGAACTCGCGCCACTGGCCCCGGACGACGTGCTCGCGCTGGCCCGCGACCTGCTCGCCGCCGCACCCGGGCCGCGGCTGGCGCAGCTCGTGGCCACCGCCGGCGGCAACCCGATGTACGTCACGGAGCTGCTGGCCGAGCTGGCCGAGAAGGGTGCGCTCGCGCGCGACGGCGGCCGGGTCGAGCTGGTCTGGGACACCGACGAGCTGGCCGAGGGCTGGGTTCCGCCGCCGCTGGCCGAGCTGATCGTGCAACGCCTGGGCTTCCTGGCCCCGGCCGTACGCGACACGCTGCAGACCGCCGCCGTCTTCGGCCGCACCGTCGACCTGATGGAGCTGGCGGAGGTGCTGGACCGGCCGGTGTCGGAGCTGTCCGAGGTGGCCGTCGCGGCGGTCGAGGCGGGCGTGCTCACCGACACCGGCACCCGGCTGGAGTTCCGCCAGCCGCTGATCCGGGAGGCGCTGATCGCGCGCGTCCCGCCGACCGTGCGGGCCGCGCTGCACCAGCGGGCGCTGCGCCGGGTGGACCCGGGCGGGGAGCGGGTCGGTGTCGAGCGCGTCGCCGAGCACCTGCTGGCCGGGGACGCCCTCGACGCCCGGATGACCGACTGGCTCACCGAGACGGCGGACACGCTGACCGTACGGGCCCCCGCCCAGGCGGTGACGCTGCTGCGGCGCGCGCTGGACACGGCGCCGGACGCCGCGCGGCCCCGGCTGCGGCTGCAGCTTATCCGGGCCCTGCTGTGGCAGGGCCTGCACGCCGACGCCGAGCGGCTGGCCCGGGTGGCGCTGGCCGAGGGCGGCGACCCGGCCCAGGAGGGCGCGCTGTACTGGCTGCTGGTGCAGGCCTGCTACCGGCGCGGGCGGCTGCGCGAGTCGCTGGCCGCCATCGGCGACGCGCTGGAGCGGGCGCCGCTCACCGAGGTCGAGCGCGGCCGGTTCCACGGCTTCGCCGCGGTGTGCCTGTGCTTCCTGGGCCGCTTCGACGAGGCGCGCACGGCCGCGCTGCGCGCCGTCGAGCTGGGCGAGGCGACCGGCGACGCGCGCACCGCCGGCATCGGCGACTTCGCCCTGGCACTGACGTACGTGGTCGACGGCGACCTGGAGCGGGCGATGGACGCCGACGACCGGGCGATCGCCGCGCTGGCCGAGGGCGTACAGCCGGACCTTCAGGTGGATCCGTACACGCTGCGCGGGCTGTGCCTGATGGAGCTGGACCGGCTGCCCGACGCCGATCGCGCGCTGGCCACGGCGATCGCCGCCAACCGTGACACCGGCGGGGCGTACCTGCCGATCGCGCACACGCTGCGGGCCCGGCTGCTGTACCTGTCCGGGCGCTGGGACGACGCGCTGATCGAGTGCGAGATCGGCCTGGACAGCCCGGACCTGCTCGGCAGCGCGGTGCGCCTGCGCGGCATCGCCGACCTGATCGCCGTCCACCGGGGCGGCGCTGCGCCGGCCGCCGAGGGCGACGCCGGATACGCGCACCATTCCAGCCGCTGGGCCCGCGCGCTGACCCTGGAGAGCCAGCAGGGCCCGGCGGCGGCGTACGAGCTGCTCGCCCCGGCCTGGGAACGGGCGCACGGGCTGGAGCCGCGCCCGCTGGTCTACCGGGTCTGCACGGACCTGGCCCGGCTGGCGGTGGCCGCGGGCAGGCCGGAGCGGGCGCGGGCGCTGGCCGACGACATCGACGCGCTCCCGGCGGCGCACCTGCGGCCCAGCATGGTGGCCACCGCGCGGCTGTGCCGCGGGCTGGCCGACGGCGACGCGGATCTGCTGCTGGCCGCCGCCGCCGACTTCCAGCGGGCGGGCTGGCCGCTGTACGAGGCCGGCGCCTACGAGAACGCGGCCGAGGTGCTCGCCCGGCGCGAGCGGCCCGCGCAGGCCCGCCAGGCGCTGGACCGGGCACTGGAGATCTACGGCCGATTGGAGGCCGCCGCCGACATCGCGCGCGCCGAGGCACGGCTGCGCCAGGCCGGGGTGCGCCGCGGCGTACGCGGCCCGCGCAAGCGGCCCAAACACGGCTGGGAGGCGCTGACCGAGACCGAGCAGCGGGTCGCCGCGCTGGTCGCCGAGGGCCTGTCCAACCCCGATATCGCCGCGCAATTGTTCCTGTCCCGGCGCACCGTGCAGTCGCACGTGTCGAGCATCCTCGCCAAGCTCCAGGTCACCTCGCGGGTGGAGCTGGCGGTGCGGGCGGCCGAGCGCAGCGCCTCGCAGCCCTGACCGAGCCGGGTCAGCGGCGGCGGGTCACCGCGCCGCGATCGGCCTGCCCGGGGTCCGCGCCCGGGGCCGCCCGGTCCGGTTCGATCCCGCTGGTCTCGGTCTCGTCCAGCGCCGTCTCGTCCGGAGCCGGTGCGCCGCCCGGGGCCGGGCTCGCGCCGAGGGCCGCCACCGTGTCGGCGGCGTCGCCGATGACGGACTCGGGGTGGGCCGCCACGTACTCGTCCAGCGTCCCCGCCCCGGCGGCCTGGAACATCAGCAGCGTCTGCGGGCTGAGCGCCTGGGTGCCCTTCACCTTCGCGCGGTTGTACATGCCGTTGTTGGTCTTGAGCATGACCAGGTCGGCGGTGGCCAGGTCGCGCAGCGTCCACAGGTAGTCGAAGAGCTTCGCGTGCCCGGTGTCCAGCTTCAGGGTGCCGCCCGCCGCTTTGATCAGGTCGTTCACCTTGATCGGGTTGGTGATGACGCCGGCCGAGGTGGCCTTGTCCGCGATCGCCTTGAGCAGCTGCTGCTGGTGGCGCTGCCGGTCGTAGTCGCCGTACGGGCCAGACTTGCGCTGGCGGGCGTAGTCCAGCGCCTCCCAGCCGGCCATGTCCCGGCAGCCGACGTGGTGCACGAAGCTGTTGGGCAGGAACACCCCGGTGCGCTTGCCGTACGCGTACTGCGGCTTGCCGTCCACCACGATGTAGTGGTCGGAGCGGGTCTCGTGGTCGACGCACATGTGCACGCCGCCCAGCTTCTCGATCACGTTGCGGAACGCGTCGAAGTCGATCACGGCGACGCCGTCGAACTTCAGGCCGGTCAGCTCGTGCACCATGTTCGCGGTCAGCGCGGCCCCGCCCTGCCAGCCCTGGCCGTTGCGCGAGCCGTAGGCGTACGCCGCGTTGGCCCGGTTCCGGGCCCCGCCGAAGGCGGCCGGCGCGTACGGCGGGATGTACACCAGCGCGTCGCGCGGGATCGACATGAGGTACGCGCGGTCGTGGCCGGACGGCACGTGCAGCACGATGATCGAGTCCGCCCGGCCGCTGCCCTCGGCCCAGCCCTCGCGGGTGTCCAGGCCCAGCAGCAGGATGTCGATCGGGCCGCGCAGGGTCCTGCCCTCGACCGTCGGCTCCTTCTTCGCCGGGCCCGTCAGCACCGCGCCCGTCTCCACCGAGCCGGCGAGGCTGTGCAGGTACGACTGGGTGACGATGGCGCCGCCGAAGCCGAGGCCGAGCACCAGCACCACCACGCCGAGGGTGAGCACCGCCCACACCGGCAGGCGACGGCGGCGGCGCGGGGCGGGGATGCCGGGCAGGCCGCGGGGGTTGTCGAGCGGGGTCATGGGCCTCTCCGTGCCGGGGAGTTCTTCTGGCGATGGACCATACCAGCCGGTTGATGCCTATTCACGTGTTATGCCTGGTTCGCGGATCTCGGGAGGTTTCAAGTGATCCGTACCGGGTACCCCAGGGGCAGAGATATCCGCATCTCGAAGGAGTGACCATGGGTATCAAGGACAAGATCAGCAACGAGACCGAGAACCTCAAGGGCAAGACCGAGGAAGCCGCCGGCAAGATGACCGACAACGAGCGGCTCGAGGCCGAGGGCAAGATGGACCAGGCTTCGGCCAAGGCCAAGAAGGCCGGCGAGAAGGCCAAGGACACCATGAGCGATGCCCGGGACGCCGCGAAGGACGCGATCCGCCGCTAGTCCCTGATGCCACGCATGAAGGCGCCCGCCCTGCCGGCTACGGCGGGGCGGGCGCCTCATTGACGATGCCGCAGGCTCAGTGCTCCGAGCCGGAGAAGGGCTCAGGCGGGTTGCGCGGGTCGCGGCGCTCCTCGGTCAGGCGCTCGGTGTCGTCGCGCCGGCGCTCGTCGTCACGGTGCGCCTCGTCGCGCGTGTGTTCCAGGTCGGACTCCGGCGCGGTGGCGGGTTCGTACTCCCCCGGGCTGTGATCGGTCATGTCCGGCTGCTTACCCGCGCCACGGCCTGCACAAACGCGTCCGGGGACGGCCGCGGGTGTATCCTGATCATCTCGGCGACATCCCGTGTTGTCCCCGCCGGCGGCCGGTCGCGGCCCTATGATCTGTTGACATGACAGTCGGTGAGCAGATCATTACGTCGAGCAACGAAAGGCCGGGCGCCGAGGATCTCCGTGCCGAGCTGATCATGCTGCTCGACCGCTGGCAGTACTGGCGCAACGACCCGGCGTACCCCGGCACCGGCCGGATCGGCCCGGCCTGGCAGACCGGGCTGGACCAGGCCATCGCGGCCACCCGGCGCTCGGTGGACGCGCTGCCGCCCGATCACGACCCGAGCGACCTGGCCGACCTGACCCAGCCGCTGCTGAGCACGTTCTGGGCGCACCGGCCGGGCCCGATGGCCGAGGTCGTCAACCAGGTGGCCCTGCTGCGCCTGCGCGCCGTGGCCCGGCACGGCCGGCCGGCCCTCGCGGAGGTCCCGGCCGAGGCCGTGCCCGTGGGCACCGCGGCGTAAGCGTCCGGTTTAGGCCCCGTACCCCCCGGGTACCTCATCGACGACGGGGAAGCCTGCCTCGAGAGTGGGGAGTACGGAAGTGTTGCTGTTAGGCCTGATCCTGTTGCTGCTGGGGTACTTCCTCCACATCAACATCCTGTGGACGATCGGCCTCATCCTGCTGATCGTGGGCGCGATCCTGTGGATCCTGGGCGCCGTCGGACGCCCGGTCGGCGGCCGAAGGCATTACTGGTAGACGGACATGACGCGGCGGAGGGGCACCCGGCATCGGGTGCCCCTCCGCCGCGTGGTGCCTCAGGCGGCCGGATCCGGGCCGCGCAGCGGCGCCGCCACCGGCACCATCACCGCGGCCAGCACCAGCCCGAGCAGGGCCTGCACCACCGGGACCCCGGTGTAGATCTCGGGCACGAACTGCGGCGCCGCCGTGGCCACCGCCTCCACGGACGGACCGGCCAGCACCGCGGTGCCCAGGTACACCGACCAGGTCAGCAGCCCCGCCAGCATCGCGTACGCCCGCAGCCGGCCGGGCCGGGCCGCCGACGGCTGCAGCCACAGCGCCACCAGGTCCAGCAGCACGCCCGCCACCAGCAGCCCCCACACGATCTCCAGGTTCCGGAAGTCGGCGATGGCCGCGCAGAGCCCCCCGATCACCGCGTAGAGCACGGCCGCGCTGCCGACCGGCAGCACCCAGCGCTTGGCCAGGGTGAGCAGCGGGACGATCAGGACCAGGTTGGTGACCAGGATCGAGGTGACCACGTTGGAGGTGTGGTACTCGTCCGCGTCGGTCAGCGCGACCACGATCGAGCCGGGGCGGAACACCAGCGCGTTGGCGTACTGCAGGAACAGCAGCACCAGCGTCGCGGCCAGCGCCGTGGACAGCACCGCGGGCAGCAGCGCGCGCAGCCCGGTGACCGGCGCGGCGTCGCGGCGCGCCCAGGCGGTGCGCAGCGGCGTGGTGACGATGACGACCATCGAGGTGACCAGGCCCAGGTGGCTGGGGCTGAACAGGATGTCGGTGTTCTGCTCGATGCCGAACAGGGTGTGCCACCCGAAGTCGAACAGGCCCGACACCGCGAACGTGCCCAGTGCGACCACCGTGGCCGGGTAACCCGCCGGCATGGCCCGGAAGTCGGGCAGCCGCCCGCCCCGGAACGCCGCCCGGCAGGTCCACAGGACGCATGCCGCGGTGACGAGGAAGCCCCAGTAGAACACCGCGTGCCACGGCGTGAAGAAGGTCTCCAGCTCGGGCACGTTGTTGTGGGCCCAGGCGTCGACCATCAGCCCGATGGTGAACCAGGTGCCGAGCAGCACCGTCACCAGGTCGGTGCGGTACGAGGTGACCGGCCGGACCGGGAGGTCCGGTGCGGACTCCGGTGTGGCCGTCTCCTGCGCGGTG
The DNA here is from genome assembly GCF_016862575.1 of Catellatospora bangladeshensis. Lineage (GTDB taxonomy): Bacteria > Actinomycetota > Actinomycetes > Mycobacteriales > Micromonosporaceae > Catellatospora > Catellatospora bangladeshensis. The sequence goes on along the minus strand of NZ_BONF01000027.1, from coordinate 92,987 downwards.
CTGACCATGCGACTCCCCAGTCCCTCGTACCTTGATCACTTCGAGGCACAGGGTATCGCCGCCGGTGTCCCTTTCGCCGCCTCGGTTTCGCCTGGCGGCAAAAGGGACACGCCGCGGGTCAGGCGGTCGGGCTGGGCGCCGGGACGGCGGTCGGGCTCGGCGCGGGCTGCGGGGCCGCCGGCCGGCACTGCGGCTGCGTGGTGTCGCGGCAGCGCTGGCGCAGCCGCTCCAGCAGCTGCCGCCGCAGCTCCTGGTCGCGCAGCTCCCCGTCACGCAGCTCGCCGTCGCGCAGCCGCTGCTCGCGCTGCCACGGGTCCTGGCGCAGGCGCTCGCCGCGGTCGCGCCGGTCCTCCCGGTCGAAGCCGATGTCGTGGCGGCCACCGTGGTGGCCGCCGTGGTGGCCGATCAGCACCCCGGCGGCGACACCCAGGCCGCCGCACACCAGGCCGCCCAGCAGGAAGGCGCCGAGCAGGGCGAACACGACGCCACGGCTCGGACGGGAGAAGGCGCGCGCCCGCGCCGGCGTGGTGACCGGCTCCTCCGGGGCGTCGGCGGCGGGCGGCAGCGGCTCGGTGGTCATGGGGGCTCCCAGGCTGTGGGGGTACGGCGGCCCGCCGGTGCTCGCCCGAGGGCCGGGCTACCACTGTGCCACCGCCCGGCGTCCGGCGGAAGCCGCGCGTGGTACACATGGGCCGGTGGACGCTGAGGAGGAGCCGGCCGGGCGGCGCGTGGACGACCTGGTGCTGGACGCGGCCCGGGACTGCGTGCTGGCGTACGGGGTGCGCCGCACGACGGTGACCGACGTGGCGCGCCGGGCCGGGGTGTCCCGGATGACGGTGTACCGGCGCTGGCCGGACGTGCAGAGCCTGGTCGCCGACCTGATGAGCCGGGAGTGGCACCAGGTCATCGTGGACGCGGCCGCCGCCGCCGCGAGCGCCGCGGGCCCGCTGCGCGCCCGGCTGGTGGCGCAGTCCACGGCGGCCGCCGCGCGGCTGCGGGCGCATCCGCTGCTGCGCAAGATCCTGGAGGTCGATCCGGAGATCCTGCTGCCGTACATGCTGGACCGGCGCGGCGGGGGGCAGGAGGAGATGCTCGCCTTCCTGCAGCAGACCATCGCCGCCGGGCAGGCCGAGGGCTCGGTGCGCATGGGCGACCCGGCCCTGCTGGCCCGCGCGGTGCTGCTCACCGCGCAGTCGTTCGTGCTGTCCGCGCCGACCGTCACCGACGGCCACCCCGTCGCCGACCTCGACGCGGAACTGGCCGTCCTGCTGGACCGCTACCTCGCCCCGGCACCGCCTTCCTCGTGATCGACGCTCCCGCCGGGCCGCCGTAGCCGCGGGGCGAGCGCCTCGGTCACCCGGCGGGCGCGAGGACGGCCAGCGTTCGCGGACGGGCGCGCAGGACCAGCGGGCCGAGGCCGGTCGGCGGCGCCAGGTCGGCAGCCGGCCGCGTGCCCTGCGGCGACGGGCCGATGGCGGAAAGCGGATCGCCGTCGGCATAGGCCGGCACCCGGCGGTCCGCCGACAGGGTGACGGAAGCGCCGCGCAGCACCGTGACCTCGGGGCGGCGCAGGTGCGCCCCGGTGCGCATCTCCCGCAGGACCAGCGGGAACAGCAGCTTCGAGGCGCAGCCGAGCACGACCACGTCCAGCAGCCCGTCGTCGACCCGCGCGTCCGGCGCGACGTGCAGGCCGCCGCCGTAGTAGCCGGTGTTGGCCACCACCACCGTGTACGCGGTCAGTGCCACGGGAGGGCGCCCGTCCACCGCGATCTCGTAGCGGGCGGGCCGCCACCCGGCCAGCGCCCGCGCCCCGGCCAGCGGGTAGACCAGCCTGGACGGCGTCCAGCGGGCGCGGTTGGCGCGCTCGTTGGCGGCCGCGTCGACCCCGGCGTACACGCTGCCCAGCACGGTCTCCCCGGCCGCGTCCACGGTGTCGATCCAGCGCGGCTCGCCGTGCAGGAGCAGCTCGGCGACGTCTGCGGGCCGGTGCGGCAGGCCGAGCTGGCGGGCGAGGTCGTTGCCGCGCCCGGCGGGCACCACGCCGAGCACGCCGTCCGTGCCGGCCAGGGCAGCGCCCAGGCAGCGCAGCGTGCCGTCACCGCCCGCCGCGAGGATCACGTCGCCCTCCGCGGCGCAGCGCCGGGCGAGCAGCCGGGCCTGCGCGACGCCGGTGGTGTACTCGACGCGCACCCGCGCCCCGCCCGCGCGCAGCAGCTGCGCGACCGGCATCAGCCGGGCCAGCCCGAGCCGCGCGGCGGGCCCGACGATCGCGGTGAACGCCCGGCCCATCAGGACGGGTCTTCGGCCCGCGCCGGTGCGGGCAGCAGGATGCCCGGGTTGAGCACGCCCGCCGGGTCCAGCGCGCGCTTGACGCCGAGCAGGGCGTCGACGCCGAGCGGGCCGGCCTCGCGGGCGTACCAGTCGCGGTGGTCGGTACCGACGCCGTGGTGGTGGCTGATGGTGCCGCCCGCCGCGAGGATCGCGTCGCAGGCCGCCTCCTTGGCCGCCCGCCACCGCGCCACCGGCTCGTCCGGGTACGCCGTGACCACGGTGAAGTACAGCGACGCGCCGGTCTCGTACACGTGCGACACGTGGCACAGCACCATCGACGGCACCGGCAGCGCCCCGAACAGCGCCTCGCGCACGGCGTCGTAGAGGCCGGGCAGCGCCGACCAGAACGCGGCGGTCTCCAGCGTCTCGGCGAACGCGCCCGCGTCCAGCAGCGCGTCGCGCAGGTACGGCGCGTCGAAGCGGTGCGCCGCCCACTGCTCCCCCGGCTCCGGCCCCAGCTCCTGCCCGCCGCACTCGCGCAGCACGGCGGCGGTGTCGGCGGCGGCGCGCGCCACGTCCGCGCCCTCGTGCCCGACGATCATCAGGCAGCCGCCGTCGCCGCGGCCCCGCCCGGCCGCGCCGAGCATCGTCTCCACCTCGTCGGACAGCCGCAGCACGGTCGGCCGGGGCCCGTCCTGGGCCAGCCGCCGGGCCGCCGCCGTGCCCTCGGCGAACGACTCGAAGCGCCAGCCCTCGTAACGCCGCTGCGCGGGCACCGGGCGCACCCGCACGGTGACGTCGGTGATCACGCCGAACGCGCCCTCCGACCCGAGGAACAGCCGCCGCAGGTCCGGCCCGGCCGCCGAGGCGGGCGCGCGGCCGGTGCTCAGGGTGCCGCGCGGGGTGGCCACGGTCAGCCCGACCACCATGTCGTCGAAGCGGCCGTAGCCCGCCGAGGCCTGGCCCGAGGAGCGGGTGGCGGCGAAGCCGCCGATGGTGGCGTACTCGTAGGACTGCGGCACGTGGCCGAGGGTGAACCCGTGCCCGGCCAGCAGTTCCTCGGCGCGCGGCGCGGGCAGCCCGGCCTGGAGCACGGCGGTGCGCGACACCGGGTCGACGGCGACCAGCCGGTCGAGCCGCCGCAGGTCCAGCGTGACATACCCGTCCGCCTGCGGGATGAGCCCGCCGACCACGGAGGTGCCGCCGCCGAGCGGCACCACGGCCAGCCGGTGCTCGGCGCAGGCGGCCAGCACCGCGAGGACCTGGTCGTGGTCCGCCGGGGTGAGCACCGCCGCGGGCAGCGCGGGCAGCTCGCCGCCGCGCTGGTGGACCAGGTCGGGCGTGGACTTGCCGGAGGCGGCCGCGGCCCGCGCGGCGGCGCCGGTGTGCACGTGGTCCGCGCCGACGATCCCGGTGAGCGCGGCCAGCGCGGCCTCCGGCAGCGGCGGCGCGGGGGCGGTCACGGCGTCGAGCGGGACCGGCGCCCGGGGCGGCGTCACCTCGAAGACCTGCTTGAGCAGCTTGGCCACCGCGTCCGGCAGCGGCCTGGCGTGTTCCGGCCCGCCCCAGCGGCCCCAGCCCGAGCGCGCCTCTTCCCGCTTCTCATCCATGTGTGACAGAGTTACATCCAGTGTCACTTCGGCGCAAGGAGGCGCACCGTGCGGGACACGTCGCTGACCGCGGCCCGGCGCGAGCGGGAGCTGGCCGCGCTGGCCGCCGGTGAGGTGGTGGACGTGCTGGTGGTCGGGCTCGGCGTGACCGGCGCGGGGGTGGCCCTGGACGCGGCGGCCCGGGGCCTGTCCGTCGCCGCGATCGACGCGCACGACCTCGCCTTCGGCACCTCCCGGTGGAGTTCCAAACTGGTCCACGGCGGCCTGCGCTACCTGGCCAAGGGCGAGCTGGGCGTGGCGTACGAGAGCGCCGTCGAGCGCGGCGTGCTGATGACCCGCACCGCGCCGCACCTGACCCGCGCGCTGCCGATGGTGCTGCCCGCGACGGCGTACACCGCACCCGCGCACGTGCGCGTCGCGGGGCTCGGGCTGCACGCGGGCGACCTGCTGCGCGCCGCGGCGGGCACCCGGCGGGCGGTGCTGCCCGGCACCCGGCGGCTGTCGGCGGCCGAGGCGCGCGGCATGGTGCCCGCGCTGCGCGGCGGCGGCCTGCGCGGCGCACGGCTGTCCTGGGACGGGCAGCTGTGCGACGACGCCCGCCTGGTCACCGGCCTGGCGCGGGCCGCCGCCGGGGCCGGGGCGCGGGTGCTGACCCGCTGCCGCGCCACCGAGCTGACCGGCGACGCCGCCGCCGTGGTGGACACGCTGACCGGCGCCCGGCACGTGCTGAAGGCGCGGGCCGTGGTCAACGCGACCGGGGTCTGGGCCGGGCAGCTCGCCCCCGACATCGTGCTGCGCCCGTCCCGCGGCTCGCACCTGGTGCTGCCCGCGGCGCTGCTGGGCGGGCTGTCGGCCGGGCTGACCATCCCCGTCCCCGGCGAGTTCTCCCGCTTCGTCATCGTGCTGCCGCAGACCGACGGCCTGGTGTACGTCGGCCTGACCGACGAGCCGGTGGACGGGCCGATCCCGGACGTGCCCGCCGCGCCCGAGTCCGACGTGGACTTCCTGCTCGACGTGCTCAACTCGGCCCTGGAGACCCCGGTGCGCCGGGCCGACGTGCTGGGCACGTTCGCCGGGCTGCGCCCGCTGATGGCCGCGGGCGGCCGCACCGCCGACATCTCCCGCCGGCACGCCGTGGTGCAGGGCCGCGACGGCGTGATCACGGTGGTCGGCGGCAAGCTGACCACCTACCGCCGGATGGCCCAGGACACCGTCGACCTGCTCGCCCAGCGCCCCGGCCTGCACGCGGGCCCGTGCCGCACCCGCGCCCTCCCCCTGCCCGGCGCGGCCTCCCGCGACCGTCTGGCCCTGGTCCCCGCCCCGGCCCGCCTGATCGCCCGCTACGGCACCGAGGCCCCCGCCGTCCTCGCCGAGGCCCCGCCCGACCTGCACGGCCCCATCGCCCCCGGCTCCCCCGTCACCGGCGCCGAACTCCACTGGGCCGTCCGCCACGAGGGCGCCCTCACCGTCGACGACCTCCTCGACCGCCGCACCCGCCTCGGCCTCGTCCCCGCCCTCCGCACCGCCGCCCGCCCCCTGGCCGAACACCTACTACAAGGAAGGGCACCTTCTTAACGCTATGCGTAGTAGAAGGTGCCCTTCTTAACCTCCGTCGCCACGACCCGCGACGACGTCCGCAAAGGAGACGCGATGAACGGCGACGGCACCCGCGCCGCAGCGGAACGAGAGCGGTCCTGGTGGGGCTGGGGGTGGGCGGACCAGGCCCTGGACGAGCAGGCGTGCGCGAAGCTGGCCCGGCGGGTGAGCCCGTTCCTGCCGCTCGACGGCGACCTGGCACCCGTGCCCGTGCTGCCCGAGCTGCCCGCTCCCCGGCTCGCCCCGCCCACGGCCGTGGCCGCGCTGTGCCGTGCCGACGCGCGGACCCGGGCCGCGCACGCGTACGGCCGCGCCTACCGCGACGTCGTCCGGCTCCTGCGCGGCGTGCTGGACAACCCGCCGGACCTGGTCGCGTACCCGCGCACCGAGCAGGACGTGGTCGCCGTGCTGGACTGGGCCGCCGGCGCGGGCGTGCCCGTGGTGCCGTTCGGCGGAGGCACCAGCGTCGTCGGCGGCGTCGAGTACCGCGGCGGCGGCCCGTGGCTGTCCCTGGACCTGACCGGCCTGTCCGGGGTGGCCGAGGTGGACGAGGTCAGCCGCGCCGCGCTGATCCGGGGCGGCACGTTCGGCCCGGACCTGGAGGACGCGCTGCGCCCCCACGGCCTCACGCTGCGGCACTTCCCGCAGAGCTTCGAGTTCTCGACGTTCGGCGGCTGGCTGGCGACCCGCGCGGGCGGGCACTACGCCACCGGGTACACCCACATCGACGACCTGGTCGAGGCGCTGCGGGTGGTCACGCCCGCCGGGATCGCGCAGTCGCTGCGGGTGCCCGCGTCGGGTGCGGGGCCCTCGCCGGACCGGCTGTGGCTCGGGTCGGAGGGCACGCTGGGCGTGATCACCGAGGGCTGGGCGCGCGTGCAGCGGCGCCCGGAGTTCCGTGCCGGGGCGGCGCTGCGCTTCGATGCGTACGCCGACGCCGTCCAGGCCGTGCGCGCGGTGGCCCAGTCCGGCCTGCGCCCGGCCAACTGCCGGCTGCTCGACCCGCTGGAGGCGATGCTCGGCGCGGCCGCCGCCGACGGCGCGAGCCGCCTGCTGCTGGCCTTCGAGTCGGCCGACCACCCGGTGGACGCGCTGCTCGCGCGGGCCGTGGAGCTGTGCCGCGCGCACCGCGGGGTGCCCGAGGAGGCGGCGGCCGGCACGGCCGGGCAGTGGCGCGAGACGTTCGTGGGCGCGCCGTACCTGCGCGACGGGCTGGCCAGGCTCGGTGTCGTGGTGGAGACGTTCGAGACCGCCTGCACCTGGGCCGCGTTCGAGGCGCTGCACGCGGCGGTGGTGGCCGCGGTCGCCACCGCGGGCGTCACCGAGACCGGGCATCCGGCGCTGGTCACCTGCCGGTTCACGCACGTGTACCCGGACGGCCCGGCGCCGTACTTCACCGTGTACGCCGCCGGGCGGCGCGGCGCCGAGGTAGCGATCTGGGACGCGCTCAAGCGGGCGGCGGGCGACGTCATCGCCGCGCACGGCGGCACCATCACCCATCACCACGCCGTCGGCCGCGATCACCTGCCCTGGTACGCAGGTCAGCGGCCCGAGCCGTTCGCCCTGGCGCTGCGCGCCGCGAAGACCGCTTTGGACCCCGCCGGAGTGCTCAACCCCGGCGTACTGCTGCCGTGAGCAGGCATTATAGGGCACGAAAGAACCCGCTTCGGCGATCACGGGGGAAACCGTCGAAGCGGGCTTGCTGCGAAGGTACCCCGTTTTCCGCGCGAACGCCATCCCTGTCTTCTGGAAAATCTGCCTGCGCAACAGTCGGTGACGGGCCCGCCGGGACCCGAAATCGCGATCGTCCCCGAGCGGTCCGGCCAGCGTGATAGCAATAAGGGGCATAAGTCCGTTCCATCATGGATGGTGGGGACGGACGCCCTGGTCACCCCGTTGGGGGGTACGGCATGACCGACACCGACCGGGCGGTCGCGCCGTCGCCGCCGACCGCCAAGCTGACCTTCTGGACGATGACCGCGATGGTCGTCGGCTCGATGGTAGGCGCGGGCGTGTTCTCCCTGCCGCGCCGCTTCGCGCAGGAGACCGGCGTGGCCGGCGCGCTGATCGCGTGGGTCGTCGCGGGCACCGGCATGCTCATGCTCGCGTTCGTCTTCCAGACGCTCGCGCTGCGCCGCCCCGACCTCGACGCCGGTGTCTACGCCTACGCCAAGGCCGGTTTCGGTGAGTACCTGGGCTTCTTCTCCGCGTTCGGCTACTGGGCCAGCGCCTGCGTCGGCAACGTGACGTACTGGGTGCTGATCATGTCGACGCTCGGCGCGCTGATCCCGGCGCTGGGCGAGGGCGACACCCTGCTCGCGGTGGCGCTGTCCTCGCTCGGCCTGTGGGGCTTCTTCCTTCTCATCCGGCAGGGCATCAAGGAGGCCACCGCGATCAACCGGATCGTCACCGTGGCCAAGCTGGTGCCGATCATCGTCTTCATCATCCTGGCGCTGTTCTACCTGAACCCGGCGGTGTTCGCCGAGAACTGGGCCGGGGCGGACTACGCGGGATCGCTGTTCCAGCAGGTCAAGGGCACCATGCTGGCGACCGTCTTCGTGTTCCTGGGCGTCGAGGGGGCCAGCGTCTACTCCCGGCACGCCAAGCGGCGCGAGGACGTCGGCCGGGCCACCATCCTCGGCTTCCTGAGCGTGTTCGCGATCTTCGCCTCGGTCACCATCGTGTCGTACGGCATCCTGCCGATGGCCGACATCGCGCAGCTCCGGCAGCCCTCCATGGCCGGGGTGCTGGAGGCGGCGGTCGGCCCGTGGGGGCAGTGGTTCGTCAGCATCGGGCTGATCATCTCGGTGCTCGGCGCGTACCTGGCGTGGACGCTGATGGCGGCCGAGGTGCTGTTCGTGGCGGCCAAGGACCGGGACATGCCGCGTTTCCTGCGCCGCGCCACCGGTGACGACGTGCCGGTGAACGCCCTGATCCTGTCCACCGCGCTCTCGCAGTTCTTCCTCGTCGTCACGCTGTTCTCCGACAACGCGTTCAACCTCGCGCTCGATCTGACCAGCGCGCTGACCCTGATCCCGTTCCTGCTCGCCGCCGGGTACGCCCTGAAGATCGCGCTCCGGCCGGACGCGGGCACGGTCGGCGCGAGCACCACGGGCATGGTGGTGGTGGGCGCCCTGGCCACCTTCTACACGGCGTTCCTGCTGTTCGCGGCCGGGCTCCGGTTCCTGCTGCTGTCGTTCGTCATCTACGCCCCGGCCACCATCCTGTTCGCGATGACCCGCCGCGAGCAGGGGCGACCCGTCTTCTCCCCCGCCGAGCTGGTCATCTTCGTCATCTCGGTGATCGGCGCGGTGATCGGCGTGATCGCCCTGGCGGCCGGCTGGATCAAGCTCTGACCCCCGCTCGCACTCGGCACCCGGACGAAAGGCACCCGCAATGACCAGCGGCTCGGCACCATCGGCGGCGTACGGCGTGCACTCGGAGGTGGGCCGGCTGCGCAAGGTCCTGGTCTGCGCGCCCGGCCTGGCGCACCGCAGGCTCACCCCGAGCAACGCCGACGACCTGCTCTTCGACGACGTGATGTGGGTGGAGAACGCCCAGCGCGACCACGCGGCGTTCGTCGCCGAGCTGCGCCGCCGCGGGGTGGACGTGGTCGAGCTGCACGACCTGCTGGCCCAGACGATGGCGCTGCCCCCGGCGCGGGCCTGGCTGCTGGACCGCAAGATCGTGCCGAACGAGGTGGGGCTCGGCCTGGTCGACGCGACCCGGACCTTCCTGGAGACGCTGGAGCCCCGGCAGCTCGCGGAGTACCTGATCGGCGGCCTGTCCACGGCGGACCTGCCGGACGACTTCCGGCCCGACTACATCGCGCTGGCCCGCGAGTCCACCGGCATCCGCGAGTACCTGATGCCCCCGCTGCCCAACACGCTCTACACCCGCGACACCACCTGCTGGCTGTACGGCGGCGTGACGCTGAACCCGCTCTACTGGCCCGCCCGCCACGACGAGACGCTGCTCATGAAGGCGGTCTACGAGTTCCACCCGGACTTCACCGGGTCGACGGTATGGTGGGGCGACCCGGAGCGCGCCTGGGGGCAGGCCACCTTCGAGGGCGGCGACATCATGCCGGTCGGCAACGGCGTGGTGCTGATGGGCATGAGCGAGCGCACCTCCCGGCAGGCGATCACGCAGGTGTCGGCGGCGCTGTTCCAGGCGGGCGCGGCCGACCGGGTGATCGTGGCCGGGATGCCGAAGCTGCGGGCCGCGATGCACCTCGACACGGTGTTCACCTTCGCCGACCGGGACGTGGTCACGGTGTACCCGAACATCGTCAACGCGATCCACTCGTTCACGCTGCGCCCGGCGGACCGGGCGCCCGGCGTCGTGGTCACCGACGAGGGCGACGCCGCGTTCACCGAGGTGGTGGCCAAGGCGCTCGGGCTGGACGGGCTGCGCGTGATCGAGACCGGCGGCGACGTGTACGCCTCCGAGCGGCAGCAGTGGGACAGCGGCAACAACGCGGTCGCCCTGGAGCCGGGCGTCGTCTTCACGTACGACCGCAACACCCAGACCAACACGCTGCTGCGCGCGGCGGGCATCGAGGTGATCGAGATCGTGGGCGCGGAGCTGGGCCGCGGCCGCGGCGGCGGGCACTGCATGACCTGCCCGATCGCCCGCGACCCGATCACCTGGTGATGGCCCGCTACGGCGCCCAGTACGGCCCGGACTTCACGTTCCTCGGGGTGCCGCGCTGCGACTGGGCCGATCCGGCGACGTACGCCGACGCCGACGTGGTGATCCTGGGCGCCCCGTTCGACGGCGGCACGTCGCACCGGCCGGGCACCCGGTTCGGCCCGGCGGCCATCCGGGGCACCGACTACCTGCCGCACGACGGCTCACGCCCGCACCTGGCCCTGCGCGTCGATCCGCTCGGGCCCGACCTGGCGGTGCTGGACGCGGGCGACCTGGAGCTGTACAGCGGCGAGGTGCAGCGCAGCTGCCGCAGCATCGAGGAGGCGGTCGCCTTCCTCGCCACCCACGGGGTGATCCCGCTGATCCTCGGCGGCGACCACACGATCACCTGGCCCGACGTCACCGGGGTGGCCCGGCGGCACGGGTTCGGCCGGGTCTCGGTCGTCCACTTCGACGCGCACGCCGACACCGGCGACGTCAACTTCGGCTCGCTGTACGGCCACGGCCAGCCGATGCGCCGCCTGATCGAGTCCGGCGCGGTGCGCGGCGACCGGTTCCTCCAGCTGGGGCTGCGCGGCTACTGGCCCGAGCCGGCCACCCTGGACTGGATGGCGGAGCAGGGCATGCGCTCGTACCACATGAGCGAGATCCTGGCCCGGGGCCTGGACGCGGTGCTCGACGAGGCGTGCGCGATCGCGCTGGACGGCTGCGACGCGGTGTTCCTGTCCGTCGACATCGACGTGTGCGACCCGGCGCACGCCCCTGGCACCGGCACGCCGGAGCCGGGCGGCCTCACCGCGCGGCAGCTGCTCGACGCGGTCTCGCGCATCTGCCGGACGCTGCCGGTGGCGGGCATGGACGTGGTCGAGGTGTCCCCGCCGTACGATCACGCCGAGATCACCGCGCTGCTCGGCAACCGGGTGGTGCTGGAGGCGCTGTCCGGCCTGGCCCGGCGCCGCCGCGACAGCCGTACGGGCACGATCTGGGATCCGGCCGTGCCGCTGCTGCGCGACCGCGGCCCGGACGCCGCGTCACCGTGACATCACGCGGCGGACACGGTGTCGCCGAAAGGCCGACGGCCTCCCCTGAAGGGTGCTCGCGTACGGAGTCGCGGGGGCATGTGGGAACGCTTACATGATCGTATAGTCCTCCCATGACCTGGCTCCTGGTGCTCGTGAGCGCGCCTTTCGTGCTCACCGCGCTGTTCATGGGCGCCCTCATGGGGGTGCGCGCCGCGACCCGGGAGGCGATCGAGCGCGGCCTGATCCACCACACCTGCCCCGTGTGCCACGCCGAGATCGCCCCGTCGCGGGCCCACTGAGCCGGGACGCCCGCCTTAGTCGGATCGTCAAACAAAAACGTGCCAGAAACATCGACACTCATTGTGGTCACGTGACGGCGGTGTGAAACTTCGATTACCGCGCAGGGAGCCATAGCGCGCGACTCGGCACCGAGGGCCCCGGTCTCACCGGAAGGTGCCGCGCACCGCCGTCACAGCCGTCCGGGCTGCCCTTTCCTTCCTGCGCCGTACGCGCCGCCCTGCCCGGTGGCCGCCGCTCGGCGCGGGCCGCCGCACCGATCTCCCGTCGGTCCGGCCCGGCTCAAGGAGTACCCGAGTGAGAATTGCGATCAGATCGTCCGCGCGGCGCCTCGTGGCGCTGCTCGGGGCGACCGCACTGGCCACGGCCGGCCTGGCCACCGTGGCCACCCCGGCCCAGGCGGCCGTCTCCTGCCAGGTGACCTACACCAAGGCCTGGGACAACGGCAGCGGCTTCGGCGCGAACATCAACATCACCAACACCGGCGACCCGCTGACCAGCTGGTCGCTGAAGTGGACCTGGTCCGGCAACCAGGGCGGCATCCAGGGCTGGTCGGCCAACTACAGCCAGTCCGGGCAGAACGTCACCGCGACGAACCTGTCCTACAACGGCAGCCTGGCCACCGGCGCGTCGACCGGCATCGGCTTCAACGCCACGTACAGCGGCACCAACACCAACCCGAGCAGCTTCTCGATCAACGGGGTCACCTGCGGCGGCACCAACCCGCAGCCCACGCAGAGCCTCGTCGTGTCGCCGACCAGCGTGAGCGTGCCCGAGGGCGGGACCGCGACCTACGCGGTGCGCCTCAACGCGCAGCCGACCTCCAACGTCACCGTCACCACGACGGCCGGCACGGGTGACAGCAACCTCACCGTGTCGTCCGGCGCGACGCTGACCTTCACGTCGTCGAACTGGAACACCAACCAGAACGTCACCCTCGCGGCGGCGGAGGACAGCGACTCGACCAACGGCACCCGGCCGTTCACCGTCGCGTCCAGCGGCCTGACCTCGGTCACCGTCAACGCGACCGAGGCCGACAACGACGGCACCACGACCCAGTCGCTGGTGGTCTCGCCGACCAGTGTCAGCGTGACCGAGGGCGGCACCGCGACCTTCGGCGTACGCCTGGCCGTCGCGCCGTCGGCGAACGTCACCGTCACCACGACGGCCGGCACCGGTGACAGCAACCTCACCGTGTCCGCGGGCGGCAGCCTGACGTTCACGCCGAGCAACTGGAGCACCGTCCAGAACGTCACCCTGGCGGCGGCCGAGGACAGCGACTCCACCGCCGGCACCCGGCCGTTCACCGTCGCGTCCAGCGGCCTGACCTCGGTCACCGTGAACGCCACGGAGGCCGACAACGACGGCGGCCCGGTCACCCCGCGCGTCGACAACCCGTACTCCGGCGCGGGCGTCTACGTGAACCCGCAGTGGCGTGCCAAGGCGCAGGCCGAGCCCGGCGGCAGCCGGATCGCCAACCAGCCCACCGGTGTCTGGTTCGACCGGATCAGCGCGCTGACCGGCAACGGCAGCCCGACCACCGGCACCATGGGCCTGGCCGACCACCTCGACCAGGCGGTCGCGCAGGACGCCGCCAACGGCTCCGCGCCGATGGTGATCCAGATCGTCGTCTACAACCTGCCCGGCCGTGACTGCGCCGCGCTGGCCTCCAACGGCGAGCTGGGCCCGACCGAGCTGGCCCGTTACAAGTCGGAGTACATCGACGTGATGGCGTCGATCCTGGCCCGCCCGGCGTACGCGAACCTGCGCGTCGTGGCGATCATCGAGATCGACTCGCTGCCCAACCTGGTGACCAACGTCGGCGGCCGGGCGACCGCGACCCCGATGTGCGACACCATGCTGGCCAACGGCGGCTACGTCCAGGGCGTCGGGTACGCGCTGAACAAGCTCGGCGCGATCCCGAACGTGTACAACTACATCGACGCCGCTCACCACGGCTGGATCGGCTGGGACGACAACTTCGGCGCGACCGCGAACATGATGTTCTCGGCCGCGACCGCGTCCGGCAGCACCGCGGCCAACGTGCACGGGTTCATCACCAACACGGCGAACACGTCCGCGCTGACCGAGCCGTACGTCGGCACGATCACCGAGCAGCTGCGCCAGACCACGTGGATCGACTGGAACCGGTACAACGACGAGCTGACGTTCGCGCAGGCGTTCCGGCAGCGGCTGATCACGGCCGGCTTCTCGTCGAGCATCGGCATGCTGATCGACACCTCGCGCAACGGCTGGGGCAGCTGCGTGCAGACCCCGTGCCAGCCGACGCAGGCGACGCGGCCCACCGCGCCGAGCACCTCGACGGACCTGAACACGTTCGTCAACCAGTCGCGCATCGACCGGCGTATCCACAAGGGCAACTGGTGCAACCAGGCCGGCGCCGGCCTCGGCGAGCGGCCGCGGGCCAACCCGGCCACCGGCATCGACGCGTACGTCTGGATCAAGCCGCCGGGCGAGTCCGACGGCTCCAGCTCGCTGATCCCGAACGACGAGGGCAAGGGCTTCGACCGCATGTGCGACCCGACCTACACGGGCAACGCCCGTAACGGCAACAGCATGTCCGGCGCCCTGCCCAACGCGCCGGTCTCGGGTCACTGGTTCTCCGCGCAGTTCCAGCAGCTGATGGCGAACGCCTACCCGCCGCTGAGCTGACGGGCCGACGATGGTCCCGCATCCGCATGGGTGCTCAGGATCGGGACCATCCGGGAACCCGCCCGCCGGGGTGCTCCGGCGCGGCGGGTCCGTAGGGAGAGTGCCCCCGCGGCGGAAACTTGGGCCCCGCCGCGGGGGCACGTCCGCCGGCGTCGTGTCAGCGACGCCGGCGGTCCTGCGTTCAGCCGGTGCAGGGCCGCGAGAAATCTCCGCGAACCTGGTTTGGCGCACCGCCCTGATGGGTACCGCCCCCGCTATGGCATGGCGACCAATGCCGCAACGGCTCGTGCACACCGTCTTCCCGCTCCCCGCAGCGCCGCCGACGTGACGGCCATGGCCGGACCCGCCGGACCCGACCATGTGGGCTTCCCGTACCGGGGTGTCGCCGAGTACGTGAGCGGCACCCTGGCCTTCGTGCACACCGCGCTCACCGCGGGACAGCCGGTGCTCGTCGCCGTGCCCAGCGCCAAGCTGGAGATCCTGCGCGACTGCCTCGGCTCGCGGGGCAGCCGGGTGCACTTCGCGGACATGGCGGTCGAGGGCCGCAATCCCGGCCGTATCCTGCCCGGCGTCCTGCTGGCCTTCGCCGACCGGCACCCGGGGCGGCGGGTCGCCATCGTCGCCGAGCCGGTCTGGCCGGGCCGCGGCGAGCTGGAATACCCGGCGTGCGTCGCGCATGAGGCGCTGGTCAACCTCGCCTTCGCCGGGCGGGACGCGGCGCTGCTGTGCCCCTACGACGCGGCGCTGCTCGACCCGCACGTGGTGCACGACGCCCACCGCACCCACCCGTTCCTGCAGCGCCGGGGCGGGTTGCGGCCGAGTCCCGTGTACGCCGATCCCCGGCTCACCGCGGCGGACTGCAACCAGCCCCTGCCGCCGGTGCCCGGCTACGCCGCGACGATGGGCTTCGCCGCCCCGGACCAGGTGCCCGAACTGCTGGCGTTCGTCGCGGAACGGGCCGACGCGCTCGGACTGAAGCCGCGGCTGCAGGACGCGCTGACCGCCGCCGTCGCCGAACTGGCCGCCGACGCGCTCGCCTGCGACGGGCAACCGGGCCGCATCGCCGTGTGGGCCGAGCACGACCAGGTGCTCTGCCAGCTCGACGACACCGGCCACCGCACCGACCCGCTGGCGGGCCGGGTGCCCTCGACGCGGGCCGAGGACGGCCGGGCGGGCGACGGGCTGCTGACCGCGAACCTGCTGTGCGACCTGGTCCGCCTGTACACCCGGCCCGGCGGCACCAGCGTGCGGCTGCACCTGACCGCGGGCTGAGTCAGGCCGAGTCGCGCAGGATCAGCTCGGTGGGCAGCACCGTCGCGGCCTGCTCCGGCGTCAGCTCCCCCGCGGCGGCCGCGAGCAGGCTGCGCACCGCCACCGCGCCGATCTGCTCGATGGGCTGGCGCACCGTGGTCAGCGCCGGGCGCACCTGGGTGGCCAGCGCGTGGTCGTCGAAGCCCACCACCGCCACGTCATCGGGGATGCGCCGGCCCACCCGGCGCAGGTAGCGCACCGCGCCCGCGGCCATCACGTCCGAGGCGGCGAACACCGCGTCGAGCTGCGGGCGCTGGTCGAGCAGCCGCTGCATGGCGTGCGCGGCGGAGGCCTGGCTCCAGTCCCCGTACGCGATCGGCAGGTCGGTCAGCCCTGCCGCGCGGACCGCGTCGGTGTATCCCGCACGCCGGTCGGCCCCCGGCCCGGTGTCCGGCGGCGCGGCCAGGTGCGCGATCGCCCGGCGCCCCCTGCCCAGCAGGTACTCCACCGCCGCGCGGGCGCCCCCGCGGTTGTCGGCGTCCACATAGGGCACCTGGTACGGGTGCAGCGGCCGGCCCACCACGGTCACCGGCAGGCCCAGCGAGGCCAGCGAGCCGGACAGCGGCAGCGGCCCGTGATCGGACACCACGATGACCCCGGCGACGCTGCCCGCCCGCAGGTAACGCCCGACCGTCTCGGCGAGCGTGCCGGACACGTTCGTGACCAGCAGCGGCATGTCGTGCTGGGCCAGCTCCATCTCCACGGCGCCGATGAACCGGGCGAAGAACGGCTCGGTGAACACCAGCCGGTGCGCGGCGTGGATGACGGCCGCGACCGCCCGCACCGGCGTCTGCGCGCGGCCCCAGGCGGCGCGGTGGCGGCGGTAGCCGAGCCGGCTCGCCGCGTCGCAGACGCGCTGGTACGCCTCCGGGCTGACCCGGGTGGAGTTGTTCAGCACCCGGGACGCGGTCGCGATGGACACCCCCGCGGCGCGGGCCACCTCGGCGAGGGTCGGCGGGGCGGCCACACCGTCGCGGTCCGGCGTGGAAGCGCTCCCGTTCGTCATTGACGCACCATAACCCGGTGCTCACGGGCAGCGGTAGGGCTCGGCATGCCGTTCCCCCACCCCCGGCCGATGTAAGTTCCACGGCCCGCACGGTGTCCGCGCAGGTCGACCGGCGCCGATGGGGGCCGCCCGTTGACCGGGGCGCGGCAGGCTTCAAGACTCGGCGGCGGGAGCGTTCCGGTCCGGACCATCCGGCACCCGGCATCGCAGCGGCCCCGCCCGGCTGGAGAACCGGGCGGGGCCGTGCCGCGCTCAGCCCGCGGCGTAGACCAGGTCCAGCCAGTCGGTGTGCCCCGCCCAGGTCAGCTCCATCCGCCAGCAGCCCGGACCGGGCATGTCGATGATGGACGGACCCGGGCCGCCCGGGACCTCCTTGGCCACCGGCTGTCCCCGGCCGTCCAGCCGGGCGATGATCTTCAGCGGCTCGCCGCCGCTGTTCGGCTCCCGCGACACCCAGAGGATCTTGTTGTTCGCCCCGTCCTTGCGGTCGTGGGTCAGCGGGTTCGCGAACAGGATCGCCGCGATCTCGCCCCGCTCCCCGAGCGTGTGCGCGATCGTGGTGTCGCCGCTGAAGCCCGCGTCCGCCCAGTCGGGCAGCGGCTGCATCACCACCTTGGGCGTACACGGACCGGACGGGCTCGGGGCGGCGGCGGTCGGCGCACCGCTCGTCGCCGCGCCGCTCACCGGCGTACCGGCCGGGCCCGCCGGCTCGGGCTCCCCGGTCGTGCACCCCGCCAGCAGACCGGCCGCGGCCATCACCAGCCACCCGGCCCGGTTCCACCTGGTCATACCGCCTCCTCGGCTACTCGTCGCCCCGGCCGCCGATGCCCGGCCCGGCGCGCGTCATCGCGGCGGCGCGAACCCGCCGCGAAACGCGCCGCCGCTCTCCGAGTGACGAGTCTCGGCTCCGCGGCGTGGTTCCCGCCGACCTGTGGCCACGGTGATCCCCTCGGGTGGCTTCCGGCCCGGGAGTGACGTGCCGCCGTCCGGCTGCGCGTGCACCGCCCGGCGGGTGACCTGGTTCCGCCCGTGCGGCTTTCCGGCGGCGTCCGCAGGCCACAACTTCTGAATCCGCGCCACAACTTCTGGGTTGTAGCTACAACCCAGAAGTTGTGGCCCGCGCCGCAGAGTGTGGGAGGCGGCTCGGGCGGCCGGCGCCTTCCGGTTGACCTCAACCGTGCTTGAGCTGGCAGGCTGTGCCGATGCGAGCAGCGAAGAGCCTGGTCCCGGCCGCTTACCGGGACGTGCTGGCGGTGGCGGGCTTCCGCCGCCTGCTGGCCTGCGAGACCGTGTCCTACCTCGGCGACGGCCTGAGCGTGGTGGCGATCTCCTGGCTGGCGATCCAGCTCGCCCCACCCGGGCAGGCGGCGCTCGTGGTCGGGGCGGCGGTCGCCGCGTTCTCCCTGCCCGCCGCGCTCGGCGCGCTGGTGCTGGCCCGCCGGCTGCGCCGGGCCGACGCGCGCACCCTGGTCACCGCCAACGCGCTGCTGCGCGGCGGGGCGCTGGGCACAGCCGCGCTGCTGTACACGCTCGGCCTGCTCAGCCCTGTCGGCTACATCGCGCTGCTCGCCGTGTCGTCGCTGCTCGTCGCGTGGGGCTCGGCGGGCACGTACACACTGGTCAGCAGGCTGCTGCCGAGCGAGCACCGGCTCGGCGCCAACACGCTGCTCGGCACCAGCCAGACCACCGCGATCATCCTCGGCCCGCCGCTGGCCGGCGTGCTGGTCGCCGCGACCGGACCGGCCGCGGCCGTCGCCGTCGACGCGCAGAGCTACCTTGTGCTGGCCGCCGTGCTGCGCGGCGTACGCGTCCCCGCCACCGCGGCCGAACCCGGCGCCGAATCGTCCGGCGGCTTCCGCCTGCTGGCCCGGCGGCCCGAACTGCTCGGCCTGCTCGCCCTCACCGCCGTCTTCTGCCTGCTGTACGGCCCGGTCGAGGTGGCCCTGCCGCTGTTCGTCGTCGACACGCTGGGCCGCTCCGCCGACTTCCTCGGCGCGTACTGGGCCGTGTTCGGGGTGGGCGCGGTGATCGGGGGGCTGCTAGCGGGCACACTGCGCCGGGTCGCGCCGTGGCCGTTCACGATCGCGGTCATCGCCGGATGGGGCGCGGCGCTGCTGCCGTTCGGCTTCACCACCTCGACCTGGGTCACCATGGCCGGGCTGGCCGTCGGCGGCCTCGTCTACGGGCCGTTCCCCGCGTTCAACATCACCCTGTTCCAGTCCGCCGCGAGCCCGGCGGACCTGCCCGCGGTGCTCGCCGCCCGCGGCTCCATCATGACCGCCGCGGTGCCCGTCGGCGCCGCCCTGGGCGGGCCGCTGGTCACCTGGCTCGGCCCGGACGGCACCCTGCTCGCCTCCGGCGCCGCGACCGTCACCCTGGCCGTGCTCGCCGCGCTCGGGCCGGTGCTCGTCCTCGCCCGCCGCCCCGCTCCGCAGGCACCGTGATCAAGGCTCCCTCGCTCCGTCCGGAAGCCTTGATCACGAGTGACGCGGTTGTGGTCACGGCCGCCAGCTGACGCCGTCGAGCTGTACCCCGCCCGCTCGCAGCGTGCGCTCCAGGACCGCCAGGGTGCCGCGCTGGGGCACGCCGCTGAGCAGCAGCCTGTCCCCCTCGACGAACGCCTGCATCGCCGGGGTGTCGGTCTCGGCCGCCGCCAGTTCCCGGTAGCGCATCTCGCCGAGCGGGGTGCGCAGATGCATCACCTGGTTGGCGGAGCCGCGCAGCACGAGCCGCGTCGGCTCGGCCGCCCGGAACCGGCCGGTGACCAGCACGTCGACCCCCTCGAGCGCGGCTTGCCGGCGACGGTCGAGCTCATCCAGCTCATAGCCGGTGAACAGGAGGATGTCGGCCTCGCCTCCCGGCCCGATCCGGTTGCCGGCGACGTGTCGCACGAACGCGGCGAGCGCGTCGGCCTGCGTCAGCGGCTCACCCCCGGTCACGGTCAGCCCGCTCGCCCCGTCGGCCTGCACCGTGTCCCACAACGCGGCCAGCTCGGCGACCGGCACGACCTCGCCCATCGCCGGGTCCCACGTGTCCCGGGACATGCACCCGGCGCAGGCGAGCGGACAGCCCTGCAGCCAGACGCCGAGACGCCGGCCGGGCCCGAGGGCGGTCACCGGGTAGAGCACCCGGTTGACGATCAGAGCGTCAGCGGACACTGCCGACTCCTGCGTCGCCGCGGGTCACCGTGTCGGTCACCGCGGGGTTCGCCATGGCGCGCGCGACACCGTCGTAGTAGGCGTGCTCGGCGGCCTCGTAGATCCCGTCGATGACGTTCCTATCCCGGCGCCACTGCTCGGCCAGCAGATCCGTGGACCACGGGGCCTCGTCCGCCAGCTGGGCCGCAGGGCCGATCGCCACCAGCTCGTCCTCGATCCGTTCCCGGCGCCGGTCGCTCCACTCGTAGGCCGCCTGGTACGGATGCGGACCGGCCATCCCGAGCAGGAAGCCGATCGCCCCGCTGAGCAGGAGCAGACAGATGAACGCCGCGGCAATGGTCGCGATGTGCGTGTGCAGCGCCTCGCTCTTCAGCGGGATGTCCAGCTCGGTGCGATCTTCCAGCATCGGGGGCACGTCGATCACCTGCGCCCGCAGATAGCCGAGCATGCCCGCCACGAAGATCCACGGCGCCAGCATGACCAGCGGGATGAGCACCGCCAGCCGATCGGCGCCGGTGGCACGGCGGGCCCGGTAGACGCGGCCGGCCATGTGCGGGAAGAGCACCATGAGCACCACGGACGAGGCCGTGAGCACCCAGGTGAACAGCCGGTCCGCACCGGTGCCCGAGCCGTGGAAGTACTCCCAGATGTAGTACTGGATCGGCGTCTCCACCGCCATCAGCAGCACCAGCAGCAGCCAGCTGTGCAGCGCGCCGAAGGTACGCGGTGCGGGTCCCTCCCACAGCACCCGCCGGGCGGCGCCGTCCGTCCCCGGCCGGCTCGGCGCGGCCCGGTCGACGCCGCTCGGCCCGGCCTCGACCGCGGGCACGCCCGTCGGCGCCGGCGAGCCGGCGCCCAGCGAGCTCGCGTACGGCCCGGCCGGCAGCGGGTCGCCGTTCAGCGTGTCGAGCTCGTCGGTCCAGGTCGACCTGACCTCGTCCAGGCCGCGGCGGCCGAGCCGGCGCACCAGCTCCACCCGCGCTTCGATCGCGGCGAGCAGCCGCATGCGCTGCCGGGCGCCCTCCATCAACGCGAGGGTCTCGTCGAGGCGGCCGGCCAGCCGACCGGCGCGCACCTGGTCGGCACGCTCGCGGGCGCGCAGCGGCCGGCGCCGCGCCTCCTCGACCATCAGCGCCCGCAGCCCGGCCTGCTCGCTGCCGGACTTCTCCGCCTCGCGCTGGGCCTGCAGCTGCCTGACATAACGCGGAGCCGTGTCCGGGGCCAGCGACCACTGGTCGAACATCCCGGACCGGCCGTCAGCGGTGCCTTTGGCCCTGGCTTCGGTCACCGCCGCGGCCATGGTGCGCTGCGGGGTGGCCCGCTGCTGGGGCACCGAGCGTGCGGGCGGACCAGGGTCCGCGGGCGGCATGGACTGCCGGGGCGGGCCGAACAGCCCGCGCAGCCGGCGCCACAGGTGTCGCATCTCGATCTCCTCTACAGGACGTGGAACTGGGCGGCGTGGGCGTGGTCGAGCAGCAGCGTCTTCCAGAAGGTCTCGAACCTGTCGAAGGCGCCGGCCTTGCCCGTCTTGTAGAGCTGGCCGAACCCGAGACCGTAGACGGAGGCGCCGGAGAGGTCGGCGATCCGCCCTTCGGAGGCGTACCGCTCGATCAGCGCCGCTCGCTTGGCCTCGGTGCTCAGATCCTCACGGTTGAGGTACTCCACCCCGTCCGCGTGGATGAAGTCGCTTACCACGAGGACGTGGAACGGCACGTCGGCAGGTCGCGCACGCGCCGCGAGCTTCAGCCCGCCGAGCACGTCCGAGCCGTTCTGGTCGGTCTGGCGGTGCAGGCAGTCGAGCAGCTGCAGTGCCACCTCCAGCGCCTTGCCGCGTCGCTGGTTGCGAACGTCCTCCCGGTCGACGCCGCCGCCGCCGGAGTAATCCGGGTCGACGTCGACCTCTTCCCCGCGGCACGGTGAGGCCTCCGAGCTGAGCGCGATGGGGGCGAACCGCACCATGCGGCAGCCCTTGTCCCGCACGAACTTCACCAGGCTGCCGTTGAGCTCGCCGGCGACGTCGAAGCCGCCGTCCGCCCGGCCGGAGCCGGACCCGTCCACCACCACCACGCATCCGTCAGCCAACCGCGGCTCGTCGCAGCCGCCCAGCGCCGGGAGCGCGCCGAGCGTCATCACCGCCCCCAGCGACCAGCTCACCGCCCGCCCGGCCGTCGCCATCAGTCTCGTTCTCATACCGCACGTCCCTCCACGATCTCCAGTGCCCGTCGGATGATCCATTCCGCCCCGGTGGCGCCGGCCTCGGCGACATCCCCCGCGTCCAGATCGGACAGCAGCGCGAAGGGATCCTGCTTCGACCAGATCGGGTCGACGTCGGTCGCCTCCGGGCGGGGACCGGTCCGCGACGAGAAGGCCGGCGAGATACCCGCGGCGCGCAGGAAGTGGATCCAATAAAAGTTGATCAACTGGTTGTAGTGCTGGGCCGACGCCTCCGCCAGGCGCCGATGCCGGGCATACTCGCCTTTCCACGCGGTCACCGCCTCGATGAACCGCCCCGATGTGGCCAGCCGCGGCTCGCCGTGCCGCTCGTGCTCCTGGATCACCCGCAACGCGGCTCCGGTCAGCAGCCGCAGCTCCCTGGCGTTGTGCTGGCGGAGGCGGCGCACCAGCAGGTGCGACGAGCGCGCGGCACGCCGCTGCAGCATGCCGATGTACGCGGTCCACAGCGGCACTCCCGCCTCGGCCGTCGCCCCGCCCTGCCGACGCGCCCAGCGGCTGCCGTCGGCCCGGCCGTGGTAGCGGGAGCTCAGGCGCTCCAATGCGGACAGGCGCTCACGCTGTCCTCTGCGCTCCCTCGCGGTCATCGCCGCGCACCCCGCCGTGCGCGGCGCGCGCCGTGCGGCTCGGCCGGGGGGCACGGACGCGCACTGTCCGCCAGATAACAGCGTGCCGGCGAAGCCGGATCGCCATCGCCGGAGCCCCGGCCGGGCGGCGAACGAAGGGTGTTTCTCAGGTCCATTCCTGATCGCTCCTAACCACGTCCTCGAGTGAGGCCCCGCCCTCTCAGCGGGAGAAGGGAAGGCAGATGAGTGCCGACACCGGCGGGTCGGACCCGCACGGCGAGGGCGGTCGTGTGCCGCCTCCACCCGCGACGAGCATCGATCCCGGACGGGAGATGCCGCCGCCGGGTACTGACGGACCGCGCGCGGCAGGCGCCGGGCATGGCGGACCGGGTGACGACGGGGGCGACGGCGGTGTGCCGGCGACGGTGATCGACCCGGGCCGGGGTGAGGATCCGCAGCTGGCCGAGTGGAGCGCACCCGGCATGCCGGCGGCTTTCCGGGACCGGTTCGAGCCGGTCGACGAGCTACGGCGTGGTGGGCAGGCACGGCTGTTCCTGGTGCACCACGCCGCGCACGGGCACGCGGTGCTGAAGATCTACGAGCCGGGAAAAGGCCCGTCGGCTGAGGTTCTGGCCTATCTGGCCGACCACGGTGGGCACGAGGGCAACCCGCACCTGGTCCGGGTCTACGAGGCGGGCCGGCTGAACGGCTTCGATTACGAGCTGATGGAGCACCTGCCCAGCCGTTCGGTTGCCGAGCTGGCGGCCGGGCGGGAGCGCGGGGCGCTCAGCACCGAGGAGATCACGGCGATCGTGCGCCAGACGGCGCTGGCGCTGCAGCAGATGCACGCGCACCGCATCGTGCACCGGGACGTGAAGCCGGCCAACATGCTGGTGCGCCGCAACGATCCCGGTGGCGGGCAGCCGCTGGAGACGGCCCTGGGCGACTTCGGCATCAGCATGCACGTCCCCGGAGCGCGCACCCGCAGCGTCACGACCTCCGGCACCACCCGCTACGTGCCGCCCGAGTACGCGTCCCGCGCTCTGGAGGTGTCGCCGGCCTCGGACTGGTGGGCCCTGGGCATGTCGGCGCTCGAGCTGCACCTGGGCACGCATCCCTTCGACGGCATGCGCGACGAGTCGATCTTCCTCCACCTCGCCCGGGGTCCGCTCGACCTGTCGAAGGTCGCCGACCCCCGCGTCCTGCTGCTCTGCCGCGGGCTGCTCAACAGCAACTCCAGGCTGCGCTGGTCGGCGCGGCAGGTGCTGGCCTGGGCGGACGGGGAGGACCCGGAGGTACGCGGCGCGGCATCGCCGTCCCCCGCGCCGCCGGCGCCGGACCTGCCGTCCTACCTGTTCCAGGGCCGTCCCTACACCGACAAGGCTCTGCTCGCGGTGGAGATGGCGGCCAACTGGACGTTCACCGCGAACCTGCTCTTCGGCAAACGCGGACGGCCCGCCCGGGAGCTCGCCGACTGGATCAACCGGCTCGACGAGCCCTCGCCCGAGCGGGATGCCGTCCGCGGCCTGCTGCGGCGCCGGCCCGGACCGGCCGACGTCGCACTGCTGCGGCTACTGCGTTACCTCGACCCGGGCGGCCGCCCCGTCTACCGTGACACCAACCTGACCGTGCGCGGGGTCGTCGCGTTCGCCTATGACGCCTGGCGGGCTCCGCAGAGCACCGTGGACTCGATCCTGGGCGAGCTGTGGCACCACCGCCTGCTGCGGCTGCTGCCGACACGTGACGCGGACGAGGGTTTGATCGGGCTCGACGGCATCGACGAGGCCTGGCGGCGCCACGCCGACGACTGGGCCGTCGCGGTCGCGAACATCGACGACGCCGGGGCGCGGGAGTTCATGGCGGGCAGGGCCGAGCGGGACCGGCTCGCGGCCACGCTCTGGATCGCCGCCTGCCGCGCGGATACCCTGCCGTTGCTGCGCGGCCGGCTCCATGCCGGGCTGGCCGACGCCGAACGCCGGCTCGGCGCCGAGGTGTCCGGCCGGCTGCCGTGGTTCGACCGGCTGCGGCGGCCGGGCGCCGCCGCGGTCGAACTCGCCGTGGCATGTGTCCTGGTGCCGTTCGTGGGACCGCTCCTGCTCCGTGAGGCCGCCGAGGAGCAGCAGGCCCGCTCGCGACGGCGGTGGCTGCTCGAGCACGGGGAGATGCGCGCGCAGGTCGAGCGCCTGGAGCGGCATACCGCCCGGGCCTGGGCGGGCGCCGGCGCGGGGGCCGCCGCGGCGGTATGGGTCATGCTGCTGGGCCTCAGCGAGATCGCCGAAGTCGCCGATCTCGCGGCGATGCAGCGTGCCTGGATCGTCACGGGGTTGTCCGTCAGTCTCGTCTTGACGCTGGAACTCGTGCTGGCGTCGTTCATGGGAGGCCTGTACTGGCCGCGCTACTCCCTGCTGCACCAGAGCATCGTCCATCTCGGACGGGTGGCGCGCCGGGTGCGCGGTCGCGAGATGTGGTCACTCGGCATCGTCGTGCTGGCGCTCGCCCTCACCGCCGCGGTGACGGTGTACGTGCCGATGGCGATCCCGCTGGTGACCGCCCTGGGCCTGCTGGCGTGGGCGCCGGTCCGGCTCCGGCGCTGGCAGGCGGACCGCAGGGCGATGCAGCACGAACTCAGATTGGCCGAGTACGAGCGCGAGGAGGACCGGATGAACGACAACGCGGACGGTATGGCCCACCTGGATCGGGCGGAGGTGGCGGCATGAGCGGCGGCGGGGCGGGCCTCGGCGTCCTCCTGTTCATCATTCCCGCGGTCGCGCTGGCGGGAGCCGTGCTCGTGATGGCGGCGATCGCCGCGACCGTCGGCGCGGCGGCCCTGCTCGTCGTGCGGGCCGCGGCCGCCGGCGTCGCGAAGGGCGCCGACGCCGTCGCCCGGCTGGGCGCCGAGCTGGAGGCGCAGGGCGAGGCGCAGGCCACGGCCGAGATCATGGGGCGGCTCTGGGAGCTGGCCGCGGGCGAGGTCACCGGCCTGAACGCCGAGATCGCGCTGCTGGCCGCGGCGGCCGGACGCTCCCCGGGACCGGTGCTGGACCTGCCGGAGCAGCTCGACCTCACCGGGGTGGACCTCTGCACCGCCGAGGTATGGGTCAAGGACGCCCGTGCCCGGCTGCGCGTCGCACGCCAGGCGCTGGAAGCCCGTTTCTCGGCCGGCGCGCGGGACGCCATGGCCGCGGCCCTGCCCGCGGGCGACCCGGTGCTGAGCGCGGCCGAGCTCATCGAGCAGCGGCGCGCGGAACTGCTGGCGGGAATGACGCCAACGGTCGTGATCCGCCAGCCGGGTGTGGCCGACGATGGCATCGACTTCGCCCTGGACATCCAGCCGGAGCTCGACGACCTCCTGGCGAGCGTCGACCCGGACCGGCTGGAGGACGACCAGCACGAGGTGCTGCGGCTGGCCGCCCGGGTGGCGACGGATTCCCTGGACATGGCCGAGGCCCGCCTCAACGATCTGAAACTGTGCATCGAACGTGAGGTCAATCCCCGGGCGGTGGCCCGCCGGAAGGCGTCCTTCTGGTTGCAGGCGCTGCGCCAGCCGCTCATCGGGCCGGAGCTCGGCGTCGAGCCGCCGACTGCCGCGCTGGTGAACCGGCTGGAACTGGTGCTGCGCGGCGAGCGCGCGCTCACCGAGCAGGACCGGCGGGAGGCGGAGGCCGCCATGGTCCGCGCCGAGGAGATCGCCCGCTGCCGGCATCTGCGCGACCTGGTGGCCGCGGGACTGGAGCAGGCGCGCTGTGAGGTGCGCATCGAGACCGTGTCGGGCCGGGTCGGCCTGACCGTGCACCGTCCCGGCTGGAACCGGCACCACCTCGGACGCATCGAGCTGAGCGCCGACCACGTGGACAGCCGGCTGTGGCGGACCCGCTCGGCCGCCGGAGTCCAGTCGCAGCAGCAGGAGCGGGCGAACTGCGCCGATTTCGCCGAGGTCGTCAACGGCGTCTTCGCCCAGCTTCAGGCCAACGGCGAGCTCGGCGGGCGGCCGGTGCGGCTGGACCTCCGCCACGAGGTCGTCGACGCGCCGACCGGCCTCATCGAAGCACCCGGGCAGACCAGCACGACGCCGGACTACAAGGTGATCAAGTGAGCACGAGCGGCCTGCCGGCGTTCGTCCGGGAACTCGAGGGCACCCTGTCGGTGCACGCGCAGTACGTGCTGCACGGCAACATCCACGACCAGTACCTGGTGCCCTCGCCGGAGGCGCCGGATCAGCGCTACCCGGTGGACCTGCGCGAACTGCTGTGGATCGCGCTGCAGTCGGCCGGGTACGAGGCCATGGTCTACTACGACCCGGTGCACGGCATCTCCGAGTACCCGCCGCGGGACCGCGCCTCGGCCGAGGCGGCCACCCGCCTGCTCGGCCGGCGGGTGCTGGGCAGCCAGCCCACCCTCATGGAGCTGCGCACCCACCTGTCGCGGCTGGTGGGCACCCCCGCGCCGCCGACGGCGGCCCCGCCGCCGCCGGTGCCGGGACAGGCGCCGGCTCCCGGCGTGCCGCAGCAGGCGGCACCGCCCGAGCCGCCGCGGCCGGAGGGGGTCAAGGCCGCTTTCGTCATCGGGTACGCCGCGCGCATACCCCG
This sequence comes from Catellatospora bangladeshensis, assembly GCF_016862575.1. Lineage (GTDB taxonomy): Bacteria > Actinomycetota > Actinomycetes > Mycobacteriales > Micromonosporaceae > Catellatospora > Catellatospora bangladeshensis. The sequence continues at coordinate 66,006 of NZ_BONF01000027.1, read as the reverse complement.
GTCGATGGCGCAGCTGGACGAGGCCGAGCGGGACTTCTTCCTGTTCTGCCAGCAGATAGCGCTCACGGCGGAACCGCGCGGCCACTCTCCGGCGCACCCGGCAGGGGTGTTCAACCCGGTGATCTGGCTCGTGGAGGGCGAGCGCGACCTGCCCGCCTGGCTGACCGCGGGCATCGAGCGCATCCGGACGATCGCGGTGCCGATGCCCGGCCTCGACGAGCGGCGTGCCGCGGCGCGCATCTACGGCGCCGGCATCCCCATGGCGCCGGAGACGTCCGGCGAGGAGCTGGCGCAGCTGATCGACGGGTTCGCGCGCCGCACCGACGGGATGACCGTGCTCGGCATCCGCGAGACGAGCCGCCTGGCGCACGACCGGGGGCTGCGGCTCGACGAGATCGGCGACGCGGTCCGGATCTACAAGCTGGGCATCGACGACAACCCGTGGCGGCGCGCCAGCATCCGCGGCCAGATCCAGCTCGGCGAAGCCGAGATCCCGCGGAAGGTGCTGGGCCAGGACCAGGCGGTGCTGAAGACGCTGGACATCCTCAAGCGAGCCGCGCTCGGGCTGTCCGGCGCGCAGGCGTCGAGCTCTGCGCACCGCCCACGGGGTGTGCTGTTCTTCGCGGGACCGACCGGTGTCGGCAAGACCGAGCTGGCCAAGAGCGTGGCCGAGGTGCTGTTCGGTGACGCCGATGCCTACCTGCGGTTCGACATGAGCGAGTTCGCCGCCGAGCACTCGGACCACCGGCTGATCGGCGCGCCGCCGGGGTACGTCGGTTTCGAGGCGGGTGGCGAGCTGACCGGGGCGGTGCGCCGGCAGCCGTTCCGGGTCGTGCTGTTCGACGAGATCGAGAAGGCGCACCATCGGGTCCTGGACAAGTTCCTGCAGATCCTGGAGGACGGCCGGCTCACCGACGGCCAGGGCCTGACCACTCACTTCACCGAGTGCGTCCTGATCTTCACCTCGAATCTCGGCATCATCGACGAGGACCAGCAGACCCACGAGCGCACCCAGAAGATCCGTCCCGGCGAGCTGTCCTACCGGGAGCTGGAGCGGGAGGTGCGGGAGACGGTCAAGCACCACTTCATCAGCGTGCTGGGACGTCCCGAACTGCTGAACCGGCTCGGCGACAACATCGTGGTGTTCGACTTCATCTCGCCGGAGGTGGCCGACGAGGTCTTCGCGCTGCAGCTCGGCAACATCCGGCAACGGCTGCGCGCCGAGCACCGCATGCAGGTCGACCTGTCGGCGGACGCCGCCGAGGTGCTGCGTACGCTCTGCACCGCCGATCTGGACAACGGCGGGCGGGGCATCGGCAACCAGCTGGAGAGCCGCTTCATCAATCCGCTGGCCCGGCACCTGTTCGACCGGGACATCGCGCCGGGCGTCCACCTCGACGTGCGCTCCATCCGCACCGACACGACCACCGGCCGGGTCGACCTCGACATCACCGAGCGGCGGGCCGGCGACGAGCCGCCGGCCGCCACCGCGATCGTGCCAGCTCAACCGGAAGCGGGCCCTGAGGTGCTGGTCGGCGAGGTGGTCCGGTGACCCGGGCGCTGATGAGGTGTGCGAACGGCCACGTCACCCCGTTGCTGCCCACACGTACGTGCCCCGGCCCGTGCAACCTGCCTGCCCGGCCGCACGACCCCGAGGCCGAGCCTGCAGGCGGGGCAGCCGCCCGCGAGTGCTGGAGCTGCGGGCGGGAGGAGTTCGACGCCACCGCCGCCGACTGCGTGAGCTGCGGCAAGAGCCTCACCACCCCGCTGGCCTCGATCGATTTCGGGGCCGCTGGGAGTGTGGAGATCTGGCCGGGCGAGGTGCGGATGCTCGGCCGCGACGACGAAACCCCTGACCACCAGGTCTTCGCGAGCACACCGAACGTGCACCGCCAGCACGCGATCCTGCGCGCCGAACCCGACGGGACCGTCACCATCGAGCCCGTACCGGGCAAGGCCAACGGCACCTTCGTCAATGACGAGGAGATCACCGGGGTGTACCGGCTGCACGCTCAATACCAGGTGCGGCTGGCGCGTGACCTGCGTGGGACGGTGCGGATCTGGCCGTGACGGGCGCGCCCCGCCGACGACGTGACCGTCGTCGGCGGGGCTTGCCCGATCAGCGCCCGGTGTGGAAGAAACCCGCCCAGCCGTCGATGCTCTGCTCCCGGCCGCTCGCGGGGCGCAACGGTTCCGGCATCTTCTCGGGGATCCGCCGGTCGGGCGTGAGCATCCACACCTGAGCGCGGTGCAGCGCGTCGAGCGGGCGGCAGCCCTCCCGCCGCACGTAGTGGTGGAACATGTACATCAGCGCCGAGGTCGGCGTGTCGGGCACGCTCCACAGCGTGCTGACCACCGTCCGGGAGCCGCCCGCCAGCAGGGCCGTCGCCACGCTGAACGCCTCGTCATGGCCGCGCCCGGGGACGCCGCTGTTGCAGGCCGCGAGCACGGAGAGTCCCACGGGCCGCTCGGGCCGCGCGGTGAGCGCCCCGACGAGTTCCTCCGCGGACAGCCGGTCGCCGCCGGCCAGCGCCAGATACGACGACTCCCCCGCGGCGCCCACCTGCTCGTACTCGGCCCGCCTGGTCACCCCGTGGCAGGCCAGGTGCAGCACCGATCCCGCCGTACCGTCGAGCAGCCGGTCCAGCACCTCGCGCCGGGTGCCCGCGCCCGCCGCTGCGGGGGCGCCCGTCGCCGTACGGCCGAGGTACACGCCCTGCCGGTAGAAGGCGCCGTGTATCGCGAGCGCTTCCGCGCGGGCGGCGGGCAGGTCGGCCGCGCCGCCGGCATCGGGATCGCCCAGCACCAGCGCCGAGTCGTCGAGCGGGACGTCGGACGCCCAAGCCGCGTCGCACATGAGCCGTGCCGACGGCGCGTACGAGAAGACAGCCTGCTCCAACGCGTAGCGGTAGCGTCCGTTCACCTGCCGCCGCGCCGCATGCCACGGCACCGCCGACAGCTCCCGCATCGGGATCAGCACCACCCGGGGTGGGCCGTCGGCCGGCGCCCGGTGCGCCCGCAACCCGCGTTCCAGCAGCGGGCCGATCGCCACCCGCCAGGCCCAGTCGCAGACGTCTTCCAGCTTCGCCCGTCCGCGCACCGACAGGTCGCGGTCCGGCCCGAGCCGCGGGTCGTCCGGCAGCTCCCGGGCGGCGTCGGCCAGGAACCCGGCGGGAACGTCGTCCAGCTCGGGCAGCAGCAGTGTGCTGGCCTGGTCCTCCGCCGGCACGATCACCGCCATGCCGTTCTTCCCGTCACCGGGCACCAGGTAGACCAGGGCGTCGAACCCAAGCATGCGCAGTGCCGCGTGGATCTCCGGCCCGTCCGGCGCGTCCAGCAACCGGGCCGATCCCGTGGCCGGGCTGTCCAGCGCAGCCCCGTCGTCGTCCACCGGGATGCCGGCCAGCACGCTCATCACCCGGTGGCGCAGCTGTGCCGGCGCCTCCTCCACACCGCTCAATGCGACCGCGGTGCGCCACTGCTCGGCCAGACCCGGTTCGCCCAGTTTGATCAGCCGCTCCGGGATGGCCCGCCGCTCCGTCGCGGCATGCAGCATCAGGCCGCGTCCCATGTCGAGCGCCCGCGCCGCCAGGTCCGGCCGGCCGTCCGAGACGCACCAGCGCGCGACGTCGATGGCGTCGTCCGAGGCGTGCCGGGCAGCCGCCGCGGCCGCCGGGGCGTCCGACTGGAGCAGCACGCTCCAGGCGTGTCCACGCAGACCGCTGAGCGCGGTGTCCCGGGACAGCGCCTTGCGCCCGGAGAGCCGGTACGCGTGGGCCAGCGGCATGCTCGTCATGGTCCACATCGCGTGTGCGGTGGTGCCCAGCGCCGTTCTCGCGCGCTCCAGCTCCGCGGTGCCGTCCTGCAGGTCGGTGATCCGTTTTCTCGATTCGAATCGCAGCATCCGCGCGACGCCCAGCTGCAGCCGGTAGAAAGGCCGTCGCGGATCGTGCTCCGGCGAGATCGCGACCGCCTCGGCCAGCTCGATGATCGCCTGGTCGAGCACGGGCGGGTGGTCGGCGCCCACCCCCATCTTCGCCGCGCCGGAGGTGCCCATGCGGAGGGCCCGCTCGGCGGGGTCGAGCCCCGGCACGTCGGCCAGAGCCCGCAGCTGGGCCAGCTCGGCGGCCACGGTGGCGTCGTAGGGCGTGCTGCCCTTGCCCCTGAGCCGCGGATCGGCGACGCCGCCGTCCTGTGTCTGGCGGAACAGCGGCGCCATCGTGGCCTGCATGTGCGCCAGCTGCGCGCGCCGGGGATCGCTCTCCGGCAGCTGGCGCATCGCGTCGAGGATGGCGTCGTAGGCCTTCCTCGCACCGGCGAGATCACCCCGCATCGCCTGCGCGTAGCCCGCCATGAGCAGGTCCATGAGATCGAGGTGGCCCACCGCCGGCGAGTCCGGTGGCAGCCGTTTCCTGAACTCCGCGAGGTCGTCAGACATCTGGTCGGCCAGCGAGTGGTCACCGGCCACCGTGCTGAGCAGGTGTCTCATCGCCAGGCGAGCCGAGGCGATCATGGAGCTGTGCGGCTCCATGCCGCCGACCTCCGTTTCCAGCCTGTCCAGCTCCGCCAACGCGGCCTGAGGGCTGAACCCGGCCCGCCCGTTCATACCGGCCAGCTGCAGATCCAGCGCGCGGACCACGGCGCAGGCCTCACGGCTGCCCGCCAGCGGCGCGGGGTCCGCCCGCACGACGTCGGCCAGCGCCATCGCCTGTGCCACCGCGGGCTCGTCACGCAGCCTGCCGGTCTTGACCAGATCGACCAGCAGCACCGCCGCCAGCTTCCGCCGGCCGGGCGTCGCCTCGGGCAGGCGCTCGAACTCGGCGACCGCCGCTTTCAGATCACCAGGGTCGCGCCCGGTGCTGTAGCGGCACTCCAGCATCCAGCAGAGCGCGAAACGCCACGGTGCCCTCTCGTCCTCGGGCATCTGCGCGACCGCCCAGCCGGTGCGGCTGATGGCGTCGGGGGGTTGCGATCGTTCCTGGGTCATGGCTTCCTCCGGGCACGTGGGTATGGGAACCCTGACGGACCGGCAGACCTGAGCCCATGATCAAAAATGTCAAGGCTCTCTTCATGCCGCAGGGACGAGCACGAAGAGAGCCTTGAACCACCGGCGGCCGAGCGGGTGCGCCGGCCGTCCGGTTCAGGGCTGCGGCTGGTCGAGGAAGGCCAGGGCGGTCGCGGGGAACAGCGGCGAGTCGCAGGCGCTGTAGTGGGTCACGCCGGGCAGGATGGCGAGCGCGTGCCCGCCCTTCGGCCGACCCTCCCCCATCCAGCCGCCGTCCCGCTGCCCGCCGTCGAGCAGCGCGAACGCCTCAACGAAGTGGCTCGGCGGGGCCATGTCGGCGTCACCGGCCGCGATCAGCGTCGGCACCTGCAGCCCGCGCACCTCCTCGGTGAGGTCCATCGGCACCGCCATCGCCGCCCCGATCTTGTCGAGCAGCCGGCCGAAGTCCTCCGGCCGCGGCGCGACCCGCTGGTACAGCTCGTACATCGGGGTCTCCTTCATGAACTCGGCTGCGGCCGCATTCACCTGCCCCTGCTGCGCCAGGATCTCCGGGTACACCGCGTCGGTGCGCAGGTAGGTCGACTGGATGACCAGTCGGCCCACCTTCTCCGGGTGCTGCGCGGCGGTCGCCGCCGCCACGCCGCCGCCCAGCGAGAAGCCGACCAGGTCGGGCCGGTCCAGGCGGAGGTGGTCGATCAGCGCCGCGATGTCACCCGCCATCAGGCGCACGTCCAGCGGCCGGTCGATGTCGGCGGTGCGGCCGTGGCCCTGCAGGTCCGGCAGGATCACCTGGTGGTGCTCGGCGAACGCGGCCAGCACCGCGCCGAACATCTCGCCCGAGCCGAGCCCACCGTGCAGCAGGATCAGCGGACGGCCGGAGCCGTGCGTCTCGTAGTACATGTTCAGGCCGTTGACCTCGGCGTACTGCCCGTTGCCGTGTGTGATGCCCATGGAAGGCTCCTCGTATTCCGTACCGGATGTCGCTGACACCCGGTAAGACGAGCCACCCGCCCCGGACTCATCGGCCCGGGACAGAATTTCTTCGGCGGTCACCGCCCAGTGTGGAAGAACCCCGCCCAGCCGTCGACACCCGCCTGCGCGTGCCGCGCGACGGCGCGCAGCTCCTCTGGCATCTCCTCGGGGACCTGCCGGTCCGGGGCGAGCATCCACAGCTGCGCCCGGTGCAGCGCGTCCAGCGGGCGGCAGCCCTCGCGGCGCAGGTAGTGATGGAACATGAACATCAGCGCCGACGTCGGCGCGTCGGGCACGCTCCACAGCGTGCTCACCACCGCCCGGGACCCGCCCGCCAGCAGCGCCGTGGCGACGCTGAACGCCTCGTCGTGCCCCCGGCCGGAGACCCCGCTGTTGCAGGCCGCGAGCACGGACACCGCGACCGGGCGGCGCGCCTGCGTGGCGAGCACCCCGACCAGCTCCTCGGCGGACAGCCGCTCGCCGCCCGCCAGCACCAGGTAGGACGACTCGCCCCCGGTGACCGCCCCCGCGACGCCCTCGCCCGCCCGCGTCACGCCGTGACAGGCCAGGTGCAGCACGGTGCCCGCGGTGCCGTCGAGCAGCCGGTCCAGCACCTCGCGCCGGGTGCCCGCCCCGGCGGGCGCCGTGCCGCCGGTCCCGGCGCGGCCGAGATACACCCCCTGACCGTAGAAGGCCTCGTACACCGCCAGCGCCTCGGCACGGGCCGCGGGCAGCTCCGGCGCGGTGCCCGTCGCGGGATCGCCCAGCACCAGCGCGCTGCCGTCGAGCGGGACCTCGGGCGCCCACGCCGCGTCGCAGAGCAGCCGCGCCGAGGGGGCGTACGAGAACACCGCCTGCTCCACCGCGTAGCGGTGCCCACCGGCCACGGCCTGCCGCGCGGCGTGCCATGGCACCAGCGTCAGCTCGCGCATCGGGATCAGCACCACCCGCCGGAGTGCGCCGCCCGGCTGTGCCGGCAGGGCGCCTTCCAGCAGCGGACCGATCGCCACCCGCCACGCCCAGTCGCAGACGTCGTCCAGGCCCGCCCGGCCGCGCGCCGCCACCACGTCACGCTCCGGCCCGGCCTGCCGCGGCAGGTCCCGGGTGCCGCCGGAGACGAAGCCCGCCGGCACGTCCCGCAGGCCGGGCAGCATCAGCGCCGTGGCCGGCTCGTCCGCCGGGACGACCACCGCGAAGCCGGTGCCCCCGCCGGGGTGACCCGGCACCAGGTACACCAGCGCGTCCATCCCGAGCGCCCGCAGCGCCGCCCGCACCTCGTGCGGATCCGGCGCGTCCAGCAGCCGGGCCGACCCCGCCCCCGGGCTGTCCAGGGCGACGCCGTCGGCGTCCACCGGGATGCCCGCGAGCACGGTCATCACGTGATGGCGCAGCGGGGCGGGCGCCTCGTCCACGCCGGACGACGCCACCGCGGCCCGCCACCGCTCGGCCAGCTCCGGCTCGCCCAGCTCGATCAGCCGCTCCGGGATCGCCCGCCGCTCCGTCGCCGCGTGCAGGATCAGGCCGCGTCCCATGTCGAGGGCGCGCGCGGCCGTCTCGGCCTCGCCGTCGGCGGCGCACCAGTAGGCGGTGTCGATCGCGTTCGCCGCGGCGTCCTGGGCGGCGGCCGCCGCGGCCGCCGCGCCGGACTGCAGCAGCGCGCTCCAGGCGTGACCGCGCAGACCGCTGAGCGCGGTGTCACGGGACAGCGCCGCGCGGCCCGCCAGGCGGTAGGCGTGCGCCAGCGGCATGCACACCTGCGGCCACAGCCGGTGCATGGCGGTGCGCATCGACGTACGCGCGTGCTCCAGGTCGGCGGTGGCCACCACGAGATCGTCGGCGTGCCCGCTGCGCTCGTAACGCATCAACCGTGCGCTGCCGAGCTGCTGGCGGTAGAACGACGCGCGGGGGTCCTGCTCCGGTGCCACCCGGACCGCCTCCGCCAGCTCCGCCACCGCCTCATCGAGCAGCTCCGGACGGTCCCCAGCGGTGTGTGCCTTCAACGCTCCCGAGGCGCTCAGCCGCAACGCCCGCTCCAGCGGGCCAGCCCCCGGCGCGTCGGCGAGCTCGCGCAGCGCGGCCAGCCCTTCCGGGTCGTCCAGGTCCGGGTCTTCCATCAGGCTGAAGAGCGGCGTCATCGCCGTACGCAGCGCAGCCAGGTCCGCTCGCTGCGGGTGGTCCGGCGGCAGCTGCTCCGCCACGGCCAGGAGCTTGTCGTACGCCTCCCGCGCACCCGGCTTGTCGCCGCGCGTCATCTTCGCGTACGCGTCCAGCGTCAGGGCGAGGACCGCGGCCTCGATGTTGTCCGGCGCACCGGCGCTCATCCGCTCCCCCAGGCCGGCCGCCTCCGCCACCAGCCGCTCGGCCAGACCGTGGTCACCGGCAACCCGGCTGAGGTGGTGGTTCATGGCCAGCCGCACCATCTCGACGATCATGCCCAGCTCTTCGTGGTCCCGCACCACCACGGCCATCTCGTCCAGCTCGGCGAGGGCGGCCTGCGCGCTGAATCCCGCCCGGCCGCGCTGCGCGGCTACCAGCAGGTCGTTCGCCCGCGCGACGACACAGACCTCACGGCTGCCCGGCAGCGGTGCGGGGTCCGCCAGTACCGCCCCGGCCAGGAACATCGCCAGCCCGACCGCGTCCTCGTCGTCCAGGTTGCCGAGCGCGAACACGTCCATCAGCAGCACGGCGGCCAGCTTCGCCCGGCCCGGCGTGTCCTCGGGCAGCTGCGCGAACTCGCCCAGCGCGGCCTGCAGCGCCGCCAGGTCCGACTCCTCCCGGAACCGGCGTTCCAGCAGCCAGCTGAGCATCAGGCGCCAGGGGCCCTGCTCGGCTTCCGGCACCTGCGCGATCATCCAGGCGGTACGCGTGACGTCGTCACCGGACGGCGGCTGCTCGAACATACGGTCCTCCGGTCTCCACTCCCCCGAACCTGACGGACCGCCCCGACCTCGCACCTCGATGATCAGCATATCGCATCAAAAACTACGGCCTGACAGCACATTTCGACACGAGACACCGATCTTGGAACGTAACCCTAGGAACGCCAGAAGCCCTACCTGACCAGATCAGGTAGGGCTTCGTTGGTGCGCCGCCAGGGACTCGAACCCCGAACCCGCGGATTAAGAGTCCGTTTTGTGAAGTTCGATGTGATTACGATGTTTTAGTAACCGATAGAACTCATATATCTCAGTTGGTTGCGAACCCAGCTCACGAAGTGTCGGCAAGTTTCAGCAGGTGACGACTCGTGCCGCGAGAGGCCGGGAGCTGCCGCACGCCGGGTTCGGCCAATAGTCACCCAAGTTCTTCGGTCCGTGCCGGGAAGTATCGCGAGCGCACGCGACGTACGAGCACGCAACCGAGCACGCACCTTGATCGAGGCGGTCGAGAAATCCGCCACACCATCTCGACAGCTAGAGCAACTTTGCGAGCCGTGGAGCGCGACACCGCTTGCGCGCGTTTCTTGTTTTTCAACCTCAGATGAGGGAGGATTTCATGAAGACTTGATCGGCTGGAGGACTCGTGAGTCGACCGCACTATGTGGTGCACGAGAGCGGGGCCCGTGATCCCCGCCTCGAAAAGCTCGGCATTCCCGCGAAGATCATCACGATGGCGGTCGAAGCCGGCGAGGCCGAAGCCCGCCAGTGCACCGACAACGACCCTCTCATGGCTCGCGGCTTCATCCGGTACTTCCGCACCGTGCGGGTGCTGCGCGAAGGCGCCGCCCCGCTTGGGTGGGGAAAGGACAACCCGCGCAACCTAGCCCGGACCCTGAGCCCCGATCGCAAGGTCGCGATCGTGACCGCGCTCGGCGACGAGCGCACGGGTGATCCGGGTGCGCAGCCGTCGACCAAGTACCACAAGGGCCCGATGATGCTGCAGGCCGTCGGCGACAACGTCCAGCTCGAGCTGTTCACGCTGCCCGAGCAGGACCCGCAGGACGAGCACGCCACGGCGACCTGGATCCTGCTGTACCACCTGGGCACCGACGAGATCCGCTACGAGCTGTCGCTACCTGTGGCGACCACCGGTGGACGGCTTTCCGGTTGGCAGGAGCGCATCCTGTTCGCGCCGTTGCCGCGCGAGCCCCAGGCGCATCTGAACCTGCCGCCTGAGGAGTTCCCGCGGGACATCGACATCCTCGTCGCACGTCGCTGACCTGAACCTGGTTTGATCATCTTATGGACACGCTGACCACCAGTCGCCTGATCTTGGCCCGTAAACGGCGAGGGCTCTCGCTGGTCAAGCTCGCCCAGGCGACTGGCATCAGCGCGCGCAGCCTGTCCGCGTACGAGAACGGCCATCAGCAGCCCAGCCTCGACAACCTCCGCGAGCTGAGCAAGACGCTCGGCTTTCCAGTCTCCTTCTTCTTTGCCTCGGAGCTGGACGAGATCCCCATCGAGGCGATCAGCTTCCGGGCACTGAGCAAGACACCGGCGTTCCGGCGAGACGCCGCGCGCAGCGCCGGGCGGATCGCGCTGCTGCTCAACGACTGGATCGACGAGCGCTTCGTCCTGCCCTCCCCCGACGTGCCGCACCTGCCCAAGACCGACCCGGAGACCGCTGCGGAGATGGTCCGCGCCCGCTGGGGTCTGGGACAGGCACCCATCGCCAACATGATCCATCTCCTGGAAGCGCACGGCGTCCGCGTGTACTCCCTGTCGGCCGAATGCGCCGACGTCGACGCGTTCTCAACCTACCGGGGCAAGGACCCTCTGGTTCTGCTGGACGTGAGCAAGTCCGGCGAGCGCATCCGGTTCGACAGCGCTCACGAGCTAGGTCATCTGGTGCTGCACAGTGAGCACCGGGAACCGCACGGCCCGGATGCCGAGCAGGAGGCCAACCGGTTCGCGGCGGCGTTCCTGATGCCTCGCGGTGATGTGCTGTCGCATAGCCTGCAGGGCGCGATGACCGACCGGATCATCGCGTGGAAGTCACGTTGGCGGGTGTCGGCGATGGCGCTTGCGCACCGCCTGCACGAGGTCGACCTGCTGACCGAGTGGGGTTACCGAAGTGTCTGCGTCAACCTGTCACGGATGGGCTACCGCAGCACCGAACCCGACGGGATCTCGCCAGAAACCTCACAGGTCCTCGCGAAGGTTTTTCAGGCGGTCCGCGCTGATGGGCAGTCACCCGCCGAGATCGCCAAAGAGCTGCACCTTCACCTGCCTGAGCTGAACAGGCATGTTTTCGGCCTCATTCCGACGGCCATCGAAGGCGGCGCCGCGGGTTCTGCCGGCCGCAGGCAGGGCAGACTCACCTTGGTGACCTGAGCCGGTCCTGTCACCGTTGGATATTGCGGTGGCGCGGAAGTTATCCATGAGCTCGCATGCACCGGCGTGGCCATACTGACGTAGTCACCTTGTCTCTTGTCTCTTGTCTCTTGTCTCTTGTCTCTTGTCTCGTGTCGCAGGAGCATGGCATAACCCAGCAGCAAGGCGAGGCCGAACTCCAGCCTCTCCGGACGCACGCAAATATGTGAACGCTGGCTTTCGATGCCCACAGCGCGACGCCGCAGCCAGCGCGTCAACATCCGCATCACAATCAACTTCGCCGAGAAACTATCTCGTCAATCGGACCGGGATCTTGTCTCAAATTTGATGGATCGACCGCAGTCGTCGTTCTCCACCAGGAAGGAACCGTTCCGCTTGTGTGCACATAACATCTACAGGAACTACACCATTGCCATTGACTCCCGTCTCCGAGCCACCGTTCTCCGGCGCGCGCATGAGGTCTCACACGATGCAGATCAAACCATCGATGCAATGCTCGTGCTCCACAGACTGGGCATGAAGCCTGCAGATTCTCCCCCTCTCGGGAGCCTTCGAATAGGTCAGCCCAAGCGACAGCTGCGGCCTGCGGAACCGACCTCCACTGTTCGTAATCATATGCAGCCACGAACATGCGCCTCCATTGCGTCGCCTGATGCGTAAGCCGGAGGCTCGGGCGATGGCCTACCAGCTCTGAGGTCGCGCGAGTGCTTCAACTCATGCGCGATGGTATTTGCCAGATCGTGCGAATCATGCCACCCGGCCGGGTTTATCCACATCACCCTTCCACCCAGATGGGGTGGCGTCTGTCCCGCTTGTCCAGTTCTAAGGTTGGGATTCCACTCTACCGTCGCCCCTCGGAGGTTGAAGCCGTAGTAGCGGACGACGTCGTCGAGAAAGGTGCCGTAATTATCCCACGTCCGTTCGATAGTCGGCAGCGGCGGACGCGGAAATCTATTTCCACCGTCGTTGTGCACTAAGACCGGCGTTTGATTCGCCAACACATAGTACGTGTGATCGGTTGAAACAGTCAGGTTGTAGACCGTTGTGTGTTGTTCAAAGGTATTGACCGAGGCAAGCGCTACAGTCTGCCCTGTCGGCATTACGAGCCTATCGCCCTTGCGGAGGTCACGAGCGAGCAGCCAGCCAATACCGCTTACCCAGAACGGATGATTGTCCGTTGCTATCACGGTAGACGACTGCACTCCGGTCGGGCCGTCGACATCAATTTCGACCTCGATTAGGGTCTTATGTCCCTGCCCCTCAACCGTTGCAAGCACCTGTCTGGGGCTTGTTTCGCCAGTCGCGTCATTGGCAGCCAGGACCGTCTCGCCCGGCTTAATTTTCTCAATCGGCTTAGCGCCTCCGTTGCCGAGCAGCACCAAAGTCCCGGATACGAAACTGTTGGGGAGATTACAGGCTGTCGGCACCTTTGCGGGCTTGGTGGCGGCACGCACACCGAACAAGATGGATCCGATGTCGAGTGCGCTCTTGGTGCCGTTGTAAATTGCGTCCTCGGGGCTTTCGGCGGTGAAGACCGATTCGACGCCGCTGGCGAGGCCGGCTGCGGTGTCGCCGAGGCTGCAGAACAGTCCGGGGGCGTGGCATGCCGCGACTGCTCGACGTTTGGCCAATTCGAGGAGGCCGATATCGCCAGCTTGCCAGGCTTTGATGTCGTTGCCTTGTTGGGTGAGGTAATTCTCACCCCAGGCTCGGGCTCCTTCGACGGCACCGACGGTGTTTTCGTAGCTCCAGTCCGCGAGGCCTTTGAAGAAGGCCCCGATCGGGTTTTTCGGTACGCCGCAGGGCTCGTAGCAGACGTGGACTTTGAATTTCGGTTTGGTGGTGCAGTTGGGTAGGCAGCTGATGCTGCCGGTGGGTGGGGTGACCCAGCCGCTGCCGCCGCCGCCTTCGTGGGCGGTCATGGCCATGCCGGTGGGGTCGGCGTAGGTGATCGGGTTGTTGGCGCCGTACTGGTAGGCGTTGTACTGGGCTGGGTCGTCGGCGACGAGTACGGGGTCGACGCTGATGAACCGGCCGAGTTCGTTGTCATACTCGCGTGCGCCGATGTGGGTCAGGCCGGTGGGGTCGATGTCACCGCCGACGAAACCTTTCTCGTTCACCCACGGTGCCACGGGCGCCCCGGTGCGGTTCTCTCCGTAGGGGGTCTGACGGCGGGTGGTGACCTGTTGTGTGGAGGCGTCGACGGCGGTCTGCTGGGTGCCGTGGCGGTCGACGAACAACCAGGTCAGGGCTACCGACGAGGTCCGCTGGGCGCAGACGGCGCCAGCGAAGCTGTAGTAGCGGGTAGTGGCAACGACACCGGTGCTGTTGTTGCGGCGCACCTCCTGGCCGGGCAGGTAGAGCGTGGTGGTGGTGTTGTCCTTGCGGACCAGGCGGACGCCGTCAGCGTCATACAGGTTGGTGGTGACGGCGGTGCCGTCGGTGACCTTGTCGAGTTTGCCTTCGGCGTTCCATTCGAGGACCTGGCCGTTGTCGGACGGGCCGGGCCGTCCGGTGGTGTTGCCGGTGTCGTCGTAGCTGTAGCCGCGGGTGACGGTCAGGCCTGGCTGCTCGGTTTCGACCTCAGTGACTGCGTGGGGCCGCACGACGCCGGGGCCCTGGGTGGGGAAGGTGTAGGTGCGGGTGGTGTCGGAGGTGTGGTCGTGCTGGGTTTGGCGGTTGCCGACGTTGTCGAAGGTCCAGCTCTGCCGGTACGGGGCCGGGCCGGCGAGGGTGTCGTTGTCCGCGCCGTCAGCACAGTCGCCGGTCGCCTGGGGTGTCCAGGCGTGTTCGAGCCTGCGGAGCAGGTCGTATTTGAAGCACTGCACCTCGCTGGTGCCGACCTGTGGGGTGTCTGCGATCCATTCGTAGTTGCCGGCGTGGTCCTGCTTGTAGGTGATGTCGGATACGGTGCCGGCTGCGGTCTCGGGTTTGATCTTCGTTCTGGTGAGTCGGCGGGTGTTGGCGTCGTAGATGTTCTCGGAGTCGACGAAGGTCGAGGTTCCGGTCTTGCGGACAGTGAGTGACGGTTCCCCGAATGCGGTGTAGGTCTGGGCGGTGATGTAGGAGGTGACGCCGGTCATCAGGGTGGTGAGGCCGTTGGGCAGGCCGGTGGTAGCGTCGTATCCGGTGGTGACCTGCTCTTGGGCCAGGTTGCCAGCCTGCGGGTATTTGAAGTTGGTCGGGGAACCGTCGGCGGCGTTGTAGCCGAAGGTGTAGGTGTAGTCGTCGGCGAGACCGGTCAGCGCTGTGGGGATGCTGTAGGTGATGTCGCTGGGCGCGTAGCGCTGGCTGTAGCCGCCGATCTTGATGGTGTAGGCGTTGCCGTCGTCGTCGTAGCGGGTGCTGGAGGCCAGCCGTCCGCGGACGGTCAGCCCGGTCCACATTGCGTCGTAGGCCCAGCTGGCCCGCTTGTTGGCCGGTGCGATCGCGTCGTCGTAGACGGCCGTCTTACGGCCCAGGGCGTCGTATTCGTAGACCAGGACCCGGTCTTCGTCGTCGGTGGTCTTGACGAGTTCGTTGTCGTCGTTGTACTCGCTGAGAACCTCGCCCTTGTCCGGATCGACGCTGCGTTTCTGCCGGCCGCGGACGTCGTACTCGTAGATCCACTCGTTGAGCAGCGGATCTTTGATCTTGACCTGCTGGCCTTTGCCGTTGAAGTAGTAGCGGGTGCTCAGGCCGCCGCCCATCACTCCGGCGCCGGTGTTGTGCTGGATGAGCTCGACGGTGCGGCCCTTGATGTCGGTGACGGTCGTGGTCGGGATCGCCCCGGCCGGCGGTGTGACCAGGGTGGCATCGCCGGCGTAGGCGGTGGTCGTGCGCCACTTGAACGTCAGGGTCGAGATGCCGTCGGTGGTGTAGAACTCGCTGGCCACAGCCCGGGATGCGGTGTCGTAGGTCGTCTTGGTCACCGCCCGGATGGACCACTCCGGCTGCGACCACAGCTGGCCGGGCACGAGGCTCGAGCTGTTCTCGTTGGCCTTGTATGCGCCGTATGCGGTGACTGCTCGGCCGAGCGGGTCGTAGAACGTGTCGGTGAGCACCCACCCGCCGCCGACAGCCGGGGCCTGCGTCTGGCGCGGGCGCAGCAGCGCGTCCAGCAGCTGGTAGGTGGTTATGTAGTTGGCCTTAGCGTTGAGCTTCTCGGTCTTGATCGACGGGTAGGAGGTCTTGGTCGGTGAGAAGGTGTAGGTGTAGCGGGCGGTCGGCTTGGTCGGGTTGCTCGTCTTGGACCAGCCGGGCTCCCACACTTCGGTGACGCGGCCCATCGCGTCGTAGGTGACGTCGGTGATGCGGCCGTTGGGGTCGGTCTGCTTGGCGACCGTCCCCCAGTACGGGGCGATCTTCTTCGTGGTCTTCCAGCTGTACGGCGCGGGGCTGTACTCCTGGATCTGGGTCACCGGCCCACCGACGGTGGGCGTGTAGGCCGTGGTGGCGGTGTTGCCTTTGATGTCAGTCTTGGCCACGGCCCGGCCAGTGCTGTCATAGGCGACCTGCTCGGTGGTGTCCCACTCGGTGCCGTTCTGCGACGTCCAGTTCTTCAGCTGCTCGGTCTTGGTCACGAGCCCGTACTTGGGGTCGGCGGTGAGTGTGCCGTTGTCGTAGCTGTTGCGGGTGTCGGTGATGATGTCTTCGACGCTCTGGACCGGTTGGCCGCATTCGAGGGCGGTGACAGTGACCTGCCGAACCACGTGGATATTCTTGGTCGTGTTACGGGCGTAGGTGTTGGTGGTGCACTGCTCGTCGCCTTCGGCGGCGGGGTCGCCGGTGGGTGACCACAGGCCGTCGTCCTGGACCCAGTCGGTCGTACCGTACTGGTCGTCGAACTTGGTCTCGGTGCGGGAGATCCGCCAGCCGCGTTCACGGTTGAGACCGAGCGCGGTCGCGGTATAGCCCACCTTGGTGGCCACGAATCGTGCAGTGGCGGTGTCGCCGTTGATGGTGCGGCTGGTGGTCGCCGGCGACTGCCACGGCACCGACACGGTCTTGGAGATCGGCTTGGTCTCGTCGCCGAGGTAGGTGACCTGCTCGCGGACGGAGCCGGCGAAGGCGTCCTCGTCGTAGACGGTCTCGCTGCCGATCGACGCCGGCACGGTTTTGACGCGCTTGCCGCCGGACGGGCTGAGCCGGTCGTCGTGCATGCCGAGCATGTACTTGGTGACCATGAGGGTCTGCTGGCCGACGGTGTCGCCGGAGCGGACTTTGACGGTGCCGAAGCCACGGTACTGCGACCAGGTCTTGTACTTGGGCTTGGTGAACCCGTCGTCGTCGGCGTAGTGCCATGCCGGGCCGTCAGAATAGTAGTAGAACGTATCCCGCGAGGCTGGGGCGCCGGTCATGTTGATGTCTTCTTCCGACACCTGCCGCACCACGTACTTGTGCCACCACTGCCTGACCGTCAGGGCCTCGTTGACCGGGTCCGCCGACAGCACCGGGTAGCACATCTTCGTATTGGTGTGCTCGTCCGCCGGCAGGTTGCCGGAAGTGCACTCCGGTTCCGAGTAGTAGATGTGGATCCGGGCGCCGGTCTCGGAGGTGATCAGGGACATGCGTTGCCAGTTGTTGGTCGTCAGGTTCGGGGTCAGGACGCGGTTGGGCATCGACACCGGCTCGAACTCGATTGCCGGCATCGACACCGTCGTACCGACCAGGCCTTCGTGGGTTATCGACGCCAGCCACATGCCGCGGTGGGTGGAGCCGTCACCGGTGTCGGGGAAGCTGTGCCCGAATGACCACGACTCGACGTTCTGCCAGGCCGGGGTGGTCTTGGTGGTGTCCCAGATGCGGGTCGTGACCTTGGTCAGCCGCTTGGTGGACCAGAACGTCGGGGTGTACAGGCCGGGGCATGTGGTGGCCGTCAGCTTGCAGTTCTGGTCCCACGGGGTGTCGGGCCAGTTCGCCTTCGTCGGTGTGTCCTCCGTGCCGCACGAGGTCAGACAGCGAAAATCGACGTCGAACAGGACCTGCGCGGTCGCAGTCGTGGAGATCTCGTTGACCTGGACCTCATGGTCGGCCACGGTGCGGTTGTAGGTGCCGTAGTCGATGCGGCGCAGCACACCACCGCGGGTGTAGAGGGTCTCGTTCGTGTCGGTGTTGCGTGCGGCGTACTGGTTCTGCTCCTTGTCGTACCAGTAGGAGACGGTGTTGCCGCGGGTGTCGATCACGTAGTCGAGGTTCCACCGCCACACCTGCGCGCAGGAGGAGCTGGCGAACGTGGTCGCGTGGCACGGGTCGGGGTTGGCGCCGCCGTGGTTGCCGTACACCGGCACGGCCCACGCCGAGTTCGTCGCGGCCGGCTGGCCGGGCAGCGTGTTGAGGCCGAAGTAGTACTGCGTGCCGTCGGTGGTGGTGACCTTCCAGTGCTCGCCGTTGTTGTCATCGTTGGAGGCGCCGGTCAGCCGCTCGATCTTCGACCCGTCGTCGTTCTTGACCCGCCACACGCTGCCGGCCTGGAGCAGCTCGCCGCCCTTGCCGTTGAGGCTGAGCGTGGCGTTGTCCGACCGCCAGCACAGATCACCGGTCTTGGTCGTGTTGTTGGGGCTGCCGGCCATGTCCTCCGAACACGGGATGTAGCGGCGCTCGATGTACCCGGCGGAGTATTCGAAGCCTTCGCCGATCCAGGATGGCTGGTTGTTGGTGGCCTCCGACCGGCCGTCGACCGCCGAGGACGAGTACGCCAGCGAGATGCTGGGCTGCGGCCCACCGGCGCCCGGCGGGACGCGCAGCGGGTACGACCAGGAGAAGTCACCGGCCGAGCCGCCCGCCTGCCAGGTGGCCGACGGCGACAGGCTGCTGGCGCCGAAGTCACCGCCCGTGCCCGATGACCCGGCAGACAACGCGACGATCGTGCCGCCGGAGGCCGCGGACGGCACGTCGTCCACGAGCTGTCCCCTGGCCTGCGGCGACAACGACGTCCGGGATGCCAGTCGAACCTGCGCGGACACCGTGCCGACAGCTTGATCGTTGACCGACGGCAGCTGCGTGGCCTGGCAGCCTGGGGCGTCCGGGGTCGTCAGGCTGCATTCGGGCACCTGCCACAGCCGCAGCCGCGAGGCCCAGTCACCGCCGACGGCATGACGGAAGCTGCTGTAGTCGACCGACACCTTCGCCGCGGCAGCGCCGCCGGCGCCGTCGGCGCGGTTGAGCCGGACGACGACACCGTCACGCCACGCCTCGGGCAAGCCACGCCGGTCGAGTACCTGCACGTCGACCTGTGACAGGCCTGTGCTATCGGCTCCGGCGCGTTCCACAGTGACCGGCAGCGAACCTGCCCTGGCACCCTTCTCGCCAGCGGCCGGTGCCGCACCGGTGGGCAGGCTCACCCTGACCGTTCCCGGGGCTGGCCAGGCCGGTGCGGCAGCGGCGACCGGTGCCCGTTTCGTGGACTTCGGCGCGGGTGCCCGCAGCACCTTGCCCTCGCTACCGGGAGCTACGGGCTCGGTTTGCGTGCGCAACCGCTCGCTGACCGGCGCGGCGGCCTCCCCTCGCACGGGGGCCAGCACGCCAGTGAACATCACCAGTGCCAGCGTGGGCGCGATGGCTCGGGTGGCCCGAACGGTCATGGCGCGTCGGGTGCGTCGGCGTTGTGGGCTGCCCGTGTGCTCCCAGGTCACTGCTGCCTCCAGGACATCAGTCATACGTCTTCATGCAAGGTCGTCATGCAGGTCAGCGGAGTGCGCGGTGAGGCTGCGTCCGCCACAGTCGTTTCATCGGTGTGCCGGCTGGGGTGGCAGGGTGGCTGACGTGCGGCCGTCCCCGCCTGCAGGTCATTCGGGTGTGGCGCCGTCCAGGCCTTCGGTGGTGTAGGCCTGGTCGATCGCGGTCTGGTCGAGTACACCGGCGTAGACGCTGACCTGGTCGACGGCACCGAGGTAGAAGTCGGTGTTGAAACCGGCCGGGTTCGGGGTGTCGGACCAGCGCGCGCGTCCGATGGTCAGCGCCCCGGCCGCGTGCCAGGCGCTGCCGGCCGGGCGCTGGACGCTGCCCTGCAGGACGCCGTTGACGTACAGGCGCATCTCACGGCTCGCGCCGTCGTACACGGCGGTCAGGAACGTCCACCGGCCGGCGGTCTCCGCCCCGACGGTCGCGTCGGCCGACGAGGCGATCGGCAGCAGGCTTGTCACCGAAACGCCGTTCGTGGTGGCTGTGCCCGTGTCGGGCATGTAGAACTCCCAGCGAGCGGCGGTCCCGCCGCCGGTTTGCGGGCTGGTGCAGCTTCGCAGGTAGAACCCGGATACCGGGCCGCCGGCGACTGTCGCGTCCTGCGCCAGAGCGGTCCGGCAGCCGGTGAGCAGGCTGTCCTCTTGCGGGCGTACCCAGGCCGAGACTGTGAACGACGTGTCCGTGCGCACCACAGGCGCGTGGCGCCAGTCGGGTGCGCCCTCGGTTCCGTGGTTCTTGATCACTGTGCCGAACTCCGGGCCGGAGCTGCCCGGCTCGTTGTAGTCGATGTCGCAGGTGTCGAACAGCGCCACCGTGTTGCGGCCGCCGACCTGGCAGATCTCGTTGGCCTGGCTCTGGTCCGGTCCGGTGAGCGTGCCCAGTTCGAGCTGCAGCTGCCGGGTGAAGGTCGAGTCGTCGGTGAGCCGGGGGCAGACTGTGGGCAGGCACAGGCTGATCGCGTCGAAACTCCACGACGCGGCCACGTCATGGTCGACCAGGCCGACGTCGCCGGAGACCGGTTGCGGAGTGAAGTCCTCAGCGACCAGGGCACGGTCCCACGCCCGCACATCGGCGATCGACCCGTTCCACCACTTGTTCGACACCCCGCCCGCAAAGCCGCGGCCCACGGCGAAGTTCCCGGTTGACGGCCATGGGGCCGCCGTGCGGTCGGTGCCGCCCGTCAGCACACCGTTGACGTAGAGGCGGATCTTCTTGGCGTTGGTGTCATACACCCCGGCGATGTGAATCCACTGTCCGAGGTCCGCCGACGTCAACGCGACCGGCGACCCTGCCGTCCTCGTCGCGCTGGACTGCGCCTGCGTGTCCTTCATGATGAACGCCCACCGCGGCGTCAAGGGCGTGCCCAGCATCTTCACCCCGAGCTGGAACCCGGCGGCGTCAGCACCGGCCTGCGTGACGGCGATCATGTCGTCGGTCGGTAGTGCACTCAGCCGCACCCACGCCGACACGCTGAACGACCCGCTCGTGGACACCACGGGACCGGACGTGCTCGCGCTGTGGGAGGAGCCGTTGAACGTCGCCGTGCGGGCGCCGATGAGCCGCGTGTCGGCGGCCCAGGTGCCGTTGAACGTAAGGTCGGTCGCCGTGCCCTGCTGGTCGTGCAGGGCCTCGGCCGCGGCGAAGGCCGGCGGGAACTGCTCGAGGTTCCAGTGCGCGACCGGCTTGGACGGCGCCGCGACATAGAACGAGTACGTCGTCTCCGACGCCGAGGGGTGACCGACCGAGTCGACGACGAACACGTTGAACGTGTTGAGCCCGTAGCGGATCGGGGTGACCGGCACCTCGACCTGCAGGTCGGCGTCGACCGGGATCATGCGGCGGGACTGGCCCTCGAACCAGTACTCGAAGTAGGCCGCATCCGTCGCGGTCGTCGTCATCACCACATTGCAGGTCTGCCCCGGGCCTACCGTCGTGAGCTGCTCCTCCGGGCAGTTGACCGACGACACGCCGGGAGGGTCCGGGATGCTGACGTCGACGGCGAACACGCACCACTGGGACCACGGGCTGTCCGGGCTGTAGGTGGCGACCGTGTTCGGGTCCTGCGACTTGACCTTGAACCCGTAGGTCTTGCCCTCGGTCAGGCCATTAAGGGCAGACTGCACCCGTGAAGCGTTCGGAGCCTGGCCGGCAGGCTTGCTGTTGACGGTCTTGTCCTCGAAGGTGACGTCGGTATAACCGGTCAGCAGGTCCGGGTCGGTCGTACCGGGCGGGATCTGCACCCAGCGGAACGTCACGTCCGCAGTGCCGCCGTCAGCGTCGTTGGCCAGCGCCTCCAGGGTCGTGCTCACCGACCCGACCTCCGGCGGATCGGCCAGCGCCGCCACCGCCGGGCAGGTGAATGTCCCGAACCGCAGATCCGTCGGGGCCGTCGGCGCGGTGTTGTACTCCACCACCAGGAACGCCTCAGCCGGGTCGAACCGCTTCCACCGGTCCTGGCTGCTCTCATACTGGCCCTGAGAGTTGCACGCGCAGAAAGCCACCGTGAACGTGTTCAAGCTGGCCTTCGCGGCCGCCTGGACCTGCGTGAGCAGCACGCCCCCCGGCGCCGTGTCCATGAAGTTCATGGTCATGTCCGGGTCCGGAGCGCCACAGCCGTCATCCTCGTTGGCGTGCCCCTCGGCCGAGGCAAGCCACTTGGTCAGCGGCATCTTCGACCACGTCGCCCGCATCGTCTTGTCGATCGTCGACGTCAGGTACATGTGCGTCCACGTGTCACCACACGACCAGGAGTGGTCCAGCGTCATCTGCACGCGCGCCGTCTTGATCTGCTTGCCCTTGAGCGTGACGCCGCCGGAGTCGGTCATCGGGAACTCGAAGTACGACCGGAACAGCGTTCCGGTGTCCGGGTTGCGGCCGACCCGGGCCGAGGTGTAGTCCGAGTTCGACGAGCCGTTGTCGGTCGAGTACGCCCAACGGTTACGGTCCTCGTCCCACGCCGGGTCCACGTAGAGCGGAAACGTCGCCGACGACAGCAGCTGCTCGTCAGGTACGAGCATCAGGTCACCGGCTGCGGTAATCTCCGTGCCGACGGCCGCCACCTGGGCGCCGTCGCCGGCACCCACATGCGACGACTCCACGCCTACTTGGCCCGGCCCGTCATCGCCGGTCAACGCTTCGCGTCCCTGCGGCAAGCCGCTGCGAGGCACCGAGGTGCCCGAGTCCCACATCAACGGTAGGTGCGCGTCGGCCATGAGCTGGCCGTCCGGGGTGACCGCGCGTAGCGAACCGTCGCCGAACTGCTGAACCACGGCATCGCCGGAGACCTCGAAACGCACCGACCGCACCGCTTCACTGTCCGCAGCAGCAGCCGACTTGATCACAAGAACATGCGTGAAACCGGTCCTCGTCGCCCGCGCCACAAGGTCGACATCCGGCAGGACCTCCTGATATGTCGCCGAATCGCCGTCGAGCACCGGGGCAGGCAACGCCGCAGGCCAGGAAAGCTCGAACCGGTGACCCGCCCGCACCAGCGTCACCAGCGGATTCGGCCCTCCCGCCGAGAACCGCACATCAGCCGACGACACCGCAGGACGCACATCACCATGCGCGCTGGCCGAAAGGGTCAGATCGATCGGCGCCCACGATCCGGTCCCGGTACGAGCCCGCACGGGAACAGCCGCCGACTCCAGCCGCATCACACCCGAAGCAGTGGCAACGACCTGCGTGTACTCCGTGCGCGACGCCTCCACCGCCACCGACGTACCACACTCGGCCGCCATCTTCACCGCAGCAGCCTCTGTCAGCGCGGCAGGCGCACACACCGGCGACGGCTCCGCGACCGACGCCGCGGCGGAGGGTACGACAACACCGAACGCCAGCAGCGCCACCGTAAGCAGCACCCGCACACTTCGGCGGGTGCTGAGGAAACCCTGACTGCTGCCGTCCATAACTGCTCCTCGATCGATGACGAGGAGCGCACGCTATCGAAGGATTCCGACACTCACCGACCCACGGCCGTAACCGAGCGTAAAGCCGACGGGGGCGCGCAAATCATAAAAATCGATAATCTTCAATAGAGGGATCAATCAACCTCTCCCTCCGGCGTCAACCTCCAGAACAGGCATCGATAGGAATCGGTGAACCTGGGCTGGAGCTCGCATCGATTCGTTACCCACCCGTGATCACCAGTGCCGACAATCCAGGTGATTGCGAAATCTCATCAAACTTTGCCGATGGCATGCGCAGCCGGCAGATACCAGGCGTAGCGGCATCATCCGGCGCCTGATACGCAAAACGGCGCCGCCCGACGAGGGCGGAGCCGTCTTACGCCACATGCACGCGTGGTGCCGCAGACCGAGCGAGCCGGTCTCAACCCTTCAGTACGACCGTGCCGGTGATCTTGTCAGCGAACGTCTGCTTCTTCGCATCCCACAAGGGGAAGAACCAGCCGACGTAGAAGACCACCGTGTCGGCGAAGTGGGCCAGATCCCGCAAAAACGCCGACAACGCGCCCACCGGGAACTGACCACGCTCGTACACCAGCTTGATGCCGAGCGCACGACGGCCGAGAGACTGCCCGGTCTTGCCACCCAGGTACCAGCGATTGAACCCGTGGACCACGAAGACCAAGAGCACCGCAACGTTCGCCGCGGGCCCTCCTTCGCTGGCCACGCCGCTGATCCTGACCAGAGCCATCACCGCACCCAGGATCGCGAAATCGACGACGAATGCGCCCGCCCGAGCGAGCCATCCTGCGTAAGGCACGATACAAACTCCTTGTCCGATCATCGAAGTGCCGCGATTAGACCATGGACCGCGCTCCGCGGCGACGGCAACATCGCCGTGACATCGGCCAATCTTCCGGCGACGGCCAGATGCGCGAGTTCCCCGGGCGATCGGAGGGGTGCGGGATGGGTGGTTTGGTAACTGATCTCAGCGATCTGCCGGATGACCCGGCCATCGTGTCGGGCACGCCCAATGACATCTGCCGCACGCCTGCGACCGCGGAGAAGCCGAACATCGCACGGAGGACGTTCGCTGCCAGCCGACGGTCGCCGCCCGTGCCGTCTCATAGGCAGGTCATGAGTTGAGACTGGTTATGACAGCGGACGCGACAGGGTTGGTACTGTCTGCCCTTCCCCATCGGCGTGGAGGCACGGCGTCGGTCATGGAGCAGGTTCAGCAACGCGGTGACGACGACGGAGGCACCCAGTTCAGATAGGACGGTGGCCGTGCTGACAACTTCCTGCGAGACGTCGCCGGACAGGCGAGGCTCAAGTAGGTCTAACACCTCAGTGCTGTCGGTAGCGACACCTGGTGAGCCGCACGCGCCCCAGTCAAGAAACACCTGGCGTCCTCCTTCCTCACCACACCCTCGCCGATGTGGCCGCCCTGCCGTTGCCCAAGCCGGTCCGGTATACCGGCGGCGCTGCCCGCCTCACTCAGCGCGCGAAGGCCGCAGGATGCGCTGCTCGCCTGTCGCCTGGTCCACCGCGATGACGACATCGTGGGTGGACGGACTCGGCATCGCCGCGAGCACGGAAGGCAAGCGGTCGAGCCAGCCTGGCCACCACGTCTGAGCACCGGCGCCGACAACGTCCGGATCGCAGGCGAACTGCATCACCGGCGATTCCACCTCGACGAGACGTAGGCCGAACTCGTCCGAACCGGCATCGGCTTGCCCCGACGCCGTGACGTGGGAGGACCGGCAGAGCTCTGTCCACCACGCCGCCCCGAGCAGAACTTCCTCGACCGTGTCCAGACTCCGGGGTATCGGTACCACGGCGAACTGCGCGCCGACCTCGAAAGCACCGTCCGTCCGGACCACCACCCGCACGCGCGGCGATTGTGGCAGTACAAACTTTTGCAGGAGGCCGACGGCCCAGGCGAGCAGGATGATCGGGCGGTCGTGGTGCGGTGCGTCACCGAAGTACATGCGCGGCCGAGCCATGACCGCCTCACGGAGGGTCATCACCCTGATCTTCGCACTGCTGTATGGATGGCGCGGGCTGGTCACGCGCGCGATGATCGCATAGTCGTGCGGGGGGGTGCCTGTCAAGACTGCATCGGCGCCGAAGCCTGATCCGGCTCTCACCGACGTCGCCGCTGCCCGACGAAATCCCGCCCGGTACCGGCGGTGGCGGACTGGGGCAGCAGCCGCTAGGGCAGCAGACTGACGCAACTGCAGAAGGCGGGCAGCGCCGTGGCAACGTGGTGGTGTCGCGGCCAGCTGCGGACATCAGGCCAGAGCCTCGGGTAGGTGGCCTTCGCACATGCACGGGTCAATGCCTTGAACTCAACACCGCGACGGTGGATTACGGATTGGCCCAACCGTCATCCGATGCTCAGCCCCCAATTTCGGATATAGGACGCAGAAAAGCATGGATCATGCTACATGGTCATATTACCTAGCAACCTGCTGCGCAACCCTGGCGTCGAAGTAGCTGAAGCATCGTTCCGTAATGGTTTTCGACGGGAGGCGTGCCATGAACGCCACCACTCAAGATCTGGTCTTCCACCGGTGCGGCTGTGTCGATGCGGAAACCGGCCGCCAGTTCGGTGCTCGCTGCCCGAACCTGTGCGAGGAGAGCCATGGCAGCTGGTACTTCGCGATCCAGGTGACGACGGTGGGCGGGTACCGTGCCCGGCACCGCCACGGCGGCTACCCGACCCGCGCGGCCGCGGCCGCCGCCCGCAGCGACATGCTCGCCCTGCCTGCGCAGCTGGCCGCCGGCCAGGCATGGACCGTCGGCCGCTGGCTGCGCCACTGGCTGGACACGACGGACGGGCAGCTGCGCCCGTCGACCGTCAACAGCTACCACTGCCACGTCGACCGCTACCTGGTGCCGACGCTGGGCAGGTTGACGCTCGGCGAGCTGTCGACGCGGAAGATCCAGGAATGCGTCAACCACCTCGCCAGGCAACGCCGCGCCGACGGCAGCCGCCTGTCGGCCTCGACCGTGGACCGGGTCCGGGCGACGCTGCGCGCGGCCCTCAACGCGGCGGTGCGCGGGGACCTGCTGCCCGCCAACCCGGTCCGTGGGGTCCGGATCACCAAACCGACCCGCCCGCACCCGGTCGCCTGGACCGACGAAGTCGTCCAGGCGTGGCGGCGCACCGGCATGCGGCCACCGGTGGCGGTCTGGACCCTGCCGCAGCTCATCACCTTCCTCGACGGCGTCCGCGAGGACCGGCTGGCCGCGCTGTGGTGGCTGATCGCCCTACGAGGCCTGCGCCGCGGCGAGGCCGTCGGACTGCAACGCAGCGACCTCGACATAGCCCACCAAGAGCTGTACATCCACCACCAGCTCGTGGCACTGCCCGGACAGCTGTACGCCGGACCGCCCAAGAGCCGCCACAGCAACCGCACCATCGCCCTGGACACCCAATCGACCCAGTGGCTGGCCGGCCAGCAGGCCCGACAGGAACAAGAACGCCGCGAACACCGCTACGTCGACCAGCGGCGGCGTGACTCCCGCCTGCGCACCGGCAACACCTGGGACGACACCGAGGCACTGTTCACCTACACCGACGGACGGCCGGTCCGGCCGGAGTACCTGACCCACCGCTTCAACGCCATCGTCAAGCAACTCGAGCTGCCGCCGGTCCGGATGCACGACCTGCGCCACGGCGCCGCGACGCTGGCACTGGCCGCACACACCGACCTCAAGATCATCCAGCACATGCTCGGACACGCCAGCATCGTCACCACCGCCGACACCTACACCAGCGTCCTACCCGAGGTCGCCCACCTGGCCGCACAAGCCGTGGCCGACCTCATCCTCTCCGCGGCCCGGCAGATCCCGGGCGCGAAGCTCGACGAAGGCGTGACCCAGATCCCGACCGCCAACACCGAGGCAGGGTTCTGCCAGACGTGAAACGGACCCCAAATACCAAGGGGCACAACGCGATGAACAGCTATAACGCGCAACTCGCCGAAGTAAGGCGCGGTACCGCTGTGCCCCAGGTCTGCCCCATCCATGCCCCATATGACAGCAGGGAATGCGACCGAAAGGCCGCATTCCCTGCTGTGAAGCCGTGCGCCGCCAGGGACTCGAACCCCGAACCCGCGGATTAAGAGTGCGTAGGCTACGCCCCTTCTCCGTCAAGAGCTTAATGGTTAAATTATCGGGCAAGAGTGGATTGCACAACCGGGAAGTACCGCACGGTGTCGTTGGGTGTCGGCTGGTGTCGCGTAGGCCGCGTCGCATGGCAGCACGTAAACATCGACGCTCATGCGCGAGGTGACGTGTAGTGCCGGCACTGCGTGCGACGTACGAGCACGCAACCAGCACGCAGCGGCGGACGTGTGTAGCCGTAAACCAGTCCGCGGGAAATCTGGCCCT
This sequence comes from Catellatospora bangladeshensis, assembly GCF_016862575.1. Taxonomy (GTDB): domain Bacteria; phylum Actinomycetota; class Actinomycetes; order Mycobacteriales; family Micromonosporaceae; genus Catellatospora; species Catellatospora bangladeshensis. Next base: position 38,791 of record NZ_BONF01000027.1, on the reverse strand, counting down.
CACGGGCCCAGAGGGCTGGCGAGTGCCAGCGAGTGCCGGAAGATGGCACCTACGCATGAGAGGGAGTCCGACTAGCCGATCGGCCTGTCCAGCCACCTGAAGCAGTATGCACAATCGTTTCCGTTGGGTGCATCGGTGTTGATCCGCACCATGCCCTGGTCGCCACGGTAGACGAGATGGTTTCGTGCTGGCCGCAGTCCCGTGATGTGGACCATGGCTTCGGTAGCGGCCAGTGACGCTACGAGCCCGTTGATGGTGACCACGGACGGGCCTGTCGCGGCTTGCAGCTCTTCGACCGGGACGCCGTATATATCGGCCTCGGTGGCGCGCTGTTCAGGGGTTTGAGTGGCGTGGCGGATCGCATCAGCGTCGAGCTGGCCGAGGCAGTACAGACAACCCGGGCTCACGCCAGCGGTGACGACCCGCCCGCCGTAGATGAGGTTATCGCCGGAGCCGTGGATGTCCGTGGCGGCGTCGATGTAGGCGATCTTGTTCTCGGAGGCCAGGTCGGTAAGTTGCAGGCGGGGCAGGTCGTGGTCCAGGCCCCCGAGGAGGAGATCGACTGCCGAGAGTGCGGTCAGCGCGTCCGGATGCGGCAATAACTGAGGGACCGCGTTGACAGAGGCGGACGGCGCTATGGCCCGGATCATGCGTTCAGCGAGGCCGACCTTGAGCGTGCCGACGTCGTCGGGGTAGGCGGTTATCTGCCGGTTGAGGCTGTGCGGGCTGGTCGGGTCGGCGTCCACGAGCACGAAAGTTGTGATGCCAAGGTAGGCCAACTGTTGTGCGAGATGGCTGCCCAGTCCGCCAAGTCCGACGATTCCGACTGCCGTCTTCCTGATCCGATCCTGCCCTGCGGCCCCGAAAAAGCTGATCTGGCGATCATAACGTTCGTTATCCTCAATCACTGTTAACTCCGTTCTGCTTCAAGTCGGGCGCCGCTGCGGCCGGTGGGGTACATGACCTGTTCTCCGGCGACGAGTGCATCGATCCCGGACGCTGGACTGCATGTCTGCCACGAAAGCGCGTCGAAGCTGTCAGGGCCGAGCACCAGGGCGATGTAGGGTCGGCCAGGCAGGCGCCAGGTCATGTGCGGGCCGAGTTCTCGCAGTCCGTCGAGATCAATGTCGCTGAACTGGGTCCTCGGCCCTCTCCAGAGGTGTGCATGCGCTTCCACGATCCCGTAGTCGTGCTCGTGGGCGGTGCGGATGAGCTGCGGGCGGACGTGGTCGGCGAGTTCCACGCCGTGGCGGTCGCTCGCCGTGTATTCATCGTCGTGGAGTAGCTCGACCTCGACCCCGTGCTGATCGGGTCCGTCGGCGGCTGGCCGAGTGTAGATGAAGGCGATCCTCTCAGTGGGCGCCGCCAGGTATCGCAGGACGCGCTCGTAATGGTCGGCAGTGAGGTGAAGGCGCATGTCAGGACAGCTCCCGCAGCCGACCCGTGATCGAACGCACGAAGTCGACCATGCTGCTGCCGGTTCCGGGCTTGGGGCCAGGCGCCCATGGGTCGAGGTTCCAGGAGAACTGGCCCCAGTTGCCACCCCATGGAGGCGTGGTCACGTTGGGGCTGTAGTTGCTGGGCGTGCTGTTGTTGGCGAGCAGGAGGCCGTCACGGACGAGGAAGGCGTACGGCTCTTGTCCGGGTAGGTTGTCGGGGATCTGAAAGGCGATTTCCGCAGCCTGCTTGTTCCAGCCGGCGGGGATGGCGAAGTCAGGGATCCGGCACCAGCCGGTGCCGGCGTGGTGATCCAGAGACGGCCAGCAGTGGCGCAGGAGCTCGAGCTCCTGCGCCGCCCAGTGGTTCACCGGTCGCCCCGCTTGAAGCCGACCTTCTTACCGAAGCCGCGCCCGGGCTTGAGCTCCACAACCTCGCCTTCGCCGAGGGTGCGCTCGGTGTTCTCGCGGAAGTCGATCTCGATGACGGCCTGGTCGGCCGGCAGGCCAGCGAGCTGGCGGACCTGTGTAGGCGTGATGGTCGGCTCGTGCCACTCGTAGATGCGGCCCTCGATGTTGAGCTCGAAGGTCGGCCCTCCGGCTGCGTTGTTGTCGGCCCTCGCGGGCAGCATGGAGTCCGTTGACACCATCGATCCCCCTCACTAGACTTGCACTGTAACAGCAAAGTTGCAGTGCCGTTCTGCTGATCGACTCCAGGTTGAGCGCTCCAACACGATCTGTCAAGGAGGTTGCGCGCCAAGGCGTAGTACCGTGTTCACTTCGAGGAGGTGGGAGGAGGCCATGGAAAGCCTGTTCGATGACGGCGTCGCAGGTCAGATGGAGATTCTGGCGATCAACGAGCTGGGACGACTTGTCCGCGAACGACGCGAGCAGAACCGCCAGTCGGTGCGCCAGGCCGCGCAGGCGGCCGGCGTCAGCTTCGCAACGCTCGCGCGCGTCGAGGATGGCAGCCAGCCGGACTTCGTGACCTTCATGAAGCTGTGCGCGTGGCTGGGAAGACCGCCGTCATCCTTCTTCCAGCCGGTCGCAGAACGGCCGGTCGACCATTTGGAGAAGGCCCTAGGCCATCTCGCCGCCGACCCGCGACTCACCAGCGCAGCTGCGGATCGCATCATGTCCTTGGTGAAGGACATGTACTCGGTTCTCGCGCACGCGCCCAAACCGGCGGTCGCGCTGGACATGCACCTACGAGCCGCCTCCGTCATGCGACCTGGCGTGCCCGAACGTCTTGTCGGGGTCCTTACTGACATGCGTCAAGCCCTCGTCACCAAGATCGACAAAGGCGAGCTATGACCACTCGGAGACGACCGTGACCTTGCGGCGTGGCTTCAAGGCCGAGGCCGAGCGCCGAGCGGTGGCGCTGAGGGCCGAGCTTGGGCTCGAACCGTCCGATCGTCTGGACATCAACGAACTTGCCAAGCACCTCGGCGTTGACATCGTGCTCGCTGATGAGCTCATCGACATCGGGCGACTGGAGGAGCTAGAGCGGATCCAGGCATTCGCCTTTTCCGCTTGCACGTTTCACATAGATGGCCGCCATATCATCGTCATCAACCCACTGCGAGTAGTAAGCCGCCAGACAAGCGACATCGCGCACGAGCTGGCGCACATTCTTCTCGGCCACGAGTTGAGCGAGGTCCTCATCGTTGCTGACACCCCCTTCAGAACATGTCGGCCAGATCAGGAGGAGGAAGCAACGGCGCTCGGCGGCACCCTGCTGCTGCCTCGGCCGCTGCTCCTGCACGCAGCCCGCAAGGGCTACGACATCGCTGCCATCGCACGCGCCTACGGCGTGACCGAGGAGATGGCCCGCTACCGCTACAACACGACAGGCGTGAACCGCCAGGCCTCACCCAGATAAAGGCTCGGCCCTACCGTTAGCCGCAGCAATCGGACCACGCGGAAGCCTGTCAGCTTCATTGCGTTCGGTGGCACGGCGGCGCCCCTGCAGGCCGTCGCCGCAGGATTCGGAGCCGTGGGCATTGCATGGATGGCTGAGGGACAGTCTCATCCGATCGGTTTCCAATGACATATGAGTGCTGGCGGTCTACCGGAAACTCCGATCCGGCGTCGGCATCGGATATGTAGCGTCATGTGAATGGGCGATATGCGACTGCCCCGTTCGAATCCGGTCAAGGTCGTGGTTGCGCTGGGCCATGGCAACGGTTCTCGCTTGCGGTTCGCAGGGCCCGTCCGGTGGTGTCGATGATAATGCGAGGGTTGCTGTAGTGATACGCCAGGCAACGCCAAACGTATGCGTTCAACGCCTCAGAACGATCGGCCAGGCGAGTGGCCCGCTGGCAGTCTTAGGATTATGCGTCGCGAACGTCGCCGAATGCCAAGTCATACACGTGGCGCGCGAGAGCCTGAGCCAACAGAGGAGGTACGGCGTTGCCGATCTGCCGCGCGATTTCGACCTTCGTACCTTCGAAGACGAAATCGTCGGGGAAGCTCTGAATACGCGCCGCCTCGCGGTGTGTGATCGGTCGATGGTGCACAGGGTGCAGATACCGACCCTTTTCCGGCTTGAAGAACTCGGTACGAATGGTCAGACTCGGGCGGTCCCACCACAGCCTGCCCATAACGTCAGCGGTTCCAGTCTTCTTTTCCCGCCAGCACCGAGGTAGCAGGTCCGGCCTGACCCGGGCGAGGTCGAAACGATTCCCGCCCTCGGGAATGGCCTTGTAGCGCTCCAGCGATTCCGGCCGCGGATTCCGACCGATGTGCAGATCCTGGCCGCCATCTGGCGTCTCGCCGATCTCGGTAATCTGTGGGTAGGGCGCCAGGTCCTCGATCACAGCACGAACGCTGACGTGCTCAACTTTTGTGTCCGATTCTGGGCCGTGGGTGGGTCGAGGCGGCCACGGAACCTCTGCCACGCCCTTAACCGCGATGAAGAGCCCTCGCCGGCGGCGCTGTGCCACGCCATAGTCTGCGGCGTTGAGCACACCGAAGTTGAACGCGTACTGCTTGAGGACCTCGTCAGTCTCCATCAGGCTCAGCAGCCTGGCAAACTGAGCCGACTTCTGGAACTCAGGCACGTTCTCGATGACGAACGCCTTGGGCTGGACCGCACGGACCGCTCGTAGGTAGTGCTGCCAAAGCTCGTTGAGCTGGGCCCGACTGGCATCGTCACGATCCCGCCCGAGAGGGCTGAACCCTTGGCACGGCGGACCACCGATGATGACGTCGGCCTCGGGGAAGTGGTCGACTTGCTCGATCGGGCCGTCGTGAACGTGGCAGTTGAAGTTGCGCTTGAAGGTACGCGCAGCGGCCGGCTCGACCTCCACAGCGAAGACCGGCTCGAACTCGAGGCCTGACTGACGGAATCCGAGCGCGAGGCCGCCGGCTCCAGCGAAGAGGTCGATCGTTCTGATCGTCACTATTCGACCCCTTTCGGCTCGCCAGCAGCCTCTCGACCTTATAGAACGTCAGTTCGGAAGACCAGCCTCCGTGCGAATCATCTCATGAACCGGTCCGGCGGGCCGGGTGGCGCATCAGGCTTCAGGCGAAGGTGTCGTGAGTCGGTGGCCTGATTTGCGACTTCCGAGCACGGCACGGACAGTGTCGACGACCCTCTGAGCGGCGACTTCGCTAGCTTCGTGCTCCCAAACCCGCACGACGGTCCACCCAGCCTCGGCCAGCAGCCGATCGGTCTCGGCATCGCGTTCACGGTTGCGCACGACCTTGTCTGCCCAGTACTGCGCGTTGGTCTTCGACTTGGTGTGATGGTCGGGGCAACCATGCCAGAAGCAGCCGTCGAGGAACACGGCGACCATCGCTCGGGTGAAGCACAGGTCAGCTGTACGGCGAACCGCCTTCACCGGACGAACCGAAACTCGGTAGCGCAGACCGAGCCGGTGCACGGCGGACCGCAGCGCGAGTTCCGGGCGGGTGTCACGACCCTTGTTCGACTGCATGCTGCGGCGCACGCCCGGGCTGGAGGCCCAGCTCTCCTTCACCGTTCGAGAGGGCCGAGCCAGCGGCACCGACGGTGGTGACGCCGGGTCGATCTCCGAGGAGCGGGTTGAGGACACAACTGCATGATCGCACGGTGATCTGGCGACGCGACGATCCGCCTCATCGCTCAGGCGCCGACCTGCGGCGTCGTTCGCGAACGTGGCAGCACCGCACACGAGCCCTGACCCATATCGATCGACGGGGCAGCGACATCACCGCGAAACTGATAACTTTCCGCCGACGACCGTGCTACGAGACGCCGGGGTTGGCCGCCACTTGGACCCGTCCGCCAGATCGGAGACGACGACCGCAGCCGACGTGCTCGCCCACTTCGGTTCCGCACCGAGGACGCATCGTGCGTATAAGGCGTGGCGCACTGATCCGCGGTACGAGATCGTCGTGCCATGGGTTGAAAGACACACGGTCTCGACGGTGTACCGAATGTCCTCGCGCACGGTCGGGGAGGTCTGTCGCCGCACTGGGCACGCCCTCGGCAACGTGAAGAGCGCGGAGGTCGAGGCGCTGCCTCAGATCGCCGACTGGAACCCGCCGTTCGCGTTCACGTTCGTTCTTCATCATCTGACGGAACGCAGCCGTAGTGTGCCGACGTGGGACGAGTTCCGCGTCTTCTTCCGACACGACCCCGTGGGCAGGCTGATGCTGGGTCGACCGATCGACGACGCCAAGGCTCGATCGATCGAGCAAGGGCTGCCCGCAAGCATCGTCGACGACGCATTGCGGTGGCGGGTCGGCAACGCCTATTACTCGTTCCTTCGCGAGCTGTGGTTGCTCGTCCGACTACGAGAGCACGGGATTCCGCTCCAGATTCACCCGTTGGCCGATGCCGTCTTCAAGGTGGACGCGTGGTTCGGCAGGATCGCCCTGAACATATACATCCGGAATGCGCACTATCGCGACGATGAACACGGACGTAAGGTCGCTACCAAGAGTGTCTTGCAGGGTGCCGATCCGGCCTTCCTGGTCGAGAACGTGCGGTTGGAACGGGCCCGCAAATTCGGCAAAGTGCACCTGCCCGACGAGACAGACATACGAACGGTGGTTCAACGATTGAGGCGGTCGACCTGTAGGCCGGCGATCAGCACACCAGCCGAGCACGCGGCCGGCCCCGAAGCCGCCAGCTCGCTGGAACTCGCGCCGAAGATCGAGGAGGGCCAGACCCTCCCGCGCGAGGACTGACCGCCCGCCCCGAAAAGCATGGCGGTGGGTGGACCGGCTCCGGAAGTCGCCAGCTCGGGCGCATCCGACGAGCCGGTCCGATCGATCGGATCAGCTGTCGGCAGCCAATACCGCCCGGATCGCGTTGCCGAGGGCACGTCCGACCGGCGGCGGTGAGGCGTGGCCGACCTGGCGGTACCGGGCCGTCTTCCGGCCCGCGATCTGCCAGTCGGGCGGGAATCCTTGCAGTCGGGCGGTCTGTTCGACCGTCAGCGCCATCATGCCTCGGCGACCAAGGCTCGGGTCCCAGATGAATCCCGGCCCGGGAACGTCATCGGCGACGGTACCGCCGTCCACGCCCATCCTGGCCCATGCGGCTTTCGATCCGGTCGGCCCAAGGTCTGCCCCGCCCCGTTCCCATGAGCCCCCCACCAGCGTCGGAGCGATCCTGTCCGCTTGAGCCGCCCATTGCGCCGCCTGCGTCCACCCCCGGGCCGCCATGGACTCTGCCAAGGCGGTGCCCACGGTCACCGGCGGATCCCATACGCGCTCAGGCTCCTGGAAAGAATCGATGAGGTCGCCCTTGAAGGCCACCAGCACGCCCTGTCGCCGATCTTGCGGAACCCCGTAGTCGGCAGCGTTGATCACGAACCATCTGCACCGGTATCCCAGGTGTCGCAGCTCATCGACCACGAACTCGCGAATGGCGGCGTAGTCGGCCTTGGTCACGAGGTCCGGGACGTTCTCGATCAGCAGGGCTCGCGGCTGCACGCCGTGCATCAGCATGATGGTCGCCTCGAGGAGCCGAAGCTCGACGTCGCTGCCGCGTGTGCGGTTGACGGTCGCGGTCGCCTTGACCCGCGGTAGACCGGCCGACAGCAGGTCCACGTCATAGACTTGCTTCTCGTCAGCCTGGTCGAACTCGAGGACGTCCATCTCTCTTACATCCCATTGCGGACGGTTGAGACGCAGCGTCTCACACGCCACACCGAGGTTGTCGATCAGTAGAACCGGATCGAACCCGGCTTGCTCCAAGCCGAGTGCCAGGCCTCCTGCACCTGCGCAGATCTCGAGCGAGCGCAGACGTCTCGTCAGCGGATTCACTGTCTTCCTCATTCCGGACGTTCGGGTATGGCGGGCCGGTGGACGTACGTCACTCGTCGTCGTTGACGTCGCCGTCGCGCCGGCGGATGGGGGCGTCGAGCAGCAGTTGCTCGAACAGCGGAATCAGCGACTCCACGGAGCCTCGGCGCACGGCCCCGTCGTCGGGACCTAGTGGCAGCCGATCCCACGGTACTGGCGCCATGCCAGCGGACTCGCTTATCCAGTGCAGGAGTGCGTCTGCGTCAGCGGAGTCGTCGATCGCCATGACGTCATAGAAGAGTGTGCTCCCTGCAGCGTTGACCGCGGACGAGAGGGCATTGATGTGATCTCCCGGCCGGGGGGAGCCGTCGGCGAGCAGCCGCTCCAGCACCCCGACGATCGCCAATGCAGTGGGACGGTGATCGATGACGTCCAGTCGCATGGTCGTGTTCAGCACGTCTTGCACGCGACAGGCCAGTTCGACGGGCCTGTAGTCGGCGCCGTTCCGGAACAGTTCAGCGGCCCACCACAGCCTTGCGAACGCTTGCTTGTAATGCGGGCCGGCGAAGCGGGCCGCCGGGGCGATCTCAGCACCCTTGTGGCGCCAGACGACGTAATCGGGCGCCACGATCATGGCCAGGAAGTTCCAGAGTCCTGGGTCTGCTGCCTCCGCTCGGGTCATGCGCAACGTCGCGTGGAGGCGTGGAGCGAGCCAACCGTCGGCCGACGCCCGGCCTCCGGCGAACCGCCGCATCGCTTCGTCGAGGAGTTCACGCACCGGCTCGGTCCGCCAACGATCCTCGAGCTCCGGTAGCGGGTTCGAAGCCTTTCGCAGGATCACCTGCGGTGGGCGCTCCTGACCTGCTTGTATTCCGCGGCTCATGTGCTTGGTGACGGCAGCGCCTGGCAGCGAACCGAGAACGTGTGGTAGATCCGGAATCACCGTACGGTTCATCGGCTCGAGTCCTTTTCGACCGAGATGGATCGCACGGCGTTGGTGAGCTTCTTAGTCGTCTGGCTGCGCTTACCGGCGGCATGCTGAATGCTCGTTTGCAGCTCAGACCAGCCGAAGCCCTTGATGCGGCGTTCGTTGATGTCGTAGAGCGCGTCCGTGAGCTGCCGGCCGGGCAGGACGTCCGGCAGCATCGATCGCAGCACGGACTCGCGCCAGCCTGAGGGCATGAGCGGCGTACCGTCGTCGTCAAGTTCCAGGTCGCCGACGGCGGTGTGGAACATCGCGGTCCAGGCGTCCTGTGCGATCTGGCTGGCGGTCATGTCGCGCAGCATCTTCTCCGCCGCCGAACCTCCCGGAGCGTGGAGTAGATCGATCAGGCCCTCCACTGCGGCGGTGTTCAAGTAGACCGTCGGGATGTCGCCCGACGTCTCCACGATCCACGGGGAGTCTTGATAAGGACGTAGCCACTCGTCAGGACCTTCGCGGAAGTCCGCTTCGACGATCTCCAACTCCCGCTGACGTGTTGGTGTCGTGGCGGTCAAGTCGACGAACCAGTCGCGCTCTGTGGCGCCCACCATTCGCCCTGACATGCTGTCGACCGTGGCGACCACGGCGAGGGACAACACCACACGGTTCAAATGGCGAAGCCGTGAGACTTCGATGCCTCCGTGCCAGAAGCCGTCGTGGCCTCGGTTGAGCTGCGCGGTGCTGCGTGAGTTCGTAACCTTCTCGGACACCACCGCGACGACGGCCAGATCCGACCACGGACCGTCGGCAATCTCCTTTTCGGGCAGCGTGGCCTTCAGTCGGAGGTGTGCGGACTCCCATTTCTCCCGGCCGCCGCGGTGCAGGGCGACGGTTCGTTCGAGCCTGGAGATCTGTGCGTAGGGGAGGTCGACACCGTCGACTGATACGGACACGACTTCGAGATCGACGTCTCCGAAGAGGGTCGGATAGGCGATGGCTGCTCTCATGCCACTGCTCCACGGGCTCGCTGAATGTCGATCACGAGGCGGGCCAGGTCGCCTTTCACGGGATGACTTGATGGATCGGTGACGCCGGTGAACGCGGCCGAGCGCACGCTGGCCTCGATGTGGAGGTTGCCTTCCTCGACCCGGCAGTTGTCCGATGCAGTAAGCAGCTTCCAGCTGACGACGGGTCGGCCGCCCGAGCGGACGTCGAATTTGGCCACGGGCGTCAACAGCCACGGATCGGCCGTGTCTGGCAGCTTGAGATCTACTCTGACCTGCCATGCTCCATCCGCCTGCACGTGCGCGTTGACGTTGCGCACCGTCGGAACCCCCTGCGGGGGACGGGGACCACCCGGACCCGTGGTGTCGAGCTTCAGTAGTTCGCGCAGCACCGACGGGCCTCCGCTGCGTTTGATCTCGCGCCGCCCGACGAGCCCTCTGACCGCCTTGTCGATCTCGGCGCGGAACTCTCTCAGCCGGCTGAGCGCGCCCCGCTCGTACGAGGACGTAAGCTCTTCGGTCCGATCCCAGCGATCGTGCTCGGGAGGTTCGGACGCGCGAAGGAACTGTTCGGCGAGGCTGACGTCGTCACCGTCGCGGGCTGTGGCGTGACCTGCCAGCAGCACGGCCTGGAATGGTGCGGTGCCCAGCGGAAGATCACGGGGACGTTGTTCGGTCACCGTCATACGGTTGCCGCGCATGCACACGACACGGTTGACGCGCTCGTCGCTGTCCGCCGCCGGCGTCAGGAGGAGGACGGCGTGGTGCTCACTGCCTCGCTCTCGACCACGTCCCATGCCACGCAGCGGCGGCACCGTCAGCGGCACATCCACGCGGGCGACCTGCTCGCCGGAGGTGAGCTCCTCGACGACGTCGCCGTCGAGGTATGCCTGCAGCGCCCTGCTCAACGCGGGATGATGGGCGTGGGGATCGACACGCTGCTCAGGTATGAGGACATGGCCGTTACGCAACGTGGTGACTCCTGCCTCTAGTAGCGGATGAGCGGCGTTCCCTCCGACCATGGCCGCCCAGAAGCCGTCGGCCAACGACTTGACCAGCTTCTCGTGCATCTCGGGCAGGTCGTCGGCATCACCGGAGGCGTCGTGGGCACCCACGATGAGGAACGAGGTACCTGGCTCGTCCGTCGACCGGTCGAGATGAAGGTTGCGGACGGTCTGTTCGTCGGCCCACCATGAGCGCGACACATCCTTGTGGGCGGGCTCGGTGTCCGGTTCGCCGAACCACGCCGGGCCGGCGTAAGCCTGGCCGCCGACGTCGCGCCAGGGCAAGTCGAGCCGACCGATCACGCGCCGTTGCGTGCGGCCCTCATGAGGAACGGCCAGAGTCGAATTGATCAACACAAGGCCGAAGCGGCTCGACGCCCACAAGGTCGCCTTGCCAAGGCCATAGGAGCCCCCTGCACGGCGTGAATCGTTCTTGTGGCTGTCCAGCTGACGCCTGACGACGGCCGCGTAGCGGCCGTCGTCATACTCGGGACCCGTGAGGCCGTATGCGTTGTAGTCGTCGATGCGCAGCAGTAACAGGGTGCGGTCTCGGCCGAGGTCGTCCAGCGCCGCACGCAGGCTGCGGGAGACCTTCTGTCTGGCGGAAGCGGCCTTCTCATAATGATCGGCCAGCTCGTGCCAACGAACGGCTTGCTGAAACGAATCCAGGTATTCGCCACTGATCTCGTGCAGTGTGTAGCGCACCCGCACGGGCTGGGAGGGATCCTTGCGTTCGTCCAGGGAGTTCTGGGTGGCTTCGCGGGCCAGGACGGCGAGATCGGCGTCGAACGCGAAGGCCGCCGCGTTGCCGTACTCGCGGCCACCGTCGGAATGCGCCGGCCGGTGGTGCCACCGGCGCGGCAGCTCGGCCACGACGTCCGTCCGGTTGTAGATCGAGGCCGCGTCGATGCCGAGGGCTTCGGCGATCGACCTCTTGACCTCTTCGCGTGGCTCGGCCCTTCCGGTGATCCATGCAGAGACCGCTGCGCGTGTCAGATTCAGCTGAGCCGCGAGCTCCGTCTGGGTGATCCCGGCGCGCCGCAGCTGGCGGCTGAGCCAGGGCCCGAACTCCTCCTGCTGTTCTGTCATCTACTACGCCGCCTTCCGCCTGGCTCGACACCTACGGCGACGACTCTAGCAAACGATGTTTGACAGCGCACCACTCGTCAAATTACAGTTGTCATCGCGCCTGTCGGCCATCGCAAGACGGTCGAACCCGAAAACGGGACGTGTCGCTGACGAGACCGCCGTCTTGGTGGGACTCATCGCCGATCGGACCGCCAACATACTCCGTTGCGTGACTGTCGGTGGTCGTCCAATGACGACTACTGTCGACCGCCGTACGCACCCGGACGTACAAGCTCGACAAGACGCTCCTCGCACAGCTCCTCACGTCGGTCGACCCGACGTCGCATGTGTTCCTCCGCGCCGCCTGCTTCATCGACCATGCGTCCGTTCCCCGCGACGCCCGCAGACCTCAGCCAAGGAGCGATGTCAGCGTGAACCCTTACCAGCCCACAGCGGTTCTCGGCAGGATTGCAGAGCTTTCCCAGCTGGCTTTGGGCACCTATCGCTTCAACCCCGACCGAGTGGAAGAGGACGCAAACGGCGAGCGCCGCATCCATCAGGGAGGCTACGGCGACCGCCAGCTCTTCGAGCTGGTGCAGAACGCCGCCGATGAGCTGCGTGATCCCCCGCATCGTGGCGGCCGGATCCACGTGGTCCTCACCGCGAAGGACCTCTACTGCGCGAATACCGGTACGTCCATCACCCCTGAGGGAGCGGAGACCATCCTGCGGATGGGCGTGTCCCGCAAGCGAGGCGGTCAGATCGGGCGGTTCGGCGTCGGCGTCAAGTCGGTCCTCTCTGTCACCCGGACACCGCAGTTCTTCAGCCGTTCCGGATCGTTCGGGTTCGATGCCGAGTGGTCGGCGGAGGAGATCTTGCGAGCGGTCAACGACGGACGGAGCGAGCGAGGTCTGCCACGGCTGTCATCAGTCGGCGACACCCCGGTTCTGCGGCTGGCCAGGCCGCTTGACGAAGCGCACGAGCGGGCCATCGACCCGATCCTGGACGAACTGCTGGAATGGGCGACCACCGTCGTCCGCCTGCCCCTGACAGAGGGTGCCGCCACTCGCCTCGGTCACGACATCCATCAGGCGTCGCGTTCGGGTCAGGACTCCTCCGGTCGAGAATTCCCTCACCAGTTCCCTCTGTTCTCGCATCACGTAGGGACGATCCTGCTGGAAGATCGACGCAGTCTGCCGATCGTTCGGCGTGAGATCACCGTGGAACACGACGGAGTCCGGCACACGATCAACGAGACGCGCAGCGGTACCAAGGCCCGGACCGAGCACTACCGGGTCTTCACGGTCGAACATCCCGTCAGTGACGACTCGCGCGGAAGCGCAGGAGAGTTGCATGACCGCGGAATCATCGACGTGTCCTGGGCTGTGCCCGAGTACACCCTCGTGCGCACCGAACGTGGGCAGTTCAGGCAGGTGCCACAGGAGCGAGGCACGTTCTGGTCGTTCTTCCCGACCAAGTACCCCACCACGCTCAGCGGAGCGCTCAACGCAGCGTGGAAGACCAACGAGGACCGCCAGAACCTGCTCGACAGCAGTGCGCTCAACAGCGAACTGCTGCACGTCGCGGCGAAGCTCGTCGTCGACTCGTTGCCCGAGCTGATCGCACCCGACGATCCGGCCGCCTACCTTCCGCTGCTGCCGGGCCGGACGAAGGAGTCGCCCAACTGGGCCTGTGAATACCTGACCGGCGAGGTGTGGAAACTGGCCGCCAAGAGCCCGTCGCTCCCCGATCAGGACGGCGAGTTGCGGAAGCCGATGGACCTGCGCATTCATCCCGAGCGGCTGAGTCACGGGGCTCTGACGCTGTGGCGCGAGTACCCCAAGGGCCCGCGAGACTGGGTACACCACTCGGTCGACGCCAGCACCATCCGCCGGGGCAAGCTCAACCACATCCTCGACGCGGCGCCGAAACGTCAACCCGAGACGGTCCGCAGCTGGCTTGAGTCGCTGGTCGAAGATCGCACCGCCGAAGCCTCGGCGGCAGCGATCCGCGTGCTTGCTCACATGATCGAACACGATCACGCGAAAGCCGAGAACGCGGTCCGCGAGCAGATCGACGACGCGCGTAACGCGAGGATCATCCTTACTGAAGACGGCGACTTCGTGGCTCCCGTCGCCGGCCGGGTCTATCGACGGTCTGTGGACGACGGGTTGCACGACGACCTGGTCTACATCGATCTCCGGATCTCGGCCGACCCCGGGATGCTGCGCCACCTCGATCGGATCGGCGTCCGTGACGCGGACGCCCCGGGACGGTTCCACAGCATCCTCGACCAGGGATTCGAAGGCTACGACGCGCGGTCGTGGACTCGCTTCTGGGAGCTGTTGCGCGTCGCAGGCGGCACGAGTCAGGTCACCGCGATCCGTGATCGAATGTCCGAGACCTCCGTGACGCTGCGAGTCAGAACGATGACCGGCGACTTCCTGCCTATCCGCGACGGCTTGTTGCCCGGTCCCGTCGTACCGCCGGACGGATCACGCGACGCGGATCTCACGATCGATACGATGTTCCACGCCGACGACCTGCCCGTTCTTCGGGAGCTCGGGGCCGTCGACGCGCCGCGTCGCGGGTACCAGCCGAGCGAGGAGCAGTGGTTTGAACGCTATCGAACTGCCATGTACGAGGCGTACTGCGAGGAGCTCGATCCGACCGCCAGACGCGTTCAACCGCACACTCTGAGGTTCGAAGGCTCCCCCATGGCCGGTCCGCTTCACCTGTTCGGCAGACTGTCCGACGAAGGTAAGGCCGCGTTTCTGGCCGCCGTCCCGGACGACGGTCTGGTGACCTACTGGACGCGCCAGGTCGGCGGCCAGGCGAGCACGAGGGTAGCAGTCCCCTCACCGATTCGGTGGCTCATCTCCGGCGAGGGAACGGTGAACACCTCACTGGGTCTGGTGCCGGTGAGTGCCGCGGTAGGTCCTCAGCTGCATTCCTACGCCAAGGTCCTGCCCGTTGCGGACATCAGGACGGGTCTCGCGGTGAAGCTGGGACTGCCGGCCAAAGTCGAAGACGTGGAATCTGAACGCTGGTCCGACCTGTTGACCATGGCGAAGGAGAGCACCGACGACGCCTTCGTCGGTCGAACCTACGCTCTCCTAGCCAGAGTCGCCCTCGACCTGCTCAACGAGGAGTCGACGGTGCGTTGTCGTGTCGGCGCACAGTGGGATCTTCGGCCCGACGGCGATATCGCGGTCGCCTTCACTCGGGACGAGTACGACGAACTCGTTCGCGAGAAACACCCGGTGATCCTCGTCGACGCGGCCGACGACGCCGAGCAGGCGGATTTCATGATCCGTGAATGGGGTATGCGCCGCGTCGCGGACGTCATCGAGAAGAAGATCCGTTTCGTGCCGAGTGGGCCGGCCACGGCGCTGGCCGACGAGTTCCCCGCCCTGCGTCAGCGTCTGGGCGGCACACGAGTCGGCGGTCTTCTTCTGCAGCGCTGCATCGAGCTCGAGGAGATCATCCGTACACCGAGCGGAACCCGCTCGGCGCCCCAGACCAGCGCACGTCAGGTCAACACGGCATTGGTCGTCGACAGCGCGTCGCCGGAACAGGTACTGATGCAGGCAGATCAACTGTTCTCCTGGGGGCTCGGACCGGCAGGATGTCGCGCAGTGCTCGACGCGGACCGACGTCAGAAGGACGAACTCGCCACTCGACAGCGCAAGGAGGCAGTTCGGCAGGCCGTCGGCATCGCCGAAAAGATCGCTCTGCTGGTCGACGAGGACGACCTGCGGATGGGCCTTCCCAACGGACTGGTCGCCAGCGAGATCGCCGAGACGGGAGGTGAGCCCGATCATCTGAGGCTCGCGCAGCTCGCATACGGGGCGCACGGCGACGGTGTGCTTCGCGCACACGCCAAAGACATCGAGAAGAAGCGGTTTCCCGACGCCCCGTCTCAGTTCGACGGCGGCCACACGGCTCTGAGGTTCGTGGCGGACCTGGGGTTCCCCGAAGAGTTCGCCGGTGTCCGAATCCCTTCGCCACCGATGCGCGAGGAAGTGGAAGGTCCGACTGCTTTCCCGGCGTTGCACGAGTACCAGGAGATGATCGCGTCGCGGCTCACGGGTCTCCTCGGTGCCGAGACTCCGTGCCGGGCGATGCTCAGCCTTCCGACGGCCGCTGGCAAGACGCGAGTCGCTGCCGAGGGGGTAATCCGATGGGTACGAGAGTCGGGCACGCCCGACGGCCCGATCCTGTGGATCGCTCAGACCGGCGAACTGTGCGAACAGGCGGTGCAATCCTGGAAGTTCGTGTGGGGGAAGGTCGGACTCGACCGGCCGCTGGTCATCGACCGGCTGTGGCACACCAACTCTGCCACGCCGGTGACGGGCCGTCCCCACCTGGTCGTGGCCACCGACGCCAAGCTCGACAAATGCCTGGGAACACCGGAGTACGCATGGCTGCGCAACGCGTCCCTCGTGCTCGTCGACGAGGCCCACACGGCCTACAACACGGAGTACACCCGCATCCTCGAACACCTCGGACTCACCCACCGCGCGACACCGCGGCATCTGGTGGGGCTGACCGCTACCCCGTATCGCAGCAACAAGGAGGAGACACGCCTGCTCGTCCAGCGGTTCGGCGATCGACGCCTGGACGAAGGCGTCTTCCCCGATGAGCCGGTCAAACACCTGCAGAGCCTAGGCGTCCTGGCGCGGGTTCAGCACCGCGAACTGGCTGGCACGAGCCTGATCCTGAGCCAACACGAGCTGGAGACCGTCGAGCAGTTCAGTGGTTTCCTTCCCAAAGGCGCCGAACAGCGCCTGGGCGAGGACGAGACCCGCAACAAGATTCTCATCGACGAGATAACGGCGCTGCCAACCGACTGGCCGGTGCTCGTCTTCGCCACGTCGGTACAGCACGCGAAGTTCCTGGCGGCCAAACTCAGCGATCGCGGCGTTCAGGCCGCAGCGATCGATTCGGCCACGGCCCCCTCGGAGCGACGTCAGAAGGTCGCCGCCTTCCGCAACGGAAGGCTCCGTGTCATCACGAACTACGGCGTGCTGTCACAAGGATTCGACGCGCCCGCCACACGTGCGGTCGTGATCGCCCGCCCGGTCTACAGCGCCGTCAGCTACCAGCAGATGATCGGGCGAGGGCTTCGCGGACCACGCAACGGCGGTAAGGCGGAATGCCTGATCCTCGACGTACGAGACAACATCACCAACTACCGCGACGGACTCGCTTTCAAAGACCTGGAGAAACTGTGGACCGAGGGGAACAGGCGATGACCGGCTTCGACGCGCTGTTCGAGCCGACTCCCGCGCAGCAGGCTGTGATCACACAGCCGTACGACGCGCGGACCCTGGCGACGGCGGGCCCAGGCGCCGGCAAGACCACGACGCTGAGTCTCCGGCTCGAGCATCTGATTGAAGTCGAGGAGCTCGATCCGGCCGACATCCTGGTGCTCACCTTCTCCCAGGCGGCAGTTCAAGCGCTCAGCGGACGCGCGGATCGTTTATCCGGACCGACGTCGCGGGTCCGGGTGCAGACCTTTGATGCATGGGCGACCGCCTTGCTCCTGCAGACCGAGCACACCGTGGAGTCCCTGTCAGGCCTGGACCACGACAGTCGGATCGAACTCGCGACCGATGCCATCGCGGCCGGCGTCGTGGAGAAGACCGAGCAGGGCTTCCCGGCTCACGTCGTGATCGACGAAGTTCAGGACCTCATGGGCGTCCGGCGGTTGATGGTGGAGGCTCTGCTCGAGCGGTTCACTCCTGCCTGCGGTCTGACCGTCGTCGGTGACATCGCGCAGGCGGTCTACGGGTTCCAGGTTGCAGACCTCGAGGAACGCAACCAGGAGACCGGGTGGTTTCTGACGTGGGTACGCAACTGGTTCACCGACGATCTCGTCGAGATTCATCTGGGCGACAACTTCCGCGCACGTACCGCTGACGCTGCCATCGCCCTGTCGTACGGCGACAGCATCCGGCAGCTGCCGACCGACCGCGCGCGTGCCGAATATGCAGCGAACGCCGTTCACGACAGCCTGCGCCGAGCCCTCGAAACCGTTCCCGACTTCGGTGACCTGGACGACCCGTTCGTCCAGGCCTCGCTGCGAGAGTTCGAGGGCAGCAGTGCCATCCTGGGCAGGACTAACGCAGAGGTGCTGCTGTTGTCTGAAAGCCTCAACCGGTCCGGCGTCCCACACCGCCTCCAGCGATCGGCTCGGGCACGTCCGGCACCCGCATGGGTGGCGGCGCTGACGCAGGCGACCGAAATGGTCGAGATCGCCGAGGACCGCTTTCTCGAACTATCCCCGAACCTGCCATTGCCGGCCGGACTCGATCCGCGGCGCGCGTGGAGGACGCTACGCGGAGTCGCCGGCACTCGAAACGGTCGGCTGAACCTCGACGCTCTGGTCAGAGCCGTCGCTGAGCGGCGGCTCCCCGAGGAACTGTCGGCCTCTGCCGAAACCCGGCTTGTCTTGTCGACGGTTCATCGCGCCAAAGGCCTGGAGTTCGACCGGGTGCTGGTCGTGAAGCCGCGGGCTCTGACCGAACTCGACGCGGACCGGGTCGACCCGAGCGCTGAGGTACGAGCGCTGTTCGTCGCGATGACACGCCCGCGCGACGACCTCTTCCGCCTGACGCGTCCCGCGACCTGGATGATGCGCAAGGATGCAGAAGTCGATCGCTGGTACGTGTCTGGCGGCAGGCACAACCCCTCGGCACGCAGCGGTATGGAATGCACCGAGTTCGATGTGTGTCATGAGGCGCCTGCCATGGGTGTTGGGCTGCCGGGTGAAGACTCAGCCGAGATTCAGCAATACCTAGCCACGTCGGTCCATGAGGGTGACGGGATCGAACTGCGCAGGCTCCATGACCTTCCCGAGTCCACCGCCGAGACACCGCCTTACGGGATCTTTCATCAAGACCGGCTGATAGGCGAAACCTCGCGACGGTTCCGCAGTGACCTATGGCGGATTCTCGGAGGTAGGCGGACGTACGAGGTCCGTCGATGGCCGTGTCGGGTCACCGGCCTGCGCATCGACACCGTCGAGACGGCCGCAGGCTTCGCCGCCCTCACCGAACGTCTCGGCCTGGGTGGTCGCGGCGCCTGGCTCGCGCCACGGCTATGCGGTCTCGGCCGCTTCGACTGGACCCATGCCGACCAGCTCCCGGAAGGACATCACCATCCGTGACAGCCATCGACCACACCGCGCACTACGACCTTCGTGCGAAGCTGCGCCATGCCCTGCGCGCCGACCTTCTCGGGCCTCAGGCGGGTCCCGAAGAGATCTTGACGACCGATACACCGGTCACCGCTTACCCGATCGGGGTCCTGTTCCCGCAGCTCGACCAGACGACCACGGGGGAGGAGGAGATCTTCGACGCACCGCCGGACGTCGTCCGGGGCGACGATCTCGACAGCCGGACCGGCGACACAGGTGTCGTGCTGGCGAATCGACGCAAACCATCCTCGATGGGACTTTCTTTCAGCGTCGACATGTCCGCCGCCGAGGTCGTGTACGCGACCGTACGCGCCGCCGTCTACGTGCCGGAGGACGAGCACGGTCTACCCGTCGAACCTCAGCGAGCAGAGGCACGCAGCACCGGCCAACAGCGGGAGCGCTGGCGTCGCGTGCCAGTGATCTGTGAACCGGTCTCGCTCGACATCAGCAGTCCGGGCGTCCGACGGGTTTCTCTTCACCCTGGGCTGGAACTTCGGGCTCTGGTACGCGAGGCCGACTCCGCAGGCGTGGTCACCATTACTATGACGTTGGTGAACATGCTCTCCACGGGGAGCTACGTCCTCCAGGACGCTCAGTGCTTCTTCCAGCCGGAGATCGAGATCAGCGGACCGGAGGGAGTCTGCCCGTTCGTCGAGCGCACCGCGGTGCTCGGCTCGTTCGATGATGATCAGACCCTTAGTGCCCTTCTCTACCGATACGCTCCTCGCTTCGCCGTCGGACACGGCTGCTCGGTCGCGTGGGATTGGCAGCCGCCAGCCGTCTACGAGCCCATTCCGGATGTATGCGCCGTATCGTCCGTGCGCACCGAGTTCATACCGACGCACGAGGTCCTGCTCACCGACTCCAACCCGGCCGTCGAAGGACCGGCGTTGAGCATGCACACGTTGGCGACAGGCTCACGACAGGACATCGCAAGTGCCCTGACCCGGCTCCTCGACGGATACGAACGTTGGATCGCCGCCCGACAGGACGAGGCGAGGACCACCCTCGGCGCCGATCACAGGAAGGTGGCCGCCAAGCAGTTGTCGCAGTGCACTGCGGCGTTGGGTCGAATGCGTCGCGGGGTGGAACTGCTCGCCGACCTCGACAAGCCCGAGGTATTGGAAGCGTTCCGCCTGGCGAACCGAGCCATGGCCGCACAGCATGCACAGGCGAGATGGGTCAAGGACGGTCGTACGGGGTCCCCGGAGCCGACAGTCGTGCGGTGGCGGCCGTTCCAGATCGGCTTCCTTCTGCTCTGTCTTGAAGGCGTCGTCGATCCTGTTCATGGGGACCACGATGTCGCAGACCTGCTGTGGTTCCCCACCGGCGGCGGGAAGACGGAGGCGTACCTCGGTCTGATCGCCTTCACCGTGTTCTTGCGGCGGCTACGCGACGGTGCGGTAGGCCACGGCGTCACCGTGCTCATGCGCTACACGCTGCGCGTGCTCACGTTGCAGCAGTTCGAACGCGCCACGACGCTGATCTGTGCCATGGAACGTATCCGTGCCGAACTGCCTGGCACGCTGGGCACGGAGCCCATCTCGATCGGCATGTGGGTCGGCCGGTCCGCGACACCCAACTCGCTGGAGCGCGCACAGCAACAGCTCGACGCCCTTCGAAGTGCTCCCACCAGGTCGTTGCAGCGGGAGAACCCGGTGCAGCTGGAGGCCTGTCCCTGGTGCGGCGAGCAGCTCACCGCCAACGATTACGAAGTACGCCCGGCATGGATGCGGATGCTGGTACGGTGCCCCCGGAGTAGCTGTCCTTTCTCGGACGACCGCGGATTGCCGGTGCACCTCGTGGACGCCGCGGTGTACGACGCGCGACCGACCCTCGTGGTCGCGACAGTCGACAAGTTCGCCTCGCTGCCCTGGCGCCCTGCGACGACGGCGCTCTTCAACGACGGAGTCGACGGTCCCGTCAGGCCACCGGAGCTCATCGTCCAGGACGAGCTGCACCTGATCTCCGGTCCATTGGGCACGCTGACGGGCCTCTACGAAACGGCAGTGGACATACTGGCGGGCAGGCCGAAGGTCGTGGCGTCGACCGCGACGATCCGGCGCGCCTCTGACCAGGTGGAAGCCTTGTTCACTCGGCAAGTGGCCCAGTTCCCGCCAGCCGGACTCGACGCACGCGACTCTTGGTTCGCGGTGGAAGCACCCCGAGACGACAAGGCGTCGCGCCGCTACATCGGCCTGCTCGCGCCGACGACGAGTCAGGCCACCCTTCTCGTGCGAACCTACGCTGCGCTGGTACAGGCCGCCGCACAGTCGGAAGCGGATCCTGCGGTTCGCGATGCGTACTGGACGCTCGTCGGCTATTTCAACAGCCTCCGGCTGCTGTCGGCGGCCGAGCTTCAAGTCCTCGACGACGTACAGGGCCGCCTCGAGCTGCTCGCGAACCGTGACGGGACGACCATGCGTCATGCCACCACGTTGATCGAACTCAGCAGCCGTGCCGAGTCCACTGCAATCCCGCGCCATCTCAAGCAGCTCGAACGGCGGTATCCCGACCGGGATGCCTGTGATGTGCTGCTGGCCACCAACATGATCTCGGTCGGTGTGGACATCGACCGGCTGGGGCTGATGGCCGTAATGGGGCAGCCGCAGACCACGGCCGAATACATTCAGGCGACGAGCCGCATCGGCCGGCGCCACCCGGGCCTCATCGCCGTCATGCTCAACTCCGCGCGATCGCGAGACCGCTCGCACTATGAGCAGTTCCAGGGTTTTCACTCGGCGCTCTATCGCACGGTCGAGTCCACGAGCGTGACACCGTTCTCATCGCGTGCCCGCGACCGCGGGCTGCATGCCGTGATCGTGGCTCTGACCCGATTGATGGTATCCGGTGCGAGGGACAATGCCGCCGCAGCCGACGTCGAGAAGTTCGTCGACGAGATCAACTCGATCGTGCGACCACTGGTACTCGAGCGCGTCGAAGCCGTCGACCGCGACGAGTACGACTCCACTGCGACCAACTTCGACGAATTCGTCGAATGGTGGCGCGCGGAAGCCGAGGCCCATCCTAACCTCGTCTACGAGGCGGGCCGAGGAAACAGGAGGCGGTCGCTGTTGAGCGGATTCGACGATCTCGACGACGACACGGGGTGGCCGACACTCTGGAGCCTTCGAGACGTGGACGTCGAATCCTCCCTCTTCCTCGATAACACGCGCCAGGAGCGATGAAATGACGCCACCCCCACCCTCGCGACGACGTGTCGTCGGATCTCCCCCACAGGCCTTGCCGCGCAGGCTGGGCGCAATCCGCCGCTCACAGCTGATCACCACGTACGGCGTCGGAGCGCTGATCGCCGTCGACAACGAGTCCTTCGTGATAGCCGGCCTCGACTCGTGGGATGTCAGCGAGGCCGTCGAGATCCGCGAGCGTCGCCTCGCCGGAGTCCTCGGCGTCGACCACTTCCGCCTACCGCCCGCACCCGACCCCGATCGCGGCACCGACGGCGTACGCGTCCGGCGGTTTCCCGACTACTACTCGTGCCCGCAATGCAAGGCACTGCTCCCCTTCCGGAAGTTCAATTCTCCCGTCGGGGAAGCGACGTGCCGCGACTGCGGCACCGGACTCGTGCCGTCACGCTTCGTGCTCGCATGCGACCATGGCCACCTCGACGACTTCCCCTACTGGAAGTGGATTCACCGCGGTAGCGAACATTCGGGCGGTTACTGCGGCGGTACCCTTGCACTCACGTCGGACGGCAGCGCGGCGTCGCTACGGTCGGTCGTGGTGAGCTGCACCTGCGGCGTCCCAGAAGTTTCGATGGACGGGGCGTTCCGGAGGCAGGCACTGCGAGACCTCCGGATCCGATGCGAGGGCAGAAGTCCGTGGCTCAGATCGGCCGGTCCGCAGACGTGCACGCTGAAGACGCGAGTCATGCAACGAGGCTCATCGTCAATATGGCATCCGATCGTCTACAGCGCTTTGACGATTCCGCCATGGAGCGAGGGCCTCCACCGACTTGTGGACGAGCACGACCTGCTCAACGCCTCGGAGGAGACCATCCGCTGGTACTTCTCCAGCCGTCAGCGCAAGTTGCAGGCGATCGACGCGAGTGTCGAAGACGTGATCGATCTGGTTCGGCACCTGGCCGATCCGACGCTCGACGAAAGCGACAGCACGGGAATCAGCGCGTATGCGAAGCTTCGTCACGACGAGTATGAGAGCCTGAGGCGGGAGAACCGCGAGCACAGCAGCTCAGAGCTGCAAACTTTCGTCTGCGAGAGAGCTTCAGGTGATCTCACGCCGCTGAAGGCCGTCGGCGTCGACGACGTCATGCAGGTCAAGCGGCTGCGTGAGGTGCGAGCACTGGCCGCCTTCGTACGTGGCGCCACTCCGATGGACGCGGACTCCGACCAACGGCACGCGCGGCTCGCCGCCGCCGATTCCGACTGGTTGCCGGCGGTCGAGGTCAGCGGCGAGGGAGTGTTCCTGCGACTTGACCAGAATCGCCTTCGTTCATGGGAATCGAACACGGACGTACGACGCCGCAGTGACCAGATCCGCGACAACCATCTACGCCTCTTGAACGAACGTGCCGCCGCCCAGCCGCGCCCTGACGGACAGCCGGTTCGATCTCCGGTGACGCCTCGGTTCCTGCTTGTCCACACGCTTGCTCATGTCCTGATCAACGAGTGGAGCCTTGACGCGGGATATCCGGCCTCCGCGCTGCGCGAGCGGCTCTACGCTGGTGACGGTATGGCGGGTCTGCTCATCTATACGGCCACCAGTGACTCCGCTGGCAGCCTCGGCGGCGTCGTCGCCCAGGGTGAGCTGGAGCGCCTTCGACGCTCGCTGCGGTCCTCCTTGGAGCGAGCCTCCTGGTGTTCCAACGACCCTCTCTGCATGGAGTCCCAGGCGAGCGGGACTGACAACCTCAATCTCGCCGCCTGCCACGCCTGCGTGCTGCTACCTGAAACAAGTTGCGAGTCCAACAACTGCTTCCTCGACCGAACGCTTCTCATTGGCGATCTCGGTTACTTCGCCGTGTAATCAAGGGGGTGGGACGCGGCACTCCGCGTCCCGCCCGACACACTTCAGGTGGATTCGGCAGACGTCGACATCAGTCTGCGAGGTAGTCGTCGCGGTCCTCGATCGGCTCAGCTGTGTGTCCTCGTCTACGTCTGGTCTCCTCGGCGATTGCCCTCTCTGGAGATGCAGCGGCCCGCGGATCTTGTTCCAGACGAGTGAGATCGGCGAGCCGCTCGAGGCCTGGTTCGCCAGGCGTGGCCCAGACCCTGTCGGCTGGCGTCTGTCGTTGGAGGTCGAGGCGGTCACCGGCAGTGGTGGCCACGGGCGTCCAGAACGGCAGTGTCAGGATGCGCTGGTGGAGGTTGTTCTCGCGGCGTGTCGAGTGCAGCCGAAACAACATCGCCCAGGCAGGGTAGGTCGAGTCTATGCTGTAGCGGTATCTGCTGATCTTGTCGATCAGGGTGGTCAGGGGTTCGGTTCCGGTGTCGTACTCGAGCCAGAACCTGAGGTCATGACCAGGTTCGCGGTAGCGTCCCCAGCCGTCGGGCTCCAGCCTGTGGATGTAGCGGTACATGGTCGGTTCCCAGTACATGAGTTCGGCCGGCGGGTTCCTGCGGGCGTAGCCGGCGAGGTCGGTGAAGAACGTGTTGACACCCAGGGTGTGGTCCAGTTGCGTGCTGGTCGCGATGCGTGCCCTCGCTAGGGCAGTCTCGGCCGGCCGGGGCGGTTGGAGGCCGCGTCTTGCGGCGATCATGACGGCGCCGGTGTGGGCGATGACGTAGGACCAGGGGTAGGTGCCGCCGCCGGGCCGGTTGGCGCGGAAGCGGTCGACGAGCTTCATTTCCATCAGCTCGAGCAGCCGTTGCTGTGCCGAGCGCGGGGACGGGAACAGGGCGCTGGTGATCTGGGCGGTGGTAAGGACCTGGTGGTCGTAGAGCCAGTTCAGCAGTGTTCGGTCACGTTGGGTGAGCCTGGATTGCAGCCGCAGGAACGCTTCGCTGCTTGTTTTCACGCCCGACACCCCCAGGGAGAACCCCATGGGTTGTCGGGGTCATTTCGGCAAGGCCACAAAGCCGGGCGGTCGTGCGGATGGTCCGCTGACAGATGGATCGTCTGGGGGTTCGCGTCTAGACGATCCTCGACCCGGCCGCAGAGGCGATGCCCCGAGCGATCCGCCAGACGGCCGCGGGCTCGGTCGCGCACAGCGACGGTGCCCACCGGCAGCGCCGAGCCGGACAAGGTTGGCGGACGGCCAGGTTCGACGTGCCTGTGCATGGCTTCTTCCTCCTTCGATCATCAGTTCTCATCCCTCGCGCGTCCAGCGATCGGCGACGACACGTACGCAGTCGCCCTCCGCTTGGGTGAGGCGGTCGCGCGGTGACCGTGTGCCGCGGGCCGGGGATGGGTCCGGCCCGCGGCGTTTCGGGCGGTAGGAGCCTTGTGGGCGGGGTTATGCGGCTCGTAGGTGGCCGCGGTTGTCGGGCTGTGGGAGTGCGCGTAGGGGCCGCCGGGTGCGTGGTACTACGCGTGCGGCGGCGTTGGCGGTGTTGCGGTCGACTTCGGCGAAGACCTCGGTGTAGGTGTCGGCAGCGATCGCGATGCCGGAGTGGCCGAGCTGGGTGGAGATGGATTTGATGTCGGCACCGGCGGCGTGGGCGATGCTGGCCGCGCCGTGGCGCAGGTCGTGCAGCCGGATGGGCGGCAGCCCGCAGGCGTCGGCGAGTTGCCGGAACAGGTCGGTAACGGTGGCCGGGTGCAGCGGCTTGCCGCCGGGGTCGGTGAACACCATGCCGGTGTCGTGCCAGGCCGTGCCCCGCAGTCTCTTGAGGGTGGCCTGGCGGGTCAGGTGGAGGTGGAGGACTTCGGCGCTGTAGTCGTCGAGGGTGACGACCCGGTCGCCGGCGCCGGTCTTGGGTTTCTTCTGGACGGGTTGCCAGCCGTGCTGGGCGATCTGGTTGGTGATGATCAGGCGGTGGCCGGTGAGGTCGACGTCGGCGTGGCGCAGGCCGACGGCTTCGCCTCGGCGCAGGCCGCGCATGGCGATGATGTGGAACAGGGCGTAGAGCGGGTCGTCGGCGATGTGGTCGAGGAACTGCCCGGTCTGCTGGACGGTCCAGACCATGACCGTGCTGGGGATATCGCCGCGTTCGCGCCAGGCGGCGACGCGTTCGGGGGTCCAGATCCGGGCCTTGGCCCGCGCGCCTTTGGGGATCTTGTACCCGCGGACGGGGTTGGTGACGGCCAGTTCCTCGCTGACGGCCGTGGTCATAGCGGTGCTGAGCGTGGCCCGGATCCGGGGGTAGGTCGCCGGGGACTGGGTGCGCTTGCCGCGCACGCTGTCGCGTACCGCCGGGTCGGGGTCGTTGCGGGCGGCGACGATGTGGGCGTTGGCCTGGTCGAGGGCTTCGAACATGGCCCGGATGTGGCGGATGCGCAGGTCCCCGACACGGATGTGGCCCAGGTGCGGGATCAGATACCGCTCGCAGTGCGAGCGGTAGCCTCGCAGGGTGTTGTCGTCGACCCCGGCGCGTTCCAGCCACGCGGGCAGGTACTCGGCCAGGGTAGCGCCGCCGTCGAGCGCGGCCCCAGCCGCGGCCCGGCGGCGTACCAGGGCGAGGTCGGGTAGCGGGCCGCGGGTGCCGGCGGCCAGGATCTGCCCGACGATCGCCTCGACGGCGACCGGGTCGCCGGCGGCTGCGGCGAGAAGCTGGCGGATGTGGTCGTTGTCGGCGGCGGCGTCGGTGCGGGTGGCGAAGCCGCTGCGGCGTACCAGGCGGCGGGCACCGGCGGGGTCGGTGGGCAGGTCGAGTTGGTGGCGCCAGTGCCGTGGTCAGGGCTCCACGCGCCGTCCTTGCGTCGCAGGCGCGGGCAGCGGGCGCCCAGCGGTTTTCCGGTCTGCAGGTCGCGGCATCCGCAGCGTTTCGACACGGCCTTGTCGGTCATGGTGACAGCTCCTTCCCGGTGGGTGGGGTTCCATGGACGCTCGGACCCGCGGGGTGATCAAGTGGATGCTCCAGGTGCAGGTAGCGCAGCAGGTCGATGACGCGTACGGCGTACTTGCGGGCACCGGTGGCGACCGCGATCGGGAACGTGCCGGTGCGGGCCATCTGGTAGGCGCGGGTGCGGCCGATGCGCAGGATCCGCGCGGCGGTGGCGAGGTCAGTGATCACGCCGAGGGCACGAATGCGTTCGGCGGTCCACACGTCAGGTCGGGGCATGGCGAGTCTCCTTAGGCCGGTGCGCCCGCAGCTGGACCGCAGGCCGGCGGGGGTTCGCGTGCGTCGGCACGCCCGGAGGTCGTAGGGCTGGGAGTGCTGACATCTGGTAATCGGGTTTGTCAGCGGTTTCGAACGCGACGATTTGCTGACAGCGGTGATCAACATTTCTGTCAGCGCAGTGGCGACGCTGACAGCCCGGACCTGCGCGACTCGGCCGACGAAGCTTTGACCTGCCTGTATAGATCTGTCAGCGGTCTGTCAGCGGCCTACGTGAAGCCGGACCATGATCGGCGCCCGGGGTGCCGCGGGCTTGCGCTGAGCTGCTCTGTCAGCGGTGGACGGCCGCGACGCAGGGCTTGCAACGCCCGTTGACACAAGATCGGCTTCTTGCAACAGTCGTTGACGCCCAAGATCTTTAATATGCAACAACCGTTGACGCAAGATCACCTACGCGCAACAGTCGTTGACGCAAGATCGAGAGTGCCGCAACAACCGTTGACGCATGATCGAAAGCGCGGGTCCGGAGCGCGCACCCCCATCTGGGTCGCCACTGGCTCCGCCACGAACGTCTACCGGCCGACCCTTCGCTGACAGAAATCTCGGCTTCGCTGACAGTGCAGTTCAAGACCATGATCAGCGATCATGGCCTGTCAGCGGGCTACTCCATGCTGAAGGGTTGGCTCGGACCCGGCTCAGACCACAGCGAACTTGCCGCGGCACAGACTGCGGATGCCGGCGGGAGCCATCCGGTCAACCAGCTTGCGCGAGGCCAGCTGGACGAGTGCGAAGCCTCCAGGCACTCCAAGAAACTCGAAGTCGCGTTCCGGCACAGGCCAGCTCACTCGACGGCCGACTCGGTGCCCGCGAGGGCACACCGCTAACGACGGCCACCACTTGATCTACGCGCACTCACGAGCGTCCATGGGTTTCCCGCACGGCGACCCAAGGAGCGCTCATGACCCGGCGACACGACCAGGCCTACCGCGACGCCCAACAGCTGCTACACCGACACCAGCCAGACCCGACCGGCAAGCGCTGCGACCAGCAACGCTGCGCCGCTGACAGCTGGCCCTGCACAGCCGTGACAACAGCCCAGCGACTCATTACGCGCTGCGACACGAACTCACACAGCCAGGCCATGTCGCACGACAATGAGATCGCCCCCACATGGCGGCTGACCGCCACCGCCTACACGGTCTCGCCTACCACACCGCTGTGCCGTGACATGGGCGACGTCATGGAACTCATGCACCGCATGGGCACGGTCTCCATCGCCCAACTCGCCGTACGACTCGGCCGACCCCGACTGGTCATCACGCTCATCCTTCGAGCACTGGTCGCCTGCGGCTGGGCTGTTCACCCCTCCCCTGCGAGGTGACAGTCGAGCCGAGCAGTGAGCAGGTCACCGGCGCCGTCAGCTCCAAGCCGTCACGATCGACGCCAGTCGCGCCGCAGCGATGGGTCCAGCAGCGTGGCGATCCGGTGACGGACGGCATCGACAATCTGGGGCTCGCGGCTGGCGCGGGACGCGTACCAGCACGTGCGACGGAACAGCGATATGTCGACAAGGAGGTCGATGTCCGCGTCGTCGCGGAGGTCATCGCCGTAAGCGGCCACGAACTGGTCGAACTCGGCGTCGGTGAGCCATCCCAGGCGCCACGAACCGATGACGTAAGCGATGTCCCACTGCCTGGGGCCGAGGCAACTGTCTTCGAAGTCGAGGAGGTGCACCTGTCCGGCAATCGAAAGCGTGTTACCCACGTGCGCGTCGCCATGCAGGATCGCGCTCGGTTCAGCGGGCCACCGCGATGCCGACCATCGACGGTCGAGTTCGTCACGAAGATCGACAAGGCCCGCCAGGTCGGCGGCCGGTATCCCGCTCGCTGCGGCCGACAGCTGCCGGCGGACGCGGTTCCAGGGGTTGAGTGGCGGCAGGTCGGGCCACGGCGGAGGCTGCCGGTGTAGCTGCCTCAGCAGTCGGCCCAGGGCTTGGGCGGTGCCCCGTTCCGCCGTCGGCAGATACTGCCACCAGGTGACGATGCGGCCGTCGACTTGGAGCAGTTGCTCAGTCGGCGGTGACCCGGCGGGTCTGACCGTTTGGATTCCCCTGCTTTCGCACCACGTCGCCAGCTCCAGTTCGGTCCGCAAACGCTCTCGGCGAGCGCGCACAGCGCCGACACGCGCGACGAGTCCAGCGGCAGGCACCGCGACAACGGCGTTGTCAGCCGGTGGCCTCAGGACCGTGAGGTCGGCATCAGCGAACCGGGTTCCGGCCAGCGCCCTACGAACGACAGCCAGTGCCTCATCGGCGCCGAAGGTGGTCAACGCGGCCAACTCGATTTCGTCCACGGCGTCCCTCACCCCGTTGCCATCATGTGCTTTACGAACGAGCCGAGCCTCAGTACGACCATCTGCTCCATCAATCGAACCCCTTCGGCGAGCTGTTTCCTGAACTCCGAATTCACGGCACCCGTTCCGTCGGCTTCGTTCGTGACTGATGATCGATCCTTGGGTACGGTTGTCAATGCAGTCGGTTCGCGTCAAGCCTTTTAGGAAATCCCGGGCGTGAACCCCCGCACCACCCACGAAATGAGCTTCGTCGCCAGGGAGAGGGGCATGCCGCGACGATCTGTTCTTGTCGACCCAGCTTTTCCTTCGCGACTCAAGGAGTTGCGCGAGCAGCGAGGAGTCTCTCTGCGGCGTCTTGGCCAGCAGGTGCACTGCTCTCATGGGTTCTTGTGGGACCTGGAAGCTGGCAAGAAGCAGCCGAGCGTATCGGTCGCGTTACTGCTGGACGGCGCACTTGGCGGCAATGGCGAATTGTCAGCCATGGTGCGGGAGATGTCAGCCGACAGCAGCGGACACAAAGATGCTCGCGACCACGACGCCCCCAGTGGTCTGGGGCTAGAGTTTGCGCCGGATTGGCGACAGGGTGTCGCCCTCGCCGTAGACCTTTGGCAGGAAGATGTGCAGCGGCGGAAGATGCTCCGGGCGGTCGGGTTCAGCGCCACGGCCTTCATGGCGCCTGCAATGCGGTGGCTTGTCTCGCCGATGGACGAACGCCCGTCCGGCGACGGTGATCGCCTGATCGGTGAACCCGACGTCGAGACGGTCAAGCGGATCACTGCCACGTACCGCACGCTCGACAACCAGTTCGGTGGCGGCCATGTGCGGGAGAGCATCGTGCGGTTCCTCCAAGGAGAGGTGGCCGCGATGCTGCAAGGAAGGTACGACGCGAACACGGGCCGGGCGTTGCTGTCGGCTGCGGCTGAGGCGACGCAGCTGGCCGGGTGGGCGTCGTACGACATCGGCATGAACGGGCTGGCTCAGCGGTACATGATCCAGGCGCTGCGGCTGGCATATGGTGCCGGTGACCGAGCCCTGGGTGCCGAGATCCTAGCGGCGATGAGCCATCAAGCCGCCTATCTCAAAGCTTCGGCACATGCGGTCGATCTTGCCCGTGCGGCGGGCCGGGTCGCCGCAGAGGCGGGGATCAAGGCGATCGAGGCCGAGTCCGCGGTTCTCAAAGCGCAGGGTCATGCCTCGGGTGGGGACGAGGCGGCCTGCGCCAAGGCTCTGGACCGGGCTAAGCGCGCGTTCGACAAGGCCGATCGCACCAGCGCCCCGCAGTGGATCGGGTACTTCGACGAGTCGTATCTAGCGGCCAAGTTCGGCCACTGCTTCGCCGCCCTGGGCCGTGGTGACCTCGCGCGTCGTTTCGCCGAGCGCTCCCTCGACATGGACGGCCGGCATTACGCGCGTGGCAAGCAGTTCAACCTGGCGTTGCTGGCGACCGCACACGCCCAGGCAGGCGATCTCGATCAGGCGAGCGCGGTGGGCATGCAGGCGGTCGACGCGGCCGAAGGGCTGGATTCGATGCGTGCTCGCGACTACCTGGGCGAGTTGGCGGACCGGCTTGCCAAGCACGTCGGTCTGCCAGCCGTGCGTGAGTTCACCGAACGGGCTCGCCCCGTGCTAACTGCCGTCTAGAGCTTGCCCTGCGCTCTCAGTAGAAGGACGGCGAGCAGGCCTGCGACGGAGCCCGCGCCGACGATCTCGCCTAGGCGTATCCGACGCTCGATGTCGTCGAGGGGGATCCACTCGACTCGTTCGGCCTCGTTGACGTCGGGTGCGGTGCCGATGTGGTCGGCCCCGCGCCCCAGGTAGACGAGGTTTGTCTGGTCGATGGTGCCCACCATTGGCTGAAAGGTCACCAGCGGCTCCAGAGTTCGTGGCCGCCAGCCTGTCTCCTCCTCGACTTCGCGTGCGGCACACACGGCCGGGTCCTCATCAGGATCGATGTAGCCGCCGGGCAACTCCCACACCCAGCGGTCGAGGATGAAGCGATGGCGCCACATCATCAGCACGCGCTCGGCGTCATCGACCACGATCACCATTGCCGCTGTCGGCACGCGGAGCACGTACTGCTCGAAGCGGACTCCGTTGGGCAGCTCGACGTCGGCGATGCTCAGCGCCGCACGCCGGGTGTCGTCGACCACCCGCTCGCCGTGAATCGTCCACTCGCTGGCCCGACGGCCGCCCACCTGCATGGAACGACCCTAACGGGTCCGGCCCACCCTCGGCACCTGACTGTCTGCCGTTGTCTGCCGACAACGGCTGACGCCTGTCCGCTTCATGGTTACAAGCCGCAGCCGCCAAGCTACTGATCGACGGGCATCCCCGTCGATCCCGCTACCCGGCACCGCCACGCACCGCGGCGCCCCGGCTGCGGGAGAAGGCCCCGGCCGGACGTGACACCGCCTCCGTCCGGCCGGGCGCATCGCGTGACGACGGGAGGGTTCAGCGGTGAACGCCGTAGCGAACGCAATCAAGCCGACCAGGGCGTGCCTTCCTCAGGCGCAGCATCTCGCGCGGGTGCACTGCCCGATCTCGTGGCCAGAGGGCGATCGGTGCCTCAACTGCCACGAGATGTTCCCGTGCACGACCTACAGCTGGGCCTTCGACGCGCTCATCGACGCCGGGTGGAGCACCACTGAGGTCCTGGCCCTGGACGCCAGAACAGGACCATGGTCATGATCATCACAGCTGACAAGCCGGACGGTGGCATCGAGATGGATGCGCGCTCGATCCTGCTGGTGCACGCCCGACGAAGACCGCCTGTGCCAGGGCTGTTACGAGTTCACCTGTACATTCGCCCGGTTTCCGTGCTCTCAAGCTCAGTGGGCTCAGGCAGTGCAGGATGGCGACCTCTCATGAAGCCACGACATGCCAAGGTGCTGACGGTGTGCAGCGTTCCCCGCCTGCAGATTTACAAGGTCCTGCTCGCTGAGCCCGGCCGGGCTTGGACCATCCGTGAGCTTGCCGGATCGCTACCGGACGTGTCGGTGGAGGCGGTGACCTCAACTCTGCACCTGATGATGGGCGAACGGCTGATGAACCAGGTACGCCCCGCCCGAGGCCTTACCTTGCAGCTCAACAACGAAGGCCGCGCGGCGATCCAGCAGATCGTTCAAGGTTGGTCCGCCGCCCCGACCGCCGGAAAGAGTCAGCCGTGAAGCCGATCCGAGCCACGGTGCCGGCCGCCGCACTCCTCGGCGTCGACGCGGCCCACCGTGTCATCGCCGAACATCTGCGCTCCGACGTCGGCGGGCGGTGTCTGTCCTGCCGGGAGCTGGAGCCTTGCGCTCAGCGTGCCACGGCGCATGCCGCACTGTTCGGTCATGATCGCCAGCTTCCTCGCCGACGGCCCATGGAGCTGATCGGCGCTGGTGGGGACTTCGGTGCCGGGGTGAGATCAATGTTTCACGCCTTCGGCACGTCGGGTGGAGACCGGACACATAGGGCCAGCTCATCGCCCTGACGCCGTCGAGCGATGCCGTCATTCACAGCTAACCAGCGGGCCAAGGAGGGATGACTGCACGCCCAGGGGACCACCACGACCGCGCTGATGGACTCGCGCCAGTCCGGCTGACCCAAGGGCCGGAACTCCGGGCGGTCGCCAGCCAGGCAGCCGCCCACTACCCCACTCCCTCAGGAGGTGATCGACATGCACCAGCTCATCGCCACCCCGTTCCTCGACGACGGCCATCTCATCCTCAAACCCGGCAGCGAGCAGGGCATGCGCATTCCCGCCGGGCACTACGAGCAGCTTCGCGACCTGTCCGCGCGTCACGGCCCAGTACCGGACTGGCTGGGCAACGCCGCCATGAACGGCTGGGGGCTACGCCTGCGTGATAAGCCCGTCAACCAGGTCGTGACCGTGCGCCAGCCCAGCAACTACGGCTACGGCTACGGGCGGGCGTCGTGGGAGCTCAATCTCGGCTGCAACTACGACTGCGAGCACTGCTACCTCGACATCAAGCGCTTCGAGGGCCTGGCCTGGGAACAGCGGGTCCGGCTCCTGCACATCCTGCGTGACGCCGGGGTGGTGTGGCTGCAGCTGACCGGCGGCGAGCCGCTGATCGACAAGCTGTTCACCGAGACCTACACGCACGCGTGGGACCTCGGCATGATGATCTCGATCTCGACCAACGCGTCGCGGCTGTGGAAGCCGGAGATCCTCGACCTGCTGCGAACCCGACCGGCGTATCACATCACGATCAGCGTCTACGGTGCCACGGCCGACAGCTACGACGCGCTCGTGCGCCGCAGGGGAGCGTTCGACAAGTTCCACCGGGGCCTGGCCGCCGCCAGCGGGGCCGGGCTGACCATGAACCTCAACCTCGTCGTTACCAAGACCAACGACGCCGAGGTCGACGGCATGATCGCGCTCGCCGAGGGGTTCGGGCTGCCCTACCACGTGTTCTCGAACATTTCTCCGACGATCATGGGCAGCGCCCGGAGCCTGCCCGCGCAGTCGATGCCGCTGCTCAAAGCCCGCAAGCCGTTCACCGGCTGCAACGCTGGGCACACGTTCTTCCACGTGGACCCGCACGGCATGGCGTCGATCTGCAAGGTCGGCCGTGACCCCAACATCGACCTCCTCGCCGAAGGCGTGGAGGGCCTGCGCCGACTCGGCGGCATCGCCGACGGCCTGCTCGCCAGGACCGGCGGGTGCAGCGGCTGCAGTGTGCAGGGCACGTGCAACACGTGCATGCCGCTGGTCCGGCTGTACCGGCAGGCGAAGTCGCCGATGGAGCGCTACTGCCAGCACCGAGAAAGTGGGGAGGTGATTGTCAATGGCACCGACAGCCACAGCGACCCGGCCGGCACCGGTCATGGTCGCGCTGTCCCAGCGTCCGCAGCCACGGCCTGAGGCGACGGAGATCGAGTTCGTCAACGTCGAGCAGACCGTCCTGGCCGCGAACAAGTGCAACTGCAACTCCAGCGACGACAACCCGTACTGACGACCGACGAGGGTGGTCCCGGCGTGGGCGCTGGGACCGCCCTCCACCACCCCGGTAACCTCGCCGCCAGCAAGCGGCCCAGCGAAGGAGCAGATCCTGAATCCGCGCGTGTCATGGCAAGACCTTCCCGCCGGCCTGCGCCACCTGATCGAGGCCGAGGCGGGGTCCTTCATCCGTGCCGAGCAGGTCGGCACCGGGCACAACTGCCTGGTCGGCATGGTCATGCACACCACGCGCGACCGCTACTTCCTCAAGGGCGTCCCCGCCGACCACAAGCGGGCCGTCTGGACCCAGAGTAACGAGGCCGCGATCAACTCCCACGTCCGGCACGTGTCGGCACCGCTCGCCTTCCACGTGGCCGCCGACGGCTGGGACGTGCTCGGCTTCCGGTACCTCGACGCTCAACACGCCGATTTGAGCCCCGGCTCGCCGGACCTGTCGAAGATCACCGCGAGCCTGCAGGCCCTCAACGCCATACCCGCCCCTGACGGGCTCATGCTGCGCACCGCCGAAGATCGCTGGCGCGGCTACGCAGGCGACCACGCGCATCTGCTCGCTGGGACGACCGTCGCGCACACGGATCTGCATCGCCACAACATCCTGATCGACGGCACCGCGAAGTTCATTGACTGGGCGTGGCCGACCCTCGCCGCACCCTGGTTCGACACCGCCTGCGTGGGACTACAACTCATCCACGCAGGCCACACGCCTAAGGACGCCGAGCTGTGGTGCCAGGACTCTCCCGCCTTCGCCGCTGCCTCCGAGCAAGCGGTAACGACCTTCGTCACCGCCGCCCGACGGCTGTGGGCCGAGATCGCCATCGCCGACCCCCAACAGTGGAAGGTCGAAGTCGCTGAGGCCGCCTGTACCTGGGCGGCTTACCGGAACGGGTAGCGGCCGGCCAACTGCGCATCGCGTGCCGAATCGGCTCGGGCGGCGGTCGTCCTGAGATCCACTTGAACCACTCTGTGCACTCTTCGAAGGGCGTCACGGAAACGACAGCCGTCCGATCCCCGACCAAAGCTCGCAACAAGATCAAAGCCGAGAGATGACGGCAACTGACGGCGTATATCAACAGGTCACGGCACATCCGAGCACACCTTGAGCACACCCGGACCGCATCCCAGCCATCCCCGGAATGCCAGAAGCCCCGTCTGACCAGGTCAGACGGGGCTTTCGCTGTGCGCCGCCAGGGACTCGAACCCCGAACCCGCGGATTAAGAGTCCGCTGCTCTGCCAGTTGAGCTAGCGGCGCTCGTTGGCAACGGAGAGAACCTTAGCACGACGATCCGGCGGATCTCCAATCGGTTAACCGACCGCCCGCCCGTGCCGCCAAATCCCCCCAAACCCATCCGCCGTACCACCACGAACCGTCCATATCGCCCCAGCTCAGCCGACCCTCAACCCACCCGAGACCGTCACACAGAGCAACCTGTGACCGCCCTCACTCGAAGATCATCTTGCGCCACGATCCCGAGAATCCGTCGGAACCCACCACAACCCCCACTCCCCTACGGCAGGATGTGAACCGGGACATTTCACCAGGATCCAGGCAGGTGGCGTATGCGTGCACTCCGCAGGCTCGGCGTCGCGGCGGTCGCCGCCGCTCTCCTCGTACCCACGCTGGCCTCATGCGACAGCGAACCCACCGGCGTCACCGCCGCCAAGAACCCACCCCCCGCCCCACCCGCGCAGACCCTCGAACTGACCCCCGCCGCCGAGACCAAGGACCTCCCGGTCAGCACCGAGATCGGCCTGACCGCCACCAACGCCGCCGTCCGCTCGGTGCACGTCGCCGACGCCAAGGGCAAGCTGGTCGCAGGCCGAATGCGCCCCGACGGCACCACCTGGGTCCCCGAAAAGCCGCTCCAGTACAAGACCGCCTACACGGTCACCGCCGTCGCGACCGACGGCCGAAGGGCCGTCACCTCGCAGACCTCCTTCACCACCATGCCCGAGCCGCAGCGCCAGGTCGGCACCGGCATGTACCTCTTCGACGACCACACCTACGGCGTCGCGATGCCCGTCGTCGTCGAGTTCTCCGAGCAGATCCCCGAGTCCGCCCGAGCAGCGGTGGAGAAGCGCCTCTTCGTCGAAACGACACCACCCCAGCCGGGTGTATGGCACTGGATGAGCGGCCGCCAGGTCACCTACCGCGCCCCGCAGTACTGGAAGCCGGGCACCAAACTCACCGTCCGCGCGGCCCTGAAGGGCGTCCCGATGGGCGAGGGCCGCTACGGGGACGACGACCGCCGCGCCGCCGCGAAGATCACCGACGAAAAGCTGGAGCTGGTCGTCCGCAACTCGGACAAGCACATCGACGTCCTGCGCAACGGCAAGAAGGTCAAGTCGATGCCGGTGAGCCTGGGCAAGGCGAGCACCCCCTCCTCCTCCGGCACCATGGTGATCATGGACAAGCAGGCGTCCACCATCTTCGACACCACCGGCGAGCCGGGCGACCAGTACCGGGTGGCGATCCAGTACGCCCAGCGCCTGACCTGGGGCGGGGAGTTCATCCACTCGGCGCCGTGGAGCGTGGGAGACCAGGGCCGGCGCAACGTGTCGCACGGCTGCCTGAACGTCTCCCCCGGCAACGCGGTGTGGCTGTTCGAGAACACGCACGTCGGCGACCCGGTGACGGTCAAGGGCACGGGCGTGAAGCTGGAGAAGGGCAACGGCTTCACCGCCTGGGACCTGAGCTGGAAGGAGTTCGTGAAGGGCAGCGCGCTGCCGATCCCGGACGAGCTGCGCCCGGAGGCGGTCAACCCGCCGGTCTCGTCGGCCTCGCCGTCCCCGTCCCCGAGCGCGGCCCCGGGTGTGGCCCCGAGCGCCGTTCCCGCGCCCTCGGCCATGTCTCCGACCCCGGCTGCCCGATAGTCTGGTAGCTGCCCGGATGTACGGTGTGAAGACTCACTGCGGGCAACTCGCACCCCCGTGCGGAGCGTCATTGAGGCAGGATGGATGACGTTGTGCCGCGCACACCCCTCAACGATGTGAGGACGCTATGCCCACCCCCGACACCCCGACCACCCCGAAGCTGACCCGGCGGCGCGCGCTGACCGCGCTCGGCCTCGCCGGCGCCGGTGTCGCCGGTGTGACCGGCCTGGCTGCCTGCACCGGCGACAAGTCGCCGATCTGGAACGGCGGCGGCGACGGCGGCGAGAAGCCGCAGGAGACGCCGCCCAAGGCGAGCGTGACCATCTCCGGTCCGGCCGCGGACGCCAAGAACGTGCCGGCCGGCACGGAGATCGTGTTCGCCGCGACGGAGGCGCAGACGACCGAGGTCTCGCTGAAGGACGCCAACGGCGCCGAGGTCAAGGGCGCGATGCACCCGGACGGCGCCGGCTGGCTGCCCGAGAAGGCCCTGGCGTACGGCGCGACGTACACCGCGACGGTGACCGCGACCGGTGACGACGGCAAGCCGGCGACCGCGACCGCGACGTTCACGACCATGGCCAAGCCGCCCGCGAGCAAGCAGGTCGGCGTCAGCAGCTTCCTGGCCGACAACGCCGTGATCGGCGTCGGCATGGTGCTGATCTTCAAGACGGGCCGGACCATCCCGAAGGCGCAGCGGGCCGCGTTCCAGCGCCGGCTGCTGGTGTCGACGGAGCCGTTCCAGGAAGGCGTCTGGACCTGGTATTCGGGCACCGAGCTGCACTGGCGCCCGAAGGTGTTCTGGAAGGCCGGCACGAAGGTCTTCGTGCACGTGCGGGCCGGTGGCCTGCCGCTGGGCGGGGACTACTACGGCCGCCGCGACTCGACGCTGGTGTGCAGCGTGGGTCCGGACATCCAGCTGAGGGTCAACGACAAGACCCACCAGATGACGGTGCTGAAGGACGGCAAGGCGGTCAAGACGATCCCGGTCAGCCTGGGGCGGCCGACGATGCCGTCGTCCAGCGGCACGATGATCGTCATCGAGAAGAAGCGGAAGACCGTCTTCGACACGATGGACGACCCGAACCCGGCCAACCGCTACCGCACGAACATCGACTACGCGCAGCGGCTGACCTGGGGCGGCGAGTTCATCCACGCCGCGCCGTGGTCGGTGCAGCACCAGGGCAAGCGCAACGTGTCGCACGGCTGCGTGAACGTCTCCATGGCCAACGCGGCGTACCTGTTCAACAACACGCTGGTCGGCACGCCGCTGACGACCGTCGGCACGCCGCGCAAGCTCGACTACGGCAACGGCTGGACCGACTGGGACAAGCCGTGGGAGGAGTACGTGAAGGGCAGCGCCATTCCGTACGAGCCCCCGGCCGAGCCCACCCCGGACCCGTCCGCGGAGCCGTCCACGGCCCCGTCCGCCGACCCCTCGGCGAGCCCGTCGACTCCGGCGGCCTGACTCCCGGCCAGCACGCCGACAAGATCGCCGTCTCGTGTCACAAGGTGTGGCCACACCACA